>NZ_BAAGVR010000025.1:0-238774 GCF_054780775.1 Larkinella ripae
GAGAGTAGGTGGCCGCCACCACAGATTACGAGCCCTCACCCTAACCGGTGAGGGCTTTTTTGTTGGCAGAATTAATACTTTATTTAAAAAGTTATATTTATTCGTTTTTTATTTATTTTATTATAGGCAAAATTTAGTTTCATTTTTCTTCTGATTTGGGAATTTGCGAGATCATTTTTCCTTTCATCTTCAAAAATTTAGTACTTCATCCGTGAAATCAGCCGCTTCACTCCATAAAAGTTGATATAATACTCCTATAGATACACCTTTGCAATAGAACTTCATTGAGAATGTCCCGAAAAAACTTAGGAAACTACGAACTTTAATAAAGTTTCCAAAGTTTTCGCCTTAAAAAAGTTATAAAACTTTGGAGATTGAAGAACGAATCCTAGTAAAGGCTGAAGCATTGTTCTGGAAATATGGGACGCGCAGTGTTACCATGGATGATATTTCCCGGGAAATTGGTATTTCTAAAAAAACCCTTTATCAACATTTTACTGATAAAGATGATATTGTGTATCAGGTCATTCTTTATCGAATGAACCAGAACCGGGATAATGTAGCCTGTCATATTGCCGCTGCTCATGATCCTGTTGAAGAAATCCTGCTTGCTTCCGATATGATGCGGCAACATTTAGCGGATATGAATCCGGCTCTAATGATCGACGTGCAGCGCCATTATCCACGAGCCTGGGAGATTTGTACCGAGTTTAAAGAGAAGTTTTTACTTGAATCAATCCGATCGAATTTGCGGAGAGGAATTGAACAAGGGCTGTATAGATCGGATATTGAGGTAGAGATTATGGCTCGTTTGCGTGTTGAACTGATCCGTATGGCTTTTGATACTGATGTGTTTCCCCGGGCTTTGACCGGTATGGTTGAAGTTCAAATTCAATTGCTTCATCATTTTGTCCGAGGAATACTGACTGAAAAAGGATTCATTATCTACAACCAATATGTTCAGGAATATCAGAATAACACCGCATCTGCTCACCAGTAAAATCTTGTCCAGCACATTGCTGCTAACGGGTATACTTGGTTCAGCAATGGCTCAGGCTCCCCGTGATTTTTCATTGAATGATGCCATTAATTTCGCAACCCAGCAAAATATCAATGTAAAAAATTCGCAACTGGACGCCTTAAGCGCCGAAGCCCGGATCAAAGAAATAAAAGGCGTTGCATTGCCTCAAGTCAATGTGGGCGGAACGGTCACCTACAATGCGATTATTCAAAAGTTTATCTTCCCGGCTGGCGGTTTTGGGGCTCCGGCTGATTCAACCGGTGGCGGCAGTAGTGGCGATGATGTAACGGCGATTCCGTTTGGAGTCAAGCTTCAGGGAAACATAGCGGCCAACGTCAATCAGCTGATTTTCGATGCTTCGTATAAGATTGGGTTGAAAGCTGCGGCAACGTACCGGGAATTGGCTCAGAAGAACATTATGGCTTCCAAAATTAGTGTTGCCGAACAAGTCGCTAAAGCCTATTATGGTGTTTTGGTGAGCGAGGAGCGGATAAAGTTACTGGATCTGAATGTATCCCGGGTTGATACCCTGTTGCGCGAAACCAGGGCCATGAACACACAGGGATTTGTCGAAAAAATCGATGTGGACCGGCTGGAAGTTCAGTTGAATAACTTGAAGACCGAACGGCAGAACGTTAAAAATCTGGTTGACCTCAGTTACAATCTGTTGAAATTCCAGATGGGGTTATCGGTTAACGCGCCCATTCAGTTGACTGACCGGATTGAAACGTATAGCCAGCAGGATCTGGATCGGGCGGCCGTGTTAGACTCGGTTTTTGATTACGGTCAGCGAATTGAGTTCTCAACGCTGCAAACGCAGATTCAATTAGCAGACTTGGATTATCAGAGCATTGGGAAACAGTATTTTCCGCGTTTGACCGCAGCCGCAACCTACGGACACAACAACGGTCGGAATAACTTCATGGATTTCTGGACTACCCAATGGTTTAATTCGGCGGCAATCTCGCTGAACCTGAACGTTCCGGTTTTTGACGGTTTTCAGAAACGGTATGCGGCTCAGCAACGGAAAATAGCCATCGATAAAGCCCGCCAGAGTGGTGATCTGCTGAAAAATTCAATTGATCTGCAGATTCGTCAGGCAACGGTTACCCTCTCCAATAACCTGCAAACGCTCCAGAACCAGAAACGAAACATGGATCTAGCGCAGGAAGTCGTGCGGGTTACGCGCATTAAATACAAAGAAGGGGTTGGTTCCAACATTGAAGTGCTGAACGCCGAGACATCCTCCCGGGAAGCGCAGACCAACTACTTCTCGGCTTTGCTCGACTACATGATTACGAAAGTTGATCTGGATAAAGCGCTGGGAAAACTGTATTCCGGCCAATAACTACTACTCATATTCACGCTGTTCAACGCAGTCTTATCGATTTAACAAAGATGAAAGCATATTACCTAATCGGATTGACAACGGCCTTCTTGATCTCCTGCTCATCGGAGGAAAAGAAGTCCGATTTAACGTCTAAAAAGCAGGAACTAGCCGAGCTGAAATCACAGCAAACCGAACTTTCGGGTAAAATCCGGACCCTGGAAGCGGAAGTGGCAAAACTCGATCCCAAGCAGGCCGAACAGGCCAAAGTGAAAGAGGTGACAATCGCGCCCTTGGCCGCTACCACCTTTAAACATTTTGTTGAGTTGCAGGGCACGATCGACGCCAAGAATAACGTGCAGGTAAGCCCAAAATCGGGTGGTGCGGTAACGGCGGTCTACGTCAAGGAAGGGGATGCCGTACGGGCTGGATCGGTTTTAGCCAAAATTGACGACCAGATTCTGCGGGAATCACTGGAAGAGGTGAAGAGCCAGCTGACGCTTGCCAATACGGTTTTTGAAAAACAGGCCAGTCTCTGGAAGCAACAGATCGGCACGGAAATTCAGTACCTGCAGGCAAAAAATAACAAAGAAGGTCTTGAAAAACGACTGGCAACCTTGAACGCCCAACTGTCGCAGTCGAGTGTGACTTCACCGATTTCGGGTGTGGTGGACCGGGTGAATGTAAAAGCCGGCGAAACCGCCATGCCGGGTGTGGGCATTGTGAACGTGGTTAATCTGTCGCAGCTCAAAGTTGTCGCGAAAGTGGCCGATACCTACGCCGGCAGCGTGCGCCGGGGTGATGCCGTTGTCATCCGGTTTCCGGACATCAACAAAGAACTGACATCCCGGATTAGCTTCGTGTCAACAACCGTTGATCCGCTGAGCCGGACGTTTTCGATCGAAGCCCCGCTGCCGTCGGATAACAGCCTGAAACCGAACATGCTGGCGCAGGTTAAGATTAACGATATTTCGAAGGCAAAAGCGATTGTGATTAACCAGAATCTGGTTCAAAGCACCGAAAACGGCCAGTTGGTTTATGTTGCGGTGAACGAAAGCAACAAAAAAGTAGCCAAAGCCCGCCAGGTAAAAACCGGCCTGAGTTACGGCGGCCAAATCGAGATTACGAACGGATTGCAAACGGGCGATCAGATCATCACGCAAGGTTATCAGGAATTGGTTGACGGCCAGCCGATCAACTTCTAAGTTTCCTTTTTCATTAGTGGCAATAAACAGACAGCGCCATGAAATTTGAACAATATAAAACCCTGAGTTTTACCAACTGGTGCGTAGAAAACCGGACGGCTATTTACATTTTTACCATTATCATTACCCTGGGTGGCTTGGTGGTTTATAATAACCTCCCCAAAGAGCAATTCCCGGACATTAAAGTGCCCCAGATTTACATCAACACGATTTATCTGGGAACGGCTCCGGCGGATGTGGAAAACACCATCAATAAGCCCATCGAGAAACAGCTAAAGTCGATCAATGGCGTTAAGAAAATTAAATCCAATGCCTTGCAGGACGTATCGGTCATTCTGGTGGAATTCAACCCGGATGTGCAGATACCGGATGCCCTGCAACGGGTTCGGGACGCCATTGACAAAGCCCGTCGCGATTTGCCGCAAAAGGTAGACAGCGGCCCGACGGCGCAGGACGTGAACTTCTCGGAATTTCCGATCATGAACATCAACCTGGCGGGTAATTTCTCCCTGAAACAGTTGAAGGAATACGCCGAGGACTTGCAGGATGGGATTGAAGCCATGCCGGAAATCAGCCGGGTGGACATCGTCGGCGCACTGGAACGGGAAATTCAGATCAACGTGGATTTGCCCAAAATGCAATCGGCAGGTCTGGCGTTTTTCGACATTCAGCAGGCCGTTCAGGGCGAAAACATCAACGTATCGGGCGGGGAACTGAACGTGGACGGTGTTCGTCGGACGCTGCGCGTAAAAGGCGAATTCAATGCGGTACAGCAACTGCAAAACCTCCAAATCCGGACGTCAACCGGTGCGACGGTTCGGCTGGGCGATGTGGCTGAGGTAGCCGATAGCTTTGAAGAACAACAGGATTTTGCCCGTCTGAACAACAAGTCGGTCGTCACGCTGAACGTCATCAAGCGTTCCGGTGCGAACCTGATTTCGGCCTCCGATAAAATTGAAGAAGTTATTGCTGACTACAAGGAAACCCGGTTTCCGCAAGGACTGGACATCAAGGTTACCGCCGATCAGTCGGAGCGGACCCGCGCCGATTTGCACGATCTGGTCAATACCGTGATCCTCGGTTTTATCTTCGTGGTGCTGGTTCTGATGTTTTTCATGGGCGTCCGCGATGCAATTTTCGTGGGGCTGTCCGTGCCGCTCTCGGCCCTGGTGGCTTTCGTCTGTATGCCCATTGTCGGCCCGGTCGTCGGTACGGTTTTTACCCTGAATACCATCGTCCTCTTTGCGTTTCTGTTGGGCCTGGGTCTGGTCGTGGATGACGCCATTGTGGTGATCGAAAACACCCACCGTCTGTTCAACCTGAACAAAGACTGGGACATTAAGAAATCGGTGAAAGCGGCCGCGGGTGAAGTGTTTATCCCGGTTTTGTCCGGTACGCTGACGACCATTGCGCCGTTTTTCCCACTGCTGTTCTGGCCGGGTATTGTCGGTGAGTTTATGAAGTTCCTGCCGTTGACGCTTATTCTGACCCTCTTTTCGTCGCTGTTTGTGGCGTATGTAATGAACCCGGTTTTTGCCGTCACGTTCATGAAACGCCACGATGAAGATCACCACGAAGACAATCAGGGATTTCAGCCGATTCGCCGGCCGTTGATCATCATGGCGGTTTTAACCGTTCTCGGTTATCTGATCGACCGTGGAATCGGTAACTTCATGGTGCTGTTCATGGCTCTGTACGTATTCAATCACTATATCCTCACCCCCAAAATTATTGTTCCTTTCCAGGAGAGCCTTTTACCCAAACTCAAAAACGGATACCGGAAACTGATCTCGTGGGTACTGGTTGGCTGGCGGCCCGTTGTTGCCATTGTCAGCATGGTGGTGCTACTGGTTGTGACCTTCTTCCTGATGGGCGTTGTGCAGCCGAAAGTCATCTTCTTCCCGAGTGGTGATCCGGACTATATTTACGTCTACAACGTAATGCCCGTTGGTACGGACGCCCGCGTGACGGATTCGGTGACAAAAATCATTGAGAAGCGGGTTTTCGACGTGCTGGAAAAGAACAAGGCAACCGACATCGTGAATTCGGTAATTGCCAACGTCGGTAAAAATGCCGGGGATCCGTTCAACCCCGACCGATCCGATACCCCCCACAAATCGAAAGTGACGGTGGCTTTCGGCAAGAAAGAAGATCGGCGCGGTATTTCATCCGAAACGCTACTGAACGAAGTTCGGGCTGCCACGCAGGGCATTCCGGGAACGGAAATTTCGGTGGAACGGGAGAACAACGGCCCGCCGACCGGAAAACCGATTGCGATTGAAATTGCCGGGGATGATTTCAAAACCCTGCAAAGTCTCGAAAAACAGGTTCGGCAGAAAGTGGCCCAGTCCGGCATTGAGGGAATCGACCAGTTGAAATCGGACCTGGTAACCAATAAACCGGAAATCGTTATCAACATCGACCGGGAAAAAGCCGAACGCGAGGGTATTTCGTCGTCGCAGGTGGCAATGGCGGTTCGGACGGCTCTGTTCGGTCTGGAAGTGTCGAAATTCCGCGACGATAAGGACGAATACCCGATCATGGTTCGATTGAAGCAGGACGACCGCAGCCAGATTGAGCGGTTATTGAGTCTGAACATCGTTTACCGGGATATGAACCTGGGCGGCCAACTGCGGCAGGTACCGATTCAGTCGGTGGCAAATATCAGCTACTCGACCACGTTCAGCCAGATTAACCGCCAGAATCAGGAGCGGGTGATTACGCTGGGCTCCGATGTGGTGCCGGGCTATAACGCCAACGAAATTGTGGGACAGATTCAGCAACTGATCACCGACATTGACGTTCCGAACGGGTACGCCATTCGGATGGGTGGCGAACAGGAAGAACAGCAGGAGTCGATGGTGTTCCTGATGTCGGCGTTCGGGATGGCCATGCTGCTGATTTACCTGATTCTGGCGACGCAGTTTAACTCCGCGGTCAAACCGGTTATCATCTTCTTCACCATTGTGCTGTCCCTGATCGGGGTGTTGCTCGGCTTCATGATCGCCGGAAAATCGTTCTCGATTATCATGTCCGGGGTCGGTATTATCGCCCTGGCCGGGATTGTGGTGAAAAACGGGATTCTGCTGATCGAATTTATCGAAGAGCTTCGGGAACGGGGAACGCCCCTGCGCGAAGCCATCATCGAGGGTGGGGCCATTCGTCTGACGCCGGTTTTATTGACCGCTTCGGCGGCCGTTCTGGGGCTGGTTCCGCTGGCACTGGGCCTGACCATCGACTTCGTGGGTCTGTTCCGGAATTTTGATCCGCACGTCATTATTGGGGGCGACAGCGCCGTGTTCTGGAACATCCTGGCCTGGACGATCATCTACGGGTTGACGTTCTCAACCGTTCTGACCTTGATCATTGTACCCTGTATGTACTGGGTCAGTGAGCGGGTTAAAGCCCGGTTTTCCAAAAAAGAACCCGAACCCGTGCGGGAACCCGAATTAGTAAATGAATAACTAACTGTATAGAACCGAAAAACCCACAGTGTTTGTTTACGCTGTGGGTTTTCTTTTTCCGACTGCTATGAATCGTCTTGTTTTGTTTTTTATTGTATCAGCCCTTTTACTCCTGATCGACTGGTATGTTTTTCAGGCCATTAAAACCGTAACGCGTTCAACGTCCGAAACGACACAGCGGGTTATCCAATTTGTCTACTGGGGCTTTACAGCCGCCACCATCATCACTTACCTGACCATGCAGTTGTTGCCCCCCGATGCCGTCGGGCGCATCACGCGGGGTTTCATCTGGTCGGCCATTCTGATTCCGTATTTCTCCAAGGTGTTCGCCATTCTGTTTATTTTCGCGGATGATCTGGGCCGGTTTGTGCGTTGGGTAACTTCGCTTTTCTACCGACCCGATATCCGGGCGGCCGTTAACGACACCACGCAGGCCACCATTCCGGCCACGAACGTGATTCCGCGCTCCGAGTTTCTGATGAAAACCGCCCTGGTAGCGGGGGCCGTTCCGCTGGTGGCGTTCACCTACGGTATAGTTTCCGGTGCCCACGACTACCGCATCCGGCGCATTAAATTGCCACTGAAGAATCTACCATCCGGTTTCGACGGCCTGAAAATCGCCCAGCTTTCGGATATTCATTCGGGCAGTTTTTTTAACAAGGTCGCGGTGAAAGGCGGGGTCGAGATGCTGTTACGGGAAAAACCGGATCTGGTCTTTTTTACGGGCGATCTGGTCAACAACACAGCCGATGAGGTTGAGAATTACATTGATATTTTCAGCAAGGTAAAGGCTCCGCTGGGCGTGTATTCGACCCTGGGCAACCACGATTACGGCGACTACGTTAACTGGCCGAACGAGCAGGCTAAACGCCAGAATCTGCAGAACCTGATGGCCGCTCACAAATTGCTCGGCTGGGATTTGCTGATGGACGAAAACCGTATTTTAGAACAAAATGGCGATAAAATCGCTTTAATAGGCATCCAGAACTGGGGCTCGGGCCGCTGGCCGAAATACGGCAACCTGGCCAAAGCGCGGAAAGGCACCGAAGATTCTCCTGTTAAGCTGTTACTCTCGCACGATCCCAGCCATTGGGATGCGCAGGTGCGGCCGCAATTCCCGGATATTGATGTGCAGTTTGCGGGTCATACGCACGGCATGCAGTTTGGGGTTGAGATTGGCAGTATCCGCTGGAGTCCGTCGCAGTACGCCTATAAACAGTGGGCGGGTTTGTATCAGGAAGGCCAGCAACACCTGTATGTCAATCGCGGGTACGGTTATCTGGGTTATCCGGGCCGGGTCGGTATTTTACCGGAGGTTACCATCTTTGAATTGAAAAAAGCATAATCCGAACCCGGATTTCACCGATTAAGGGATTAACCAGGAGGCTACCGCAGCACTACCTGTGTATCCGCTTAATCTTTTAATCCGTGAAATCCGGGTTCAAGACAAATTCACTATGAAAAAACTTTTTCTTTTGGCAAGCGGCCTGGTGGTTGCGCTGTCTTCCTTTGCCCAGGCGCCATCCTGCTGCGACCAGCCCGTTGCGGCCGTTTCCAATGACATGGCGTTGCTGGCCAGTAACAAATCGTTTGTGATGCTCCACGAAGAACCGCTGCCTTTTACGTACCACAGTGCCGCCGGTGAAATGGTGAAATTCAAAACGGCGGACGGTCAGGAAGCAAACGGTTTTTTGCTGAAAGCACCGAAAGAAACCAATAAATGGCTGTTTGTGTACCAGGAGTGGTGGGGCCTGAACGACTACATCAAGCAGGAAGCCGAAAAGCTTTACAACGACCTGAAAGACGTCAACGTGCTGGCCGTCGATATGTACGATGGTAAAGTGGCCACCACCCGCGAGGAAGCTTCAAAACTCGTTCAGGTGCCGCGCGAACGGCTGGGAGCCATCATGCAGGGGGCCATCGGTTTTGCCGGACCACAGGCGCAGATTGCCAGCGTCGGCTGGTGTTTTGGGGGCGGTATGTCCCTGCAGTCGGCGATTCTGGGCGGCAAGCAAACCGTCGGTTGCGTGCTGTACTACGGCCAGCCGGAAAAAAGCGTGGAACGCCTGAAAACCCTGAACACCGATGTGCTGGGTATTTTTGGGGCCAAAGACTCCGGCATTCCGCCCGCAACGGTTTCCGAATTTGAAAAAAACATGAAAGAAGCCGAGAAAGGGGTCACCATCAAAATGTACGATGCACCCCACGCTTTCGCCAATCCGAGTAACCCCGGTTTTAACAAGGAAGCCACGGCCGACGCCTACCAGATTACCCTGAATTACCTGAAGACCCACCTGAAGGTGTAACGGTTAATCGGAAAAAATCGAACAACTTTTTTGGTTTATGCGTTAAACCTATAGGTACCAAACCAGTCTAACGGTTATTCAAGTGTGTAACTATTGACTGTTATCATCATGAAAACGCATAATCTGACTTCATTGCTAGTGATTGCATTTCTGGGCATCGTATTGACCAGTTGTGCGCCTTCGGTTGGTGTCGGTGTACGAACTGATTATGGCTACGGACCCCGGTACGGATATGGATACGCTCCGTATCGTTATTATCGCCAGCCACCGGTTATTGTGACGCCCCCGCCGAGGGTACATTACCGTTCATACCCCCGATACCGTCGGGAACGGGCCTATCGTAATTACCGGCGATCGGCTCCGCAACAATACGGCTATCGTTCACAACGCAGTCGTGGACCCCGTTAATGATAAAAAAACCGTCCCTTAAAGGACGGTTTTTTCGTTCTCAAAGCCCTGTAAGCGGCTTCGTTCGTTAACTTTTGAAGAAAAACTTTAGAAAGTTTACGTAATTTTAAAGAGGATTTGCGTTTAAGGAATAGAAAGAGCCGGTGAATCTATGAAAAAGCTGTTGATACTGGGTATAACCATGACATTGATGCTTCCGCTGGAGGCTCCGGTTGAAGCGGCAGCAGTCAAAACTGCCTCGAATGAACTACAAAGCACGTTGATCTTAAAACGGAAGAAAGCGCGCGGTTACAAGAAGAAAAAAGGCTTTATGTGGGGCCTCTTTAAGAAGAAAAATGCGTGTGGCTGTCCAAAGTTCTAAGCCGTACAGATCGTAATTGTACTTATAGCCGGGGCAACCCGGCTTTTTGTTTTTCTGTAGGTTAATAAATTGTAAAATACTGTTATTCAGCTAAAATTTCCGTATCTTTGCGCCTTAATTGAGGGGACAACAGAAAACCGCCATTTCACGCGTTAGACCGTAATTTTGCCGATTGTCTCTTGTCGCGACTCTTTTATCATAACCTTGTATGCAATCCATTCGCAACATAGCTATTATAGCGCACGTTGACCACGGTAAGACCACCTTGGTTGACAAAATTATTCACGCTTCCAAGATTTTTCGCGAAAATCAGGAATTCGGTGATCTTATCTTAGACAACAACGACCTGGAGCGGGAGCGGGGTATCACGATTGTCTCCAAGAACGTTTCGGTTCGCTACAAAGATGTAAAAATCAACATCATCGATACTCCGGGTCACTCCGATTTCGGCGGTGAAGTGGAACGCGTACTGAAAATGGCCGATGGCGTGTGTCTGCTCGTTGATGCGTTTGAAGGCGCCATGCCCCAAACCCGGTTTGTATTGAGCAAAGCCCTGCAACTGGGTCTGAAACCCATTCTGGTTGTTAACAAAGTAGACAAGGAAAACTGCCGCCCGGAAGAAGTACACGAAGAAGTGTTCGATCTGATGTTTAACCTGGGTGCGACTGAAGAACAACTGGATTTTCCGACGGTTTACGGGTCGTCGAAACAGGGGTGGATGGGTCCGGACTGGCAAAAACCGACCGATAACATTACTTACCTGCTCGATACAATTGTCGAAACCATTCCGGCGGCTCCGGTGGTGGAAGGCACTCCGCAGATGCAGATCACGTCCCTCGATTATTCGGCTTTTGTGGGCCGGATTGCCATTGGCCGGGTCGTGCGCGGGTCGCTGAAAGAAGGTGCCAACATGGCGCTGGTGAAAGCCGGTGATGTGATCAAGAAAGTCCGGATCAAAGAATTGCAGACTTTTGAAGGCCTGGGTAAACAGAAGGTTTCGGACGTACAGTGCGGAGATATTTGTGCCGTAACTGGTCTGGAGGATTTCGAAATTGGCGATACGCTGACCGACGCTGAGAATCCGGAAGCGCTGGAGCGCATTGCGGTGGATGAGCCGACGATGAACATGCTGTTCACGATCAACAATTCCCCGTTCTTCGGCAAAGAAGGCAAGTTTGTGACCTCGCGCCATTTGCGTGATCGTCTGTACAAGGAAACCGAGAAAAACCTGGCTCTGCGCGTTGAGAACACCGATAGCGAAGACCGGTTTCTGGTCTATGGACGCGGTATTCTGCACTTGTCGGTTTTGATTGAAACCATGCGTCGCGAAGGCTACGAATTACAGGTCGGTCAGCCGCAGGTATTGTATAAGTTTGACGAGAACGGAAACCGCCTGGAGCCGGTTGAAACACTGGTCGTGGATGTACCGGAAGAAACCGCCGGCAAAGTGATCGAGCTGGCAACGCAGCGGAAAGGCGAACTGCTGATCATGGAACCGAAAGGCGATCTGCAACACCTGGAGTTCGAGATTCCGTCGCGCGGCCTGATCGGCTTGCGTTCCAACGTTCTGACGGCCACCTTCGGTGAAGCCGTAATGACGCACCGTTTCAAGAGCTTTGAACCCTACAAAGGAGCCATTCCGGAGCGGATCAACGGGTCACTGATTTCGATGACCGGCGGATCGGCTACGGCGTATTCAATTGATAAACTACAGGATCGCGGTATTTTCTTTATCGAACCCGGCGACGAAATCTACACCGGCCAGGTGATTGGCGAACACAACCGGCAGAACGACATCGTGGTGAACGTTCAGACCGCCAAGCAGTTGACCAACATGCGCGCGGCTGGTTCGGATGCCAACGTCCGGATTGCCCCGAAAGTGTCGTTCTCGCTGGAAGAATCGATGGAATACATCCAGAAAGACGAGTACCTGGAAGTAACGCCGAAGTCGATGCGGATTCGGAAGATTTACCTCGACGAGAACGAGCGGAAACGCAACCAGAGCAAATTTGCGATGGCATAAGAAAGGAGTAAAGGAAAAAGGGAGAAAAGGATGAAAGGAGGGGTTAATCCCAGTTCCCTTCATCTTGTTCTCCCTTTTTCTTTTTAAAAACTGACGCCTAGACGAAAGGCGATCCGGTTATAAACCCGGGTTTCGTGTTTGTAAATCTCATTCCAGCCCAGCGGTTTTTCGGCTTCGGCTTCCTGCCGCCGGTAGCTGAGCGACATGATGAAGTTGGCGTTCTGGGGTCGTCCGATCCGGAAGCCAAGGCCGGGCGTAATGAGCCAGCCGCCCCGGGTTTTGTAGCCCGTTGGATCTTCGTGCAGCCACGTAAAACCGTAACCCGAATCGAGGCTCGTAAACACCCGCAGGTTCTTTTTTCCGGGCTGCGCCAGATCATACCGAACTCCTCCGCAAACCGACGTAATCAGGGCGGCAGTGTACCAATCGACCCCCACGGTTCCGCCCACCGCCAGCTTGGGCCGCAGCTGAACGCCATTGAAGGTCTGGGCGGTGATGTTCTGCCGTTTTCCGACGTTTTCGGTGGCCCAATTGACGTTGTAACGAAATTGTCCGAACGAGACACCTACTTCGGTCATGTTCGTAAAAACCGGCTTAAAAGCGGTTTTCTGCGCATAAGCCGGAAAGGCGAGCAGACACAACAACCACACGGTTTTGTTCCCAATCTTTTTCATAGCCCGAAAGGTTAGCTGGCCGGGTAAGGACGTTGAACGGGAATCTTGCTCAGCAGCCGCAGCTTTTTCGGATTGCTGTAATCGTACTGGTAAAAACCGTCCATTCCGATTAACAGCAGCGATTTTCCGAGCGGAATAACGTCGAAGGCGTGAAAGCCTTCCAGGTGCTCAAGCTCGTTGAGGTTCAGCGCATCGCTGGCGTTGAACGTTTTCAGGCCGTAAGCACCTTCGCAAATGAACAGATTCGGGAAATCGATGCCCAGGCCGTGCGGGTTTTTCATCGGATACGTTTTCAGCAAGCGCGGACTGTACAGGTTGGATACGTCCACCACTTCGAGTTGGTTCGTAAAGCCCTGGCAGGGTGAACCCGACCGCAGCGTCACGTACGCTTTATCTTCGTGTACGACCACCGGATCGCAAACCCGCGCGTGCTCGAAGGTGGACATTCGGGTCGGTTTTTCGGGATTGCTGTTGTCGTAGATGTGCATACCCGACTGCGCCCCGATAAACAGCTTGTCTTTGTACGGAAAAATCGTTTCAATTCCCCAGCCTAGATTGATTTTGTTGCCTTTCTTCGGGTCCGAAGGGGTTTTGATGTCGAACAATAGCAGATCGGACTGGCTGACGGTATACAGGTAATTGTCGTACAGCGTAAACCGGGCCATCGAGCCGCCCGTACCGTTCGTGTTGGGCTGCGGAGCCGCACTGTTGAAGCTGTTGAAGCTCTGCACCCAGCCCCCCCGGCTGTCGAGCGCCATCGCGCAGTTGATGCAGCCATTATTGGTAAAACCGCCTTCGCAATCGGTGCTGAGGGTCTGGGTGACGTAGTCAACTTTCTGGTCGTTGATGATGTCCTGATTAATGCTCCAGTAACCACCGTCGAACTGACCATTCGGGAAGACTTCCTTCACCCGGTTGAGTTCACGGATGTTTTGCGGATCACTGATGTCGAACGCAATCAGATCCATGTAGCTATCGGCGTACAGCACATTGTTGCGAATCGCCATATCGCCATTGCCCGGAATCCGCAGAAACGACACCATTTTGGGAGCCGACGGATTGCGGTTATCAATCACATGAATGCCTTCCTTAATCTCGTTGATGAGCAAAAAACCGTCTTTTGTGTAGATTTTGCCCGGGTTGGTGAGCGTGCGTGCCTGTTCAGTTTGAACGCCGTTGCGAACCTGCGCAACGGTTAGCGTCAGGGGCGTAAATTGCCGAAACGTTCGGGTTTCCTTGCATTTGTCGGTGCAGCCCGTCAGGCCCACCAATACGATCCCGATCAGAACGTAGATGACTTTTTTCATAATTAGCCGGTTGTTTAGGGAATATGATCAACAGACCCGCCTGAATATGAAAACGTTGGAATATATTCCTAAAAAAATTGCCCGGCAGGCAGAGCCGCCGGGCAATCCGGTTTGCACAATGAATCAGAGGTCAAAGCTTTTTATATTCGTACGTTGCGCCGTCGGCCAGCGTCCCGCCAGTGGGAGTGCGCTCATACAGACGCAGGATGTTTTCCTGAACGCTATAGGGTTGATACGTCGTGTTCTGGTAATAAACCGCTATGGTAAAACCGGCAATGTTTTCAATTCGGTCGGTATAATACGTTCCTTTTTCGTCTTCTTTGTCGTTTTTCAATCGCCGGAATGTGCCATCCGCTGCGTATTCCAGCGTCTCGGTATAACCGGCTTCCTGCGGAGTTGCTACGGTTCCGGTCATCCCATACCGGATGCGGATCAATTCCCACCGGCCACTCAGTTGCGTGTCGCGTTCGGGGGGCGGTAAACAACCGCACGATTTTTCGCAGGCCGTTGCCGCAAAAATCAGGGCGCAGATGAGCAAAGAACTCCGTAACAGTTTCATCGAAAAAAGTGGAGGAGGCCGGCTGGTGTGGATTCGTACCGGCCCCGTTCCTATTTTCAGGTTGTATTATTTCTCTTTTTCGTATACCAGTACGTTGGCATCTTCAATGATCAGCCGCAGCCGGTTTCCGGCCAGCTCATAACGTTTTACGGCCTGCAACTTCTTGAAATAGTCCGTTTCAAACTGCATCGCTTCGGGCGAACCCGCCATTTTGGTGCTGCCAATGGCCGTCACCTGAACGTCGTTGGAGGTAGTCGAACCGGTCAAACCGCCGAAGTAGTGGTTCACCGACGACCGCCCACCAATTTTGTAAGCAATCCGACTGGTTACTTCACTGCTCGCCGAATCGGGCGTCAAGACCAGACTCACTTCAAATTTTGACGCCGGTTCAAGGAGTTTATAGGTACCGGCAGCGTTGGTAGCCGAAAGCGGTTGAATGGTTGCATTGGGTTTATCGGTACAGGAAGCTGCGATCAGCAAAACCGCCGAAACCAGAGTCAGTATCATCTTCATTGTAATGTCGTTTGCGGATTAACGATCTTGCCCATGAATAACACCGAGCCCGTTCCTTTTTCGGTAATCAGGAAAACAAACGGGCGGTCGCAAATCAGGGAAGGCGGCATGGATGTAACTTCAACGCCAATGCTGGTTACGGCAGCGGCTTCCGTTCCTTTTTCATCGACGGCCACAAACGTGTTCTGTTTCACATAACTGACCTTCAGTCCCTGTTTGGTGCTGATGCCCGAAAAATCGGCGCCGTTGGAAAAAGCCGTCGGCATACCCATCTGCGCCAGGGCGTCGTTGAGCGTTGCTTCGTACTCCATCGTGAATTTGGGCAACCCAACCGCTACTTTGCTTTCTTTCATCGCCAGTTGCAGGTCGGCCCATTCCGTTGCATTCAGGTTCTTGATGATGGCATCGGCCGTGGAAGAACCGGTCGGCAACAAAACCGTCATGGCATACGTACCGTCGCCGTAGGGCAATTCAAAGGCACCATACGTGGGGCGGAAAGCATGCCGGAGGCTGGTGTTCAGGTTCATCATCTTCACCTGCTTTTCGGAACCGGAAACCAGGGCGAACGGCGAATCGAACGTGTTTTTGGGATCGAACTGATACTTCCAGTCGCCTTTGAAATAAAGCGCGTTCAGCAGAAACAACACCTGATCGTCCTTGATCTCCTGAATGACTTTCTTAATCTTGGCGTTGGTGTTGTCGCTGGCCCATTGATTGATTTTGTTGATTACTGGCGTCGGATTACTGAAATCTTCCCCCGAAATCTGGGCATTGAACGTTTTTTTGGTGGCATTGAAGTACGACGGCTCCACCGAAAAGCCGTTGCGGTACCAGATCGAATTAGCCAGTTTTGTTGTTACTTTCGGATCAGCGGTGGGCAGTCCCTGCATTAAAAACTCATAGGTTAGGTTGGCGTCGGCCAGCGAAACACCGTCAAGGTGCATCGCTTTCTTCATTTCGTCCGCCGTCTGACCCGCAGCGCCATTCAGCAACATGCCCAGTGCCATATGCAGGCTCAACGGCGAAACAAAAATATTATCGTCCTTCTTGTGCTGCTCGTTAACGCGCTTTAAAAAGTCGAAGGAAAAGTCATTGGTTTTTTGGGCGAATAAGCGCGCTTCCGCCGTCGGCTTTAAACCGCCGGTTCCCGGGTTGGGCGACTGGTCATTCGCTGTCTGACAACCAGCGGTTGTCAGGAAAACGGCCGTTGCCAACAGACTCGAAACTAAGGCTACTTTTTTCATCACAAATCGGTTTTAAGGTTACCTCTTTGAGCGCTCATTAGTATAGACCCACTTAGAAAAGAATTGGTTGGAAGAGGTCGAAAAAAAATGGGAAGAAAAACGAATAAATAGTGAAAAATACCGGACTGGCGATGCCGATCATGACTGATTCGGACGGAAAAATACGCTGGAACCAAAGCCCGAAGTTTGTCCCGGTTTTCTGATTTATTTGGAAGAGAACAAGGGTATTATACCTGTAAACTGCAGAATGATGCATGTAAAAGCGTCTTCCAATCCAGCGCTTTTACATCATCATTCTACAGATAGAATCGAAATCCCTTAGCCGCTGACGGCTTAGAAGTGATAATTCAGACCAAAACCGACTCCGACGGCTTGCGGACGAACCTGGAGTTGGGCATCCGATTGGGTGCCATTTTGCAGCGACTGCTGGTACGAACCCGTCAGTGAACCCGACCAGTGGTGGGTGGGGTGATAGTTGATCCGCAAACCCGCCGTGCCGGCAACGGCCATCGGACGGTAGACCTGATCCGCCCGATCTACTTCCAGGGTGCCAATCGTATTCTTCAGGAATACGTTGCCCATCAGACCACCCAGCACCGAGTAACTGACTTTGCGTTCGGGCAAAATATGGTATCCCACCTGCACCGGAACCTGGATATACTGGAAGTTGTTGGAAACCAGCTGATCGGACGGGACGACGGTCAGGTACGATGAATTCACCAGATTATTCTTGTCCACATTGGCCGGAAGCAGCGAATTGCTTTTCTGAGGAAGCGCATCCTGTGCGACCGACGGACTGCTGTTCCGAACGGCATTCACCAGCAGGTTTTCCGTCTGGTTGGTGAAGGCGTTGGTTACCGAGGCATTGTTCTGGGCCTGCGAACGACCGTTCAGGTACTGCACCCCCGCTTCAACCGACCAGTGTTTGCTCAGTTTCACGCCCGAGCTAGCCTGCCAGGCCATCGAAATCTGAGCCTGGTTCTGTAACGAAACACTTGTTGGCTGACGGCTGCTCTGGGCCACACCGCTATAAGACAGATACGCCTGATCCAGGCTCGAATGAATGGACGTCATCGGGTTAAATGACAGCGGTGTGGCCGTCAGAGCCGCCCAGTATTCTTTTTTAGAACGGCCTTTCTCCTGCGGTTCAATGGCGGTTTCCGGCGCCCGGTACCAGATGATCCGGCTGATGGGCCGGGGATCTTTCAGCGCGGTTGCCTTATTTTTGATGTACGAAGCCTCGTAGGCCAATCGCGAATCGGCCGCTTCTTCAACAGCAGTTTCCGGTTTTGCCGCCCGGGTCGCTAGATCCGTCGTCGAGGGCGCATTCCGGCTCAGGGCGGTTTCCGGTGGGCCGACGATGGCCGACGGTTTCGACGGACGGTTCATTCGGCGGGCTTCGGCAAGCCGCGTTGGTGCGGTTGCCCTAAGGCGGGCAGCTCCGGTTTTCGACCGCCGTGACGCATTCTTTGTCCGGCTTTCCGCCAAAAGCGACTGATCGTTAATAATACCGTCAATGGTTGTAGCGGTTTCGGTCCGTTCCAGTTCCGGATCAACAGCCTGGTCGTCGGTCGTATTTTTGTTCGCAGCGATCGGTTCGTTCCGGTTTCCGGGTGTTTCCGGTTTTGCTTTCGAAGCCTGGAAAGCAATAGCCGGTTTTTCCGGCGAGCGTGTCGTGGCGGCCGATGACTCCCGGTTTTTGACGGCCGGTTCAGCGGTTTTGGTAGGGTGAACGGACGAGGAGCTCGTGGTCTGATCCGCCAGTGGGCGGTTTATATCGGCGGTTTCGGTGGACTGCATCGCCCACCAACCCATTAAAAGGGCAACAACAGCGGCTGCCACACTGTAAATCCACGGTTTTGCCCGGGGCCAGAGTGGGATTACGGTTTCGGCTTCTTCCTCGTCTAGCCGACGAGTAATGCTGTCCCAAAGCTCCTCGGAAGGGCTTTCTTCAGCATTTTCGAAGAGGCTTCGCCATTCTTCATTAAATTGTTCTTCTTTTGAGAGACTCATTTCGGAATTGGACGCTCGTTCTGAATCTTTTGTTGCAGCAGCATGCGGGCGCGCGAAAACTGCGATTTAGATGTACCTTCTGAAATATCTAATAACTCCGCAATTTCGGGGTGTGTGTACCCTTCAATGGCGTATAGGTTAAACACGGCCTGACACCCCGGCGGGAGCTCCTGCACCATCTTTAATAATTGCTGGTAGTGCAGACCCGATAGGCTGTCTTCCGTCTGCGGTAGCACGTTGGGCGCTACATCCTCCAATTCGGCCTGGTTTTGCCACGGTTTCTGTTTGCGGATGTGCTTCAGGGCCGTATTAATCACGATGCGCTTCAGCCAGGCTTCCAGCGGGCACTCAAACCGAAACGTATCCATATGCTGAAACGCCTTCACGAAAGAATCCTGCAACACATCTTCGGCGTCGTCCCGGTTTTTGGTATACCGCTGGCTGACCACAAAGAGCTTCCGGGCGAATAACTCATAGAGTTTTCGCTGAGCAGATCGGTCCTTATGTCGACAGCCGTCAACTAACGCTCGTTCATCCAACATATTTTCACTCCTACTGACCCCACCGCCGACGCAACGGTTGGAAGGGATTTTAAAAAAATTTAACCTAACCCGTTGGCAACGAGTGAATATAACATTTAGCCTGTACTTTTGAACAAAATCTATTCCTGACCATTCATGAACCGACGTGCAGCCCTCCGACAGACTTTGGGCGTTATGGGATTGAGCGTGCCGCTTTCCCGGCCCTTTCTGGATTCTAAAATTAGCTTACAAAACCCAACGAACCAACGGTTCCGCATCGGAGCCTGTGACTGGTCGATTGGCCAGTCCAGCAAAATCGAAGCGTTCGAGGTCGCCAAAACCATCGGCCTCGACGGCATTCAGGTGAACCTGGGTTCGGAAAAAAACGACATGCACCTGCGCCAGAAAGAACTCCAGAAAACCTGGCGCGAAGCCGCCAAACGAACCGGTGTGCAGATCGGCGGGCTGGCTCTGGGCGAACTCAACAATGTACCTTATAAATCCGACCCGCGGGCCGAACAGTGGGTGCAGGATAGTGTGGGTGTCGCCAAAGCACTTGGTGCCAAAAATATTCTGCTGGCTTTTTTTAACAAAGGCGATTTGAAAAACGATCCGGCGGGGACCAAAGTTGTTATTGAGCGGTTGAAGGCCGTGGCACCCAAAGCCGAAAAGGCGGGCGTGGTGCTGGCCATCGAATCGTGGCTCAGTGCCGAAGAACACCTGGCGATCATTGATGCCGTTGCGTCGCCCGCCGTGAAGGTTTATTATGACGTTTGTAACTCCACAGTTATGGGATATAATATTTTAAAGGAAATCCGCTGGTTGGGAAAGCAAAAACAGATATGTGAATTCCACTTTAAGGAGAATAGCTTCCTGCTCGGACAGGGGAAGGTCAATTATCCGGAAGTCCGGAAGGCAATGGACGACATTCAGTACCAGGGGTGGGTGCATATCGAAGGTGCTGTGCCAGAGGGAAAAACCATGTTGGAAAGTTACACTTATAATAATAAGTTTGTAAGAGATATTCTTTCATAGGATCGTGGCGTCACTGTTCCACGGTTTTAGCAATCAATCACTTATTATAATAAGTTTAACTGGGCTTAAATGTTGTTTTTCAGGTAATTATTCCACGTGGAACAGTATAAATATGAAACTGACTATTCCGACTTCCCCTCAAATCGTACGTACATCAATCCTGCTGAGCGGCCTCTTCTGGTTAGGAACTCAGGTGCAACAACCAGGCCAGCGCATGGGTTTCGAGCCTGGCTCAATGGACCAAAACCGGCGGCATATACTGGCTGCGGCCGACTCCAATAAACTGTATTTGCCCGACGATCTGGAGGCAACGGTTTGGGCGGAGGCACCCTTATTTTATAACCCCACGAACATCGACGTGGATACGCGCGGGCGCATCTGGGTGACGGAAGCCGTCAACTACCGGAACTTCAACAACAAACCCGAAACCCGGCTCGATCACCCGAACGGGGAGCGGGTCATGATTCTGGAAGATACCAACGGCGATGGCAAGGCCGATCAGGCCAAAGTTTACGTTGAAGATAAAGACCTGGTTTCGCCCCTCGGCATTGCGGTGATCGGGAACAAAACGATTGTCTCGGCGGCTCCGAATCTGATCATCTACACCGACGAAAATGGCGATGACAAACCCGACAAGAAAGAAGTTTTCCTGACCGGTTTTGGCGGCCTCGATCACGACCATTCGCTGCACGCCCTGGCGGCTGGCCCGGACGGCCGGTGGTATTTCAACACGGGCAATGCCGGGCCGCACACCGTTAAAGACAAAAGCGGGTGGACGCTCCGGTCGGGCAGTCTCTACACGGGTGGTACGCCCTACAACAAACAAAACAATGGCAACATGGTCAGCGACGACGGCCGGATCTGGGTGGGCGGTTTGGCGCTGCGAATCAACCCCGACGGGACCGGCCTGAAAGTGATGGGGCACAACTTCCGGAATAACTACGAAACCGCCCTCGATTCGTACGGTAACATGTGGCAGAACGACAACGATGATCAAGTGGTGGCCTGCCGCACGAGTTGGCTGATGGAAGGAGGGAACATGGGGTATTTCAGTCAGGACGGAACGCGCTACTGGCAGGGCGACCAACGACCCGGTCAGGACGTGCCGACGGCCCACTGGCACCAGGAAGATCCGGGTGTCGTTCCGGCTGGCGACATTAGCGGAGCCGGTTCGCCAACAGGTATGGTCTTTTACGAAGGCGACGAACTCGGCCCCAGCTACCGGGGCCTGCTGCTCAGTTGCGAAGCCGGACGTAATGTGCTTTTTGGCTACAAACCCGAACCGCAGGGGGCCGGATACCGGATGCCCCGCGTGGATTTTATCAGCACATTCCCGAAAGTAGACGAAGAATACAAATGGAATGACATCAAGGACGACATCCGCAAATGGTTTCGCCCGAGTGATGTCGCCGTTGGAACGGACGGGGCCTTATACATTGCCGACTGGTTCGACCCGGTGGTGGGTGGACACCAGATGAAGGATAAAAAAGGCTATGGCCGGATTTACCGGATTACGCCCAAGGGTAAAAATCTGAAAACGCCGGTGATCAACACGGCTAAGACCAAAGGGCAGCTTCAGGCGCTGATGAACCCGGCGGTCAATATTCGGGTACTCGGTTTTGATAAGCTGCGGGCGCAGGGCGATAAGGTCGTCAAACCTGTTGCCAAATTGCTGACGGCTTCAAATCCGTACCACCGCGCCCGGGCGGTCTGGCTGCTTTCGCAACTTGGTCCGAAAGGGCGGCAGAAGGTGCGGGAGTTGCTCAAGTCGGAGCAGGTGGATTTGCGGATCACGGCGTTTCGGGCGTTGAAGCAGGTGGAACCGGATGGGGTGGCACTGGCCCGGCAAGTGGTTGATGATCCGTCCCCGGCGGTTCGGCGGGAAGTTGCCATTGCTTTGCGGGATGTGCCGTTCGACCAATGCAAGGATCTTCTGGTGAACCTGGTGAACCGGTACGATGGAACGGACCGGTTTTACCTCGAAGCCATCGGCATCGCAGCCGACAAAAAAGAAGAAGCCTTGTACACGGTTTTGAAGCCGTCGATGCCGGCCAACCCAATTCAGTGGGATCAGAAAACCGCGAACCTGATCTGGCGGCTTCATCCGGTCAGCACCGTTAACTTGATGAAGCAACGGGCCTTGGCTCCAACCTTAACCGCCGATGCCCGCAAACAGGCCATTGTGGCCCTCGGATTCATGAAAGATCCGGCAGCGGCCCGGGCGATGGTGGAACTGACGAAGCAAAACGATAAAACCATCGCTCAGCAAGCCGACTACTGGACCAACTTCCGCCGGTCGAACGATTGGGCAACCTTGCTGAACTGGGATGAGGTAATGCCGCCCAAACTCTCGGAAGCCGAGCAAAAGGCTTTGACGATGCGGCAGAAGCTGATGGAAGAATACACCTCTGCCGACGACAAGTTGAAGCTGGCGAAAGAAATGGCCGTCAGTCCGGAAGGCGGGAAGTTGCTGGTGGGACTGGCCGCCGAGAAGAAACTGCCCGAAACCCTGAAACCGGCCATCAGTGAAGCGATCTTTACCAATCCGGATCAAAGTGTGCGGACCATGGCAGGCGACTACTTTACGCGCCCCGGCGGATTGGCGGCTTTGTCACTGAAAAAGATTGCGGCTTTGTCCGGCAATGAAACCGCCGGGCTGACGGTTTTCAAAACCAACTGCGCTACCTGCCACCGCCACGGAGAGCAGGGCAAAGACATTGGGCCGGAGTTGACGAAGATTCACCAGAAGTTTGATCGGAACGGGTTGCTGGACGCCATCCTGAATCCGAGTGCGGGGCTGGCGTTTGGCTACGAACCCTGGCTGGTGACGACCAAAAACGGGCAGACCTACTACGGTTTTTTGATCAGTGACGGCCAGCAGGCGATTGTGATGAAAGATGCCGCCGGGCAGAAACACACCATCCCGACGGCGCAGATCGCGTCCCGCAAGCAGTACAGCACGAGTCTCATGCCCGACCCGGCCTCGCTGGGCCTCTCGGAGCAGCAGCTGGCGGATTTAGTGGCGTATTTGCTGAAGTCCTGAACTCTCTGAACTCAGATTAAATCGGGCCGCCGGAGCGGGATTCACTAAGATGTATTGCCTCAACGCAATCTTTTATATCTTAGTGAATCCCGCTCCGGCGGCCCGATTTAATTTGTCTAATCCCCGTTCAGACGATTCAAACATCAAAATTCAGATTATTTCCCGAGCTCATCAGGAGGAAAACCGTCGGCTGGCCGTTTTGCTGGCTTTTCAGGAATTGCTGCAAGGCGGATGAATCGGTGAAAACCTGCAGGTCGGGCCGATCAAAAGCCGTAACGATATCGGCAGGATCAATAGGGTCAAGCTTTTTGAGCTCCAGCGTGTGCGGACTAAAGAAAACCGCAGCCACATCGGCCTTGTCCAGCTTGTCGCGGTATTGATTCAGAAAGGTTTTGTTCAGACTGCTGAACGTGTGCAGTTCGACGCAGGCCACCAGTCGGTGGGCCGGAAACTGGGCCTTTACGGCTTCGGTTGTGGCACCGACCTTGGAGGGCGCGTGGGCGAAGTCGCGGAAAACAACCGTTGAGGCCGACTCGGACACTTTCTCCAGCCGTTTGTGCGCCCCCTTAAAACTCTGAATGGCTTCGTAAAATAAATCCTCCGTGACGCCCAGGTGATCGCAGATGGCCAGCGCCCCGCTGATGTTCTTCATGTTGTGTTCGCCGAAAACCAAAACCGGCACATCGCCCTGGTGTTTGGTCACCAACACGGTTTTGCCGTTTTCGATCCGGTACGAGTGCACATCGTAGGGTTGCCGGGTAACGTCCTCACGCTCTTTCAGAGCAATCACGTCCAGCATATCGTCCGTATCATCGAAAATAATCGTACCGGATTTCGACATGGCGTCGGCCAGCCGCTCGAACTGGTGAACGTACTGGTCGTAGGTCGGATACAGATTGACGTGATCCCAGGCAATGCCGCTGATCAGGACCAGATGCGGCTGGTAATGCAAAAATTTCGGCTGCGGGTCGGTAGGAGACGAACCATACTCATCGCCTTCAATGACAATAACGGGGGCATCGGTGGTCAGCTTCACCATCGTATCGAAGCCATCCAGTTGCGCGCCAACTACATAATCGAACTTCCGGTGATGATAGTTGAGCACGTGCAGAATCATCGACGTAATCGTGGTTTTCCCGTGACTCCCGGCTACCACAACCCGCTGTTTGTTCACACTTTGCTGATAGACGAATTCGGGGTAGGAGTAAACCAGCAAATTCAGTTCGCGGGCTTTTTGCAGCTCCGGATTGTCGGGCCGGGCGTGCATGCCCAGAATCACGGCGTCGAGACCGGCATGAACGGCTTCCGGATTCCAGCCGGTCTGAGCGGGCAGTAAACCGTGTTTTTCAAGTCGGGTTCGGGATGGGTCGTGAATTTCGTCGTCCGAACCGCTGATGTGGTGTCCCTGTTGATGCAGCGCAATGGCGAGGTTGTGCATAACACTGCCGCCAATGGAGATAAAATGAATGGTCAATGGCTTCATTCTGTCAAATTTATGGCGCTAAAAATACAAGTTCTTTTGATTTTTAAACCGAAAAGTCGCCGGGGAGATCAAAAACCGCCTGCTTTACTAAAACCGGGAGCATCCCGCTCGGAAAATTTAACGCAGCTGCCCGAATCAAAAACCCGGTTTTTTCGTTTTCACTACTGCGAATAACGATCCACGCAGCAGCTTGGCAATCAGGCGTTCGGTCTGGGTTACATTTTGTTTTTGTAAACAGCTTCCCGAGCCATTGCAAAGCTGCTCTTTTTATGGCATTTTCGCAGACTTTTTTCAAAACCAAGAACAATCTTATATGCTTCTGCCGAAAGGATGAAAAGCTACAACGACCTGATCGAACAGACCTTTGAATTTCCGACCCTCGAATTCAAAGTGGAGAACAATCATTTGCTGTTCAACAATGTTCCGCTGATGGACATTATCAAGCAGTATGGAACCCCTTTAAAGCTGACCTACCTGCCCAAAATTACCGAGCACATTGAACACGCCCGGCTGCTGTTCAAGAATGCCATAAAACGTTATAATTACAAGGGCACGTATACCTACTGCTACTGTACCAAATCGTCGCATTTCCGGTTTGTGCTCGAAGAAGCCTTAAAAAATAAAATTCATCTCGAAACGTCGTCCGCCTTTGACATTCCGATTATACGGGAACTGTACAAAGACGGCAAGATCGACAAGAACACCTTTCTGATTTGCAACGGCTACAAGCGGCCGTTGTACACGCAGTACATCAGTGAGCTGATCAACGAAGGTTTCAACGTCGTTCCGGTGCTGGACAACCTGAAAGAGATTGAAGCCTACGAAGATTCGGTAACTGCCGAGACGGTAAATCTAGGCATCCGGATTGCGACCGACGAAGAACCGAACTTCGCCTTCTATACTTCCCGTTTGGGCATTCGGTACAGCGACATCAATGAACTGTACCGCTCGAAAATTCAGAACAGCGGGAAGTTCAAGCTGAAAATGCTTCACTTCTTTATCAATACCGGGATCAAAGACAGTGCTTATTACTGGAGTGAACTCAGCCGGTTTATGTATAAGTACTGCGAGCTGAGCAAAATCTGTCCCGATCTGGATTCGATTGACATTGGCGGTGGGATGCCGATTCAAACCTCGTTTCAGTTCACGTACGACTACCAGGCGATGGTCGATCAGATTGTGGAAAGTATCCAGTGGATCTGCAACAAGAACAACGTGCCGGTTCCGCACATTTTCACGGAATTTGGCAGTTATACGGTCGGTGAGAGTGGTGCCGTTATTTATAAGGTCATTGATCAGAAACTACAGAACGACAAGGAGCTGTGGTACATGATCGACGGTTCGTTCATTACGCACCTGCCCGATTCGTGGGGACTTGGCCAGAAATACATCATGCTGTCGGTGAATAACTGGGACAATCCCTACCAGAAAGTCAACCTGGGCGGTTTGACCTGCGACTCGCACGATTTTTACAACACCGAAGCCCACAGCGCCGACTTGTACCTGCCGATTTTTGAGCGCGATACGGAAGACCAGTACATCGGTTTTTTCCACACGGGCGCCTACCAGGAGTCGCTGGGCGGTTACGGCGGGATTCAGCATTGCCTGATTCCGGCCCCGCAGCACGTCATAGTGGACCGGGATAGTGAAGGCAAACTCACGACGCGGCTGTTCGCGCCGGAACAGGATAGTGAAGTGATGCTCAAAATCCTGGGTTTTCAGCAAACGGCTACGCCCGTGACGCTCGAAATCGAAGCGGCCAAAGCCGAAGAAGAGCAGGAGCAGTCCGTTGAGGAATTAGAAAAGCAGGAGAGTTGATACTATAGCATAGTTTTTGTCCGTTTTCCAATAGCCGCCTGGCTATTGGAAAACGAAAAACACATAAACAATGAAAAAGATAAGTATTATTCTGGGATTGATGGCTGTCGTATCGCTTGGTTCGTGCGCGCGCCGGGCGTGTCCGGCTTATGACAGCCAGTTGCAGAAAAAACAACCGGTGCCGACCGAACAAGTCGCCTAAGAAACCGCATTCAGCACTACTTTCGACGCTTCCAGCAAATTAGGCGCCTGTTGATCACCAACAGGCGGTTTTGGTGTTTCACGCGTGATGTGTACGGTGCGGACACCGACGCGCCGGCCGGCCTGCATATCCCGCAGCGCATCGCCAATCATCCACGACTGGCTGACATCGATGTTGTATTTGGCAATGGCTTTTTCGAGCATCAGCGAGTTGGGTTTCCGCAGCAACGACTGCGTATCGTAGTCGGGATGGTGGGGGCAGAAGTAGATGTCGTCCAGCAGATTGCCGCACTGATCCTGAAGGTATTGATGACACTGCATGACATCGTTCCGCGAATACAAACCGCGCGCAATGCCGGCCTGATTCGTAACAACAATTAACAGGTAACCGGCGCTTTTCAGCAGTTGTAACCCTTCGACAACGCCCTTGGGAATAATAAAGTCCTCAACCCGGTATACATAGTCTGTCCGGTCTTCATTCAAAACACCGTCCCGATCTAGAAAGATGCATTTGCTCATTGTGTGGAATTGTGTGATTTGGCAATATTAGCACTAAACTCTACGTATCATTCCAATAAATAGAATTTTAGTTGCAAAAATTAGAAATAAAATAATAAAGTTTTACTTTTTGTCCATAAAAAGTAAAAAAACCGGTGATTTAGAAAGTAGCACTATCGATTACAACGAGCGCGAGGTGATGAACGAGATAATTAAACGTGGCTTTCTGATTGTATGGTTAATCAGCACGGGCGGGCTGGTGGCCGTTCGGGCGCAGAAGATTGTTCAGCGCGACGTCAATCCGCTCCAGCGAACGGTGGAAGGGGGCGGTCAGGTTACCAAAATAGAATACTCCAATCATAAAATGGTGGTTTATTTTGTATCAGACAACCAGACCCGAAAGCCCCGGCTCCGCTCCGAATTTTCCCACAGTTCACAAACCGTGTACGGCCCCGGCCACCCCAATTCATGGCGGCTTTACGATAAAAAAGGCAACCGGGAGTATGCCCTGCTGTACATTAAAAATATAAAGGCGATTTTGGACAATGGGCAGGTTGAAGAGGTCGCTATTCTGGATGAGGCCCAGGCGGCCCGGTTTGATTTTGCCGAGAAAATATCCTGCGAAGCGCATTTTGAACGACCGGCCAAGAACGTGGATGCGGTTGATTTGATTGAGGAGGATGTGCGGTTTTACAAAAGCCGCACCGGCTCGCAGCAGCCTTACAACGTCTACGACCTACGGGTGCTGGCCTACACCGAGGATCAGCGGAATACCAAACCGCCCGTCAAAAAACCGCCCGTGCCGTCCAAAACCAAACCCGCCGTTCCACCCGTCAAAAAACCGGCTCCCACACCCGCGCCAAAGGATACGGTTCTGGCGCAGACTCTCCCGAAAGAAGATCCAAAACCGGCTCCGGCCGAGAAAGTGGAAAACTTCGGCGCCAAAGTCGAAGCGGGTCGGACCTACCGGCTCAATAACCTGCTGTTTCAACAATCGGCTTACCGGATTGAACCGGAATCCTACCCGGAACTCGATTCGCTGGTGGCCATCATGAAGCGCAATCCGGTGATGGCAATCGAGCTGGCGGGCCACACGGACAACGTGGGCGACGCGAAGCTGAACGTGGCCCTGTCGCAGAAGCGCGTCGATGCCGTCAAAAGTTACCTGACCAGCAAAGCAATCGAACCCGCCCGGATTCAGACGCAGGCCTACGGTGGCAGCAAACCCATTGCCGATAATGCGCGCGAAGAAACGAAGCGCCTGAACCGGCGGGTGGAAGTGAAAATCTTAAAATCTTGATTTTGAAGTGGGATTCCGCGGAATCCCACTTCAGAAATTACAGGGCCGCCAGATTGGCTTCCAGCGCCTTGATTTTGATTTCGGCGTCGGCCAGTTTCTGGCGTTCACGTTCGATGACCTCCGGTTTGGCGTTCGCGACGAATTTTTCGTTCGAGAGTTTTTTCATCACCGACTCCAGAAAACCTTTCGTGTAGCTGAGTTCCTTCTCAATGGTAGTGCGCTCCTGTTCCACATCTATTTCACCGGCGATATTGACAAAAAACTCGGTGCTTTTGATGAGGAACGAAACCCCCTCGGCTTTTTCGGAAACGTAGCCAATGTCGGAGACGACGGCCAGTTTCTGAATCAGGCTTTCCAGCGGTCGGAAACGGGCCGGATCGTCGGTTTTGATGGCCAGCGGCAAGGCGGTTTTTGGACTGATCTGCTTGCTGTTGCGGATATTCCGAACGGTTGACACGATATCGAACAGCAGGTCAAAATCCGCCAGCAAGGCTTTGTCAACGGCGCCCGCTTTCGGGTAGTCCGAGACGCAGATGCTTTCGCCTTCTTTCCGTTCGCTGATGTCCTGCCAGATTTCTTCCGTAATGAACGGCATGAACGGGTGCGCCAGCTTCATCAGCCGCTCGAAAAAGTCGATGGTGGCGTCGTAGGTAACCGGGTCGATGGGCCGAACCTGATCCTGCTGCTCGTAACCCGGTTTGATCATCTCGAGGTACTGCGAGCAGAAATCATCCCAGATGAGTTTATAAACCGTGTGCAGGGCGTCCGACATGCGGTATTTGCTGAAGTGGTCTTCCAGCTCCAGCAAGGTCTGGTTGAGTTTCGACTCAAACCACAATACCGCTGCCGGTTTTTCCACAACCGTCGTTTCGTCACTAACCCGCCAGCCTTTCACCAGCCGGAAAGCATTCCAGATTTTGTTGCAGAAATTCCGGCCCTGCTCCACCAGCTTCTCGTCGTACAGCAAATCGTTCCCCGCCGGTGAACTGAAGAGCATCCCCGTCCGAACGCCGTCGGCCCCAAACTGCTCGATCAGGTCCAGCGGATCGGGCGAGTTGCCGAGCGATTTCGACATTTTGCGGCCCTGTTTGTCGCGCACAATGCCCGTCAGGTACACATTCTTAAACGGTTCACGACCTTTGTATTCGTAACCGGCAATGATCATCCGGGCCACCCAGAAAAACAGGATTTCGGGCGCCGTCACCAGATCGTTGGTCGGGTAATAATAATCGAGATCCCCCGGCCCGGCTTTCGGATCGTTCGGGTTGTTGGACGGAACGAAAACCGACATCGGCCAGAGCCAGGACGAAAACCAGGTGTCCAGCACATCCTCATCCTGCGTCAGATCGGTTTCACTCAGGGCGAACAGCTGGTATTTATCCCGGGCGATCCGCAGGGCGTCTTTCTTCGTTTTGGCGACGATGATCGTGCCGTCTTTCATGTAGAACGCCGGAATGCGGTGGCCCCACCAGAGTTGGCGGCTGATGCACCAGTCGTGAACGTTTTCCATCCAGGACCGGTACATGTTCTTGAATTTCGACGGATGCAGCTGAATGGTATCATTCATGACGTTTTCCAGCGCCGGTTTCGAAATTTCCTTCATTTTCAGAAACCACTGCAGCGACAGCTTCGGCTCAATTACCGCGTTGGTCCGCTCCGAAAAACCGACATTGGATTTGTATTCTTCCAGTTTAACCAGATTGCCTTTCTCCTCCAGTTCTTTAATAATGGCTTTCCGGGCCGCAAACCGGTCCTGCCCGACAAAGATCTGCGCCTTCTCGTTCAGGGTGCCGTCTTCGTTCAGGATGTCGATCACCGGCAGCCGGTGTTTGATGCCCAGTTCGTAGTCGTTCGGGTCGTGGGCGGGCGTTACTTTCAAACAACCCGTACCAAAATCCATCGTCACGTAGTCGTCCGTAATGATCGGAATTTCCCGGTTAATCAGCGGAATCAGGGCTTTTTTGCCGTGCAGGTGCGTATACCGTTCGTCGTTCGGATTGACGCAGATGGCCGCGTCCGCCATGATCGTCTCCGGCCGGACGGTCGCAATCGTCACGTAATCCTTTTCTCCTTCTTCCCGTTCGGCTTTGATTTCGTACCGGATGTACACCAGTTTCTGCTGAACTTCCTTCGTGATAACCTCCTCATCCGAAACCGCCGTCCGGCCCTGCGGGTCCCAGTTGACCATCCGGACACCCCGGTAAATCTGACCTTTGTTGAACAAATCCACAAACGTGTCGATCACGGCATCGTATAAAACCGGTTCCATCGTGAAGCGCGTACGGTCCCAGTCGCAGGACGCGCCGAGCTTGCGGAGTTGCGCCAGGATGATGCCGCCGTATTTGTGGGTCCATTCCCAGGCGTGTTCGATGAATTTTTCCCGGCCAATGTCCCGTTTATTGATTCCCTGATCCTTCAGCATCGCCACCACCTTCGCTTCCGTCGCAATGGATGCGTGGTCGGTTCCCGGCACCCAGCAGGCGTTTTTGCCCTGCATCCGCGCTTTCCGGATCAGTACATCCTGAATGGTGTTGTTGAGCATATGCCCCATATGCAGCACGCCGGTCACGTTCGGGGGCGGAATGACGATGGTGTACGGTTCGCGCTCGTCGGGGGTGGAATGAAAAAAGCGACTGTCCAGCCAATACTGGTACCACTTAGCCTCTATATCTTTCGGATTATACGTCTTTGAAATCATAACCTATGTTACTCTGATAAACTCCAATTTACTCTGCTTAACCGCCGGGCGGCCCGTCTGTGAAATAACTTTTAAGCTGTCACACAGGGCTTATCAGAGAACATCAGAGGGAAGCAGCGTTTAAATTCGGTACAAAATTAGTCAATTCAGAACGGGCGCGAAAACGAAACACCGGATTTGGTGGTTTTACGTGCACACGACCATCTTTTTACGCGCATGGACTTTGGAAAATTGCCCACGGTCGATACTGTTGACTTTACGCTGCCGCCCGATTCGTGGTTCAACCAGACGGTTTGGGACAAAGTGGAGCCAACGACGTCTCCGGAAGTATACATTGGCGGGCCGCTTTGGGCGAATAAAAGCTACGTGGGCCGGATCTACCCGTCGCAGGCGAAAGAACGGGATTTTCTGCACTACTACACGCAGCAATTCAACACCATTGAGCTGAACAGCACCCACTACCACATCCCGACGCCGGGGATGATTGAAAAGTGGAAAACCGCAGCCGCCGACTCGCCCATTCGTCCCCGGTTTGTGTATTGCCCGAAATTTCCGCAGGCCATCAGCCACGACCGGGCGCTGGTGGCCGCCGAGTCGCTGACCGAGGAGTTTGTCAATGCGGTTTTGAGTCTGGAAGAGTACCTGGGGACGACGTTTCTTCAATTGCCGCCGACGTTCGGGCCGGATAAATGGCCGGTTTTGGAAAATTACCTGAAAAACCTGCCCGACGATCTGGAAGTGGCCGTGGAGTTCCGGCATCCCGACTGGTTTGGAAAACCGGCGATCTGGCAGCAAACGCTCGAGCGGCTTGGTGCGCTCCACCGCGATGTGGTCATTTCCGACGTGGCGGGTCGGCGCGATGTCCTGCACATGAGCCTGACGAGCCCCAAACTGGTGCTGCGGTTTGTCGCCAATGAAGGCCACCGGACCGATTACGAGCGAACGGATGCCTGGGTTGAGCGGCTGAACGGCTGGTTTGGAAAAGGCTTGCAAACTGCCTACCTGTTTATTCACGGTGGGGAAGAAAACGATACGGCCCCCGAGCTGATCCGGTATTGGGTCCGGAAACTGAATGCGGTTTGCGGCCTCAACCTGCAGGAGCCGAACATCCGGCCCGAAGTCGTTCAGGGGAGTTTGTTTTAAAACGTCTGCGCAGGGTTTGTTCCCTTTGGGAAGGAAAGAATCAGGTCGAAAATAGTGATCATCGTATCATTGCGACGATTCGGGCGGCCGGAATCAAAACAGATTCTATTTATGAAACCCAGCGGGGAATTCGGGATGAGGATGTCATTGAAACGACACGTAATCCGCTATAAGCGTTGTTTTTCTGCGTTATATCTTCAGAGAAACGGGTCGAATAAAGGAAATCCTGGTAGAACTATTTACGAACCGAGTCGAAGATTTGATCGGATGTTTTACAACAATAACCGTGGACAAAATCAGAATACGGCGTACTCATACTGACTGGCAACAATGTTTTGATTTTATAACGGGCCGGTTTACATTTGCTGTATGAATCCCGCAGGAACCATTCGTCAGCATCATCATTCTGTCTGTTAGCATGGCAGAACGGATGCGTTTTTGGGGTTGAACAAGAAACAACGAAATTCCCGATACCAAACCCGGTTCTGTCCCGAACCGGGTTTTTTGTTATGAAAACCGTCATTATCAAATACAACGCCGGAAACGTGCAGTCGGTGATGTACGCCCTGGACCGCATTGGCGCCAGCTACCTCCTGACCGACGACGAAGCCGAAATCCGCTCGGCCGACAAAGTTATTTTCCCCGGCGTGGGCGAAGCTAGCACGGCAATGGCCTACCTGCGTGAACGCGGGCTGGATCGGCTGATTCCGTCGCTGAAACAGCCGGTGCTGGGCACCTGCGTCGGTATGCAACTGCTTTGTCGGTATTCGGAAGAAGGCGACACGCCCTGTATGGGTGTGTTCGATGCGGAGGTCCGGCGGTTTCCGACAACACCCGGTTTTAAGGTGCCGCACATGGGCTGGAACAGTTTGACGGCTTTGAAAGGACCGCTGACCGAAGGACTTCCGGACCAGGCATACGTGTATTTCGTTCACAGTTACTGCGCCGGCGTTTGTGCGGAAACCACGGCGGTCTGCGAGTATGTTCAGCCGTTTAGCGCCATGTTGCAGAAGAATAATTTTTACGCAGCCCAGTTTCACGCCGAAATCAGCGGGAACATCGGGCAGCGGATTCTGGAAAATTTTTTAAAAATAGAGTAGAGAGCTTAGCCGGGAGAAAAAAGATTTCACCCCGGTTTTCTGTCTTTCGTCTTTCCGCCGTCGCGGCTCTTTGTCCCAACACCATGCACATCATTCCCGCCATCGACCTCATTGAAGGCAAAGCCGTCCGGCTGACGCAGGGCGATTACAGTCAGAAGAAAGAATACAACGCCCGCCCGCTCGAAGTGGCACAGCAGTTTGAAGATGCCGGCCTGACGCGGCTGCACCTTGTTGATCTGGACGGCGCCAGGGAAAAACGCGTCGTGAACTGGAAGGTGCTGGAGCTGATTGCGGGCAAAACCGGGTTACACATTGATTTTGGCGGGGGCGTGCAATCCGATGAGGACTTGCGGGTGGTGTTTGAATGCGGAGCCAGACAGGTGACGGGCGGCAGCATCGCCGTCAAAAAACCGGATGTGTTCGAACGCTGGCTGAGCCAGTACGGCCCGGAGAAAATTATTCTGGGCGCGGATGCCAAAAACGAGAAGATCGCTGTCAGCGGTTGGGAAGAGTCCACCGAAGTCTGGGTCTACGATTTTGTGGGAAATTACAGAGAAAAAGGCGTCCAGTACGTCATCAGCACCGACGTCGCCAAAGACGGTTTGCTGCAGGGGCCATCGTTTGAATTATACCGCAACCTGCAGGATCAGTTTCCCGGCCTGAACATCATCGCCAGCGGGGGGGTCAGCGGAGTGCAGGATCTGGAAGTGCTGGCCGACATGAACCTGTTCGGGGTGATCGTCGGCAAAGCGATCTACGAAAACCGGGTGACGTTGAAGGAGTTAAGCCAATTCCTTTAACATGAAAACGCTGTTGACCGTTTTTTGGCTGGGGTGTGGAGGGTTGTTAACATCAACAGCCTTTGGAGGCACGGTGATCAAAATGGCGACAGATACTGTCATTCGTTCGCGCTTCGAGAGCCTTGCCCGTCAACTTCGGTTGAAAAAACCGGCGTTGGAAGAAGGGGAATACGAAGTGCGGATGTGGGTTAAAGAAGAACTTCGGTACGGAGATTTCCAGGTGCTTTATGTGCTAACCAAAGAACACAATAAGCTGAAAACCACTAGATACAGCCTGGAATATGACAAACACAAGTTCACAGGATTTAAAAAACAGGTTATAAATACAAAAGAAGACCAGGCCATTTGGAAAAAATTGATAGCGAACGACATCACGATGCTGCCAGATATGGTATCATTACCGGTTTTCAGGCCTTATAAACCGGAACCCGGCGATACCTCTCGCCGGGTTGACGTATCAAGTGGAGGAGAGGTTACCATTACGATGAAAAAACGGCCTGAAAGAGGTTTTTTGTTGATCGCGGACGGGACAAGTTATCATTTTGAAATACTCAGTAAGAAGTATTACCATCACTATACGTATAGCAATCCGCTTCAGTATAGCAAGCATTATACGGATACCGTCGAATTACAAAAGGTAAGCGCAATTATTGACGAAATCATCCGGATATTTTAATAGATCGGAGTTGCATATATGCTAACCAAACGCATCATCCCCTGCCTCGACATCAAAGATGGCCGGACGGTCAAGGGAACGAATTTTATCAACCTGCGCGACGCGGGCGATCCGGTGGAACTGGGTGCCATTTACGCCAGGCAGGGTGCCGACGAGCTGGTTTTTCTGGACATTACGGCCACGGTTGACGAGCGCAAAACCCTCATCGAGCTGGTCCGGCGGGTGGCGCATGTCGTCAACATTCCGTTTACGGTCGGGGGCGGTATTTCGTCGAAAGCCGATGTGTCGGCGCTGCTCAACGCCGGGGCCGATAAAGTGTCGATCAATTCGTCGGCGGTGCGGAATCCGGCGCTGGTTGACGAACTGGCGCAGGAGTTTGGCAGTCAGTGCATCGTGGTAGCCATTGACACCCGGTTTGTGAACGGAGAGCACCTGGTTCATACGCACGGCGGGCGAAAGCCGACGGAAATCCGGACCATTCCGTGGGCGAAAGAAATTGAAAACCGGGGCGCGGGCGAAATCCTGCTGACGTCGATGGACACGGACGGCACCAAAGCCGGTTTTGCGCTCGACCTTACGGCGCAGATTTCGGGCGCGGCCAACATCCCGGTTATTGCGTCGGGCGGAGCCGGGTCGATGGCGCATTTTGTGGATGTGTTCACCCGCGGAAAAGCCGATGCCGGACTGGCCGCCAGTATTTTTCACTTCAAGGAAATCGAAATACCGGCCCTGAAAGCCTACTTACAGAAAAAAGGAATTGAAGTTCGTTTAACGGATTGATCATGAATACGGAAATAGAGTTTGCAAAAAATACCGACGGTCTGATTCCCGCCGTTATTCAGGACGCCGAAACCGGCAAAGTCCTGATGCTCGGTTACATGAATCAGGCAGCGTACGACAAAACGAAAGCCGAGGGCGTCGTGACGTTTTTCAGCCGCAGCAAACAACGGCTCTGGACGAAGGGCGAAACGTCCAATAACTTCCTGCACGTCAGGGAAATCCGGGTCGATTGCGACGGCGATACCCTGCTGATCAAAGCCCAGCCCGCCGGCCCGACCTGCCATACCGGGGCCGATACGTGCTTTAACGAAGAAAACAACGGCAAAGGGCTGTTCCTCAATTATTTGCAAAGCATCATTCGCGACCGGAAGCGAAATCCGACGGAAGGTTCCTACACGGCTTCGCTGTTTAAAAAGGGCGTGAACAAAATTGCGCAGAAAGTGGGCGAGGAAGCCGTCGAACTGGTGATTGAAGCCAAAGACAGCAACGACGAACTGTTTAAAGGCGAAGCCGCCGACCTGCTGTACCACTATCTGATCCTGCTCGAACAGAAAAACATCGATCTGGACGACATCATTGGGGTCTTGCAGCAACGGCATTCCAAATAAGGCGCTGAACAATGGTTTAACGTTTCGGGTTTGATGAGTGGAGTTGGTTTTTTTCATACAACTTCAGCCATCAAACGTTAAACGCTATACGCACTATGGGCCTGATTATCCGAATCCTTATCAGCGCGGTCGCTGTTCTTGTCGCCAGTTATTTGATTCCCGGTGTCGGTGTCGACGGTTTTGGCACGGCTTTGATCGTTGCCATCGTCCTGGGTTTGCTGAATGCCTTCCTGAAACCGATCCTGGTTTTTCTCACCATTCCCATCACGATCCTGACGCTGGGGCTTTTTTACCTGGTCATCAACGTGCTGATGGTCTACCTGACCGATTACCTGATCGGCGGTTTTCGCGTCGACGGTTTTATCGCGGCTCTACTTTTCAGCGTTGTGGTTTCCATTGTCACCTGGCTGATCGATTCGATTGTCGGCGACTGATTTTTTATAACCTTTTGCTGCGTTCGCCGGTTTCGCTTAAAACTGAGAATGGTTATGAAGGTATCTATTTCGTTGATAGTGACATTTTTAGGGATGGCAACGGCGGCTTTTAGCCAGTGCGACCCCGCCACTCCGCAACAGAATGCGGCTTATGAAAAAGTGGTAAAAGAGCTCCAGAATCAATTCAAAAATAATCCGCCGGCGGGAGACTGGAAGGTATTCGACGAGCGGAGTTCGCTCGGCAAGCTGGAATTGAGCGATGAATACGGCAAAATCTTTCGGATTTGCGGAGATCGCTACGATTTATCGTTTCAGCAGGCTTCGGCCGCAAGCCAGCAGAAAGCCCGCGCCGACAGCGCCAAATCCATTGGTGATACCATCACCCAGCAGCAACGTTCGTTTGTGATGAGCACGGACTCGGTGTATCGGGAAGCCGATCCGAACCGCACGACCGATCTGGCCAAATCGACGGTTGATATCAATGTGGAAATGAATGCGGGCAATTACCGCGTGGAAGAACCGATCAGCAACCGGTTTGCGGCTTCCTACAAAACCATTTCGGTTAATGGCGCCCCGCTGGCGCTCCAGATTGTGCTGAAACCCAACGAATCCGGGATTGCCGCCCGGCCCGAAACCGTGGTCTTGCTGGGCAACTGGAAAAACAATCTTCAGAAAAACCCGCGGGGGGATAAGCTCTACCATTATTCCTACAAGAAAGGCGGCACGATGATCGAAAATGTCATTGTGACGATCAAGGCGCCGTTCGAGGTTGCGAACGAAATCGTGCAGAAGATCGACTGGCGGGCGCTCAGCAACACGCTGACAAAGTAATCCGCGTTTTTCACCGGTCATAATTCCGGGTTCACCAACGGAATCCCGTTTCACGCGTGTATGTTTGTGGAATGAAAAGCATTGTCGTTTACTGCGGATCGAGCTCCGGCACCAATCCTCTATACAAAGAAGTCGCTCGGGAATTAGGCGAGAAATTCGCGGAAAGAGAAATCCGGTTGATCTACGGGGGGGGGAATCTGGGCCTGATGGGCGCGGTGGCCGACGCCGTGCTGTCGAATGGCGGTCAGGTAACCGGGGTTATTCCCAATTTTCTGGCGGCCTTGGAAGTGGCCCATAACACACTGACCGAACTGCATTTTGTGGAAACCATGCACGAGCGGAAGTTCAAAATGGTGCAGTTTGCCAAAGGAGTGATTGCGCTGCCCGGCGGCTACGGAACCCTGGATGAACTCTTCGAAATTCTGGCCTGGCGGCAGCTTCGGCTCTACGACGGCCCGGTGGGGATTCTGAACACCAACGGTTTTTATGATCTGATGCTCCAGCAACTGGACCGGATGGTGGCTGATGGTTTTCTGAAAGCCGAAAACCGGGAATTACTTATTGTTGCGGATACCATCGACGACCTGTTGGCGCAAATTGAAGCGTTCTGGGAGCAGGCGATTTAAATGTCGTAGTCGGTGGGTTTGGCAAACTGAACGAACAGGAAGAAGGTAAACGCTGCAAGAAATAACCAGCCCAGAATCAGTCCGTTAACCAGATAGAAGTAGCCAAATACCAGCCCAATCAGACACAAAATGACGTTGATCACCACGCGAATCCGCTCGCGGTGGGAGGGTACGGTGTGCGAAACCGTATGTTTCTTTTTTCGTTTTCTGAAGGGGTCCATCTCGGTAATTCTAACTACAGGTTTAAAATTGCGGAAAATATCCGAAATAACTGGATTTATGCCGTCAATTTTATAAATATTTACAGCAAAAAGCGGGCCGATCCGGGTAATCTGGCATTTGATTTGACTTCAATCTCGATAAACTAATCGGAGCGGATTCTTCGTTCTTATTTTATCAACCTCTACACCGTGCAAATGAAACTTCGGGAATGTGCGCTGACCGGATTTTTGGGCCTTATCATGCCGCTGGCCCTGGCCCAGCAGAACCCGGTAGCAAAAGCAGAAAGTCTGGGAAATCTGGTCAACTCCGAGTACAATGAAGTAAATCCGGTGATCTCGCCCGACGGACGAACGCTCTATTTTGCCCGCATCAGCCATCCCCAGAATACCCACGGGAACAAAGGCAGCCAGGATATCTGGTTTTCGGAGCTGAGTTCGGGGAATACCTGGGGGGCCGCCCGGCGCATGACTTCCCCGCTCAATAAAGATGAGTATAACTGCGCATACAGCATCACGCCCGACGGAAATACGATGCTGATCAAAGGCGCGTACAACAACGGTACCTACGAAACACGCGGTTTTTCGACGAGCAAACGCACTGCCATGGGCTGGTCACCCCCCCAGAAATTAAACATTCCGGGCTACGAGCGCATCAGCAAGGGGCAGTACGACTGCGGGTATCTGTCGGCCGACGGCAAGGTGCTGGTGATGGCATTCAGCGAAAAAAAGAACAGCAAGGAAGACGATATTTACGTCAGCTTTCGGCAAAAAGACGGTTCGTGGAGCAAACCGCTGAACCTCGGCGCGGAAATCAACACCGACGGAACCGAAACCACGCCCTTTCTGGCCGCCGACGGTGCGACCCTGTATTTCTCCAGCGACCGGCCCGGCGGTTCGGGCAGCAACGACATTTACGTGGCCAAACGGGTCGATAAAACCTGGAAACACTGGTCAAAACCGGTGAACCTGGGTCCGGCGATCAATACCGATGGCTATGACGCCTATTATTCCGTGGCGGCTTCGGGCGAATACGCCTACATGACGAGTTTCAAAAACACGCTCGGCAAAGGCGATATTGTGCGCATCAAGCTTATCGATACGGCAAACCCCAACGACAAAACCGTACCGCAGGAAATCCGCCCCGACCCGGTTGTGCTGGTGAGCGGCAAAGTAATCGATCAGAAAACCGGGAAGCCCATCGAAGCCAAAGTGATTTACCAGACGCTGCCCGATGGCACCGAAGCGGGTGAAGCGACTTCCGACCCGGTTACGGGTGAATACAAAATCGTTCTGCCGTACGGTAAACAGTACAGCATGCGGGCCATTGCGCCCAATTTTATCGCCGAAGGCGGCAGCGTCGATCTGCGGGAAGCCAAAGGATTTCAGGAAATTAAGGGCAAGGAGCTGACCTTGATTCCGATTGAAGTGGGCCGTGCCGTGCGGCTGAACAACATTTTCTTCGACGTGGGAAAAGCCACGCTGCGCGACGAGTCCTTCCCGGAACTCGACCGGATGGTCAGCACCTTTAACGAAAACCCCAAAATGACCATTGAAGTGGGTGGTCATACCGATAACACGGGTTCCAACGAAATCAACCTGAAACTTTCGCAGGACCGGGCCGACGCCGTTCGTGAATACTTTATCGGCAAAGGCATCGAGCCCGACCGCGTGGCCAGCAAAGGCTACGGCGAAGGAAAACCGGTGGCCAGCAACGACACCGACGAGGGCCGGCAAACCAACCGCCGGGTGGAATTTGTGATTAAAAAGAAATAAGGGAAAAGGTTGTATCGCGGAGTTGAGCGGAGAAAAGAAGAATTAAGCAGAGACTGTTTTAATGAACCTCCGTGTAACTCCTTTTTTCTCCGCTCAACTCCGCGACACAACTCGTTCCTCTCAAATTTTCCCGTCTTTCGGATAATTCGCGTGCGCTTTTACTTTCCGGATTTGCCGCAGGTGCCGATCGACGTGGCCCCACTGGTAAAGGTAGACCTGGTGCATGTTGCGCGGGTTGTCGCCAGCCGCCGTAAACTCGAACTGCGCCCGCATATCGACTTTGGTTTTTTCAGCAAAGGCAATGGCCTGGTCGCGGTGCCGCAGGAAAAACGTTAAATTGTCTTTTCCCCGGATAAAACCGGTCGGCTTCGACAGATCCGACGACTGGTGCGGGGTGTCCTCCATGATAAACGTAGTGTAGTAATGATCCGGCCGGCTGGTCTGATTCAGTTCCGGTTGCGGTTTGTTGCGCGTACCGACGCTGATTTCGCGCGCCCAGATAATTTCCCAGAGTGCCAGGTGTTCAACGACTTCGGCAATCGACCAGCGTTCGGGCGTTTCGTGGAAATGCCACTGGGCATCGGTCAGGGACTCGGTCTCGCGGATGAGTTCGTCGCGGGTTCGTTTCAGGTTCTCGACCGTGTACTGCTGGTCGGCGTCGGTCCAGAGCCGGGTCGTAGATTGGGCTAAAACCGGGCCTGCGGCTAGAAAAAAGAGGAAGATGGTAAGATGTTTCATGGTGTGAATTGTGGTTTGATTGATGCCTCAAAATTACAACCCGGGTAACCGCCGGTATTGTAAATTTGCGACATTTTTAAAGAGAAGAAGGCGGTTTTATTGGATTATACCCCGTTTCGGGTAGCATCCTGTGCCGGCTCGTTATGGGCCAAACTCCGTTGACAGGTCCCTATGATTAGTCCGCCCGGACAAACACTTCGCGTAAGCCGCCTTTCCAACCTTCCTGGGTATAATGATCGCCCTGTTTGGTAATCCTGAAGTCGCTTTTTACGCCGGTTTGCTTATGATCCCAGGAGAAAAACTCGTTGGTTTCGGTCAGAGTCTTGCCGTCGTACTGGTACCGACCCGCCCCCGCGCCGTTGAACTGCCCAGTTTTGGGGTTGTAATACGCATACACGACCAGCGGGTAACTGAAGATTTTCACCACTTTAATACCTTTATACGGCCCCGCGCCCAGGCGGGTTTTGCCCCAAGTGCCTTCCTGCATCAGCCAGACGCCCTCCAGCTCCCGGTTTTTGAGCGCTTCTTTGGCCACAATCCGCTCGTCGACCTCGCTGACTTCGTAGTTTTTGTACTTGTCGGAATTCAGAAAACCGGTTTGCTGAAACGCTTTCGGATCGACTTTGTAGTCCATCGCCAGCACCTTGCCCACGGCCGTCGAATCCCAGGAGTAGTAGGCGATTTTTTCCAGGTACTTGCCGTTTTTCAGCTCATACGTGCCGCCCCCGACGCCGTCGAAGTAGGGCCGCCCGCGTCGTTTGTCGGCATACCAGCCCGTAAACCAGTAGCCATCTTTAAACACCTTGATCACCGTGATCGAATCCCGGTTTTTCCAGGATTTCATAGCACCAAATTTGTAACGGGTTTGCCGGTAAGCACCGTTTAGCTTACTAACGGGTTCATTGGTTACCAAAGCGCATAAAGCGCTCAATACGAATAGGATACACACCTTTTTCATCGTCGGAGAGAAGTATAGTTGACGATTCAAAAGTACAATACCGGCGCGCGCCGGTATTGTAAAAGTGCGACATTTTAAAAGCCAGTTAATCAGGCTCTTTTCGAACTCATGGCCTTCACTACGTTGAGCGAGGGATCTTTTTTGAGGGTTTCGTAGGCATCACTGGCCCGGCTGAACAGGGCAATTTTCCCTTCCTTGTCACTGTGTAAGCCCCAGCCGTAGCGTTTGGTCAGCGGGGAGGCCCGAAAACACGGTTGCCCCTTCGAGAAAAACTGCGCCCGGGCAGCCTCCCATTCGCTTTCGGTCAAATCATTGCGTTCGGCATACACCTGAAACAGCACATCGTCGGACGTAAACCGGTACGGATTTTTGCTCAACAGCTCAAACTGGAGGTTGGCTACCGATTTCGCATCGCCTTTAACGGGCGGCACTTCGCCGGCCACGGCCGGGCAGTCGTCGGCCACCGCGATAAACGTGTCGGTGTAATTGGTTGTGTGTACTTTCATTTTACCGATGGCGGCTAGTGGAATACTAATCTAATCCGGGCCGTCGGAAATTCCGCGCATCCGGGAAGCTTTTTTCCATCTGCTGCCGAATGCGACCGAGCAGAATCAGCAGATCGAGCACCGCGTCGGTTTTTTCGGGGTAACTTTCCAGCAAGGTGTGCCAGGCCCGCAGCGACTGATCGATGCTGACCAGCACCAGCTTGGCTTTTCCGTTGAAATAAGCTTGCAGCGTAGCGTCGTGCGACAGGCTTTTGTTGATTTGCAGGGCCGAAACGACTTTCACCGGAATCAGCGTCCGGTACCACTTGATGGTCTCCCAGGCCTCTTTCAGTTGGTTCAGCAACGCTACGGCTTCCTGCTCCGTCCGGATTCCCAGATTGGTTTCAAACGCCTGCTGATAACCGGCCTGTTCCAGCAAATCTTTTTCCTGTTTCAGCCAGGCCGCGGTTTGGCCTAGGTAATCGTCGCACAGGTTGGTGAGGGGGTTGGGCATTTCCCCGACCGACAAACCGGCTGCTTTCGTTTCCTGTTGGAGCATTTTGGCTTCTGGCAAAAGCCGTTGCTGCTGGGCTTTGTGAAGATACGCTTTGGTGAGTTCGAGGGTTTCCATCAACCGGCTCACCAGCGTTTCGGCGTCCATCGTCGGCTGTTTTAAGCCATCCGGATATTGCGAGGCAAAATTCTGACACTGTCTGGTCAACGGACACCGTTCACACCACGAATCGCAGTAATTGTGAACATTGGGGATCAACTCCACGTCCTCTTTCATGATTTTTAAGTAGTTACGGTTTTATAAAGTAATAAAGATTACGGATCTCTACGAATTTACAGCAAGTTGTTTGTGAATTTACACGATCAAAGGTAAAAAGCAAATTATTTATCTCATTTGAAGACTATTATTTTGCCAGTCATTTCATGTGTAGTCATTTGTTTGGGGTGCCAGCGTAGCACGAGAAGTTATTAAATGGTATTTTACCAGTTATCAAAACGGAATTACAAGACGGAGCCGACGGAATTACTGGAATTGGTAACCTGATGCGTTATTTTTGACTGACCCAACCCATGCCTACCATGAAATACAGCCTTTACGTTCTGGCTCTCGTTGCAAACGTGGCCCTCGCTCAAACGCCGGAAACCGCCCGGCTTGATTCGCTGGCGGAACGGGCCAAACGGTATTTCAACGCCCAGCAACCCGATTCGACCTACGCCCTGATGGGCGAAGCGGTTCACGCCCAGATTTCGGCCGCGCAGTTTGCCCAGATTTCGCATGGTTTGAAGGCCCAGCTGGGGCGCTGGCAATCGTCGGAGCGCCGGACGGTGAAAGACGGCGTTGCCCGCTACAAAGCCACCTTCGAAAAAGGCCTGATTGATTTTTACCTCAGCCGCGACCGGGCGGAAAAAATCCACACGTTTCTGTTTAAACCGTACGAAGCTGACGTTGCCGACAAAACCGCCCCGGTTTTAACCAGCAATCCGCTCCAAACGGCGTTCGACAAACAGGTGGATGCGGTGGCGCAGCCCTACATCAAAAAAGCAAATACGGTGGGCCTGAGCATCGGTATCCTGCGAAACGACAGCCTGTTTACGTATCACTACGGCGAAACCGCCCGGGGCAGCGGGCAGTTGCCGGATGCCCATTCGTTATTCGAAATTGGCTCCATCAGCAAAACATTCACGGCTACCCTGCTGGCCGACGCCATTCAGCGCGGACTGGTGAAGCTCGATGATCCGGTCAACCGGTATTTGCCCGACTCGATTCCGGCTTTGCAGAAAGACGGGATTCCGGTGACCCTGAAAACGCTGGTAAACCACACTTCCGGTTTGCCGCGCCTGCCGACCAATTTGTTTTCGTCCGCTACGGATGCCGCCAATCCGTATAAACAGTATGACCGGAAATTGCTGTATACTTACCTGAAAACCGCTACCGTATCGCGGCAACCCGGTAAGGAGTACGAATACTCCAATCTGGCGGTCGGGTTGCTCGGCACTATTCTGGAAGTTGTTAACAAAAAACCGTACGAAGACCTGGTCAAGGAACGAATTGCCAAACCGCTGGCGATGGACCATACCGTCATTACGTTGAACGAAACCGATAAAAAGCGGTTCTTGCAGGGGCACGACGCGCAGGGCGCCCCGGTTTCGTCCTGGGAGTTTCAGTCGCTGACCGGCGCGGGCGGGCTTCGTTCGTCGGTTAATGATCTGGTGCTGTTTGTCAAAGCGGAGCTGGGAAAAGGGCCGAAAAAACTGGTGGAATTGATGAAACAAACGCAGCAAACGACATTTGTGAATGGAAAAACGGCCGTCGGACTGGGTTGGCACCGCAATGCGGACAACGCAAAACCGTGGTACTGGCACCAGGGCGGAACGGGCGGTTTTGCGACCTGCGTTGCGTTCAATCCCGCGCGTCAGATTGCCGTTATCTTGCTGGCCAACAGCCAGTCGCCGATTGAAGAAATGATTGTGGGATTTCAAAAATTTGCCGAAGAAAACACCAAATGAAGATCGAAACCATCAGTATTTTAGGGTGTGGCTGGCTGGGATTTCCGCTGGCTGAAGCGTTGCTGGATCAGGGCTACGTGGTCAAGGGCAGCTCAACCTCCAAAGACAAATTGCCGGTTTTCTGGAAGCGCGGTATCAAACCGTACGAATTGCGGTTTAATCCGGAACCGGAAGGGGACGAGTTGACCGATTTTCTGACGACGGATGCGCTGGTGATCGATATTCCGCCGAAAGCCGGGAAAACCGGCGACGATTTTCATCCCCGGCAGATTCGGGCCGTGGCCGAAGCCCTGCGCAAAACCGGGGCCAACATCCCGTATACGATCTATGTCAGCTCAACGTCGATCTACCCGGACCTGAACCGCGAAGTGGTGGAGGAAGACGTGGTGCAGCCCGCTCAGTCGCTGGCGCCGGCCTTTATCGAAGCGGAGCAGACGGTTTTGGGATTGGGCAATTCAACGGTGCTGCGCTTTGGCGGTTTGCTGGGGTACAACCGCATTCCGGGACGCTACGTAGCGGGGAAACAGGGCCTGACGACGGGGGCGGTTCCGGTCAATTACATTCACCGGGACGACGGGGTGCAAATCATCAAATCGTTTCTGGAAAAGCCACAACCGGGCCAGACCTTCAACGTTGTCGCCCCCGAACACCCGACGCGCGAAGCGGTTTACCGCAAGAACTGCGACGATTTTGGCTTTGAAACCCCAACCTTCGCCGAACCGCCGGAACCGGCTCCGTTCAAGCTGGTGAGTCCGGAAAAGCTGATCAGAACAATCGGGTATGCTTTTCAATACGCCGATCCCCTGGCGTTTTATTACGCGCCTTAAAATTTCCATTTCAGCCGCAGCGAGGCATTCCGGCCCGGATCATCGGCGTAGTACCGGAAGCGGTTCAGGTAATCGCGGTACACCGTATTGAACAGATTGGTAACGGCTAGGCCCACATCCAACTGGTATTTTTCCGAAATTGGCAGGGCAAAACCGGCCGTCAGGTTCCAGAGCGAGTAGGCGGGTGGGGGCGGAGCGAAGTCGCTGCTGGCCGAACCCGGCCCGGCCGGAACCCGGTTTTGGCGGGCTACCCATAAATGGCCAACGCCAACAAAGGCGTCCTGCAAACGGATCCCTTTGCCCAGTTCATACCGCAGGCTGTTTTCCCAACGATTTGGTGGCGTCATCACGATGGGCTGATTCTGAACCAGATCCTGCACGTACAGCAGCGACAGCTTAGACGTTCCGTTCAGGTTGGGCAGCAAAACCGCCGTCAGATTCGCATCCAAGCCCGCGTACAGCGCGTCGGTTTGGGTGTATCGGAACGACGGAAAAGCACCCCGGATGGTCAGAATGGGTTCGGCCTGCGGTTTTAGATACATGTAATTCCGAATGGTGTTGTAGAAAAAACCGACTTCGGCCTGGAGCTTTTTGCCGGTGTATTCCGTGCTGAGGCTCAAATTATAAGCCATTTCGGCTTGCAGGTTGCGGTCGCCGAGTTCGTAGGCCGCTGCGCCGTGGTGCACGCCATCGCTGAACAACTCGCTCACGTTGGGCGCGCGCCAGGACGTTCCGGCGTTAAAGCGCGTGGTCCACTGGTCGTTCATCGAGTAGGTGGCACCGATGGTTCCCGAAACGTTCTGAAACACGAACAGCGGTTTTTCCAACACCCGGTTTTCGTACCGGAAAATCTGCATGTGCCGGTAGTCGTAGCGCACACCGGCTTCGTATTCCCAGCGGTTCAGTTTTAGTTTTTCAATCCAGAAAATCCCGGCATTGTAGGTGCGGAAATTCGGAATCAGCGGCCGCCCGTTCATGATGTTGAATTGGTAAAAACCGCTGACACCCACGCTGCCGGTCAGTTTTTCGGCCACGGGTTTATGCTCAAAAACCAGATCGCCGGTGTAGGTCGTTAGCCGGAAACGGAGCTCCGGGCGATTCAAAGCCGCCAGCGAATCATTGCGAGGGCGGTGCAGGTCATACTCCATCCGGTCGTCGAACTGCCGGGCCAGCGTCAGGCTCCAGTTGCCACCGGTGGCCGGCTTCCAGTCGGTTTTCCACTTCAGCAAATCGTGCACGATCTGCTGGTAGGGCCGTCCGATGGCGTACGAAAAACCGGATTTGACGAGGGGTTCGCCGTTGTCCAGCACGGTTTGCAGATCGCTCAGGCTGCCGATGTGGGAGCCGGAAAATATGCCCAGTCTGGTGGCAAACCGGCTGTAATACAGTTCGGAGCGAAACCGGGTGCCGCGGTAACCGGTTGAAGCCGAGACGTTCTGTTCCGAACTGCCGGTGTTGTCCAGAAAATAATTCGGTGTTCGGATGTTGCCGCCCCGTTTGAGCGTTCCCTGCACCCGCCAGCCAAAGCCGTTTCCAAAACCGCCTTCGGTTTGCAGCGAAGCCACGCCCTGCCGACCGTTGCTGAAACCGACCAGATTCAGTTCGCCGTGAACGGTTTTGCCGGTAGGAAGGGGAGCCGGTTCGACCAGGATGACCCCGCCGATGGCGTCGGAACCAAAACGGACGCCCGCAGCGCCTTTGATGACCGTAATCCGATTCGCGACGAACGGATCGATTTCCGGTGCGTGCTCCGAGCCCCACTGCTGGCCTTCCTGCCGGATTCCGTTGTTCAGAATCAGCACGCGGTTGCTGTGCATCCCGTGAATGACCGGTTTGGCAATCGACGAGCCGGTTTGCAGGGTGGTCACGCCCGGGACGGTCCGCAGGGCATCGCCGAGGGACTGGCCCCGCGTCTGGTCGAGGGTTCTGCCTTCCAGCTGCGAAACCGTCTGGCTGCTGAGCGCCGTGGCCCGTTGCGCCGTTACGTTGACGTCCTGCAGGTGAATATCATCCTCCGTGAGCAGCACCGTTTGGTCGGAAGTATGCACAAGCGTGACGGATTGGGCAATCTCTTTGTAGCCAAGAATCCGGCTAACCAGCGTATAGTTTCCCTGACACAACTGACCGATTCGGTAGTGTCCTTCAGAATCGGTCACGGTGCCTTTTTGGGCTTCTCTGATGAAAACAGCCGCGCCGGGAATGGGCTGGCGGCTGTCCTTGTCCAGCACCACGCCTTTAATAAAACAATCGCAGGGGTCCTGACCGAAAGTGGGGAATCTTGTTCCCACTAGCAGTAAGAAGGTCACTACTAAGCTATATTTTAGATCACCAAGCTTCACTTTCAGAGAGTTACAATAAAAAGCGTTCGGCAAAAATAAGCAATTATGCAACCTGGTTGCATTTTGTCCCGCTTTTAATTTCAGCTTATTCGCAGATTTCTAGTGGGCAGAAAGGGGCAAATGGACTTGTTTATGAATTTTGTTTAACTAATTTTGGGAAAGATTAAACAAAGTGTGGTGTGCGATTCCACACACTGTGGTAAATCTTCCACAATTCGTTCTTTGACACCAGTTGGCACACTCGTCCCGTTTCCTCGAAGGATATTTTATAAATGTCTGTCTGTCAGTGATTTGAAAAACGTGGCGAAGGGTAAATTATAAAAGGAGCTGTTTTGGTTGCATTGTTGTCTAATGGATATCAGACTTGGTTCAACAATAACGACTTAACGACTTATAAATCATGACAGCACTTGAATTTACCTACAACATCGGAAAAGTTTCTAAGTCGCTGAAGCCCTTTGCTCTGCGTTTGACGAAAGATGTTGAAGACGCAAACGACTTACTGCAGGACACCTTATTGAAAGCCTTCACGAATCGTGATAAATATACGGATGGTACGAACCTGAAAGCGTGGTTGTATACCATCATGAAAAATACCTTCATCACAAACTACCAACGCATGGTGCGGAAAAATACGTTCATCGATACGACGGACAATCTGCACTACATTAACTCAACGGAAAGCAGCACCGACAACCTGGCGTACTCGTCGTTCGCTCAGGATGACATCAACCGGGCGGTGAACGGTCTGGACGACACGTACCGGACGCCGTTTATGATGCACTTCCGGGGTTTTAAATACCACGAAATTGCCGCGCGGCTGGATATCCCCATCGGAACGGTTAAAAACCGCATCCACATTGCCCGCAAAGAACTGAAAGACAAACTGAAAGTATACGCTTATCAGGGCTAACAAAACCGGGAGAAGTAAGACAGCCGATCAAAGAATACCTTCTATTGGCGCTTGTCTTACTTCTCCGGTTTCAAACGACATTTGATTGAGTAGTTTTTGGTTAAAAAAGAGGAAGGTTCCGAAAAGTTAGATGGTTTCCGTCTAACTTTTTTGGTTTGGATCAGGGCGGATTTTTCAATCCGTCTTTTTTGTGTTTATTACCCGACTATAGCCTTTCGGGCTGGGGTTAATCTGCGTATATGGCTAAAAAAGTAATTGTTATTGGAGCCGGTTTTGCCGGTTTGTCGGCGGCTACGAGTCTGGCCGACAAAGGGTTTGACGTGACGGTGCTGGAAAAAAACGCGCAGGCGGGTGGCCGGGCGCGGATGTTTCAGCAAGACGGCTTTACGTTTGACATGGGTCCCAGCTGGTACTGGATGCCCGATGTTTTTGAAACGTATTTTGGTCGGTTTGGTAAAAAACCGTCCGATTATTACCAACTTGTCCGGCTTGATCCGTCGTACGCCGTTATTTTCGGGCCTGATGACACGGTTCAGCTACCGGCTGGTCTGGAGCAGCTACAGGCGGTTTTTGAAGAAATGGAACCGGGCGCCAGTGGGCGGTTGCTGGATTTTCTAAAACAGGCGGCTTATAAATACGAGGTGGGCATCAATCAGTTCGTCTGGAAACCGAGTCGGCGGGTGTCGGAGTTTGTAAGCCTGAAACTGCTGCGGGACGTGCTGCGGCTGGACGTTTTTCAATCGTTTTCCAGCCACGTTCGGAAGTATTTCAGCAACGAGCGGCTGCTGCAGCTGATGGAATTTCCGATTCTGTTTCTCGGCGCGACGCCCCAGAATACCCCGGCGATGTACAGTTTGATGAACTACGCCGAAATTTCGATGGGAACCTGGTATCCGATGGGCGGGATGCACGAAATTGTGAAAGCGATGGTAAAACTGGCCGAAGAAAAAGGCGTCAGGATAGTATTGAACCATCCGGTTAAACAAATAGGTGTAACAAATGGTATTGCCAACAAGGTCGAAACGTACCAGGGCGTTTTCGACGCCGATGTAGTGGTGGCCGGAGCCGACTACCAGCACGTCGACAGTAAATTACTGGCTCCCGAATACCGCAACTACGACGATCGCTACTGGAAAAGCCGGGTGCTGGCGCCGTCGTCGTTGCTGTTTTACCTGGGCGTTACCAAGCGGGTGCCGCGTTTGCAGCACCATAACCTGTTTTTCGACGAAGATTTCGGGCTGCACGCGCGCGAGATTTACGAAAAACCGCAGTGGCCGACCAAACCCTTATTTTACGTTTCGGCGCCGTCCAAAACCGACTCGAGTGTGGCGCCGGCCGGCATGGAAAATCTGTTTATTCTGATTCCGGTGGCCCCGGACCTGGACGATCCGGACGAAACGCGCGAACGGTATTACAATCTGGTGATGGACCGGCTGGAAAACTATGTGGGCGAACCCATCCGCGATCACGTCATTTTTAAGCGGAGTTACGCCCACAGCAATTTTGTCGCTGATTATCACGCCTTTCGGGGCAATGCCTACGGGCTGGCGAATACGTTGCGGCAAACGGCCATCCTGAAACCGGGCCTGAAGAACAAACGGGTGAACAACTTGTTTTACACGGGCCAATTGACGGTGCCCGGGCCGGGGGTGCCGCCCTCGCTGATCTCCGGACTGGTGGTGGCCGACGAAGTAGCGAAAGAATTTGGCTAGGAAACGGTTCTTGAAATGAAACAATGAATAGCTGTGCCGTGGCCCGCAGGCCCGGAGGCAGCCCAGCAACTAATCCACTATGATCGAGTTATTCAATCGAACCGCGGTAGAATGCAGCAAGCTGATCACCGAACACTACAGCACTTCATTCACGCTGGGAATTAAAACGTTAGACCGTAAATTTCATTTTCCGATTTACGCCGTCTACGGTTTTGTCCGGTATGCCGACGAAATTGTGGACACGTTTTACGAGTACGACCAGAAGTATTTGCTGGACAAATTCAAGGCTGATACCGACGAAGCCCTCCGGGACGGCATCAGCCTGAACCCGATTCTGCACGCATTCCAGTGGGTTGTTAAAGAATACGGTATTGAGCGGAAACTGATCGATGCCTTTCTGAGAAGTATGGAAATGGATTTGTACGTCAATGAATACAACCAGAACCGCTACCAGGAATACATTTTCGGCTCGGCCGAGGTGGTGGGGCTGATGTGTCTGCGGGTGTTTTGCGAAGGCGACCGGGCCATGTTCGACCGGCTGGAAGAACCGGCGCGGAAGCTGGGGGCGGCTTTTCAGAAAGTCAATTTCCTGCGTGATCTCAAGAGCGATTTCGTCGATCGGGGCCGGATTTATTTTCCGGGCGTCAATTTCAACGACTTCACCAAGGATGCGAAACGAATGATTGAAGCCGATATCCAGAACGATTTCGACGAAGCCTACGCGGGTATTCTGCGGCTGCCCCGGGGGGCGCGCATGGGGGTTCATCTGGCCTATACGTATTACCAGACGCTTTTCAACAAAATCAAGCAGATTCCGGCTTCCCGGATTCAGGAGGAACGGATTCGGGTGCCGGATTTGAAAAAAATTGCCTTGCTGGCGCAGACCTACATGCGGTTTCGGTGGAGCTGGACGTAAACTGCTCATTGATTGCGGTACTGAAACGATTCGGGTTACAATGCACACCCCGAAAACAAACGGCCCCGATGCGCAGCATCGGGGCCGTTTTCATGAAATCGCTTAATTCCGGTCCAGCACCACGCGTTTCAGCCTGGTTTTGATGTCGAACAACTGCGCGATCCGCTGATCCCCCGAACGAACTTCAAAACGGTACGTGCCGTCCTGCAAGGTCGAGAGGTCGAAGGTCGTGACGCGGAGTTCGTGGTGCGAATACTTGCTGGCGTGCAGAATTTGCCGGTCGTCGCTCAGAATAAAAATATCGATGTTGTCGTGCAGCAGCGTCAACGGTCGGGTGACTTCCAGCCGGAATTTCAGAGTACCAATCTCGTGAAAAGCCAGTTGGAGCGTGGGCGTTTCACCCGGTTTTTCAGAGCCGGTTTCGAGGGTCTGCGCTTTCGCCGAATAAATAGACAACAGACCAGCCAACGCCAGCGTCAGCAGGCTCTTTTTCGGATTCCTGGGTTTGTAAATTTCTCTTTTCATGGTTGTATTAAATTTTAATAAATGGACAACGTGCAACTACCTGATCGGACAAAGTCTGCCTACAGCGAAATGATGTAGCAACAACTAAATTTATAAAGTATTTACAGACAATTTGTTACCACTCAATAGCCTTCCCGAAAGTTGTGTTTTTTGTCACGGTTTCTCTGGAAATTGTTCAACAGAAAGCGGTTTTTTCCAAGTAGTCCCCTGAATAGTGAAATGCGATTTTAACCGTATCTTTGCGGGCGAAAAAGGGACGGTTTTCAGTATACGGTTTTCGGTTTACTGTGGCTAACGCACGGTTTTCCACGAACGTCAGTCCCGGCGAGAAACCGCACCGCTCCGGCGGCCGGGCGAAACCGTAAACTGAAAACCGCAACTCACTACAACCCACGTTTATGGTTTCTGAAACGGCTGAAAAGGCGGTATCCGAGGAGGTGCTGGCAAAATACGAGCTGGTTATTGGTCTGGAAGTGCACTGCCAGCTTCTGACGGCAACAAAAATCTTTGCCGCCGATTCCAATCAGTTTGGCAGCGAACCGAATACCAACATCAGCGTAATCACGCTGGGCCATCCGGGAACCTTGCCGAAACTCAACCGCAAAGCCGTTGAACTGGCGGTCCGCATGGGACTGGCCTGTCAGTCGGCCATTACGCAATACACGGTTTTTGCCCGGAAAAACTACTTTTATCCCGACCTACCGAAAGGATACCAGCTTTCGCAGGACAAAACGCCGGTTTGCGTGGGGGGAAATATTCCGGTTAAGTTCAAGGACGCCAGCGGCCAGACCGTCGAAAAGGCGGTTCAGCTGCACCACATTCACCTGGAAGAAGATGCCGGCAAGAGCATTCACGACAGCGACTGGAACACGCTGCTGGACTATAACCGCGCCGGAACGCCCCTGATCGAGATGGTGACCGACCCCGTGATTCAAAGTGCGGAAGAAGCGGCTGCCTACCTGACCGAAGTCCGGCGGCTGGTGCGGTATCTCGACATTTGCGATGGCAACATGGAGGAAGGTTCCCTGCGCTGTGATGTCAACATTTCGGTGCGGCTGTGGGGGGCACCCGCGTTCGGGACCAAGGTGGAAATCAAGAACATGAACTCCATCCGCAACGTGCAGCGGGCCATTGAAACCGAGCTTCGGCGGCAGATCGATACAATTGAAAAGGGCGGAACAATTGTGCAGGAAACCCGCATGTTCGACGCCAACACCGGTTTGACCCACGGGATGCGGATGAAGGAAACCATGAATGATTACCGGTATTTTCCCGATCCGGATCTGAGCCCGGTGATCATTTCGGACGAATGGCTGGCCGATATCCGTACCAGAATGCCCGCCTTGCCGAAAGAGCGGTACGAAACGCTGCTCAACCAGTACGGTCTGCCCGAATACGACGCGGCTCTGCTGGCGGACGTAAAAGAACTGGCGAATTATTTTGAAGCCGTTAGCCAGAAAACGACCCATTATAAGGCGGTTTCCAACTGGATTATGGGACCGGTGAAAGCGCAGTTGAGCGAAAAAACACTGCGCGACGGGCAGTTTCCGGTTTCGGCCGACAAACTGGCCGGCCTGATCAATCTGGTCGATTCCGGAAAGGTCAGTTTCTCAACGGCCAGCCAGCGGATTTTTCCGGTTTTGATCGAACAGCCGCAGAAATCGCCGGAGCAGGTGGCGCAGGAACAGAATTTGCTGCAAAACAGCAATACCGATGCTTTGCAAACGTTGGTAGATGAGGTGCTGGCAGCCTGGCCCGACAAAGTAAAAGAATACAAAAAGGGTAAAAAAGGGCTGCTGGGTTTGTTCGTTGGCGAAGTCATGAAAAAATCGAAGGGCAGCGCCGACCCCAAACTGACCAACGAATTGCTGCAAAAAGCGTTGTCTTCTCCCTTATAAATCGCAGGTAAGATGAAAAAAAATCGGATTGGTTTCGTTGCTCTCGTGGGTCTGGCCTTGCCGTGGGCGGTTTTGGCGCAGGATTCCGGGAAAGAATTTACGGTGAGCGGCACGTTTCAAAACGCAAAACCGGGCAGTAAAGCGTATCTGGAAACAAACGAGCAGCTTTCAAAAAAAATCGATTCCGTGCAGATCGATGCGGCCGGAAAATTTGCCCTGAAAGGACGCGAAATCAATGGCGGCAGCTTCTACAAACTGAATCTGGCCAACGAACAGACGACCAGTCTGCTCGTCGAAGGCGGTGAAAACCTGGCGGTTACGGCCGATGCCAACGATAAAAACAAGCTCCGGGTCAGCGGGTCCGTTAACATGGAATTTTATCCGAAAATTGTGGCCATCGACACCCGGATGCGGGAAAAACACAAAGACTGGCAGAAACGCGCTGCCAAGGCGGCCGAAAAAAATGACCTGAAAACCGGACAGGCCATCGATCAGGAAGTGGTCGTTGCGAATCAGGAAGTGATCCAAACCGTCAAGGCCATGATTCCGCAAATGGGCACCTCGAGTGTGGCCATGATTGCGTTGAAATACCTGGACCCCAAAGAACACTTTGCGCTGTATGAATCGCTGGCGCAAAAAATGCAGCAGGCCAATGTCAGCGGCAAACAGGCCCGGGCGTTCATCAATTTTGTGACCATGACCAAGGCGGAAATGAGCGCTCAGGCCAATCAGGTGGCAATTGTGGAAGGCGCAACTGCTCCGGATATTACGCTGGAAGACTCGAAGGGACAGGCGGTTAGTCTGTCGTCGCTGCGGGGTAAATACGTTCTGATCGACTTCTGGGCGTCGTGGTGTGGACCATGCCGCCAGGAAAATCCCAATGTGGTTCGGGTGTACAACAAGTACAAAGACCAGGGATTTGAGGTGTTCAGCGTTTCGCTCGACGATAGTCGGGACAAGTGGCTGAAAGCCGTCGAAACCGATGGCATGATCTGGACGAACGTGTTAGGCAAAAAGAACGGCAGTTCGCCCGTTGCGCTTCAATATTCGATTCAGGTTATTCCGACCACCTTTTTGCTGGACAAAGAAGGGAAAATCATCGCCAAGAACCTGCGCGGCCAGGCGCTGGAACAAAAACTGGGTGAAATTCTGAATAAGTAAGTAAACGTTTACGGTTTTCGGTATACGGTTTTCAGTCGCTGACGCACAACATTGGTCAATGGCGAATAATGAATAACGAATGTTGAACGCTGAAGGCGTCAGCCCACCGAAAACCGTAAACGGAAAACCGTATACCGTAACCTCCTAATCAAAATGAAAATTGCAATTGTCGGCTGCGGCAACATGGGAATGGCGTTTGCCAAGTCGTTTTTGCAGTATGATCTGGTCAAAAAAGAAGACCTGCTGCTCATCGAAAAAAGTACCGAACGCTCCGACGCCTTAAAAGCCGAGAAAGCCGGTGTGGTGGTCGATACGATCAGCTCCCGTATTGCGGAAGCCGATTTGATCATTTTATCGGTCAAGCCCCAGGATTTCAGCAGTTTACAGGAGGCTCTCCGGGAGGCTATTCAGCCGCAGCAGGCGGTTTTATCCATTATGGCGGGGATTCCGATTGCCACCATTCAGGAAAAACTGAACCACCGGCTGGTGATTCGGGCGATGCCGAATACGCCCGCGATGCTGGGCATGGGCATTACCGGCTTTACGGCGGCTAAAGAAGTGGATCTAACCAATTTGCGCAAAGTCGAAAACCTGATCAATGCCACGGGCCGGTCGATTTTTCTGGAAGACGAAGCGCTGCTGGATGCCGTAACGGCGCTCAGCGGCAGCGGCCCGGCTTACTTTTATTACCTCGTCAAAGCGATGGTGGAAGCCGGCAAGCAAATGGGATTCGACGATGCGGTCGCTTCGCTGCTGGTGAAACAAACGATGCTGGGCGCGTTTCACCTGATCAATACCGCCGACAAATCACTGGACGACCTGATCAAAGCCGTGGCTTCCAAGGGCGGTACGACCGAAGCCGCGTTGAAGCGGTTTGAAGAAGGCGAACTGGCCGATACGCTGATCGCGGGCATCAAAGCCGCTCAGGTTCGGGCCACGGAGTTGTCGAAGGCGTAAATTTTTCGAACGGATCGTATTCAAACCTATGAGGCTTTCTTATAGGTTTTGCTCGTTCAAACGCTTAAATACCCGTATACGAATACGGCGTAATGGCCCGCAACTCCGTTTTCACCTGGTCCGAAATGTTTAAACCGTCGATAAACCTGGCCATGGTTTCGGCGGTGATTTTTTCGTTCGTGCGGGTCAAATCCTTTAGGGCTTCGTACGGTTTTGGATACCCCTCGCGCCGAAGAATGGTCTGGATGCCTTCGGCCACTACGGCCCAGTTTTCCTCTAAATCCGCCTGAATGGCGGCTTCGTTCAGTTGCAGTTTTCCAAGACCTTTCAACAGCGATTTCAGTGCGATCAGGGAATGGGCAAACGGAACACCGAGGTTGCGCAAAACCGTCGAGTCGGTCAGGTCGCGTTGCAGCCGCGAAATCGGCAATTTGGCCGACAGGTGCTCGAACAGGGCGTTGGCGATGCCCAGATTGCCCTCTGAATTTTCAAAATCAATGGGATTGACCTTGTGCGGCATGGCCGACGAACCGACTTCACCCGCTTTGATCTGCTGCTTGAAGTAATTCATCGAAATGTACGTCCACATATCGCGGTTGAGGTCGATCAAAATCGTATTCAGCCGTTTGAACGCGTCGAGTGTGGCCGCCAGCATATCGTAGTGCTCGATCTGGGTGGTGTGCTGGCTGCGTTCCAGCCCCAGCTTCTCGGCAAAGTCGTCTCCGAACGATTTCCAGTCAATGTCCGGATACGCAAGGTGGTGGGCGTTGAAATTGCCGGTGGCCCCGCCAAATTTGGCCGATACCGGAATGTCGGAAAGCATGTAAAGCTGCTTTTCAATCCGTTCGCAAAACACCAGAATTTCTTTTCCCAGGCGCGTGGGAGAAGCCGGCTGACCGTGGGTGCGGGCCAGCATCGGCACGGTTTTCCATTGCTCGGCCAATTGCTGCAATTTGACAAAAACCGCCCGGTACTGCGGCTCAATTTCAATCTCGAGCGCATCGCTCAGCAGCAGCGGAGTGGCCGTGTTGTTGATGTCCTGCGAGGTCAGGCCGAAGTGAATGAATTCCAGGTGATCGGCAATGTTCAGATCGGCAAGTTTTTCCTTGATAAAGTATTCGACGGCTTTCACGTCGTGGTTGGTTTCGCGCTCAATTTCCTTGATCCGCAGCGCATCGGCTTCCGTGAAGTTCTCGTACAGCGCCCGCAGTTTCGGAAAAACCGCCTGATCGACGCCTTTCAACTGGGGCAGCGGCAGTTCGCAGAGATCGATAAAATACTCAATCTCAATCCGGATGCGGTAACGAATCAAGCCCCACTCGGAGAAATAAGGAGCCAGCGATTCGGTTTGACGGCGATAACGACCGTCGATGGGTGAAATGGCGGAAAGCGCGGAGAGTTGCATAACGAAAAAGAAAAGGCAAAGGTAATGGAACCACCCTCAGAATCGTAAAAGAACTCATAATTTGCTTAGGAGTTTACTATGAAGTAAGTAATAAAATTCCTGTATATTGGCGGCTTTATAACAGAACGAATATTTTATTGACTTATCAGGTTTCCTAAACTCTTCCTTTTTCTATGCAGCTTTCTCCCTTCCTTGGCGAACTAATTGGTACGATGGTCTTGCTTTTGCTAGGCGACGGCGTGGTCGCGAATGTGGTGCTGAAGCGCACCAAAGGCGAAGCATCCGGCTGGATTGTCATCACCACGGGTTGGGCGTTTGCCGTAACGATGGGTGTTTTCGTGGCCAAAGTCTTCGGCAGCATTGATGCACACCTGAATCCGGCGGTCACCGTGGCGTTTGCCGTGGCGACGGGCGATTACAGCAATCTTGCCAGCTACATCCCGGCGCAACTCATCGGGGCCTTTCTGGGCGCGGTGCTGGTCTGGCTGAACTACCTGCCTCACTGGGCTGCCACGCCCGATCCGGGGGCCAAGCTGGCGGTTTTTTCCACCGATCCAGCCATCGCCAATCCGGTAGGCAACGTCATCAGTGAAGTCATCGGGACGCTGGCGCTGATCATCGGCATTGCCGGCATTTCGGCCAAAGCACTCGGAACGATCGCTATTGGGTTGGGCCCGTATCTGGTCGGGGTGCTGGTCTGGAGCATCGGCCTTTCCCTGGGCGGTACCACCGGTTACGCCATCAATCCCGCCCGCGATCTGGGTCCGCGCATTGCGCATGCGCTACTGCCCATTCCGGGCAAAGGCTCGTCCGGCTGGGGGTATGCGTGGGTGCCCATCGTTGGCCCCCTCATCGGCGCCATCCTGGGCGGTTTGCTGATCCGGTGGTACGCTTTGTAACGGCTACTCGCTCAGGTGCCGGAGCAACGTGTCGATGGCGGCATAAACCGTATTTAACTGCGCATCGGTGATGCAATACGGCGGAAAAATGTACAATACATTGCCCAGCGGCCGCATCAGAACACCTTCCTTCAGCAGAAACTGGTAGGCAACGTCACGGATGTTGTTGAAATATGAACGGTTTTGGCCGTCAAAATCCAGATCAAACGCCAGAATCGTGCCGTGCTGACGGACGTTCTTCACACCCGGTTTTTGCCGCAGCCGCTCCGCAAAATCGGTATGCCGCTGGCTGATGCGCTGAATGGAAGCCTGCGTTTCGGCGCTTAGCAGCAGATCAAGACTCGCCAGCGCGGCCGTGCAGGCCAGCGGGTTGGCCGTGAACGAATGCCCATGAAACAAGGTCTTGTGTTTGTCTTCCGACAAAAAAGCGTCGTAGATTTCCGACGTACAGCTCGTCACGCCCAGCGCCATCGTTCCACCCGTCAGGCCTTTGGACAAACTCATCAGATCGGGTGACTGGCGGAGGTAATGGGACGCAAACAGTTTGCCCGTTCGGCCAAAACCGGTCATCACTTCGTCGGTAATGATCAGCGCGCCGAAACGGCGGGCCCGGCTGATGAACTGATCCAGGATTTCCGGTTCGTACATGACCATGCCGCCGGCACCCTGCACCAGTGGTTCGACAATCAAAGCCGCCACATCCTCGCTCAATAAGGTCTGTAACTGGTCCAGGGCGGTTTGTTCCTGTCCCGGAACCGGAGCCGGAATGTAGTCGACATCGAACAAAAACGGCACGAACGGCGCCGTGAATGCGCTTCGTCCGCTGACGGCCATCGCCCCGAACGTGTCACCGTGGTAAGCGCCTTCCAGCGCAATCACTTTTCGACGCGGTTTTCCGGTATTGTGCCAATACTGAAACGCCATTTTGAGGGCCACTTCCACCGCCGTCGAGCCGTTGTCCGAATAGAAGATTTTGTGCTGGCTGGCGGGCAGAATCGCCAGCAACCGCTCCGCCAGTTCAACGGCCGGCTGGTGCGTAAAACCGGCAAAAATAACGTGCTCCAGTGTTTGAAGCTGTTGGAAAATGCGTTCGGCAATGTACGGATGGCTGTGGCCGTGAATCGTTACCCACCAGGACGAAACCGCATCGATGTAGGTGGTTCCGTCTTCGCCAAACAAAAGCGTTCCCTGACCCCGGACAATCGGAATCGGGAGCGGAGCGGTTTGCATTTGCGTAAAGGGATGCCAGATCGCGGCTTTATCGCGTTCGGCTAAACCCAAATCCAAACCCGTAACGTCTTCAATTCCGTGCTGATTTAACGTCCCTTTATTCTCAATTTCCATAATTTTCTTCCGGTAAATCCCTCTTTGTTGCGTTTGACAAAACCCAAGGTCTTTAAGACTTTACGGGTTTCTTTTATCTACCTGACCTGCCTCCAGCAAACTCCGTATTCTGGCTGCATGCAGGCGCACAAATTCCTGATCAACCTGATCAGCCCATTCAATTCGTCCGAAACTCTGCAAACCGGTGTAATTCAGGATGAATTCTTCGGAGGCCGGGGTTTCGGGGCCGTTAAAAACCAGTCCCAGCACCGGAATTTCACGCCGTTGCAGCGCTTCCACCGACAGGAGCGTGTGATTGATGCTACCCAGATAATGCTTGGAGACCAGCAAAACCGGTAGCTGGAGCCGTTGCACCAGGTCAATGTTCAGATCCCGGTCGTTCAGCGGCACGAGTAAACCGCCCGCCAGTTCCACCACCAGGTGGTTGTCGGTTTTCGGAATCCTGAATTCGGCTAGAGAGAGTGAAATGCCGTCGATAGCGGCAGCCGCGTGGGGCGACAAAGGTTCCCGGAGCCGGTAGGTTTCCGGATGAAACCGGGTCTTTGGGTTTGAAATGAATTGCCGGACGGTTTCCGTATCCGAAACAGGGCCGTCTGCATCGGCCGACACGCCGGATTGCACCGGTTTCCAGTAATCGGCCTGCAACGCTTCAACCACCACGGCGGAGACGACGGTTTTGCCAATTTCGGTCCCGATACCGGCAATGATCATTTGTAGGGCCTGACTCATGAATGCGTAATTAATTTTTGTAACGTCTGCACCAGCGCATCAATTTCCGGTTCGGAATTGAAGGCGTGCAGGCAAATCCGGAGCCGCTCCCGACCGGCCGGGACCGTCGGACTCACAATGGGCCGGATGTCGAAACCGGCTTGCTGAAGCTGCGCTGCCACCGCGCGGCAGGCGTCGTTGCCCGGAACCAGCAGGCCCAGAATCGGGCTGTCGGCAGAAATCCACTCTGTTTGCGGCAGGCGTTGGTCAATCTGCTGCTGGAAATAGGTGCGCAGGGTGTGCAGCCGGCGGATCAGCGCTTCGCTCTGCGGCAAAAACCGGTACACGCTCTGAATCGCCAGCAGACTGTGCGGAGGCAAAGCCGTCGAATACACAAACGAGCGGGCGAAATTAATCAGAAAATCGCGCAATGCCCCCGAGCCCACCACCACCGCCCCGTGAACGCCCAGCGCTTTGCCAAAGGTGTGAATCCGCGCAAACACCCGGTTTTGCAAACCAAGGGACTGAACCACCCCCACGCCGTTGGGACCAAAAACGCCCGTTGCGTGGGCTTCATCGACCAGCAAAGCCGCTTCGTAGGTTTCGCACAGTTCAACGATTTCGGGCAGGGGAGCCAGATCACCGTCCATCGAATAAACCGATTCAATGGCCACGTAAACCGTTCCGGTGGCGCTTTTCAACCGATTTTCCAGGTCGTTTAGGTCGTTGTGACGGAATTTGAAGCGATTGGCCACACTCAGGCGCGCGCCGTCGATCATGCTGGCGTGAATCAGCTCATCCGTGAGCAGCGTATCGCCCCGTTGCGGCAGGCTGGCCAGCAAACCCACATTGGCGTCGTAACCCGAATTAAAAACCAGGGCGGCTTCGGCAGCGTGGAAAAAGGCAATTTCGGATTCCAGCTCTTCGGCTAGGGCCGAGTTGCCGGCCAGTAGCCGCGACCCGGTCGAACCGTTTAATAACGGTGAATAGGCCCGCGCGGCTTGCTCAAGCGTCTGCCGCAACTCCTCCGAACGCGCCAGTCCCAAATAATCGTTGGAGCAGAAATCGATCAGGCCCGTCGGTTTTTTTAACGACCGGAGCAGGCCAGCCGCCCGGCGTTTTTCCAGCAATTCCCGAACGGTTTTTTCAGCTCTTATCACCTTGGTGTCAGCTTTTTTAAAGCAGTGCTTACCGGATTGGCTGTAGCACAGAATGTGGAAAAATGGTATAAAAGTAAGGACTTATCCACAGGAAAATGTGGATAAGTCCCTCTGTTTTAGCTTTTTTATAGAATAAAAACTTAGGGAACGGTCCAAACAATTGGAAGCGAAATGGGTTAACATTGATTATACAAGCAGTTAACCGGGCGGTTTTTTCGGGCTGGGTCCACCAGATTTCAGGCAGCGTGGCGCGTCGTTTCCGCCGATAGTAACCGGGCCGCGGCCTCGTCCAGATAGAGTTGGCAATTCGGGTGCGACTGCAAAATACTGGCCGGAAAAAGAGGACTGATGGCGTGCTCCAGCGTATTTTTAACGGCCTGCGCTTTGCGTTCATCCGGCACCGAACAGATGATGTGGCGCGATTTCATAATTTGCCGAACCGACATGCTGATGGCCTGACCCGGAACGGCCTCCAGTGATGAAAACCAGCCTTCGTTGAATTGCTGGCGTCGGCACGCATCGTCCAGATCAACAATCAGATACGGTTCGTCGGTGTCGAAATCAGCCGGCGGATCGTTGAACGCCAGGTGACCGTTTTCACCGATGCCCACCAGCGCCACGTCGATCGGATGCGCCTGAATAAGATCGCCCAGACGCTGCGTTTCGGCCTGCGGATCGACCTCCCCGCTGATCAGATAACTGGCTTTCAGGGCCGGAACCTGATCCAGAAACCGCTCCTGGAGGTATTTACGAAAACTGGCCGGATGCGAAAGCGGCAATCCGATGTATTCATCGAGGTGAAACATGACCACCCGACTCCAGTCGAGGTCTTCCTGAATGAGTTGTTGCAAGGTCGCAAACTGGCTGGTGCCGGTTGCCAGAATGATGTTGGCCTGTCCCCGGCTGGCAATCGTCTGGCGGATCAATTCAGCCGCCATTTTGCCTGCCCGTTCGCCAAGTTCTTCGGCGGTTTTTGAAATCTGAATGGTCATGACTACTGGGTTCGTACGGTTCTAAGAATACTTTTGAGCGGACGCGGTAAAAAACCGCCCGCCGGTTTTTAAGGCTTTTTGATGCGGGTAGTGCCGCCGGTTGCCAGGCTGATGTCGACCGGTTTGTTGGTTTTCCAGGAGCCGGCCGTGAAATCCGGTACGTCGATGGCGTTGGAGCGGTGCGCCACCGACCATTCGCTGAGCGGGCCAATGCTGCTCCAGAGCGCGGCATCGTACACGTCCTGATCCAGCGGCAAACCGTTGCGCAGGCAGTCGATCAGCCGCCAGTCCATCAAAAAGTCCATGCCGCCGTGGCCGCCCACCTGCTTGGCGAGTTCGCCCACCCGTTTAACAATTTCCGGCTGGTATTTTAGCTCCAGTTCCCCGTATTCCTTTTCCGAGAGCCATTCGTGACCCGTCGAAATCCGACCCGGCAGCGGATATTTCTGGGCCGAAGCCTTGGTGCCGCTGATGAGGTGAATCCGGGAGTAGGGGCGTGGAGAGCTGACGTCGTGCTGGAGCATGATCGTACGGCCTTTTTTGGTCCGGATGGTGGTCGTATTCATGTTGCCCCGAAACGATTTTCCCCGAAACGGTTTAAAATCGGCGTCCTGGGCGGCCAGTTCGTCAATTTTTTTACTGATCATGAAATCCTGGCTGGACATGGCAACCAGGTAGTCCATCTGGTCACCCCGGTTGATGTCGAGCACCTGCGCAATGGGTCCCAAGCCGTGCGTTGGATACAGATTGCCGTTGCGCTGGTTTTCTTTCAGCCGCCACAGGTCGTAGCGCTTGCTTTTATCGAAGAACGACTCGAAAATGTCGTGAATATAAGCCCCTTCCACGTGGACGAGTTCACCGAAAAAGCCCTGACGCGCCATGTTGAGCGTGAGCAGTTCGAAGAAGTCATAACAGCAGTTTTCCAGCATCATGCAGTGGCGCCGGGTTCGCTCGGAGGTTTCGACCAGTTTCCAGCAATCGTCTACGGTCGTGGCAATCGGAATCTCACAGGCTACGTGTTTGCCCTGCTCCATCGCGTACAACGCCATCGGTGCGTGCAGATTCCAGGGCGTGCAGATGTAAATCAGGTCAATGTCCTTGCGGTCACAGACGGTTTTCCAGGCATCGGCCTTGCCGCTGTAGTACGTCGGCTGATAGGCGGTTTTTTCGAAAAACGGCTTTGCCTGATCAATGCGCTCCGGGCGAATGTCGCAAATTGCCTGAACCACAACGTTCTCCAGGTGGGTGATGCGTTGCAGGGCGCCCATGCCCCGGTTTCCGATTCCGATGTAAGCAATCCGAACCGTGTCGATTTTAGCGGCACCGTATCCCGACATATTGAATGCCTGCTTGCGGGTGGGTGGAAGCCCGGTCGGCGGCATAAGCCCGGCGCTCGCCGGACTCGTGGTTAATCCGGCACCGGCCAGTCCGGCCAGCTTTAAAAAATCCCGGCGTTTCGTAGGCATACGCGATGGGTGGGGTTAGGAATGAGGCTGAAATCTAGGACCAAAAATGTCAGAACCCAAGCGGTGGGGTTACCAAATTCACGAAGAAGTATCCGTTCTGGTACGAAACGGAGTTCAGGAAACCGCCAGAACCAGCTTGCCGAACTGTTTTCCGCTTTCTACTTTCCGCAGTGCCTGTTCCGCATCCGCCAGCGGAACCACCTCATCCACCACCGGAATTAGGTGCTTTTCGTCGACAAACCGGACCATCGCACTAAATTCGGATTCCGTGCCCATCGTCGTACCGTGAATGTTCAATTGTTTGAAGAAGACTTTTGCCGGCACTACGTCCGTGATGTTACCGGTAGTGCCCCCGTAAAAAACGATCCGTCCGCCCGGTGCCGCCACATCGACCAGTTTAGCAAAACCCGGCCCGGCTGCGCTGTCAATAATGACGTCAAAAAAACCGCCTTTTCCGCCACCGGTTTTCTCCATCAGGGTTTTGGCCCAATCCGCATCCCGGTAGTTCACCCCGCCGGTAGCGCCCAGTTGCTGAGCCCGTTGCAGTTTTTCTGCCGAACCGGAAGTAACCCAGACTTCGGCTCCGGCGGCCCGGGCCAATTGCAGAGCGATCAGAGCCGCCCCTCCGCCAATCCCGGTGATCAGCACGCGCTGATTGGGTTGAAGGTTGGCCCGCGTCATCAGGGCCCGCCAGGCAGTTGAGCCCGTCAGGGGCAGAGCAGCCGCCTGTATGAAGGAAAGGTGAGCCGGTTTGTGATGCAAATACCGGGCGTCGATTTTTACGTATTCGGCAAACGTGCCGTTGTCGGGCATGCCCAGGATTTTGAAATCCAGGCCGTAAAAATCCGGATTGGAACCCCAGTTCAGGGCCGGGTTGATGATGACTTCCTGCTGTTGCCAGGCCGGATCAACGCCGTCGCCCAATTCGATCACCACGCCGGAGCCATCGGAACCCAGAACCACGGGCAATCGCATTTTAGGGTACAAACCGTGCTGCACATACACGTCCCGGTGGTTGATGGCTGCGGCTTTGACCTGCACGATGACTTCGCCCGGCCCGGCCACCGGTTTTTCCAGATCGATGTAGCGGGCCGGTTGGTGGAGTTCTGCCTGAAAAATTGCTTTCATTCTTCCGGATTGTAGTTAACGTTTAGAATCGCGCTGCGCACATTGCCGAATTTGGCCAGCAATTCGTCCGCCCGTTCCCGCGATACCCCGGTTTCGCTCATTACCATGTTGGCCGCCCGGATTTTCAGCTTGTGGTTGGTCAGTTGCATATCAACCATTTTGTTGCCCTTCACCCGGCCCAATTGAATCATCACCGCGGTCGAAACCATGTTGAGAATCAGTTTCTGCGCGGTTCCGGATTTCATGCGTGTACTGCCGGTTACAAACTCCGGCCCCACAACGACCTCCACCGGGAATTCGGCCGCCCGGGCAACGCCCGAACCGGGGTTGCACACAATGCATCCCGTCAGAAGACCGGCTTGGCGGGCTTGCTGCAAACCGCCGATGACGTAGGGGGTCCGGCCCGATGCGGCAATACCGATCAGCGTGTCCAGCGGCTCGATGTGGTAGGTCTGTAAATCTTTCCACGCCTGATCGGAATCATCTTCGGCATTCTCAACGGCACTCCTGATGGCGCGATCACCCCCGGCGATAATGCCGATTACCAAATCGGGCGAAACCCCATACGTGGGCGGGCACTCCGAGGCATCGACTACGCCCAGCCGGCCGCTGGTTCCGGCGCCAATGTAGAACAGGCGGCCCCCCTCTTTCATCCGTTTGACAATTTCCGTCACCAGGGCTTCAATTTGCGGGATGGCTCGCTCAACGGCCATCGGCACGGTCTGATCTTCTTTGTTGATGTTGGTCAACAACTCGTGAACGGACATCCGCTCGAGGTGGTCGTAATGGGAGGAATTTTCGGTGATCATCGTATAATGCTATTTCTGGTACACCAAAAGTACAATGTATTCCATACGAACTACGCATAGTGAAAAAAATACTAAAAATTCCTTGACGGACTCTTGCGTATTTTATTTCAATTTTTTTCCTTTGAAACAAATTACGCTTTCAGCGAAATTTCGCTAACTGGAATTATGACGACTATAGCAACCGAAAAAAATCAACTGAACCGGTACAGCGCCACCCTTACGCAGGAAGTTAGTAACCCGGCTGCTCAGGCCATGCTCTACGGTATTGGGCTGACCGAGGAAGACATGCAAAAGCCCCAGATCGGCATTGCAAGCGCGGGCTACGACGGCAATCCGTGCAATATTCACCTGAACGGGCTGGCGGCTTACGTCAAAAAAGGAGTGAACGAAAGCGGTTTGGTGGGGCTGGTCTTCAATACCATTGGTGTGTCCGACGGCATGACCAACGGAAACGATGGCATGTCGTATTCGCTGCCTTCCCGCGATATCATTGCCGATTCCATCGAAACCGTCGTGCACGCGCAGTGGTACGATGGCGTAATTGCCGTGGTTGGGTGTGACAAAAATATGCCGGGTGCGCTGATGGCCGTGGGTCGCTTAAACCGGCCTGCCATTCTGGTGTACGGCGGTACGATTCGGTCGGGTAGCTATAAAGGACAGAAATTAGACATTGTCTCGGCGTTTGAAGCGTACGGTAAAAAAGTAGCCGGCAACATCAGCGACGAAGATTATAAAGGCGTGATTCAGAATTCGATTCCGGGCGCGGGCGCCTGTGGGGGCATGTATACCGCCAACACGATGGCATCGTCGATGGAAGCAATGGGCTTAAGCCTGCCCTATAGTTCATCATTTCCGGCTACGCACGAAGGCAAACAGGAAGAATGCCGCAAAATCGGTGCAGCGATGATGAACCTGCTGGCGAAGAACATTCGCCCACGCGACATCATGACCAAAAAGGCGTTTGAGAACGCGATGACGGTGGTGATGGCCCTCGGCGGATCGACCAATGCGGTTTTGCATTACCTCGCCATTGCCAAGTCGGTTGGGGTTTCGCTGACGTTGAAAGACATTCAGGACATCAGCGACCGGACGCCGTACCTGGGTGATCTGAAACCAAGCGGCAAGTATTTCATGGAAGATGTGCTGGCCATTGGTGGGGTTCCGGCGGTGATGAAATACCTCCACAAAGAAGGATACATTCACGGCGAGTGCCTGACCGTCACCGGCAAAACCGTCGCCGAAAACCTGGAAGAAGCGCCGGATCTGGATTTTGAAGCGCAGGATATTATCCGCCCGATTGCCAACCCGATCAAGAAAACCGGTCACATCCAGATTCTGTACGGTAACCTGGCGACACAGGGCGCCGTTGCCAAAATTACGGGTAAGGAAGGCGAGCGGTTTGAAGGCATTGCCAAAGTGTGCGAGCGCGAAGAACAATTGCTGGAATTTATTCAGAACCGGGAAATTGAAGAAGGGCACGTGGTCGTCATTCGGTATGAAGGGCCGAAAGGAGGGCCGGGAATGCCCGAAATGTTAAAACCGACTTCGGCCATTATGGGTCTGGGACTGGGCAGTAAAGTCGCTCTGATCACGGACGGCCGGTTTTCGGGCGGAACCCACGGTTTTGTGGTGGGACATATTACGCCCGAAGCGCAGGAAGGCGGCAACATTGCCCTGGTGCACGACGGCGACAAAATCACGATCGACGCCGTTAACAACGTCATTCACGTACACGTCTCGGATGAAGAACTGGCCGAACGCCGGGCCAACTGGACGGTGCCTCCCCTGGAGAAATCCGCCGATCACGGGATTCTGCGGAAATACGTCAAGCTGGTGAGTTCGGCCAGCGAAGGCTGCGTAACGGATGCGTAACAACAAATGAGATCAACAAATGCCGAATCAGCGGTACGGATAGTTAAAACCGACAATACGATGAATACAACGGTCAGTGAATTAACGGCAGAAGAACCTCAACCGGCTGCCAAGTTGCTCAAACCCCTGACAGGTGCCGAAGCGCTCATGCAGGCCCTGGTGGAAGAAGGGGTAGAAACCATTTTTGGCTACCCCGGGGGAGCCATTATGCCGGTTTATGATGCGCTGTATGATTATCAGAACCGCCTGAACCACATTCTGGTGCGGCACGAGCAGGGTGCGGCCCACGCGGCCGAAGGATACGCCCGCGTGACGGGCCGGGCGGGCGTCTGTCTGGTGACGTCGGGTCCCGGTGCGACCAACCTCGTGACGGGCATTGCCGACGCCATGATCGACTCGACGCCGATGGTGTGTCTGGTTGGGCAGGTCGCCATGAAGTTGCTGGGAACGGACGCTTTTCAGGAAACCGATGTCATCGGTGTTACGATGCCGATCACGAAATGGAACTATCAGATTACCAGCGCCGACGAAATTCCGGAAATCGTCGCGAAAGCGTTCTTCCTGGCGCAGACGGGCCGGCCCGGTCCGGTGGTGGTGGATATCACCAAGAATGCGCAGCAGGAGTTGATGACCCGGCCTTTTGCGTATAAAAAGTGCGAGAAAGTGGTCAGCTACCGCCCGCGTTTGATCCCGAAACACGAGCAGCTCGAAAAAGCCGCCGAACTGATCAACAAAGCCAAAAAACCGTATATGCTGGTTGGGCACGGGGTGCTCATTTCCAAAGCGGAGCAAGAACTGCTGGCATTTGTCGAAAAAACCGGTATCCCGGTGGCCACAACCCTGTTGGGGCAATCGACCCTGTCGGTGGATCATCCGCTGTACACGGGCTGGCTGGGTATGCACGGCAACTACGGCCCCAACGTCATGACGGATCAGTGCGATCTGCTGATCGGCGTGGGAATGCGTTTTGACGACCGCGTGACGGGCAATCCCGAATTGTTCGCCCGGCAGGCCAAAGTGATTCATATTGAAATTGATCCGGCCGAAATCGACAAGATTATCCGGGCCGATGCGCCGGTGGTTGGCGATGCCAAAGAGGTTCTGACGCGTTTGATTCATTTGGTCAATCCGAACGATCATACGGCCTGGCGCAATGAATTCCGGAAGTACGACGACATTGAAGAGGAAAAGGTAACGCAACCGGCCATCGCACCGACGACCGAGAAAATTAAAATGGCGGAAGCCATCGATCTGCTGTCGAAAAAAACCAATGGCGAAGCCGTCATGGTGGCCGATGTGGGCCAGCACCAGATGATGACGTCGGCTTACTACGAGTTCAAAAAACCGCACAGCCTGGTGACGTCGGGCGGTCTGGGAACGATGGGGTTTGCGCTGCCGGCAGCTTTCGGGGCCAAAGTGGGCGATCCGAGCCGGGAAGTCATCGCCATCATTGGCGACGGCTGTTTCCAGATGACGATTCAGGAGCTGGGCACCATCGCGCAGAGCAAGCTCCCGGTGAAGATTATCATCCTGAATAACAACTTCCTGGGCATGGTTCGGCAGTGGCAGCAATTGTTCCACAACCGCCGGTACTCCTTCGTCGAGTTGCAGAACCCGGATTTTGTGACCATCGCCAAAGGCTTCGGCATTACGGGCCACACCTGCGCCCAGCGGGAAGACCTTTCGGCGTCGCTCGATACCATGCTGGCGTCGGATAAACCGTATCTGCTGGAAATCATCGTCGAAAAAGAAGAGAATATCTTTCCGATGATTCCGGCCGGGACGAGTGTTGCCTCAATTCGTCTGGAATGATGCATTAGGTAAGGTTTGAAAGATTTAGCCGGGCCGCCGATGCGGTTTTACATGAAAGCGTCTGAACTTTAACCGGCTCCAAAGCCGGGCCTAAACCTTAAACCTTGAATTTTTAAACGATATGGATACGTACACCATTTGCATATTCACGGAGAACACGATTGGGTTGCTCAATCGGATCACCATTATATTCACCCGCCGGCGGATTAACATCGAAAGTCTGACCGTTTCGGAAACCGAACGGATGGGGGTTTCGCGGTTTACCATCGTCATTAAACACGAGTCGCGGGAAGCCGTCGAGAAGCTGGTTCGCCAGATCCGGAAAATCATCGAAGTGATGGCGGTTTTCGGGTACCTGAATGACGAAATCGTGTCCAACGAAATCGCGCTTTTCAAGATCGAAACGCCCCTGGGATCAAAACCGCTGGATATTGAATACATCAACAAGCATTTCAATGCCTGGGTGGTCTACTGGCAACTGGATTACGTGGTGATCGAAAAAACCGGGTCGGAGAAAGAGATTTTTGAATTTTTCAGTTACATCAAACCCCACGGCATCCTGGAATTCGTGCGGTCGGGCCGGGTGGCAGTTGGCAAAACCGAGAAAGGGCTTGTCGAGTATTTGCCTGAGGCTGAGTGGGAATATTATTTGTAAGAATGCGATATTTGCGGCTGTTTGTCGATCCACATCGTCTGTACGTTGCAAAGGCAGTTGCGGTTTTAGAAGTCTGTAATCAATTTTAATTCAAATAAACCAGTCAAACAATGGCAAAAATTAACTTCGGCGGAGTTGAAGAAGAAGTCGTAACCCGCGAAGAATTTCCTCTCGAAAAAGCCAGAGAAACCCTCAAAGACGAAGTTATCGCCGTCATCGGTTATGGGGTACAGGGTCCCGGTCAGTCGCTGAACATGCGCGACAATGGTTTCCAGGTGATCGTTGGCCAACGCAAAGGCAAAACCTACGACAAAGCCGTGAGCGATGGATGGGTCCCGGGCGAAACCTTGTTTGAAATTGAAGAAGCCCTCGAAAAAGGAACCATTATTTGTTTTCTGCTGTCGGATGCCGCCCAGATCGAGCTGTGGCCGACCGTGAAAAAATACCTGACTGCCGGAAAAGCCCTGTATTTCTCGCATGGTTTCGGCGTTACGTACAAAGACCAGACCGGTATCGTGCCACCGTCGGACGTTGACGTGTTCCTGGTTGCTCCCAAAGGCTCCGGAACGTCGCTACGCCGGATGTTTGTGGAAGGCAAAGGGCTGAACTCCAGCTTTGCTATCTATCAGGACGCTACCGGCCAGGCCCGCGAAAAAGCCATCGCGATGGGCATCGGCGTTGGATCGGGCTACCTGTTCGAAACCAACTTCTACAAAGAAGTAACCTCTGACCTGACCGGCGAGCGCGGTACGCTGATGGGTGCCATTCAGGGTATTTTTGCCGCTCAGTACGAAGTGTTGCGTTCCAACGGCCACTCGCCATCGGAAGCCTTCAACGAAACGGTGGAAGAACTGACGCAGTCGCTGATGCCGCTCGTTGCCGAAAACGGGATGGACTGGATGTACGCCAACTGCTCGACCACGGCGCAACGCGGTGCGCTCGACTGGTGGAAACCGTTCCGGGATGCCACCAAGCCGGTTTTTGAAAAATTGTACAATTCCGTTAAAGCCGGCGAGCAGGCTAACATTTCGATCACCCGGAATTCCCAGGTCGATTACCGCGAAAAACTGGAAGAAGAACTGAAAGAACTGCGCGAGTCGGAGATGTGGCAGGCCGGTACGGCCGTTCGCAGCCTGCGTCCGGAGCGGAACTAAGGTTAGGACGGGTTAGCCCGCACGGTTGTGGGAGTTTAGGAACCGGATAGTAAAGTACACTGAATTTGAGTACCTTTAACGTCCCGATTACAGCCTCCTGAACTCCCCAATCGTAAACTTAAAACTTTATAGTGTGGTAGAAGCGGAGAAAAAAATAACCTTTCCGGACGTAGACAACATCTATCTGGCGGCTGACCGCTTGCGGGGCATTGCCACGCATACGCCCCTGCAGGAAAACCTGAATTTGTCGGATAAATACGGTGCCACCATCTTTCTGAAACGGGAAGATTTGCAGGTAGTCCGTTCCTACAAAATCCGGGGCGCGTACAACAAAATGGCTAGTTTGCCCGCCGAAGCCCTGGCAAAAGGCGTGGTCTGTGCCAGTGCCGGCAACCACGCGCAAGGACTCGCGTATGCCTGCCGAAAGATGGCCGTCCAGGGAATTATTTTCATGCCGACGACCACACCCAACCAGAAGGTAAAGCAGGTCAAGCTCTTTGGGAAGGAGTTCGTGGAGGTAGTTTTGACCGGTGATACGTACGACGATGCCTATTACGCGGCCATTGCGTACGTGAATACCCACGACAGCACGTTCGTTCATCCGTTTGACGACATGCAGGTGATCGAAGGACAGGGAACCGTCGGATTGGAAATTTTCAAAGATTCCAATTTTAAAATCGATTACCTGCTGATGGCCGTTGGCGGGGGCGGTCTGGCGGCTGGCGTATCGACGGTTTTCCGGCAGTTGAGTCCCCGAACCCGGCTGATTGGCGTCGAGCCGCTGGGCGCGCCTTCCATGAAAGCGTCAATCGACGAAGGGCACGTCGTCGCGCTCGAGGAGATCGACAAATTCGTGGATGGAGCCGCCGTCAAACGGGTCGGCGAAATGACGTTTGAAATCTGCCGTCAATACCTCGATCGGGTGATGCTGGTGCCGGAAGGTAAAGTCTGCACGACCATCCTGCAACTTTACAACGAAGACGCCATCGTGGCCGAACCCGCCGGCGCACTGACCATCGCTGCGCTGGACCTGCTGAAAGACGAAATCAAAGGCAAGAACGTCGTTTGTCTGGTGAGCGGGGGCAACAACGACATCACGCGCACGGAAGAGATCAAAGAGCGATCGCTGCTGTATGAAGGGCTAAAGCATTATTTCATCATCCGGTTTCCGCAACGGGCCGGGGCGATGCGGGAGTTTCTGAGCGATGTGCTGGGCGACACGGACGACATTACCCTGTTTGAATATTCCAAGAAAACCAACCGCGAACGCGGGCCGGCACTGGTCGGTATTGAATTAAAGCAGAAAGCGGATTTCGAATCACTGATCGAGCGGATGCGAGAAGCTAAAATTCAATTCGAATATTTGAACGACAAACCGGATTTGTTTGAATTTTTGATCTGAGCGTCATGAAAACTGTGCAGAATAAAGAACAGGTTTTTGAAATGATTCAGAATCACAAAGTTGCCATTCGCCAGTCTCCGTTGATCTGAAAAGAAAGAAAAAAAGAGATTGAATAGGCCCTCAACGATTGATTTTTAAGGCACATTCAGCACGAGTTAGAATATATAATTAGTGAAACGGTACCGGTATAAGGAAAAGGTTTTGCCGGATTACGTGACGGGTTGATTCATCACTATTGGGGCCTAGATTTCCAATTGGTTTGGGATGCCGCTACTGACGACGTACCCGTTGCAAAAATTTGGATTGATCTGATTATTGAGCGTGAAAAGGAACTATAGCTATGAGCAAACCAACAACCCTCTTCGATAAAATCTGGGACGCCCACGTTGTGAAAGCGATGGACGGTGGGCCGGATGCGGTTTTTATCGACAGACATTTTATTCACGAAGTAACCAGTCCGCAGGCTTTTGACGGTTTACGGAAGCGGGGTGTCAAGGTTTTCAATGTAAACCGGACAACCGCCACGGCCGATCACAACGTGCCGACCAAAGACCAGCACCTGCCGATCAAAGAAGCCCTTTCGCGCCACCAGGTGGAAACCCTGCGGAGGAATTGCGCAGAATTCGGCGTCGATTTTTACGATCTGGGACACCCGTTTCAGGGAATCGTTCACATCATCGGACCCGAGCTGGGCCTGACCCTGCCGGGCATGACCATCGTCTGCGGTGACAGCCACACCAGCACTCACGGTGCGCTGGGCAACATTGCATTCGGGATCGGAACCAGTGAGGTGGAGCAGGTTTTGTCAACGCAGTGCATTCTGCAATACAAACCCAAGCGGATGCGGATCAACGTCAACGGCCAGCTGGCCAAAGGCGTGACGTCGAAAGACATTATTCTGTACGTGATCTCAAAAATATCGGCCAGCGGAGCCACCGGTTATTTTGTCGAATACGCGGGCGATACGATCCGGAACCTTTCGATGGAAGCCCGCATGACCATCTGCAACATGAGCATCGAAATGGGCGCGCGCGGGGGTCTGATTGCCCCCGACGAAACCACGTTTGATTACCTGCGCGGTCGGCGGTTTGCGCCCCAGGGCGAAGCGTTCGACAAAGCCGTTGAACACTGGCGGACGCTGAAAACCGACGAAGATGCCGAATTTGATCTGGAGCTGAACTACAATGCCGCCGACATTGGTCCGATGATTACCTACGGAACCAACCCCGGCATGGGCATTTCGGTTGATAGTCACGTGCCGAACCTGAGCGAAATTCCGCAGACCGAACTGGCTTCCTACACGAAATCACTGGCCTATATGGGTCTGGAACCGGGTATGGAACTGATCGGAAAACCGGTCGATTACGTGTTCATCGGTTCGTGTACCAACGCCCGGATTGAGGATTTGCGGACGGTTGCCAGTTTTGTCAAAGGAAAACGGAAAGCCGAAGGCGTCGAAGTCTGGATTGTGCCGGGCTCGGTGCAGGTTTCCAACCAGGCGAAAGCCGAAGGGCTGGATCAGGTCTTCATGGAAGCCGGTTTTGAACTGCGCGAACCGGGCTGTTCGGCCTGTCTGGCGATGAACGAAGACAAGGTTCCGGCGGGTAAATACTGCATTTCAACCTCCAACCGCAACTTTGAAGGCCGCCAGGGACCCGGCGCCCGGACTTTCCTGGCCAGCCCGATTATGGCGGCAGCGGCTGCCGTGACCGGCAAAGTAACGGATGTGCGGGAATTGGTGTAAACAGATAACAGAAATTCAGAATGAGCAAAGAAACCATGCATAAACTCGTCTCGACGGCGGCCCCCTTGCCGATTGAGAATATTGACACGGATCAGATTATTCCGGCGCGGTTCCTGAAAGCCACCACGCGCGAAGGCTTCGGCGACAATCTCTTTCGCGACTGGCGTTATAACCCCGATGAGACCCCCAAGGCTGATTTTGTGCTGAACAATCCGACCTACGCCGGTTCGCGAATCCTGGTTGCCGGGAAGAATTTCGGCATGGGTTCCAGCCGCGAGCACGCGGCCTGGGCCTTGCACGACTACGGTTTTAAAGTGGTTATTTCCAGCTTTTTCGCCGACATTTTCCGCAACAACGCCCTGAATAATTTTGTGTTGCCGGTGCAGGTTTCCGAAGCCTTTCTGGCCGAAGTGTTCAAGGCTGTTGAAGCTAACCACAAAACCGAAATTATTGTCGATCTGGTCAATCAGGAAATTGTGCTGGAAAATGGGCTGAAGGAATCCTTCGCCATCAATTCCTATAAAAAGCAGTGCCTGATGAACGGGTACGATGACATCGATTACCTGTTGAGCCTGAAAGAAGAAATCAAACAATACGATCTAGCCCATACGAATGCTGAATGAGCGAATGAGCAAATAAGTGAATAAAAAATAGAATCTGGTAGGTTATTCACTCAGTTGCTCATTCACCCATTCGCTCATTGAAAGAGGAATGAAAAAACACATTGTAGTCATCGCCGGCGACGGCATTGGTCAGGAAGTAACCGCCGTTGGAAAACAGGTTTTAGACCGGATAGCGGAAAAGTTTGGGCACGAATTCACCTACGATGAAGCCCTGATTGGCCACGCGGCCATCGAAGCGACGGGCAACCCGCTTCCGGAAGAAACGATCACGAAATCGAAGCAGTCGGACGCCATTTTGTTCGGAGCCGTTGGTCACCCGAAATACGACAACGATCCCACGGCAAAAGTCCGGCCGGAGCAAGGCTTGCTGGGCATCCGGAAAGCGCTGGGCCTATACGCTAACCTGCGCCCAATCAAGCTGTTCGACGAGTTGTTGCAGGCATCGAGCATCAAACCGGAATTTTTGCAAGGCGCCGATATTCTGTTCTTTCGTGAGCTGACGGGCGATGTGTATTTCGGCGAAAAAGGCCGGAAAGACGATGGCGACACGGCGTATGATGTCATGATCTACAGCCGCTACGAAGTCGAACGAATTGCTGTGAAAGCGTTCGAAGCCGCCATGACCCGCCGGAAAAAACTGTGTTCGGTCGATAAAGCAAACGTACTGGAAGCGTCCCGGCTGTGGCGCGAAGTGTTGCAGGAAGTGGCCAAGCGGTACCCCGAAGTGGAAGTTGAACACCAGTTCATCGATGCGGCTGCCATGTTGCTGATCAAAGATCCGCGCCGGTTTGACGTGGTCGTAACGGGCAACCTGTTCGGCGATATTCTGACGGATGAGGCTTCCCAGATTGCCGGTTCGATGGGTATGCTGGCATCGGCTTCCATTGGCGACACAACGGGACTGTACGAACCCATTCACGGATCGGCCCACGACATCACGGGCAAGGGCGTTGCCAACCCGCTGGCGTCGGTTTTATCGGCGGCTTTGATGCTGGATATCTCGTTTGGCATGAAAGACGAAGCCGAAGCGGTCGTCAACGCCGTTGATCAGGTGTTGAAGGCCGGGTACCGCACCCGTGATATTGCGGACGCGAATACCCCGGCCGATCGTATTTTGGGCACGGAAGAAATGGGAAAACAAGTGCTGTCCCAGCTTTGATCACGCGCAAAAACTCTACCCAATATATTCTTTATCAACCATGAGCCAACGGATTTATATTTTCGACACCACCCTGCGCGACGGCGAACAAGTGCCGGGTAGCCAGCTAACCACAGCGGAAAAAATCGTGGTGGCGAAAGAACTGGAACGTCTCGGTGTCGACATCATTGAAGCGGGTTTCCCGATTTCAAGTCCCGGTGATTTTCAGTCGGTTGTTGCCATTTCAAAGGCCGTTACCGAGCCAGTGATCTGTGCGCTTTCAAGGGCCAAAAAAGAAGACATCGACGCGGCCGGCGAGGCTCTGAAATACGCCAAACGCGGGCGGATTCATACCGGCATTGGCTCGTCGGACATTCACATCCGGAACAAATTCAACAGCACCCGCGAACAGATTCTGGAACAGGCAGTTGCGGCTGTCAAGCACGCCCGCAGCTACGTGGATGATGTGGAGTTTTACGCCGAAGATGCCGGTCGGGCCGATCTTCAGTTCCTGGCTCAGTTGACCGAAGCCGTTATTGCCGCCGGAGCCACGGTGGTCAATCTTCCGGATACGACCGGCTACTGCCTGCCCGATGAATACGGGAAGAAAATCAAATACATCTACGAACACGTTTCCAACGTGCATCAGGCAATCATTTCCATTCACTGCCACAACGATCTGGGGCTGGCAACGGCCAACACGCTGGCCGGTATTCAGAACGGCGCGCGCCAGGTCGAAGTGACGATCAACGGCATCGGCGAACGCGCCGGAAATACGTCGCTGGAAGAAGTCGTGATGGCGCTGAAAGTGCACAAGGAACTCGGTTTTGAAACCGGGATTGATGCCAAGCGGCTCTATCCCGTCAGTCAACTGGTGTCGAACATGATGCGGATGCCGGTGCAGGCCAACAAGGCCGTCGTGGGCCGCAATGCGTTCGCACACTCGTCGGGCATTCACCAGGACGGTTTTTTGAAGCACGCCGAGAACTACGAAATCATGACACCGCAGGAAGTCGGTGTTCCGCAGTCCTCCATCGTCCTGACGGCCCGCAGTGGTCGCCATGCGCTGAAACACCGCCTTGAGTTGCTGGGCTACCGCTACGACAAACCGACGCTGGATACGCTCTACCAACGATTTCTCGATATGGCCGATATTCGCAAAGAGGTGAATGACAAGGATTTAATGGAATTGATTCGATAAATTTTTACAAAATAATCGTAAGAACTTTCAGGCCATTAAGACCTGGCAGCTTTTAACCGGTTTATAGCAAAAAGGACAGGCTCACCAGGCTCGTCCTTTTTTTGTTTCTTTACGGGATGAACTATACCGAACTGCAACTAACGGTTTCCGCCGATTACGCGGACATTCTGATGGCGGAACTGGCCGCACTGAACTTTGAATCGTTCGTCGAAACGGACGAAGGCCTGAACGCTTATGTTCTGGAACCGGATTTCGACGAAACGGCGCTCCGTTCGGTCGTCGAGAAATACGCCGGGCAAACCGCAATAGCCTACCAGATCAATTCGTTAGAAAAAAAGAACTGGAACGAGGAGTGGGAGCGGAATTACCAACCCATTGAAGTTCAGGATGCCATTCGGGTCCGGGCGTCGTTTCACGAACGGGACACCCGGTTTCGGTACGACATCGTTATCAATCCGAAAATGTCGTTCGGAACGGGTCATCACGAAACAACGGCCATGATGCTCGAACACCAGTTGATCGTCGATGCGGCCGGAAAAACCGTGCTGGACGTCGGCTCGGGAACCGGCATTCTGGCTATTCTGGCGGCATTGCAGGGGGCCGAACGGGTCATTGCTTTTGATATTGAAGAATGGGCCGTTGAAAATGCGGAAGAAAACGCCGAATTGAACCAGTGTTCGTTCATCGAAGTTTTCCAGGGCACGATTCAGGATGTGGATACGTCCGAACGATTCGACCTGGTGCTGGCCAACATCAATCGAAACGTATTGCTGGCCGATATTCCGGTTTACGTCCGGCTGATGAAACCGGGCGGCACGTTGCTGGTGAGCGGTTTTTATGAACAGGATGCACCGGATATTGAACAAAAAGGGCTGGCTGAAGGCTTGATAAAAACCGGTCAACTCGCTCAGAACAACTGGGTTTCACTACGATTTAGTAAAGGCACCTGATGACCGGCGGGCGTTTCCATTTGGGGCATGTCGGGCCGGCTGAATCGGCTGCTTAGGGTGCAAATCACGGAGGAAGCGGGAACGCCCGCCGGTCCGTGGATACGTTAGAATACGATGAACAAAGTATACACCATTCTCGCCAGTTTGCTGCTGGTGTCCACCGTGGCAACCGCGCAAACCGTCAAATTGTCGGACAATCCGGAGCAGTTTCTGACCGACTTACAGAAACTGATGAATCCGGGCGGGGCTTATACCCAGAAAGCGGAAAAAGACCTGGAAACCCTGTTCACCGAAAACCGGCTGTCGGCTCCGCAGAAGGAACGGGTGATGGTGCTGAGCCGGAAGATGAACGCCAAACGCTACCCGCCCGTGCAGCAGTTTGCGCCGTTTTACGAAGCGCTGTACCATTTGCTGGTTACGCAGCAGGCAAGCCCGGCCGAAGTTGATAACTTCCTGACCGTTGCCGAAAAGTCATTTGAAAAATACGATCCCAAAACGCTGGCGAAAGTGTTGGAAACCGTTCGGCTGTTTGCCGAGAAGCGGTTTTTATACGCCAGCAACTACAATAAACTGTACGCCAGTGGCGGCACGTTTACGCTTCGGTTTGCCGACCAGAACGGCAACGCGCCCGTAGCAGCGGGCGATAGCAGCGCAACTACCAAAAAACCGCAACCGCCCAAGCCGGCCGATTCCGACGGCTGGGATTTGCCGCTGGATTCGACCGGAAAAGCCGCGCCCTTTCTTTCCTTCGTCGATAAAAAACCGATGCCCGCCCTGACCGGACCGGTGCTGGAAATGAAAGGGGCGGATCTGGTGATGATCACGGCCCACGATTCGGTGGCGCTGAAAAAAACCGATGGCGCGGTGCTGCTGAAAGATGGCGTTTGGGTCGGGAAAGGCGGTTCGTTTTCCTGGGAATCGGCGGGGCAGCCGGAAACGTTCGTGACGCTGGCCGACTATAGTTTCGCCGTCAACAACCCCAAGGTAACGGCCGACGACGTGACGCTTACCTTCAAACCGCTGGCCAAACCGGTCAAAGGCAAATTTGAGTTCGAAAGCAAAAAGCGCACGGCCAACCAGCCGCCGACGTATCCCCGGTTTATGTCGTGGTCGAACGATGTGAACCTGACGAATCTGGGCAACGGAATCAGCTACCGGGGCGGTATTGCCCTGGCCGGAACGCGCCTGTATGGTTCGGCGGCCGACCGGCAATTGGCTTATTTGCAGGTGCGTTACAAAGGAAAAGCGGCTTTCAAAGCCAGCAGCCGAAGTTTTGAGTTTGCCGATTCCGCGATTTCCAGCCCGCTGGTTGCTTTTACGGGCTACATCGATGCCGCGGATACGCTGTTTCACCCCGGCGTTACGTTTCGCTACGACAACGCCACCGGTATTGCCCGGCTGGGCAAGGCGGAAAAAACCGGGTATTCCGAAACGTATTTCAGCGACAGCTACCACAAATTCTACATTCAGCCCGAAGTGGTGCGCTGGGATCTGCCGCGCCAGAAAGTGGATTTTTACCAGTTAGCGGCTAAAAAAGAAGTCCCTGTACGGTTTGAATCGTTCGATTTCTTTTATCCGGAACGGTACGCCAGCATGTCGGCTGATTTCGGTTTTCATCCGTTGCAGCTGGCCGCCAACTACATTACGGTGAAGAAAACGCAGTCGTTTTTTGCGGACGATCTGGCGGTGCATTCCAAAATCAATCCGGCCGTGATGCGGAATGTCATGCAGCGGATGGTGGCACTGGGCTATATCGACATGGACGCCAAAACGGAAGAAATGCGCCTGAGCCGGAAAGGCGTGTTGTATGTGCTGGCCAACGGTCGCAAAAAAGATTACGACAACTTTCTGATCCGGTCCACTTATCCGTCCAACGACAGCACGACCAACGCGACCATTAGCCTGGCCGACAAATTCCTGACGATTCGGGGGGTGGAGCGGTTCAGCATCAGTGATTCGCTGAAAATTACCGCCGTGCCCACGGATAAAACCCTGCGAATCGGCAAAAACCGGGCGTTTACGTTAACCGGCCAACTGAAATCCGGCAATATGCGGTATACGGGCCGCGATCTGGGTTTCGATTACGACCAGTTTTCGATGAATATGACCAAAATCGACTCGATCACGTTTACGCCCCAGGGCAAAAATCAGGAGATTGGTGGTGATATCCAGTATGAGAAACCGGGTACGGTTTTTTTGGCCGACAAAAGTAATAAGTCGGGCCGCCAGAAAGACAAAAAAGCCACGCAGCGGCTTCTGATGCCGGAAGGGATGACGGTTTATTTCAACCAGTCGAACCGGGGCAGCCTGATTTACAACAAGAACGTCAATTTCAAAGTCCCGGCGGTCGACAACGATAGTCTGGGCAAAGGGGCCATCGCCTTCGACGGCACGTTTTTCTCCGACGGCATTTTTCCGCCGATCAAAACAACCCTGAAGTCGATGCCTGATAACTCGCTGGGTTTCGAGCATACGGCACCGCCGGCCGGTTATCCGCTCTACGGCGGGAAGGGCAACCTGAAATTTACCGGTAAACTGGTGATGGATCGGAAAGGGCTGCGGGCCGAAGGCGTCATTGCTCACATGAATGCCGCGCTCCCCGCTAAAGATATCCTGATGACGCCCGATTCGGTGCTGGCATCGGGTGAGTCGGGGCAGATCAAGGAAGGGCTGGTCGGCAAAGCGTATTTCCCGGCGGTGGATATCAAAAATTACACGATGAAATGGTATCCGAAGGCCGACAGCATGAAGATCTCGACCAAAGCCGATCACTTTAGTTTTTACAACGGCACCACCAACCTGGTGGGCGATCTGCTGGTTCGGTCGAGCGGTTTATTTGGCAAAGGGTTGGTGAAACGGGCCGATTCGGAAGCGCAGTCGGAAGCGATCAAGTTCAACAAAGAAGGGTTTACGGCCGGTAATGCCCAGTTCCGCGTAATGTCGGATAAACTGGTGAATGCCACCAAGCCCATGTTGCTCGGCACGAAGGTCGATGTGGACTTCAATCAGGTGAAAGGCGTGGTCAGCATTGCCACCAACAACTCCGCAACGTCCATCAGCGATACGCTGGTATCGAGCCTGGAATTTCCGAATGCCGCCTATAAAACGTCGATCAGCAAGGCCCAGTGGAACATTGCGGCCAAAACCATCACGATGAAAGCCGCCAAAACGTCGACGTTCACCGCAACCGCCGAGGAGCAGGAAGGACTGACGTTCAACGGCGCGTCGGCGGTGTATGACGTGGAAAAAGCGACGCTCAACGTAAGCGGAGTCCCTTACGTGACGTCGGCCGACGCCCGGATCTACCCGGAAAAAGGCTTGATTACCATCAAGCGGAACGGCGAAATGCTGCCCCTCAAAAACGCCCGGCTGGAGCTGGACACGACTAGCCTGTTCCACAAACTGAAAGGCGGAAACATTCAGGTTCAGTCGCGGACCCGGTTTTCCGGCGAAGCGGTTTATCAGTTTGCGGCCGCCAAAGGCGACACGGCCAGCATCAAAATGGGCAGCTTCGAGCTAAAAGAAGCCGGCCCGGTCGCGCTGGCTTCCAATAACCGGAACGCGGGTCGAAAAGGAAAAACCAGCAACGAGCTGGCGAAAACGTACTATACGGTGGCCCGCGCCGACGTTGACGAGCGCGACAATGTAACGCTGGCGCCCAAGGTGCAGTTCAAAGGAAGCATCACGATGATGGCGCCGGAACAGGATCTGAAGCTGGAAGGAGCGATCAAAATTGCGCTCAAAAAGCGGCCGAAACTGGTCAGTGACTGGATTCCGATGAAAGAGAAAATTGGCGAGACGTTTAGCATCACCGTCGATCAGAACCTGAAAAACGACGGCAATCAGCCGTTGACGGCCGGTTTGCATTTCCGGGGTGGGGGAGCCGCCGGACTTTATCCGACCTTTTTGTCGACCAAGGAAAACGACAAGGACGATGATCTGTTCCGGGCAACGGGCCTGATGACCTACGACGCCAAGGACAAGGTATTCCGGATTGTAAAGAAAGATGCCGCCGGTCTGGAGGATGTGGAGGGGGCGTTTACGTTCAACGATGCCACCGGCGTGATGAATTTTCAGGGACCGGTGAATGTGATGAATACGGGAACGACGGGTTCGACGCCGAATAACTTTGTGTTTGGCGCCGGAACCGGCCGGGCGAACGTGGACAGCACCACCCTGCGCCTGAACGCTTTGGTCGGTTTTGCCTTGCCGATTCCGCAGCCGGTGAATGCCGCCATTGCCGACAAAATGGTGAAGGCCAATCTGGACGAAAAAAACGACGAAGCCGCCGACGAAGATCTGGATCGGCTGACTGCCAAACTGGCCGCCATCATCGGTCAGAAAGCGACGGATGCGTACCGGACCAAAGCCCAGAATCAACACGTTTCGATCACGCAGGCTGCGCCAAAATTCGTGGCTTCGCTGGTGCTTTCAAACGTCAATCTGCGCTGGTCGGATAAACACAACGCGCTGTACAGCGTAGGTTCCATTGGCGTGTCGAACATTGACAACGTGGACGTCAACGCCCAGATGGAAGGGTTTGTTGAAATCCGGAAAAGCGACGGGGGCGACGAAGCCACCATTTACCTGGAAGCCTCGCCGGATGTCTGGTTTTACTGGGATTATAAATCGGGTGGGGGCGCTACGGCTCAGCTGGCGCTGCTAACGTCGGATCAGGAGCTGAACGACCGCATCATGGCCGGCAGTAAAAACGGTGCCAAAGGCGTTTCCATCATCACGGCGGACGCTTTCGAGAAGAACCAGTTTACGGGCCGGTACCTGGATCAATACAAAACCAAGGAAAAACCGAAACCGCAACCAAAACCGGCGGCCGGAGCGAAAGAAGCGCCGAAAAAGGTGGTGGAGAAGAAAAAAGAGAAAGAAGACGACAAAAAAGAAGGCTTCTGATCAGATTTTTTCACCAAACGCCAGGTCGCCCGCGTCGCCCAAACCGGGTACAATGTAATAATGGGCGTCCAGCCGTTCATCGACGGCACCCAGCCAGAGGTGGCACTGGGGCATTTTCTCCTGCACATACCGAACGCCTTCCGGACTGGCCAGCACGGCGGCAATGTGCGTTTTGGCGGGCGTTCCAAACCGGAGCAGGGCGTGATATACTTTTTCGAGCGACCGACCGGTGGCCAGCATCGGGTCCATCAGAATGACGGTTTTTCCGCTTAGATCGGGGCTGGAAATATAATCCATCGCCACTTCAAATTCCTCACCAACCGGCAAATAACCGCGGTAAGCGCCAATGAAAGCGTTTTCGGCCCGGTCGAAATAGTTCAGAAAGCCCTGATGGAAAGGCAGGCTGGCGCGGAGGATGGTGGCCAGCACCGGCGGTTTACTGATCAGCGGTGTGGGAGCAACCCCCAGGGGCGTTTGTACCGACACCATCTGGAACGACATGGATTTGGATATTTCGTAGGCCATCAACTCTCCCAGGCGCTCCAGATTGCGCCGAAACCGCATCGGATCTTTTTGAATGGTAACATCACGGAGCTCGGCAATAAACTGGTCGGCAATGGAAGGATGATCGGCAAAAACAAACATAGAGGCTTTTTCAGCCTAATTTAAAGGGAATGTATCGGATAATCCAAACCCTTTCCCTAATTTGTGCATGGAATTAAGTCAATGTTATGATGGTAACTTGTTCAGGCAGTTGCCAGTGTGAAGCTTCCTATGAGGAATATTTTTAGAATCGGGATAGCTTTTGTTTGGCTGGTGCCAGGATTGGCGCAGGCTCAAAGCCAGAAAATTCCTTTAAACAGTGATTATTATCACCTCATCGACCGGCTGGAAATCAAACAGGGCCGGTGGGCGGGCGGTTTTCACAGTACGGTTAAACCGTATAACCGCCAGTCGGTCGTGCAGTTAACCGACAGTATTCTAAGCGATCCTTTTGTTCGCTTATCGCCGGTTGACCGCGCTACGGTCCGCTACCTGCGCGACGATAGCTGGGAGTGGGTTCCCGCTACCTATCCGGATTCCTTGTCTTTGCTCCCGGTTCGGGCGACTGAACTGCACGCCGGACAAAAAAAAACGGGTGATAGCCGGCGTGGTTGGGGGCCTTTCTATCAGAGAAAAGCCGATCTGTACAGCTATCAAAACGAAGATTTTGACATCCACATCAACCCGGCGGTTAATTTCAGCTACGGAGCGGAATTTAATTCGGGCGACCTCGGCAAGTCTTTTCATCCGTACGTCAACTCGAGAGGGTTTGAGATTCGGGGCAGCATTCGCAAGCGCTTAAGCTTTTATAGCTATTTATCAGACAATCAGGCGCTGTTTCCGCGCTACATCTGGGAATATGGGACGCAGTACCAGTACCTGATCAATTCGGAACTGGGTTTTGCGCCCTTTGAAGGGTTCACTAAGAAAAAACCGGGGCCGCCCGGTTTGCTGTTTGGCGCTGATTTTCTGTCGGCGCGGGGCTACATCACCTTCAATGCCTTAAAAATCATCAATATTCAGTTCGGCCACGACCGCAATTTCTTCGGCAACGGCTATCGCTCGCTGCTGTTATCCGACAACTCGTCGCCTTATCTGTTTCTGAAAATCAGCACCAAACTGGGGCGGTTTCAGTACACCAATTTGCTGACGGAATTTCAAAACCGGCAGATCACATCCGGGGCCTACGAGCAGTTGAATCCGCAAAAATACGCGGCCATTCACCACCTGAGCGTTAACATTGGCGACCACATTAACCTCGGACTGTTCGAAGCCGAGGTGTTCAGCCGCAGCCAGCTGGAATTGAATTATTTCAATCCCGTGATCTTTTACCGGTTCATCGAATCGTACCGCGGCAGCGCCGATAATGCGCTGGTGGGCCTGGATTTTAAGGGCAATTTTCTGGGGAAATTGCTGGCCTACAGCCAGATTGTCTTCGACGAATTTAAGATCAGCGAACTCCGGGCGGGCAATGGGTCGTGGGTCAATAAATTTGCGATTCAGGCGGGCCTGAAATACATCGATGCCTTTAATGTGCCAAATCTTGACATCCAGGCTGAAATGAATCTGGCCCGACCGTATACCTATTCACACCGGTCCGGCCAGACCAATTACGCGCATTACAACCAACCGCTGGCCCACCCGCTCGGCGCCAACTTCCTCGAAGGGCTGGCCATTGTGCGCTATCAACCCCTGGATCGCTTCAACCTGACGGGTACGTTTGGGCTGATGAGTTACGGCGCCGACCCACCCAGCCGCAACTACGGCGGGAATGTGCTCCTGCCCTATGAAAGCCGGATCGAATGGCCGGGCCAACCCGCCGGAACCGGGCATCACATTGGGCAGGGCCGCAAAACGCTGGTTACGTACGCCGACGTGCGGGCGTCATTTATGCTCAAACACAACCTGTTTGTTGATTTTCAACAGATTTTACGCATGAGCGACAGCCAGGCCGACCGGCTGAAATACAACACCTCATCCACTTCCCTGGCGCTGCGCTGGAATTTACCGTACCGTACGCTGGTTCTCTAAACCGTGAGCGGATGGTGGCCGGTTTTTGCAAAAACCGGGTCAACGCCATCGGCGCAACGAATCGTCAGTATGCTTGATCAACTTATTCGCCAGGAACTGACCGAAGCGCGTTCGGTTCTTGATACGTTTCTCCGCGACGCCAACCAGCTTGCGGCCATCGAACAGGCCGCCCAGCTGATGGCGGAAGCGTTGAAAACCGGCCATAAAATCATCTCCTGCGGCAATGGGGGGTCTCACTGCGACGCCATGCATTTTGCCGAGGAGCTTTCGGGACGGTACCGCGACGAACGGCGCGCGCTGGCCGCCATTGCCATTTCGGATTCCAGCCACCTGACCTGCGTCGGCAACGACTACGGATACGAATTTGTATTTTCGCGGTTTATCGAAGGGCTGGGCAACGAAGGCGACGTCCTGCTTGGACTGAGCACCAGCGGCAATTCGGAGAATGTGGTCCGGGCCGTGGAAGCCGCCCGAAACCGGGGTATGAAGGTCGTTTTGCTAACCGGAAAAGACGGCGGTAAGCTGGCCGGTACCGCCGATGTCGAAATCCGGGTGCCTCATTTCGGGTACGCCGACCGCATTCAGGAAATTCACATCAAAGTCATCCATTTGTTTATTCTGCTCATCGAAAAGATCGTCCTCAACTGAGGTTACTTTTTAGCGACCACCATCGCCCGGCCCGGAATCGACAGGTACTTTTTTACTTTAAACGGTTGCAGCCCCGCAGCGGTCTGCCATTGCTGGATTTCGCGGACGGAATAATTCCCGGCGGTGCTGGTTAACCCGTAAAACAGATCCATGCTGTTGCCCACGAGGTTGGTGCCGACACCGGCGGATTGGCCGTCGGCGTCGGGCCGGATGAATTCATTGATGATGTAGACGCCACCCGGTTTGAGCGACCGGGCCACTTTTCGGGCGACTTCCCGGTTTTGTTCATCCGTAAAGTGATGGGCCAGACTCGACATCAGAACAATGTCGTACTGGGCTTCCCCAAAATCGTCCGTCAGCGCATTGCCGGCCCGGTGCTGCACCCGCTCGCCCAGACCCGCCCGCGCCAGCAGCGGGGCCGCCTGTTCGATGGCGGGCGGCAAATCCAGAATAACCGACTGGAGGTTTGGGAGTTTTCGGCACAAGGCCACGGAATGCTGGCCGTGGGAGCCACCAATGTCGAGCATCCGGGTGGCCTGTTTTGACACGGGCGCTTTTCGGCCAAATTCCTTTGCTTCGGTGCCGGTTGCGGCCAGCATGGCCTGCTGGTAATAGGCCCACTGCTCGGTCGTCAGGTGATCGTGATACTGAATACCCTCGCCCGTTTGCAGGTAGTGGCCCAACTGCTCCAGCCAGGGCCAGACCACCCGGTTGTTGAAAAGCATCAGGCCCAGAACCGACTCGGTATTTTCGCTGAGCACCCAGCGCTGGCTCATGCGGGTGAGCATATACCGGTCCGTTTGATAACGGAGATAACCCAGAACCGTCAGCAAATCCAGGAGTTCCCGCAGCGGTTTTGGATGCAGGTTGCAGGCGGTTGCAATGTCGGCAACGCTCTGTTTTCCCTGGTTTACGGCTTCAAAAACGCCTTTATCCGCGGCTTCCAGGACGGCTTTACCAACAATCGGAAAAATCTGGGCGTGCAGCAGCGGCAGCGGAACCAGATTGATTTGAAGGGCAATCCATTCCAGCAGGGTTTCGGGCGTAACAGTTAGTCGCATGCAGGTCGCAAAAAATGTGTATCTTCGTTTTACGGTAAACCGGATTTCAACGTGTGTAGCTGAAATAAGCAGTATTTATTTTAGGGTATGAGCCAAGTGAACGATTTCATCAACTCTGGAATACTGGATGAGTACTGCCTGGGCTTGCTTTTGCCCGGGGAAGTTCAGGAGGTGGAGCGGATGGCGGGTTTGTATCCCGAAGTTCAGCAGGCTCTTGACCAGGCCTTCCGTTTGTTGAAGTCCGCTGAAAATCAAGCCGCGGCAGCCGGACCGGACCTGAAAGAACGGATTTTGACGACTTTAAAGCAACTGGCTGAGCCGCAGGCCTTTGATCTGAACAATCTTCCGCTCATCAACGCCTATGCGGACAGTGAGCAGTGGCTACGCACCGTAGCGGCCATCGAGCCAACGGGTGACTTTCGAAATCTGTATGTGCATTCGTTGCGGAACACCGACGGTGTGGCCCAATTTATCCTCTGGGTCAAACAGGAAGTCAGGCCCGAGCATCACCACGATGAACGCGAAAGCTTTCTGATTCTGGAAGGTACGTGCGAATGCCGGATTGGTGGTGAAATAATCCGGCTTTCGGCCGGTGACTATATTGATATTCCGCTGGATGTGGAGCACACGGTCCGGGTGTTGTCGCCCGAACCGGTGAAAGCCCTGGTTCAGCGGGTGAAAATTGGGGTGTAACGTTTAACCGATTCGGCTTGGCTCATGAATTTTCCGGCTCATTACTGGATCGATGCGTATCAAATGCAGGCGCACCCCGAGGGCGGTTATTTTGTCGAGACGTACCGCTCGGCCGAAACCGTGCCACAATCGGCGCTGCCCGCCCGGTTTTCCGGCGACCGGAGTTTTAGCACCGGGATTTACTTCCTGCTGGAAAACCACCATTTCTCGGCTCTGCACCGCATTCAGGCCGACGAAATGTGGCATTTTTACGCGGGCGGCCCGCTAAATGTGTACGTAATTCACCCGTCGGGATCGCTGGAAATTATTCGGCTGGGCAACAATCCGGCAGCAGGGGAGGTGTTTCAGGCGGTGGTGCCGGCCGGGAGCTGGTTTGGCTCAAAACCGGCGGCCGAAACCGCGTATTCGCTGGTGGGCTGCACGGTGGCCCCGGGATTCGATTTTGCGGATTTTGAACTGGCCGGTCGGCCGGAGTTGGTCCGCCAATACCCGCAGCACCGCGAAGTAATTGAACTGCTTACGCCGGACTCCTAAACCGGTTATTGAAACTTCACGTCGCCGAACTGCGAAACAACCCGCACGCGGGTAGCCGTCCCCTTTCCTACTTTTCCGCTATACTGTTTTTTCAGTTTCGGGCCGCGGCTTTCGTCCTCATCGGGTTGGGCATTGATCATGATCCGGCCATCGTTCGGGTATTTGAACCCGCCATAACTAACCGTTACATCGAAATTATAATCGTTGGTATTGGCCATGGGCAAGGTAACCGATGAGTAACTCGCCTGAATATCAACGTTATTGACCGATTTGTTGAGTTGGTCGATCTTAAAACCGCCCGAGAAATCGACTTTCAGATTACACGATTCTTTGACGGTGCCAATCTTGGCGCCCGAATAACCGATTTTTCCGTCTAACCGGCTCACTTCACCGATCCAGAGCCCGCCAAACTGGTTGTTCAGGTTGATGTTGTTGGCTTTTTCCAACTGGAGCTTGGCATACTGAATGTTCAGTTTTCCGTTTTCCATGGCCTGAATGTCGGCTTTACCAAACCGCACGTCCACATCGACCTGGTTTCCGTTCAGTTCCGTGGTCGAAAAATTACCGTGTTGCTGGTTGATGGTCAGGGGGGCGCTAAATGTCGGAATATTCGTGTTGCCAAAGGAGTTCTTGACCGTCAACGGATTCGTTTTCGGCATCGACACCTGGTAATCAATTTGTACAAAGTTCTTTTCGCCGTCCTTGTTCCGGGTCATGATCCAATTTCCGCCGAAACCGCTCTTATCAATATTGGTTTTCAGGGTAATCTGGTCGCCGTTTCGTTTTTCAATGATTTCGACGGCATCCAGGTATTTCTGAATCCGATCGTCGGAACTGGAGCTGGCCTTGATCGTAATATCGACGCGGATTTCGTCACGGTTCCAAAGGTTGATGTTGACGTTTCCGAACTGATTATCAATTAGTAAATGATCTTTGGAGGTGACGTCGTATACTTTCACAATGGTTTTCTTCCGTTCGCCCATTTCGTGCAGATCGGCCCGAACGAAGCCGACCGACAGGACGCTGACCAACAGAAAATTAAACAGGATTTGTATTCGGTTCATGGTTTTGTTGCTTGATACGTTGAATAATCATCAACTGCTGGTTGAGCAGGTCGATCTGCATTTTCAGGTTCTGGACCATCGCCTGAATCATGATTTCCTGATTCGGCGTTTTGGGCAGCTCCTGTTTCAAATTCTGGTACGTTTTTTCCAGCCGGTCCAGATCAGCCGCAAACTGCTGGTACAGCGCCGGATCACTTTCCAGGACGGTTTTTAATTCACCCCGCTTGTCCTCAATCAAACGGGTATACTGTTGCACGGTGCGGGCATACGTTGGATCAAATGCCACTACATCGGGCTGGTCGGTTACACCATATTGGCTGTTGAAGTACCAGAAACTGCCCAGACCGGCCACCAGCAAAAGGGTGGCCGCCATCTGCCAGACCATTCGGCGCCCCATCCAGGCCGGGCTGTTGAGCCCGAACCACAGCGGACGTTCTTTGTGCCCGAGCCCCTTCTCCAAATCTTTCCACAAATCCGCCCGCGGCTCAAATACATCGAAATCTTCCCGGTTATCCCGGACAAATCGTTCTAATCGGTCTTTCATCATATTCGTTAAGTGAATGGTGATGGAGCGAATGAGTGAACAGGATCGAAGACCAGGCTGTTGATCTTCACTCATTTCGTCATACTGGCATTCACAATTTATTTTAACATCTCTAATAGTCGCTTCTTGGCGCGCATGTACTGCGTCCGGGAAGTGGTTTCGCTGATGCCCAGCACGGCTCCGATTTCCTCATGATCATAGCCTTCGAACAGATACAGCGACAAAACAACCCGGTAGCCCTCCGGCAGGTCCTGCATGGCCCGGCGCACCCGGTCCACTTCCAGTTGAATACCGTCTTCATCAAACGGTTCGGCATCCGCCAGATCCAGACCATCGTCTTCGCCCAGCCGCTGCGAATCCAGGTCAACCCATTGAATTCCGCCCCGGCTTTTCCGGTTTCTTAACTGATTAATAGACCGATTGACGACGATTTGTTTCAGCCAGGCCCCAAATGTCGATTGATTCCGGAACGAATGCAGGTTGTTGAACGCATCGAGAAAAGCCTCCTGCAATACGTCCTCAGCCTCACCCATGTGGTTGAGAATACGCATACAAACGTTAAACATGGCTTTTGAATAGTGCTTGTACAATTCGTACTGCGCACGCCGTTCACCTTGTTTACATCTTTCTACGAGTTCGACATGTCGGTCTATATACAACTTTGTTTCCAAGCGGACTGAGGAATCGGATGCGGCTGATTTTCTTCTCAATGACACGGTGTGGTAGGGCAACGTTGCACCAGGTTTTATTTTTTTTCAGCGATCTGTACTAAAACCGGCACCGTCTCCGTTCCGAAACCTTCATATGATCTCTTTGGAGCGAAAGGAAGGGTAAAACCGCCGGTTGATGCGTTCACGGAAACGCCCACCGGCGGTTTGTCAATTTAGTAGCGGTTTTTAAGCGGCTGGAGCGGGCGGCTACGAAAATTCGAGAAGAGTCTGCTCGATGAGGTCGCAGGCTTCGTGCATTTGTTCTTCGGTAATCACCAAAGGCGGGGCAAACCGGATTTTATCGCCGTGCGTCGGCTTACACAGCAATCCCTTGTCTTTCAGACGAAGACAAATTTCCCAGGACGTTTTTTCACCGTAAACCGGGTGTTCGTCAATTACGATGGCGTTCAGCAAACCCTTCCCCCGCACACGTTTCACCAGGCCGGTTTTTCCGATTAGGGCGCTCATTCGCTGGCGAAAAATCTGACCCATTGCCTCTGCATTTTCCGCCAGCTGTTCATCCTCCACTACTTTTAGCGCTTCCATCGTTACGGCACAGGCCAGTGGATTGCCGCCGTAGGTAGAACCGTGTTCGCCCGGTTTGATGGTCAGCATCACTTCGTTGCTGGCAAATACGGCCGAAACCGGCATGGTGCCACCCGACAGCGCTTTGCCCAGCACCAGCAGATCCGGTTTTACGTCTTCGTGATCGCAGGCCAGCCGCTTGCCCGTCCGCCCGATGCCGGTTTGCACTTCATCGGCGATAAACAGGACGTTGTATTTTGTGCATAACTCCCGAACGCCTTTCAGGTAACCTGCGTCCGGCACCACCACGCCCGCTTCGCCCTGAATGGGCTCGACCATAAAACCGGCGACGTTGGGTTCGTTTCGGAAAACGTCTTCCAGCGCCGTCAGATCGTTGTACGGAACGAGCAGATACCCGGGTAGGAGCGGACCATAGTCGTTGGTGCTTTCGGGATCGGTAGACGACGAAATGGCCGCCAGCGTCCGGCCCCAGAAATTACCGGTGGCGAATACGGTTTTGGCCTGATTCTGCGGAATGCCTTTCACTTTGTAAGCCCATTTCCGGGTGAGTTTGAGGGCGGTTTCGCCCCCTTCGGCCCCCGAATTCATCATCAGCACTTTGTCATAGCCGAAATAATCGCACAGGAATTTTTCGCAGACACCCAGTTGGTCGGTATGAAAAGCACGGGAGGTCAGGGTCAGACGCTGGGCCTGCTCAATCAGGGCGTTGATGATGCGCGGGTGGCAATGGCCCTGACTCACCGCGCTGTAAGCCGATAGAAAATCGAAATACTTTTTTCCTTCCACATCCCACAGGAAAATGCCTTCACCCCGGTTCAGCACCACCGGAACCGGTTTGTAATTATGGGCTCCGTAGTGCCATTCCAGGTCGATGGCCAGTTGGGTTGCTGTCATTGTTGGTAAAGTTTCCATCATTACAAAGTGGGAGGTGAGTGGGTAAGTTGGTGGCTGATGCGTAATTTTCGGGCAATTCTGCTGAAAGCCAACCGCTTCAAAATTACAACTCCTTGCTCAGTCCGACAAACTATGCCCGCTACGAATCCCAAAAAGCCGAACGTTGAAGGACTGGACAACGAAGATTACTACATCAACGAAGCGGGGTATCTCGTCTTTACGCGGGCTTACCACCTGAAGCGCGGCTATTGCTGCAAAAACGGCTGCAAACACTGCCCCTGGAGGAGAATGAAGAGTTAAGAGTTATGAATCAAGAACTTTCATCCAATCGTTCTAAATGCACTTGAAAGTTACTTTGAATTTCCTTTGAGCCGGGTCGGCGTTTCGGGTTTCGAGGTAACTAACGAAAGAAAATAGTACCATAATTTGAGGGCGTCAGCCAACTCATAATGCTTCATTCATAACTTTTAATGCCTTCAGGTTTGGATTTTTGGTAAGTATTTGCCAATTTTGCAGGCTCATTCAGAAAAAGGTATTGTCATGGCACGAGTTTGTCAAATTACAGGAAAACGGACGCGGGTTGGTAATAACGTATCACACGCTAACAATAGAACAAAGCGGAAGTTTTATCCCAACCTGCAGAAGAAACGGTTCTTCCTGGAGTCGCAGGGAGCATGGGTTACACTGAAGGTTGCTACTTCGGCCATGCGGACGATCAACAAAAAAGGATTGGAAGCGGTTTTGAAAGACGCTCACCAAAAAGGAACGCTGTCGGTTTAACCAAAACAGCGGCACCGGAAGGGGCTCTGTTCGTTAAAGAACCGACTTTAGTCAAGCAAAATGCGGAAGTCGCCGGATAATTCTATTCGGCGACTTCCGCATTTCTATTTAGTCAAGCCTTAAATCATTCGTTTCAGGGCGAATTGGGCAAACACAATGGCGCCGTTGCGCCGAACCAGAATGTTAATCTCCTTGCCTTCGCCTTTCTGCAACAACTTGTAGATTTCGCTCACATTCAGGTCGCCCGCGGGGGTGTTGTTAATGAAAAGAACTTCGTCGCCGTCTTTCAAACCCGAGCGGTCGGCGGGCGAATTTTCGATGACTTTTTCAATGTAATAATTCCGGAAATTATCACCGCGCGCTTTTAGTTCAAGGCCGCTCATGTCGTGTTCAAACGACTGTTTCAGAATGCGTTTGACGGGTTTCAGCACCATGTACTTGTCCTGGTAATTGAACGTGACCCGAAACCGGCGCAAAATCTCACACCCCAGGTTACCATTTCGTTCGGCCGCGTGTTCGGCAATCTTCAGCCCGAAGGAAGCGCTGTCGGGGAACGAAGCCACCACATTGGCCATTTCGAAATTGCCCAGCCGGATTTTCTCGATGCGGCCCAGATTTCCGTTAATGACCCCGCTTAACCCCCGGCCCAGCTGCGCCCGAATGAGCTTATCCGGCAGGCGGATATCGTCGCCGTTGCTGCGGTTAATCAGCAGCGCGTGACCCGCACCCGTGTCGATCACCACCCGAATGGGCAGCGTTTTGCCGTTTTCGAGCAGCGCCATTACATCCGTATACGGTTTTGTGTCCTGGATCGCAATGGGATAACGGGACCCGTGCGACCGGCGGTACCGGTAATTTTTAGGTGTGTTCAGCACCAGTTCCCGGCGCTGAAAGTCAATGGTGACGACAAAGTTGCTGAAAATTTCGTACCCAAAAATACCGTGAATCGGCACTCCGACGTATTCGGACAGGCGCAGAATGTCATCATCCAGCACTACGATGTTCTGGTGGTTGGCCTGCATTTGCCCCATTTTCAGGTGGTTGTCGATGGCAACGGAAGCCATCAACTGCCCTCCCTCACCCGCGCCCGTCAGCTTCACTTTTCGGGTAAAACGCAGCGGTTGCCGCCGGACAGCCGTCGGATCGGTAATGATAACCGAGCTAACGCCGGTATCCAGAATAAAATGCAGGGTATCCGAATTGTTGATTCGGACCGGGACAATGATCAGGTTGGAATGGAGTTGGAATGGAATCCGGGCCTGTTTGCGGTTATTGCTGATAAAATAACCGTATTTTTCCGAATTGTTCTGCTCGTCATTGCCTGCCCGCACCTCCTGCCAGCAGAGCAACATTCCGAAGAATATAACAAACAGTCTCATCGTGCTTAGTATCAAATACGTAGGAAAGATACAACTATTTTGTCTAATAACACAATTTTTTAGAAAATGGTATTTTGCGTTTCTGATACTTTCAATTTGAATGAAAAATGCTGTTGAAAAACCGCTAATTTCGTCCCGCGAGTGGAGGAACAAGAAATTTCGGCAGAAGGTTTATGAAGCCCGAATTTTTTGTATCCGATTCGTAATCAGGCTTTAAAATCATTAAAACTGTTAGCAATGCGTAGAAAGATTGTTGCCGGAAACTGGAAGATGAACAAGACGCTCGATGAAGCTGTCGCGCTGGTGTCGGAGGTTGTCAATATGATTAAGGATGAGGTGACGAGCGATGTGGAGGTAGTGTTGTGCACGCCATCGATTTATCTGACCACCTTAAAACCGTATCTGGAAGGCCAGTCGCGCGTGGCGCTGGGCGCTCAGAATTGCCACGAAAAAGCGTCGGGTGCCTATACGGGTGAAATCTCGGCCCCCATGCTGAAGTCGATCGGCATTTCGCACGTCATTCTGGGGCACAGCGAACGGCGGCAATATTTCGGCGAAACCAACGCCCAGCTGGCCGAGAAAGTGAACAGCGCGCTGGCAAACGGCCTGACGCCTATTTTCTGCTGTGGCGAATCGCTGGAACAACGCCAGAATGAGGTTCATCAGGATTTTGTGCGGACGCAACTGACGGAGAGCCTGTTTCACCTTTCGCCGGAGCAATTTGCCCACGTTGTCATTGCTTACGAACCCATCTGGGCCATCGGCACGGGACTGACCGCCAGCTCGGAGCAGGCGCAGGAGATGCACGAAATTCTGCGTCAGCACATCGCCAGCCACTACGGTCAGGACGTGGCCGATAATACGTCAATTCTGTACGGCGGGAGCGCCAACGAGAAAAATGCTGCCGAACTGTTCGCTCAGCCCGACGTTGACGGCGGTTTGATCGGCGGAGCCTCCCTGAAATCCCGCGAATTCACCATCGTCGTCAAAGCGAGTAAGTAAATTGGAATGACGAAGTAGGCATGATGAACGATGAATTAATTACGCTGCATTAGCTAACTCATCGTTCATCATGCCTACTTCATCATTCTTTTTTGCGCCATTTCCAGACGGAGAAGCCGATCCAGACCAGCGAGCTGCGGTTTTCGCCTTTTTTGCTGAACAGTCGGCGCATGTCGCTAAAACCGAGGTGGATGGGTCCTAGGCGGGTTGACATGCCGACGGCCACGCGGCTGTCGGGACCAATGATGGAAACCGGTAAGCCAAATTCCACATCCTCATCTTCAAACCGGGGCGTAATGATCAGCATATTCGGCATACGAACCGTCGCGCCGGATGTTAAGTTGTTCATTGATAAGCCGTTTACGTAAAATGACCTTGCCAGCCGCATATCGGCTTCGAGGTGGAGCATACGCGGAAGAGCCACTTTGCCGGGTTCATACGACTGCGAACTGTTATCGGATTTGGCGGTGAGGTAATCCATCGGCGCATTTCCTAATTGCTCCAGCTCCGGCTGATTGAAGGTTAACGGGCCGCTGCCGGTCACGGCCTGGCCCGCCGGATAGCTGATGCTTCCGCCGTTCATCAAAGCCGCCGAAAGCCGGAGCCAGTAGGCCGGACGCGGGTCTTTCGTGGGGGTCTGGGAATTGTAACCACGCCCGGTCGTCCGCTTCCCGATCTCGTACGTAGCGCCGAAATCATACCCCCAACCGCTGCCGTAGGCACTGGAAAAAACCGAGCCTAAGCTAAAGTCCTTCCGGGCCGTGGTCTGACCCAGTTCGTAATCCAGGTTCGTAAGAGCGAGTGTTTTTTCCACGTCACCGTTGTTCTGGAGAATGGCGTAGTTGCCACGGGCGTTCAGATAACTCAACTGAGCGCCCACAATCCGGCGGATCGTCGCGCCGATTTTCAGCCGGTGCCAGTGTCCGTCGAACACCTGCAACCCGTAGGTCAGGCCGACTTCGCCGTAGCTGTTATGCGCCAGCCCAAAATCGAAGTTCCCCGACGAGGGTTGCAGATTCCGGTAAAAAAGCCGGTTTCGGTAGGCTTCCGTCAGGTTTTCGGGCAGGGCCGAGCCATAGAGATAGCTTTTCATCCGCGTGTGCAGCGCAATGGTCTGATTGCCATCGACATTAATCAGAAATGACGGCCCCAGAATTTCGGAGTAGGCGGTGGTACGGGGGGCGTTGGTAATGGAACCGACGGTGCGGAGCGGCAGACTGAGGCCCCGGCTGTACGGTAACTGAATGGTTTGAAACAAGCCTTTTGCGACGTATTTCGTGTATAAAGAATTGACGGAAGAATGCCCGGTGAAGGCTACAAACTGAAATTTATACCGCGAACCCGCAATGGACGACGGATTTTGGAGCATCCGGTGAATACCGCCGTAATTGCTACTCACCAGCCCCGGGTGATACTGCGCCCAAACCGTGGAGGAGCCACACCCCACCAAAACCGCCAGGAACAGGCGCGAAACGTAATTTTTCATAAAACGCTTATCGTTGATTCATTGTGTTTACGGCGTGCAAATGACCGGCGGCATCGATCCATAGCAGGTCGTCGGCCAGCATGTGCCGGAGAACGTCCGAAAGCCGGTCGGTATTCAGATTCAGCTGGTCGGCCAGCCGACGGGGGGCCAGCCCCTGCCCGTTGGTCGCTTCGAGTTGCTGAATAATCTGTTGCCGCAGCCGGTCCGTATCCACCGGCGCCTGCTGCTGGCTCAGGCAATGATCGCAAACCCCGCAGGCCTCTTTTGGTTCTTCGCCAAAGTACGCCTGTAAGAGCCGCGTCCGGCACTGCACCGGGTTTTGCACGTAGTCGACCATCGCCCGCACTTTCGCCAGATTCCGTTGCTTGCTGCGCTCCAGTTCCATCACGTTGATGGGTAGATTCCGGGCGTCGAAACGCGGGGTCAGAAACGTCAGCTGCGGTTTATCCTTCTGTTTTTCGTAGTGCAGAATCGACCGCTGCGACAACTGTTCCAATATCGAAAAAATTTCTTCTTCCGGCATCCGGGCGGTTTTGGCCATCGCACTTTCCGCAATGCTGATGAAGTTGGTAAACAACTCCCCGCCGTACATCCGAAGCAGCAGTTTCAGAAACAGGTCGTAATGCGGATTCATAACCTGAAACTCGTACAACGCCCGGTTGTCCACCGCCAATACCACTTTCGACGGACTGAAATACGCTTCACTCAACTCAATAAAGCCTTCCAGCTGCAACTGTTTCAGGGCGTAATGCGTCTCCGTCACCGGCAGTTGAAACGCCTGACAAAAAGCCGTCAGGTCAAAATCAATATTCATAAATTCGCCCCCACCGACCGCCAGGTTGGCGTAATTCGCCAGCGCCTGATACACCCGTTTGAGCATCTCAATCGGCGGATATTGCTGAATGATCCGCTGCTCGATGTCGCTCAGATCCTTGTGGTTGTAAAGCAAAACCGCATACGCTTTTTTCTCATCGCGCCCGGCCCGTCCGGCTTCCTGGTAATAGGCTTCCAGGCTATCGGGTACGTCCAGGTGAACAACCGTTCGAACATCCGGTTTGTCGATGCCCATGCCAAAGGCGTTGGTGGCCACGATGATCCGAATCCGGTTATGGAGCCAGGCGTCCTGTTTATCCGACCGTTGCTTCGCCGTCAGGCCCGCATGGTAATAATCCGCCCGAAGGTTTTGGTGATGGAGCCATTCCGCAATTTCCTGCGTTTGCCGCCGGCTGCGCACGTACACAATCGCCGAACCCGGAACGCCCTGCAACACCTTCAGCAAGCGGGCTTCTTTATTCTCTTCGTAGAACGCGGAATACGACAAATTCTTGCGGGCGAACGTTTGCCGGAACACCTGCGGCCCGGGCATTTCCAGTTTTTCCACAATGTCTTTCTGCACCTCCGGCGTGGCCGATGCCGTCAGCGCCACCACCGGCACGCTGGGCAGTAATTTGCGAAACTCCGCGATTTGCAGGTAAGGAGGCCGAAAATCGTACCCCCAGGCCGAAATACAGTGGGCTTCGTCGACGGCCAGCAAACCGACCTTCATCTGCTTGACCCGTTCAATCAGAATTTCGGTTTTGAGTCGCTCGGGCGAGACGTAAAGAAACCGGGTGTTGCCGTAAATGCAGTTGTCGAGCGCCCGGTCGATTTCGCGCCAGTGCATGCCGGAATAAATCGCCACGGCCGGAATACCGCGCCGACGCAACTGCTCAACCTGGTCTTTCATCAGCGCAATCAGGGGCGTTACGACGATGCAGACTCCGCCGAGCGCCAGTGCCGGGAGCTGGAAACAAAGCGATTTGCCCCCGCCGGTCGGCAGCAGGACAAGCGTGTCGCGCCGGTCGAGCACGGAACGGATGATGTCCTCCTGCAACGGCCGGAACGACTCGTACCCCCAGAATTGTTTCAGAATTTGGTGGATGGTCATACCAGCCGTAAAGATAAATCAATCCGAAAATAGTTTATGGTACTAACCGAACTTTCGCTGAACGGCCTGAGCGGTTATCAGACACCCATTTTCTCACGATCAAACCGAACCTTATGATCACTAAAGTGATAAAAACCGACGAAGAATGGCGGCAGCAACTGACGCCGGAACAATACCGGGTGACGCGCCAGAAAGGCACCGAACGGGCTTTTACCGGCGAATACTGCGAGAGCCACGACCCCGGTCTCTACCAGTGCGTGTGCTGCGGCACCGACCTGTTCGAGTCCAAACAGAAATTTGATTCCGGAACGGGCTGGCCGAGCTTCACCGAACCCATTGATCCGGAGCTGATTACGCTCGAAAACGATTATGCCTACGGCATGACGCGGGTCGAGGTGTTGTGTGCGGTGTGCGATGCGCACCTGGGCCACGTTTTCAACGACGGTCCTGCACCAGCGGGGATGCGGTATTGCCTTAATTCGGTGGCCCTGAAGCTGAAACCGGCTTAAGCTTTTTATTCGCTGGCAACAAAACCGCCTGGGTGTAGCATCCAGGCGGTTTTTATTTTTGCCCCTCCGGGACTTTTCGGTTTCCTGACCGGCTGTTTCCGGGCGGTTTTATTTTTAGCGCAAAAACCGTATTTTGGGGTATGAGATCAACCTTGTGCGCCCTTGGCCTTTGCCTGCTCCTGACCAGTTGCGCATCCTACCGCCCGATTCAGCGCCAGCTTCGGCAAAACCCCCAACTCACCGATCACTTTACCGGTTTTGCGCTTTACGATTGGGAACGGCAGAAAATGGTGGTGCAGCACAACGCCGACCAGTATTTTACGCCCGCTTCCAACGTCAAACTCGTTAGTTTTTACGCCGGTCTGGTCACGCTCGGCGATTCGATTCCGGCCTTGCGGTACGTCGCGCGCGGGGATTCGCTGATTTTCTGGGGCACCGGCGACCCCTCGCTGCTGAATCTGAATTTACCGGACACCACGGTTTTGCGGTTTCTGCGCAACCGGCCCGAACGGCTGGTTTTTTCAGCGGCCAATTCCAGCGGACAGCGGTTTGGACCCGGCTGGGCCTGGGATGATTTCAACGATGAATATTCGACTGAACTGGCGCCCTTGCCGCTGTACGGCAATTTTGTGCGCTTCACCTCGCCCGATCGCGTGGCCCGGCTGGATGTCGAACCCCGGTTTTTTCGGGATAGCGTCACGGCGGTTTCGGGACGGAAATTCTCGCGCAGCGTTCAGCGGAGTGAGCTGACCAACCGTTTCGACCGGCCCGAAGCCGTGCGCCCGTTCCGGCAGGACATTCCGTTCCGCTGGTCGCCGGAACTGGCCGCGCACCTGCTGGCCGACACCCTGCACCGCCCGGTTTCGGTCGCCAGCATCCGGTTTGATCGCTCGGCAAAAACCATCTACAGCCAGCCCGCCGACTCGCTTTACAAACGAATGTTGCAGGTAAGCGATAACACGCTGGCCGAGCAGCTCATGCTGCTTTGTTCGTCGGTGCAGGATACGGTCAATAGCTCCGTTGGGATTCAGACTGCTCTGCAAAAGCACCTGGCCGATTTGCCGGACAAACCCAACTGGGTCGACGGCTCGGGTTTATCGCGCTACAACCTGTTTACCCCGCGTTCACTGGTGGTCCTGCTGCAAAAAATCTACAAAACCGTACCGCAGGAGCGGCTTTTCAAACTGCTGGCGGTGGGCGGGTCGAGCGGAACGATTCAGCGGGTGTACAAAACCGACCGGCCGTTTGTGTTTGCCAAGTCCGGTTCGATGACCGGCGTTTACAACCTGAGCGGTTATTTGATCACGAAAAAAGGAAAGTTGCTGGTGTTCAGCCTGATGAATAACAACTTTGCCGGATCGGTTGCCGACATGCGAAACCGCACGGCGACTTTTCTGACGGCGATTTACCAGCGGTATTGATTCCGTGCGGTCAAAACCAGAAATTCTTTCCAAAAATGAGAATTGCTGCGTTGCATTGCCGTCCGTCAGCCGCTATTTTTGCTGGAGAAATTAACCACCGTATTTGATATTTTGTCCCATGCAGGAGGAATTGAGCCTTGAGCAGTTGCGCCAGAAAATCGCAAGTGTTTCCGGGACTGAACTGATCAGATTGCAGTCGTTTCTGGAAAGTGAAATCCAACGGCGCAAGCAGATCCTTCGGGAAATTCCGGCCATTACGCTGGAGCAGATTCCGTTGCGGGTGCAAACCCGAATCGCGTTTTATTCGGTGGTGCGACGCCGGAAAATCTGCAATCTGGCCGAAGTGGGCCGGCTGACGCTGATCGAAACCCTGGCGCTGCTGAAACCCGCCGACCTGCAAAGCCTGAAAAGTTTGAACCTGCGTTCCTACAACGAACTGCTCACGGAGCTGGCCAAACTAAACGTTCCGCACGAATCCATTGCGCTCTGGGACCTGAAGATGTTTGAAACAAAACCGGGTCCGGCCGTTGCTTCCCGGGCGGGCAGTGCGCCCGAAATCACCCCGAACCGGGAACGGACGGACAAAGTCTAACAGCCGCTCCGACCTTTTTCCCGGCATTTCAGATGAACCGCCCGCCCGCATCAGTAGTTTGGTGCGGGCGGGCTGCTTTTTAGGGTATAATTGCCGGATTTCGTAGTATATTTCCGGTAGGCCTACTCCTAAACCTTTCTCAATGGATTTATTTCAACTCAAAAAAGCCCCGGTGGTTTACGATGCCGTTGTGGTCGGATCGGGTGCCGGGGGTGGCATGGCCGCGTACATGCTGACCAAGGCCGGTGCCAAAGTATTGCTTCTCGAAGCGGGCGGTTATTTCGACCCCGCCGACCCCAAGTACATGACGCAACTCAAATGGCCGTATGAGTCGCCCCGGCGCGGAGCCAGCACCACGCGCTCAGGGGGCGATTTTGACGCAGCCTGGGGCGGCTGGGAAATCGAGGGCGAACCGTATTCCTCCAAACCGGGGGGCGACTTTTTCTGGTTTCGGTCGCGGATGCTGGGCGGACGCACCAACCACTGGGGCCGGATTTCGATGCGCTTTGGTCCCGATGACTTTCGGCGTAAATCGCTCTCCGGCGTGGGCGACGACTGGCCCATCACCTACGAGGATTACAAGCCTTTTTACGACCGGGTTGACAAACTGATCGGCGTTTTTGGCTCGGTTGAAAACCTGCACAACGAACCCGACGGTCATTTTTTGCCACCCCCCAAACCGCGTTTGCACGAGCTGATGCTCAAGAAAGCCGCCACCAGCATCGGTATTCCGGTGATTCCGTCGCGGCTGTCGATTCTGACGCAGCCCATCAACAACGAACGGGGGCAGTGCTTCTACTGCCGCCAGTGCAACCGGGGTTGTTCGGCCTACGCGGATTTTTCGTCCTCGTCGGTGCTGTGTATTCCGGCCATGAAAACCGGTAACCTGACGCTGATTAATAACGCCATGGTGCGGGAAGTGCTGACGGACGAAAAAACCGGCCTGGCGACGGGCGTTTCCTACGTCGATACGGTCAGTTTGCAGGAAGTTTCGGTGCGGGCAAAAACCGTCATCCTGGGCGCCAGCACCTGCGAAAGTGCACGTCTGTTGCTCAACTCCAAATCCCCGCGTTTTTCCAACGGCCTAGCCAACTCGAGCGGGGTGGTCGGCAAGTACCTGAACGACTCAACGGGGGCGTCGCGCTCCGGTTTTGTACCCGCGCTGATGGATCGCAAACGCTACAACGAAGATGGCGTGGGCGGGATGCACGTCTTTACGCCCTGGTGGCTCGACAACAGCAAGCTCGATTTCCCGCGCGGCTACCACATCGAATACGGCGGGGGCATGGGCATGCCGGGCTACGGTTTTGGGGGCGGCATTGAATCCCTGAACGGTAAAATTCCCGGACGCGACGGCAAAATGAAACCGGCGGGCGGCTACGGCGCCGGGCTGAAAGACGACATCCGGCGGTTTTACGGCGCATACGTCAGCATGTCGGGGCGGGGTGAGCCGGTGCCGCTGGAAAGCAATTACTGCGAAATTGATCCGAACACGGTGGACAAATACGGCATTCCGACGCTGCGGTTTCACTACAAATGGTCGGATGCCGAAATCAAACAGGCCAAGCACATGCAGGACACGTTCGAGGAAATCATCCACGCGATGGGCGGCATTCCGACGGGCAACAAACCGGGCAAGGAGCAAAACTACGGGCTGGCGGCTCCCGGCCGGATCATCCACGAAGTGGGTACGGTTCGGATGGGCAACGACCCCAAAACGTCGGCGCTGAACAAATACCAGCAGGCGCATGATGTGAAGAACCTGTTCGTGGTCGACGCGGCCCCCTTCGTCTCGCAGGGCGACAAAAACGTGACCTGGACCATCCTGGCAGCCTCCATGCGCACGTCGGAGTACTTGATTGACGAAGTGAAACGGAAGAATATTTAATTCGTTTGAGGTTTAAAGTTTAACGTTTAAGGAGTTTGGCATGGCAACGATTCAGCAGTTTGAAGACCTGGAAGTCTGGAAGTTGTCTCGAGAACTTTCCAGGGAAATTTACCACTGTTCCTCCTCAGGAAATTTTGCGAAAGATTTTGATTTACGCAGCCAGATAAGGCGCTCCTCCGGTTCAGTCATGGATAACATCGCCGAAGGCTTTGAAAGAGGGAGTCGAGGTGAGTTTATTCAGTTTCTTTCTATTTCAAAAGGTTCTGCTGGTGAAGTTCGCTCTCAACTATACAGGGCGTTGGATCAGTCTTATGTTGAGCAGGAAACATTCGCCGGAATGCTTGATAAGGCAAAAAGGGTCAGCCAAATGCTGAACGGCTTAATATCCAAACTAAAAGATTCTGAATTAAAAGGCTGGAAGTATAAAAAAAACGAAGCCAGTGACTCCAAACACGTTAAACCTTAGACCCCAAACCTTAAACGAAAAAGAAATGAAACGCAGAGATACCTTAAAAGCCCTCTCCCTGACTTCCCTGGGTTTGGCGGTGAATCCGGTGGAGGCCGCGGTGCCGGAGCCACCCGAACCCAAACCCGCCGTTAAGCTGCTGCCCGGACGGCAGAAATTCGAAGCGGAGCGCGATGTGAAACTGCTCACCGCCACCGAGAAGTTTTTTACCCCGGCGGAATTGCAAACCGTAACCTTGCTGGGCGACATCATTGTTCCGGCCGATGAAAAATCGGGCAGCGCGTCGCAGGCGGGTGTGCCGGCTTTCATCGAGTTTATGATGCGCGACCAGCCGCGGCTTCAGACGCCGATGCGGGGGGGCTTGCGCTGGCTGAACAACAAATGCGTGAGTCGGTACGGCAATCCGTTTGCCAAATGCACCCGGGCGCAGCAAATCGACCTGATTGAGCAGATTGCGTATCCCGGGAAACAGGTTTCGCCCGATCTGACACAGGGCGTCGCGTTTTTTACCATGATGCGCAATTTTGTGCTGGGCGGTTTTTACACCAGTAAAATGGGCATCGACGACCTGGGGTATGTGGGCAATACGCCGAACAAATGGGACGGTGTGCCAGAAGACGTCCTGAAACAATACGGCCTGAGTTACGACGAGCCGAAGAAATAAGGAGACAATCACCAAAAAACCGGGTCAGCAATGACCCGGTTTTTTTGTTTGAAGGGGGCGTTTGGCCCGCTGCGTTTAGCTTTTGTCGGTCAGGAGTTCCCGCAAATCCTGGCTCAATTTCTTGAAACGGGCCAGCGCCTGGTCCGAATTCCGCTTTTTATCGAGCTTGATGAGCAATTGGCCGGGGGACGATTTGATGTAAAAAATGGTGTTGTTGCTCAGCGTCATTGTGGCATCCAGATCCGTATTTTTAAACGAGCCGTCGTTCCGTTGCTTTAAATGATCATCCAGAGCCGCTCGTACTTTATCGGTTTTGGCCGGGTCGTACGTGGCGGCAATCTGGTACGAATCATCCGATTCGCTGACGCTGAACGAGGTTTTGTCCAGGCTGGAGGTGAACGAGTTTGCAAAGCCGGCCAAGCCAATGACGAGGCTGAACGCGAGTAGAAGTGGAGCAAGTTTCATCGTATAGTTGTTTGAGTTAAAGAGAGTTGGCCCAAAAAGCCGTGGCAAAACTAGGGAGTTTGGACCGCAAGGCACCCGGTTTTGTATTTTCTTGGAGAAAATTTGTACCGATGGTTGAATGGCAGGATAAAAGGCGGTACTAGTCGGCGGTATCCAGCAGACGCCGGTGGTAATTGATCTGGCCGAGGTGGTAGGTCAGGTGTGTGGTCAGATGAACCAGCAAAAATTCCGTACTGGTTTTTTCGTCGAACACCAGCAGCGGATAGTCCGCCTGAAGCTGGTTTTCGCTCACCCGATCCAGCGAATGCAGAACGGTAGTCAGCGTGTCATCAATTTTCTGCACCAACTCCGCCCGGGGCACATCGCGGAGCGAAAACTCCAGATCGCGGTGGCGGATGTAACCAGAATTGCCCAAAACCGCACCGATGTACGTGTTCAGATTGCCGATCAGGTGCAGACACAGATTACCGGCGGGATTCGCAAGTTCTCCGGCTGTGATCCAGAGCTTCTTTTCATCCCGGTAAAGCTCGATTTCGCGTCGCAGCCGCCCGAGATCGCGGGTGAACAAGGCCTTTAACGTTGACAGCATCGAAAGAAGAATTTGTGCGTACGGAATTCATTCCGGCCCGGCTCCGTACCTTTAGGACTCGAACGTAACAACGCCCCGACCGTTATGCGCTACCCCGCTGCCGATTCGTTGAAAGCCCTGCTGGATAAACTTGTCCCGCTGAATGAACCGGAGTGGAATCGCTTCCAAGACTCTTTTTCCGCCCGGATAGTTCCGGCGAAAACGAAATTAACGGCCGAAGGGCAGGTCGCCACCGAGCTTTTTTACCTGCAAAGCGGGCTGATGCGCCTGCTCTACACCCGGCCAAATGGCGACCAGATCACGTCTTTCCTTTTTTCGGAAGGCATGTTTGCCAGTTGCCACGAAAGTTTTTTAGCGCAGCAACCGAGCCTGCAAACGCTGGAGACGCTGGAACCCTGCCTGGTGCTGGTCATCAGCAAAGAAGCGCTGGACCGGCTTTATCAGGAAGTTCCCAGCACGCACGTCATCATGCGTCGCGTCGTCGAGCAGCGCTTCATTAACGCCCAGCGGTTGTTTGCCTCTTACTTGCTGGATAGCCCGCAGGAGCGCTACCGGAAGTTTGCCGACGAGCATCCCGAGCTTTTACAGCGCGTGCCCCAGTATATTCTGGCGTCGTTTCTGGGCATCACGCCGGTTTCGCTGAGCCGGATTCGGAAACGAATGAGCGAACGGTCGTAGTTCTTTACGTGCGTGGCGCAACGCTGGGCCTGCGAACCGGCTACCGGTTTTTGTTTGGAAAACCGGAGCGCCACCGCCGGGGACTGTACCTGGTTCCGTGGATTGCCCTGATTCACCAGCCCACGGCAAAAACCGTTCAAGTGGAAGGGCAGACGTATCGGCAGGCGGAATGGTCGGTTTTTCCTACGGTTCACCTGGGATACCGGTTTTAGGCGCGGTTGAATCGCTTCACCAGCAAAAACAAGGGATAGCTCAGAGCAATGAAGCCGACGGCGTAGGCGCTGCTGTATACATCGCTGTAAATGACGCCCACCAGAAAGGCCAGCGAGGCCGCCAGCATGAGCCAGGTGGTCACCGGATAGCCCCAGGCTAAAACCGGGCGCGGCAGGTCGGGGGCGGTTTTTCGCAACCGGATCAGCGAAGCAAACGCGGCTGCGTAGCAAAGGACGAAAAAGAAGGAAGCAATGTCCGACAATTTGCTGTAGGTGCCGGTAATAATCATCAGGATCGACACGCCGGCCGTCAGAAACATAGCCGGGCCGGGCGTTCCGCCGGCGTTGACGCGGGTAAAATACCGGGCAAACAACCCGTCGCGGCTGATGGCAAACAGCACCCGCGGGTTGAACATAATCTGGGCGTTGATAATCCCCATGATCGAAATCATCAGCAGGAGCGTCACCACTTTGGCGCTGGCCGGTCCGAACAGCACCTGAACCGCATCAGCCGCCGGGAGCTTGGATTTCGCCAGTTGCTCCATGGGCAAAACGTGAAACAGGGCCAGATTAACCAGCAGGTAAATGCCGATGATCGTCAAGACCCCGATCATCATCGAACGGGGCAGGTTTTTGTTTGGATCGACATCCTCTTCGGTGAAATAAGCCGCCGAGTGCCAGCCGTCGTAGGTATAGAAAACCGACTGCAAAGCCGCCAGAATCCCGACGAAAAGCGACCCTTCGATGGGCAGGCTGTTATCGCCCGAAAAGTGCAGCGGTTCGTCGGGTGTGTAGGCAAAGCAGACCACGACAAACGCCATTAAACCAACGGCTTTAACAAAACTCATCACCTCCTGCGCCCGACTCGCCAGCCGGACGCCAAACCAGTGAAAACCCGTAAACGCCACCAGAATACCAATCGCCATGAGCCGGATATAGGCCGACCAGTCGGGCACCAGCAGCGCAATGTATTCGCCCATCACTGCCGCTCCGAAGGCCATCGCCGAAATGCTGCCCAGCCAGCTGCTGATGCCGATCACAAACCCGACGTAATCGCCAAACGCCCGGCGTGCAAACACGTACCAGGCCCCGGCTTTGGGAATCATCGTGCCCAATTCGACCACTTGCAGCGAACCAATCAGGGCATAGACTCCCACCAGCGCCCAGACCAGCAGGGCCAGCGACGGTTGCCCCAACTCCTGCGCAATGGTGCCCGGTCGGCGGAGGATGCCGGTGCCGATGGTACCGCCGATGGTGACGGCAACGCCAAAGCCGACGCCCAACAGACGAAGAAGTTGCGATGAGCGGTTGGGGTCGGTTGGTGTCATTTCACAATAATAGGCTTTTTCGCCAAAAACCGGCTATTTTTACGACCTGATTTGGCAGAAATGATGACGAATCCGTTTTGGCTGGTTTTTATGGGGGGCGGTTTGGGCAGCGTGGCCCGCTACGGCGTCAGTCGGTATATTCAACCCCTGCTGAAAACCCCTTACCCGGTTTCAACGCTGCTTGTCAATGTCGTCGCGAGTCTGCTTCTCGGATTTCTGGTGGGCTGGCTGACGGCCCGGACGTCCGGGCGCGAAAGCTACCGGCTGCTGATGGGCGTCGGTTTTTGTGGCGGTTTCAGCACGTTTTCGACGTTTAGTGCGGATACCTTATTTATGATGCAAACCGGGCGCTGGCTGGCCGCAGCGTCCAATGTGGTGTTCAATGTGGTGTTGTGTTTGCTGGCGACGGGGGTAGGTTTGTACCTCGGGCGTCCCTGATGATCAGCTTGGAATGATGAGATTCGCCGAAAAAACCGCTAACCGACATGCGAAAACCGCCGACGGCCTTTTTGATCTTTGCGTTTAACTTCTTGCTAATGACCACCGCATCCAGTCAGGATTTATCCTTCTCCCGATACCTTTTCGATACCTACGATCCCTACCGCGAGCGCATGCTGACGCACCGGCGGTTTAAGCAGGGCGATATCCTGCCGTTGATCGACCAATTAAAAACCGACGCCCGGTTTGAGGTAACGACCGTCGGCGAATCGGTCGAAAAACGGCCTATTCAGATGATTAAGGTGGGGAAGGGCCCGCGTAAGGTGCTGCTGTGGTCGCAGATGCACGGCGACGAACCCTCGGCCACCATGGCGCTATTCGACATTTTCAACCTGCTCCGTACCGACGGGCCGTTTGAGGATTTCAAACGGCAGTTGCTGGCCGAAACAACCCTTTATTTTGTGCCGATGCTGAACCCCGACGGGGCCGAACGGTACCAGCGCCGGAATGCCCTGGACATTGACTTGAACCGGGATGCGTTGCGGCTGCAATCGCCGGAGTCGGTGATTCTGAAAGGGTTACAGCAACGTCTGAAACCGGATTTTGGCTTTAACCTCCACGATCAGAACACGCGCTACAGCGCTGGCCAAACGGGCAAACAGGCCACCATTTCGTTTCTGGCGACGGCCTATGACGTAGCGCGCACCATCAACCCCGTGCGTGAGCGGTCGATGCAGTTGATTGTGGGCATGAACCGGGTGTTGCAGCAGTTTATTCCGGGCGGGGTCGGGCGGTTTTCCGACGAGTTCGAACCCCGGGCGTTTGGCGACAACATCCAGAAATGGGGCACCACGCTGATCCTGATCGAATCGGGCGGTTTTCCGAACGATCCCGAGAAGCAGTTTATCCGGAAACTGAATTATGTGACCATTCTGGCGGGCCTGCAAGCCATCGCGACCGATGCGTACAAGACCGAATCGCGGTCGGAGTACAGCAACATTCCCGAAAACGAACGCTATCTGTTCGACGTCCTGATCCGGAACGCGCAGCTTATGCGGGGAGGAAAACCGGTGACCGTCGATCTGGGCATCAACCGCTACGAAGTGAATGTCGGCAACGCGACCACGTTTGGGTATCGCAGCAGCATTGACGATTTCGGCGATCTGTCCACCTTTTTTGGGATTGAAGAAATCGACGCAACCGGTTTGACGCTCGCACCGGGCCGGATTCATCCGGATACGCTGCGTTCGCTGGCGGATCTGAAAAAGTACAAACTGGATTCGCTGGTGCAGCAGGGGGTGACCACGTTCCGGCTGGCGACTCCATCGCGGGCGACGACGCACCTCGCGCCGGTTCACCTGCTCCAGCCCACCACCCCGGCCGTCCGACCCGTGCAAACCGGCCGGATTCCGACCTTCGTGCTGCGCCGGGGCAATCAGTTGCGGTATGTGTTCGTGAACGGTTTCTGGCTGGATGTCAGCACCGGAGACAACAAGCTGGCGACGGGGGTGGTGGAATGATGAATGAAGAAGACACGAAAGGCATCCTATTTGCCATCTGCAACGGGGTACAGCAGCCGGAACGCGTTGAAAACCGCCTGATGGGTAATCGTCGCGTGGTCCTCCTGCGGTAAATAATCGAAATAAACCGTCAGGTGGTTCGTGCCGGCGGTTTTAAGTTGATCGACCAGCAGGTTGGCGTCCACTTCCATCACGTGCGGAATGCTGCCGGGGGACAGCCCTTCTTTGCCGACGCCCACATAAACGGCGGTTTTTTGCGTGAAACCGGCTTGCAAAACGGCGGGATTCTGACGCAGGAGCGAACCGTTGTCCCACCAGAGACTCGGGCTGATGATGATGTAACGGCTGAACAGCGTTGGTTTTTTGAAGAGGATTTCGGTGGCCAGAAGCCCGCCCAGCGATTGGCCAATGAGGGTTCTGGATGCGGTTGTTCTGTACTTTTTTTCAATAAACGGTTGCAGTTCGGTTTCGATAAAAGCCATAAAACGGGCGGACTGCCCGGTGGTAGGAAACCGCTTTTTGTCGGCTTCGATGGTGGTCGGATACGTAAAATCCCGTTTGCGGTCCGTGTTGGCAATGCCGACGACGATGGATTTTGGCACCCGGTTTATCCACGAAAAAGTATTGAACTGCACCAGCCCCACCACATGAATAAAATCTTCATCCGCCGAACCGTCGAGCAGGTAAATAACCGGGTACCGGGTGGTGTCGGTGGCGGTGTAGCCTTCCGGAAGGTAAATGTTTAAAATCCGTTTCTCGGCCAGTTGTTTCGATTGAATTTCGTCAATGACACCCAGCACAAACGGTTTGCCGGATTGCCCCAGCGTTTTTACCGTTAGCAGAAAGCAGCAGAGAAGCGTCTGAAAAAGTCGCATGAAGACGGGCCTGGTTTTCGCTATAATCAGATGGTTGCGGTTTTATACTCATTCAACGGGTACGTAATTTCATTCACTGCAGGCGGTTTTTCAAATCCGCGTCATCCTCCGCCAGCAAATCGAAGACGGTTTTTCCGGCGCCATTGGGAATTGTTTTGTCCGCACCGGCCCGAAGCAACAGGTCGACGCATTCCACAGAAGCAGACGGGTTTTGATTACCGCCCTTCTTAAGTCCCTGAACGGCCCAGAAGAGCGGAGTTGCCTTAAAATCCAGGCATCGCCGGTTGATTTCGGCGCCTTCCTGAATCAGTCTGCTCACCACGGCCGGTCTGCCGCACCAGGCGGCCCAGTGCAAAGCCGTACCGCCGTGGCCGCCCGGGTGATGAATGCTGGCCCCGTTTTCGATGTACAAAAGGGCCACCTGATCGGCGTGCAGGCTCGATGCGGCCAGCAACGGGGTGTCCTGTTTTTCGATCAGGCCGTTGCCGTCCACGTTGGCGCCGTAGGCCAGAAATAACCGGGCGATCCGTACGGCTTCTTCATCGGTGCAGGAACCCGAAAATACGCCATCGCAAATCCGGTGGAGCGGGTGCGCCTTCGTTGTGTTCCGTTCATCGTACGGAATGCCTTCGTTGGCCAGCGCCGGATTGGCCGAAAGCGCCTGTTCGATGCCTTCCAGGTCGTTGGTGTTGATCAGGTTTCTCATTTTGAGGGATTGATTTTCCGGGAATTTCAAGGCGGTAGCCGATGGGGGAGACGCGCCCTTGTTCCAGTTCATGGACGGTTCGTGAGCGGTTTCTCTACCTTAATGCTGATCAGTTTTATTGAATTGCCAAAGCACATTGATGATTTTCCAGACTCCATTAATCTTGACAAGATGCATGTAATCAATCCAGTCGTCAGCCACCAGTTTAACCGACGCCGTCCGTTCCGAAACATCCAGCAGCAGCACTTCTTTTCTGGGTGAAGCCGGAAATTGATCGCCCTTTTTGTTATAGCTTTCGGCCAGCAAAATCATTGATTCGGTCGTTGTTTCGCGCACATAATCTTTACCGGTTGCTTTGTCCTTCCAGAAGGTGCGTTTCACCATTCGTGGGTGCAATGCCCTTTCCATTTGCCCGGGATTCGGCTTGTGTTGCGATTCGATGTAGTCCAGGGCGGCTTGTTGGATGGCTGAACTGTCTTGCTTCGTTTGTCCAAAAAGAAGATTGCCGGTCAGAAAAAATAGCAGTGATAAAATAGCCGGGTGTCTGTTCATTCAGTTCGTGTGGATGCGGTAAAAAACTCGTTTTTTACTCAGGGTGGCTGTTTAAAAAAACCGTTAACAGATTGGGAAAGTACCAGTGAAACGCCGTTTTGGAGTCCAATGATACGGTGTTTAGCCGGCCTTTGGTACTTACTTTGCTGTAGCGGGTCGTTGTTTTTAGTGTGCGGTTTTGTTGAGGAATTTTTCAATCGTTGGCGCTACCAATTCGCTTTCTTTTGTGTCGGATTTTAAGGTCGTTATCTCGCCGAGGTATTCTATTATGTCTACCCGTTCAGCGGGACGAATCGCCAGTTGTAGGGCCGTTGTTCCGTTATTGCTACAACCAAAAAAGTCGGCTTTTTCAATGGCTAGCTTTTTGAGAAGTAGAGCGGTATCGTCAGCATCCTGGTCAAAGGTAAGGTCTGAATCGCTGTCATCTGTTCGTCCGTGAGCCTGCAATTTAATGGCGATGACTTTTCGGTTTTTTCAACTAAGGGAGTAACCTTTTCAAACGTTGTTTGAAGCGTTGATCCACCTCCATGAATGAGAACAGGCGGCTTACCTGCCCATAAATTTCATACTGCATTTTCAGTCCGTTCACTGCGGAATAGCCGCTCTTGAAAGTCGAACGATCGGCGGTAATTGGCATACTTGTGATTTTTGTGTTTTTGTCTGTATTCGGTTTACACGCCGTCAGGACAGCGATTGTCAGCGTGGAAAAAGCAATTATCAGTTTCATTTTTTGCCATTTGTTCTTATAATACCATCTTTATAAGGTCCGCTAACGCATAAATACGGTGGCGCATTTCCGCATCAATTTAAATTGACCAGTAGCATTTAGTAACGCTGACAATCATCTTACAGTCAGTTATTTACAGCTGAAATGCCGGTATTTCAGTTTAAAAAATACGAAATGCGATCTGGCGGTCTCTGGTCGCTCATACCGGTCTGCCGGTTTTTAAAGCCATCCCGAAAAAACACAATCCTCCCATAACCTTCCCGTAACACTGGGGTAATATTGCTGCTCTACTTTTGGGTGTTCAAAAAGACACCAAAACATGAAAGTATTTTTAACAGGAATTAACCTGCTTTTCTTCAGCTTAGCGGCATTCGCCCAGAGCGGGTCCCTCAAAGGGACCATCAAAGACGCCAAGAATAACGAAGCCATCATCGGCGCCACGATTCAGGTCGTCGGCTCCAACCCGGTTCTGGGTTCGGTCACCGACATCGAAGGCAATTTCGAGATTGCCAAAGTCCCCGCCGGGGTTCTCCAACTGCAAATCAGCTACGTTTCCTACGCTACGAAAACCATCGACAACGTGCGCGTTGAAGCCGGGAAAACAACCCTGATCAACTCGGCCCTCGAAGAAGACAACAAAACGCTGGCGGAAGTCATCGTAAAAGGCCAGCGCGGCACCAACACCGAAATGGCCGTCATCACCGAAATCAAGCAGATCGAGCAGGTGGCCGTCGGAATTTCGGCGCAGCAAATCTCCCGCAGCCAGGACCGCGATGCCTCGCAGGTGATCCGCCGGGTGCCGGGCATCTCGATTCAGGACGACCGCTTCGTCATCGTACGCGGCTTGAACGAGCGGTATAACACGGTGATGCTTAACGACATCATTACGCCTTCGACGGAAGTTGACATCAAATCCTTTTCGTTCGATCTCATTCCGAGTTCGGCCATCGACCGGATGCTGATCTTCAAATCGGGAGCCGCCGAATTGCCGGGTGACTTCGGGGGCGGTATCATCAAGATTTACACGAAAACCATCCCGGACGCCAACAGCTTCTACGCCGGTTTTTCTACGTCCTACCGCGCCAACACCACCTTCCAGAACCACAACACCTACCAGGGCGGCAAAACCGACTGGCTTGGTTTCGACGACGGTACGCGCCGGTTGCCGGCCAATTTCCCGTCACAACGCCGGATCAACTCCTTTGGCGCTTCGTCGGAGCCGGTGGTAAACAAGTTCAGATCACTTTCGCCCTATTTCACGCTGCAAAACAAGATGGTGTCGCCGGATTTGCGGGCGCAACTGGGTTTCAGCAAGCGGTTTTACATCGGCAGCAAGGAGCTGACCAACTTTACCAACTTCAACTACACGAACACGCACACCTTCTCGAACGTCGAGCAGTACCGGTATTTTGCCACCGACCCCACCACCGGAAGGAGCGATATTCAATACGCCTACAACGATCAGTTTCTGTCGGAAAACACGCGCCTGGGGGTGCTGACCAACTGGGCATTGATTCTGAATCCGCGGACGAAAATTGAGTTCCGCAACCTGTTCAACCAGCTGGGTACGAAAGAAACGACGCTGCGGGATGGTTACAACGATAACAACCTGGAACTGAATAACTACGCGTTTCGCTACGAGCAGAAAAGCATTTACACCGGCCAGTTGAGCGGTACGCACGAACTGAACGGACAGAGCCGTCTGCGCTGGACGGGCGGGTACGGTTTTACGAACCGCCAGGAGCCCGACTACCGCCGGTTTACGTCGAGCCGTCCGCAGGGCAGCAACGAACCGTTCCGCATCGACGTTCCGCAGCAGCCCAGCCCGACCTTCCAGAATGCCGCCCGGTTTTATTCAAACCTGACGGAATATGTCACCACGGGCCGCGTCGATTATGAATTCAAAAAAGCCGCTCCGGCCGAAACGGAAGACAAGCAAATTCTCAAACTGCGGGCCGGTGCCTACACCGAATACAAAGACCGGGCGTTCCGGGCGCGGTATTTCGGGATCGTAAACCCCAACAACGTCAGCGCCGAGGTGCTGTCGCAATCGCCGGAGCAGTTCTTCCGGACCTCGAATCTGTCGTCAACCGGTTTGTATTACAACGAAGGAACGAACACGCAGGACCGCTACGATGCGCAGAACCTGCTGGTTTCGGGCTACGTGGGTGCCTACATCCCGTTGTCGGCCCGGTTTAATGCCACGGTTGGTTTCCGGGGCGAATACAACCGCCAGCAACTGCAGAGTGTGGTGAACGGTGTGCAACGGATTCGGGTTGACAATCCGCTGTTTAGCCCGCTGCCGTCGGTTAACGCATCCTATAATCTGACCGACAAGTCGCTGATTCGGCTGGCGTATAGTATGTCCGTCAACCGGCCGGAGTTCCGGGAGCTGGCGCAGTTTTCGTACTACGACTTTAACTACGACGTGTCGCGCGTTGGGAACCCGAACCTGAAAACCGCCCGGATTCACAATGCCGACGCCCGCTTCGAGTTCTATCCGTCGGAAGGCCAGCTGATTTCGCTGGCGGCTTTCTACAAATACTTTATCAACCCGATTGAAGCCAAAATCAACTATTCGGGCAGCGGGGTCTCGTACACGGTCGATAACGCCAACAACGCCTACAGCATGGGCCTCGAACTGGAAGCCCGCCGGTCGCTGCGGGGCGTGAGCGGTTCCGGTTTTCTGGACAACATGACGGTGTTGCTGAACGCGGCCCTGATCAAAAGCTCGGTCATCAATTCCTTCGTCGGTCAGGAAAACAACCGTTCGCTGCAGGGCCAGTCGCCTTACCTGATCAACGCCGGACTCTATTACGCCGACGAAAAACAGGGCTGGCAGGTCAACCTGCTCTACAACGTGATTGGCCGCCGGATTTTTGCGGTGGGCGACCGTTCGGTGCAACCCACGATCTACGAAATGCCGCGTAACGCCATCGACCTGACCGTCACCAAGCGGGTGGGCGAGCACTTCGAGCTGCGGGCCGGGATTCAGGATCTGCTCAACCAGCCGTTCCGTCTGATTCAGGATTCGAACCTGGACAAGAAAATCACGGATAGCGACGACGTTTACCAGCGCTTTAAACGCGGTTCGTATTCCACCGTGGGGGTCGTTTACCGCTTCTAAGTTTTTGAACACCAATTAACTAACCAATAAACAATCGCTGAATACACATGAAAAAGTTAACAACCTGGATGCTGGCGCTGCTGATGTGCGTGGTCACACTGGGCACTATGGTTTCCTGTAACAATAATGGTGATGACGATGATGATCTGGGTCCGGAGCCGGTTCCTGGTCAGGTAACGGAGGTGAGTGGTAACATCACGCAGAATACAACCTGGGCGGCTAAAAACCAGTATTTGCTGAAAGGCTTTGTCTATGTTCAGCCGGGCGTCACGCTGACCATAGAAGCGGGTACGATCATCAAAGGCGATCAGGCATCGAAAGGAACGCTGTTCATTCTGCCGGGTGCAAAAATCATCGCCGACGGAACAAAAGAAAAACCGATCATTTTTACGTCGAATCAGGCGGCTGGCTCACGCCGGGCGGGCGACTGGGGCGGTGTGGTCATCATGGGAAAAGCGCCGGCCAACAAAAAGGATTTCAAAATTGAAGGTGAAGAAGTATCGGTGGTGCCGGGTAGCGCCACGGGCGATGCAGCCGACAACTCCGGTGTGATCCGGTACGTTCGGATCGAGTTTGCCGGAATCGCTTTCCAGACGGATAAAGAAATTAACGCCCTGACGCTGGCGGGTGTCGGCAACGGTACCGTGATCGACTACGTGCAGGTGTCGTATTCCGGCGATGATGCGTTTGAGTGGTTCGGTGGAACCGTTAACGCGAAACACCTGGTGGCTTACCGGACGCTGGACGACGATTTTGATACGGATTACGGCTACAGCGGAACGGTTCAGTACGGCTGGATTCTGCGCGACCCGGCGGTTGCCGATCAGTGTACGTGTTCGGATTCGAACGGTTTTGAGTCTGACAACGACGGAACCGGCTCGGCCGATCTGCCGCAAACTTCGGCTAAATTTAGCAACGTGAGCGTGTTCATGGGCCCCGGAGCGGTAAACAGCAAATTCCGCTCGGCGTTCCGGATTCGCCGGAACTCGGCCATCAGCATTTTCAACTCAACGGTGGTAGGTGCTTTCCCGAAAGGAGGGCTGGAGCTGGAAGCAGAGGCTGCGCAAAACAACTTTAAAACCGGCAAAAGCGATTACCGGGGTCTGACGATCGTCAACGGTAAGTCGGTGGTGACGGGTGATACGGTGCTGCTGAAAGCCGCCGATCGCAAGAACACGTTCGGTGCGAAAGAAGCTGATCTGAAACTGGCCACTAACTTCAACGTGCTGACCGGCAAACCGGGGCTGCTGCTGCAAACCGGCTCTCCGCTGCTGACGGGTGGCGTAACGCTGCCGACGGGCCTGGAAGCGACGAACTACATTGGTGCTTTCGGAACTACGGACTGGACCGAAACCTGGACCAACTTCGATCCGCAAAATGCCGATTATACGCTGAAATAAACTCAATTTTTTATATTTGGTGTCGCACGAAAAGGCCGGAGCTCTGCTCCGGCTTTTTTCTTTTTTAGTGGGTGCCCGTTGAGTGACCCGGTTTGTCTACAAAATCCATTGGAACAGTTGTCTACAAATTTAAAAGTCACTACCTTGCTAAGTGGATAGCAAATTCAGGCCGACGTTCCGGGTTTTTTGTGAGCGGTTTGTTATCCCAAAACCGCCTTTTCCCGGCAACACGATGCTTTCGCCCGGGCGGTTTTTTTACGCTGCAACCTGATAGACCGACCAATAGATTCAGCCGATTACGCAGTATTTGAACGCCATCTGCACCAATTCCGCGGAGACGACGTTATTTTGCCGTAGGCGATGTATCTGTTTGTTTTAACCCGACACCAAAACGCTATAGCCATCACACAATGATTTCCAAAAAAGCCAAGTATGCCATCAAAGCGTTGAAAGTTCTGACCGAAGAATTCGGAAAGGGCCCCATCCTGATTTCCTATATTTCGGCGAAAGAGAATATTCCCAAAAAATTCCTGGAAGCAATCCTGCTCGAACTGCGTAACCACGGCATTCTGCAAAGTCAGAAGGGCAAAGGAGGTGGTTATTTGCTGCGCGTGGATCCGGAGCGCGTCAATCTGGCGCAGGTGCTGCGGGTCATCGACGGCCCGATTGCACCCACGCCCTGTGTTTCGCTTAATTTTTACGTCCGCTGCGACGACTGCAACGACGAAATTGCCTGCGCCATCCGGCCCATCATGGAACGGGTCCGGGACGCTAATCTGGCGGTTTACGAAAAAACTACGCTGGCCGCTTTTGTCCGTCGGGAGGCTGAACACCAGGAAGTGGTGGTGAATCTGGTCGATACGGAGAATAAATAGTTTACGGTTTTCGGTATACGGTGGCTAACGCGTGATTGTGAATCCCGGCGTAAACCGTATACCGAAAACCAAAAATACCGCCCTTATGACGGCTGGTGTTCTTTCCGCAGTAAATCATTCACGGTTTTCACCGGGTTGAACGTAATCAGCGGAACCTCCACAAAAACCGTGTTCCAGTCGGCCATGGCGCCGTTCCACAAACCGGGCAGTTCCTGCGCCTTGAGTTCCTTGCCATCTTTGGATTTGGAGGTAATAAAACCGGTCTGCGGATCGCGGTACGCGGGCAGATTGTATTTTTCGCCCTCCCGGTTTTTCAGCGCACAGACCAGATCGACCGGATTAAAGTGCGTCGCCGTATCGAAAATCTGCTTTTGATCGGCATTGCCCAAATCGATCTGCGCCGACTCCACGATTTGCAACGACACCGAGCCGTCGGAATTTTTGGCCCAGAACGGTCCTCCCCCGGGTTCGCCTACATTTTTGACCATGCCACAGGCCCGCAGCGGACGGTCGAGTTTCTGGCGGAAATAATCAACTTTTTCGTCCTGCGTCCAGCCATCAAACCCGTCGGGGGGCAGAATGCAGAGCGTATTGCGCAGAAATTCATCCAGTTCGGTCAGGTAACCTTCGCTGACCATATCGTCGCTCAGCAACTCCTGAAACCGGAAAATCTGCTGCTGCACATCGAGCAGAATGGCGCCCAGCACCTTTTTGTAGACGAAGGTATTTTCCTTTAGCTCATCCGGGACGACGTTGTCGATGTTTTTGATAAACACCACGTCGGCGTCGATATCGTTCAGGTTTTCGATCAGGGCGCCATGACCCGCCGGGCGGAACAGCAGCGAACCGTCGGCGTTGCGGAAGGGCGTATTATCCGGATTAACCGAAATGGTATCGGTCGATTTTTTCTGTTCCGAAAAGGTAACCTCGAACGTAACGCCCAACAGGGCTTCATAATCCGGCCGAACGCGCTCGATCAGTTCTTCAAACCGGCTGCGGTGTTCGGGCGAAACCGTAAAGTGAATCCGGACGCGGCCGCCGGAGTTGGCATACACCGCACCTTCGATCAGGTGTTCTTCTACGGGGGTACGCGGCCCTTCGGGATAGCGGTGGAAAAGGAGCAAGCCTTTGGGAAGACTGCCGTAATCCAGTCCTTCGTCGGTCAACAAGGCACTCAGCACGTGCCGGTCGGTTTCCCCCGAAACGCCTTTCAATACGTCGTAAAACGCAAAATCGGACAGGCGGCTGAAAAACTCTTCGACCGATTTATCAGATTTGCCTTCCAGGGCGGCAAATAAGGATTTGAACATCCGCGTAGCCGCCCCCGAAGCCGGAACAAATTTCAGCAGCGACAGCGAAGGCGCCTGCCGGTCGAAACGGGTCACCAGGGCGTCTGCTTCCTGCTCATCGACGCGAATGAGGCCGTCGCCGACCGTTGCGGCTTTAATGACGGGCAGATACGGGAAATTATCGATAAAATGTTGGATCTGTTCGTCAACCTGCTCCAGGGTCGCGCCCTGCGCCAGAATCTGATGCTGATCTTGCTCGGTGAATGGCATAAACGAATTCGGTATGAGATGCGGTTGTTGTACGGATGGCAAATACGAAAATTTGTCGTACTGAATCAAGCCATTAGCTACTAACTTCGTAAAGGATTTCGTGTGCTTCCCAGACGGCCGGAATTTCCAGCCGGTTGATCATCCGGTCCATGGCCACATCCGGAACGACGTGAATCCGGTTGCGGTTTTGCTGATCCAGCCGGGCGTAGGGCACTTCCAGATACACCAGCCGGATGCGGGCTTTGTAAACCACAAACAGGTCAATCAGCTGTTGGCGAAGCTGCCGGGTCAGCGTGGTTGCATTCCACACAAACGACGTGCGCTGCCGGAGCAGGCTCTTGGCTTTCTCTTTCGCCAGTTGAACGACGTATCCCGTGCCTTCGCGGTCGGTTGGGGCAATCCGGAGTTGCCGCCGAAAATCGTCCAGACAAACCACCGGCCAATCGGGCAGATTCCGGCTAATATAGGTGTCCTTTCCCGCTCCCGGCAAACCCGACAACACCACCACTTCGCAAACCGTCGTGTCATACGGCTCGTACGTTGGAAGGCTGTCTTCTTTGTAAAAATACGTGAACCGACTCAGCCCGGAAGAAAAGGGATACGGTTTGCCCCAACAGTCATTTTCTTCGCAGTACGCCCGGAAAAAAGCTACTTTTTCGAGGAGATTGGCCTGGTCTGCACAATACCGGCCGCGAACGTCGGCTTCGGCCAGGAGCGCCAGCAACCGCGTATCGACCTCCAGACTGGCTTGCAACAACGCTTTCAGCGGATCCGGTTTTTCAAAAATCCAGAGCGGCAGGCCGTGGTAACGCACCAGCTTGACAATCGGCTCGCGAATTTCGAATGGCGTCGGGAAATGACGGTACAGCAATTCCCGGCTTGTTTGCGCACCCCGCCGGGCATGCCCCCGGGCGGTGATGCTGCCGTCGGTTTCAAGTACCGTCGTCGACCGCTTTTCGACATCGTGCAACAGGGACGCCGTCCACAGAATTTCCTGATCCTGTGGCGAGATCTGCTGGTAGTCGGTCAGTTGCTGCAAGTGCTCGATGACCATTTGGGTATGCACGGCCACATCGCCCTCGGCGTGGTGACGCGGATCCTGGGGAACCCCGTCCATGTCCCGGACAAAACCGTACTGCTCCTCCAGTTCGCCCCAGTTTTTGCGTGAAGTCAACTGCCACATAAACCGCTTGTCGTTTGGAGTGAAAGCTTATCGGACGATTCGCGAAGCAGCGGTGCCCGCTTCCAGGTGCGTGTCCAGTGTTCGCCGGTTTGAACGTGCCCCGCCCGGACGTACTTGAACACATTTTGCCCGAAGGCGTCAACGGAATAACCAAGCGTATTCCGGCTCACCACGCCTTCCATCGTGCAGGGCTGGCCCATCAACGCGTCGTAAGAATCCAGCTGGCTGGGTTGCGAAGCCCATTCTTTCACCTGCTTCTCGAGGCTTCCGGCGCTGACCAGAGCGTGAGCCGGCTGCAATTCGGGAACGACCGGAAAATCGAGCAGCTGGGCGTAAAACCGGGTTTCTTCCCAGGATAGCCAGGCGTCGTGTTCGCGGATGGCAAATACGTAAAAATGATGCTGCAGTTGCCGGTATTCAATGGAATGAACGGCGTAAAGGTTTTCGCCAAACACCTCCAGAGTGCCCAGATCCTGCCGGATTCGTTCCCAATGTTCGCGGAGGAAGCGCGTCCAGGGCGATTGGGTGGGAGCCGCGTGGGAGCGGGCAAAAACGCCGTGCCGGTTCAGACAGTTGTTTTCGCCATCAAGTTTTTCGGTATGCACCAACGTCTCGATGCCGTCGAGATCGGTTTGGTAGTTGTGGTTGATGCGGTCGTCGCTGGTCGTACCGGGCGAAAAGGGGTAGTGGTACGTGCGACCGTATTTTCGGGAAATGGCCATGTTCATAAAGGATAAACGTTTCACAAGCACCTTGCCGGGCGGCAAGGGCACATCCGTTACCGGAAAAAAGCTTGTGGACGATTACATGGCTTCAAGTGGAAAAAGCCTGACCCTTGTCAGGCTCACAAAAGTAGGTATTTTCGATCACTTGTCCGACGAACCGCCGGACGCTTTGAGCGAATGGTCGGCCCACGCGGTCAGACTTTCTTCTTCTTTTTGCCGCATACGTTGGGCTTCTTCGTCGGTTTTGTCGCCGTAGCCGCAAAGGTGCAGCAAACCGTGCGCCAGCACCCGGCGCAATTCCTGCTCTTCCGAAACCGTCAACTGGCTGGCGTTGTCGCGAACGCGGTCAATGCTGATGAAGATATCGCCTTCCAGCCGGTTTTCCTCCTCCGAGTTATCAAATGTAATGATATCGGTGTAATAATCGTGGTCGAGGTATTCGCGGTTGACTTGCAGCAGGTAGTCGTCGGAACAGAAAATATAATTCAGTTCGCCGACGCTGAACGCTTCCCGTTTCGCCAGCGCCGTGAGCCACTGACGAGTCGGAATTTTTTGGGGCAGATTGAACGGGGTATCTTCCGTGAAAAAGCGAATCATAGCGCAAAAGTAACCAACCGCCGGAAATTTTGATTTTTCGACAGGAACGCGGATCGGACAGCGTTGCGTTCCTGTTAAATTTAGATCCTGACGAAAATCCGGTTTCGGTACAGAATGTACAACATCGTCCAGACGAGGCCCAGCGCGCCCAGGGCCCGCAGGGTTTCGTGCCAGGGTTCGGCTGCGTACTTGTAAAATCCTCCAAACAGAAGTTGCGAGGTATGGTCGAAGTCAATAAACCGGTACGCCAGGTACACAACAATCGAATTCATGCCGATCACTTTAAAGAAAAACGACCATTTCCGGTAGCCCAGCACGTCGATGAGTCCGTAAAAAACCGCCAGAAAAACAAGCCCCATCCCGCCCGTCACCAGAATAAACGAACTGGTCCACAAGTGCTTGTTGAGCGGAAAATGCAGGCTCCAGAGCACGCCGGCGGCAATGCTGTACAAACCCGGAACAACCAGTGACAGCAGTTTCTGGCGGTCGGTTTTGTCTGATTGCAGCAGTTCACCGGCTACGGTTCCGATCACCGCCAGGCAGTGGGCCGGAAACTGCGTCAGCAGGGCGTTTTCGTCGTAGGTTTTCTGGAGCAATCGGCCGGGCATAAACGTGCGGTCGAACCAGCCCACCAGATTGCCTTCAAACGACAAATCACCGCTGCCGAAACCCGGAACCGGAATCAGAAACAGAGCTGCGTAGTAGACCAGCAGAATACCGCCGACCCACCACAATCGCTGTTTCCAGGAAAGGTTGAGAAACAGAATTGTAGCCGCGAAACTGGCAATCCCGATGCGGCCCAAAACCGTCCCGTAGCGAATATGGGCCGGGTCGAAGATGTCGAGTGGAACGTTTTTATCGAGAACGCCCAGCAAAAAAAGAATGATAAAGCGCCGAAAAGCCTTGCGGTACAATACGGTTTTTTCCAGTCCGTTGGCTAACCCAGCAGTCAGGGAAAAACTCAGCGAAACGCCCGCAATGAACAGAAAAAGCGGAAAAATGAAGTCGTAAAAAGTAAAACCGTTCCAGGCCGGGTGGGTGAGCTGGTCGGCCATCCAGTCGACCCAGGACAAGCCGGTTTTTCCTTTTAGCAGAACCAGAAACGTTCCTCCGCCCGCAATCAGGAGCATATCAAAACCGCGCAGGGCGTCGATGGATAACAGCCTTTTGGGCCTTGGGGCATCCTCGCGTTCTAAATGGAGCGGGGCCGAACCGGTGTTGACGTCGGAAAGCATTGGTTAAGAGGGGTTTTAACCAAAAGACGCCAATCCGCCCCGTATACTTATGGTGGTAATACCTGCCAGAGTGGCAAGGCGGGATTGCCCGGCCCTGGCAGGTTTGAGAGAAAGCTTTTGAGCGCTTTGTCGCTATTAGCTTACAATCTTCAGCTTCGCAAAACTCAGCAGCAGGGTTTTTTCCCCGGCGGTTTCAAACTTGATGACAGCTTTGCGGTCGTTGCCATCCTGATCCACTTTCTGCACCAGCCCGAAACCAAATTTCAGGTGCTCCACGCGCATGCCCTCGGCCAGTTTCGACGTATCGCTGGGCGCAAAATCACTCGACGGAACGTGGGCGACCGTAGGTTGCGGAACCTGCTGGCGGGCGGTTTTTTGGGCCAGGCTCCGCACAAAGCTCATCGAACCACCCGAGGGCGTTTCCCGCTTCGACTCGGCGCGGTCTTCCCGTTCGGTGTGCCGGATTTTCGCCATTTTCAGGAAGTCCGGGTTGATTTCCATCAAAAACCGGCTGGGTTCGCAGACCTTCAACCGGCCGTAATGGTAGCGCGATTCGGCGTAGGAAACCGTCAGCTTTTTCTCAGCGCGCGTAATCGCCACGTAAAACAACCGCCGTTCTTCTTCCAGATCGGCCCGGCTTTCGAGCATCATCTGCGAGGGAAACAAATCTTCTTCCAGACCCACGATAAAGACATTCCGGAACTCCAGCCCCTTCGCACCGTGAATGGTCATGAGCGTCACCTTGTCGTTGTCGCCGTCATCGTCTTTTTCGTCGGCGCTGGTCAGGAGCGAAACCACCTGTAAAAAGGCGCTCAGGCTTTTGTCGTCGTTGTCCGGATTGTCGACGAATTCCTTGATGGAGTTCAACAACGCCTGCACGTTTTCGTAGCGCGACAGTCCTTCGACGGTTTTGTCGTCGTATAATTCCTTTAGAATACCGGATGATTTGGCGACGTGCGCGGCCACATCATAGGCATCTTTCTTTTCGAGCAGCAGTTGAAAGCTCTTGATCAGGTCGGCAAACCCTTCGATGGCAATCCCGGCCCGGCCGGCCACGTATTTGCCCACATTGCTAACCACCTCCCAGATCGGCACCTGGTTTTCGGCAGCTACGACCGAAATCTTGGCCACGGTCGTGTCGCCAATGCCGCGTTTGGGCAGGTTAATGATGCGTTTAAAGGCTTCTTCGTCGTTCTGGTTGACCGTAAACCGCAGATACGCCAGCAAGTCCTTGATTTCCTTCCGCTGATAGAACGACAGCCCGCCGATGATCCGGTATTTGATGCTCAGCCGCCGAAGGGCTTCCTCAAACGCCCGCGACTGGGCGTTGGTGCGGTAGAGAATCGCAAAATCGGTGTTGCGCAGCCCTTCCTGCATCTTGGCTTCGAAGAGCGAAGTGGCAATCAACCGGCCTTCCTCGTTGTCGGAAGCGGCTTTGATCACGTCGATCAGCGTACCTTCTTCATTGTCAGTAAAAACGCTTTTCCGCAACTGCGCCCGGTTGCGGGCAATAATGGAATTGGCCGCGTTGACGATGGTCTTGGTCGAGCGGTAATTCTGCTCCAGTTTGATCGTGGTAACATCCGGAAAGTCCTTCTCGAAATTCAGGATGTTTTCGATGTTGGCGCCCCGGAACGCGTAAATACTCTGGGCATCGTCGCCCACGATGCAAATATTCTGGTTCACCGCCGAGAGTTTCCGGGTGATCAGATACTGCGACACGTTCGTATCCTGAAACTCATCGACCAGCACATGCCTGAATTTATGCTGGTACTTGTTCAGAATGTCGAGGTGATCGCGGAACAGCACGTTCGTATTGAACAGCAGATCGTCGAAATCCATCGCGTTGGCCTGAAAGCAACGCATGGCGTACGCTTTGTAAATCCGGCCAATTTCGGGCATCCGGGCGGCCGCATCGTCTGCCTGGATGAGCGGATTAGCCAGGTAATCGGCCCAGCCAACGAGCCGGTTTTTGGCCCCCGAAATGCGCGCAAACACCATATTAGGGCGGTAGACCTTATCATCCATCGCAAACTCCTTGATGATGCTTCTCAGCAGGGATTTGGAATCGTCGGTATCGTAAATGGAAAAATTGCTGGTATACCCGAGCGCCTTGGCTTCAATCCGCAGGATTTTGGCAAAAACCGAGTGGAAGGTTCCCATCCAGATGTTGCGGGCCTCCGACCCCACCACGCTCTCGATCCGGTGGCGCATTTCCCCGGCGGCTTTGTTGGTGAACGTCAAGGACAAAATCCGGAACGGGTCAACGCCTTTTTCGATCAGATGGGCAATCCGGTAGGTCAGCACCCGGGTTTTACCCGATCCGGCGCCGGCAATAATCATCAGCGGTCCGTTGTCGTGCAACACGGCCTGCCGTTGGGGTTCATTTAAGGTTGAAATATAATCCGTCACAACTCCTCCGCTTCAGTGTTTAGTCGTCTTAGAATAACATTCAAAACTACTAAAAAAGTTGCGGATGAGCGGACATTGTCTCCACCGACTTTAGTCCATGAAAGCGATGCCTAGTTTCGGTTGCTAAAAATCGGACGGCTGAAGCCCGGCGGTGTATAAGGCGGTTTTCCAAAGGTGGATCAGCGCGCCATCTTGGCCCTGTAGCGGGTCGGTTTTCGGAAGGGGAACGGTAGCGATCTGCTGATCGGCTTTGGGTCGGTCGCCGGGTTCGCCCCGCAACACGTCGTAATCGCGTCCGTCGGGATAAGCGCCCACAACCCCGAAATCCGCCGAGGCTTCCAGGCGTTTGTGGCCCACCCCGGCCGGAATCACGATGACATCGCCACTCCGGACCCGGATTTTCGGGCCTTTTTCCCCGCCCAGATGCAGCCGGGCCGAGCCGCTGTAAACGCCCAGTACCTCGTGCGAAAGGCTGTGGTAATGATGGTACGGAAACACGCCGTTGCGCCAGGAGTTGGTCCAGTGGTTAGCCGCAAACCGGTTTTCGAGCCAGGAGGCACCCGCCGGGCCGGTTTCCGAAAAGGCGTTGTGGTAAAGCAGCAGCGGGTAGGTGCTGTTCGGAATCGTGCCGTCGTCTTTGAAAAGAAAAGCTTCGGGTTCTGCAAGGAATTGCGGCATGGCGGTTTGGGTTCGCAGCCAGACCGAACCCCGAGCCACCGAATTTCGGTGGCTGTGGTTTCTGATGCCTGGTTTTCATCATCAGAAACCACAACCGGTGGAAGTTGTTTGCGCGGTTCAGTTTGGTGCGGTCGGCCAAAACCGCCGATCAGGCGGCACTCCGCTCGTAAAAAGCCAGCGTCTGAACGGCGGTCAGTTCGTCGAGGTGATTCAGAACGGCTTCGGCCGGGAATGCTTCCGCGAAATCCTTGTCGACGTAGCTGAACTGAATGTGACGGTCGGGCGCCACCAGAAACAGGGCCGGGTAGGGGACATCTTCCGTAATGCCGGCAATCCAGTTCCAGACCGGATCATCCGTCGAATGAATCCCAAATTTCCCGGCGATCTGATTATCCGTATCCTGCGCGATCGTAAACGGCAAATCGTGCTGTTCGGCCAGCGTTTGCAGTGACTCGGGCGAGTCGGGCGATACAACCAGTAAATTACCGCCCGCTTCCCGGATGTGCGCCTGAAGCCGGGTCAGTTTGGGAAGGTACGTTTTAGCGTACCCATTCCAGCCGGAACTGTAAAAGGCAACCACCAGCGGTCCCGTTTGCAGCCAGTCGTGGAGCGAAACGGTTTTTGAGTAATCGGTTTGCCAGATGCTGTATTGCCCGATGATGCGCTGGCGGTGAATACCAAACAAAGGGGCTTTTTCGCCCGGATGTAGGGGCGAAACCGGAACCAGTTTCCGGAATACCTGCGGGGAAGAATAAAGATCGGTGTCTTCGTGTACAGTGTCAAAAAAAGCGATCATGATGGCAGTACGTTTATAGACTATGTATGTTTTTGGGCCAATTGAATCTGACGTCTTTGTGCCGAACCCACTTTGTCGGCGTGTCGAACGTCAGATGGTCAAAAAAACCGTTGATTGAAAGGTCGTTAGGGAAAGATAAGCTAGCAGCTCATCGCGGTAGACAAACAACAACAGCCGCCAGCCGAAACGAGGGGCGATGCGATAACCGCGGGAGAGCGGTAGCTGGTGCGATGTTGTGCCGTTTTAAACATTACTATACTTTGTCAATAGGATATGTGCAAATATAAAAAAGAGAACGAATTCCCTCCAAATTTTTTGGCGACTAATTTAGGAAACGGTTTCCGGCGTTTTGCTCGGACGGCGGATTGTCCCCGAATCCGGCGTAGCTGGCTCAGCCGGTTTTTCAGCCGCGGGCGTTGAAGGCGTTTCGTCGACCGGGTGCAGGTTTCGGGCAATAAAAACGCTCACAAAAATGGCGGCCATCGCCAGGTACCCAACCCACGAATAGTGGATCAACTGCCCGCTCTCGGTTTTGGTCACGAGCAAACCGGCACCGTAGGTGGCAGCGGCCTGCGCCAGCAACTGGACCGACGAGTTCATACTCATAAAACCGCCCCGGTGTTGCGGGTCAACGACCGCCGTCACCATCGCCTGCGTCGGAATGAAACGGGCGTTGGAGAAAATAAAGAACACGGCGTTCACCGACAAAATATACGTCAGGCTCGATGGCTGCATGGAGGTCAGCAAAAACATGGGAATGATGGACAGCAGGGCGAAAACGACAAAAACCGGGTATTTGCCCCGTTTATCAGCCAGCCGCCCGACCAGCGGTCCCGTAAAAATGGTCACCAGACCGCCCACAAAGTAAATCAGGTACAACTGACTCTCGGCCAGCCCGACATTCGCCACCAGGTAGGGCGACAGCAGCGGAATGATGCTGAAGTGGCCCAGCATAATGGTCGTGGTGAGCCAGAGCGCCCGGAGCTGGTTGGGGTTTTTTACAATCGAGGTGAGCACTTCCAGCGGGTTGAATTTCGCGCTGGTGTGTTGCAGATGCCCATTCAGGTCGGGAACGTAACGGATAATCAGACCTGTTACCAGCACGCCCAGACCGCCAATGGCCAGAAAAGGCGCGTGCCAGCTGATTTCGGTTGCCAGATAGAGGCCAAGCGGAACCCCCACGACCGATGCCACCGAAAATGAGGTGGTGATAATCGACATGGCCGTTGCCCGCCGTTCGTAAGGAACCACATCGGCAACGATGGAAAACACCTGCGCGCCCAGAATCCCGCCGAACAAACCGGCCGTGGTGCGGGCGGCAACCAGCAAACCAAAGGTCGGCGCCAGGCCACAGGCGATGGTCCCGACGACAAAGCCGATGTACGCCGTCAGCACGACTTTTTTGCGGTCAAAGCGGTCGACGTAGAACGCACCCAGAAAACCGGAAATTCCGGCGCTGAGGCTGTAGGCCGAGACGATGAAACTGAATTCCTGCGGATTCAGGCCGAAAAACCGCATCAGCTGCGGCCCCATCGGCATCATGATGATGAAATCAACAATGTGCGTGAAGTTGATGCAGGCAAGAATGCAAAGCAGGACTTTCTCCTGGCGGGTCATGTTCATAGTGATGTGGATTCCGACAAGCGAGCACAGATGGGAGACACTGGAAAAGCCTTTTGCCCGCGTCTGGTCCCGTTTATCGACTCATAATTTGTTGTTTACTCAGCTACTAATTTATCAATCAATCGGTTAAAATCGTCCACGAACGCGTCGTAGTATTTTCCGGTGCCGGGTCCGCTGAAACCCGTGTGAATCTGGCGAACGACCCCTTTTTTGTCGATCACAATCGTAGTCGGAAAACCGACCACCTGGTTGAGCATCGGCAGGGTTTTCGAAGCTTCGGATTTCACGTTCGTACCGGCCAGCACGACGGGGTACTCAATTTTGAAGCGGTCGATCATTCGTTGAATTTTCGGGGCCGATTCGGCCAGTTCGGCCGATTTTTCGTAGGCCAGGCCCACAATCTCGACGCCCCGGTTTTTGTTCTTTTTGTACCACGGACTCAGAAAATTGGTTTCGTCCATGCAGTTTGGACACCACGAACCCAGAATCTGGACCACCACCACTTTGTTCTGAAACCGCCCATCCTTCAGCGAAACCGGTTTGCCGTTCACGTCCGGAAACGCAAATTCGACGGTTTTGTAACCCGGTTTCAAATACGTCAGGCGGGTGGCATCGGGCAGTTTAGCGTCGGGGTCAAACCGGGCCGTCCAGCTTTCGTACCCGCTTTCGCCCGACCAGAAGCCGCCGGTCAGGGTGTTATCCGGTTTCCGTTTCGCCTTGAACAGGTACAAATGCGTGCCGTCGAAGGTCGAAAGCAGCAGGGTGTCGCCCACAACATTGCCTTCGAGGTAGCGATAATCGCCGGTTGTGGTCAGAAACGTTCCCGTCAGTTGGTTGCCTTTCTGCTTAAAGACACCAACCGCCACCGTCGAATCCGTTTCGGAACGAAAGGTCGTGGCCCAGTGGCCGGTGACATCAATGGCAGGGGTTTGGGAGGTAGGAATAAAGCGGTATCGGACTCCGTGCTGCGCCTGAAACGGCAGCGAGGTGTAGTTCTGACCCGTTCGGCGCCGGCGCCAGAATCCCCGCAGCGTATTGTTTTCTACTTTGGCCCGAATTTCCGCTTCAAAGATATCGATTGTCAACCGAATCGAGTCCCCCACAACCGACACCTTATCGAACGGTAAACGCTCCGCACCGTTGAGAGCGTAGGCGGTGTAGGCCGGGCCGTTGGCGCTGATCTCCAGACCAAAGGGCAGGTCGCCCCCTTTCGTCTTTAAAACCGCCCGCCAGACGCCGGTTTTAAGGTCCGAAACCGGTTGAGCACCGCCGGCAACAGAAAGCCCGAACAGCGTTGCGATCAATACCACCACAATTGTTTTCATACAATAAAAAATAGGAGATCCGGTTTTTGTGGGGGTAGAAATAGGGGCGGTTTTGTTAAGTTTGTAACGGACGAAGATTTTGTTTTAGTTCCGAAAAGGATTTTGAAACAGGCGGGAAATTGGAATTCGGTCCGAAAAGCCCGAAAATCTTCTGCCTTTTTTGCACACTTCTGATTCATAAGGCCTTGGCTGATACCATGACAGTAACCAATTACCACGAACCGGTTTTGTTGCAGGCCTGCGTCACCGGCCTCAACCTGAAACCCGGCGGTACGTACGTTGACGTGACGTTTGGGGGCGGGGGCCATTCGCGCGAAATTTTGCGGCAACTGCCGCCGGGCCCGGATTCAGAAGGACGACTCATTGTGTTTGATCAGGACCCCGACGCCCGGGCCAACGCCGATGCCATCGACGATCCGCGGCTGACGTTCGTAGCGGCCAATTTCCGGCATCTGAAACGGTATCTGCGGCTTTATAAAATTGAGCAGGTGGACGGTATTCTGGCCGATCTGGGCATTTCGTCGCACCAGATCGACACGCCCGAACGCGGTTTTTCAACCCGGTTCGACGCTGATCTGGACATGCGCATGAGCCAGTCGGGCGAGCTGACGGCCCGGAAAGTGATTAACGAATACCCGGAAGATCAGCTGCACAAAATCTTCGGGATGTACGGCGAGGTGATCAACGCCAAAACGCTGGCGAGCGTCGTTGTTTCCAGCCGCGTCAACCGGCCGCTGGAAACCGTCAATGACTTAAAAACCGTCTTGCAGCGGTATGCGCCCCGGGGGAAAGAATACAAGTATTTTGCCCAGGTTTTTCAGGCGCTGCGCATTGAGGTCAATCAGGAACTGGTTACCTTGGAAGAATTTCTGACGCAGGTTCCGGAGGTGCTGGCGCCGGGCGGGCGGCTGGTGGTGATGGCCTACCATTCGCTGGAGGACCGGCTGGTGAAAAACTTCATTAAATCGGGAAATTTCCGGGGGGACATTGAAAAGGATTTATACGGCAATGAACTGAAACCGCTTCAGTCGATCACGCGAAAACCGATCGAAGCCCCGGCGGAAGAAGTGGACCGGAACCCGCGCGCCCGCAGCGCCAAACTCCGCATTGCCGAGAAACGGTAGAACGACACAAGGCTTTCCAACGATATGGCACAGAACACCTACAAAACACCGCCAAAACAACCGATCGTGAAGAAAAAACGCGAAAACCGGCTTTTGAATTACCTAAACCAGACCATCGGGTTCGACCGGCTTTTTGGGGAAGACAACGCCTGGCCGATCAAGCACTTCGACCGCATCATGTGGATTTCGTTTTTGCTGATTCTGTACATCGGTTTCAACCACAACGCCGAGCGGCTGGTGCGCAACATTCAGCGGGTGAAAGCCGACGTTGACGAGAAGCGGGCGAAATACACGACCTTTCAGGCCGACTTCAAGAAGAGCGGCAAACAATCCGAAATCAGCAAGCAGGTGCTGGCCACGGGCCTGACGGAGCCCATCACCCCACCTTTGAAAATCGTCATTAAAGCCGAAGAAACAAAGCCATGAACGTCAAAAAGGATATTTTGCGCCGGGCAACCCTGGCTTCGGTAGCGATCTGCCTGTTTGCCATCGCCATCATTGTGCAACTGGCGAAAGTGCAGTTTCTTCCGGATCAGAGCGGTAATATGTGGAAAGACCGCATCACGCAGTACCACATCAAACGGGATACACTGCGGGCGACGCGCGGCAATATTTTTTCGCGCAACGAAGATCCGCTGGCGACCTCGCTGCCTTATTATTACGTCGGCATCGACCCGCGCGTGGCTAAAAAAGATTCATTCGAGAAAAAAATTGATTCGCTGGGTCTGCTGCTGTCCCAGAAATTTGGCGACCGGTCGCGGAATGAGTACACGTACATGATTCAGAAAGCCCGGGAAAGCGGGCGCAAATACGTGTTGCTGAGCCGCAAGAAAATTACGTTTCAGGAGCGGCTGGCGATGCAGAAATGGCCTTTTTTCCGGCGCGATCGGCAGAAAAGCGGACTGGGGGGCGGAAAGTTTGATCCGGTTTACCAGCGTTACCATCCCTACGGACGCATGGCTTTGCGGACGGTCGGCTACCTGAATCCGGAAACTTCGAAAGGCTTTGTCGGACTGGAAAACAGCTTTCAGAAGGAGCTGGCGGGCAAAGACGGCGTTGGGCTGGTGGAAGAACTATCGGGGGGCGTCCGTATGCCGGTTGAAGACGGTTCGGACATCAAACCGGAGCCGGGCATGGATATTTACACCACCATCGACGTTAATTTTCAGGACATGGCCGAAACCGCCCTGCTGCACGGACTGGAAAAATACCAGGCCGAGCAGGGCTGTCTGATTGTCATGGAAGTAGAAACCGGGGAAGTGCGGGCGATGGCAAACCTGACCCTGAGAAAAGGCAAGTACGTCGAAAATTTTAACCACGCGCTGGCCGGCGGCACCGACCCCGGTTCGACTTTTAAGCTGCCCACGATGATTGCGTTGCTGGAAGAAAAGGCCGTACGGCCCGATCAGATGGTGCATACGGGCGGGGGCGTGGTCAGCTACCACGGTCGCCGGATCTCCGACGCCAAACGGGGCGGGCACGGCAGCATTACCGTCCAGCAGGTGTTTGAAAAATCGTCGAACGTCGGCATTCACATGCTGATGTATAATTTTTACAACCGCCCGGAGACCTATTGCCGCTACATGCGCCGGTTCAAGCTGGATAAACCGATCGGGTTGAAACTCAACGGCGAGACGAAGCCCATCGTGCCCAATCCGCAATCGCCCGGCTGGAGCAAGCTGTCGCTCAATTCGATGGGGATTGGCTACGAACTGAAACTGACGCCCCTGCAGATGCTGACGTTTTACAATGCCATCGCCAACGACGGAAAATGGGTTCAGCCGATGCTCGTCAAGCAGGTTCGGCGCGCCAACGAGGTCGTCAAAGAATACGAACCGTATGTTTCGCAGGAACCGCTTTGCAGCCAGACCACCATTCGGCAGGTGAAAAAGATGCTCGAGGGGGTGGTGGAACGCGGCACGGCCAAAAAGAGCCAGAGCCCGCATTACCGGTTTGCCGGAAAAACCGGTACGGCCCAGAAGCTGATCAACGGTCGGTATCAGGTGGGCAAGTATTATACGTCGTTTATCGGGTATTTTCCGGCCGAAAAACCCCGCTACAGCATCGCCGTGGTGGTTGACACGCCCCACGGGGCCAACATCGACCTGCTGTACGGCGGAAGTGTGTCAGCCCCGGTGTTCCGGGAAATTGCCGACCGGATTTACGCCTACGATATTCAGATGCACCGCCCCGTCGCCGTAGCGTCAAAACCGCCCCGCCAGTCGGGTACGGGCATCAAAGCCGGTTTTTCCGACGATATCCGGACCATCAGTACGGAATTGAACATGAATACCCAGTCCAGCCCCGACGGCTGGGTAAAAGCCGAACCGAAGGGGGCGGGGATTCAGTGGGTGAGCCAGACGGACCAGAATAAGGTTCCCGACCTGCGCGGCATGACCCTGCGCGATGCCCTGCACCTGCTCGAAAACCGGGGTTTCCGGGTGCGGTTCGAAGGCTACGGCAAAGTGATCGACCAATCGGTGCCGCCGGGTGATCCGCTGCCCCGGCCGCGCAAAATCACGTTGACGCTGCGGCAAAGCGCCCGCCCGGATACGCTGGTGGTTGCCTTAAACAAGAAAAATCAATCCGGAAGATAAGGTCTGTGCGACCGGCCTTCCAGCTTTATTATGCAGTTAACCACGCTATTGTATAAAGTGCCGCTGCTGTCGACGTCCGGTAACATGAGTGTCGACGTGGAAAAATTGACGATGGATTCCCGCCAGGCGGGGCCGGGGGTTTTATTTGGAGCCATTCGGGGGACGCAGACCGATGGCCACCGGTTTATCGACAAAGCCGTTGAAGGGGGCGCTGCCGTTGTGTTGTGTGAGGAATTGCCCGAAAACCGGCTTGAGCACGTTACGTATGTGCAGGTGCCCGACAGCAGTTCTGCGCTGGGGCTGATAGCGGCTAATTTTTACGATCAGCCTTCCAGAAAACTGAAGCTGGTGGGCGTAACGGGTACGAACGGTAAGACCTCGACGGCTACGTTGCTGTTTCGTTTGTTCCGGCAACGCGGCTACCGGACGGGTCTGCTCTCGACGGTTCAGAACCAGATTGATGAAACGGTGATTCCGGCGACGCACACCACACCCGACACCATTGCGCTCAACGAGCTGCTCGACCAGATGGTGCAGCGCGGGTGTACGTATTGCTTTATGGAAGTCAGCTCGCACGCGCTGGTGCAGCACCGGGTGAGCGGTTTGCAGTTTGCCGGGGGTATTTTTACCAACATAACGCACGATCACCTCGATTTTCACGGCACGTTCGATAACTACATCAAAGCCAAAAAAAGCTTTTTTGACCAGTTGCCCGCGTCGGCTTTTGCGCTGACGAACCTGGACGACAAGCGGGGGCTGGTGATGCTGCAAAATACGGCCGCCCGGAAAGAAAGCTATTCGCTGCAAACGCTGGGCTCGTTCAAAGGACGGATTTTGTCGGAAGGCTTGCTGGGAATGCAGATGGACATGGATGGCCGGGAGGTCTGGTTCAAACTGACGGGCCGGTTCAATGCGTATAACCTGCTGGCGGTGTACGGCACTGCGGTTTTGCTGGGTGAAGACCCCGAGGAAATCCTGACGCAATTATCGAACCTGGCGAGTCCGCCGGGGCGGTTTGAGATGGTGATTTCGGAAAACAAGATTGTGGGCATTGTCGATTATGCTCATACGCCGGATGCCCTGCAGAACGTACTGGAAACGATTGCTGGTTTGCGGCAGGGCAACGAGCAGGTCATTACGGTGGTGGGTTGTGGCGGAAACCGGGATGCGGCCAAGCGCCCCATCATGGCCGAAATTGCCTGTAAATACAGCGACCGGGTCATTCTGACGTCCGACAACCCGCGCAACGAAGACCCGATGGCGATTCTGGAGCAGATGCAGGCCGGGGTGCCGCCCCTTCATTTCAAGAAAACGCAGACCCTGGTGGACCGGCGCGAGGCCATTCAGCGGGCGGTAACGCTGGCCCGCCCCGGCGATGTCGTTTTAATTGCTGGTAAAGGCCACGAAACCTATCAGGAAATCAACGGAATTAAATATGATTTCGACGATCGCCAGGTTCTCCGGGAAGCCTTTCAACACTCATGATTGGATGGCTTTGATGGTTGAACGGTTTTAGTGGTTAAATGGCTGCCGCGCGTAAATTGCCATTTAACCCCTAAAGCCGTGTAATCATTGAAACCATTTACCCATTCAACCCTTCAGATTCTATGCTTTATTACCTGTTTACCTACCTCGATCAGCAGTTCGATTTTCCCGGCGCCGGGGTTTTTCAATACTTATCGTTTCGGGCGGGCGCGGCCATTACGCTGTCGCTGATGATTGCGGCTGTTTACGGGCGGCAAATCATCGACATGCTCCGAAATCTGCAAATCGGCGAGGAAATACGGGATCTGGGACTGGAAGGGCAGATGCAGAAACGCGGAACGCCGACGATGGGCGGTTTTATCATCCTGGCGTCGCTGGTGTTTCCGACGCTTCTGTTTGCCAAATTGACCAATGTTTACATTGTCCTGCTGCTGGTTTCGACGATCTGGACCGGCCTGATCGGTTTTCTGGACGATTATATCAAGGTGTTCAAGAAGAACAAAGAGGGTTTACAGGGAAAATTCAAGGTTGTCGGGCAGGTTGGACTGGGGTTGATTGTTGGCCTGACCCTGTATTTCAATGAGCACGTAAAAATCCGGGTCTACCAACCGGGATTGATCAACACGTCGATTGGACAGGTCGAAAATGGGGCGTTTCAGGATATCAAATCCATGTCGACCACCGTGCCTTTTTTGAAGAATAACGACTTCAATTACAATGCCTTGATTCCGGATTTCATTCCGGACGAATACACCTGGATCCTGTACGTTGCGATCGTGATTTTCATCGTAACGGCGGTTTCCAACGGAGCGAATATTACCGACGGTATTGACGGGCTGGCGGCCGGAACCTCCGTAATTATCGGGTTAACGCTGGGCGTGTTCGCGTATTTGTCGAATAACAAACCGTTTTCGCAATACCTGAACATCATGTACATCCCGAATTCGGGCGAGATGGTGATTTTCTGCGCGGCCTTTGTGGGGGCGTGTGTCGGTTTTTTATGGTACAATTCCTACCCGGCGCAGGTGTTTATGGGCGATACGGGGAGTTTGATGCTGGGCAGCATTATTGCCGTACTGGCGCTTGCGACCCGGAAAGAACTCCTGATTCCGATCATGTGCGGTATTTTTCTGGTTGAGCTGGTGTCGGTCATTATGCAGGTCAGTTACTTCCGGTTCACCAAGCGACGCTACGGCGAGGGCCGGCGAATTTTTCTGATGTCACCATTACACCACCATTTTCAGAAGAGAGGCTACCACGAAGCCAAAATTGTAACCCGGTTTTGGATTGTCGGAATCATTTTGGCCGTTATTTGCCTGGTGACTTTGAAACTCCGCTAACATCTCTCACCCTTCCTTCTTTTCTGCTTCGCCCTTTCCTCCTTTTTCTCAACATTCTATTGTAATTCAGAAATATAGACTCTATATTTGCACTCCCGTTTTTGGACGGGAGTTTTTGTGTATAGCGCAAGTAATTGTCTATCAATATTTAATCTCCCATAAACAAGTGGATACGTTAAGCTACAAGACCATTTCGGCCAACAAAGCGACGGCGCAGAAAGACTGGGTGGTCATTGACGCGGAGAATCAGGTGTTAGGTCGGTTGGCAAGCCAGGCGGCAAAAATCATCCGTGGCAAGAACAAGACCAACTTTACGCCGAATGCTGATTGTGGTGACAATGTCATCATCATCAATGCCGAGAAAATTAAACTGACCGGTAAAAAAATGACCGATAAGGTGTACGTCCGTCACACGGGCTACCCGGGAGGTCAGCGGTTTCGGACACCCCGCGAGATGATGGCGAAAAACCCGGCTTTTATTCTGGAACACGCCATCAAAGGGATGTTGCCGAAAAACCGCCTGGGCAGCCGGTTGTTTACCAACCTGTATGTCTACGCTGGTGATCAGCACCCGCACGCATCGCAGCAACCGAAAGAAATTAAACTGGATTATTAATAATAGAGAATAGACAGTAGTCAAGAGATAAAAGAATACGGTTCGTTAGTCTCTTCTCTCTTGTCTTTCGTCTGATGTCTTAACAAATGGAACGAATCAACGCATTAGGTCGCCGGAAAACCGCCGTGTCGCGCGTGTATCTGGCGATCGGTACCGGCAGCATCCTTATCAACGGCCGGGATTACAAAGATTATTTTCCTACGGAGGTTCTGCAAATCGTTCTGAAACAGCCGCTGGCAACCATCAATGCACCCGAAGGTTACGACGTAAAAGTAAACGTTCGCGGTGGTGGGATTTCCGGTCAGGCTGAGGCCACCCGTATGGGAATTGCCCGGGCGTTGTGCGAAATCAATCCTGAGTTCCGGCCCGCTTTGAAAAAAGAAGGTTTCCTGACTCGCGATTCGCGCATGGTAGAACGGAAGAAATACGGTCGTGCGAAAGCCCGTCGCCGGTTCCAGTTCTCGAAACGTTAATTTTTTATTGGTTAAGATTTACCGTTTACCGAAGGTACCCACAATCAGGGAATATTCGGTAGGCATTAAATGTTAGATCTTAACTGATCCATTGTCCAGATCGCACTTGCCTGATGCCGACGTGCGGTGCTGCGTATTCATTATTTCATTTTCTTATTTCACATTGTAAAATGGCACAAGTAGAGTACAAAGACCTTCTGGATGCCGGTGTGCATTTTGGCCACCTTACCCGGAAATGGGATCCCCGTATGGCACCGTATATCTTCATGGAGAAAAACGGTATCCATATCATTGACCTGAACAAAACGCTGGCGTCGATCGACGAAGCAGCCGCTGCGATGAAAGGCATCGTGCGCTCAGGGCGCAAAGTCATGTTCGTGGCCACCAAAAAACAAGCCCAGGAAATCGTTACGGAAGAAGCGCGTCGGCTGAAGATGCCGTTCGTAACGGATCGCTGGCTGGGTGGAATGCTGACCAACTTCGCAACAATCCGGAAATCATTGAAGAAGATGCAGGGCATCGAAAAAATGATGAAGGACGAAACTACGTACAAAAGTCTGGCAAAACGGGAACGTTTGACCGTATCCCGGGAGAAAGAGAAACTGGAGCGGGTGTTGGGCGGTATCGCTGACCTGACTCGTCTGCCGGCGGCTTTGTTTATCGTGGATGTAAAACGCGAGCATATTGCCGTTGCCGAAGCAAAACGGCTGGGCATTCCGGTTTTCGCCATGTGCGATACCAACTCCAATCCGGATGAGGTGGATTATCCAATCCCGGCCAATGATGATGCCTACAAATCCATTCGTTTGATTACGCTGGCGATTGGTAAGGCGATCGAAGAAGGGCTGCTGGAGCGCAAGCAGGATAAAGACGATCAGCGTCTGCAGGAAGAGGAAGAAGCAAAACGGGCCGAAGACGTGAAAGCAGCACAGGCCGAAGGCGAAACATCCGCAGAAACGGAAGAAGTGAGCCCGGTTGTTGCTGAAGAGACGAACGAACAGGAGGACTAAGACTATCGAAGAGCAACCCCATGTTGCCAGAATTATACGGATCGGATAGCCCATAGCCTCGCTATGGGCTATTCCGTTTCGGGAGACTCCAATAGGTTAACATATAGTTAAGAATTTGCTAACAGATAATTAATAAACAAACAATGGCTATTACCGCACAAGACGTTAACAGACTCCGGCAGGAAACAGGCGCCGGAATGATGGATTGTAAAAAAGCGCTTACCGAAGCCGACGGAGATTTTGAAAAAGCAAAAGATATTCTGCGGAAACAAGGTCAGAAAATTGCCAGCAAACGGGCTGATAACACAACCTCTGAAGGCATTGTCCTGACGCATGTGAGTCCGGATGGAAAAACCGGCCGGGTTGTAGGCTTTGCGTGCGAAACCGAACCGGTTTCCAAAGTGGTTGATTTCCAGAATCTGGCGATGGCGCTGCTGGATAACGCGGTCTCGGCAAAACCCGCTACGAAAGAAGAACTGCTGGCGTTGCCGCAGGGCGATGGCCGGTCATTGCAGGAGCATATCACGGAACTGGTTGGAAAACTCGGTGAGAAACTGGACGTAACGGCTTACGAAGTGGTAACGGCAGAACAAGTGGTTGCTTACAATCACTCTAATGGAAAACTGGGCGTGCTGGTTGGCCTGAATAACCTGAATGGCAGCGAAGTGACCGAAGTTGGTAAAGACATTGCCATGCAAATTGCCGCCATGAAACCGGTTGCCATTGACAAAGACGGCGTGGATGCCACTATTGTAGAGCGTGAAATTGAAATTGGTAAAGATCAGGCGCGCGCGGAAGGGAAACCGGAAGCCATGCTGGAAAAAATCGCCCTGGGCAAATTGCAGAAGTTTTACAAAGACAATACGCTGCTGAACCAGGAGTTCGTGAAGGATTCATCGCTCACGATCGCTCAACTGCTGGACAAAACCAGCAAAGGACTAAGCATTTCTGCTTTTAAACGCGTTGCTATTGGTTAACAACAAGTTACGTTTATTAAAGCTTTAGTTACTTAGAAAGCCCGGTTTAGTTAACCGGGCTTTTTTTTATGATTCGTCCTCTTGACATATAATGCATTTTAGTTTTATTTGTACATCCAACATATTTATGGCGCTCTATAGTAACAAGTAGTGTGCTTTTATCAATAAGCCAGAGCTTGGATGTTACTTTAAAATTTTAAGCGTTTTTAGGATGATTGCATCATTAGAGGTAAAGCGGTTGACAGACGAAGAGCTTGTGCGTCTTTATGTCGATAAGCAAAGTAACCGTTATTTTGAACTTCTATACAGCCGTTACAGTGACAAGGTCTATCGGAAATGTCTGATGTTTACAAAAGATTCTGCCAAGGCGGAGGATTATACGCACGACATTTTTCTGCGGTTAATGGTGCGTCTGAGCAGTTTTAAAGAACAATCCCGTTTCTCGACCTGGCTCTTTTCGATCACGTATAACTACTGCACAGATCAGTTACGCACCAACCGGAAAAAAATTGAAGTTCCGGTGGATGAAGAAATGGATTGGCTGGATGAGAGTCACGATGAAGACCCGATGGAAATGGAAGGACAGCGGTTGAAGTCGGCCCTGAGTTACCTGACGATGGAAGAACAAAGCCTGCTGTTGATGAAATACCAGGACGAGGTGAGTATCAAAGAGATTGCTGACATTCACAACCTGAGTGAAAGCGCCGTTAAGATGCGGCTCAAACGCGCCAAGGAAAAGTTGAAGAAACGGTATCTGGAAACGCTCATTTTCGTAACCCTGCTGGTGGCCAAATTTATTGCCTGGACGAAGTTTACCAAATGAGTTTGCCTGTACATCTGCTCCCAAAGCTCAATGGAGTCGCTTTATTCTATTTTTAAAGAAATTGAATTGCCGGATACCTGTCCGCCCAATGTCAAAGCAGAATTAGTGTCGGAAATTGATCTCATTCGCAATTCCCTATCCGTGGTGGCGGTTTACGTTGATGATTTTTTGGGAGTCGTATCAATCCTGCTTTCAACTCTAGAACCTCCATCTTCAAAACCGTAATAAAGTAAACCTTGCTATGGATCGGATTCCGGCTTTCGTCGATATACTGGGTAACACCTTTACCACCCTGATCAACCAGTTTATTGATTTTGTTCCTCGTATCATTGGGGCGGCTTTCATTCTCGCGGTCGGATTCGGCGTGGCAAAAGCCCTGGCAGTGCTGGTTTCAAAACTTCTGGAACGAATCGGGCTCAACCGGATTGGGGATCGGCTGACCGAAATCGACTTTATCAAACGGCTCAAGACGGAAATAAAGCTGAGCGACATCGTTGCTAAGGTTCTGTATTACTTCGTGTTGCTGATTTTTCTAATGGCCGCGACCGAAACGCTCGGCGTATCAGCCATTACGGCTATGGTGAAGTCGCTGGTTGACTTTATTCCCCGCTTGATTGCCGCAGCTATTATGCTACAGGTGGGGGTGCTGATCGCAGATGCATTGAAAGGGGCGGTGGTTACGCTGTGTCAGTCGTTCAATATCGCTTCCGGGAGGTTGCTGGGAATGATTGTGTTTTTCTTTTTTCTGATCATTACCCTGATCAGTGCGCTCGGTCAGGCCGGGATCAACACTGAACTGCTGGAATCCAGTTTTAACTTGCTTATTGGAGGCATCATTTTTGCCTTTGCGATTGGCTACGGTATTGCGTCCCGTGATGTGATGGCGAATATTCTGTCATCGTTTTACAGCAAAAACCGGTTTTACGAAGGGCAAACGGTCCGGATTGGAGATACAAAAGGAGCCATTGTCCGAATTGATACTACGTCCCTGACGCTACGGACCGGCGATACCACCACTATCATCCCCTTACAAAGTCTTCAGTCGCATCACATAGAAATTTTCGACTAACGGCTTCCAACGAATCCTTAACCACCGTACTTTCCATGAAAATTTCCATTCTGCTAACTTTTCTGATTGGCTGGAGTACACTCGTACGGGCCCAGAAACCGACTAATCTTGATTCAATCAAAGTTATTCCGCTCGATACAACCTACTGGAAACGCTCAGCGCAGTTTGGGCTCAACCTGAATCAGGGTTCTTTCAGCAGCAACTGGAAAGGTGGGGGTGTTAATTCCGTCGCATTAGGCGCTTTTTTCAACGCTAAATCAGATTACATGCAGCGACGTTTTAACTGGACCAGCGAAGTTCAACTGCAATACGGTATCGTAAAAAATCAGGGTCAGGATTCGCGTAAGAACGTGGACCGTATTTTTCTGGACACGAAAGCGGGGCACCGGTTGAGCAAAGCATGGCTGGCCTTTGGTAACCTTAACTTCCTGTCGCAGTTTGCACCAGGCTACCGGTACGAAGAATTGGCTAGTGGGGGAGAGCGGTACGTACTGATTTCAAATTTTTTATCACCCGGTTACCTGACGGAATCAGTCGGGCTGGAATACAAACCGGTTACGTATTTTAACTTACAATTCGGGCTGGCCACCCTGCGGCAGACGTTTGTAACGGACGATTCCATCACCATAGGGGAGCCTGCACGGTATGGTGTCGCTCCCGGCAAAACCGTCCGGAATGAATTTGCCTTTCAATTGATCGCGAACTTCGACCGCAATATTGCTCAAAATCTGAATCTGAAGGCGCGTTATCAGCTTTTCGCCAATTATGAAACGCTGAATGCCATCGATCACCGTCTCGATGTATCCCTCACCGCGAAAATCAATAAGTACGTGAATGTCAATCTAACTGGCATCATCTTGTACGACAAAGACCAGGACGATGCCATTCAGTATAGCCAGGGATTAGCCATTGGTTTTTTGTATTCTTTTTAATCCTTAAGACCCGGTTTTGCGGGAAAGCAGGGTTCAGGCCGCTTCTGACCGGAGATACAAGGGCGGAATGGTCAGCCGGTAATACGTCCCGTTGCGGTTGGTAACTTCCAGTTGACCGCCGGCTTGTTCGCTTAATGATGTAATTAATCGCTTGCCAAACGAATTGCCAGGGCGCTCCCAGCGCCGGAGGTCCAAACCGGCCCCGTTGTCCTGAACTTCAAGGGTCAACTGGGGCCGGGCGAGATTGGGTTCGCTGGATTCTTCGGCCAGAAGCCGTATCCGCAAAAAGGGCCGCTGAACGTGCTGATACGCGTATTTGAAGGCATTCGTTAAAATTTCGTTCAGAATAAGCCCCAGTAAAACCGATAAATCGACATCAAGCTCGTCCTGCTCAATTACTAATTCCCGGTCAAAAGAGGCTGGATCATAGCCATATGCCAGCAACAGACTCTCGAATAAATCGGTAATGTACTCCTTGATGTTGATCGTCGAGACATTGTCGGTCAGGTAAAGCCGCTGGTGAATCAAAGCCATCGCTTCCACCCGCTGCTGACCGTCACGAACGGCCTGTACGGCGCCATCGTCTTCCAGTCGTTTCGATTGCAGACGGAGTAAGCTGGAAACGATAGCGAGATTATTTTTAACCCGGTGATTCAGCTCCCGCAGCAGTGTTTTCAATTGTTCCGATTGCTCCGTAATTTTCTGATGGCTTTCGGAAATGATGCTGTGATTCTCCACCAGCCGGGCATTGGTACGACGGATGATTCGGTATTGCCAGAACAGGAGACCCAGTAAACCAATTAAAATAACCAGGCCCCCGCTCAACCACCCTAACTGCTGCGCTTTTTGCCCATTTTCTTCGTCCAGCTTCTGGATTTGCGCTTCTTTTTCCCGGGCCTGATAGCGGCTTTCAGCCATGATCAACTGGCGGGATTTTTCAGCATTCAGTACGCTGTCGCGATACATCGCTTTCTGGCGAAAATAAGTTAGCGCCTGCCGGTCCTGTCCCCGTTTTTCGTAGACGCGGGTTAGAATATCAAAAACTTCCTCCCGGATTTTTAGGCGCTCCGGGCCGGTTTCACTCCATTTTAACGCCAGTCGCGCGTATTTTTCGGCTTCGTCCGGGCGGTTAAGCCCCAGCAGGGTATTGGGGAGGTTTACGTAAACATACCCCTTCAGATATTCGTCCTTCTGTTCTTCGGCGTGTTGAAGACACTGCCGAAAAATCTGTTCTGACTGCGCAAATTGACCGGCATTCTTAAATTCAATTGCCCGGTTGAAAAGGGAGGACCAGGTATCCTCTCCGTTGGCCTCGTAAATAGCGATTGCCTGGGCATTGTATTTCAGCGCTTTCTGCGGATTCTGACGGGAGTCTTCCAGATTAGCCAGTTCGGAATAAGCATCGGCCATTAGAACCGCCCGCTTGTGCTGGCTGGCGAGTTGCAACGCCTGCTGGTAGTAGCGCTCGGCCTGCTTCAGATCGCTGGCCAGAAAATACGTTTGCCCAATGCGGAGTAGAATCAGGATTTTTTGATTTAGATTCGGCGAGTCTTTTAACAAATCGAGGGATTGTTGAAATTGATTCAACGCCTGCGCGAAATTTCCCTGAGTCGTTTCCAGCTGCCCCATTGATAGATAGACCCGGCTGATCTGACGCTTGTCTTTTAGTTTTCTGGCTACTGAGAGGGCTTCATTAAGCGCAGTTTGAGCATCACCAACCCGCCCTTTCCGCATCATGTCGTCGGCAAAGTCCTGGTAAGCAACAATCCGGGCCGTATCAGGCTTTGCAGTCAGTGTGGCCTTTAGCTTATCATACGCAGACGGCAACTGGGCGTAAGCGAATGGTAGACAAGCAAAACTCGCCCAAAAAACCAAAAACCATCTCATAAATAACGTCAAGTCGAAAAGCTAATTCGGGATTACCAAATTTGAAACTGTTGTATAAAGGCCTGCTTATATTGGCGGCCCAGTGGAATAACGTGTTTGCCAACGACAATTTCCCGGTCGGAGAATCCTTCTACTTTTTTTATGTGAACCGCATACGAGCGGTGCACGCGGGCCAGTTGGATTTCGCTCAACCGTTCCAGCAAGGTGCTAATCGTTAGCCGGATGGCGTATTTGCGATCATTCGTAACGATGGTTGTATACGCACCATCGGCTTCCAAAACCAGAATATCTTCCAGCAAAATTTTAACAAACTGGTAATTATGCTTGATGAAAATAAGATTATCAATTCGTAGAATCGTTTCTCTCGAAGGTGAATCTTTCTCTAAAATGGTATTCAGTTCCACCACTTCTTCCTGAGGTGCCGAATCCTGTTTATGAGCGAAATTATGCAGCGCTAATTCGATTGCAATCCGCAGGTTGCTGGTGTGGACCGGTTTTGTTAAATAAGCAGAAGGCAATGTATGCTTGGCACGATCCAGCGTCGTTTTATCAGACAAAGCTGTGGTATAAATAACAGGCACAGACCGTATTGCCTGCAGCTGTCCGATGGTTTCAATACCGTCCCAATCACCTTTTAACTGAATATCACAAACTACTAAATCGACGCGTTGAGTTTTAAAGAATTCCAGCGCTTTTCGGCCATTATTGGCAATTCCGATAACATAATACCCTTCTTCTTCAAGGGTATCGGATAGATCCATAGCCAGAACAGCCTCATCCTCGATAACTAAAATCTGGATTTGATTCTTATCCATGCTATCACCGTTTAGATCGGTAAATTACCAGAATATTAGAGATATAAAAAGTTTCATATATCCTATTTCCATTCTTTTTCTTCCATTACCAAAATTAGCCGTTCAGGTACCAATATCGGTCGTTAATAGCCATTTACAAGCATGAAATTACGATCATGGTATATTTGCGCAATTAATTTATAACCGACTGTATTTGCACCCTTTAGCCAGAAATTTAGTGTATGTTAATTCCTGTCTCTCCTTCTTCGCGTCTGGTAGCGTCTGGTTCTGTTTTACAATTGTATTTTCGGGGGGCTCGCCAATATTTCTTTGAAGCTTCAGATCTGATCTGCTTACAGGGCGATGGTAATTATACCTGGCTGCATTGGCGAAACCGGCCTTCAATCATTATGCCCAAGACCCTGAAACAACTGGCTGAAGTGCTGCCCGCCGACCGGTTCGTCCGCGTCCATCGGAACAGTATTGTGAATTGTGAATACGTCGAACGGCTGGAGCGCCTAAAAACCGGGGCGGGCCTTATCCACCTGATCGACGGAACCGTGTTGCCGGTTTCGCGTCGTCGCTGGGAAATTATTTACGAGCAATTGAGTAACGCATAAAGAATAAATAAACGAACAGTTAGCTTTACGCAGCTAATGTCGAAGGTAGTCGATTTCTCTGTCCGAATCATGAATTATGCTGTCTATCAATGACCCCCGTTTTAAAGACCAGCTCGAGTTGTTAGATATACTTTATCTATACAATGAAGAAAAAGAGACCTGGATCGTTTTTTTTGACAACCATACGCAACAGTGTGTGTCCGTTGCCGGAGCCATGACACGCTGGGAAAAACAACTACCCGGATTCTGGCGGATCAATGACTGCTACCTGATCAATCCGGCACTGATCTACCGGTTTCACCCCGCCGAACTCCCTCATTTCCCGCTTCCCCTCATTGAACTGGTTACCGGCCGCCAATTTGCCGTCAGCCGGCAGCAAACGAAAACCATACTTCAGAAGTGGAACCTGATCCAGCAATCACTGATTTCCTAAGAAGTCTCCGCTTTCACTGGATACGGTTTTCCTGAAGAGGTAGGTTGGGATTTTTGACGCCAACGACCCGGTTTTCACGTAAGATTCATTTCCAGCGAAGTCTAAATAACTTTATTGGCAAAAACAAAAGGCGCGGTACCGTTGGGTACCGCGCCTTTTGTGCTGGTGTGTTATGCGTACTTACTTGATGGCAAACGAACCTTCACCGATCCGGAAACCTTCTGAGTAAAACTCAATGGTATATTTACCCGGTTTGTAAGGAACAGTACCCCGGTTGTAAGTCAGTTCGACGTTCTGATTGTTGTTGGTGAACGGAACGGTTTGTTTTACCGTATAGACCTGCTCTTCGCCGTTAACCTGGAAAGTTCCGGAACCGTTGGCCATATCCGAAACGACAGCCCCCGAAGGATCAAGCACCCGAACATACACTTCTTTTTCTTCCTGCTTCGTCAGCGGATTTTCGGGCAGCATGTAAACCACTTTCAGCTTATCAACACGTTTTGATTTCACCATATCTTCGGTGGCGTCGCGTTGTTTGCCCCGCGAATTCAGGGCGAATACCCGAACATTCTGGGCTTTCAAAGCCGCAGCGCGGGTCACTTTGTCCGTCAAATCCCGGTTGGCTGCGTTATAGGTCGTCACCGAATCCTGCAACGTTTGTTTTTCCGTTTGCAGCGTTGTGTTCGCATCGGTCAGGCTTTGGTTGTTTGTAACCAATACCTGATTTTCGGAACGCAGCTGAGCAATCAAGGTATCTTTTTCGATCAGATACGCTTCATACTGCTTGATTTTGGTTTCGTATTTGGCAATTGAAACACGCTGACCTTTCCGCAGTGCGGCTTTGTCACGCTCCAGATCGGCTTTCACGCGCTCCAGATCCGTAATGTCACCACCCAGTTTTTTCACTTCGGCAATTTTTGCATCCAGTGCCGTCGAGATTGAATCCAATCGGGTCCGGGTCGTTGCTAATTCTTCTACGCGGGTTGCAATCGTTGCTTCCTGATTTTTACCCACCTCTTTTTGTTCGTACAATAGATAACTGGACACACCTGCCAGAATGGTCATGATAACTAAGGCCGCTACGAGCGCGCCGTTGGCTTTTGGCTTATTGTTTTCCATAACTACTTTGTGCGGTTTGAATTAATTAGACAGAATTAAACAAAAAATAGGTAAATAATTGTCATTCAATCAGGTTAGGGTTAAATCACAATCTCTATATACTTGCTCGAAATCGAATGCATTGTATCCATAACGGGCGTTTTTGTCAAGTTAGTGTATCACCGAAACAAATTTTATTGAAACCCGTATTTTGAATAAAACCGCTTTCATTCCCAAATAGTCTGTTGAATCTAACCAGATTACCATTCTAAATGTTATACAAAACGTCAAAAGTGACCTAAAATGTTCCCGACCTATTAACGTATGCCTGAATTACCCGAAGTTGAAATTTATCGCTCTTACCTCGAAACATCCTCTCTGCTTCAACCAATCGAAGCTATTGAGGTGGAGGATACCAAATTATTGAACACGCCTTTTTTTATCTTGCAGGAAACACTCGTCGGCCGCTGGTTTACCGGGACGCGCCGGGTTGGCAAAAACCTGTTCGTGCTGACCGAGGGACCTGATCAAACCGGTGAACCGGTTATTCTGCACATGCATTTCGGTATGACCGGCGATCTGGAATATTATCATTCCTCGCTCGACCGGCCCAAATACGCCCGGATCGTTTTTCACTTTCAAGGCGGGTTCAATCTGGGGTTCATCTGCCCGCGAAAATTCGAGCGGATTGGTCTAATCAGCGACATAGATACTTATTTGAAACGGAAAAAGATCGGTCAGGACGGTCTGACGATTGCATTTTCTGAGCTAACGGGCCAAATCCGTCGGAAAAAAGCCCTGATCAAACCGGTTCTGATGGATCAAAGCACCGTAGCCGGGTTGGGAAACTGGATTGTTGATGAAGTTCTTTTTCAGGCGCAGGTTCATCCCGAAAAGCGAACCGAACAGCTGACCGACGACGAAATCCGACGCTTACACGACGCCATTCAACGGGTGCTAACAACCGCCATCCGGCACGAAGCCCAGTACCGGGATTTCCCGCCCGGTTTTCTCATTCACGTCCGGGAGTGGGACAATTCGCCCTACGACGACCTCGAAGCGCATAAATTCTGCCCGCGCTGCGGAACCCGGATCGCTAAATCGGAAGTCGGCGGGCGGACAACCTATTTTTGCCCGAACGACCAGCGACTGTAGCGGTCGGCACGTACGGAAAATCGGAAAAATTGCTTTTCTTGCACGATTCCTAATCCTGAACCCACCTTGGCTACTGTACTCCCTGAGTTTCGCGCGGGTCGACTGATGTCGATGGACGCGTACCGCGGTTTTGTTATGTTTTTGATGGCCGCCGAAATTCTTCATTACGGCCGAATTTCGGAAGCCCTGCCCGAAAGCGGTTTCTGGCGTTTCATGGCGCATCACCAGGACCATGTCGAATGGTTTGGCTGCACGCTCCACGATTTAATTCAACCTTCCTTTTCGTTTCTGGTCGGCGTGGCGCTGCCCTATTCCATCGCCAGTCGGCAGGCCCGGGAGTCCGCGTTCGGCGGTATGTTCCTGCAAACCCTTCGCCGGTCGCTGATTCTGGTTCTGCTCGGTATTTTTCTGCGATCGGTTGGTCGCCAGCAGACCAACTTTACGTTTGAAGACACCCTAACCCAGATCGGTCTGGGCTATCCGTTTCTGTTTTTACTGGGATTTCGGTCGGTCCGCACCATCTGGATTGCGTTCGGCGCGATTGTCGTCGGCTATTGGCTGGCTTTTGTGCTGTATCCGCTGCCCGGACCCGGTTTTTCCTACGAAGCCGTGGGCGTTCCTGCCGACTGGCCGTATCATAAAACTGGCATTGCGGCTCACTTCAACAAAAACAGCAACCTGGCCTGGGCCTTCGATACCTGGTTTCTGAATCTGTTTCCGCGCGCCAAAACCTTTCTGTACAATGGTGGCGGCTACGCGACGCTGAGTTTTATCCCGACCCTCGCGACGATGATCCTGGGCCTACAGGCCGGTAAATGGCTGCGGAGCGAGTTACCCTACACGGAAATTGTCAAGCGATTGCTGATCGCGGGCGCCGTTGGGCTGGCCACGGGCTGGCTGCTCACCCTCACGGAAATCAGTCCGTCGATCAAACGAATCTGGACGCCGGGCTGGGTGTTTTTCAGCGGAGGCTGGTGTTTCTGGATGCTGGCGGTTTTCTACTATATAATAGATGTAAGACAGTGGCGCGGCTGGGCGTTTCCGCTGGTGGTCATCGGGATGAATTCCATTGCCATTTACTGCCTGGTTCACCTCATCGATCATTTCATCATGGACACCTTCAAAACGCATCTGGGCCAAACCGTATTCGAGCAGTTCGGTCCCTACGAACCGCTGGCGAGCGGTGGGGCGGCCCTGCTGATTTTCTGGCTGATATTATACTGGATGTTCAAAAAGAAAATCTTTATCCGGGTTTGAGGGAATACGGTTTTTGGTAATCGGGTAAAAACCGGGCTGCCGGATTAACGTCACAAAAAATACAGAGAAAAAATCGGGTGTTAGGGAGCAGACAGAAAGGAGAGTCCCGGAGAAGCGTTACGAAAATTCGTAGAAACTGCGGCTGGTGGCTTCGATCAGGGAGGCATACGATGCGTCGTGGAGTTTGCGCATCCTAAAACCGTGTTCCTTCAAGTAGTGCAGATTGAGTTTCCGCACCAGCCGGTGGTGCGGTGCGTTCGGGCTTTCAACGTGCTCGATCAGGTAGTTCGGGAAATACCCGTAAACCTCTTCGGGGCCGATGCTGAACGGAGCCGTGTTCATTTCCGGCGCGTATTCCAGCGTACTCAGAAAATACTGCGTACCCGGAGAAGTGAGTTCTTCCATTTTTTGCAGGTATCCCACCCGCATGGGAAGCGGTAACGCAACCAACGAAGCCCGGTCGTAAACGAGATCAATCTCACCGACTTCTTCGGGCGTTAGTGTGAACAGGTCCTGGCAAAAAATGGTCAGGTTGTTCGAAATATACCGCTCCCCGATTTTTTCATACGCAAGCTGGTTTTCCGCGAAGAATTGCAGGATGACGCTCTCGGTCCGTTCCACACCCACGACGCGCTCCGCAAACTGACTGAAATACACCAGGTCGAGCGATCGGCCGCAGAGCGGCACAAAAACCGACTTTTCCATCAACGCAAACGGCGTCAGGTGTTTCAGTACGTGCGGGTGAACGTCCTGGCGGTGAAAGCGGGTGTTCGAACCTTCCCACGATTCTCCCCAGACTTGCTTTTCCATGTCGTACTTGTTGTTGTTCTTTGTTGTTCAGTAGTTGTTGTTGTTTGTCTTTCGACGCTACAAAGGTGGCCGATCAAAACGCGTTTTGGTAGAGGGAATTTACGGTTTTGTAAAAACAGGTACTTTTACGTGTACCAGAAGAAGCGTATCCGAAGGACTTAATCCGGGCTTATCCGAGTCGAGGCTGAAAGACTTTTTACCGGGCCATCTCCCGCTTCGGAATCCGGTTTTCGCCCGTTCCGTCGGTGGTAATGGGTTCGGCGTAACAACAGACCCGCATCTGCATTCCGTCGCGAACCGGAATCTGCTGGTCCCCGTTGTTCTGAAAACCGGCCGCGCTGCTTCCGCCCCGGACGTATTACCCGAACTTGACCGCGCCAACGAGAAAACTCTCAAAATGATACTTGCGCCATACGAGGTCGTAAACGGGGGTGTGTGGCAGGAGCCTAAAGGCTGGAAGACGATTTTTCCGGTTTGGGTACCAAAATAGAATCCGTTCCCAAGGCCTTCGTCACTAAAAACACACTGGCGAGGATCAGCACGGCACCCATCAGAAAGGGCGCTCCCGGAAAGTACACCGGCGCTTCGGGTTTGGTAAAATACGCAAACAAGTGCGTCATGAGCAAGGGGCCAATGATGGAGGTCATGCTCGCCAGACTCGCCAGCGCGCCCTGCAACTCACCCTGTTCATTGGGCGGCACCTGCGACGAAATCAAGCCCTGTACGGCCGGCCCGGCCAAACCGCCCAGGGCGTACGGAATCATGAACGCAAACATCATCCAGCCCTGGGTAGCAAACGCAAACAACGTAAAACCCAGCGCTGAGCACGCCAGACCCGTAAAAACCGATCGTTTGGGTCCCAGCTTCGGAACCACCACCCGAATGACGCCACCCTGCACAATAGCCACCGTCAGGCCGATAAAACCGAGCGAATAGCCCACCCAGGTTTCATCCCAGTGAAATTTTTCGATCGTGTAGTACGTCCAGACCGCCTGCGGAGCCTGACCGGCAATGTACAGCAAGACCATCGAACCAACCAGTCCCACAATGGCGGGATAGCGTTTCAGGCGGGTCAGCGAGCCGATGGGGTTTGCCCGTTTCCAGTTAAATTCCCGGCGGTTTTCCGGCGAAAGCGATTCTGGAAGAATGAAAAAACCGTAGATAAAGTTGAGCAGCGACAACCCGGCCGAAATCATGAACGGAACCCGGCTGCCGTACTGGCTGAAAATACCGCCGATGATGGGGCCCACAATGAAGCCCAGACCAAAAGCCGCCCCAACCAGCCCGAAATTCTGCGCCCGTTTTTCCGGGGGACTCACATCGGCAATGTAAGCGGAGGCCGTTGTGAAGCTGGCTCCGCAGATACCGGCCACAAACCGGGCCACAAACAGCCAGGCAATGGTGGGCGCAAACGAACAGAAAACGTAGTCGGCCCCCAACCCGAACAGCGAAATCAGCAGCACGGGCCGCCGACCGAAGCGGTCGCTCAGCCCGCCCAGAATCGGTGCAAAAATGAATTGCATGACGGCGTAGGAGAAGGTCAGCCAGCCGCCGTATTCCGAAGCATCGCTGAGTCCTTCGCCGGTCAGTTCTTCGATAATCCGGGGAACAATCGGAGCAATAACGCCAATGCCCGTGCAGTCAATCAGAATGGTAATAAAGATGAACGTCAGCGCCCGGTTGCGTTGTGGAGCCATGCGGTAAAATTTTGCCCGAAGTTACGGCTTTCTGCCCATTTTTGTCATTAAGTTGCGGAAACCATTTCAATCATGACAACACTCGAAAACGACTTTCTGAAAGTGACGATTCGGCCGAAAGGTGCCGAGCTGACGTCGATTTATAATCAACAAACCGGTATTGAACACCTGTGGCAGGCCGATCCGGCGGTCTGGGGCTGGCACGCACCCAACCTGTTTCCGGTGGTGGGCGGCTGCCTCGACAACGAAATCATCGTCGATGAAAAACCGTATCCAATGGAACGACACGGTTTTGCCCGCCAGTCCGAGTTCATGCTGGTGGAAGCGACGCCGACGAAGGCGGTTTTTTCGCTGCCGGCCAACGAACAGACCCGGGCGGTTTTTCCGTACGAATTTGATTTTCAAATCGAATACCAGATCGACAAGTCGGTTCTGACCATCATTTACCGGGTGATCAACCAGGACACGAAGCGGATTTATTTCTCGGTGGGGGCGCACCCGGCTTTTGCCGTGCCGTTTTTGCCGAACGAATCCTACGAGGATTATTTCCTGGAGTTTCAGAAGGAAGAACCGCTGGAGCGGCACCTGCTGTCGCCCAAAGGCTATTTCACGGGCGAAACCGAGCCGGTTTTGACGGTCGGAAACCAGTTGCCGCTGACCACCGATTTATTCGATCAGGACGCGCTGGTGTTTAAAAATCCGGATTCGCGGGCGGTGACCATTCGGAGCCGCAACCACGATCACGCCGTAACGGTGAGCTTTCCGGCGTTTCCGTACCTGGGCATCTGGGCCAAACCGGGTGCGTCGTTTGTCTGCATCGAGCCCTGGCTGGGCTGCGCCGACCGCGACGGAACGCCCGTGCCGTTTGAGCAGAAAGAAGCCATTCAGCACGTCGAACCGGACGGTATTTTTGAAACCGGCTTTACGGTGGGGGTCTAAAAAAAGAAGGCCGGTGATGGATCCATCACCGGCCTTGTAAGCTTTTTCAATTCCGCTTATTTCTGCTCGGTCAACAGGTTGAAGAACTCATCCAGTTTCGGCAGCAGAACGATTTCGGTCCGGCGGTTGGCCTGACGACCCGTTTCCGTGGTGTTATCTTCTTTCGGCAGGAATTCCGAACGGCCACCGGCGGTCAGACGCGAGGGCGTTACACCAAATTGCGTTTGCAGCGTCCGAACGACCGACGTTGCGCGCAGCACGCTCAAATCCCAGTTGTCTTTCAGGAATTGCGTCGAGATGGGGTACACGTCCGTGTGGCCTTCCACCAGCACATCCAGGTTGCGGTGGTCGTTGATGACCTGCGCCACTTTACCCAGAACGCCTTCCGCCTGTTTGTTCAGCACGTAGCTGGCCGACGGGAAAAGTAATTTATCCGAGATCGAAACGTACACCACACCTTTTTTCACTTCCACCTGCACGTCGCTGTCGTTGATGTCCGACAGGGAGCGTTTCAGATTCTTCACCAGCAACAGGTTGATCGAATCCCGGCGTTGGGCCGACGACGACACGTTTGAAAGCGTTTCGAGCGAACGGCGGATGCTTTCAGCCCCGGCTTTGCTCACAATCGACAGATCGGCCATCCGGTCCAGCAAGTTCGTGTTGGTTTTTTTCATATAATCCAACTGACTCTGCAAATCGTTGATCTGACCGTTTTTGGTGGTCAGTTCGGCTTCTTTTGTTCCGAGGGAGCTTTGCAGGCTGGCGGTTTTTTTGGCACAATCTTCTAATTCCACTTTTACTTTATCATGGACGGTCTGCAATTCGGCTAAACGCTTCTTGCTCGAACACGATGAAATGACAGTTACGAAGGCAATAGCAAACAGGATATTTTTCATGTGACTAGTTAGGAAGTAATTATTTATTTTGGGATAAATGCTTAATCTCTGCAAGTTACGAAGCATTTAGGGAAGGTAGCAAATACATTATTGGATTATTTCAATTTTTAAGTTTTTTCTAATTATGCGGTGCCTTAAAACCGGGCCAGTGCTTTCTCCGATACCGTCAAACCAATCGACAGCGACGAAGTAGCCGCCGGCGAGGGAGCGTTGCAAACATTGATGGCCCGCTCGGTTTCCAGAATGGCAAAGTCGTCGAGCAAACCGCCCGTACGGTCGCAGGCCTGCGCGCGAACGCCCGAACCGCCTTCCACCAGATCATCCTCCTGAATGGCCGGAATCAGTTCCTGCAAGGCTTTCGTAAAAGCCGACTTTGAAAACGAGCGGTACATCTCTCCCAGGCCGGTTTCCCAGTATTTGGCGGCTACTTTCTGAAAACCGGACCAGCTCAGGGTTTCAAACAATTCTTTCAGATTGATGTCCGATTTGCGGTAGCCTTCGCGCCCAAACGCCAGAACCGCATTCGGCCCGGCTTCGACCCCACCGTGAATCATGCGGGTGAAGTGAACCCCCAGAAACGGGAAGTTGGGGTCGGGGACCGGGTAAATCAGGTTGCGGACCAGGTGCTGTTTTTCGGGACGGAGTTTGAAATACTCACCCCGGAACGGAATGATGCGGAGGTCGATGGGCTGGCGCTGGCCGAGTTGCGCGATTTTGTCGGAATAGAGCCCGGCGCAGTTGACCACCAGTTTGGTTTCGTAGGTGGCTTGGTTCGTCACCACCACCGACAGCGTGTTGCCGGGCGTGATCTGCATCACCTGCTCCCCCAGCCGGATTTTGCCCCCCAGCTCGCGGAGTTTTTCGGCGTATTTCTCGCAAACTTGCACGTAGTCGATGATGCCGGTTTGCGGCACCCACATGCCCTCGACGCCCCGGACGTGCGGTTCGATTTCGTGCATTTCGCCCTGCGACAGCTTTTTCAGCCCTTCCAGGCCGTTTTGCCGTCCGCGCTCGTACAGATTGTCCAGCAAAGGCACTTCTTCCGGTTTGGTAGCCACCACGATTTTGCCGCAAAGCTCGTAGGGAACCTGTTCTTTTTCGCAGAATTCGAGTAGCATCCAGTACCCGCGAATGCAGTTGGTGGCTTTCAGACTACCCGGTTTGTAGTAAAGGCCCGAATGAATCACCCCGCTGTTGTGGCCGGTCTGGTGGGCCGCCAGCCGGTTTTCCTTTTCCAGGACGGTAACCGAAAGAGTAGGGCGTTGCTGCTTGATTTGCAGCGCCGTTGCCAGCCCCACAATACCGCCCCCGATGATGATGATATCAGTCATGATTTGTGCGTTAATTCGGAAAAGAAACTTTGCCCATCGTCACCGTCGGAACGCCCTGCCGGTTGCCAAACGAGGTGGTTCCGCCCGCGACGGCTTCGTTGGCCAAAACCGCAAACAGGATGGCTTCTTTGGCATCACCCGAAAGGCCCAGGTCATCGGTGCTGGCAAACCGGCAGGCGGGTAACAAATCCCGGATGGCGCCGGTCAGAACCGGGTTGTGCATACCGCCCCCGCTCCAGTAAACCGTATATACTTCGCCCGGCTTGAGAACGTTCTGAATGGCCTCGACAATGGTTTCGGCGCTCAGGCGCGTGAGGGTCGCCAGGAGGTCGGCGGGCGGTAACGACCCGGTTTGGCTGCGTTGCTGCGCCCGGTGGACGTACTCGCCGTTGAACACTTCCGGCCCGGTGGTTTTGGGAACCGGTGCCTGAAAAAACGGATCTTTTTTCAGTTCAAGCAACAACGCCTGGTGGATCGTTCCGCTGGCGGCAATCCGGCCGTCGGCGTCGTACGGCTGGCCGAAATACTGCCGGGTGAAGGCGTCGATGAGCGTGTTGCCGGGGCCGGTGTCGGTGGTAAAGACTTCTTCGGCGCTTAGATTGCCCGGCAGATACGTAAAATTGGCGATACCGCCCATGTTGAGCATGATCCGGTTTTCGTCTTTTTTCGAGAAAATAAAATAATCGCCGTAGACCGCCAGCGGAGCGCCTTCACCGCCTTTGGCAATGTGTTTCTGGCGAAAATCGCTGAGCGTGATGATGCCGGTTGTTACGGCTACGTGGTCGCCGTCGCCGATCTGGAGCGTCGCGTTGGGGAAACCGGCGAGCCGGTGCTGGCTTTTGGGCGCGTGAAAAACCGTCTGGCCGTGGCTGGCCACAAGATCCACATCGGCAGCGGTGAGGTTCCACTGAGTCAGACAATCGGTGACCATCTGGCCGTGAATTCGTCCAATCCAGGCATTGAGCAAACACAGATGTTGAAAATCAATTTCTTTTTTGGCAAAAACTTTCCGTATTTCCGCCTTCAGGTCGTCCGTATACGGAACGGTCTCGAAATGGGTGAGCAAAACCTGCGTTTGTGGCCCGCTGCCCTGAATACGGCACAGCGCTACGTCCAGACCGTCCATCGAGGTGCCCGACATCAGTCCGATGATCCGGCGTTCGGGGCGCTGCGCCAGTTCGTAAAGGTGTTGTATCTGGGTATTCATAGCGGATTGGGTTGGCAAAAGTACCAACTGTAAACTGTAAATCGAAACGGGAAACCACACAACGGAAAACAGTAATTAATGATGTGGCTGGGAGAAGAACAGTTTGATTTTTTTGAAGGCTTATTTTTTCAGACCCTGGGTCGCTCGGTCGAAGTGTTGGAAGCCCGGTTTTTGGCGGGCGGCAACATCAATACGGCAGCGCAGGTTTTTTCGTCGGAAGGCCTTTATTTCGTGAAATGGAATCCGGAGGACAATACCGAGATGTTTGGCTGCGAAGCCCAGAGTCTCGACCTGCTGCGTTCGACCGAAGCGATTTACATTCCGGAGGTCATTGGCTACGGAAAATACCGCGACAAAGCCTATCTGGTGCTGGAATACATCGACCCCGTGGTACCAAAAACCGACTATTGGGAATTATTCGGGCAGTCGCTGGCGTTAGTACACTCACACACCCAGTCCAAATTCGGGCTGAGCACTGACAATTACATCGGTTCGCTGCCGCAACGCAATGAATTAACCGACAACGGAATTGCGTTTTACATCGAGCAGCGTCTTCAGCCGCTGGCCGGAATGGCGCTTTACAAAGGTCTTCTCTCCCGGGAGCTTTACGCTAAATTTCAGAAATTATACGAGCGGTTGCCGGATTTGTTGCCCGTCGAACGACCGGCGCTGTTGCACGGCGATTTGTGGTCCGGGAATGTGATGGTAAACGAACAGGGGGATGTGGCCCTGATCGATCCGGCGGCTCACTACGGGCTGCGCGAAGCCGAACTGGCTTTTACGACACTCTTCGGCGGCTTCGATGAGCGGTTTTACGACGCCTACGACGAAGCGTTTCCGCTGGAAGACGGTTTTCAGGAACGGATTCCGATTTATAACCTGTATCCGTTGCTGGTGCATCTGAACCTGTTTGGAACCGGCTATTTGAGCGGCATCGAGCAGGTATTGAAACGATTTTAATCCTGAACTAAACGGTCTTGAACTCGGCTTCCGAAGATTAAACCGGGCCGCCGGAGCGAGATCAACTGGGATGAGCTGTCGCAATCTTTTAGATCCTTCAAATCCTTTAATCTGCGGAATCCGAGTTCAAGACAATCCCAGTTCAAGACGATAGTTATGGAAATTACATCATTCGAAGATTTTAACCTCAACCGGCAACTCCTGAACGCTATTGAAGAAGCGGGGTATGAGCGGCCGACGCCCATTCAGCAGCAAGCCATTCCGCTGGCGATGGCGGGGCATGACGTGCTGGGCATTGCGCAAACCGGTACGGGCAAAACGGCGGCTTACCTGCTGCCGTTGCTGATGAAAACCAAATTTGCGCAGGGGCAACATCCCCGGGTGCTGATTCTGGCTCCGACCCGCGAACTGGTGATGCAGATCGACAAAGCCATCAGTGAACTGGGCAAATACACCGACATCCGGCACGTCGCGCTATACGGCGGTATTGGTCCCAAAGCCCAGATTGAAGCGGTGCAGCAAGGCGTGGACATTCTGGTGTCGACACCGGGGCGGTTTTCGGATATTTACCTGCGCGGTGAAATCGTGGTGAAGCACCTGAACACGATGGTGATGGACGAAGCCGACAAAATGATGGACATGGGTTTCATGCCGCAGATCCGGAAAATTCTGGAAGTCATTCCGGTGAAACGGCAGAACATGCTGTTTTCGGCCACCTTCCCGGCCAAAGTAGAGGAGTTGTCGTACGAATTTCTGGAGTTTCCGATGCGGGTGGAAGTGACGCCCCAGGCATCGACGGCGGATATGGTGACGCAAAAACTTTATGCGGTGCCCAACTTCCGGACCAAAATCGATCTGCTGGCCCATTTGATGAGCAACGAAGCCGCCAACCGGGTTATCGTGTTTGCCCGCTCCAAAGAAACCGCCGACAACATCTACAAGTTTTTAGCCCGGAAGGTCGTTGCCGACGACCGGATTCGCGTTCTACACGCCAACAAGGGCCAGAATACGCGCATCAACGCGATGGAAGCGTTTAAGGAAGGAAACATTCGGGTTTTGGTAACCACCGACGTAACGGCGCGGGGCATCGATGTCAACCAAGTCAGCCACGTCATTAATTTCGATGTACCGTTGATTTACGAAGATTACGTGCACCGGATCGGCCGGACGGGCCGCGCCAACCGCACGGGCGAAGCCGTCACCTTCATGACGATTGCGGAAGAATACCACATCGGAAAAATTGAGAAAATAATCCGCATGGAAATTCCGCGCGAATCCATTCCGGCGGCTGTTCCACTAGCGGAAACTCCGTTCGACGAACAGCAGGCTTACTTGCGCGAGATCGACAGTCAGCGCAAAAAAGAAGACCCTACCTTCAAAGGGGCGTTTCATGAGAAGAAAGGCGTGCCGGTGAAAGGCCGGAGTTCAACCACCCGCAGCAAAGCCCCCAAGAGTTCGGCGGCCCGTGGCAGCAAACCCAAATCGGGACCATCGCGCCGTCGGCGGACGTAACCGATTTTCGGTTTTTTGTACTAAATTGAATACCCTTAACGTTCTATAGGGGTTAGTACGTTTAACGTCACATGAATAATCGGACAAAAGGATTACGGTTTTTCGGTCTCCTGCTGTGGTTTCCGCTGGGTGTTTTTGCCCAAACGGGACAGTTAGCCAGTTCGGCCCGAAAGGTCGAAGTGGGAAAGGGGGATACGGCTGTTGAGGTTTCCAAGGACGCTAACCACATTATGGTAAACCCGATGGTGGCGCCTTTGTTTGGAGAAAAAGCAAAAACAACGGAGCACATCGCCTGGGAGGTCCGTTTTCTCAACGAATGCGACCAGAATTTTACCAACCGCTCGGAAGCCAGCCAGTTTTTTTCCACCCGCGCCTGGGAATACCTGACGGAGGGTCAACTGGATACGGCCACTTACCGCTTCAATCTGGCCTGGCTGCTGGACGATAAAAATTCTGACACGTACTGGGGCCTGGGTGTCATCTGTTACCAGCAGGGCAAAACACCGGAGTCGATCCGCTTGCTGAAAAAAGGGCTGGCCGTCGCCGATACCAATGCGGTTTTGATGACGGACCTGGCCACGGTTCAGCTCAAACACTACAAGGAAAACAAAGACAACGAACTCCTCGACGAAGCGATTCAGGTGCTGAACAAGGCCCTGCAATACGACCAGACCAACGCCAATACCTTCATGCGGCTATCGTGGGCCCAGTTTGCCAAAGGCGAGTATACCGCTTCCTGGGAAAATGTGCACAAAGCCCGGGCGCTGGAGTTTTCGTCCGTTGACCTGGCTTTTCTGCAGGAGTTGCTGGAGAAAGCCCCCGATCCCAAAGGTTTTTTCAAACGCTGACCACCGGGCCGTGCGGATTTACGCAACGGCGGTTTTGGGCGTCAGCTTCTTTTCCCCGGCTTTTTCCTTGTAATACCGGATGGTGCGTCCGATCAGGATGCCGCCAATGATTCCGGGCAGTGTCCAGGCCGCCAGATCAACCAGAAAATGATGTCCGGGTAAAAACCGGGTGTTGACGGTGGCAAACGCCGTCACGGTTGCGATGTACGACCCCGACATGCGGGTAATGTGCCCGTAAAACCACTCCATTTTGCCATTTCTGGCTTTTTCCGGATGCCGGAACAGCCCCACATCGTAGCGGGCGTTGCTGAACAGGATACCGGCAAAAAACAAGTACAAAATCCCAAACATCGACAGGTTTCCGGTGGTAAGCCAGGTCACTGCGGCCTGGATGCCCAAACCCGCCATCACCAGCGAGCAGCCCAGCGCCAGATAAGCCGCGATCTGATCGATTCGCGTAAAGGGGCTTTGCGATTTTTTTAAGCGAAGAATGCGTCGGCCCGAGAAAGAGAAATAAAAGCTCAGAACGGCGATAAACAGCAGAAACAGGGTGCTGGGTTTGAAAAAAACCAGATAAACCGCCGTCAGGCAGATGATCGCCATGCACCAGTAAAACACCAGCCCGGTTACTTTATGCAGGCGGTTTCCCTTTTTCGTGATCATTGGCACCAGGCCCACCAGCAACGCCAGAAAACCGGCGGCAATGTGGAGGATCAGCACGAGCTTTACCAGAAGAGTCATGATTCAGAATGCGTTTAGTGGAGTTCGATTCGTTGAAACAAACCTACACGAACGCCTGAAATCGGGCAAACCGGTGGGGTAGAGCGCCTTGATTTGGGGCGTTTGGCAAACCCTGGGGTGGTTGGGAAAGCCGTTGGGACGTTTGGCAATCCATTAGGGCAGGGCTTTCAGGCGGGCCACCAATGTGTCGTTGTATTTTCGGGCGACCGGTATTTGAAATTGACCACCATATAAATGCAGTTTGTACCCCTGTGCATTACCCGTCACCTTTTCCACTTTCTCCAGATTGACAAGGTACGAGCGGTGACACCGGACGATCACCTGGCGGACGGTGGCGGCATTTTCGTTTTCCTCAAGCTGATTTTCCAGCCGGCTCAGACTGCTGCGCAGCAGGGGCTTCAGGATTTGGCCGTCTTTTTGGTAAACCACGGTCGAATAATTATCGCTGGATTCGATGTAAAACAGGTCGGCGCCCGGAAAGGAGAGGCTGTCTTTTTCGTTTTCGGCGGTTAACGTGAGCAGCGGCTGAGCTGGTTTTTGTGGGTCCGGCACATCTGGCCGGTCCGCGGCTGGAGGGTTCTGGGCAGGATGATCGGGGACCGGAATGGCCCGGGCCGACTCGCTGTATTTTTTGAGCCTGATGATGTAATTGACAATTACGGTCGCTGCGGAGGGAAAAATGCCGATCAGAAACGTAACGATGATCGTTCCGGCCAAATCCGGTGCATGAATGGCGTTCCCGATGAGTAACTGTAGGTAAAAGGAATTGACCAGTCCGATCAGGGTGATGTGCAGGGTGATCCAGAGGATTTCGCGCCCGACCGTCCAGCGTTCGTTGGTAAACTGCCCGGGTAGCAAAACCGGAGTAAGGAAATTGAGGCCCGCCGTTACCAAAAACGAAATCAGGCCAAAACCGAGAATCTTGGCGGTTTTAAACGACGTTTGCCAGAGATTCAGCCCAAACGGTTGGAAGAGTAACAGAAACACTCCTACGAAAACCCCAATCCAGAAGGCCTTAAACCACCGGCTGCGCGGTGGTTCTTCACACGGATAAGGCTGGTTGAGAAAATGCCACATTCAAGACCAAAGAAATAAGGTAACAGACCCGCAACATCGTTCGCTGCTACCCGCCGTTCACGCGCTTTCGCCGGGCGTCAAAACCGGCTCCAGTTGGCAAGCTGCTGAACAAAATACGGAACCACGGGTGGATACAGCAGCACCACGACGATCACCCCGAAAATGGCGCCGTACAAGTGGGCATCGTGGTTGATGTTGCCCCGCCCGCGTCGGGATTCGTAAAACGAATAGCCCATGTACAAAGCCCCGAAAATAAAACCGGGAATGCCAATGGCACCGTAGAGATACACTTTTTCGGTTGGCTGGAACATAATGGCGCCAAACAGCAGGGCCGATACCCCGCCCGATGCGCCCAGGGAATTGTAAGTTGAGCGGTCGCGGTGCCGGATCAGCGTCGGAATGTCGGAAATAACAATGGCGGCCAGGTAAAAAATCAGCAGATAAACCGGTCCGGCCCCGCCAAACAGCGCCCCAAACACCTGCTCGATCAGCCGGCCGAAGAAAAACAGGCTGAACATATTGAACAGCAAATGCCCGAAATCGGCGTGAACAAAGCCCGACGTCAGGAGTCGATACCATTGCCCGCGCCGGAACACCTTCTGCGGATTCAAAACCAGGTTATCCAGAAACGATTCGTTCTGCCAGCCATAGAGGCTGACGAGTACGGTGATGACGATGATTGCCAGCGTTACATTCATAAAGAGAGGTGGGTGAACTTCAACGTATGGGTTAACTTTCCCGGCCGATAAGTTGCTCGGTAAACTCCAGAAGCAGGGCTTTCCGGTCCGGATCGGCCGCAACCTGTCTGAAATTAGCCAGGCCCCGCGTAAAATAATTATTAATTCGTTCTTCCGTCAGCTGGCGGATGCCCAACTGATCGTAAATCGCCGTGACGGCCCGCACTTTTTCCTGCTTATCGAACTCCGTGGCACTCAGCCAATCGGTCAACCCGGTTTTCAGATCGCCCTGGGCCTTTTGCAGCGCTTCGATGAGTAAAAACGTTTTTTTGTTCGCAATAATATCACCCCCAACCTGTTTGCCAAATTTGGCCGGATCGCCGTACACATCCAGCAGATCATCTTTCAGCTGAAATCCCAGCCCGATGTTAATACCGCCTTCGCGCAGCAGCGCGCCGGACTGATCGTCGGCACCGGCAATGATGCTGCCCAGTTCGAGCGCAAAACCCAGCAAAACCGACGTTTTGAGCTTGATCATTTCGATGTATTCCTCTTCGGTAACATCCCAGCGCGTCTCAAAATTCATGTCCAGTTGCTGGCCTTCACAAACCTCGGCGGCCGTGCGGTTGAAGCGGGTCAGGACTTTTTTCAGATACGGCGTTTCCACGTCCAGCAGCAGTTCATAGGCATTAACCAGCATCACGTCGCCCGACAGAATCGCAATGTTGTGGTTCCATTTTTCATGAACCGTCGGCTGACCCCGGCGCAGGGGCGCCTGATCCATGATGTCGTCGTGCATCAGCGTGAAGTTATGAAACACTTCCACGGCAACGGCCGGTTTAAGGGCTTTCTGCCAGTTATCGCTGAAGAGGTAAGCGGCCATGAGCGTCAGAAGTGGCCGCATGCGCTTGCCGCCCAGATTCATGATGTAGCCAATCGGGTCGTAGAGTTCCGCCGGTTGCTGGCCGTATTTCGTTTGCTGAATTTCCTGATGAAGCGCTTCTAAAAAAACAAGCGGGTTTTTAGGTTGGGTCATGGCTCAAAAATACAGAAAACTACCGGGATTAGGCGTTCCGGTAGTAAGAGTTACGGGTGAAGGATTCGTTTTTAAGAGCTAAAGCGTTGAAAATCATTCAAAATGATGTCCGCCAAGTGAGCGACTGGTTCCTGTCCGTCGAGCCAGCGAATCGGTAGGCCGTCCCGTTCCAGCTTCCGGAAGAAAGTCATCTGGCGTTTGGCAAACTGATGAATGGCGGTTTCGAGCCGGGCGGTCATGGTCGGATAATCCAGGTCGCCTTGCAGATACTGGGTGATGAACTTGTATTCCAGCCCGTAAAAAACCAGCTTTTCGGGCGGGATGCCGCTTTCCAGTAAGCACTGAACTTCCTCAACCATACCGTTCTGAAGGCGCTGTTGCAAGCGGTCGGTGATGCGCTGCCGACGCACGTCAACGGGAATGGCAATCCCGAAAAAGAGGGCATCCGGCAGGGAAACCGGTGTCGAAAGTTCCGTTTCAGGGTGCTCCGCCAGGTAAGCAGCGATTTCAAGGGCCCGAATCCGGCGCTTGCGGGTGGATAAATCCGCCAGATCACTATACGCCGACGGCCGTTGCTGAAACCGGTCGAGCAGTTCCGCGTCGGTTTTTGTTTCCAGGTCAACCCGCAAGTCGGCGTTAACCGGAATGGCGGTATACTGGTGGGCTTTTAACACGGCTTCCAGGTACAGACCGGTTCCTCCGCAAAGCACCGGCACCCGCCCCCGGCTCAGAATTTGAGGAAGCACCTGATTGAAATCCTGCTGGTATTGATACAGATTATAATCCGTTCCGGCATCGACGATATTGATCAGATGGTACGGAATGGATTGATGGTCAAGCTGGTATTCGTCCAGATCTTTGCCCGTACCAATGTCCATGCTGCGGTAGACCTGCCGGGAATCCACGCTGATGATTTCGCCCTTGATCCGACTGGCAACCTGCGCGGCCAGGCGCGTTTTACCGCTCGCGGTGGGACCAAGAATGACGATCATTTTTGACAGGCCTAGGTTCATTTTCGAAATTCGTTATTCACTATTCAAGGTTCGCTATTCATTTCATTTCATAACCGGCAAGGATTTACGATCGAATACGGAATAACATCAACCGTTAAAAAGCTTCACAAACTTACTATTCCCCGAATTATAAACCGGAATGTAACCATTGGCGGGCATTTCGGGGGCCGTCAAACCGGCGGGCAACCGGTTGGGGTAGTGCCGGATCCCATCCTCCGGCCGAAGCCAGAACTGCTGCGGTTCGGTCTGTTCCAGGCGGGTGAAACCCAGTTTTTTATAACTCCGGCCGTCGGACCAGTCGCGGTCGGCGTAGGTCATGATGTCGTCGGGTTGAAAATCGGTGACGAAGGCTTGCAGCAACTTATCCAGCCCGCCCACGACCGTACAACTGAGCTTGTTGGCAAACCGCACCAGCTCGACCGAGCGGTGGGCGATGCCATTCCGGAGAACCTGGCGCGGATAACTGAACGTGGCCACCGCCACCAGCAATTCCGGCGAGTCGATCTGTTCATTAAGAAAACCGGCCGACACCACCCGAAAATAGCGCGCGGGCAGAAATAAACCATATTTGTACTTCGAGTGCGTGACGACCTGCAAATGATTTTCGTCCAAAAACCGCCCGGAGGTGGGCTTATCGATCCGCCGAACCTGCGTCAGCCGGGCCGGAATGCGTTCTGAAAAACCCGCCAGCGCCCGAAGCCGCGACCGGACAACGGCCGGTTTTTGCCGCCAGACGTCTTCCCAGAGGTGAATCAGCCGGTCGCCGTTTTCGGCAAACCGGTCGGTGAGGTGCTGAAAAAAAAACCGGGCGTCGGTTTGCTGCTGAAACGGGATGTACGTCTGAAAATCGATGTAATGAATCAGAATCGGGGTATCGGCCAGACGCAGGAGCAAAAAGGGCGTTTGAGCCGCCCATTCGACCGGTTGCCAGGTGAACTCAGCGGGAAAAACCGCCTGAAAATCAGATAAAAAATTAGATCGCGTGGTTTCCAACGGATTGCGACAAAAAGTTGTCTATGAGGATATAACAGGTCAGAATGTAACCGAAAAAACCGGAAATAAGGGTATAATTGCCCGATTAATTCCTTTTTAATACAACCTAAACCTTTATTCTGGCTTCTTTTACCGATGAAGTATGTCGCCTTACTGGTTAGTGTATTAGCCTTCATTCCGGGATGGCGGGTTTTCGGCCAGAGCGCTTCGGCCGACAGTTCCTTCCGGGAAAATGCCATTCGCCACGCCAACACCCGCTACGTCCGTTCCGTTACGGATCAGGCGCGCTTCTACAACGGCGCCGAATACGTCGGTCATTCGCCCGCCATTAAAGGCCATCCTTACGTCGATTCGCTCTGGCGAACCGGCACCATTACGTACGACGGCGTTGACTACCAGAACGTTCAGTTGTTGTATGATCTGGTGGACGACGTGGTGGTGGTTCCGCACATCGACAGCGTATATCGCATTCAGTTGCAAAGCATCAAAGTCAACCGGTTTACGATTCCCAACCACCATTTTGTCCGGATCGTGCGCGATACGGCCCGCAACATCGGCTTGCGAACCGGTTTTTACGATCAACTCTACGACGGCCGCTCGAAAGTATTGGCCCGGCGCTCCAAAACGATCAAAAGCGAGTTTGTGCAAAATACCGTCAAGGAAGAATACCTGACCGAAAACAGCTTTTACATCGGCAAGAACGGTATTTTTTACCCGGTAAAAACCAAACGATCGGTGTTGAACCTGCTGGCCGACCAGAAAAAAACACTTCGGAAATACCTGCGCGAAAACCGCATCAAATTTGCCAAGAACCGCGAAGCCGCGATCGTAAAACTCACGCAACAGTACGACGAATCTGCCCGATAGTTATGATGAAATTGTACCGAACCGTTTTCCTGTTTTCCTTTTTTGCGCTCTCGCTAACCGCCGGTTTTGGACAGCAGACCGGCGAAAAACCCATCCGGGGCCCGTTCAATGGCGTGTCGTTTGAACAGTTTGTCCGGGAAGTGGAAGCCCAGACGAACTACCGGTTTTTCTACGACCTTCGGAACGTGGACAGCGTGCGGGTGACGTATCCGAACAGCGGCCAGCAATTGCCGGCGGTTTTGCGGCAGGTCCTGGAAGGCACGAGCCTGTATTACGCCATCGACGCCCAGAAGCGGGTTTTCATTACGCCCGAACGCGCCATCCGGACCGACCTGCCCATCGGTTTTTTTGACCGGGGCAACGCCACCAGCGAGAGCGACACCGGCCTTGTTGATTACCTGGCCGAAAAGGAAAAACGACGCCTGACGCTCGAAACCAGTTTGTTCAACATCGGCCGGCGAACCACGCCCGTCCGGCCCGGCAACGTCAACCTGGCGGGGCACATTCGCAATGCGGCTTCCGGCGAACCGGTTATCGGGGCTGCGGTCTACATCAACAAACCGCGCATTGGCGTGGTCACCGATCAGTTTGGCTATTACTCGATTACGTTGCCGCGCGGGCGGCATGAACTCCTGCTGCGGAGCATCGGCCTGAAGGATACGAAGCGGCAGATCATGCTGTATGCCGACGGGAAGCTGGAAATCGAGATGGAGGACGACGTAATTGCCCTGAAAGAAGTGGTGATCGAAGCCGAGAAGGACGTGAACGTGTCGGGACTGCAAATGGGCCTGGAACGGCTGGATATCCGGACGCTGAAACAGGTGCCAACGGCCTTCGGCGAAGCCGATCTGCTGAAAGTGGTGCTGACGCTGCCCGGCGTTAAGTCGGTGGGGGAGAGCAACGTAGGCCTGAATGTGCGGGGCGGCTCGACCGACCAGAATCTGATTCTGTACAATGACGCGACGATTTACAATCCGTCGCACCTGTTCGGTTTTTTCTCCGCCTTTAATCCCGACATGATCAAAAGCGTGGAATTATACAAAAGCGGGATTCCGTCGCGCTATGGCGGGCGGTTGTCGTCGGTGCTGGAGGTGACCACGCGCGACGGGAACAAGAAAAAACTGTCGGGATCGGGCGGCATCGGCGTGCTGACGGGGCGGCTGACGCTGGAGGGTCCGATTATCAAAGAAAAGTCGTCGTTTCTGATTGGCGCGCGCTCAACGTATTCCGACTGGTTGCTGAAAAACCTGAAAAACCAGGCTTTCCGCAACAGCCGGGCGGCTTTTCACGACCTGAACGCCCACATCACCCACGAATTCAGCGAGAAAAACACGCTTTACCTCACCGGGTATTACAGCCAGGATGAATTCCGGCTCAACAGCGATACGCTCTACCGCTATAACAACCTGAACGCGTCGGTGAAGTGGAAACATATTTTTAACCCCAAACTCTACAGCGTTTTTACGGCAACCACCAGCCGGTACAAGTATTCGGTTTCCAGCGAGCAAAACCCGGTCAATGCCTATAAGCTGGCTTTTCAGGTGGACCAGTCGACCTTTAAAACCGACTTTAATTATTACCCCACCGCCCGGCACACGCTGGATTTCGGGGTGAGCACCAACCTGTACAAGCTTCGTCCGGGGAGCTTCCAGCCGCTGGGGGGCGAGTCGCTGGTGCGGCCCGACGTGGTGCCCACCGAGCAGGGCCTGGAAAGCGCCATCTACGCCGGCGACCGGTTTGATATTTCGCCCCGCTTCTCGGTTCATTTCGGCCTGCGGTATTCGATGTTCAACTACCTGGGGCCGAAGGATATTTACGTGTATCCCAACGGATCGCCCAAAACCGCATCCGGCATTCAGGATACGCTGTCGTACGGCGCCGGAAAAAACATCCAGACGTATCACGGCCCGGAATACCGGATTTCGGCCCGCTATGCCTTCACCACGGATGCGTCGATCAAGCTCAGTTTCAACCGGATGCGGCAATACCTGCACATGCTGTCGAACACCTCCGCCATGGCGCCGACCGACATCTGGAAGCTGAGCGATCCGAATATTTTGCCGCAGGTGGGGGATCAGTTCTCGCTGGGACTCTATAAAAATTTCAAGAACAACACCATCGAAACTTCGGTCGAAGGCTATTACAAAACGATGGACAACGTGCTGGATTTCCGGAGCGGGGCCACGCTCATCATGAACCACCATCCCGAAACGGAGATCGTCCGGGCGGAGGGCATGGCCTACGGGGTCGAATTTCTGATTAAAAAACTCACCGGTCGGTTCAACGGCTGGCTGAGTTATACGTATTCCCGCACGTTTCTGCGCGTCGACCAGAGCGTGCCGCAGGAAAAGATCAACCGGGGCGACTATTACCCCAGCAATTTTGACAAACCGCACGACGCGACCTGGGTGGGAAATTACCGCATCAACCGCCGGTTTAGCGTCTCGGTCAATTTTACGTACAGCACCGGGCGGCCCATCACGCTGCCCCTGGCCAAATACGAGCTGGGCGGTTCGCAGCGGGTGTATTATTCCGAACGCAACCAATACCGCATTCCGGATTACTACCGCGCCGATTTATCGCTCAACATCGAGGGCAATCACAAGGTCAAGAAGCTGGCCCACAGCTCCTGGACGGTGGCGGTGTATAACCTGACCGGCCGCCGGAATGCGTATTCGGTGTATTTTACCTCGCTGGGTGGCGTGGTTCGGGGGTATAAACTCTCCATCTTTGGGCAGGCCATCCCGACGGTTACGTACAATTTCAAGTTCTGAAACGGATGAGAAAACGCCTGTTCTACGTGGTGGTCCCTTTACTGATCGGGAGTTGCGTTGATCCGTATCGCCCTCCGGCGGTGTCGGCCCCCAACACCTATCTGGTGGTGGACGGTTTTCTGAACGGGGCCGGCGCCAGCACGGTGCGGCTGTCGCGTACGCACAACCTGAGCGACGGTAAAAAACCGCCGGTGGAAACCAAAGCGAGCTTGAAAGTAGAAGGGGAGAAAGGGGGCAGTCAGCCATTCGTAGACAAGGGCGACGGCAGTTACACGCTGGCCGAAGGCGGTTTGCAGTTCGATCAGAAGTACCGGTTGCGGATCAGAACGGCGGCTGGCCGGGAGTATCTGTCTGATTATGTGACCATCAAACGCACTCCCAAAATTGACAGCCTGACCTGGCGACCGCAGGATGGGGGCGTGCAGTTCTACGTAACGACGCACGATCCGGACAACAAAACCAAGTATTACCGCTGGGAGTACGAAGAAACCTGGGAGTTTTATATGGATTATTATTCGGTGATTGAATACCTGAATAAAGCCTTTATACCCCGGCAGGAAAACATCCATCATTGCTGGCGGAGCGCCAACTCGACGGGCATTTTCGTGGGTTCATCGACGCAGCTGACGCAGGACGTGATCAACAAGTTTCCGCTGATCTTCGTCTCAAATTCATCGTCCAACCGGCTGCGGGTGCGGTACAGTTTGCTGGTGAAGCAATACGCCCTGACCGATGAAGCGTTTGAATACTGGCAGAATCTGCGGAAGAACACCGAAAATCTGGGTTCGCTGTTCGACCCGCAGCCGTTTCAGGTGATTGGCAATCTGTACGGGGTCACCGATCCGGACGAACCGGTGGTGGGCTATTTGAGCGGGCATTCGGTAGAGGAAAAACGGATTTTTGTCAGCTCCGCCCAACTGCCCATCAACTGGCGGATACCGTCGGGGTACGAGTCCTGTGTGCCGGATACGGTTTTGCTTTCGCCACCACCCCCGGACCTGACAGCCGCCGAAATGGCCCAAGCCGGTTTTCTGCCGATTGACGCGATCGTTTCGCCAGCCGGCATGATCTACGCCTACCGGATGAGCTCACCCGCCTGCGTCGATTGCCGAACGGTGGGCACCACTGTTAAACCCGGATTCTGGTGAAAAACCGGGTAGATCACACGAGAAGGATGGAAACACGCATGATGAAAAAGAGAAACGATACGTGGGTCAGTTTGTGGTTCGTCGTCACGGCCTTGATCGGGAGTTGCGTTGATCCGTATCGCCCTCCGGCGGTGTCGGCTCCCAACACCTATCTGGTGGTGGACGGTTTTCTGAACGGAGCCGGCGTCAGCACGGTGCGGCTGTCGCGTACGCACAACCTGAGCGACGGTAAAAAACCGCCGGTGGAAACCAAAGCGAGCCTGAAAGTAGAAGGGGAAAAAGGAAACAGCCAGACCTTTGTGGACAAGGACGACGGCAGTTACACGCTGGCCGAAGGCGGTTTGCAGTTCGATCAGAAGTACCGGTTGCGGATCAGAACGGCGGCTGGCCGGGAGTATCTGTCTGATTATGTGACCATCAAACGCACTCCCAAGATTGACAGCCTGACCTGGCGACCGCAGGATGGGGGCGTGCAGTTCTACGTAACGACGCACGATCCGGACAACAAAACCAAGTATTACCGCTGGGAGTACGAAGAAACCTGGGAGTACTACTCCGCTTTCTACTCCCGGATTAAATACGAGAACAAAAAGTTTGACTACCGGACGGATAACATCAACCACTGCTGGAGTTCCGGCAAATCAACCGGCATTTTCGTGAGTTCGTCGAATCAGCTCACGCAGGACGTGATCAACAAGTTTCCGCTGATCTTCGTCTCGAACGCATCGTCCAACCGGCTGAAAATTCGGTACAGCCTGCTGGTGAAACAATACGCGCTGACGGACGAAGCCTACGAATACTGGCAGAATCTGCGGAAGAATACCGAAAATCTGGGTTCGCTGTTCGACCCGCAGCCGTTTCAAACCGTTGGGAACCTTCGCGGGGTCACCGACCCGGACGAACCGGTGGTGGGCTATTTGAGCGGGTATTCGGTGGAAGAAAAACGGATTTTTGTCGCCGGAAACCAGCTACCGATTACGTTTCGGGTCCCGACCATGTACGAAGCGTGTGTCGAAGACACGCTGCCGCTGGTAGCCACCCGCGAAAAGCAATCGGCTTTTCAAGCCGCCGAATTGGGGTCCGAGCCCATTGACGAGATTCTGTCCCTTTCGGGCGCCGTTATCGGCTACCGCATGAGTACGGCTTTTTGCGTCGATTGCCGGACCGCCGGAACCAATGTCAAACCGAGTTTCTGGTAATGATCAAGATTCCATGAACCGCTTAGCAAAAACGCTGCACCTTCTTTCGGCTGTTCTCCTGCTGACCCAGCTGAACCCGCACCGCGTCTGGGGCCAAACCGACGCGCCGGACCTGATCCGGCAGCAGCTTGAAACCTACCGAAACCGGACCTTGCAGGAAAAACTGTTCGTGCATACCGACCGCTCGTTTTACGTGGCCGGAGAGCTGATCTGGTTTAAAATCAATTACGTTGACGGACTGTTTCACCAACCGCTTTCGCTGAGTAAGGTCGCGTACCTGGAAGTGCTGGATAGGGAAAACCGCCCGGTGCTGCAAACGAAAGTAGCCCTGGCCGGCGGAGCGGGTAACGGGTCGTTGTTTCTGCCGACAACGCTGGGTTCGGGCAACTACCTGATTCGGGCCTACACGAACTGGATGAAAAATTTCGGTCCCGAAGGTTTCTTTGAAAAACCGGTCACGATTGTCAACTCGTTCCGGAAGCTGGAATTGCCGGTCCTGAAAGATACGCTGGCCTACGACGTTCAATTCTTCCCCGAAGGCGGCAACCTCGTGCGCGGGCTGAGCAGCACGGTTGCGTTCAAAGCCACCGATGCTAACGGAAAAGGTGTTGATTTGCAGGGTGTTGTGGTCGATCAGAACAATGACACGGTCGCCCGGTTGAAACCGCTGCGGTTGGGCATGGGCCGGTTCGCGCTGACACCGGCGGAGGGCCAGCAATACCGGGCGGTGCTGACCGATGCGCAGGGGAAAACCGTTGCGCGTCCGTTGCCGGCCATTCAGCCGCAGGGCTATACGATGCAGGTGGAAGAAACCGGCACCGATCAGTTGCGGGTCACGGTCAGAACCGGAACCGCAGCCGCGTCGGCGTATCTGCTGGTCCATACGCGTCTGACGGCCATTCGGGCCGATCAGCAACCGTTTCGTGACAACACCGCCACGTTTGCCATTGACAAAAAAACGCTGGGCGAGGGCGTTTCGCACCTGACGGTTTTTGACGCCAGCCGGAAGCCGGTTTGCGAACGGCTGTATTTCAAACGACCGGAAAAACGGCTGGCGCTCGACGCCAAACTGACCAGCGGCATTTTGTCAACCCGCGAAAAGGCGGTTTTTGAGTTGAATGCGCAGGACGAAACCGGCAAGCCCGTCCTGTCCGATCTTTCGGTGGCGGTGTACCGGCTCGATTCGCTTCAGTTGACCGAATCCGGTGATATTGCCAGTTATCTGTTGCTAACCTCCGATCTGCGGGGCGCGGTCGAAAACCCGACGTATTACTTCACCGCCGAAGGAAGCGAAGTGGCCGAAGCCACCGACAACCTGATGCTAACCCAGGGCTGGCGCCGGTTCCGCTGGGAAACCGTACTGCAATCCAGTCCGCCGGAGGAGGAGTACGTGCCGGAAGTGAACGGTCATTTTGTGCGGGGCAAACTCGTGCACGGCGCCACGGGCCAGCCCGGACGGGGGTTGAGTGCCTACCTGTCGGTGCCGGGCAAACACATTTTGCTGTACGGTTCGCGCTCCGATTCCGAAGGGCGGGTCCAGTTTGAAATGAAAGAATTTTTTGGGCCGAAAGACCTGGTTATTCAGCTCAATCCGAGAGACAGTATTTTTCGGGCCGAATTGCAGAATCCGTTTCTGGAGCGGTATTCCGCTTCGCGGTTGCCGGTTTTCGATTTTCCAGCATCCTTGCAGTCGCCGTTGCTGGCGCGCAGTGTTCCGATGCAGGTGCAGAACGCGTATTACCGCGAGAACCTGGTTCGTTACCACCTGCCGCAGGTCGATAGCGTCGCGTTTTACGGAACGCCGGACGAGAAATACCGGCTCGACGATTTCACCCGCTTTCCGGTGATGGAAGAAGTCTTTCGCGAATATGTGCCGGGCGTCATGGCCCGCAAACGCCGGGAGGGGTACAGCATCACGGTGCTGGATATTCCGCACAAACAGTTTTTCACCGGAAACCCGCTGGCGCTGCTGGATGGCGTACCTCTTTTTGACATGGACAAAGTAATGGCCATTGATCCCCGGAAAGTGCAAAAGCTGGAGGTAATGGCCCGGCATTACATCGTGGGGCCGCTGGTTTTCGACGGCATCATCAGTTTTACGACGTACAAGGGCGATCTGGCCGGGTACCGACCCGACGCCAAAGCCCTGCTGGCCGACTACGAAGGCTTGCAGATTCCGCGCGATTTTTACGCTCCGCGTTACGACACGCCCCAGCGGTCGGGGAGCCGGTTACCGGATATGCGCACCTTGCTCTACTGGACGCCCGCCCTGAAAACCGATGCGCAGGGCAAAGCTCAGTTTGACTTTTATACGTCCGACGAAGCGGGGACCTTCCGGTTTGTCATCAACGGCATTACGGCCGACGGCCGGGCCGGCAGCAAACAGGGCGTGTTTGAAGTGGCGAAGGTGATTAAGTGATCAGAGAAGCCCGTTTAATCGCTCGCGCTCCGACCAGTCGATTTTTTCGGAGCCAGTATTTTCCAGCAAGTGATTAATGAAGGTCGTAATCCGGTTCGGCACAAAACCGGCCGCCGTGTTGTCGATCAGCGAAATTTTCCGTTTGACAAACCGGCCGACGATGGATTTGTCCGCCAGTTCGAACAGAAAGTTGGTTTTTGTGATGCTGTTGTTGAAAAAATACGGATTGCTGCCGGTGATGTAATTGATCAGAACCAGCCGCGACGACGATTCTTTGACCACCGCGTGCAGCCGGATTTGCTTCTGATCGTCCAGATACACGCCCAGATCCACCCTTTCTTTCGGAAAAACCGTTTGCAGGTAGTCGTTGGCCGAGCGCCGGAACTGCTCTTTGGTTTCGCGTTCCTCGCGCTCGACAAATTCAATTTCGGACATGCTGACCATCGCAGCGATGAAATTGGCAAGGTCGAAAACCAGCGACGGCACCGCAATGGCCGTAATGGTCTTTTTGTAGAAATACGTTCGCTGGCTGGAGCCTTTTATTTCCTTGATTCCGAATGCGTTAAAGTAGTGGTGCGCGATTTTTCGGAACGTGTCGTCTTCCAGGTTGTAAGCGTTCTCGTAAAAACCGTTGTCGATCCAGCCGCCATCCGAAACGATGTATTCGTCGTCTTTGTACGAAAGAAATACGGAAATGAATTTCTGCGTCGTCGTGGTATACGGCGTAATGATTTCCAGCGATTTCCCCCGCTCCTTAACGGTCCATAGCTGACCGAACGCGGTTCTGATATCGTTATAAATTTCCTCGAATACCATTACAAAAACAAAACCGTTGAATTGGGGTCTTTTTGAGTGACGTGGAGCGGTAAGGCGTTGGGCAAAACCCGGATAAACGGAAATTCGTCGTCGCGCAGATTCAGTTTGGCTTCCTGGCAAAAATAAACCATACTGCGGTTGATGTCTTCAATCGTATCCGGTTCTTTCTCCGACGGTTGCAGCGGCATTTTGTACGTAACGGCGGCCCCATGCCGGTTGTAATGGTTGAAGTGCGGGGTGGTCACCTGTTGCTTGGCCAGCGGAATGGTTTCGTCCGCATTCCGGTGCGCGCACCCGTCGCTGTGAAACTGAAAAAAAGATTCGTCGCCCAGTTCATCACACCGTAATTCAAACTGAAAAAAGTCGTGATTATTGTTTTTGACCCGAACGGACAGCGTAATTTCGGCATCAAGGTCGCTGTGCGAAACCGCAGCCCGGCCCTCCAGAAAGATGGGCTGACCGCTTACCTTAACCACATCGACGGTATCCCGGAGTACGTATTTATGCTCCCGCAGCAGCTTTTGATAGAAACCGTATTTGCTTCGGATGACTGGCACCACTGACATTCTGACGACTGATTAAGGCCTGAAACGGGAAAAAACCGGACTGGTAAGTACGCAAAAGAAATTGAAAAAGCGGAGTATATGAAGAAAATTAATGCGTTTTAAGTCCGTAAATTGATGCCTTTACGGCGGTTGAAAGAATGAAGAAAGGAACGGGATTCGGGCTAAAGCACTGGCCTGTCTTTTTGCGGGTGGCAGCGGTTTTCGTGGGTCTGTCAGGGCTGAACCCGGTTGGTGCGCAACCCCGCAAACCGGAACTGCTGGACGTGGAAATCCGGCTGGCCACTACCGACAAACCCACGCCGGTGCGGGTCCGGCTGACGCACAGAAACCGCCCGGTCAGGTCCTTGCCGCCGGAAGCGATCGGTGTCATGTACGGTTTGTGGGATCATGCCGACGGGTTCGGTTTTCAGCCGGACAGTTCTTTTTACGTCAACGGCCGGTTTCGACTGAGGCTGCCGCCCGGTTCCTACCAGTTGACCCTATCCAAAGGGCCGGAATTTCTCGATCAGCACCACCCGATCACCGTGCAAGCCGGAAAACCGCAAAAGAAAACATACCGGATGACGCGCTGGATCGACATGGCGACTCGCGGCTGGTACTCGACCGACGGCCACATTCACATCCGGCGCTCCCCGCGCGAAGATCCGCTGCTGATGAGCTGGCTCCAGGCCGAGGACGTTCGGGTGGGCGTGCTGCTGCGCATGGGCGACTTCTGGGAGACGTATTATCCGCAGTATGCGTTCGGGGAAGCGGGCGTTTATCGCCGGGATAATTACCTGCTGGTGTCCGGCCAGGAAGACCCGCGAACACCCGAACTCGGCCACGCGCTGGGCTACGGCGCAGCCGATAAAGTACGGTTTTCAAAGGATTATTACCATTACGATGCGGTTTTTGACAAGCTTCACCAGCTGGGGGGCATCAGCGGGTATGCCCACCACGCCGAAACGTTTCACGGCTACCGGGGCCTGACGCTCGACGGGCTGCGAGGCAAGGTCGATGTGCTGGAAATTTTGCAGTACTGCGTGGATGAAAAACCGCTGCGCACCGCTCATTACTACCATTTGCTGGATTTGGGCTTTCCGGTGACGGCCACGGCGGGTTCCGACTTCCCGTGGTGCGGGCAGGACCACGGCCACGGTCCGCCGGAGCATTCGGCCCGGATTGGCAACGCCCGGTTTTACGTTCATACCGACGGCCCCCTGACCAATCAATCGTGGAAAACCGGCCTGAAAGCGGGCCACACGGTAGTCACCAGCGGCCCGATGCTGGACTTTCGGGTGAACAGCGCCCGGCCCGGCGACCGACTGGCCCTAAAAAAAGGCGCGAAACTGACGATTTCGGCGCAGGCTTTCGGTCACGAAAAGCAGGTGCCGCTGGAGAAGATCGAATTGATCGGCCACGGAAAAGTTCTGGCAACCGTCACCCGCCAGGATGCGGGGCAGTCGGCCCGTCAATTGACGGTACAGGTGCAACTGGATACGCTGACGCGGGGCATCTGGCTGGCGGCCCGCTGTTTTGCCGGCCCGCAGCAAGCCGCTCACACAACGCCGGTTTACGTAACCATCGACGGGGGCGGTTTTCACAATCCCGAAACCGCCGAACCATATCTGAAGCTCAGCGAAAACTACCTTCGGGAAATTGAACAGGAACTCGAAAAAGAAAGCGGCAATCCGGAGTTTCGACTGTGGCATTACAAAAAAGGCCTGAAAACCCGGATTGCCGAAACCCGGGAAGTGATTGACGGATTACGGCAAAAGTGGAAGTGAGCCTAGGCCTGAGCGGAAAACTTCACCCGGCGGTTTTACCAGCGAAAGGCGCAGACCAGCGGCCCGAGTTGTTGATCTAGTCCGCTTTATGCTCCCGAACCACCGCCATTCCCTTCGTCCAGCGAACCAGTTCGTTGAACATGAGCTGGGCGGCCCGCTGGCTCGATTCGTTGGGCACAAACTCGGCTTCTTCGTTGATAAACTGATCGAAGAACGGGATGTTGACGGCCTCAAACAGGGGCACCACTTTCAGCGCAATCAAATCCGTTTTCAACTGCGTAGCGCCCCGGGTTCCGGCCGAAATACCGCCATAGCTGACGATTCCGGCGGCTTTGTAGGCCCATTCGTGCACCAGATATTGCAGGGCGTTTTTCAGCGGAGCCGGGTAACCGTGGTCGTATTCGGCCGTCACGAAAATGAACGCATCGGCTTCTTCAATGCTGGCGCTCCACTGTTTGGTATGCGCGTGCTCATACTGCTTCAGACGCGGGTGAGCGGCTTCATTCATGAACGGAAGATTGATTTCGGCCAGATCCAGGACCTCGACGGAAAAACCGCCGTGTTGGTTGGCCACTTCCGCAATCCAGTTGGTAATGATCGGTCCTTTCCGGCTGGGCCGGACGGTCGAACTGATAATTTTCAGGTTGTACATTGGTCGTAAATTGGGTTCCTTTTAAGCTCATAACTCCCCAATATCCTCATTCCAGACCTCCGGTTTCTGAGCGATAAACTGGTTCATCATCCCGACGCATTCCGGCAGATCGAGGTCGATCACTTCCACGCCGTGTTGTTCCATAAACTCCCGGGCGCCGGCAAACGTTCGCGATTCGGCCACGATTACTTTTGGAATTTTGAACTGCACGATTGTTCCGGCGCACATATAGCACGGCATGAGCGTGGAGTAAATGACGGTATTGCGAAACGAACCGACGCGCCCGGCGTTGTTGAGACAGTCCATTTCGCCGTGCAGAATGGGGTTGTTTTCCTGCACCCGCTTGTTGTGGCCGGACGCCACCAGCTGGCCGTCTTTCACCAGCGCCGAGCCGATGGGAATACCGCCTTCCGACAGGCTTTTCCGGGCCTGCCGAATGGCTTCCTGCATGAATTCATCGTTCATCGTAAAACCGGGTTTGGAAGTTTTGGGATCGGGTATTGCCAGCCCACGGTTTTAAGCGTGGGCTGGCAATCAACGCCGTTTGCGGTCTTTTGGGGCTTTGACGGCTTTTTCCGGGCGGCCCGCTGACGCTTTGGAACGTCGGTCGGAGCGACTTTCGCCCTCGTTGGTGTCCCGGCGGGTCAGGCGGTTTTTGACCGATCCTTTGGACCCGCTTTTGTCGTCGACCAGCAACAGATCCAGACTCCGGCGGGCCAGGTTGGCTTCCTTGACGCGCACCGTCACGGTGTCGCCAAACGCAAAAATCCGCTTGTTGCGCTTGCCGATCAGCCGGTAATTTTCTTTGTCAAACTCGTAGAAATCATCGTCCAGATCGGTCATGCGAACGAGCCCTTCGGCGCTGGTTTCGGTGATTTCGACAAACATGCCAAAATCCGTCACCCCCGTAATTACGCCTTTGAATTCCTGGTCGCGGTCCATCCGGTTCATGAATTCCACCTGCTTGTATTTGATCGAAGCACGCTCGGCTTCAACAGCCACGCGCTCGCGGTCGGACGACTGCTTGCTACGGGCTTCGTATTCTTCGACATTGACCGATTTGCCGCCATCCAGGTAGTGCTGCAGCAACCGGTGCGCCATCATGTCGGGGTAGCGACGAATGGGCGACGTAAAGTGCGAATACCGCCGGAATGCCAGCCCAAAGTGGCCGATGTCCTCGGTGCTGTAACGCGCTTTGGCCATCGTCCGAATGGCGAGTTGTTGCAGGGCATTCTGCTCGGGCTGGCCTTCGAGGTCATCCATCATGGTGTTGAACGACTTCGAGAGCTCTTTTTCGCTATCGACCTTGAGCTTGTAGCCAAACCGCCCGGCGAAGGTGGCAAACGTCCGCAGCTTCTCTAAATCCGGCGAATCGTGGACCCGGTACACCATTACGTTCGGGTGTTCCCCGCGCGACAGACCGTGTACAAATTCGGCCACCCGCTTGTTGGCGAGCAGCATAAATTCCTCGATGAGCTTGTGCGCATCTTTCCGCACTTTCGGGTAAACCGACAGCGGCACCCCGTTTTCGTCCAGTTTGAATTTCACCTCCACGGTTTCGAAGTTGATCGCACCGTGCCGAAACCGCTCGTCGCGGAGTTTAAACGCCAGTTCGTTCAGCAGCCGCAGTTCTTCCAAGTAATCGCCCTGACCGCTGTCGACCACTTCCTGCGCTTCTTCGTAGGCAAACCGCCGGTCGGAGTGAATCACCGTGCGGCCAAACCACTCTTTTTTGATTTTGGCGTCGGGCGTCAGTTCAAAAACCGCCGAAAACGTCAGTTTGTCCTCGTTCGGTCGCAGCGAACACAGGTTGTTCGACAGCTTCTCGGGCAACATCGGCACCACGCGGTCCACCAGATACACCGACGTTCCGCGTTTGTAAGCTTCGTCTTCCAGGGCGGTACCCAACCGGATGTAGTGCGTTACGTCGGCAATGTGCACCCCGATTTCGTAATTGCCGTTCTCCAGAATCTGCACCGACAGCGCATCGTCGAAATCCTTGGCGTCTTCGGGGTCAATCGTGAAGGTCGTCACCGGACGCATGTCGCGCCGTTTGCCGATTTCTTCGTCCGGAATCTGCTCCGAAATGGCTTCCGACTCCCGTTCAACCGCATCCGGAAAGTGAATCGGCAGCCCAAATTCGGCCAGAATGGCGTGCATTTCGGTGTTGTTGTCCCCCGCTTTCCCCAAAACCGTAATGACCTCACCTTCGGGCCGGTGATGGCCGTCGGGAAAGCGCGTCATCCGGACAATCACTTTATCGCCGTCTTTTGCGTCGGCCAGTTTGTCTTTCGGGATGTAAATCTCCTCGTAAATCCGCTTGCTGTCGGGAATCACCTGCCCGTAATTGGGCCAGGTCGCAATCCGGCCCACCAGTTCGGATCGGCCGCGTTCCACAATCTCGATCACCCGGCCTTCGGTCCGGCGGCTGTGATTTTTTGAACCGCGCGAAAAACCGCCGGAATTCGACGAGCCACTCAGGCGGGTTACTTTCACCTTGTCCCCATCAATAGCCCCGTTCAGGTCGTCGGTACTGACGTAAATATCATTGTCGCGGTCGCCCGAGCCAGCGCTAACAAAGGCAAACCGGGGGTTGACGTGATCGACCGTACCTTCGACCGTGCGGTCGTTTTCGTTAAACTGGTAGGTGCCGTCGGCATGGCGGCTTATAATGCCTTCATCGGTCAGTTCGCCGATCAACCCGTGAGTCAGCAGTTTCGTTTTGCGGTCGTAGAGGTCGAAATTCTCAAATACGTCGTTTTGCGAAAAAGTTTCTTTGCTGTTTATTTCAAAAAAAGCCGCAATGTCGTTCTTCATCTCATCCAGAAACGAATGAGCCGAGGGAGCCGCGTTGTTTTGCGGGCTTCTGCGGTTTTCTCGTGGTTTATTTCTATTATTTCTCATGTAATTCTTTGGTAAATGTTCAGTTGTTTCGCGGACGGGGCCGCCCGGCGGTTGAGCAGAGGTTGTATGAGTTATGCGGAGTTATTTTCCTCGGCTCAACTCTTAATTTCTCCGCTCAACTCTGCGAAACAACCCTTTCTCACTCCAGGCGCGTGATGCGTTGGTCTTCCACCAGCGGGGCACCCAGCAGGCGGAGGTAAACCTGCACCAGCGTAACAATGGACGAGCGGGCGTATTCGCGCACTTTGGCCAGCCCTTTCTTCTGGTAATATACTAAACTGGTTTGGTCGCCGGTCAGTTCGAGCGGTTGAATGGGCAGGTTCAAAACAGCCGCCAGCAAGTCGAGCGGAACGAAGTGGCGACTATCGCCAAACCGCCACATTTCCAGCACATCCTGGTGGGGAATATCCCAGGGTTTGCGCCCCGACAGCCGCAGCGTGGCCGGCAGCGGGTGGCCGTGCACCAGCATCCGGCGGCACAGATACGGATAATCAAACTCCTTGCCGTTGTGGGCGCAGAGAATCAGTTCATTGGTCGGATATTTTTCAATCAGGTCGATAAACTCCGCCAGTAAAACCGCTTCGTCGTTGTTGGCCAGCGTTTTTACTTTCAGAAACACATTGTCGTCGTCATCCCAGTACAAACCGCCGATGCCGATGCAGACAATCTTGCCGTACTCCGCGTAGTAGGACGCCCGGTTGTCGTACCATTTGGCCGCCGACCAGTTTTCTTCATTCTGAAAATAACTGATTTTCTGTCCCCATTGCTGCTGGAACCGCTCGTCCAGGTCGTTGTACGAGGGCGCTCCGGCCACGGTTTTGATGTCAATGAATAAGAGATTTTTAAGTCGTTTTTTCCAGGATACGGGCATAGCAGTGAATGACAAAGTTCAGGCGTGCAGGACACCCTCCAGTCCCAATTCATGAATTTGAATCAGGTTCTGTTCGGTAATGCTGTCGGGCACGAAGATAAACTTTTTGTCAAAAATCTGGTCGCCAATGTAGTAACTGACCCAATATTGGTTATTTAAATGAAAAACATCCGGCATAATGGTTTCAACCACCACGTGCTCATTGGGCTGGAGCTCCGGGAAAAAATGCCGCAGGGTGGAGGTGGCCTGCGGCTGTTCCTGCTTTTCATCTACAAAACCGTAGCCTTTGGACGTCACGAAAACGTTCCGGATGCTGACGGTATTCTGGTTGATCAAATAAACCTGCCAGTCGTATTGGTTGATTTCGGTCAATTTGCGCGCAATGACGACCTGAATTCCTTCTACTGGCAAAAACGAAATATCTTTCTTCATTCTAAAGTACCGGCGGGCTTCTGCCCGTATTAGGTAGTGCTAACTTTTAAAATCAGTTCCGGAAACAGACTAAAGCCCGCCGGCACGATTAACTCCATGGCAAACAAATCGGCCAGATGGTGACTGACGCGCCCGGCAACTTCGTCCACCGGCACCTCCCGACCCAGCTCGGCCTGCATCGACGTGACGGCTTTGTCGGCAATTCCGCAGGGCACGATGTGCTCAAAATAGCTTAAATCCGTGTTGATGTTCAGGGCAAAACCGTGCATCGTTACCCACCGGCTCGCCTTGACGCCCATCGCGCAGATTTTCCGCGGACCGCTGGATTGTTTTTTTTCGGGATCATAATCCAGCCAAACCCCCGTCAGACCCTCGATCCGGCCCGCATCCAATCCGTAGTCGGCCAGCGTTCGGATGATGGCTTCTTCCAGCTGGCGCATGTAACGGTGAATGTCCGTAAAAAAATTATCCAGGTCCAGAATCGGGTAGCCCACCAACTGCCCCGGTCCGTGGTACGTAATATCACCACCCCGGTTTATTTTGTAGTAGGTCGCGCCAATGGTTTGCAAAAACGCATCATTGGCCAGCAAATGACCTTCTTTTCCGCTTTTTCCCAGGGTATACACGTGGGGATGCTGGCAGAACAATAGGTAATTGGCGGTTGGAATCTGCTGGTCGGCGGGCCGGTTTCGGTTGGCGATTTTGGTCGCTATGCTATCGGCCAGCAGCTGTTCCTGGTAATCCCAACCGGCCTGATAATCAATCAATCCCAGGTCCTGAATCTGGACCTGCCTGTTACAATGGTGGTTCATTTGGTGTAATCCTTAAAAAGAAAACACCAAAACCGTCTCTTTTCGTTCGTATCCATTCACCCGGTTTGTCGTCTAAGGATAAAAACAGCAGCATGGCACAGCACAACGACACCGGCAAACAGGGCGAAGACGAAGCCGCCCGCTACCTTCAGCAAAAAGGATATGACCTGCTGCAGCGCAACTACCGGCACCAGCACGCCGAGATTGACCTGATCGCCCAGAAAGGCAAATTGCTCATTTTTGTGGAAGTCAAAGCCCGCAGCAGCACCCGGTTTGGCAACCCCGAAGAATTCGTTACCTACACGAAAGCGCGGCTGATCATGAAAGCCGCCGAGCATTATATCTTCACCAACGACTGGCAGCACGATGTGCGTTTCGATATTGTCGCCGTGACGGTGATGCCCGATGCGGTCACCGTAAAGCACCTGGAAGATGCCTTTTACTAATTTTGTTTCCCATAAAAAAAACGGTAGTTTCGGGAACAGAAATGAATTGATTCCTTTAGAAAAACAGTATGCGTTTCCTCGTGCTGCTGATGGCGCTGACCGTCGGCACGGCTTATTGTTTTCCGACCCATCCGAAACGAGCGACCTATCGCCCCCGGGTGTATACGGTCGAGCAACTACGGAGCGACTTTGCGGTGCTGCGGAAGACGCTGGAGGAGCGCCATCCGAGTTTGTACCGTTATGTCGCGCGCGAGGAGATGAACCGAAATTTTGATGCGGTTTTCCGGCAACTCTACCGCCCGATGACCGAGATCGAATTCCGTGAGCTGCTCCGTCCGCTGATCGTCCAGATTCGCTGCGGCCACACCGATGTGCAGGAGTCGCTGTACACCAGCCGGTCGAGCCGAAAACCGCAACCGCAATGGCTGCCATTCGATATTATTCTGCAGGAAGACCGGATGTTTATTGGCCGAAACCGCAGCACCGATTCCTCGCTGATCTGCGGAACGGAAATCCTGAAATTAGGCAATCATCCGGTTAGGGAGATCATTCAGGCGGCCCGTGATCGCTGGCCCTCAGACGGTTATAACCAGACGTTCAAGAATTATTTTCTGGAATTATACCACCTCGAAGAAACCTACTGGCGGCACTTCGACGGGCGCTCACCCTGGACGCTGAGCGTTCGGGATACGACGGGGACGGAGCGCCTGACGACGGTTCGGCGCCGGCCGGGCGGTTCGGGAGATGCGCCGACCGCGCCCGCGACGGTTCGGCGAAGTAAGAAAAGCCGTCATAAAACCGAAGCATCGCACGACGACGACGCCAAACTCCAGCTGATGCGCTCCCTGCATTTCCTGAACAGCGATTCCACAGCTGTGATGCTGATTATCAACAGCTTTGGCTACGACCGGTACGAGTCCTTTCACCGGGAGGTTTTTGAAACGCTGGAAAAACGAAAAGTTCAGGATCTGGTCATCGATTTGCGCCAGAATACCGGCGGCAACGCCGAAATCGGCTCGGATTTAATGTCGTACCTGATGAAATCCGATTTCCGGCAGGTCGACCGGGCCGAATGCCGGGTGCGCCGACCCAACTCCTGCTCGTACTTTGACCGGAAGGAAAAACGGGTGTTGAGGCAGAATTTCCGCTTCATGAAATCGGAGAGCGGCCGCTACCAGTTCGGCAAGTCCAATGTTGGCTGGAACAAACCGGCTTCGGAGCATCGGTTTAGCGGTAAAGTGTACGTTCTGACGAGTGGCCGAACGTTTTCGGCGGCTTCCATTTTTACGGCCAGCCTGAAAGCGCAGCGGCCGGTGACGATTATCGGCCAGGAAACGGGTGGGGGCGAAGCGGGTTGCAATGGCGGCATCATTCAGACCATGACGCTGCCCGAAACGCGGCTGCGCGTGCGGTTTCCGGTTTTCTGGATTGCCACCGCTAGCCGAAATCCGGATCAGGGGCGGGGTGTCATGCCGGACTTTCCGGTTGAATACAGCGTGCAGGACCGGATCAAGCAGCGCGACCGGGATATGGAAAAAGCGCTGGAGCTTATTCAGGAAGGAAAACGAAAGATGACGGCGCGGTAATCACCAGTGCTACCAAGTCTGCAAGGAGTGAAAAATAAAGAGGACCGATCTGCAAAGATCGGTCCTCTTCGTATTGATAACCAATGCCCGTTAGGCAGCAATAACCGCTTCGGCCAGCACGAGTACTTTGTTATTCAGAACTTCCACAACGCCACCATCGACGGTAAACGTCTGTGTGCCGGTACCAGTAGCAATCGTAACCGGTCCCCGGGCCAGCGTGCTGACAATGGGAGCGTGGTCGTTCAAAACCTGAAACTGACCTTCCGTACCCGGAAACGTGACAGCCGTCGCTTCACCCGTGAAGACTTTTCGATCCGGTGTAATGATTTCCAGATGCATTTTTTTATCGTTTAAGGTCTAAGGTTTGAGGGTTAACGCCTGACTGTTGCTCTAAACGTTAATCCTCAAACCCGGAACGATTTTTATCTTCCTGCTTCTTTCAACAGACGCTCGCCTTTGGCAGCCGCATCGTCGATGGTTCCAACCAGGTTGAAGGCGGCTTCGGGCAGGTGATCCCACTTGCCGTCGATGATTTCGTTGAAGCCCCGGATGGTTTCTTCAATCGGAACCAGTACGCCTTTCAGACCGGTGAACTGCTCGGCCACGAAGAAGGGTTGCGACAGGAACCGCTGCACGCGACGCGCCCGGTTTACCGTCTGCTTGTCTTCTTCCGAAAGTTCTTCCATACCGAGGATGGCGATGATATCCTGCAATTCTTTGTAGCGTTGCAGAATCTCTTTGACGCGCTGAGCCGTGTTGTAGTGCTCGTCACCCAGGATTTCGGCGGTCAGAATCCGGGAGGTTGAATCCAGCGGGTCAACCGCGGGGTAAATCCCTAACTCGGAAATTTTCCGACTCAATACCGTCGTGGCATCCAAGTGGGCAAACGTCGTAGCCGGAGCGGGGTCAGTTAAGTCATCGGCCGGTACGTAAACCGCTTGTACCGAGGTGATTGATCCCCGTTTGGTTGACGTAATGCGTTCCTGCATGGTCCCCATTTCGGTTGCCAGCGTGGGCTGGTATCCTACGGCCGACGGCATCCGGCCCAACAGAGCGGATACTTCCGAACCGGCCTGGGTAAACCGGAAAATGTTATCGATAAAGAACAGAATATCCCGACCCTGACCGGTTCCGTCGCCATCGCGGAAGTGCTCGGCAATCGTCAGACCGGAAAGCGCAACGCGGGCCCGGGCGCCGGGAGGCTCGTTCATCTGTCCGAAAATAAAGGTAGCCTGGCTGTCTTTCAGGGTTTCTGAATCCACTTTGGACAAATCCCATCCACCTTCTTCCATGGAATGTTTAAAGTCGTCACCGTACTTGATAATACCGGCTTCGATCATCTCGCGCAGCAGGTCATTCCCTTCACGGGTCCGCTCGCCCACGCCAGCAAATACCGACAAACCGGAATACGCTTTGGCGATGTTGTTGATCAATTCCTGAATCAATACGGTTTTTCCGACGCCGGCACCACCGAACAGACCGATCTTACCCCCTTTCGCGTAGGGTTCGAGCAGGTCAATCACCTTGATTCCGGTGAAAAGTACTTCGGTCGATGTAGCGAGGTCTTCGAACTTCGGGGCCGCCCGGTGAATAGGCAGGCCGCCGGTGCTTTCGGGTTGGGGAATTCCGTCGATGGCCGTGCCGACGACGTTGAACAACCGGCCGCGAATTCCGTCGCCGGTCGGCATAGTAATCTGATTACCAAGGTGAACAACGGTCATGCCCCGTTCCAAACCCTCGGTAGCATCCATCGAAATTGTACGGACGCGGTCTTCACCGAGGTGTTGCTGGCATTCCAGGATCACTTTCTGGCCATTGGCTTTCGTGACTTCCAGAGCGTCCAGAATCGCCGGTAGCCGCGACCCTTCGCCCTCAAAACTCACGTCAACAACCGGGCCGATTACTTGCGTAACTCTACCCGTATTCGTTGCTGTTGCAGTTGTCATGCTATGAAGTTGAGAAATTTTAGTAGGCGTAATAAATGCGACCGCAAAATTAGGGTATAATTTGCTTAAACCCAAGTTGCTCTTTCATCTATTTTTAAGATTTCTGGGGCGAAATCGTTTTTGTTCCAATTAGTTTGCGAATCGAAGGCCCATTTGCCGGGTTTGTACAAAACAAAGATTGTAGTCTACCTCCCGGATGGCCAGCCCGAACCGACGGGTAAGGAATTTGAACCGCAGAACCGGCCTGCAATCAGCGTTTTTTCGCCGGTCGGAGCGTTCGCAGGCACTAAGTAACCCGCCGTAGCGTTGCTTACAAGGATTCAACCGGCCCGTTTCAAAACCCTGGCCGGTTTGTTGCTGATCGTATGCTTTTTTTCTGGAAAAACTGGCGAACAGGCCACCAGACGGCCTATTGGACGGGTTTGGTTTTGTTCATAACGGCCATCGCCGGCATGGTCTGGGCCTGGATGCAGGGCCTGCAAAACGTGGTTCGCTGGGATGTCCTGAGCGAGCTGACGGAGCTTCCGGCATCCATTGGTGCTTTTACCGACGGGTTGTTTGATTATTCCGTAACCGGCAAGTCGTACCTGGTAACGGAGCAGTTTGTGGCGTCGGCCATGCAGATTAATGTTCTGGCCGCGCGGCTGGTAACGCTGGGGGTTTGCGTGGGACTGGCTTTTGTGGTGGCGGCCCTGACGCGGCTTCCGCGCTGGTATTACCTCGTTGGCATGGGGGCGGTGATTGTGCTGCTGGCTACATTCCGGCTGGAGGTGTTGCAATTCCCCGGTTTTTTAGGAACGGCCTTTGGCGGGCGTCTGCCGTTTGTTGTCATTGCGCTGGTGGTAGGCGTGGTCAGTTATTATTTTCACGCCTTCCGGTTGGAAATATCGCTGCCGGTCCGGTTGCTGGTTTTTGCCGGTCTGGTGCTGCTGGGCTGGCTGGCGATCGATCAGTTGGCCGGGCAGCCCGTACCGGCCCTGGCTTTTGTGGGCCACGCCTTGCCGGGCTTGCTGGTGGTGTCGCTGGCTTTTATTTTCTGGATTTCGGCGGAAATTATGGCGGCTCTGGTGTACGTCACCTCGGTCGCCCGGACTAACCGCAGTGATGGCTCGGGTCGCCCGCTGGGTCTCAATAATTTCCTGCTCATCAGCTTGCTGTACCTGGCCAACCTGCTCCTGATCTGGCTGAGCAATACCAAAGTAATTAGCTGGAATCCGGTGGTCATCAGCCCGTTCCTTCTGTTCCTGATCTCGTTGATACTCGGACTCTGGGGATTTCGGCAGCAACTGCGGCAGAGCGAGAACTTTATGTCCTTTCACGATGGCGGGGCGTTTCTGTACCTCGGTTTATCGCTGATCACTACGCTGACGATCACCTACGCGTTTGCTTCCGCCAATGATCCGCTGATCGAAGCGCTGGAAGATAGCATTGTCTATACCCACCTGGCCACCGGACTGGTATTCGTGTTGTACACGGTTTTTAACTTCAGGCCCTTGTACCGGCAAGCCTTACCGGTTTATAAGGTGTTCTACAAACCCACCCGGTTTTCGTTGTGGCAAACCCGCCTGATCGCAGCTGTTCTGACGGTCGTCATCATTGGCGTCGAAAACTTCTTTCCGTTTAACCAGGCGACGGCCGGTTATTTCAATACCGTGGGCGATTTTCACGCTGCTACCGGTGAGGTGCGGATTGCGGAACAATACTACACCCTGGCCCTGAACAGCGAATTTCAGAATCATAAATCCAACTACGCAATGGCTTCGCTGGCGCTTGGTCAGGGCGACAAGGCAACGGCGGCTTATTATTTTCAGCAGGCCTTGCTGAAACAGCCGTCGCCACAGGCGTATGCCGGACTGACGGCGGTTTTGCTGGAAGACAATCTGTTTTTTGAAGCCGTCAAAATGTTGCAGCGTGGCATTCGGACGTTCCCGAAAAATGGTGAGTTGCAGAATAACCTGGGCTACCTGTACGCCAAAACCAGCGTGGCCGACTCGGCGTATTATTACCTGGCCGCAGCCAGTGGCAACACCGCCCGTGAGGACGTTCCGCAGACGAACCTGCTGGCGTTCTGGGTGCGAAATCCGCAATTGGTTTCGCTCGATTCGCTCGCCAACGCATCGAAACCCACCACCTACGAATCGTACGAAGCCAACCGGGCAGCACTGAGTTTTTTTCGGGATCCCGTTGACAGCGCGGCTGTTCAGCGGCCCGACTGGCTCGATGAGCCGCTGACGGACGAAGGGCTGAACGTAGGCCGGTTTGCCCGTCTCTATAATTATGCGGTCCGGAACCGAACCGCCGATACGAGCCTGGTAACCGTGCTGAAACGCATGGGCGAGAAACCCGCCAACCAGGATTTTACCGACGATTTATTATTTGCCCGGGCGGTTACGAATTACCATACCGGCAACAAACGAACGGCGTTTGAGCTGACCGACCAACTGGCGCGCGACAACCAGCAGAACGGTTCTTTCTACAATTCCGTAACCGGGCTGTGGATGCTGGAACAGGGCCTCAACCAAAAAGCCGCCGAAATTCTGGCTCAGAACTCGGATACACTTTCGGTGTATTACCAGGCGCTGGCCCTGACCAAAGCCGGTGATCCGCTGGTGGCCCGGTCGCTGTGGGAAACCGCCGGACAAAGCGATGCCGGTGTGCAGGCGCTGGCGGAAGTCCTGTATAACAGGAGAGAACCCGCAACGGATCTGGAAAAAGCGTTTGCCCTGCTCTATGATCCCCTGCTCGATCAGGCCGGAGCGCAGCGGGCCTTGTATGCTTCCATGCGGGACGCGAACCTGAAAACCGTAGTCGCATCGGCGCTGGTCAAACGGTATCTGGCCGCCCGTCAGCAGCCGGTGGCGCAAAGCTGGTACGAACAAACTCCGCAGGAAGCCAAACTCACCGCTTATGCCGGTTCGGCCCTGACGGTGGCTTACCTGCGGCTTCGCAATGCGAAAGGCGAATTTGACCAGACGCTGACGGACGCCCGTCAGGCGGTGGTGGCGGCTTTTCAGGCAGAAAAGGATTTTCTGATTGCCCAGGCGTATGAAGGAAAACGGCAAGCCGCCCCGGCTCGGCAATTTTACCGGAACGCCACTCGGAGCGCTCCGTTCGAGGCCGAAATTGTGACCGCAGCCGCCGGTTTCGAGCGCCGGCAGGGCAAGACGGAGCAAGCCTATAACCTGGTGCTGGAAGCTCTCCCGCTGAACGAGCGAAATCCGGATTTGCTGAAAATGTACACTTTACTGTGTCTGGATCTGGGCCTGACCGACTATGCCGAAGCGGGTCTGGCCCGGCTGCGGGGGGCTGCCTCACCCGCCGATTATCAGGCATTTCTGGCAAGCTATCAGGCGAAACGTGCGTTGATTGAAAAACAGCGGGAGTCATTCCGGTAAATTCCGTAAGTTTAAGAGGTTGTTTTATGCTGACTGGAATTATGGAAAAGCAACTTCACTGGGTTAAAGAAGCCTTCAGCCGCAGCGTCGTCATCATGGACGGCCCGAACGTTGTGGGCGGGATGCACCGCGATCTGCTGGTTCGCGACGTTGATGCCCACCTGAACGGGATTCATATTTTTTTCGATGTCCGGGGATTTCTGGTGCAATCGGTTAACATTCACGATAAAAACGCCGGTGACCGGATCATCGGCCGCATTGATTTTGCGGGCTTCAATGACGCGTCGGTTCAGTTGGAAAATGGCGAGAAATACACCTGGCGACGCGAAAATTTTATGATGCACGAATGGAGCCTGGTGGCCGATAATCCGGATTCGAAAGCCGCTCAGGAAATCGTTCATTATGACCGCACCCGGATGTTTCTGGCCGACGAAGGAACCATCGAACTGGTCACCGACCGGCCGAATGCGGAAATGCTGATTCTGACCGGGTTGTTTGTCCGGAATTTCTTTCTGCGTAAACGAAAAATTGCGGCTACCTGATTGCTTTTCTGTACCGATAACGTGTAGGCTGTTTCCAATTGATTATGAGCAAAAATATTATTGAAACCCGCGAAATCTCAAAGCGTTACGTAATGGGCAGCGAGGTCATCGAAGCCCTGAAATCGGTAACGATCACGGTGCAAAAGGGGGAATATGTAGCCTTTATGGGGCCGTCGGGTTCGGGTAAATCAACGTTGATGAACATCGTCGGCTGTCTGGATACGCCGACCTCCGGTTCTTACATCCTGAACGGTCAGGACGTCAGCAACATGAGCGAAAACTCCCTGGCGGAAGTCCGAAACAAGGAGATTGGCTTTGTCTTTCAGACCTTTAACCTGCTGCCCCGCCAGACCTCGCTGGAGAACGTCGCCCTGCCGTTGATTTACGCCGGATACAGCAAAGCCGACCGAACGGAAAAAGCCATGCAGGCGCTGAAAAACGTGGGTCTGGAGCACCGGGCCGGGCACCGGCCCAATGAACTGTCGGGTGGGCAGCGGCAACGGGTGGCCGTGGCGCGGGCGCTGGTCAACGACCCCAGTATTCTGCTGGCCGATGAACCCACGGGGAACCTCGACAGCAAGACGTCGTACGAAATCATGGATTTGTTCGACCAGATTCACAGCAAGGGCAACACCGTCATCATGGTAACGCACGAAGAGGACATTGCCGAATACGCCCACCGGATTGTGCGGTTGCGCGACGGCCTGATCGAAACCGACCGCGTCAATGCCAACATCCGCAAAGCCCGGGCGTTTATTCAGGCGACGGACGAACACTGACCCGGTTTTTGGCGTTTACCGAAAGCGGTAGCCGGAAACCTAAAAAATGTTAAAAACCGGGTGGGCTATCTTAAAAACGGCTAGCTTGCCGTTGGAACATTTTCCGGTTCGCATGAAAAAAGCCCTACTTTTCCTTTTCCTGGCGGTACTGACAACGCTGACCGGCCTGGCCCAGAGTATTCGGGGCGGTTTGGTGAGCGATAAAGTCAACGGAAAACCGGTCGTGTCGGCAACCGTCCAGAACACCACGCTCCGCCGGGCGGTCATGAGTACCGAAACCGGGCATTTTCGAATCACGGCCTTTCCGAATGACACCCTGCTGATTTCCTGCATTGGCTACAAAACCGTTCAGCTGGTCGTGCCGGTCGACGAATCCGAGTTGCTGGTAGAGATGGTTCAGGAGGTAAAAATGCTGAACGAAGTGGTCATCAAAGGCTGGACCGAAAGCCGTTTCAAGGAAGAATTTCTAAAGCTGGATATTGCCGATAAGCCGGTGATCGAGATAAAAACCGCCCCCGAACTGGTGGGCACCTCGCTGGGAAAGGTGGGCCGGCTGGGGTACGATTACACGACTTTGGCGCCCAAGATTACGATGAAAGGCCCGGTTTCGGCGCTGTACGGTAAATTCAGCAAAGAAGCCAAAAACGAACGCAAACTCCAGCAGTTCAACCAGTCGGAGCTAAACAAAAAACGCTACCAGTCGCGCCTGGACCCGGTCTGGATTTCGCGCATAACCGATTTAAAAGAAGAGCGTCTGAACGCCTTCATGCAATTCTGCAAACTTCCCGAAAAATTCGTGCTCGAAGCCACGGAATACGATCTGATCGTTGCCATTCGCGGTTGCCTGAAGGATTTTCTGGTGCAGGAGCAAACCGGAAAAGGGTAAAGTCCGCGAGCTGCTTCAACAAATTGCTTTTTAACGGGTTGTTCATTTATTTACTCCGGGATAAAAAGCAAGACGATGAAAGCCAGGCTAACGATCGAAGTAAACCGGAAGCGGCACACCGTTACCGTCGATCCGGCAACCCCGCTGCTGTACGTTTTGCGCAACAATCTGCAACTAAACGGCCCCAAATACGGCTGTGGGCTGGAGCAATGCGGAGCCTGCATGGTGCTGCTCGACGGAAAAGCAACGCCCAGCTGCCTGATGCCCGTCGGCACCGTCAAAAACAAATCCGTCGTTACGCTGGAAGGATTGACGCAGCCCGACGGCACGCTGCATCCGGTGCAACGGGCTTTTGTGGAGCAACAGGCGGCCCAGTGCGGCTACTGCCTCAACGGCATGGTCATCTCGGCCGCGTCGCTCCTGGCCGAAAACAGGCATCCCGACGAAACCGCTATCCGCCAGGGCATGGAGCGGGTTTTGTGCCGCTGCGGCACCCAATCGCGCATTCTGCGGGCCATCCGGCAAGCAGCCAACGAATCGAAACCGTAATTCCAGCCTTCCCGACATGAACGAACCTCTGAACAGCACCAGCTTGTCGCGACGGAATTTTCTCAAAACCGCCGGGTGCCTGTCCATCGGTTTTTCATTTACCTGCACGCCCCTGCTCGTTTCGTCAAAACCGCCTTTGCAGGATTCATTGCCAGCCCCGTTGCGGCAACAGCCGCAAATCAATGCCTGGCTGGAAGTGCTGGACGATGGCCGGGTTCGGGTGCTGACCGGCAAGCTGGAACTGGGGCAGGGCATCCGAACCGCCATAGCTCAGGTAGCCGCGGAGGAACTGGATATGGAACCAAACCGGGTGGAGGTGCACCTGGCCGAAACCGGCCGGACTCCGCACGAAGGGTATACGGCCGGGAGCGGTTCCATCGAAAACAGCGCGATGTCGGTGCGGTACGCGGCCGCAGCCGCCCGGCAAAAACTGCTGGAACTGGCCGCCAGACGCTGGAATAAACCGGTCGATCAGGTCCGCCTAGCCAATGGCCGGGTGCTGGTTCAGGGCGGCAAAGACCAGCTGACTTTTGCGCAACTGCTGAACGGCGTCCAACTGACCGATGAAGTCCGGCTGCCGGTGAAATTAAAACCGAAGGCCGAATACCGTTGGGTCGGAAAAGCCATTCCGCGAGCTGATATTGAGAAGATGGTGCGGGCCGAGCCGGTGTATGTGCAGGATATGCGGTTGCCGGGAATGGTCCACGCGCGGGTCGTCCGCCCGCTGGCCTACGGGGCCAAACTCCGTTCGTTCGATCCCGCGGTTTTGCAGAAAACCGTACCCGGCGTCCTGAAAACCGTGGTTAATGGCAACTTCCTGGGCATTATCGCAACGGAAGAGTACGAAGCCGTTCAGGCGCAGCTGATCGCCCGGGAACAGGCAAAATGGGAAACCGCCCCGGCCCTGCCCGACGATCAGAAACTGCCGGACTACATCAAAAAACTACCCGCCAAAACCCGGAATGTGAAGGAAACCGGCGACGTGAAAGCGGTGGAGACAACGGGCGGAAATTCGTTAAAGGCCAGCTACTTCAAGCCGTATCACATGCACGCTTCGATTGGGCCTTCCTGCGCCCTGGCCTTGTACCAGATGGAGAAACTGCACATCTGGACGCACAGCCAGGGCGTTTATCCCTTGCAGGAAGCGCTGAAAAAAATGCTCAACCTGCCCGCCGATGCGATTCACGTAGTGGGTGTGCCGGGCTCGGGTTGTTATGGGCACAACGGAGCCGATGACGTCGCGGCCGATGCGGCTTTGCTGGCGATGGCGTATCCGGGAAAACCGGTGCGCTTGCAGTGGTCGCGGGACGATGAACACGGTTGGGAACCGTACGGCAGCGCCATGCAAATGGACGTAGAAGCCCGGCTGGATAGCTCCGGCACGATTACGCATTGGCGCTACGGCGTCTGGACCGATTCGCACAGCACTCGGCCCGGCGGAGAACCGGGTAATTTGCTGGCGGCCCGCTCAATCGAAAAACCGTTTCCGCAACCGTCGTCGGGCTACAGCGGGGGAGGATACCGCAATTCGGAACCGTATTACGCCATTCCGAACCTGAAAATAGACGCCCATTTTTTTGAAGGACCGCTGCGGGTGTCGGCGCTGCGGAGTCTGGGTGCGTATGGCAACGTGTTCGCCATTGAGTCGTTCATGGACGAACTGGCCGAAAAAGCCGGAAAAGAGCCGCTGGCGTTTCGGTTGGCGCACCTGGAAGACGAACGGGCCGTCGCCGTCGTTACGAAATTGCAGGAACTGACCCGGGCTGAGAAAACCGGAACGGGCGAAGGCATTGGGTTTGCGTTTGCGCGGTACAAAAACGTGGCAACCTACTGCGCCGTGGCGGCTAAACTGCACGTCGACGTAAAAACCGCCCAGGTTCGGGTGGTGAAAATGTGGGCGGTGATCGACGCTGGGGAAGTCATTAACCTCGACGGAATTAAGAACCAGACCGAAGGTGGGCTGATTCAGGCCGCCAGCTGGACGTTAAAAGAAGAAGTTACCTTTGACAAAGAGCACGTCAGCAGCCGGGATTGGGTTTCGTATCCCATTTTTCGGTTCAGCGACGTGCCGGAAACCGAGGTGGTGGTGATTGACCGCCCAACCGAAAAACCGCTGGGTGCGGGCGAAGCGGCTCAGGGTCCGGCGGGGGCGGCTGTTGTCAACGCCATTTATCGGGCTTGCGGAAAACGGATCCGGCAGTTGCCGGTTCGATTGAAGTAAATTAGAACGGAGACAACCGAGAGATAAAAAACGTACATTGTCTGGTAATCGGTACCCGCTTTTCCCATATCTAACCCCTTTATCTCACAAAAACTTAATTGCCATGATCTCATTGAAAAAAACACCGTTTGCGCTGCTCCTGTTGCTGAGCCTGGCATTTGCGCCCCTGCACCACGGCTGGGGCGATTACGACCAGACGAAAGTGCTGGATTACACGGGCACCATCGAAGAGTCGAAATACGAAAATCCGCACGTAACGGCCCGGGTGAAAGACAAGGACAAAACCTGGACGGTGTATCTGGCGCCCATGAGCCGGATGCAGGAGCGGGGGGTCAGTGCGGCCATGCTGAAAAAAGGAACGTCGCTGCGCCTGGTCGGTTATCCGCACAAAACCGTCAAAAATGAGATGCGGGCCGAGCGGATTTTTATCGACGGCCAGAAATACGAGATGCGCAAATGAGCGTTCCCGTTGAGTGGTTACAAACCATCGAAAACAGCGCGCTGGCAACTGCCATTCGTCAGGCTACCTGGCTCTATCCCGGTTTGGAAATCGTTCACATCGTCGGCATCGTGTTGCTGGTGGGCGGGGCGTTTGTCTTCGATTTTCGACTGCTGGGGTTTTCAACAAAAATAGCGGTACAGGATCTGGCAACGCACGTATTGCCGTGGTCGCGGAGGGGCTTGCTGCTGGTGGTGCCTTCCGGAATTCTGCTGTTTACGACCAACGCCGAATCGCTGGGAAACGATCCCACGTTCTGGCTCAAGCTGTTGCTGATCGCGGTGGCCGGGGTAAACGTCGCGATTTTTCACCGGATTACCTTTCAAGCACCGGAACGCTGGAAAACCGGACCCGTACCGGTCGGGGCCAGAGCGGCCGCCATTGCTTCAATTGTGGTCTGGCTGGCGACCATTGCCTGCGGCCGTCTGCTGGCCTACTAAAAAACCGGACATAGCAAAGCCCGCGACTGCAGTCGCGGGCTTTGCACTCGCCTAAAAATGCGGATTACCGAATCGGGGCCAAATGCCAATCCTGATCGGGGTCACAACGTTGATACGAAGTTTGCTTGTTCATGATGGTTGATAATTTATAGTTCCTAATTTGTTTTAGGCAGGTTAGCACTTATTCCTCCCGATCACGGATCGTTCAGAAAGTTGCTAAGGGTTCATTGAGCCTGTCTCTCCCCCTTTCGGTATAAATCTCAAACCGGCGTACCGGACAACTCGTGTAGAATTATGAGATGATGATGCAAAGATAAAAGGCGGTTTTTTATCAACCAAACTAAATCTATATTTTTTGTAGATTAATTTGCTGCTTGTTTTCAAGCAGCTGATTTTTAGGTTTTTAAGTCTCGAATTTTTTCAAATACCGGTTTACTTGCTCGTCAGAAGGCTTTGCCATTTGCCATACGCTTCCCGGTACGCTTCCTGGGCGCGCATGTCGGGCTCGATGGTCCGGGTAATTTTCAGCCCCGTAAAAGCCTCCTGCCGGTTTTTGTAAATACCGGCTCCCAACCCGGCTCCGCGGGCGGCTCCCTGCGCGCCATCGGTATTGAAGAGCTGAATTTCGGCACCGGTCAGGTTGGCCAGCGTGTCGCGGAAGAGCGGACTGAGGAACATATTGGCCTCTCCGGCGCGGATGGTTTTCAGGCCCACGCCAACCTGCTCCATAACCTGTATGCCGTAGTAGAATGCAAAAACGATGCCTTCCTGAGCCGCCCGAATCCAGTGGGGCAGGCCGTGGCGCGTCAGTTGCAAACCGTGGAACGAAGCACCCGGGTCCTGATTTTCGAGGACGCGCTCGGCCCCGTTGCCAAACGGCAGACAAACCAGTCCGTCGGCCCCGACGGGCGCGTGAATGGCCAGATCATTCATGTCGGCGTAACTGACGGTGCCCCGCAGCAAATGGTTCCGCAGCCAGCTGTTCAAAATACCGGTGCCGTTGATGCAGAGCAAAACCCCGTAGCGCGGGGCTTCCGGCGTGTGGCTGACGTGCAGAAATGTGTTGACGCGGGATTGCGGATCGTATTTGGCCTGATCGCTGACGCCGTAGACGACGCCCGATGTTCCGGCGGTAGCCGCAATTTCGTTGGGTTCCAGTACGTTAAGCGAAAAGGCGTTGTTCGGCTGGTCACCCGCGCGGTACGTAACCGGTGTTCCGGCCGCGAGTCCGAGGTCCTGAGCGGCACTGGGCGTTAACCGGCCCTGTTCCGAAAAAGTCGGTTGCACACTGGCCACCAGCGACGGATCGAAGCCGAAATAATCGAGTAGAAAATCCGCCGGTTTTCCGTCCTGAAAATCCCAGAGAATGCCTTCCGACAGGCCGGAGGGTGTCGTCACGATTTCGCCGGTCATGCGGGCGGCCAGATAATCGCCCGGCAGCATGAATTTATGGATTTTATCGTAAACCGCCGGTTCGTTTTCTTTCACCCACGCCAGTTTGGCCGCCGTAAAATTGCCCGGCGAGTTGAGCAGGTGTTGCAGGCTTTTCGTGCGTCCGACGGTTTCAAAGGCTTTTTCGCCGTATGGTACCGCCCGGCTGTCGCACCAGATGATTGACGGCCGCAGCACATTCAGCGCCTGATCGACCACCACCAGTCCGTGCATCTGGTACGAAATACCGATGGCCTTCACGTCTTCCGGTTTAACGCCCGCTTTCGACAGGACGGTTTTTGAGGCTCTACCCGCGTTCTGCCACCAGGCATCGGGCTGTTGTTCGGCAAAACCGGGTTGCGGAGCGTCAATGGCCATTTCTGATTCGGGGAAAAAAGCGGAGGCCACCACCGCACCGGTTTCTACTTCCAGCAAACAGGCTTTTACGGACGAACTACCAACATCAAATCCAAGGAGATACATTTTACGCGGGGTTCAGATCTAAAACTAGGATGCAAAGTAAGCACAGGAGCGACGTTAGGCAAATCAATACCTCATACACAATTACTTCTTTGGCTCTAGCCCGTCATACATATACTAACCGGCTAATGGAAGGAAGTTAACTTTTCAATGGGATGCGGGGAATGTAAAATACATCGTTGAGGATTATCCCGAACGAGAAAACACGCTGGCAAAAGTAGAAAGTATTTTTTATGATCTAAATTTCATTGCCGTACCCGACCGTATTGATAAGGCGGGTGAACAACAATACCACGGGTTAGGTATTAGTCACTTAAATACAATCAAATACGTTGTTTTTGTAATCAGAAACGGCGAAGTTAGACCAATTAGCTGTCGGACAGCCAGTTGAAAAGAACGATTACGGTAGGATGAAGCAAGCGGAAAAAAGAAAGCGGTTTTTAAAAACGCGCACACTCCGCAACAACGTAAAGAATCGGGAGAGCGGTTTTCGGGTCACGAAGGTAGATTCATGACATTAGCGGAAATTCTTACCAAAGTAGGTGCCCAGGAAACCGCCCCTGTGAAGTAACCTGAAAACCGGGTTCGGTTTTCAGGTTACACCAGAAATAGTAACATTTCACGCCCGAATCCCGACCAGATTCAGCACAAAGGCGTACTCCAGGGCAATTTCCTTCAGGGCTTCAAACCGCCCCGACGCACCCCCGTGGCCGGCTTCCAGGTTTGTCTGCAACAGCAACTGCGGTTCCCCGTTGGGATTGGTTTTCAGCGTGCGGAGCTTCGCGACCCACTTGGCAGGTTCCCAGTACTGCACCTGCGAGTCGTGCAAACCGGTGATGACCAGCATGTTCGGATACGCCTGTTCCTTCACGTTGTCGTACGGCGAATACGAAAGCATGTAATCGTAGTATTTCTTGATTTTGGGATTGCCCCATTCCTCGAATTCGCCCGTCGTCAGCGGAATGCTTTCGTCGAGCATGGTCGTCACAACATCGACAAACGGCACCGACGCCACCACGCCCCGGTAGAGTTCCGGTTTTTGATTGACCACCGCGCCCATGAGCAACCCGCCCGCACTGCCGCCCATGGCAAACAGCCGGTCAGCGCTCGTGTACCGGTGCTCGATCAGGTACGCCGACACGTCCACGAAATCGTTGAACGAGTTTTTCTTTTTGAGCATTTTGCCGTTGTCGTACCACTTCCGGCCCATTTCCTGACCACCCCGGATGTGGGCAATGGCGAACAGAAAACCCCGGTCGAGCAGGCTCAGGCGCGTGGAGCTGAACGTGGGGTCGATCGAATAGCCGTAGGAACCGTAGGCGTATTGCAGGAGCGGGGCCGAGCCGTCTTTGGGCGTTCCTTTGCGGTAGACCACCGAAACCGGCACTTTGGCACCGTCGCGCGATTTGACAAAAAACCGCTCCGAGCTGTAATTCGCCGGGTCAAAACCGCCCAGGACTTCCTGCTGCTTCAGCAGCGTTTTTTCCTTCGTGTCCATGTTGTAATCGAAGGTGGAGCTGGGCGTTGTCAGCGACGAATACCCGAACCGCAGAATGTTGGTGTTAAAATCCGGGTTGTAGCCAATCCCGGCGACGTAGGCCGGTTCGCCAAAATCCAGGTAATGTTCCTGCTTCGTTTTCTGATCAATGACCCGCAGGTGGATCAGGCCGTCCTGCCGTTCGCCCAGCACGAGGTGGTTTTTAAAAGCGTCCAACTGCTGCAAATAAACGTGGTGCCGGTGCGGAATCACTTCTTTCCAGGCCGAGCGGTCGTCCGTTTTGTTTTCCTTCACTTCCATCAGCCGGAAGTTGTCGGCTTTCCAGTTGGTCCGGACGTAAAAGCTCGCTTCCAGGTGCTGAACGTCGTATTCGTGGCCTTTTTCGCGGGGCAGAAAAACCGTAAACTCGCCCGTCGGATTACTGGCTTCGAGCAGCCGGTATTCCGTGGCGACACCGTTGTGGTCGGACACCACGGCAATGTATTTTTTTGATTTCATGCGGCCCAGGCCCATGTAAAACTGGTTATCCTGTTCCTCATACAGCAGGACATCATCGGCGGGGTCAGTGCCCAGCACATGGCGATAAACCCGGTAGCCGAGCAGCGTCTGCGGGTCTTTCCGAATGTAAAAAAGGGTTTGATTATCCGCTGCCCAGGCATAACTACCGCCTTCGGTATCCGGAATGGCATCGGGGTAAATTTCGCCGGTTTTCAGATTCTTGATCCGCAGAGTGTACATCCGCCGGCTTACCGTGTCTTCGCCGTAGGCCACCAGTTCTTCGTTATCGGCTACTTCCAGCCCACCGACGTCGTAGTAGGAATACGGTTTTGCCAGTTCGTTCACATCCAGCACAATTTCCTCCCCGGCTTCCAGTGAACCGCGTTTCCGGCAATACACCGGGTATTCGCCCCCTTCGATGTAGCGGGTGTAGTAATAAAAGTTTCCTTCTTTATACGGCACCGATTCATCCTGCTGTTTGATGCGGCCTTTCATTTCTTCAAACAACTTCTCCCGAAAGTCCTTCACCGGGGCCAAAACCGCTTCGAGGTAGTCGTTTTCAGCTTTCAGGTAGTCGATGACTTCGGGGTTTTCCCGGTCATTGAGCCAGTAATAATTATCAATACGGGTGTGGCCGTGCGTGGTCAGTTCGGTCGGTTTAAGGGCCGCTTTGGGCGGAACCGAGGTGGGCTGCGCGTTTGTCATAATGGCAATGGAAACGGAATGGTAAATTCAGTAAACACCTTTTTTTCCGGATTCGTTGAGCCGGTTTGCGGTGGCAAAGAAACTTAAAGTTTTTTAGGTATTTACAAATGGCATTCAGCGGCTTTTTTGTTATTTTGAGGAGTTATACGGTTAGCTTCACTATGCGCAGAAAAGTCTACGTTTATTTGCTGCTTTCGGGCGGTATTTACTTCCTGAGTGCCCATACCCTGAAAAGATTCGACGAGCGATTTGATGGTGAAAACAGCCGTCCATCGCTGGAAAAAGTGTTTTTGAAAATCAATCAGGAGGTCACGCAGAACAGCCGGGTTTACGAAACCCTGACCGAAGCGACGAAGAAAATCGGACACCGGCTGACCGGCAGTTCCAACGGCAGCCGGGCGGAGGAATATACCCATAATTTACTGAAGCAGTACGGTTATTCGGATACGAAATACATGCCGTTTGAAGTGGAGTCGTGGATGCGCGACACCGTTACGCTGGCGGTTGTACCGAAAAAAAGCGATAATTTCCGGGATGTCGAAGTGGTTTCGCTGGCGCATTCGCCCGTCGAAGCCCACGTGCAGGGCGATATTGTGGATGTAGGCAACGGTCTGGAAGGCGATTTTGCGGCCGTGAAAGACAAGCTGAAGGGCCGGATTGCGCTGGTAAACATTGGCTTGTCGGCACCGACCAAAGGAGCGCGAAACCTTCACCGTTCCGAAAAAACCGCCCTGGCCATTCACCACGGCGCGATTGGCGTCATCATGGTCAACCTGGTGCCGGGCAATGTGCTGCTGACCGGAACCGCTTCCGTGACGGGCAAGCTGATTCCGATTCCGTCGGTTTGCATTTCGGTGGAAAGCGGTCACGAAATCCGGCAGTGGATGCAGGAAGAGAAAAACCTGCAGGGCATCATCGACATGACGAACGTCAGCCGGAAAATCCGGGCGCGGAACGTGGTGGCAACGCTGAAAGGAACGCAGTATCCCGACGAAAAAATCATCATTGGCGGTCACCTCGACTCCTGGGACCTGGCCACGGGGGCCATCGACAACGGCATTGGCTCGTTTTCGGTGCTCGACATTGCCCGGACGTTCAAGGCGTTGAAAATCAAACCGAAGCGGACCATCGAGTTCGTGATGTTCATGGGGGAGGAGCAGGGCCTGCTGGGTTCGCGGAGCCTGGTCCAGGATTTGAAGCAAACCGGTCAGCTCGACAACGTGCGGTGCATTCTGAACTTGGACATGACCAACGACCCGGGCGGATTGAACGCCTTTGGCCGGAACGAAATGATGCCGTTTCTGACCGAAATTGGCGAAAGCATGAAACAGGTTGAACCGGCGTTCCAGAACACACTCTCGAATCAGGCCGGTTTACACAGTGATCATCAGCCGTTTATGATGGAGGGCGTGCCGGTGGTGGGCCTGAGCGGGCATCTCGACAAAAATGTGGTGGATTGTTACCACGCCAACTGCGATAACATGAATCTGGTCAACAAAGATCAGTTGAAAAACACGGTTCGTTACTCGGCGATGCTGCTCTACGCCCTGGCAAACGCCGAGGAAATTCCGACCCGCCGAATGGATGACATCAAAACCCGCGACTTTCTGATTGCGCAGGGCCTGCGGACCCCCCTGCAAATTGCCAACGAATGGCGCTGGAAAGAATAATACGGTTTTTGACTTGGCAGGAAGGGCAGTAAGCGTCACCCGGTTTGGCGGCATCGAAAAGAAATTCACTTAGAATTAATTACCGAAACATACTGTGACGCGAAAGGCCCGCCATAGCGCCCTCGTGCTGGCCGGTTTTCTCAGGGATTAAGGTGTTAAAAACCGCAACATGACACGGTACAGTCGAACCAGAACGGGACCGAACTTGTCCGGTTGGACAGGGATTTGTCTCCTGCTATTTGTAATTAGCTGCAACACGAACCCCGGAAAAACAAAACCGGAAAAAATAGCGTATCTGGTGGAAAAAGCCTATGCCAACGGCGAATTCATCGGTAATGTCGTCGTCGTTGACAAAGGACACGTTATTTACAAAAAGAGTTTCGGGAAAGCCAATGCGGAGTCTGGTGAACCGAACACGGACAGCACCAAATTTCTACTTGCTTCGCTTTCCAAGCCTTTTACGGCTATTCTGATCCTGCAATTAGCTGAACAAGGCAAAGTAAAGCTTACGGACAAACTTGGGACGTATTTCAAAGCGATCGGAAATTCAAACGCAGCGAACGTAACCATCCATCAATTACTGACGCACACGTCGGGAATCAAGGAGTTTATTGACGAAAAGCACGGGTTTGACGAAGCCCGTCTGGCGGGTAACGGGTTTAATTTTGAACCGGGTTCGAATTTTGAGTATTCAAATTCCGGGTATATCGTCTTAAAGGAAATCGCAGAAATTTCATCCGGAAAACCGTATCCTGATTTAATCAACGCGTCTATTTTCAAGCCGCTTCAAATGACGTCATCGGGCGTTGCCAGAACGACAGAAACCGTCGCTACTCTGGCAATGGGTTATACGAACACGAAGCAGGGACAGCGCGCTGCGATTCCGTACTCGCTTGAAGTAGTCGACGGCGCCGGTTCATTGTTTACAACGACCTCGGACATGGTTAGATTCCACGAGAGCCTCAATTCACAAAAGCTCCTGTCGAAGCCAATGCGTGACCTGATGCTTCACCAGCATGTAAAAGAAAAATTTGGGTACGGCTGGTTTTTGCGCGAACGCGCTGGAATATGGGATGTTTCCTACCACAAAGGTGATCTTCCCGGCTATACAAGCTTCCTGAGTCGGAAAACAACCACCAACCAAATGATTCTGCTGCTAGCGAATGCCGGGGGCCTTGATCTGGCTGATCTTGAAAATGACCTGGCCAACGTATTGAAAGCCAGTGAATAATTGATTGAATTGTGGGGATGTACGTCGGGCTGCTTTCCGGTACGCTTTGGCTAGGAATCGCTGGCCAAAAACAGAAACTCAATCCGCTGACCCAACCCCGGCGGAATGCGCAACGACCGGCCGGAGCGGCCTGCTTGCCGCCCTCGGTTCTGCATCCTTTCAGTTCCGCAAAAACCGGGGGTAGTCTGCACCGACCGGGACTTGGGCTCCTGCTGAGGAATCTCAGGCGGTTTTATAAGCACCTGACGGGCGAATCGCGTGGTATTCAGCACAGGATTCCCGACATTTGCAGGCAGATGCCAGTTTTGACCAACATAGTGACCATGAAGGAATCCCGGAGCGGCCCGTTCCGACAGTGGCTGTGGGTTTTGCTAACGGTTTTGTTACCGGCTTGCCAGAATTCAACCGTTGAAGCGCCCAAAAATCTAATTCCGGAAACGACGATGGCGCGGATTCTGACCGAAATCCACCTGGCCGAAGCGCGGGTGACCAAGCTGAACCGGATTTCGCAGGACAGTAACACGCTGATCTACAAACGCCTTGAAAAGCATATTTTTCAGAAATTCCAGGTCGATACCGCTGCCTACTCGAAGAGCTACACCTATTATTCGTCGGACCCGGAGAAGCTGGCCGACATTTATAAACAGGTGACGGAAGAGTTGGAACGGCGCAAAAAACCGGGTGACAGCAGCAAGGTGGTGAAACCCAGTTTGCCCGCCCGCCTTAAAAGTCTGAAGAAATGATTGCCGTCATCGGAGCCGGAATTTCGGGCCTAACGCTGGCCTACGAACTCCAACAACGGAACATCCCGTGCCGGGTTTTTGATCGCAGCAGCGAACCAGGCGGTTTGATGCGTTCCCGGCGCGAGGGTTCCTACCTGATCGAACTGGGCCCGAACTCGTTGTTGGGGGATGCCGACCTGCTTGCCTGGCTCGATCAACTGGGACTGACCCCGGAAATCCGGTTTGCCAAACCCGTTAGCAAAGCCCGGTTTATTTACCGCAACGGTCACTACCGGCAATTGCCGTCGGGGCCGCTTTCCCTGCTGTTTGGCTCATTTTTTAGCTGGAAAACGAAAAAAGCCATCTGGCGGGAACGGACCAACGAAACGATTTCGGTCCCCGGCGAAACCCTGAGTGCTTTTTTTCGACGCCGGTTTTCGGCGGAAGTGGTGGACTATGCGCTGGCGCCGTTTGTCTCGGGCATCTACGCCGGTGATCCCGACCGGCTGCTGGTTTCCGAAACGTTTCCAATGCTGCTGGACTACGAGCGGAAATACGGTTCGGTGCTGAAAGGAATGATCAAAAACGCGGGTTCGTCCGGTCGGCGGCAGTCGTTCACGTTTCGCGATGGGCTGCAAACCCTGCCAAAAACACTGGCGGCCCGACTCACCAGCCTCAACCTGGGCGATTCGGTAAACCGGCTGGACAAAACCGAAACCGGCTGGCGGCTGGAAGCGCAAAGTGGTTCGTATCCGGTCGATGGCGTTGTGCTGGCCTGCGATACGAATGCGGCCGCCGGTTTGCTCGAAACTCACCGGCCGAAATTGGCGTCGTTGCTCCGGCAAATCGATTATCCGCCCATGATTGCCGTGCATTCGGTCTATAAAAAAGCCGCCGTTCAGCACCCGCTCAACGGTTTTGGTGGTTTGAATCCGCGCGCTGAGGGGCGGTTTGTGGCCGGACACATCTGGAACAGTTCGGTTTTCGACGAACGCTGCCCGGCTGACGAAGTGTTGTTGACCAGCCTGGTAGGTGGGCGGCAGGGGATCGAAAACACCCGGCAACCCGACGAGATGGTTCGGCAGCGGGTTCACCAGGAATTAAGTGAAGCATTCGGCATTCGGGCCGAAAAACCGCAACAGCAGTGGCTTACCCGTTGGGAGCGGGCCATTCCGCAGTACGACGCCCGGATTGTACCGGTGAACAACGAAGTGCCGGCGCTCGAGTCGGATGGAATCTACGTTTGCAGCAACTGGTACCGGGGCAGCAGCCTGTCGGATTGTATTCGCAAGGGCCGGGAGCTGGGGGCGCGTCTATCGGAATTGGAAAAGGCTGACTTCTAGGCGGTTTTAACAAATTTTAAGATCCATATTGCATAAAATCGGCCGTTTTTTAAGTTATTTAATCAGGAAATACCTTAACCCGATCAGACCTTGAAAGAATGCTTAGTGGTCATTCCGACCTACAACGAAATCGAAAACATCGAAGCCATTATTCGAAAAGTGTTGAGTCTGTCAACGCCTTTCGATGTACTGATTGTCGATGACGGCTCACCGGACGGTACTGCCCTGCGGGTGAAGGAATTACAGGAAGAGTTTGATCTGGGTGGGTTGTCGGAGCGGCTTCACCTGATGGAACGCAAAGGCAAGCTGGGCCTCGGAACAGCCTACATCGCCAGTTTTCAGTGGGCCTTAAAAGCAGGCTACCAGTACGTGTGTGAAATGGATGCCGATTTTTCGCACAATCCCGAGGATTTGGTGCGTCTCTACGAAGCGTGTCTGCAAGGCAACGACGTCGCGGTTGGCTCGCGGTACATTACCGGAGTTAATGTGGTGAACTGGCCCATGGGCCGGGTGCTGATGTCGTATTTTGCGGGCGTTTACGTGCGGTTTATTACCGGCATGTCGGTGATGGACCCCACCGCCGGTTTTATCTGCTACAACCGGGTCGTTTTGAACGCCGTGCTGCAAAATAATATTCGGTTTGTTGGCTACGCTTTTCAGATCGAGATGAAATTTCTGAGCTGGAAATACGGGTATCGCATCACTGAAGTGCCGATTATTTTCACCGATCGTACGAAAGGCGTTTCGAAAATGTCGACGGGAATTTTCAAAGAAGCGGTTTTTGGGGTTCTGCAAATGAAAATTGCCAGCTTTTTCCGGCAATACATTCCACCACCGAAACAAGCGGATGTGGTACCGGCCAAATCGGAAGCCACCGAAGCGGTGTAGGGTATCCTATATCGCTTTTTTAGTCTTTGTATTATTTAGAGTTCCTCTATAGCTGTCTTCCCTCGTTTTCGTTCCTCTGCCGGGCTGCCAAAACCGTCCAGTTGCTCCAAAAGGCAGCCTTAAATTCTCCCGGATTTCCGGAAATTAGAAATCAGCGATGGAAATCTAATTGTATTATATAAAGAATCTTTGCATTTTTCAATTAATTCCGTTTCTTGAGTAAACGGATAAGGTAAAAATTTAAAGGAGGCAATATTTTGTTTAACAAAATATTATTTGGTTTAGATAAGTGCAATTATAATATCTATCTGAATATAAAATTGCACTGAAAATCAGTGTCTTATTTGGGTAGAACTAAATGTCATCTTTATATAGTTACTTTGTTGAAACAAGTAAGAAAAAGGTTTCCACTGTAAACAAATAGAAAGATGAACACCACACTGAAAGCTTCGTTAATCGCCCTCGGAATGGGCTTTGTTATGATTTGTGTCGTTGACGCCGTTACTCCTCAATCGCTGATTGGTTCACTACTGGGCCAATCGAAACCGAAAGCCAATGTAACGGTTGTTGTAAACCGGGTCGATGATCAGCCGGTTACGGTTCAGTTGTCGAAACAGAACGGCGAGGTAATTGCCAGCGGCCAACTGGTTGAAGGGAACACGATTCACTTTGGTTTGAAAGATGCCGAGAACGGTACGTACCGGGTTGAAGTTTCCAACGCAACTACTAAAAAAGTAAAAGACGTAACACTGTCTGCCCAAAAGGCGGTTTAATAAGAAACGGATAAAAAATCCGGTCTGCTTACTGCTAAGCCCAACAGTTTTAATAACTTGTTGGGCTTAGCTTTTTTATGTCTTCACGTTTCCAATACCTGTGGATTGGCTTTTTGTTGGGAATAACGCTCGGCGTTCAGGCCCAAAAGCCACTATATACCCAAAAACAACGCACGGCGCTCGGACAATTGAGTCGGAATTTGCAACAGGACCGCCGACCGTCGTACCGCCGGGCCGTTGAAATTGCGCGGAAGCGCCGGATTCCGCTGCGCCGGGAACGCGCGGACGGAACGGTCATTGTGCTGGATGATGCCGATGAGCGGGGAAATCTGCTGTTTAAGGCAACGGGCAGTGCCACCCGCGCCGGCACCACCACCCGCACCTCGTCGCTGTATGCGGGCGGAATTCTCGGCCTGTCGTTGTCGGGAAACGGCGCGTCCGTGCGCGATAAATTAGGCATGTGGGATGGCGGAAAACCGCGCACGAGCCACGTCGAGCTCACCGGCCGGATTACGCAGGCCGACAGCGTCACCACAATTTCCAACCACCCGACCCACGTGGCCGGCATCATGATGGCAGCGGGGGTTAACGAACGGACGCGGGGCATGGCGTTTGGGGCCAACCTGAAGTCGTATGATTTCGAGAACGATCACGCCGAAGTGGCGGCCGCGGCTACTAATCTGCTCGTTTCCAACCATTCCTATAATATTCAGGCCGGCTGGATTTTCGACGCCGACCGCGCCGGGGAATTCAAATGGGAGTGGTGGGGCGACACCACCATCAGTGCCACCGAAGATTACAAATTTGGTATTTATAACAACGGAGCCCGCAACTGGGACCGCGTAGCCGTGGCGGCTCCGTACTATCTGCTGGTTAAATCGGCGGGGAATACGCACGGACAGAACGGCCCCGGTGCCGGGGTGACGTATTGGCTGGGCAACACCAATACGCAGAGCAAAACCGCCCGGAATAACCAGAATGGCTACGACCAGATTTCGACGGACGGCAACGCCAAGAATATTCTGTCGGTTGGTGCGGTGAGCAGCATTCCGACCGAATACGCCCAGCCCTCGGATGTCCGCGTGGCGAGTTTTAGTTCGTGGGGGCCCACCGACGACGGACGGATAAAACCGGATCTGGTGGGCGTGGGTGTTAGTGTCTTGTCATCCGGATCGGCCAACGACAACGCGTATACCACGCTCTCGGGTACGTCGATGGCGACTCCGAACGTGGCCGGTTCGCTGCTGCTGTTGCAGGAATATTACGCCCAGGTGCGCAACGGCCAGCCGATGCGGTCCTCAACGCTGAAAGGCCTGGCGCTGCACACGGCCAGTGAAGCGGGCGATGCGCCCGGCCCCGACTACCGGTTTGGCTGGGGGCTGCTGAACGCGGAAAAAGCCGCCCGCGTCATCGGAAATACCGACAAAAGTCATGCGCTGGAAGAGCGAACGCTGAATCAGGGCGACCGCCAAACCGTGCAACTGGTGGCGTCGGGCCGCGGGCCGCTGGTTGTAACGATTTGCTGGACCGATCCGGAAGCCACGGCCCTGGGGGCCAGCGTTGCCAACCTGAATAACCGCAGTCCCCGGCTGGTGAATGACCTGGATATCCGGTTGGCCGACGGCGCGCGAACCGTACAACCCTGGGTGCTCGATCCCGAAAACCCCGCCAATCCGGCGACGCGGGGGGATAACATTCGCGACAATATCGAACAGATTCTGATTGCCGATGCGGTTCCCGGAAAAAGCTACACCCTCACCATTTCCCACAAGAGTACACTCCAGGGTGGCCGGCAGGATTTTGCGCTGATCATGAGTGGCGTAGGCGGAAGTCCGTACTGTCTTTCGGCGGCAGGTTCGGCGGGTTCGGCCAACATCGACCGCGTGCGGTTCGGAACCATTGATCAGGCCGGAAACAGCGGTTGCCAGCCTTATTCGGACTTCACGGCTGCGAATACGGCCGTATCGATTGGTCAGAAAGTACCGCTGGAGGTAACGATTGGAAGTTGTGGCGAAAACCGGCTGACCATCACGAAAGCGTTTATCGACTGGAATCTGGACGGGGATTTTGAGGACGCTGGCGAATTGGTGGCGACTTCGGAAGCGTTGACGACAACGGCCATTTTTTCGACGACGGTGACTGTGCCGGGTGGTTTGCCGGACGGACAGGTTACGCGAATGCGCATCGTGACGGTAGAAACAACGGATGCAGGGGCGGTTTCGGCCTGCGGTACCTATCCGAACGGTGAAACGCAGGATTATCTGGTGCGGTTTGCGCGGGCGCAGAACGATGTGGGCGTCAGTGCGCTGGTATCACCGCAGGACGGCTTTTGCAGACAGTCGGATGTTCAGGTGGCCGTAACGGTTCGCAATTACGGGGCTGCCGAACAACAAAATATTCCCGTTGCCGTCCAGATTGTGGCTCCTTTCGGATCGGTGGTTGCCACTTTGCGCGACACACTTCGGGCGGTTTTGGGCCCCTCGAAAGAAGCACAACTCCTTTTGCGCGGGCCGGCAAGTCTGTCGGCAACGACCGCCTACCGGTTTACGGTCCAGACCCGGTTGCCGGGTGATCAAAACGCGGCTAATGACGAATGGGTGAGCATCCTGACCACCTCGGCGGCTGCGACGGAGCCGGGCAATTTCTCGGTTTCGGCCTGCGACACGAGCGTCGTTTCGGTACGCAACACCGGGGCCGGTACGGCGTTTTGGTACGACGCCCCCACGGCTGGCAATCTGGTAGGGGCGGGAAACCAGGCGACGGCCTTCCGCCGACCCGCCAGCGGGGTTTATTATGCCGCCCTGAATGAATTTTCGGGAGCCGTTGGTCCGGCCAGCAAGCAAGCTTTCGGGGGCGGCACTTATTCGGGTAATTTTGGTCCGCAGCCGCTGCTTACGACGCAGGTGCCTTTGGTGCTGGAAAGTACCCGGCTTTACATTGGCAGTCCGGGCCGAATCATTTTCACCGTCCAGCGGCTAAATGGCACCGCCGTTTCCAGTGTTGCCCTCGATGTGACACCGACCCGCAGCCCGGATACGCCCGTGGGAACACCCCCTTCCGGGCAGCAGTCCGACAATCCGACCGATCCGGGCGCGGAATACCTGCTGAACCTGTCCATTCCTGAAGCCGGTACCTACAAGATCGCCATCGAGTATGAAGATGGGGCCACAATTTTTCGGAGTAATATCGGCGTCAGCGGTTTTCCGTTTCAAATTCCCGGCGTTGTAAGTCTGAAAGGGTCGGTTTTTAACAGTGATACGCTGACGAACGCCTATTATTATCTGTATAATTTGCGGGTTAAAGCCACTGGTTGTCCGGCCCCGACCCGCGTGGCGGTTACGCTAAAACCGGGTTCGGCAGTCGTGGCCACCATCACGCCGGAAGGTGCCACCGATCTTTGCCGGGGCAGCGAGGTGGTGCTGCGGGCCCGGGATGTGGCGGGTTATGCATACCAATGGTTGAAAGACGGACAGGCGGTTTCGGGTGCTACTTCTTCCACCCTGGCGGTTTCGACGGCCGGTTCCTACAGCGTTCGGGTAGCGGGCGAGTGTCCGCCGGTGACCTCGGCGGCTGTCGTGATTACGCTCAAAGATCCGCAGGCACCCAGTATTTCCCGCGATGGCTATACGTTGCAATCCAACGCGGCAAGCGGTAACCAGTGGCTGCTGAATGGAAATCCGATTGCCGGAGCGACGCAGCAAACTTATACTGCAACCCAGTCGGGGCGGTATTCGGTCCGGGCCAACGTCAACGGGTGCGCCGAACTGGTTTCGCCGGAAATCGCGCTGGATGTAATCACATCGGTTCAAGTGCCGGTTTTTGCGGGGACGCGACTGCTTGTTTCACCAAACCCGGTTGCGCGGCAGATGACCGTTCAGTTCGTGCCGGAATCCGTTAAAAACCGGATTTACCGCAGTCTGGTGGTCGATGCGCACGGGCTGGTGCTGCGGTCGGCGGTTTTGACCCGGACTTCTACCGATTATTCAGTGACGCTGGACGTATCGACCTTGTCCGCCGGATTCTACTTTGTCGTCATTCAGGATGAACAGGGAAAAACCGTGCAACGCGCTAAAGTGTTAAAACCGTAGCGGGAATGCGGATCGGGGTTGCAATCGTGATCCATGAAGCTGGCTATTACTCCCGCGCCAGGGCAATTACAATTGCACCGGCTGCCATCAAAACCGCTCCGGCAATAACCTGCCAGTTTACTTTTTCCTTCAGAAAAACAACCGCCAGTATAATTGTAAAAACCAGCGAAATTTTGTCCAGGGGTGAGGCACGGGCGGCATCGCCCAATTTCAGCGCCCGAAAGGAAAGCAGAGAGGAAATGCAGGTGATGATGCCCGCGATGATCAGGTAAACCCAGACGCGACGCTCGATCCGGCTAATGTCGGCCAGGCTGCCCTGACCAATGACGACCCCCCAGGAAACAAACAGAATACAAACCGCTTGAATTGCGAAGGCCAGACTCGGGTCAACATGCTTGATTCCGGCCTTGGAAAGGGTCACAACCAGTGCTGACGTAAGGGCGGCCAGCAACGAAAAAAGAATCCACATCGTCGTGTTAAGAAGGGTATTAACCAGTAAGCCCGGAAATGGTTAAAATGATTCAGAATCTGATTCAAAGGTTTTGGCCGCCCCTGATTTCTTTCTTGATCCTGGCCTTGATGGCTTTCCTTACGGGTTTCCTTCTACGTGAGCGGCTTCATTCAGTAGAACGAAGCCGCTTTTACAATACACAGACGAGGGTAGTCTACTCGTTCCCCATTCATCAATAGACGGGTTGGGCATCCACCAGAAAGGACTTAAACCATGCCGACGTCATAGGGCCTATTTCTCCTATATAAGGCGCCATATCGTGGCTTCCGGGAGAAAACTTCAACTTGACCGGCACATTGTTATCCTTGAAGGTTTGGTAAATACTCATTACATATTCTCTTTTGATCCCCGTATCTGTTTCCCCATGAATCATTAACACCGGCTTATTGCCCGGAGCAATGGACGCCGGATCGGCAAGGCCCACCAACTCAATGATAGAAGAAATTGCCATGCTTTGACTAGGATCTGCATCGTTTTCATAACTCTGACTTGTCTGGTTGGCATTAATACTTAAGGCTATACTAGCACCCGATGAAAAGCCAAAAACGCCGATGCGTCCTTTATCAACGCGCCATTGAGTCGCATTGGCACGCAGCCACCGAATTGCACCCAGTACATCCTCTTTAGCATTATCCGCAGCTGCTACGAAATCGGGATCTGTAATTTCGTTTTTAAAATTTTTCTTTGATACGCGGTGATTAACCAAAACCGCCAGGTAGCCACGCTTAACGAATTCGTTTGCGTATAGAGCAACGTGTTCCTTATCACCACCGGTGAAGTTACCCCCATGAATCAGAATAATGGCAGGTCGTGCCGCCAGAACGTCGCCCCGAAGCTCATAAATATCCAACTTTTGGGTTTGCAATACGCCATTTTCATCAACCGACTGGCCAAAAGGAATATTATAGGTTCGAATTGTCGGCAATCCCAGATAATCAATATATCGCCGGGGAGCGTTCTGGGCATTGGTTTGAGTGCTCAAGCCAAGCACAAAACCGAGTAGACAGAATAGATATAGTTTCACCATGAGTGTCTGATAATATATGGTTTGATTATAATTAGATCCTTTTATGAGGAGAAGGAAAAACCGCTAAATAAAACTTTAAAAGACTAAATTAGTTTTCTGTTGTTGGACTCATAACTGTAGTTACGTGCTTATGCAAGGCATCAAATTTTGATTTTATATTTTCTTCTTCGTCAGAACTAGTATCAGGTAAATCAAATATACGCCCTTCTATATAGCCATCACCCTGAAGCTTAACCAGCGTTAATATAAGGTCAGAATTGAGCTTATTCACTAACCGAAATATATTGGGAAAATAAGTCGCTTCTTTTGAAATATCATCGACCAGAATAATGACAATTCCACCTTTTCGTAAAATGCTTCTTACTTTAACTAATATATAGTGATCTGTAAACAAAGCAGGAATTCTTATTTTGGTACCTGTTACATATAAATAACCGTCTTTAGGTACGTTTTTCACAAGTATAGCATCTGGTATTAACCCGCGTTCAATTAAAAGACGGACCGAAAGCAAAACCAATGGCATGTGGATAGAACATACCACTAATCCATTTGGATACTTCTCCTTTAGTAACTCTGCCCCCTGTACTTTTATGGGTACCGGAAATTCAGTAAGCGGTGGACTACTGGCCCGGATAGCTGACATTAAGGTATCTAACTTGGCTGATTGAACCTTACGAAAACTATTTTTCAGGCGTTCTTCCGGTGACTCAATAAAATAGGAAAAGTATCTTGTCAGGGTAAATGCAGTCCCAAACCACTTTTCTGTTGGCAATGTGAGCGTAATAAATTTAGCAGCGATTCTGGAAAGCATAGCAAATAGTAAAGGTATTTTTATTGGATTTTATCGTTTCTTAATTAAACAACCAGGATAGAGTTCTAACTGTACACTACAAAAAACCATCTTGAAGCTACCTCACAATTTTAAATTTAATAAAGACAGGCAAGTTATCCAAAAAAGTTTGTGGAGAACGAACGCGCTCATCGTCTATTACCTTATTAAGATTACTTCACCTTGTTTTACTAATCGGCCGTTTGTTTTACTCTGGCTGGACTGATAGTCAAGTTTCCAGAAGTAGGTACTCGATGGGCAATGCTGGCCACTTGAGGTACCATCCCAGAAGTCGTTGGGATTCGATGAGGAAAATATTACCTCACCCCAGCGGTTATATATTTTCATTTGAGCCTCAATCTCTACATTACTTTTCCATTCAAACACTTCGTTTATTCCATCGCCATTTGGGGTAAAGACATCCGGCGTAAAAATTAAGGTTGCTGGCAAACAATTATCGAGAATGGTAAAATTCTTTTGTACTGAACACCCAAACTCGGTGCTGATTTGCACTGTATACCGGCCGGGAAGGCTCGCCAAGAAGGTAGGTTCATTAGTGCCGCTAGAAGTCCAGAAGTATTTCAGATTTTGACCACTTGCTTTTGGATCTAAGCTGATAGGGGAACCCATCTGGCAGTTCAAGGTAGAATCGATTGAAAGATCCAGTTTCGGTACTGGGTGAAATGTCACCAGCGATGAATCACTAACGGTACAGTTATCGATTGTTACCTGGAGTTTATATAAACCCGAGGCTTTAGGTTTGTATTGACGCGTTGTGTCACCCGTTGACCAGCGAAATTTAGCCTTGGTATTCGTAGGATTAAGCACTGGGCTGAGTTCAATTACTTCATTCTCACAAACCTCCCGGTTTCCTGTTATGGTAAGATCGGGGCCGTTTATTTTTACCGCTACAGTGTCATTTTTTAGCAGCGAACACCGGTTTACGTAACTTACGGTATACACTTGATTGGTACTTGTCAGTAGCTGCGGATTCCGGATATGTGTGTCATTCAATCCAGTGTCGGGCTTCCAGTCATATTTGCCGTCTATCGACAAACCGGCGACCAGCGTAAGTGTTTCTTTCGGGCAGGCCCTAAGGGTTTTATAGGCGATTAGGTCCTTTGGGGCATATAGCGTATGAGCGTTACCGGCGGTTCCTGTAGAAGAAGTGAAGCCAAAGTAAACCTCTTGAGTTCCTCCGAAAACATCATTAATTAAATCGATCGACTGACTGATTCTGGGAACACAATCTACCTCTACCTGAATGAAATGGGTAACGGCATTCCAGCTTAGTTTCACAACATGATCCAGACCATCTTTAATGGAATTGGAAGTCGTAGAAATGGGCACAGGTTTAGGGAAGGACGTATTAAACTGATGCCCATTATTGCCATCACGAACCAACGCCATATGATCCCCGCGCGGGTCATCCGTCTCTCCGTTGTAATGCGTATCGAACTCGATTCCAAAGGACGGACGCAGGCTTTGATCCCGGTAGCCAATGCCCGAGCCCGCTCCACCCAGAGCTTTGGTTCCCGCGGTTTGCATCACCACGGTTATTCCGTCGGCGGCAAAATTGTTTGCGCTAAAATTTACCGTAAACTCAACTTCGAATGAGTCGGCTAGTCTTAGAAGTTGATTATACCACAGAGCTCCGGTTTGCGGTTGGCCAGGACGTTCCTGAGTTAATGAGACATAATCTGCCACTGAGGCAGGTTGAGCTGAGCCAACGAGTGTATAACCACTCTGCGCTTTAGCCGCGAAACTACTTGCTAGCAGGCCAGCCAATAAAAATAGGCATTTATAATATGGATTAGCAAATACGTTCATACGGCATTCAATTCTTTCGCCACACTTATATACCAAAGAGCAAATAAAGCAGACAGTATATACTATTTATCAGCACCGGCCAATAAAATGGCCAGCTCCTCGACAATTAGGAATGTTCGTAGTTAGTTACTACCCGGTTTTAAATGAAATTATAAAACCCGACAAAACTTCTATACCGAAGGGATTTATTTACTCAATCGTTTTCAAATAGTATTATATAAAGATAATTTTAATCTAATACGTACTTTAGCGGGGTCAGGAATCAAATTTTATTAAAGGTTGATTTGTTATACTTTAACTGATCAGTGAAATTTGTTAACGCTCGTATAATTAATTGCTTATTTTTTTAATCAATACGGCTGCATACGTAAACCGGCCAAATGGCTAAGACTAAGGCTTTTGAACCAAGTTTGAATTTCACAAATATAGACTGTCAGCAGGTAAGAAAAAACGACAATCCGCATTCTAAGGGTGCAAACCGATTATGGCTGTCGCCAATCAGGCATTCTTGCTGATGAGAACAGTAGTCGGCGGTTTCGATTGTCCTGCGCTATTGTGCTCAAATTAATCGCGTAAACGGCAGGGGTTCCCGTCTCTGAATTATCCGTATTCGTAAAGATTAGTTGTGCACCATTTGGCGAAAAACGGGGGTCTAAATCATTTGTGCCAGCCACTTTATTGTTCAGGTTTGGACTCGTCTGAGAGGAAGGCGTCGGAAATACGGACAAATCAAATACGGCATACGTAGCCAGGTCGAATAAATAAAGCCGGGCATCCAGTTGCCGCCCCTGTTCATTCATAAAACCGCTGGAATCGGCGGAGAAAACCAGTTGGCGGCCCGTCACTGAATAAACAGGGTTGCCAACCCGCCGATCTCTGCGGATATAGACGGTTTTACTGTCGGATCCATCGGTATTAAAAGTCGAAATTTCGTTGTCGTAAACACTATCCCCCGTAGTCCGGGCCGCAATTCGGTTGCCCTGGGGTGTCCAGTCGCAGCCGGCAAATGCACGACCACTTGGCGCCTGCGCCACCGCCCGAAGCCCCGTGCCATCAATATTAATGGCGAACAGTCGGTTATTGCTTGGATACAATAACTGGGTACCATCAGGCGACCAGCAAAAAGATAAATCCAGCTGATTGAGTCCTCCCACCGGCACCGATGTAATCTGCCTGGTATTGCTACCATCCAAATTCATAATAAATAGGTGCAGATTGGTATTTCTGTTCGAAATAAAGGCTACCTGCTGTTTATTTGGACTGGTAACCGGTCGCCAATTGCTCCCGTTTCGCGTAATCTGAACGGCTTCGCCGGTTGCATTTGATCCAAAGATTTGGAACTGTCCATTCAGAGGCCGGGCAAATAAATAGCTATAGTTTGGAAAGGCCGGGGTTGTAAATGACCATACAGGACCATTGACAACATTAACTTGATCGCTTGCACTGACTTTCCAGAAATACGTCGTGTTATACTCTAAATTGGAAAGGGCCAGCGTATCGATAGTCAGTCCGGTATAGGACTGGACCGGTGTGGTTAAGCTGGATTTATACAGGAGTACTTCATACCTCAGGGTATCGTTGTTCGGATCAGTTGCCTTCCATTTGAGCGTTACGGAGGTGGATTGAATCGTGGTCGCACTGGTAGGCGCAACCAAGGTAGGCACGGTTGGAGGAGTGTTTGGAACTTGAACCTGAGCCAGTATAAGGGTTATTGACGGTGGGGCCACATCGCCGGTTACCGTAACTGAAGCAATCTGGGTTGTAAAACCGGCTCTTTCCGCCTGAAGTGTGTAGGCTCCAGCCAAAACACTGTCGAAGCGAAACACGCCTGAAGCATCGGTTCTTACGATCCGGTTATTCGGGGATAAAGTTACCAGTGCATTGGCGACAGGTACTAAACTAGTATTGTTTAGTACTCTTCCCTGTACCGTAGCGTACTGAGTCGGACTGATCGTGAAATCCTCCTTGCAACTTAACAGACTTACTATTCCGATAATAAACAGAGCAAAATAAACAATAGATTTCATTAGAATTGCTTGATGGATAATTCTGTTTGTATAGTATTGATTTCCCCTATGGAGTTACTTTCGTAAATTTGATAGACTGAGTTTTTACCAGGAAGCGTCCAAGATGGAAAACTATTCCCACCGTAAAGCGGGTGTAGTAATCGCTGTGAGAACCCATTATTTTCCCATCCAGGGAATCCGTAAAGGGTTGACTAATCATCACCATTGACCGCAGTCCCAAAAAACTGCTCGGCGTATACTGCACTCCAATTCCACCTTGCGCTTGTCCATATTTCTCTCCTTGCAGTTCAAAAGGGGTTGACCCGCTGCGGCTCAAGACTCCAGCTCCGCCAAGCAGGATTGGAGTCCAGCGCTGGTAGGGGAAGGGCCTCAGAATCACATTGGCTTCCAGCGAGGTAAGGTTGACTGAAAAGGCGTCTTTACTGGCCATCGTACCCGTAGCCCCGTTTACCTGAATGCCAACAATTGGATTTATATACATTTCCAGCGATACACCATACATGCCTTTGGTCTCCCTTTGGGTATAATCACCCACATAGCGCATACTGCCCAAATAGGGGTGTACACTAATAAACGGGGCATTGATTCGGGGACGGAGTCCAAATAAACCCTTTTTAGCCTGGTTGTCCGGCAGGCCATCTTCGCTCAAATCCTTTATTTCCTGCTCGTATTTCTGGATTAAAGTACTCGTCACCAAAGCGGAGTTTTCGGGTGCTGACCACAAACCATCGCGTATTCCTTCGATCACTAATCCTTGTACGGCCTGTTTGATGGTTTCGGTTATGATAAACTGGCCTGGCAGGGTAGTAATTGTACCCGTTTCAGCTTCATAAGGCTTTTTAAATCTAACAAATTGGTACGAGTTGGCCCCGTTCGGTTGCGTGAAAAGGGTCTTGGACCTGTAGATGGTTTTTAAAATTTTACCTGACTGAGCCGACAGAATGCGCAGATACAAGGTGACCCGGTCTTGCTGATAGGGTCTGGAGCCGCCTTCACCGAAGTATTTAACGCCCTTCTCATCTAAAAATGTATTGGCATCCTGCGCCAAGATGCCTCCTTCCAGAAAGAAGTTCGCCCCCTGCACAGAAAGCGATTTCTCGCCCCCGTTGGCCAGAGTGGACTGAGCGCTTTTTCGCTCCTTGAGCAGACTGACGAGGTCATTGTGTTCGCTGGCTGTAAACCAGCCACTTTCTTCGAGCGCCTTGAGCAGAGTACCGGTATGATTCAGATCACCGATCACCGGGGGGGCGGTGTTCGTCAGGCTTTGATTTATTTGTTTTTGGTAATCTGTGAGATCACGAAATTTCAGAACGATTACTGGCACTTTTGATTTAGGAACTGGCAGTGGAGGAACATAAGCTGAAGCCGCCACCGTGCTTCTCGCTGGTGCTTGTTGAGCGAAGGCCGGTTTTTGAAAGAGCACCAAATAAAGTATTAGAGCTCCGATGAGTCTGGCAAATAAATGAAAGTAGTGATCTTTGAGTAAATAAAAATTCATGTAATGACGAAAGAGAGTTTTGTAAATAGATTCGTTGATAATGCTTGGGTCGATCTGTACCGTTTGAATAAAAACCGCCTTTAGCTTTCTAATAAATTGGGGTCGGCTTAGCCAGGCAACAGACTGAAGAGATCACTCCAACTACTTCTGTAGTATCTGTCAGTCCATATTGTTGCCAATAGAGGCTAATCCACCGGGTATAGGCTTCTAAAATTACTCATCTATGGGTTCTTTAATAGAGAAATTATTCACACCTATTTCACAGCCAGGGTTGCCTGCAACTATTTTACGGGGAGCTACATCCTTGGTAACTACGCTACAGGCTCCCACAATGGCCCGTTTACCAACCGAGACGCCAGGCATTATGAAAGCCCGGGCACCCACAAAAACATGCGGCCCGATCGAGATCGGAGCTGTTACCAGGTTTAAGGCTGCCTGGTCAAACGCGTGCGTACCCGTACATAAATACGCTTCCTGAGCAATCGTCGCGTGTTCGTGAATTTCGATTATCCCCAGGGAATAAGCATTCGCCCGATCGCCCAGGCAGGCATGATCGTGCAGGATAAGATTCCAGGGTACCTGAATCCGGGCACGTTGGTGAACAAAAGGAGAACCGTAAATTTTCGTACCGAAAAGTTTGAGCCAGAACAGTCGCCAGGCGTTAGCCGGTTTAGGCGTCCATGAGCACAAAATTGCCCAGACATATTCCCAAACCAACATTTTAATGCGGTGTTTTACGCTCCAGGGGCTGGCATAAGGATTGGCCTGGTTATAAGTTTTTGAATTTGCGACCATCACATCAATTTGTCGGGTTGACAATACGTTCAAACTCTTTTAAAAACTGGGCAGCAATGTGCTTTGTAGAATGTGTTCGTCTGACATTTAAGGCCAGACCTCCTAATTTTATCCGGTGCTCGCGATCTTCCTGCACCCGGTTTATCTGACCAGTGAGTAGATCAATCGCATTTTCAGCCCGGTGATCGAAAATTAAACCGTTCTTTTTATCAGTTATGAAATCCTGAAAACAGTCCAGCTTGGAGACGATAGGCACACATCCCCAGGCCATCGCTTCCAGGGGAGCGAGACCAAATGTCTCACCTTTTTCAGCTATGGACGGATAGACAAAAATAGAAGCATCCTGGTAATATTTATTCAATTTATCAATGTCAAATATGGGCCCTATAAATTCAACAGGAGCATCGCCTGCCAGTTGTTTTAGTGAATTGAGATAACCCATGCCACCTCCTCCGGAAGCGGTTTCCCAGGGGCCAACTAATTGTAATCTATAGTTTTGAGAGGTCTTCTTGTATGCTTTTATAAGTAAATCTAAACCTTTTTCCGGATGAATACGCCCGACGTACAATATAATTGGTTTTTTCCGGTTTAAATCGATCTCCAACGACGAAACAAAAGGGAGCGGATTTGGAATCATTACCACCTTATTATGTACCGATTGAGGGAGTTCATCTTTTATGGCCTGGGCAACGGCATTGGAGTTTGCTCGCAAACGTGCGGCTTGTTTGTAGAATTGCATTTGCTTTTTAGGCATTCGGGCCACATCAACAACGCATATTTTTTTGGCCTTTCCCGGTAGAATAATCGGTGCCCAAAAGGTATTGCTAATGACAACGTCGAAATCAGCGGAAAACAGTCGGCGCGCTTTTAACGTGTATAGTAAATCAAAAAATTTCAGAATCAATCCTGACTTTGGGGTATTATAGCCATCGATGCGAATATGGTTAACGCCATCAATCATCTCTGACCTGGGGAGCTGTTCAACATGCCGGGAAATCTGCGTTACACTATGACCTTGTAAGGCAAACTCCTTCCCTAATGCAAACCATCTTTTCTCTACCGCTCCCCCCAGGAGCGTGGGGACGGGTAAAAAGGCTCCCTGGAGTATTGCAATTCGCACAATTGTAATAAATTTAGATTTGACTAATACTGATCCAGCAATTCACTCATTCGGATCGACAGCTTTTCTATATGAAAATTATTTTCAAACATAGTTCGTGCCTGTTGACCCATTTGATTTTTTTCATCCGGCGATAAGGCGAGCCATTTATCCAGCAACTTCCGGCTTCCTTCCAAGGTATCCTGGGCAATTATGCCCCCCCCACCCGCTTCAATTTCTGGCCAGATATTGACCTGATACGAAATCAAGACGGGCTTCCGGCAACTCATTGCTTCAACGACCGCAATGCCAAAATTTTCCTGATGACTCGGTAGAATAAACGCTTCACACCCATAGAGAGCCCCCCATTTAGCGTCGCCGGTGAGCATACCCGGAAAATGCACCCGGTTTTTCAACTGAGAATTCTGTTCAACCATTTTTAGGAGTTCCTGACCATAGTCACGATCAAGTCCGGGTCCGGCAATCACCAGATCCGGAATGGGGACGTTGGTCTGAAGTTCCGTTTTTAGAAGCTGAGCGTAGGCGTCTACCAATAAATCAATCCCCTTTTTATAATGAATGCGGCTTAAAAATAGCAGGTAAGGTTTGGTAGAAACTTCCGGACATTTCTCCCGGAAATCCTTCGACATAGCGTCGGTAAAAGAAAGGGGCTCCTGAATACCGTAGCCAACATTTATCTCACGTTTTGGATGATAAGGCCGGAACGGTTTTCGAGCAAGTACCAGTTCCGCCTGACAGGTAAATAGAACGCCCGCAGCATCATTTACTACTTTGCTTTCAATAAATTTCCAATAAACCCAATTTCGAACCGCCTTTAGTTTCCGGACGTTGGAAACCTGAAACCAGGGATCTAACATTCCGTGGGGCATGACAAATACTTTAGGGATCTTGCCGGTATACGTTTTGTTCTTTTTTAACTGGCGAACGGCGCTCCAAACCGCATAAGATTGATAGAGCCAAATTCCATTTATAATTACTACGTCAAACCGGTTTATATTTTCAATAAGCCACGGAATAAGCTTCGAGCTATAATGCCAAGGGCGCTTACCGGGGCCTAGTGCATGGATCGGAAAAGAGTCCATTCCCAGAAAAGAATCGGTAGGGCTATTGAGCGAAACAACTTCTCTGGTTATACCAAGCTTTTGTGACTCTTTATCCAAATTCCGGATTCCCTGGCATGGTCCACCCGTCCGGGGATCCATACTGTTAATTACATGAAGGAATTTCATTTTTTATTCATAATTAGCAATAATGCGTTTATAAAGGGCTTCAACTTCATTTAAATACGAATGAGCGTTAAATCTTTGCGCATTAATGATCCCCTTTTCTACTACTTTTTTCCGTTCTTCCTGCGGTAAATCAAGTACGGTTTTAATGATTTCGGCAGCTTCATTAGCCCATGCCTTTCTATCGGCTAAATTTTCAGGTTGACGTGGAATAAAATAAGCGGCCTCACCCGCCACTTCGGTCATTGGTGCTTCACCCGTTGTTACAACCGGGCAACCCGCAACCATCGCTTCCGCGATCGGCCATCCAAATCCTTCTGCCAGCGATGGAAATACTAATAACGAAGCTCCCGCATAGGCCAATTGAACCGATTCATCGCTTATTCCGGTAAGAAAGATGATATCTGCTGCATACGGAGATGAATCTCTACTGTTCTGAAGCTTGGCCGACGGCGCTGCGCCGACTAAGATTAAGGGAAGAGTATACGAACTAGTTGATCGTAAGGCATTGTAAATGGCAATTAAGCCCCCCCGGTTTTTATACCACTGGTTTCCCCCTACATGCAACAAATAGCCTAATTCTAAATCGAGACCAACGGATTTACCAAACAGAGTTCTTGCTTTGTCAACAGGATAAGCTGTAAACGTCTTGTTTAAACCCGTATATAAAACTTCTGAAAAAGCAGGTAGAGAAGGCAATAAATGATGAAGGTCTTGCCGGGTCTTCTCAGAAACCGAAACAAAATTACGTCCTTGTGAATAACCACGGCGAATAAATGCCTGGTAGGTTTTACCGGTCCAGCTAATAGGATTTTCTGAAATTTGCCCCAGCGCAGACCGCTGCGCCAGAAAGTCATGGCAATGAATGATGTGTGGGCGTTTGGCTACTAGAGGCACCCAGGGACCTAAGGCATTATCAGTAATGACGAATAATGTATTGGAGCCACATTTTCGTAGTCGTTTTTGAACCTCAATAGGAAAGAGAATAAATTGAATAAAGTAACCAAACCATTTTTTAACGGAAGGCGGAATCTTGTAGTTATTTAATTGAGAGACAGGTGACCAAATCTCAACCGTATGGCCCCTTTCTCCCATCCCGTCCGATAACATCTTAGCGAAACGGGGCATGCTCTGTGACACTAAAAAACTAGGATGTGCAAAAAAAACGATGTTCATTTAGACAAGAAATCGAATCTGGAGACTAAACCAAACTTCTGATATTATCGACAATGGATTGATAACTGTAATTTTTAATAATCTCTTTGGAGTCCGGTTTCCACAGGAGTTTATTTTCAAATAGTACACTTTTAATTTTTGCCGATAATTCGTTGGTATCACCGGTTTTAAATACGTAACCATTTACCCCTTCCAAAACCAGATCATCTGAACAGCCGGTAAGATCCGATATAACCACTGGAAGATTAAAGTTCATTGCTTCATTGACAGAAAGACCCCATGTTTCACCTATTGTTGAACACATGACAAATACATCACTAATTGCATAAAATTGCGCAATGACGGATTGATTTACAAAACCGGTCAGTAGAACGTTTTTGAGTTGATTATCGCTTATGAACTTTTCCATCTCCGCCCTTAACTTCCCCTCGCCAACCATTATTAACCAACAATTTTTACTGTCAATATTTTTAAAGGCTTCTAGTAAGTCTAAAGGCTTCTTCTTGTCGACATATTTGGCAGAAAATAAAATTACTTTGTCATCTTCCTGGATATTATAATTCTTTCTAATCGCTTCAACATCGATTTCTGTTTTATCGAACCTGTTATTGTCAACTGCGTAAGGACATTTTAAAAGTCGGTTATCAGGTACGTCAAAGCTTTTGTAAAACAAACGGTTTTGTGAACCTATAAATAAAAAATAATCAACTCTGGGAAATAATATATGCTGGAAATAGAAATACTTCATTTTTTGTTTCCAGCCGGTTTTGTGTTTTTCGTGGCTTAATGGTGTTTCATTTCTTAAACATACCGTATGGCCCTTTATTTTACCCAGCATTATAACCAGGAAGTTGGTGAAATAATGCCACCCATGAACGATAACTACAGATTTTGGTATTCTGAAAAGCTCAACCAGCATCCCCAAATTTATCAATCCCCAGAAACCGTTTGCATGCGATGGTTTCCAGGACATATTCTTGAAGAACCGATACTTATATCCTTCAAGCAGTGGAATATCCCATTTTATTTTAACACCAAAGTCTTTATCCATAGTTGTATTCAAAGACCCCTTTGATGCATACCAGGCATCAACGTCCAACCCTTGCTCGTTCATGTATTTATACAATGGAGCAAAATATTGAATAGGATGCGAATTAATAAAGACTATCTTTTTCATGAAATGCACTAACTACTCTTGGTGTATTACTTACTCTAATTTATTGAAGAACCTGTTTAAATTTTTATTGAGAGCTAAATTTAAGTGTTAAGGGAGGTGTTATGTTATTATATTGCTATTTTTTGATAGAATTATCTTCTTAGCTATATTTTATCATGCTTAAAAGTGAATGTTTGTTATTTATTACGTCCTAAACCAGTTTCCGCAATTTAGTCAGCCTTAGGCGTAGTGATAACTTAAAATATTAATTTTTATACTTGTAAATCAACTTCTTTTCTTTCGTTTACGGTAGTTTTTAAACTGAATTCATACTTGTCGAAACCTTCAATTGCTAAAATAGATCCTACCGAAATCCACCACCAGATAGCAACTGGTGGTTGTATGCTTAGAGTCCCCAAAAGCCCGTTAATGATGACGTTAGCCATTAGAAAAGAAGACGGCAAACTGTACTTAGTATTCCTTATTTTTAGCCATTTGCTAAGGCAATAAAGAATCGTTAGGATTCGAAATCCGTACCAGATAACCAAAAGATAGAGCCCCCCTTCCCAGGCAATCGTTGCCGCGTCTCCTTCCGTCCAGAACCCCGCTGATCGGATCAGGTTTGCATAAGCGCTGATTTTTTCAGAACCATTGCTCATCACACCCAAACCGTTTCCTATTAAAATTGGCGTGGACTCTTGCACCCAGAACCAGTTTGCCCAGTTCGTTAGGCCATCAAAAACGCGTTCCGTTATTTCTGCTTCGTGTGATACTTCCGCTGTTCCACTAGAACGTTTGTCATACGCAGCAAAGAACCGGGGGTTTTGCATTCTAACCAGAAAAAGAGCAATAAACATTACGGTTCCTAATAGTGCTCCTTTCCAAATAATTTGAGAGGGAGCTTTCCAGGTAGCTAAAAGAAAGCCCAGTCCGACGCATCCTGTACTCCCAATTACCGCTGTTCGGCCACCCGTTATAAAGATCCCAATTAGAAATAAAATTCCCAGCCCGGTAGGAACTAGTAGCTTCAACGTATTTTTAGTGAAGTAAGGCAGAAAATATTGTGAAACGAGGAAAGCGCAAACTGCGTTTAAGAACCAGGAATACTGTGCGGTAAATGAGAAAGTCGAACTAACGCGAAGGTAACCAGCCGCAGCAAAACCTTCCAGAGAATTTCCACCCACACTTAGATTTAACCAATGCGTAGAAGGAAGGGAGTTTTGTATGATCGCAACTATAGTGGTTGGAACGATAAAGAATGCAAGAAAGAATGCAAATTGTTTAAATTGATTGAGCGTATTTGGAGGAAATGCAATAGGAACCAGTAACGCAATGACAATATACAGTAGGTACTGCTTCGCTGCAAAAATACTTAATGGTAAGTCAATCATTGCCGTATAAAGCAGCAAGGGACTTAATAGAAGCAGTAAAACTTTCCACCTTGTGTTAATAATCCTTAGCGTTGAAGATAGTCTGGCTTTGCTAATTAAATACATGGCATATACGCACAGAAAATCCTTTAAGAAAAATACGGCTAAGCCTAGAGTTGGAGGAAGCAGCTTACGCACTAGCCCCTCAAATACCATCACACCCATTAATAAATAAAGGAGTTGTTGATATTTTGTTGATATCTTTTCCACTGGTATAGCTGAATAAATATATACTTCTATTTTTTATCTTTTATCTGCGACAGAGTAGAAACAAGTAACTGTCCGGTTTCTTCCCATCCGTTTAATTGCAGCGATTTTTCCTTTGCCGATATTTTCATTGTATAATAGGATTCTTTTTCATCGGCCAGGAACTGAAGTTTCTCATGGATACTGTTTGAGTCTCTAATTGGAACGATAAATCCTTCCTTGCCATCAGAAATGATATCTGCTGCCCCCGTATTAGTCGTTGCGATAATTGGCAAACCGTATGATAAAGCTTCGCCAAGCACTAAAGCCAGCCCTTCCTCAATGGATGGAAGGCAGAAAACACTGGCACTGCGGTAAGCTTTTTGCAAAGCTTCTCCTTTAAGTACGCCCGTAAAACTTACTTGCGGTGGAATGTTTAAATCATCTATTCCGGTCAATTTTGTCTTTGGACCCACTATTATTAACTTCTTGCGTGGATGCTGAAGTTGCTCAAATGCCTGGAGTAAATACCGCAAACCTTTTCGTACCGAGATACTTCCAACATACAGAACTGTAAAATCTTCAGATTTCTCCTCCGAAGCTGTTTCCGTGTTCGCATTCATAAATGGGCTAAAACCGTACGGAACCTTTAAGAGTTTGTGTTCAGGAAAGCCCAGTTCCAGAAAACTATTTTTTACGAACTCCGAAGGCAGCAGGATATAATCAGCTTCCTTATATTCATCAATTCGCCGGTTTTTTTCTTTCTTATTAAAGGGGACCCAAGGAAGACTCAACGAACGATGCTCTTCCTGTAAAATGTCTTCCTGGTATTGTACGTGAGAATTAACCGCTTCTACGACTGTGATAATGCCTTTATTGTGCGCAAAACGGCAACTATGCAAGCCGCTTCCGTTATAGAACATAAAGATATCACAAGATTTAATAAATTTCTTACAGGCTAAGTCTTGTTCAATCTTCGACCAATAGGCAAGATACTTACTGATTCGAGCAGGGGCTCCAAACTTTAGGCTGGCGACATAAAGTGTCTGTAAAAAATCGGCACGATGAATCTTAGATCCTAATTCGTCGAACTTTGCAAAAGGGCTGAAGCGTGAGAGCCCACTGATAAATGAACTTAAAACGTCCGCTTTAAACATTGCTAAAGCGTAGCGGTAATGATGAGCTCTATTGGGGGCAGTGTAAACAACTTTCATAGTATTTGGAATGCTTTGTCAAAATGAGCTTAAACGATGATTCCATTCGGCACTACCATTGCTCATTCTGTGATTACCGGCTTTTAAATAGACTGCCACTGTTGATTGCTGATCGCACCCGGTTTCAGTAAACCGGGTGTGGTTCAGGTATTAAGTGCCTTTGTAAATAATTTCAAATACTTCCCTGCCACAACAGCCTGATGATGGGCAACGAGGTGCTGCGGTGCGGCATCCCGGAGTTTTTCTTCCAGATCAACATCATTAAGAAGTTGCCAGATTACCTCTACCAGGCTGTTTACACTTCCGCGTTTAAAAATCAGACCCGCTTCACCTACTGCATCTGGTAAACCGCCACCATCAGATACAATGGGCAAACAGCCACACGCCATACCCTCCAAAGCAACAATCCCGAAAGGTTCTTCCCAATTTGAAGGAACAACCAAAAAACGATGTTGATTTAAACAGTCAACCAGGCTTTTCCCACGCAGAGCGCCTGTGAATAAAATATGATCTTGTAAATTTAGTTCTAAAACTAATTGCTCAAGCTTTTGCCTTTCAGGCCCATTACCAACGATGGTTAACGACATTTTTTGCGAGTGGCCCTGTTGGGCCTGCATCCTTTTCGTAAGTTCATAAAAGGCCTGAATAGCAAGATCCGCCCCTTTATCAGAAACTAAGCGTCCAAGAAATATGAAATCCTTTGTCTTGGGAATCGTGTCTACACGCTTAAAGCTCTCTGCTTTATAAGGATTCCCTATGACTAATGACGCCGGCCAACAGCGGTTTTTAACAGCCTCACTACAGGCAATTACGTATTTAGCGCGGCTTAACCATTTGATTTTAAGATAATTTTTCCAGTTAAGTTTTTCATTTATCGATCCTATCCAAGTCTGTAAACTGATAACAGATGGACGGTTTAGGAATCCACCTACCCAAGATAGCTGGATACAGGGATTGTTCTCAAAAATTATATCTGCCCAAAGATGCTCACTGACTAGTTGTTTAAAGCCTGGTTTCCTGATCACCTCGTATGGAAAGTCATCTTTGGAAGAACTGGTCGACCAGGTCAGAATATGAATTTCGTGCCCTTCTTCTACAAAACTAGTTGCCAAACCCTCCGATATACTTTCAATTCCACCAATATCTGGATGGAATTTATGAGATAACATTAGAATTTTCAATTTGATGTGCTAGGTTAAATAAGTGCTTAACGTTGAGAGATTTTATTAATTCATAGTCAGGTTGTTGAGAGATCTGCTATAAATTGTTGAGCGATATTTCCCACTGTTGTATGAATCGGTATGGATTTGTCCTTATTGTTTATGCATACCTCAAAGTTCCCAATCGTATATTCAAGTACTCCGGGAAGTGATTCTGGTATTTTTACCTTTCTAGGATGCCATGGTTTTGAAACACATAAAACCGGTAAGCCATGTGCATGCATTGCCGCAATCGACCCGCTTTTACCTGACAAGGCGACCGGCGTCGTTGAAAGGCCGATTGATGATTTTTCTAGAATCTCTGAAATCTTTTCGGGGGGCTGCTCACCAAGCATTTTCACATTCAATCCTTGAGACTGCCACGCTTTGATCCATATTTCCTGTTCTTTACCACTCCGACCTACAAGGGTTAAGTCAACATCAAGACTTCTTTTAGTGGCATAGTTAGCTACTTCCATCGCTAGTTCTTCAACCGGTGCATCAGGATGAATGCCACCAAAAAAAACGAAATTGATTTTATCTGGAGACTTGTCTGGTAGTTGTTTTGAGGTAAACGGGTTACTGGTCGGAGTAGGAATGTTTGGAAATAAAGGTAAGAGTGCGGTTTTAATGCCTAATTTTTGAAGATGGATTTGGTATAATAGATTTTGTGTATGAATTACGTTGGGTTGCAATGTATTAATTAATGCCTTCGTTAAACGGCGTTGCGTCCAGCCCCATAAAAGATGCTTTGTTGAGGATTGGGTTGATAATCCCAACCACAATTCATGAAACATCAAGTGAATTTTCCTGCCGGAACTTAGTCCTTTTATTGAACTGCCCAAGCCAAAAGGCAGGCCCTTTAGTTGAAATGAAAAAGGGACAAATTGTAAACTGATCCAATCAGGGTTAAATGACTTCACCAATTCCGATGCCTTTTCAATTCTCTTTTTCCAGGGTACCTGAGGAGATAAGCGTAATGTATAGATTTGATTTGTGCCTTCGTGTTGAAAACCGTCCGCTAGGTACTGTTTTAAATGTCTGTCGTTTAAAGCAATAATAGCAACCTGGTGGTTCTGGGCGATTAATTCACCTGCTAATTTTCGGGTATAATCACCAACCCCATCCCGTCCAGCTTCAAGGGAGCCACAAATAAAAATAATTTTCATAGGGTACTAAAGCTCTCCTTTTCTATAAAACCGCCCGATAAAAGCGGCACAGCTAAGTGCCATCCTGGTTAAACGAATCACATGCTGTGGCTGGGACGTTACAACACCGTTTGCGGAATTCCAATAACAGTGGTCTACTCGCCGGGGTGGAACACCATAAATTGCCTGCAAAAGGGGTTTTCTATGCCACGGTTTGGGCTGTCCAAGTGCGTGTGGCATTAAGGCGGAGCCAGCTTTAAAAGCCATCCCTTCTTTGCCAATAAAACTCACCTTACCATTCCATGCTTCAATAGTGGCATTTAGAGCGTCTTGGTCAGTTTTGCTAAAAGGTTCAAACGGCCCCTGATTTTCTTCAGACAAGGGTGTTCCCTTGAGAGAGGAGCGATTGAGACCACCAATTTGAATGGCCATCAACTCTTGAATTTTCTTCCACAGGATTAAAAACTCCTGGTTTTCGACTCCCAAAAATCCACCATTCACATAGATCGGAGTATTGAAACTAAGCTTAATACCTTTTCCGAGAAAGAATTCTCGCCATGCGGTGCGCCGTGGATGAAATTCTGCCAGAGGTGAGTTTACGTCTTCACACACGGCAACTCCACATTCTACCCATCTTTTAAAATACAACCACGGAGCTGTTACTACAATATCCGGATCAAAGTATAACATTTGCTTTGCTCTTTTTTCTATTTGATTCCAAAGCAAAAGCATAAAATCGGGTTTGTAATTCGTAAAATGATGGGTTGTTTCGATGGGTAAAAAATGAAGTCGAAGTCCATCAGCTACGTTAAAGCTTTTACTGTCTTTCCATTCGACTACCGTATCGCTCTTTGGAAAAGTAGCCCAGAACGGCAGTTCGCCCCGGTAGCCTGCGTATATATCGCCCCTAAATCCGTGCTGGTACAAAGAATTTACAAGTGCCGCAACTCCATAGTGATAATGTCCTTCAAACAAGGTGCATACAACCGAGTGATTTTGCATTTATTTAATAAATTTTTGCAGACAATCTCAGGATTATCTTAATTTTCAGTTTCATAGTTAAAAACTAGATTTTATACGTATTAACAGAGATATGTTCTATTCAATTTGACACTAAAATACGACAACATCAATTAGAATGATGATAAAACCGACTTATTAGTGACGCTAATCTGATGTCCAAGTATCTGATTCTCCTTTGCGATTTATTGAAAATAAGAACTGGATATTTTGTATATAGAAAAAAAGCTTTTTCCGCTGATGAAGCAGGCCTTCCATTTAGAGCCGCCAGAATGTAGCTTTTTTTCCATGGTTTAGGTTGTCCAATTGCGTGCATCATAAGGTTCGAACCATACTTAAAGGCCATTGCTTCTTTGCCAATAAAGCTTATTTGTTTTTCCCAGGCCTCAACTGCTACATTCAAGGCGTCTTGATCCGGAAGTTCAAATGCATTGAATGGGCCAACAGCGTCTTTAAGTAACTTTTCTCCGCCGGGTAATGGAGATCGGTTTAATCCTCCAATGTGCGTCTCTATATTTGATAAAACGTCTTTCCAAATATGTAAAAAATTTAAGGAGCTTTTTTGTATACCAACAAATCCAGCGTTAGCATAGATTAGATCTTTGAAGGAGAGATTTATGCCTATTTCACCGAAATGTCGTCTCCAAACGACACGTCTTGGGTGAAACTCAGGTAAAGGTGAGTTTACGTCCTCGCATAGGGCTACGCCACAGCTTGCCCATATTTCAAAGCGAGACCAGGGACAATATATAACAATATCAGGATCGAAATAATAAAGGTTGGTTGCATCTTTTGCAGGGCCCTCCCACAAACGAAGCATAAAATCGGGTTTGTAATTCGCAAAATGATGGGTTGTTTCGATGGGTAAAAAATGAAGTCGAAGTCCATCAGCTACGTTAAAGCTTTTACTGTCTTTCCATTCGACTACCGTATCGCTCTTTGGAAAAGTAGCCCAGAACGGCAGTTCGCCCCGGTAGCCTGCGTATATATCGCCCCTAAATCCGTGCTGGTACAAAGAATTTACAAGTGCCGCAACTCCATAGTGATAATGTCCTTCAAACAAGGTGCATACAACCGAGTGATTTTGCATTTATCGATTATCTATCTTTAATATATTTTGCAGGTACGCCCGCCCAAATTTGCATGGGAGGTATGTGTTTATTAACTACTGATCCTGCTCCAATCACACTTCCCTTTCCGATTCTAACTCCCGGAAGAATAATACTCCTAGAACCAATCCAAACATCTTCTTCAATAGTTATTGCCGAGGATTTAATTGGTTGTAAATAAATAGGTAATTCAGGGTTTGTTTCATGAAATATATCTACTATTGTCGTATTACTAGCTATCCAACAATTATCATGAATAGTTATTTGACTTTTACTGTTAATTTCGGTACACCTGCCTAAAAATACATTGTTCCCAATTTTTATTTTATTATCTGGATCAAATGGGTGTGAGATATTAAAATCAACACAGTCTTGTATTATACAACCATTTCCTATTAAAACTTTGTTAGGCCATTTGCAGGTAATCCTACCTAGGTTCGTACCTTTGCCAACTATTAATCCAAGCCATTTAAAATAAAACAGTCTAAAGCCGGCTCTAACGTTGTCGATTTTATTTAATATTATATTTCTTTTCACGCACTTTGTTTTAATTATTATATCTTCATACAGTATCCATAAAATCTTTTATGCCACTTCTTGAACTGTACTAGTTTTAACGTATAAACAATAAATGAAATAACAAATATACTGTAAAAGATAAATGCCATATAGGAATAAGTTGTAGAAAATTACCCCGCTCAAAGTTGAAATGTTAAAGATAAATATTCCGAATACTATTGCAATTATTTCTATAGGTATATTCACTAATGGTTTTATAAACCACCCGCGACTTGCGGCAAGTGCAGTATGTAATCCACTTATTAAACCTACACATGTAGTAACGAAATATAGAAACAATTCAGCATTCAATCCTACGTAGTTATTGCCTAAAACGGATAAAAACAAAGGGGAAAAAAAATAAACTATCGTGCAGGCTATACCTAGAAGTGACAATGTAATAAATAAAATAGCAAAGTAGCTCTTAACTAAAAGAGTCTTCTGATTATTTAAACGGGCATAACGAGGTATAATTAAAATTCCAAATACAGTATTAAAAAGTGTCATTAATGCAGTAATTCTTCCTAATGCACCTATTTCAGCAATTGATGTGGAATTACCAAAGAAGGAGATGATCCAGATGGTTATTTGCCCTGTTAAACAGTAGAATATTGCGTTTGGCATTACCCGCTTTACTGTCTTTGTAATTTCTTTTTGTATCTCTTCGTTATAGTTGCCGCCAGCTATAAATTTATTGGAAATTTTTCTTAAACGGATATTGCCATAAGCTCGAGGAATACCGTTACAAAGAACCGCTAAAGATGCAAACGGAAATATAAATAAAACCGCACAACTTAATAATAAGCGCCATATGCTTACCTGTAATTGGTTACGTTGTAAGGGTTTAATGTCCTGATGTAATTTGGGCGTTATCGATAATACGGTATCAGAAAGAGCCGAGATAAAAGCCGGGATTACAGACAATGAAATTAATAGCGTAGTTAATAAGCTGGCACCATTATGGATAAGTAAATAAAATAAAATAGGCATGGCAATGAGCAAGCTCACAATAGCAAACCGCTTGCGCATGTACAGACCTGTGGAAACCACGTCCCCAAGTTGCTTTTTATCTTGCCAGACTTTCCCCCCTAATGATAGTACACTGTTCGAAATACCGCCATCCGCCAGGATGGTCATCGTCCCCAACATGGTGTTGGCAATGGTATAAAAGGCATATTCCTGGGTAGGTAAAAGACGCACAACCAATATACCGCACAATAATCCCGCAATTTGCACCACTGCTTGGGCACTACCCGTTATGGTAATCAATTGACCCCATTTTAAGGCTTTAGCATAACCCGGGTAACTCTTGATTTTATTTAAAGTAGCTATTGCCAAAATGTTATTCAGCTTTAAAGTGTGATCCTATTTTTATAGACTAGTAAATGCTTGGCAGCATATATAATTGTACAAGCGCGCATAAAATAAATTAAACTGCCCTGGAGCAAAATAGACCCATCCTTTTGAGACCAAAGGGATAGGTCTCCGAATCTGGCGGTTTATCAGTTCATCGTTAAAATGCCAGCGAGTCACACTTAGTATGAATTACCGGTATCCGTATTCAAATGCCTGATTCTTCTCGTACTCAACTCCGTTGAAGATGACATTCAGTGATTTGAATTTATGCTTGGTTGTCATGTTGGTCAGCAATTGAATACAGTTTCGGGGCGTGTAATCATTCCGCACAATGTAAAATACCTTATCGGCGTATGGAGCTAAAATCGTGGTATCCGCCAGGAAGGTCACCGGTGGCGTGTCGAGGATAATGTAGTCAAACTGCTGGCGAAGGGTATTCAGCAATACCCCCATACGGCCATTTGACAACAATTCGGAAGGGTGAGACGGAATAAAACCGCTCGAAATCAGAAATAAGTTTTCGTGGCCGGTTGTTCTGATTAATTCGCTTACATCACTGTCTCCGGAAAGATACTCGGCTAAACCTGGCATGCCTTCATTCGACATGCCCATGTAACTGGTAGTCTTTGGTTTACGCAAGTCTGATTCTAGTATAACCACTCGTTTACCCAGTTGCGCGAGACTAAAAGCTAGGTTAATGCTAAAAAAGCTTTTACCCTCTCCACTGATGGACGAAGTAACCAGTATAAGTTGACTGCCTGGAGGGGGCTGATTTCCGTCGATCATGGGCAAATTCGCCCGTAATACGTTAAACTGTTCAGTGATAATTTTATTGGTATCGATGCCAGTGAAATTCCCTTTTTGTGACCGGGGATTTTTCATGATCTCACCAAACACAGTGAGCCCGGTTTCGTTTTCAATTTCACTTCGACTTTTTACTTTGCCGCTCAGCTGAGTCTTCGCCGTAATCCCACCAATTGGAATCAGTAATCCTACCAAAAAAGCAACAATGTACGTATTCGTAGGATTAGGGGTAAGCGGGAAACCGCCACTAGAGGCTTCATCGATAATCCGACTGTCGGTAACAGCTGACGCATAGGCAATTGCAGCTTCTTCTTTTTTCTGAAGTAACAACAGATATAGACTCTCTTTAATACTTTGCTGCCGTTTAATTGTTATAAACTCGCGTTCCTTACGAGGAATGGCCCGCATAGATAGATCGGCTTGTTTATTGGTCTGTCGCAGGTTATCAAGATTAAGTTGCAGGTTTTGCCGCTGATTTGCTACGTTTTCCTGAATAGCGGCCTTCGTACTTTCTATTTGAGTAGTAATCCCCTGCAGAAAAGGATTATCCTTTTGCATGGTTCTACTCAATTTTTCATGCTCACCTTGTAGGGCAATCAATTTAGTTAGATGCTCTCTTAAAATAGGGTCCGGTAGACTACTCAACGACGGAGCAACTCCACTTTGGCTATTTTTCATATAGGAATCAATTCCATCCAGGATTTTCAAATTAACCTCGGCCTGATTAAGATTGTTCGCGGTCGAATTAGCAGCACCAAGGATTATGTTACCTTGCTGAGCTAAATCAGTAACTCCATGGGTGTTTCTATAATCTTCAAAATTATGTTCTACACTGCCTAGTTCTCCCGTAATTAACCGCAAACGATCAGTAATAAATTGCAATTCATTTTTAGCTTCAAGGTTTTTATCAGCCAGTGAGATCGTTGTGTGGACCTCCAGAAGCTTGTTAATAATGGCCCTACCCCGGTCAGGTACGGCATCATCAAAGAATATCTTCAGAATTGAACTTTGAAGTGAAGCCGAAGCAATTTTGAGTTTTGCTTGATAATATTGGGCTATTTGTTCACGATTGTGAAAACTCACTTTGACCAGACCACCATTTTTTTGATAAGTCGAATCCTTTAAAAAGACCCTGAAGCTGCCGTATTCGCTTTTAGCATTTTGGTCAAAATTGTATCTTCCTTTGGAATTGCCATCAATATCTTGTAATTCGTATTGCTGCGGGTTAAGAATTTTAACAAAAACCGGTGCCAAATAAGCATTTGGAGTTAACGAGCTCGTGTATAGCCTGATAGGCGATAAACCATACATTTCTATATCACGCCCAATGTGACCCTGCTCATAGTAGCGAACGGTAAGATTAAGCTCATCCACAACCTGTACCATTAAGCTACGGGATTTGAGAAGCTCTACCTCATTCTCGACGGTCACTGCTCCGCCGATGAATTGTTCTTCCTGTAAAATTCGATCACTTGCGCTTTTGGGCTTATCCTTAATCAACATGGTCGCACTGATCAGATAGGAGGGGGTTGCGTAGCGCAGATACAAATAAGCTCCACCGAGTGCAAGCGAAATTGACAAAATAAACCAGTACCAATTTTTAAGGTATTGGAGCAGGAAACGACGGATGTTTAGTGTCGGTCGTTGTTCTTCCCTAAAGTTGTAAACTGCCTCAGTCATAATTATTTAAGCCAAATACTATTCCACTTATTTCTTTCGCCGAATACGTAAACGTATATTATCTTATCTTAAAAAATTGTTATATAATAGCAACGAGGTAGTTATAATCGTTACGACAATAGGAATCAATTGTAATGTTCGATCCGACCCGGTTAATCTTCCAGGTCGTGATGCTACGTAAATCACGTCATTATTTTCAATGAAATAATATGGAGAGTTAAGGATTTGACGTGAAGTTAAATCAAGTTTTATCACTTCACGTTTGCTATTGACACTACGAATTAACATCACATTATTACGTTGTCCGAAAAGCGTTAAATCGCCAGCTATTCCAATTACGTCAGGTAAAGTAGTTTGCCTATTGAGAAGATTATATATTCCCGGCCGGTTTACTTCACCAATTACGGTAAACTTGTGATTCAGTAACCGGATGTCAACAGAAGGGTCTTTTATGTACTGGGTTACAATTTCCTTTAAGAAAACATTCGCTTCGTTGAGGGTCATTCCGGCTAACCTTACTTTTCCTGCCAGTGGAAAGTTAATTTCTCCGTTTTGATCAACAGAATAGCCCAATGGCTGGCCTTGAGAGGTTGAAACACTACCTGGAAAACGACTGGTCTGAATTAGAGTTGTGTTCGCCGTATTGAAAATGGCATTAGACTCTTCACTCAAACTGTTTACGACAATCGCTAAAATATCGTCTGGTTGTATTCTCTTCGGAATTTCTTCAATTCTTGCTAAGTTAGCATACTGCTTATCCTCAAGCACATCCTTATTTTGGAAATAAGTTATTGTTCTCGAAGAAGTGCACGAGGTAAATAGCGTGGAGGTCAGTGAAAAGACAATCAGACCTATTAAAGGAAAAATGTAATTAATTCTAGTAAAAATCTTTGGCATACTTGAAAAGTTTGATCGTAGGTCTACTAGTCAAAAGGCGGTATTGAAATAAAACTTTAAATGAATTAATTGATCGCAGGAGGTTTAGGAATACGTTAATAGCAACAATCAGTAGATTCATATGTGAATACCAGAAGAGCTATTCCTGTTGTACTGTTTTAAGCCTGTAAGGGAGTTAGGAACTAAGGAATCAGTTAATCGTAGTATATAAACCCACAATTTTAATAGCCTATTTTTTTATATCGTCATTTGATAGCACTTTAGTTGATACGGAATAATTATATGAGATAACTTATATAGTATAGCATATTCACAATCCGTTATTTTTGAATAAACTATTTTAAGTAGATAATCGCAACCGATGCAACTGTTTTTCAAACATATTGAAAATCCAGTTTGCCAAATTCAGGAACGGATTTACTTAAAGTCAAGCAAAATGATTTGGATTTTCTGCATATCTATTCTACAAATTTTTAAAATATAACTTATCAAAGAAATAAATTCTCAAAAATAGTAAAATTTCACCAAAACAAATTTAAACAAAATAAGTTAATCATCACCTTAATTGTCCACTAATTTGAATAGGTGCTGGTGAGGTTCTGCATTTTAACAGCGAATAATACGCTTATTGACTTGCTGCGAAAACAATTATCAGTCAACTCATGAATGATATTTATTCGCCTAATTTGGCTTGTTCTATAATAGAACGGCTATATTACGAAAAATAACCAGACAAGTTGCAAAATAAATTTACCATTTAATCATTTTCTTTCTCTTCATGCTTCCCCTAGCTATTTTTAAATACCGGACATTTCAAAGAGTAGGAACTGAATTTTCGTAGCATGTTCTCTTCCCTTTGAAATTGTCTGAATTCTCCATTTGATAATGTCGGCTAAGGATACACATAAGAATCAATGATCTTCAGAAAAGCCCGGAATTTGGTGGAGTTGATTCCGCTTTTACAATGGAGCAGTTCTTTTGGCTTTTCACTAGTCTGGATGTATCAAAGAAGTGTACTTCTCTATCTAGAATAGACATTGACTTTTTTGCAGGAAGACAACCGGTAGACTTATTTTAAGAGTCCCCGATTGGTCTTCCGACAAAAAACAGTAGAACTAAGTTATACCTGTCATCAATCTATTCGTAATAATTGGGCACCAGGTGACCTTCACCGGCCAGCAGTTGATCCCGCCGGAACAACTCTACGTCCGCCCGCATCATGTCCTTGACTAGACCCACCAGATCATACTTGGGCTGCCAGTTGAGCTTGGTCATCGCTTTGGTCGGATCACCCAGCAGCAGGTCCACCTCCGTCGGCCGGAAATACCGCTCGTCGATCGCCAGCACTTCTTTGCCTACTTCCACCGGA
>NZ_BAAGVR010000026.1:0-79810 GCF_054780775.1 Larkinella ripae
CCGGTTCGGTACCCGGTTTAGGCTTTAATTCTGGAAACCGGGTGCTGAGCGGAACGCCCATCCAGGCCGGTTCCTACCCATTGACCTACTCGGCCAGTGACGGCAAAGCAACGGCGTCAACCTCGGTGGTCGTAACCGTGGCGAGTCCCGCATCTACGAATAAACCGCCCGTTCCGCCATCCATTTCGCCCCTGACGGCCACGGTTGGGCAAGGCTTTTCGACGACCCTGCCGGTTTTTACCGATCCGGAAAATGGCGCGCTGACTTACGCCGTTGTTAACCGGCCGGGCTGGCTGAATTTCAATACCGGAAACCGGGTGCTGAACGGAACGCCCACGGCCTCGGGCACGCACACACTGACCTACTCGGCCACCGACAACAAAGGCGCGAAAACCAACCTTTCGGTCACCTTGACCGTCAATCCGGCACCGTCCGTGACGGGCAATTTTGAAGGGTTTCTGGATCAGGTATCGTGCAGCGGTTTTACGGGCTGGGTCTGGAACCGGGATCAGCCGAATGCCGCCGTGACGATCGAGTTTCTGGATGGGGGAACGCTGGCGACGGCCAGGGTGGTCGGGACGACTTCCGCCAACCAGTTCCGCCAGGATTTGCTGGACGCCGGAAAAGGCAACGGCGCGCACGGCTATTCGTTTGCCGTTCCGCAAAGCCTGAAAGATAACCAGACAAGAACCATCTGGGCGCGGGTGCAGTACAACGCCTACGTGCTGATGTGGTCGCCCAAACCGCTCAACTGCGCGCCCAACCAGCGGCTGGCGGCTGCCGGATTTCCCGACAGTGAATTACCGCTGGAACTCTCGCTGACGCCCAACCCGACCACCGGCCTGGTGAAAGTCCGCTTTCAGGTGGCCGAAAAACAGGAAGCCGAGCTGAACGTCACGGATTTGCTCGGACGAACGCTGCACCAGCGTACTCTTTTGGGGACGGGTCAGCCGCAGGAAGAAACCGTTGATCTGGGCCAAAACGCGAACGGCGTGTATTTCATCCACCTGAAAACCGATCAGAAAAACCGGAGCGGACGGGTGCTGCTGCACCGCTGATGACTAGGAACCGGCGTAGCCAATAGCCAGGCCGGTTCCCGGTTCTGTATCATCGCCATCGCTCCCGCCGTCGGGTTCGAGGGTGTCGTTTTCGTCTTCCTGGGGGGCGTCGGCGGGGTTCGCCAATTCCGGTTTGGTTTCCAGACCAATGGCATCCTGATGCCCGGTTTCATCGATTCGTTCGGGTCGATTCGTATCCATGCGTTTTTGAGCGTATTTCTTCAGTAACCGTGGTGGTGCCAGAATGTTTGCACCGGTTTTTGCGTTACATTGCCTGAAACCTCCGCCCCGAATTGGTCGTTATAGTAAGTATGAAGTTGTTTTTGCGTGTCCTTCGCTGGGCGTTGATCGTTATTGTTATTGTGTGTGCCGGCCTGCTAACCGCAGCCCACTGGATTAAATCGCGGGATAGCGACGCCGAAATTGCCGAAAAATTCCGCGATGCGCCGGCCCATCCGGTTGTTCACCGGTATAAAATTGGCGACCGGACCATCCGGTACATGGAAACCGACGAACCGGGCCAGGATTCGTTGCCGGTGGTGCTGTTTGTGCACGGTGCGCCCAGTTCGTCGTCGTTTTTCAGCAACTTTTTCAAGGATACCACGCTGCTCCACCGCGCTCATCTGGTGGCCGTCGACCGGCCGGGTTACGGGTATTCCGATTTTGGGCGGGTCGAAACGTCAATTGTCAATCAGGCCCGGTTTCTGCAACCCCTCATCAACCGCTACCGGAAAGCGTCGTTTTTTATGGTGGTCGGCTCATCCTACGGCGGCTCGGTGTCGGCCCGGCTGGCGATGAACAACCCGGAGCTGATCGATCACGTCGTCTTCGTATCGTCGGCGCTGGGGCCGGGCCTGGAGCGTACTTATCCCATTAGTTATTTCATCGACAAACCGCCTTTGCGCTGGCTGATTCCGCCCCTGTTGCTGCTGGCCAACGACGAAAAGCTGGCCCACCGCGAAGCGCTGACCGAAATTCTGCCCGACTGGTCCAAAATCAAGGCCGCAGTGACGTTTCTGCACGGCCAGCGCGATGATCTGGTGTATCCGACGAATGTAAACTTTGGCCGTTCGCACCTGACCAATGCCGAATCCAAAGAATTCCTGTTGCCCGAAAACCGGCACGATATTGTGTTCAACAAGCGTGAATACATGACGGAAATTATCGTCAACATTCTGAATACGTATTCCCATTCGGTGAAAACCCGAAAAAACCAACCCGGCGAATACCTTACGACCACCCATTGATCATGAAAAATTACCAGCTCCGCCGACTCTCCGACCAGCCGATTCTGACCGCAGCCGACGTAAAACCGTCGCACCCCCAATTCGAGGTGATGGGAGCGTTCAATCCGGCGGCTTGCCGGTTTGGCGACGAGATTCTGCTGCTGCTGCGTGTAGCCGAAGCCGTGAAGCCCCAGCCGGGCAAAATTCAGGTTCCCATCGTGCAGGAGCAAAACGGCCATTACCAGCTGATTGTCAAAACCTTCCCCGAGCCGGAGGGCGACTACGATCCGCGCGTCATTCAGCTGGGCGACCAGACCTATTTAACCTCCCTGAGCCACCTGAGGCTGGCCCGCAGCCGCGACGGCATTGCGTTTACGGTGGATTCCGACCCGTTTCTTTTTCCGCAACGGGCCGACGAATCGTTCGGCGTTGAAGATGCGCGCATCACGTTTCTGGACGGCCAATACTGGATTACGTACACGGCGGTTTCGGAAAACGGCCCCGGCGTGGGACTGGCCGTGACGACAGACTTTGTGACCTCCGAACGGCAGGGCATGATCATTCCGCCCCCCAACAAAGACGCCTGTCTGTTTCCGCAGAAAATCAACGGATTTTATTACATGCTGCACCGCCCGATGGTGTCGGACATCGGAAAACCGTCGATCTGGCTGGCCCGATCACCGGACGGCATTCACTGGGGCGACAACCGGTTTCTGTTCGGAGCCGCCGGAACGCAGTGGGAACACCTCAAAATCGGCGCCGGGCCCGAACCCATCCTGACCGACGAAGGCTGGCTGGTGTGCTACCACGGGGCGAGTGTCGACCACGAATATTCGCTGGCGCTGGCCCTGCTCGACCGCGACGATCCGTCGCGCATCCTTGACCGCTCCACCGCGCCCCTGATGACGCCGGAGCTGGACTGGGAGAAAGTCGGTTTTTTCCCGAACGTGGTCTTTACCAACGGGTGGGTGCAGATGCCCGATGGCCGGATTCTGGTCTACTACGGAGCGGCCGATTATTGCGTGGGCGTGGCCGAACTGGTGCGGGTTTAAACGGATCTTTATAAAACCGCATCGGTCAGTCTAAAGCTTTCTAGATTGACCGATGCGGTTTTATGCATCAGGTCGTTCCTCAACTAGTAATTACTGGTTTAGTGTTTGATGACCTTCAGGATGACATTGCTTGTTCCGCTGGTCACACGAACCAATAGCAAGCTCGGCGGTTGCTGATCCAACGGCAGGACTTGACGCTCGATTAGCGCTGGTTTTTCTACCTGTCGTTCGCTGAGAACCCGGCCGTCGGCGGCAAGTAGTTGCAGGTTCAGGGGCTTACCCGCGCCACCCCTGATTTCCACCACGATCTGGTGTGTGGTGACCGGATTGCCCAGAATAATGGCCTGAAACCCCTGCTCGGCTTCGACGGATAACCGACCGGCGGGCGGGGGACAAATCAGCGATTTTCCAGACCATTTCAGTTCGAAGGCTGAACCTTCCACGCGGGCGCTGATCAGCCGCGTAGTGTTGTCCTTGAGTGTTGCCGGGGTCGTAAAACTGTAGGCGTGAGCCCCGTTCCCTTTTCCGGAATCCTTTAAATCCTGCCGGAAAATGTTGGCCATCGTGCTGCCCCAGACGGTATTGCCGGTAAAAAACTCCACCCGAACGGGCGTGTTGGGTTTGTCGCGGTTCCAGACCCAGCCCCGCATTGTGCCGCACTCCACCTTGTCCAGGTAGCCATCGAAGTTACCGCTGATCGAGGGAGGGCCGGGCGTAACGGTCAGTACAAAACTGCCCTGCGCCGTTAGCCCCAGCGGATCGGCTGCTTTCAGCACGACCGTAAAGCTTCCCACCTGCGTGGGCGTGCCGCTGATCACATTATTCCGCATGGACAGACCATTGGGCAGGTTCTGGGCCGTCAGGGTCAACGGATGATTTTCCGGGTCGGTAAACGTGCCTGCCGGTAAAGCGAAACTAAAAGGATGGCCTTGCTGGGCGCTCTGACTGGACATAGGTCCGTGAAACCGTGGTGGCTCATTCTTGGGAACACCCGGCCCGTCGGCACAGGTCAGGAGTTGTCCAGACAGTTTCAGCACGTAGGTCGAACCCACCCCCGACACCCGGGCACTGATCAGGCGAGTGACTTTATCTTTCAGGGCGTCCGGGGTCTTAAAACTGAAAGCGTGCGCCCCGTTGCCTTTCCCGGCATTCTTCAAATCCTCCCGGTATATATTTGCCACCGTGAATCCCCAGCCGGTATTCCCGGTAAAAATCTCTATCAGCACAGGCGTATTGGGTTTGTCGCGGTTCCAGGCCCAGCCCCGGATCGTGCCGCACTCCACCTTGTCCAGATAACCGTCCAGACTCCCATCAATGGAAGGTGGTTGGGGAACAACTGTCAGCAGGAAACTGCCCTGCACCGTCAGCCCCAAATGGTCGGTGGCCGTCACCGTCACCGTGAACTTACCGGTCTGCGTGGGGACGCCATGAACCGCGTTATATTGGATCGACAATCCCTTGGGCAGGTTCTGGGCCGTGAGCGTCAACGGCTGGTTTTCCGGGTCGGTAAATAAGCCATTTAGTAAATACAAATGAAAATCGGCCTCCTCCTGAACAGTCTGATTGGGAATAGGCCCGTGAAAAACCGGGGGTAGATTTTTGGCCGAATTGTTGTCAATGCGCTGTTCTTCCGCAAAAGCAGACCCGGCAAACGCACCGTCTATAGCCTGCACACTCCAGTAGTAAATTCGTTCCGGTGTCAACCCGGTGAGCGGATAGGTCGTTGTCCGGCTGTTGCCCACGCGCACCACCCGCCGGAAACCGCTGTTCTGGTCAGCCGAGGGCGACAGCACATTCTGGCCGCCGGGCGTCTCGCTGACGTAGAGATTGTAGGTGAGCCCGACTTGCGGGGTTTGCCCGTCGGTGGCGGGTTTCCAACTTAAAACCGCACTTTTGCCATCGGCACTCCGAACGCTGGTCAGGCCCGAAGGCGCCGTAGGCCGGGTGTTGGCGATCGCGCTCGTGTTGCGGTAAAGCCGGGTCATGGACCGGCCACCGGCATACCCCGTGTTGAGCAGGTCGAGCCGCCCGTCGTTGTCGTAGTCGCCCCAGGCGCCTGAACTGTAGTTGGCTGAAACCAAATCGGAATGCTGGGCCGTCACGTTTACAAAACCGTCCGGCGTATTCCGGTACAGAGCGATCCGGTTCCCTGTGCAGAGCAGGTCCAGTCGGCCGTCGTTATCGTAATCGGCCCAGGCTGGCGAGCCGCCCAATCCTGAAATCAGATTGGATTTGTCTTCAAAACCGCTGCCTGTATTGCGGTACAGTTTACTCACAAACATACTGCTTCCCAGTCGGCCGGTCATGATCAGGTCGAGCCAGCCATCGTTATCGTAATCGCCCCAGGCCAACTCGCTATCATGCAGCTGGAGCAAGCCCGGAATCAGGCTGGATTTATCCTCAAAACCGCTGCCCGTGTTGTGCAAAAGTTTGCTAACCAGATCAGCATTCGTTTCCCTCCCCGTGATCATCAGGTCGAGTCGCCCATCATTGTCATAGTCACCCCAGGCCACATTACTGGCGCCCAGCTGAGGCAGGTCCGAAAACGCGCCGGCACTGGCAAAGCCTTGTCCAGTGTTGCGGTACAGGGCGCTGGCAGCGTTACCTACCTCGCCAAAGCCGGTCCGGATCAGGTCCAGCCAACCATCATTATCAACATCGGCCCAGGCTACTGAACCATCCGATAAGAAGGAGTTTGCCAGGTGAGGAACCAGATTGGATTCGTCGACAAAGCCGTTTGGCGTGTTTCGGAAAAGCCGGGCTACGGTGGTTAACGGCCGGCTCTCCTCCGTCATTCCGTTGATGAACAAATCCTGCCGCCCATCGTTGTTGTAATCTCCCCAGGCCACGACTCCTTCATAGACCTGGGGCAGATTTGGAATCAGGCCGGTGGCATCCACAAAACCGCTGCCCGTGTTGCGGTACAGCTTTGTAACCGGCTCGGAATTGGAGCCGGTGATGATAAAATCGAGCCGCCCATCGTTGTCAAAGTCGGCCCAGGAAACCGCACTGTAGCGCAACTGCGGCAGCCCCGGAAATTGCTGCGCCGTCACATTGATGAAATTTCCCGTTACAATTACTGGAGCCTGATTCACCGTCAATGTGAAGCTTCCCTGCGCCGTCAGCTTTAGCGGGTCCGCGGCTTTCAGCGTAATTGTTGTGCTGCCCACCTGCTTTGGCGTTCCACTGATGGTTTGTCCATCGCGAAACGACAATCCTTCCGGCAAATTTTCGCAGGTGATGGTCAGCACCTGATTTTCCGGGTCCGTAAAAAGCCCCGCCGGTAAGGTGAAACTGAACGGACTGCCCACCTGCGCCGTCTGGTTCGGAATCGGCCCGTGAAAAACCGGGGATTGGTTACTGGCTGCGGCATTGCTAATCGTCTGCTCAGCGGCAAAAGTCGAACCGGTAAAAACGCCGTCGATGGCCTGCACGCTCCAGTAGTAGGTCTTGCCCGGCGTTAAACCGGTGAGTGGATAGAACCTTGTTCGACTGTTGCCTTCGCGCGCAACCTGCCGCATACCGGTGGTCTGATTCGCCGAGGGCGACAGCACGTTCTGGCCGCCGGGTGTCTCGCTGACGTAGAGGTTGTAGGTCAGCCCGGCTTGCGGGGTTTGTACGTCGGTAGCGGGTTGCCAGCTCAAAACCGCACTCGTGCCATCGGCGCTCCGGATGCTGGTCAGGCCTGAAGGTACCGTCGGTGGTGTATTGGCGGGCGTGCCGGTATTGCGGTACAGTCTACTTGCGATGCCGTTGCTGTTCTTGCCAATCACCATCAAGTCCATGCGGCCGTCGTTGTCAAAGTCGGCCCAGCCCGCGCTGGCTTCCCGGGGCAAATCCGGAAGTTGATCCGTCACATTCACAAAACCGTCCGGTGTGTTCCGGTACAGACGGGAAACCGCGCCGGTAAACAGCAGATCGAGCCGCCCATCATTGTCGTAATCGGCCCAGGCTGCCGAGCCCGCCCGGAGTTGTTCCGCCCCCGGAATCAGGCTGGTTTTATCTTCGAAACCGCTACCAAAGTTTCGCTGAAGCCGGGTTCCGGCACCCGTTATTACCAACAGGTCAAGTTTGCCATCGCTGTCGTAGTCGGCCCAGAAGGGGGAGCCAAAAAGGCCTGTAACCAGCCGGGTCTCGTTGGTAAACTCCTTGCCATCGCCCTCGTTGTGATAGAGCTTGGTAGTCCCTCCGGAAATGAACAGATCCGGCCAGCCATCGCTGTCATAATCACCCCAGCCTACCGAAGCGCCCAGCAACTGGGGCAGATAAGGCAGTAAAGCGGATTGATTGACATAACCATTGGGCGTGTTTCGGTACAGATAGGAATTGCCCAACCATTGCCATTCATCGCCCACGATCATGGGGTCGAGTCGGCCGTCGTTGTCATAATCAGCCCAGGCTACTTTGTCTCTATAGGCCAGCGATAGCGGCTCGGGGGAAATCGTAAACTCGCCCCCCGTGTTGCTGTAGACTGCCCGGGGATTGCTGTCAACGTGGTGATTGCTGATCGCCAGATCCAGCCAGCCGTTGTTGTCAAAATCGGCCCAGTGCGTAAACCCGCGATATCCTTCCGGAAACCGCCAGATGTCTAGGCTAAGCTTTGAAAGAAGGTTGGTCTGGTCGACAAAACCGCCCGACGTGTTCTGGTAAAATTTGGTGGTCCAGGTCACTGTTTCTCCATACGTATCATTCGTTATGCCGTTAATGACCAGATCAAGCCGTCCATCGTTGTTGTAATCCCCCCAGGCCACATTCCCCTCGGTCACGTGGGCCAGGTTGGTGAATTGCTGCGCCGTCACATCCTCGAAAACCGTATGCTGGCCGTGCCCCGTTTGGGGCAGATGAGCCAGCAACAGAATCAGGCTCAGAAGGCTCATTTGATACCCGGCCAGAGTTGTGCGAATGAATTCCGTACCCGCGAAAAAGCGAAAAAGAAGCCGAATTCGGCGGGAAGGCCCGAAATAGCCTGTTGATAAGCTGTTGAAAAGGAAACGTTTTTTCATCGTTGATAAGCCATACATTGGTTATAGAAATCACACCTAATGTATCAATTATCAGACAAATTATCAGATTTAAATTTATTATTTCTTTCGCTCTTTCCACTATTTTGCTATAATGATAGTAGGTACGTACATTAATCCACTAAAATTACCAGACAAAAAATGATTTAGCTGATAATTCTCCAGAAAGCAAGGCAGTCAACATGGAAAAATATAGATAAATGGAAGTTGACTAATTTTTTTGAGATGTCCCCAAAACGACAGAATGTGTCCCTTCCGCAACAGTCCGTTTCGGGAAATAAGCTGAATTTAGCCGCGTTAAAAAAATGTTTGTTGAACAGTCCGGCCACAATGTGGCCGGTTTTGTTTTTTGGACCGTATTTGACCGGGATTAAACGACCAGCTTTATAAAGCTCAAACCCCATTCTCTCATCTCCGCAACTACCCGGTTTTTGAGGGCTCGCTCGGTTAGAAAAAGGGCGAATGGCGCAAGCCGAGGAAGATTGGACTACAATGAAAAAGGGGCCGCAAGCGGCCCCTTTTTTACATTCTGAACTTTTGCTGGCTTACACCCAGTCCCAATCGAACAGGGGTTGGATTTTGCGCTTGGCGGCCAGAAAAACCTGGTACAGCCGCGACCGGCGGAACCGCAGCACCCGCAGGCCCATCAAACCGGCCATAGCCGCCGGAGCCTGGGTGGGCGATGCCGTCATTGAGGTCGAACCGGCATCCGAGGGATCGCCGAGGTCTTCCGAATCGTGGACAATCTGCGCCAGCATTTCCTCCAGCATGTTTCGGCTACGCGGTCCCCAGGTGGGTTCCGGCTCTGTGCCGGATTCGGTGCCTGCCGGCACAAACGGCATGACGTCCGGCTGAAAACGTTCGCCCGGCAGCGGCTTGGTCAAATCGGCCAGCACGGCGGGCTTCAGCATGTCGCTGTACATCCGTGGGCGGGTCAGCAGCTCCTTGTAGGCCAGCACCCGGTACAGGTACTGACTGGTTTCGCGGTGGAGCCGCAGGTTGTAATAACTCCGGATGCCCTGCTGGTCGATCCGGCGCTGTACGTGCGTAACCCCGCTGTTGTAGGCGGCAGCCACGAGCGTCCAGGAACCCAGCTCCTGGTGCAGTTCCCGCAGGTACAGGCAGGCCGCCACGGTGGACTTAAACAAATCCCTCCGCTCATCGCGCCCTGAGCGAACAATCAGTCCGTAATTCCGGGCGGTTTGAGGCATCAGCTGCCAGTAACCTCCCGCGCCTTTGGGCGAGGTGCTGGTACCGGAAAGGTCGCTTTCGACCAGCGGCAAGTACTTGAAATCCTTGGGAATGTTGTACTTGGCCAGAATCGGTTCAATAACCGGAAAAAATTTTACCGCTCGTTTCCGAAGCCGGAGCAGATAATCCCGATGCTGGGATTGTTGTAATAAAACCGTTACCCAGCGACGGGTAACTTTTGATTGTTTAAGGGGAACAGACTCCCCGCAAAATTGGACCGGCTGTAAACTTTGGATGGTTGCGGTTCCGGGCAACATCACGCTGACGGTGCCATTGGAGTGGGACGTAAACTCCCTGGAGCGGACGTCCTTTGCCAACACCAACCCGATGGGATTGAGCGTTGACAGCAGCAGAAAAACACTAGCTTCTTTTATCAAAACAGACTTAGTTGTTGTTTACGTCAACCCGACGGTCACGGTTTAATAAAAAGTCAATTCTACGAAGCTACTTGATTTTCTGGACTTTACCAAATTTCCATCCCTTAAAAATTACTAAACGGCCAACCTATTAACGCCATAGACCACTCAGAGAATTCGTCCGGACAGGGCCGCGACGATCCGGATTTTGGTGTAATCGAACCGGCCCTGCAACAAGTCAAAAACCGGTTTCAGGGCGTTATTATCCACCCCGACCCGGGCAATAGCGCGTTCTATTTCAAGGCGTTCAGCGGTATTAACCAACGCGGCCAGATCGACCTCGTAGCCGTTGGTGGCCAGATAAATTAAATGCATGGCAATGGTCGACGAGGAGAGCTTTCGATCTTCCGCTATTTCGTCAACGGTCATGCCGCGCTGGTAGCGTTCATACGTGACCAGGTGCGTGGCTCCTTTCAGATTGGTGCCCTCGCGCGCCTGTCCGGTCAGGAAGTTGGCGATCTCCTGCATGAACGGTTTTCCGAACACCTGCAACTTCCGGTCCCCGACCCCGCTGACGTTGCGGAAAGCTTCGGGCGTGGTGGGACGCAGGCGGCTCATTTCCTCCAGCGTAGAGTCGGTGAAGACCACATACGGCGGCACATTCTGCTCATCGGCCAGTTGTTTCCGCAGCTTCCGCAGCCGCTCGAACAGGTCGTCGCGGACGGTTTCGGTTTTGGTCTTCGGTTTCTGTTCGGCTTTGAGCTGGGCGGCATCTTCGGGCTTGATGAGTTCAATTTTGCGCCCCTGAAACAAAACCGCATCGGCAAGAATCCCTCGGCGGAGGAAATAATGATCGTCGTAGGCAATTTCGATCACCCCAATGTTGATCAGTTGCTGGAGGTACGTTCGCCATTCGTCAAACTTCAGGTCGCTGCCCGCGCCGTAGGTCTTGATCAGGTGGAAGTTATTCTGCATCACCGTCTGGTTGCGCGACCCCCGCAGTACGTCGATCAGCGTGTTCATCGGCACCTGCTCTTTCAGCCGCACCAGCGCCGACAGGGCTTTCTGGGCCAAAACCGTGCCGTCGAACATCACCCGCGGATTCTGGCAAACGTCGCAGTTCCCGCAGGGCTCGCCCAGGTCTTCCGAAAAATAGCTCAGCAGAATCTGCCGCCGGCACGAGTGCGCTTCGGCAAATTGCTGCATGCGCTCCAGCTTGGCCATTTGGAGACCCAGATTGGCGGGCGCATTTTCGGCCAGCATTTCCTTCCAGTTAGCCACATCGGCGAAGCTGTAAAACAAAACCGTATCGGCCGCTGAGCCATCGCGCCCGGCCCGGCCGATTTCCTGGTAAAAACTCTCTAGATTTTTCGGCATGTTGTAGTGAATCACCCAGCGGACGTTGGATTTGTCGATGCCCATGCCAAAGGCAATCGTTGCGCAGATGATCCGCATGTCGTCCCGCACAAACTCTTCCTGCGCCTGCGCCCGGTTTTCGGCGCTCATGCCGGCGTGGTAAAAACCGGCCCGGTAGCCTTTCTCCTGGAGCCGGGCCGCCAGACTTTCCGTCGATTTGCGACTCTGGCAATAGATAATGCCGGAATTGTTGGGTTGCAGCGCCAGAAACCGCTCGATCTGCTGAATTCGTTTCAAGCCGGGTAATACTTTGAGGCTCAGGTTCGGACGGTTGAACGAAGCGACAAAGATCGCCGGATCGTTCAGGTGCAGCTGATTGACGATGTCCTGCCGGGTCAGTTTGTCGGCGGTTGCCGTCAGGGCCACCACCGGCACCGTCGGAAAATGGTTTTTCAGCAGGTTCAACTGGGTGTATTCCGGCCGGAAATCGTGGCCCCAGGACGAAATGCAGTGGGCTTCATCAATCGCAAAAAAGCTGATGGAAAGCGAGTTCAGAAACACAAAAAACGATTCCGAGACCATTTTTTCGGGCGAAACATACAGCAGTTTCAGCCGGCCGGCCAGGCAATCCTGTTCGATTTCCCGCTGCTCGCGGCTGCTCTGCGTGCTGTTGAGGTAAGCCGCCGGAATCCCGTTCACCAACAGGGCTTCCACCTGGTCTTTCATCAAGGCAATCAACGGTGAAACCACCACGCAGACACCCGGTTTCATCAGGGCCGGGATCTGAAAGCAAACCGACTTGCCCCCGCCCGTTGGCATCAGCACCAGCGAATCCCGACCGTCGAGCAACGTCCGGACGATGGCTTCCTGCATGGGCCGAAACCGGTCGTAGCCGTAGTATTGCTTTAGAACATCAACCGGTTGCAGCGTTTCTATATCGTTCATTGTATTATAATTCGTGGTCAGACCGACAAAACCGGCGGCATGGTATAGACGTATTGGGATTCCGTTTGGCACACTACCCTATCCTCAAAAAGAGAAGCACACAGGCAACACCTTCGGCAATCCGAACGGCCCGGAATCCATCTTCAAAAATACAAAATTCGGCCCGCTTATCCCATGAAATTGATGATAAACACAACGCCGGTTTAGGGTGCATATCCTGATTCAGGCTTTGATTTTTCTCAGGTGATGTCTACACATTACGGGCGAAAATCCCCGACAAGCCGGCTTGCCGGTCGCAACGGTTTTTCGTCTAAAAATCCCGGATTATCCGTATGTTTGGAACCACAAAAACGTCTCAGATCCCGGGATTCTCATGAAAAAATTAGGACTGCTAAGCGGCCTGTGGCTGCTGGCGCTGGCGACACAGGCACAAAACCCGCTCACACCCGAACAACTCTGGAAATGGGGCCGGGTGTCGGGGCTGGGCCTTTCCAAAGACAAAAAGGTGGTGGTTTACGCGGTCAGCACGCCCAACGCAGCGGAAAACAAAAGCAGCCGGAAAATCTACAGGCTGCCGCTGGCGGGCGGCCCGGCGGAAGAAATTGCCACCACCGAGGGTTTGCTGGCCAACGCCAAAATTTCGCCGGATGGCAAACACCTGCTGAGCAGCGCAGCGGTTAAAATTGAGGACCTGACGAGCGCCGATAAATACCCGGATTTGAAAAAATCGAATGCCTACATTTATACGTCCCTGAATTACCGGCATTGGGATACCTGGGAAGACGGGCAGTACGACCACGTTTTTGTGGCCCCGCTCACCAACGGAAAACCGGGAACCGCCAAAGACCTCATGCCGGGCGAGAAGTTCGATTGTCCGCAAAAACCGTTCGGCGGTGACGAGGATTTTATCTGGCACCCCGACGGCAAGCGGGTTGTGTATGTAACCAAGAAAAAAGCCGGGACCGACTACGCCCTGAGCACCAACACCGACCTGTACGAATACGAGCTGGCGACCGGCACCACCAAAAACCTGACGGAAGAAAACAAGGGGTATGATGTCAATCCGGCGTTTAACGCCAAAGGACAACTGGCCTGGCTGCAAATGAAACGCGACGGCTACGAAGCCGATAAGCAGGATATTATTGTTTCGAACGGAGTCACCAAACTAAACCTCACCCAGCAGCGGGACAACATTCATGTTAACAGCTTTGCGTGGAGCGAAGACGGTTCATCGCTGTTCTTTAATGCCGCCATCGACGGTACCATCCAACTCTTTAAGGTGACGTATCCGGGTCTGACGAAAATGATGCCCGTCATCAGCCAGATCACCAAAGGCGATTTTGACATTACCGCGATTGTCGGCCAGTCGGGCAATACGCTGGTGGTGGCCCGCAACGACATGAACCACCCGACCGAGCTCTACGCGGTCGATCTGACGAACGGAGCCCTGAAACAACTCACCCACGTCAACGATGCGGGTTTGAAAACCACCGGCATCTGCAAAACCGAGCGCCGGATGGTGAAAACCACCGACAACAAATCGATGCTGGTCTGGGTGATATACCCTCCCGGTTTTGACGCGTCCAAAACGTATCCCACGCTGCTCTACTGCCAGGGCGGTCCGCAGTCGGCGCTGACGCAGATGTATTCCTACCGCTGGAATTTTCAACTGATGGCGTCGCAGGGCTACATCGTTGTGGCGCCCAACCGCCGGGGGATGCCCGGCCACGGCACTGAGTGGAACGAGCAGGTCAGCAAAGACTGGGGTGGACAGGTGCTGAAAGATTACCTGAGCGCCATCGACGCTGTTTCGAAAGAACCGTATGTGGACAAAAACCGCCTGGGCTGCGTGGGTCCCAGCTTCGGCGGGTATTCGGTGTACGCCCTGGCCGGGATGCACGACAAACGATTCAAAACCTTTATTTCGCACGACGGTATTTTCGATTTCAAGAGCATGTACGGCACCACCGAGGAGGTTTTTTTCGTGAACTGGGATTTGGGCGGCCCCTACTGGGACACCAAAAACAAGGACGCCCAGCGCACCTACGACAAATCGCCCAGCAACTTCGTCGACCAGTGGGATACGCCGATTTTCATTATTCAGGGCGGCAAAGACTACCGCGTTCCCATCGAACAGGGCTTGCAGGCTTTTCAGGCGGCTCAGCTGCGCGGCATCAAAAGCAAGCTGCTCTACCTGCCCGACGAAAACCACTGGGTGCTCACGGCCCAGAACGCGCTGGTCTGGCAACGGGAGTTTTTCAGCTGGCTGAAGGAGACGTTGAATTAAGGAGGAAAGGAATGAGGCAGGAAGGATGAGGGAAGCGGGAAAACCGCCTACTCCGCATTTCCTCTTACTTTCAGGCCGCTGGGGACGCGGGTCGGCACGGTTTTGTCGAACGAATCGTCATTGAGGGTATTCAGAAATTCGACGATTCCGGAAATGTCCCGGAATTTCAGGTTGAGCTGCGTCGCCAGCGGGTCCATCTGGTGAGCGCCCACGTGCGGATTTTCGATTTTGCCGCCCGCAATGTCTTCGTAAAACAGCAACACCTGATCCAGCGTCGTGAACTTCCCGCTGTGCATGTACGGCGCCGTAAAGCGGAGGTTCCGCAACGAAGGCGTCCGGAAGGCGTAATTGTTGTTGATGCCCGCGTCCGTTTCCGGGCGGTTTTGCGTATCCGGCACGCCCAGCGTATGCAGTTTAAAATCGGAGAACATCGGCCCGTTGTGGCACTTGGCGCAGCCCGAACGCAGAAACAGATTCAATCCGTCCTTTTCACTGTAGGAAAGCGCACTGCTGTCTCCGCGCATGTACCGGTCAAACCGGGTCTGGTTGGCAATCAGGGTCCGTTCGTAAGCCGCAATGGCTTTCGCCAGGTTTTCCGCCCGAATCGGATTCGACTCCCCGGCAAAAGCGTTGGCAAACCGCTGCTGGTATTCCGGTATTCTCTGAAGCCGGGCGACGACCTCCACCAGAATGGCGGCTTCCGAATACGCGTGGCCGCGCATTTCTTCCAGCGTTTGAATGGGAAGCAGCGCCTGTTCTTCCAGGCTGCTGGCCCGCATATCCCAGAACATCGGCGCCAGCCTGGGGTCGTAATCGCCGTGGCCGGTCAGCCCGTTGAAGGCCGTATTGAGGATACTTTGCGAATTGCGTTTGACGAATGGAATGGTATTAGGGGTCAGAAACTGCCGCTTGCTGTTGCTTCCGGTGCCGTTGACGCCAATCGAGGTTTCCAGAAATTCGGCGTAATTGAACTCGGCCTGGTGGCAGGTGGCGCAGGCCACATCCCGGTTTCCGGATAAAACCGGGTCGTAAAACAGGTACTTCCCCAACTCAACCTTTGGCGCGTTCGTCGGATTATCCGGCGGCTCCGGCGCTTCGAGCGGCAACGCGGCCAGCACGGCAATTGACTCCGATTCCGGTTTTTCCTTTTTCTGCAACGATTGCTGCTCGCTTCCACAGGAACTGAACAGGAGTAACAGGACGCACAGCCACGGTAATGGTCTATTTCCGGGAAATAGCATGGTCATTAAATCAAAAAATAGCGTCGTACCAGAAAGCGACCGCTTCCCCAAATTTACTACGAAATGGCTTGCCGCAGGAGAGCATTTCCCTGATAACCCATTGGCGTTAAGAATAATTTAATTTTGCATCAAAATAATAATACTTTACCTTCCATTTGACAAACCAATTATCACACTAGACCATGAAAAAAATCCTGTCTCTGTTGCTCGTATGCCTGAGTCTGACGATTGCCTCCGCTCAGACCGCCACCGAAACGAAAACCGCCAAAAAGGATGCGAAAGCGACCAAAGTCGAACGCAATCCGGATGGAACCTTCAAGAAAGCCGATCAAACTGCCCAGAAAACGGATAAACCAGAACGGAACCCCGACGGAACCTTCAAAAGCAAGGCCGACAAGGCAGCCATGAAGGACGATAAAAAAATGGCGGACAAGATGGCCAAACCTGACAAAGTCGAAAAAGAGGTAAAAGCCGTACCCGAAGATTACAAGGCGGCTATTGACAAAAGTCAGAAAGGCCCCGCTGGCGAAACGGTGTATACCGGCCCCCGCGGTGGAAAATACTACATCACCAAAGCCGGCAACAAGCGGTATTTAAGCAGTAGTAAATAAAAGAAGAAGGAAAAGAGAGGAATGGAGGAGGGAGTAGGTTTCTTTCCGTTCCTTCTTCCATTCCTCCTTTTTCTTAAAATTCTGCGCTTTTGGGGGTACGGGGGAACGGAATGACGTCCCGGATGTTGCCCATGCCGGTCACGAACAGCACCAGCCGCTCGAAGCCCAGACCAAAACCGGCGTGCGGAGCCGACCCAAACTGACGGGTTTCGAGGAACCACCAGATGTTGGCCGGATCGACGCCCACCTCCTCAACCCGCGCCATGAGTTTTTCGTAATTGTCTTCGCGCTGCGAACCGCCAATGATTTCGCCAATGCCCGGAAACAGCACGTCCATGGCCCGGACGGTGGGGCCGGGAGCCGCATCCGAAGGTTCGTCCTGTTTCATGTAGAACGACTTGATTTCGCGCGGGTAATTGGTCAGGATCACCGGTTTTTTAAAGTGTTTCTCGACCAGAAACCGCTCGTGTTCCGATTGCAGGTCGATGCCCCAGCCGACCGGATACTGGAACTTTTTTTCTTTGTGCGGTTTTGATTGCAGCAGAATCGCAATGGCTTCGGTGTAGGTCAGGCGCTGGAAATCGTTGTTGACCACAAACGCCAGTTTTTCGAGCAGCGGCATCGGACTGCGTTCGGCCTGCGGTTTTGCTTTTTCCTCGTCGGCCAGGCGGTTTTCCAGAAACTTCAGATCGTCGGCGCAGTGTTCCAGCGCGTAGCCGATGACGGATTTCACGAAGTCTTCGGCCAGGTTCATGTTGTCTTCCAGTTCGTAGAAGGCCATTTCCGGCTCAATCATCCAGAATTCCGCCAGGTGGCGCGTGGTGTTAGAGTTTTCGGCCCGGAACGTTGGCCCGAACGTGTAGATTTTGGACAGGGCCAGCGCGCCCAGTTCCCCTTCCAGTTGCCCCGAAACCGTCAGGTTGGTTTCGCGACCGAAAAAGTCCTGTTTATAGTCGATAGCGCCTTCTTCCGTCCGGGGCGGTTTTTCCATGTCCAGCGTTGTCACGCGGAACATTTCGCCGGCGCCTTCGGCATCCGAAGCCGTGATGATGGGCGTGTGCAGGTAGAAAAAACCGTTGTCGTTGAAGTACTGGTGAACGGCAAACGCCAGGGCGTGGCGAATCCGCAGCACGGCGCTGAATGTATTGGTGCGCGGGCGCAGATGGGCGATTTCCCGCAGAAATTCCAGGGAATGTTTCTTGGGCTGCAACGGGTATTTTTCCGGATCGGCGGGCCCGTAAATGTGAATGTCCGTCGCTTTCACTTCGACTTTCTGGCCCGAGCCCTGCGACTCAATGAGGGTTCCGGTGATGGCCACACAGGCGCCCGTCGTCACCAGCCGGATGGTTTCTTCACTGAACTGCCCTGGTTCGGCAACGGCCTGGATGTTATGGATGGTGGAACCGTCGTTGATGGCAATGAAAATGGCATTTTTACTTTCCCGCTTGGTACGAACCCAGCCTTTGACCGTGATGGTGTGCCCGGTTGTTTCCGACGCGAGTAGTTGTTTGACAGGTAGCAGACTCATTCTGAAACGTAAAAAGTGAAAGACGGTGCAAAGGTAAGGCATTCGGGGAAATATGACGTAATTGTTGCAAAAGACGAAAACCGAATACTAGAAAGTTTTATTTTTAATTGACTAATTGTCAGACCCTACCATTCAATTTTAACGAGCCTTTGTAGAACGTAAAACATTTTTATTTAAAATTGGTCTGGAATTTGATAGGCGCGTACCACAAAGCCCCGGGTCAGGAGTTTGTGGTCCGCGAATTTAGTTTCGTACTTTATGCAAAGACTCAGCCTTACCCAATCGCTCCAGCAAAAGCTGTCACCGCAACAGATTCAGTTTATCAAACTGTTGCAAATTCCGACGGCCGAACTGGAAACCCGCGTTGAAGAAGAATTAGAAATTAATCCGGCGCTGGAAGAGGGACTCGATACCGACTATGACGAACCAAGCTCCGACGACCCGTTTTCGGACGACTACAACGATGACGACTACAAGGAGCGGAATGACGAGGTAGATCTGGGAAGTTATCTGAACGAAGATGACTACAACGGGTATAAAATGCAGGGCGACGGTAATTACAACGAGGAAGAGCGCGAAATGCCGGTGGCTAACCGCTCAACCCTGACCGACACCCTCATGCAGCAATTCGGCTACCTGAATCTCGACGAGCGGCAGGAAGTCATTGGAATGCAACTCATTGGCAGCATCGAAAACGACGGGTACATCCGGCGGTCGATGCAGGCCATCGTCAATGATCTGGCGTTTTCGCACGGCATTTTTACCGATACCGACGAGCTGGAAACCGTCCTGAAACGCGTTCAGACCTTTGATCCGCCGGGCATTGCCGCCCGTTCGTTGCAGGAGTGTCTGCTGCTGCAACTGCAACGGAAAGACCCCGCCGACCCGGCGGTTCCGCTGGCGATCCGGATCATCGAAGATCTGTTCGAAGAGTTCTCCAAAAAGCATTACGACAAAATCCAGAAGCGCCTGAACATCAACGAGGACCAGCTCAAGAAAGTCATCACCATCATCACCAAACTGAACCCAAAACCGGGTTCGGTGGAAGGCGAAGACGGGGCGGTTCAGTACCTGATTCCGGATTTTATCCTGACCAACAACGGGGGCAAAATTGAACTGACGCTCAACTCGCGCAACGCGCCCGAACTCCGCATCAGCCGCTCGTTTGCCGAGATGCTGGATACCTACGAGAAAAGCGACAAGAATAACCGCTCGCTGAAAGAAACCGTCTCTTTTGTCAAACAGAAACTCGATGCGGCCAAGTGGTTTATCGACGCCATCAAACAGCGCCAGGCCACCTTGCTGAAAACGATGAACGCCATCGTGAAATTCCAGTACGATTTTTTTCTGGAAGGCGACGAAACCAAGCTCCGGCCCATGATTCTGAAGGACATTGCCAACCTGATCGACATGGACGTTTCGACGGTTTCGCGCGTGGCCAACAGCAAGGCGGTGCAGACGGAGTTCGGCATTTACCCGCTCAAATACTTTTTCTCGGAAGGCATTGCGACCGATTCGGGTGAGGATGTCAGCAGCCGCGAAGTGAAAAACATTCTGAAGGAATTTATCGACCACGAACCCAAAGGCAACCCGCTCTCGGACGATAAGCTCGAGAAAATGCTCAATGAGCGCGGCTACAACATTGCCCGCCGAACCGTTGCCAAATACCGGGAACAACTGAACATTCCCGTTGCGCGGCTGCGGAAGCAATTGTAAACCTTTTTCGGTTTACGCCCGGCCATCAATACGGTTTTGAAGCCTCCATGCGTTCATGTCATTGAGCTTTCTTATTTTTGCGGAATGATTGATGAGGAACGGTTGACTGAAAACCGAGAACCAAGCACTGAACCTGTGAGCATCACGCTGGCCCGCGTCCTGTCGGCGGTTTTTCATCCGCTGCTGATGCCCACGTTGCTGTTCAGCATCCTGCTGTTTGTCGCGCCGGGCTCACTGGGCGTCGACACCTACGGGCTGGCCTTTAAACTGAGTTTGCTGGTATTGATCGCCATCTGTACCTTTCTGGTCCCGGCCTTTCTGATCTTTTTTCTCTACCGAACGGGTTTTGTCCGCAGCCTGCACATGGAGGAGCTGCACGACCGCCGGGTGCCGTATTTCATGACCGCCCTGCTCTACACGACCACTACCCTATTCTTTGCGTTTCAATTTTCCAACGCGGTTCCGGAAATCGGGATTGTGCTGGGCAGCATTACGGTGTCGGTTACGCTGGTGGGCTTGATTAGCCTGTTCTGGAAAATCAGCGCCCACAGCGTCGGCATCAGCGGCATGGTGGGCGCCCTGGTGGCGGTTGCCATCAAATCCGGTGAGGTCAGTCTGCTGTATCCGCTGCTCGCCCTGATCGTGCTGGCGGGTTTGCTGGCCAGCGCCCGACTCCGCCTGAACGCTCACACGCCCGCGCAAATTGCCGCCGGAATGGGTCTGGGTCTGCTGGTTAGCATCACGACGGTTTTGTTACTGGTTTGAAAGCGGTTTACGGTTTTCAGTATCCGGTTTTCGGCGTTCGGTGTTTACTATTCAATTACCCGGATTGACTCGGTTTTTTTAGAGTAACCAATGAATTATGACGATTGAATCGCGAATATTGAATAACAAACATTGAATGGCGAAAACCGAATACCGAATACTGTAAACTGAAAACCGTAAACCCTTTTACCATGTACGAACACCTTCTCTTTGGTATTGCGGACGGTATTTGTCGCATTACACTCAACCGGCCCGAGGTTTTCCACGCGTTGAATCCGGCCCTGATTCGGGAGATTACGGGCGCTATTGAAGCCGCCGGTGCCGACGAAACCGTGCGGGTGGTGGTGTTGACGGGGGCCGGTGATAAGGCTTTTTGCTCCGGAGCCGACTTGAAAGAAGCCGCCGGGCAGCTACAGGGCGCAGGCGGTTTTTCGATGGGTGACCTCCTCAGGACGACCTATCACCCGATGGTTCGAGCCATCCGAAACCTGCCAAAACCGGTGGTCTGCCGCCTGAACGGGGTGGCTGCCGGGGCGGGTTGTTCGCTGGCGCTGGCCTGTGACGTGGTGATTACCACCGACGAAGCTTACCTGTCGTTGCTGTTCGTCGGGATCGGTTTGATGCCTGACGCCGGATCGACGTTTTTCCTGCCCCGGTTGGTGGGTGCCCAAAAAGCGTTTGAGCTGTGCAGTACCGGTCTGCGGGTCTACGGCCCGGAAGCCGCACAACTGGGGCTGGTGACGCGCTCGGTTCCGGCTGCGGAATTGGATGCGGCCGTCGCCGAGACGGTTGGCTATTACGCTCAGGCCCCCACGCAAGCTATCGGTTCGATGAAATTAGCCCTGAATCAGTCCTTGTACACGGATCTGGACACGCAGCTGGAGCAAGAAGCTCACTATCAGAACCAATTGGGCCAGTCGCGGGATACCGCTGAAGGAATTATGGCTTTTTTACAGAAGCGGAAGCCGGTTTTTCGGGGGAAATAAGACAGAAAATTCCGGCTGGTCGTTTGAATCTTATCTTTTTTAGTTTACTTTTGCAGTCCCAACACGGGAAATGCATTCGTAGCTCAATTGGATAGAGCACCTGACTACGGATCAGGAGGTTTGGGGTTCGAATCCCTACGAGTGCACGTTGATTATCAGCCACTTACAATATTGTAGGTGGCTTTTTTGTTTTATGCTGCAATGCAACTTGCAATACATCTATAAAAAGAGGCAGTTTTGGGATCAGGTGCATCTACCGGTACTTATTGTTTTAGCTTCCTACTCGGATTTGTAATGGACATTCCGACCAGTATAAATCTGACTCAACTGCAAATAAATTTATCTAAAAGCGCAGGATGACTTCCCGGCAAAACCGGCAAAAGTAATTGTGATTCCTGACACTTTTTGCAATTAAATCACGGATGGTATCTGAGGCACATATTTTGACCTTCCAGTATTGACTACAAAAGCAGGTATAAAATGGGCTAAAGCAACAAAATTTTATCTAAGAGCGTAGGGTGACTTACCGGCAAAACCGGCAAAAGTTAGAATTAAGAAGATCCGGCTCAGCTTATTGAGCAGTTAAATAAGGCCCGGTTTGTCACATCCACTAGCAAACAGTTCCACGCCATGCAGGTGCAATGACTCCGAAAGCAAACTGAAATGGCAAAAAATAATTGAGAAAAATTAGACTGACTTACTGACAAAACTGACAAGCAGAATTTCCAACGTATCACCGTTCAAGAAAAAGAGGGGCCTGATGCCCCTCTGATTTCTCCTGTTTCAATCGCCTTTTTATCCTTTAATCGTATTGATCGTGATAGGCTGTATAAATGACTGAACAGCCTCCTTTAGCCGCAATTTTCTGATCTAGCTTGCCCCATAAATTCATTGCTTCTAGCTGAGCCAGGGTATAGTTGAACTTAAGGCTTTGATAGACCTCGCTCTGGGCATGGCTTTTGCCTTCTGCTTTATCCTTACAATGCTGTACCATTAAGTAGAGCGATAAATACTTAATGGCTAGCTGCTCGGGGTTCCGGCTTAAGTGCTTATCAACGATCTCCAAAGAAATCCCAGAACCAAACCATTCGGTAAAGGTGGATTGAGAAATCAGAAACTCATGAATGGGAATCGATGGGTCACGCAATTTAGCAATATAGGGATCATCGCCGTTGGGCAGGTAAAGGCCATCGGCCATAAACCAGGCCTGCGCGTGATTTTCCCCTCTCACCAGTTGCACCGGAACATTGATGGTGCGCAGGATCGCCCGTAAAAAGCCCACAGTACCCCAGCAGCCCGCCGTCCAGTGCCGTTTGCCGAAAACAGGCACGTTTGGATCGATAGTTCCGTTCAGGATGCGGATGATCGGAGGATAGCCCCGGTACCGCCAGATGTCCTCGGCATTTCCTGCCGTTGGCGGGCCCTCAAAATGCATCAGATTGGATCGGCACCAGTCCAGCAATCGGTGTGTTGAGTGGAGCCGGTTATTAGTAATCAGGCTATTATCCTTTAGAAACTTGTAGCTCCGCCACGGGGCAGAAGGCGTCGCCCAGCCCTGATCGGAACGGATGAAGTAACCGGCGGGATCTGCCTGCCACCAGAACATATCCCGGCTATCAAAGAGTTGGCCTAATTGATCGACCGGATAATTCAGCACCGACCAGCCCACTAGCTTCTTGATTTCAACTACCAGCGACTGGGCCACACTGGCCTTGTAGTATGCCCAGGCATCGGCAGCGGATAATACGGTGTAAAAATAGGCATTGTCCGTCCTTGATAATTGATTGGTGGGCACATCAGCCACCGCAATGGAATTACCTTCCCAACACTTGACAAAGGCGATCCAGAGTTCGATTTGCTGCAAGCCACTCCAGGACGGCCAGGAACGGGTGCCGGTTGGTTCCTGCCAACTGATGCTGTTGGCGATCCGCGGATGAGCAATTAGCCAATCAAACAGGTCCGGCATTTTCGGCGCTTCAGGCCGCTGCATAGTCCAGCTGTCGATCTGTTTACGGTTAAGCTCGAACGCCTGGGGCCGTTCCACCCGCAGCAGATCGTTGATAAAAATTACCTCGGCTAACGTGATGCCCGATACGGTTTCGGCTTCATTGCGGTCGTATTGAAAGATCAGGTCAAATTTGCCCGATCGGTTTTTGGAAACCGTAAAGGTGGTAATTTTCGATTTTCCTGTAAACAGTGACGAAGGCTCGCCAGGGCGCTCATTCGCTCCGATTCGGGCCGCGCTCGGAGCCGCAAATTCCTGTTTAGGGAGAAGATCAGATTTTTCACAGGCCATCAGGAGCCAAATAAGGCCCAGCACTAAAAAAATACGTTTCATGATGTGTATTTGTTGTTTTATTTATTGCTGGGGCGAAGATAGGCAACCCTTTGGCGGGGAGTGAAGAAAGCAGGAATAGAAGCGACCAAAGCAGCGAATAGAGTGATCAAAAGTGTGTAGAAGCGGTCCAATTAGGGAATGGTAAACCAGGCAGACGAATCTAAACAGCGAAGTGCAATTGAAGGACGCAGATTAACAACACTTCAAAAATCTACAAAACATCTCAGAGATGAAGCGTTCAGCAATGGTTATTTTCTGGACGTTGATTTCTTGTCTGAGTTAATGGATTGCCCACTCCTAATAAATCAGGTCGGAATTGGGAAGAAAGAGCGTTATCATCAATCACACGTTTTGCTGCCGGTTTAAAGAGAATCTAGACCGACAACAAAACCTAATTTACTTAAGAAGGGATTTCTTCAACCAGAATTTCGTTACCGGCTCTATCATAATACGTGCAAGTCATCATCACTATGTCAACGATCCATTTTTCGATGCCAGATTTAGCGCACTCCTTACAAAACGTGTAATAGTCGGTTTTACCCTGCTGGTGCGCTTTCAAATCGGCCTTGAACTGGTCAATATCAGAGGAGTCAGCAACGGATAAAGGGGTATATTTTGCGGGTGATTTCACCAGTTGATCGTTGGCCCCTTGATAGTCAGTGTGGCCGTCGGTCACAAATGATTCATAATTAGTAACGCCCAAGACTTTTATTTCCTGAATGTAAGCCGGGAAGTCAGCGCCGGATTTAACTTGGCTGTGCGCTTGCTTGATTTGGTCAGAAGTAAACATTGTTTTTGCCTTTGTGAAATGATTGGTTGATTTCGTGCCATCCTGCTTAAGCCTGACGTAATGACTGATGAATTGGTGAGTAGAATGTTCAGGCTTTTGCGTCAGATGGCAAGACAAAAGTATCTTGGCGAAAAGCCTGGTAATTGTAAAAAATCGTTTTCCTATTATGAAGCCCTAAAAGTGCTCAGTTGCCTGGTCAGCAGGAATCAACTGAGCGCGCAGCTTGTAAATGAAATTTATGAATGCTAACCAAACAAAATCCCCCGCCTGGATCGGGCCAAACGAGGGATAACATATCAATGTAAATTAAGAGGTAAAAGTAAGCAATTATTTAATCTGATAATTTCAATAGGTGATTACAGAATTTAGAAGAAATAATTAGACAATAGGGTGATACTAACTAAATGATTACTTGTCAACTAATTGACTATAGTTGAAAAATAACAGTATAATTCTTCACTTTTAGCCGTTTAATCATACCTCCGTTTTTTGGATAGTTTGGTTAACGCAACTCCCACTCAATGGGAGAAGGTAAAATTACCTTTTTAAAATCGCCCTTCCTGTGTCTGAATCGAGATTTGCCCGCCCCGAAGGTAAATTTATCTTTGAACCCAATACCAGATACTCCGGTAATGCCCCCTTGCGCTGCTGGTCGCGTTTCAAATATAACAAAGTCTACCTTTTAAAGGTGATTCTGGCACACATTTAAAGCCTGAGTTCGCCAGCGTTGATTCTATCAATTCATACTGATAGACACCGATTTCAGAAAATCCGCAGGTCATTGCCTGGCGGTACCTAACCGATTGCTGAAAAGCCGATTTCGGACGGATGAAAGCCACAATTTGATAAACTAGTATACTATTTGCGGTTTTCTGTAATTTGGGCAACATAGCGGTACTTATAAAACAGAAAATTTAGGATGAATAATGAGTTACGTAAACTTTTTATAGCTGATCAGGAGGAACGATTGAATCACCCAGAGGTTGATACAGCTGAATATCGCTCCTTACGAAAACGTGACAAAGAACGACGCAAGCAGGTACAAATAATGATTGAAGAAAGGCAGGTGATTACTGCTCAAGATTACTATCACGCTGCCTTAATTTTTCAACACGGAGACACTGTAGATGAAATTTGGTCTGCACACCTATGGGCCTTGAAAAGTGTTGAATCAGGCAACCATGCGGGCAAATGGCTAGCCGTGGCTGCTTTAGATCGTTGGTTTATATACCAAGGAAAGCCTCAAAAATATGGCACTCAACTTGTCCCTGACGGTGTTCGTTATCGATTATGGGACGTTGATCCCAACACTACGGACGAAGAACGAGCGCAATGGAACGTTCCTATACTATCCGAGATGGAGTTTCGAGCGATACAGTTAACCTCTGAAAACAAAGGCAAAATACCATCAATGGAGGGCGCTCCTGAATGGTTAAGAAAAGCGGTCAAAAGATGGAAAGAATGTTGACATATATAATAATTCGAAGGTGTACTTCTAATCAGAAACGGTCTTTTTCTATCTATAATTTCTTAACATAATTCACACGTATAAACTCATGAAAATTATATTGTTTCTATTTTTTGCTTCTACAACCTTCATCTGCTATTCGCAAAACAATAGCTTTAAAAAAGAAAAATGGCATTGGGATACCCCTTCCAAACAAGATACTACCGCCGGATATGTACAGGTATTAAAAGTAGACAACGTTCTATACATTTCGGGCGCAGTGGCAACAAACGTTACACCAGATGGAATAGGACAAGTTTATCAGGCTTTGGCAAAATCGTTAAAAAGTTATGGCGCGACTTTTCAAAATGTAGTAAAAGAAAATTTGTACACTACGGATATTGAAGCAATGAAAACATACAACTCCGTAAGAAAAGCTTTTTATAATGGAGATTTTCCAGCGGCAACTTGGGTTCAGGTATCAAGACTTTACATGAGTGAAGCAAAATTGGAAGTCGAGTTAATTGCCCATCTGCCAAAATAAAACTGGAAATTTAATTTTCTGACCATGGTGCAAGGATCGCTATTTGGCCTAATCCCGCCGTTCTATAATTGCCCGAATCGGTTTGTACTTTTCATTCTTCTTATCCCTCCCCGCCAGTTCCAGTAGCAATTTCAGCACCTGCCTGTAGTCCTCCCGGTGTAGCACCAATGATATACTGACTTCAACGCCCTGCCGGGTTTCAACGCCGACTTCGGGTGGAATCAGTTTATAATCCTGCCAGGTGCAACCTGGCAGGAGTGACCTAAAACAAAAATAATTTAGAAAAAATAGATTGACTTCCCCAGAAAATTCCTGCGGAACTGGAGGAATCTTACACTAAGCATGATAGGCTTCCACTTCATAAACCAATCGTTTAATATGGTGTTTCAGGTAGATTCGTTGATCATCGATGAAAAACGCCAACTCGTCGTCGTAGTCCGTGGTAAAAAAACTGCCATTGGCAAAATAACCATTGCCTCGATCAAAGTAGCGGTTGAGTCGGCTGTTTGGTAATTGGCTGAGTAGGTCAGCAACCTGTTCAGGAAAGCAGGAGCGCATCCACCTAATCAGAGAGGTAATATCCTGAACCTTTCCATGGACCCCTACTGCTTCGGTAAAATCAATTTGCTGGCCTGCAGCCCGGGAGTGCCGCAATAAATCATCGACGGTCATGATCAGTTCGCCAAAGGGGGCTTTCCAAAGATCCGTTTCGCTGGAATCCCGGTGAAAGGCAGGTGAATCCATGAGTTCATGGACCCGGTGCAGGCAGCTTTTCATCTGCTCGGTGATAACATTCATATTAATGGGTGAAATTAGCAATTGCACTGCTGACCAGCAGGCAGATAATGGTGAAAAAACTGCCCCAGACGGCTAGGATGCTTCCTTAGGATAGCCGAGCCAGGGTCGTATGGTGGGTTAAAAGAACATCACTGACATCACTGGTACCCGTTACGGGCGCTGCCGCTGACGGTAGTGAAGTACTGGCCAGCGGAATGTGACCTTCGGTGACCAGCATCCCCGAGGTAGGATCAAGACCAATCCAGCCTGCTCCGGGGATGTACACTTCGGCCCAGGCGTGCAAAGCCGCTGAGTTTTCGGCCGTAAACGGGGTAGCCGGTTCATCGGCAGCCACCTGAGCCAGATAGCCCGACACAAAGCGGGCGGCTAAGCCTAACTGCCGCAGAATCTGTACTAGCAGCCAGCCCGAATCCCGACACGAGCCTGTTGCCTGATGCAGAGTTTCTTCAGGGGTTTGTACGCCCGCTTGTAGGCGTTCCTGGTAGGTAATGGCCTGATAAAGCTGTTGGTTAAGCTGGATCAGAAAGCCCACTGTGTCACGCCGGGTTCGATCAATCCGGCGGAGCCACTCGCATAAAAAAGGCCCGGGCGTCGAACTTTGCAGATAAGGTGCCAGATCGCTTTTAAGTGGGGCGTCATAGTCGAACGGAAACGATGCGGCTTCCGGATCCACGAAGAAGTCGAATGGATTAACCGGTTCCAGGCTAGCCTCAATTCGAACCTTGATGATCAAGCTTTGCACCGCCTCAGAGAAATCGACCCGGGCTATAAAATTGCCAAAGGGGTCCTGTTGCCAGTGAAGTTCGTGACCTTTCGGTTCGACCGTGAGCAAATACGATTCAATGACGGCCTTGGTATGAGCGGCTGGTTTGAGCCGGATCAGGTGGGGCGACAGAAAAACCATTCGATCATAGTCGTACTGGGTATGGTGATCGAGAGCGACGTGGATTGCCATACTGGTAAATAAAAATGAATACCCTTTTTCAAAAAACCACCGTGCTTACCGGGCAAATTTGCCGTATCGACCCTCACACCATAACCCTGGTCAGGCTCTTTTCTGGAAGATTGATCAATCGTGGGGCCGATGAAAAATTTCAACGGATGGCCTTCGAACATTTGCCTTCCAGACCCGGTTGTCGGCTGGCTTTCCTATGCGGATCAAGCCTCAGAACGCCTACCTAACTGTTTCAGGAGCCGATAATGGGATTGAAGCGCCGAAAAAAACGTGGGATTCTCCAGGTAAGGCAGATCAAAATCATGGGCGGTCTGCTTCACAATGGCGGTAATAGCCGGGTAGTGAATATGGCAGACTTTCGGAAACAGGTGGTGTTCAATCTGACGGTTCAGTCCCCCGCAGAAAAAAGCCGCCAGGGCCGAACGGGGAGCGAAATTAGCCGTTGTCCGGAGTTGGTGCACCGCCCAGGCCTCCCGAATCCCTATGCCTGTAGTCGGAACCGGAAACAAAGTACCTTCCACCACGTGGGCTAACTGAAAAACCAACCCCAGCACCAGACCTTCTACCAGATGCATGGTGATGAAACCAAGCGCGATCTGCCACCCGGTCAGGTCAAGGACCAGATAAGGCAGAATTAAGAAGAAAAAGTAGTAGGCGGCTTTGGTGACAAACAGCATGACGTATTCGCTTCGGGGGTGCGATGAGTTATCCTGTTGACCAATTGTTGATTTAAAGAATTTCAGGTAGTCTTTGGTAAACACCCAGGAGAGGGAGGCCAGCGAATACAACGCGAATGCATACCACTGCTGAAAACGCTGCCAGGGACGAACCGGCTCGTCGGGGTCGACCCGAATTAACCCCGGCGCAATTTCAATGTCTTCGTCGTGGCCGGGAATATTGGTGTAGGTATGGTGGACGACGTTGTGGGTAATTTTCCAGACATAGGGGTTGGCACCGGCTAAATAGAAGGTTGCTCCCAGCAGCCGGTTGACCCAGCCACGGGATGAAAAGGCGCCGTGCAGGGCATCATGGGAAATATTAAAACCGATGAAAGCAGTAAACATCCCCAGCCCGATGGCTAGAGCTAACAGGATCCATGGACCAAATTGATTGGATAGGATCAGACCGTAAAGTAGCCCGAAACCGCTCAAAAAGAAACCGGTTTTGATCCACATGGCGCTATTGGCGTGGGGTGAAAGGCCCCGCTCTTTAAAGTAAGCATCGACTCGCTGCCGGGCAGTAGAGAAAAACTGGGACCGGGTGGTATTATTGAATTTGAGTTGCATGAGTTAACGTCAAGTAAAAATCCGGCCGACTTCCAGTAATTGCCACAGCAAGGGCAAGGCTAATCGGCCTTTTTTGGTTAGTGTGTATTCGACCCGGGGCGGAATTTCAGCATAGACCTTGCGGTTTAAGACCTTCAGAGCCACGAGTGCTTTTAGCTCGCCCGCCAGCACTTTTTCACTGATGGCCGGCAAGTGCTCACGGAAATGAGTGAAGCGCAGTGTGCCTTCACCTACCCTTAGAATAATAAACAAGCGCCATTTTCCACTCACAATAGCCAGCGTTTTGCTGATGAGACTGTGATCAGCCTCGGCGGGCGGATTAGTTCGGTTCTTTTGGGGCATCGTAATGGATTTTGGACCAGGAACCGATTGTATTCAATCACCCACCGGGTTAAAGAGAATAAGGAAAAGGCAGTAAAAAACCTTATAGGTGCAACGATGAACTTGATTGTTAAAAATTAACAGGCATCGGTCGATCTTCGCCGGTGATAATGTGCAGAAAACGAAGCGTTAACAGGTAAGCTCCAATGCAATTCTAGAGCAGAGGTTATGAACTAACAACGTGGTAAGTAGACACGATAGTTCATCATGTCTGGAAAATAGTACAATACTTCAGGGTATTCAAAATAAAGACCGCTACCGGCAACTAAACTGAAAATAAACTGTTTGATAAGTAGCTACACCTCTTCGACGGCCCCTTATCCCTCCTTCACCGGGTCGACCGTTAATCTGTCATAGCGCTTTATTACTGCTTACTGGCGAATTCCATTTTGGATGTGCCTGACAGGAATACCTCAACGCGTTGAGATATTCTATCCATTTGTATAAGACAAATGCAACATCTTAAATTTTAGCAGCTATGGTATTATTACCTTTTCAAACTATAACATCCCCTCCTGTATTAACATGGGCTTTGGGCATTATTGGCGATTGGCGAAAAATCTTTCGCCCTGTCGTCGACCAGAAACAACCAGTGCTTGAAAAACGCGGATCAGGTATGAATTCATGGCACCACTTTCTTTCGTTGGTGACTATTTGGTGGACAAATAGTTCCCTGAGCTAAAATTCAGTTGCTGACTTTAGAATGGAATTGATCGAGTACCGTACAGAAACGCAATAGAATGCCTTTTCACTTCTGCCAAGTTACCATGCTAATCAACTTGAGTTTTTTTGTCTATGACGATGCCGGCCGTCACTCGTACCACCGCCTTCACGCCGATACAGCCGTGAGTTCTTTGGCAGGATTTAAGTTTGGTCAACCGTTAAGTATTACCGAGCAATTTGAAGATAGTACAGCGAAAAATTATGTAGTAGCGGATCTGCCATTTAGAAAAGCCCGCAATAGCAATTTGCCCGGTTTAGGACAAGCTTTTGATATTTATTTGGCCCTTGAGGAAAAATGGAATGAATTTATGCCCCCTTATTTCCCGTCAGATAACCCCTTGTATGGCCCTACCCTGTAAAAACAATTACGTTAATTTAATTCAAGGCTATGAAACTATTACTTAAGTGGGCAATCGGTGAGCTAACCAGCCGAAATCGATTGCGGAAAATCAGATATTGGGTGAAATAAATCACGCAGGACGTAGCTCCGTCGAGCTACTATTTTATAATAAAAACCAGCCGGAACAGGGAGCTGTTGAGTTAATACTAGTTCAGGGTAGTTCTGCCCGGCAAGAAAACCAGGATAGAGAGGTATTCACCTGTAGAGTGTCCACTTTAATGGAGTTGGCCGAAGGGGCAACCAAAAGCCGTGAACATCAAACTGTCCAAAATTTTAACTCCACCCAGGAGGTCATTGATTGGCTTCAGGCTGATCGTGTCTAATCTTTTGTGTTTAAACCTGACTGAAATGTTAAAAATGACCCATAAGCAGCGTCGAAATGTAACGCTTCGCCCCATTCCATCAGACAAAATGCCTTATCTGGTACGTGGTATGGCCTCCACATTATTGCATTTAACCTACGAGCAGGCCGGTAAACGAACTGATTTAATTCCACAATTCATACGAACATCGTTAAAAGTAGAGGGTACCCAATTATGACCATTTTCTTTGATTCTCTGTTTATCCAAACAAAAAATGGATTTGTGTGCCGGGTTGCAGTCCAAATCCCGGGTCTGAAAGTTCCGCTTCAGCAAGGTGAAAACACGGATGCGGTTGAAGCCGCAGGCATTAATATATACCAATGGGTTGGCAGAAGGTTGGATGTGTCTGTTCGAGCCGGCGTTCATGCGATCACCGGACTTTCATACTAAATGTTAGCGTAGAGCAATCCCTGGCTTTATAGTGGACCTTTAAAAATGGGGAGGTGATATGGCCCTATCAATCCGACATGATCAGGATGCAGCCATACCGTTTCTTCCTTTTGAACCAATCCATGGATGGGATCCGCCGGATCTGAGGGATTTTCCACCCCTATTGTTTTACGAATGGCTTTTAAGCAATAGCAAACCTGATACCGGCGAAACGTGTTGCTGGCCCCTATGCGCATAGGTTTAGAGAAGCTAGGCCGGCGGCTAAAAAGATAGAAGTCGGGAAAAAGACTTTAGGTGAATTTTTCCTGTCAGCTACTAACAATCTAGACACTTGGTTGGAAAACAAGTAAAAATCCATTGAAAAACTTCCGGATGCCGGGCAGTTTATGGGGAGAGGTGGCTAATTCATAACCCATACTATTCGAAAGAACCTCCATCCTCTTTTATTAACTAAATTGATGCTTCTTAATAAAAAAATTTCCATTGCCTTTTTTATCCGCAACATCCGACGGGAGGCTTTTTTTGTTTTTCTGTTTGCAAACCTGATTGTCGTCATCAAGCTGGTTTTCAATCTTTGGTTTCTGATTATTCCTATAGCTATTCCAGTTCTACTCGGTACTTGTATTGCGCTTTTACTGGCCTTCCGCACCAATCAATCTTATGAGCGATGGTGGGAAGCCCGTATCGCCTGGGGGGCTATTACCAACGACAGCCGCAGTTTCATCCGTCAACTTCAAATGTTCGTCTCAGGCGGGCCGGATAGAGAGGCCGTTATTCAAACGTTTATTCAGCGGCATTGTGCCTGGTGCTATGCCCTAGGCGATAGGCTGCGTGGGCAGGATGTTACCGCACGCTTAGAGGAATTTCTTAGTGTGGACGATGCCCGGCGTATTAGTAAAGCAGCTAACATACCAAATGCTTTGCTTCTTGATCATGGTTTGGCCGCTCGTAATCTCTATGATAATGCGCAACTAACCGATTATCAGATGGTTCAGCTTAGCAACACAATGAATAATTTAACAGATTCGATGGGCCGGTGCGAACGAATAAAAAACACAGTTTTTCCTCGTACGTATACGTTCAACATGCAGGTATTCATCTACCTCTTCACAGCATTATTACCTTTCTGCTTCGAAGCCGATCTTTATTTCTTGGATGTGCCGTTGGTTACGCTTATCTCCTGTGCCTTCATTTTAATTGAAAAAAGTGCAATACAGTTACAGGACCCCTTTGAAAATCAGCCTACTGATACCCCGGTAACGACCATTGCTCGTACGATTGAGATTGATCTCAAGAGCATGGCTGCCTACGCAGTTATTCCTGAAAGATTGGTGCCTCAGGACTATTACTCCTGCTGAACATCCGATTTGGAAAACTCCTTTTTAGATTTGCCAATCGGCTGACTTTATTAATTACTGCCAGCATTCAGTTTGTAAAGGTCGATATAATTATTAGTAGCTGATTACTAACAGTTTATTTTTTGCTCTCCACATAGTAGGTTTTTTTGGCACAAATAGAATAGCCAGGTGGTATCCACCTGGCTATTGCGTGCTTATACTCAATTAATTCTACTTATACCTACGAACACTCTGGCTTTATGGTTTTTGCTGTAAACTGAGGATTTGGCCCATGAAAATAGCCAGACGGCTTGCCTGGCTATTCGAACACTCTCTGTGTATTTCTCCTCTTCCATATCCACGAACCATTAACAGGCTGTGGAAGAGGAATGTTTTAGAAATAGCCGGGCGGTGATGCTGCCCGGCTATTTGGCCGTTTTTCACACAAAATATTTAAACTCCCTGACCAGAGGGTGGCAGCAGAAAATGAAGACTTGGGGCAAAAGATGATCTTCTACCATTCCCTTATTCAGCCTTGAACTACCTCACTTGAGCGGCTGAACCCGTCTTTTTATCCTACCAGGCTGCCGCTGCTGATTTGGCTGTCGGGTTGCTTCCCATCTTTGTGGCATGTATCACCTTAAAACAACATGCTACCGAATGAAACGATTGCTTTTTGCCCTGCTGATGCTGGGTTCCCTGGCCGCCTGCCAGAAAGAAGATCAGGCCGTTGCTCCCCAAGTTCACTCTTCCGCCCGGACTGGTGCGGTTACGGCGGGGCCCATTACAGCTGGAACGGGTACAGGCTCTTCTAATCCCTGGACCAATAGCGGTCTGCCCAAGCCGAATGTGCCCCTGGAACGGATGGTGCCCTGGCCCCAGCCGGTCGCCGATTCCGTAACCAGACTGGTGACTATTTTCAATGGGGTTTGGCATCAGGAATTCTGCCCGCCATTGGCCTTCCCGGTAAAGGTCTTTTATAATGGAGCCTACAAAGGGCAGATTCATGGCTATCTCAATGGCAATATTACGTCAACGGTCTATCCTGATCGCCGGGGGCTCGTCGTTCGATTGCCCAAGAACATTGATTACTACATCGGCATTCTGGACAGCAAAGGCTATTACTACGAACAATTTAAAACTTCACCAAGTCAAGATCACGAATGGGTAATGCTTTCGGATGCTTCCCCCAATAAGTACTACTGGAAGCTGAAATATGGCCCGCAGTAAAGGAACACGGATCAGAATCAGCCCGGTCCGCAAGACCGGGCTTTTTTCGCTCTCATACGCGCTCAATAATAAATGCGTTAATTTGGGCAGAGAATGTCTAGTTATCCCCATGAACCGCATCGCTTTTTACCTATTGCTGCTTATCAATGTCTGGGCCTGCTCGAAAAAAGCGCAGCCGGAACCCGATTCTTACCTGCCCACTCGTAAGACCAATTTGGCCCTGGGCAACCCCAGTCATGCCAGTGTCAATCAGGAAACCAACTACCTCATCGAGCGGCCCGCTTACTCGCTCAGCTATAACCGCAGCACCAGCATCGCCAACTGGGTAAGCTGGCATTTGTCGGCCGCCTGGAAAGGAGCCGCCAAACGCTACGCCGGCAACTTCATTCCGGATCAATCGCTGCCCTCTGGTTGGTATCAGGCCCGGCATGCTGATTACACCAATACCGGCTTTGATCGTGGCCATTTATGTCCATCCGACGACCGCGACAGCACCGCCGAGGAAAACCAGTCGACGTTCATCCTGACCAATATCGTACCCCAGGCGCCCCGCCTGAACCGGGAAAGCTGGAATGGGTTGGAAGCCTATACCCGTAAGCTGATCAGCGAAGGCAACGAAGCCTACATCATTGCGGGTACTTATGGCCAAGGCGGAACGGGTGATAAGGGTAAGGTCAATACGTTGGCCGAGGGCAAGCTGACGGTTCCGGCGGCACTCTGGAAAGTGATTGTGGTGCTACCGGTGGGCAGTAATGATATCAACCGGATCGACGCTCAGACCAGGGTCATTGCGGTTTGGCTGCCTAACATCAATGCGGCCGGTGAGCAGCCCTGGAGTACTTACCGGGTCAGCGTTGATGAGATCGAGCGGATGACAGGGTATAATTTGCTGGCCAGTGTGCCAGACGCGGTTGAGCGGGAGATTGAAGAGATGTCGGACAAAGTGACCGTGCAGGCGGTGGAAACCGTGCTGGGCTGGTAAATCGATTCTAAGGAAAAGCGGCAACCATTCAACTTCCACTATTAAGCTGCTTTTAGGATTTCTTTCCAGTTGGCGCTTCCGATTGATATTGTTCTTTCCGCAGCCAGTCGGGAGCGGCTTCAGGAGCAGGCATGCGGTCAAACACCTTTTCCAGTTTGCCCTTCCTAGGATCGTGTCTCACCCCGGGGGCTTTTTTCTTGCCCCACAAAAATAGCCAGGCAGAAGCTCCACCTGACTATTGAAAATCTAACCCTTTACTCGGTTACGTCTGAATAACGCATCTCACTCCCGGATGCGGCGGAAAGTGAGGGTATGGGGCTGCTTTGTGGTTGGGGGGTCTTATAAGACATAAAAATAGCCAGACAGTTATCCGCCTGGCTATTTGATCGATATGCACAATGATCCCTCAATCTTCTTCACGCCAGATCAACTGCGTGTGCAAACGAAATGTTTTTAAAGAAGCCGGGACCGGAAAAGCCGTTTTGTGCGGGCCTCCAGTTCGATTCCCTCGACTGCCCAATGCAGCGGAATTATTCGCTAAAATGCTCTTTGAAGATGAAATAGAGCCAGTGTCCATCATTTGCCCACCCAGTTTCTCTAATGCGGAGAATGTAGAAAGCAGTTCTCCTCCTGCCCATGTGTTGCTATTATTGATTTCGGTGGAATTAAAGTTAACTCGATCCATATTGATGAATGGTTTTAGCGAATCAGCGATATTTTTAAACATTTTCAAGAGAAAAGGGTGTTTTTCCCATTGTGGTAGGCTCGTTCTATAAGTAGGTTTACTTGTATTTCTTACATAGAAAGATCACTTATGGATAAGGCTACTAAGGATAAAGACAAACAAGGTGACATTAGAACCCGTAAGTTTGGCGATGTCAACTTGCCCCCTAAGCGAGAAAAATTAACCAATCGAGAGGCTCCCTTACCCGAACAGCTTGGACCGCTCAAAGACCTATTAGGCGTCTGGACCGGAAAGGGTACAGGATGGAACATGATCGCGCTTCCGTTCCATAACGCTCCGCCTTCACCAGCAGGTTTTAAATTTCGGGTGCTGATGAATCAGTATGACGAAGAACTTCAATTCACCTTTGTCGACGACGATGTTCCTAATCGAGGTCTTCAGAGACCCGACGTTGTCGACGGCTTTGACCAAGCCGTTGTTACGCTTGATTATCAGCAGAAAATCGCGCAGACCATAGCGGAAGACAGACCTGACAGCAACGGTCTCGCGGGGAAGCCAGGACTACCCATCCACCACGAACCGGGCTTGTGGCTGTACGATAAGAATCGCAGGGCCAAAGATGATCAAATCAAGGGCGACCAAGTCACCCAAGTCGAACTTGATGTCGCACGACTGGCATCGATTCCACACGGAAACTCTGTTCTTGCCCTTGGTAAATCAGCTTATTTTAAAGGTATGCCGGAGATTCCACCTTTAAGTGGATTGCCATCAGGTCGCTTCGAAGACGTACTCACTCCAGATTACGACTTCAAGTCTGACCCTTATCTCGAGCCGTATAAGCATTATATTGATTTCCCTTTTAAGGGGACCTTCTCGGCCGTCCCTGGCTTTCCTGGATTCAGTCCCGCCGACATGAACGAATTACTTCGCTTCGCCAATAAAGACGTGACCATTGTTAAAACAACGACATTGACCGTCGACACGACCCGTAAGAGTGCCGGTATAACGAATGCTCCATTCTCGGTTCGAGAGGCTGAGCCAGTGAGCATGAAGTCGACATTTTGGATTCAGGAACTCGCCGAGAAGGATATAAACGGGAATCCAAGGATGCGGTTGCAGTACTCGCAAGTCGTCATGCTGCACTTTTTCCATCCCCGCGAGGACGAGTTTCCAGAACGAGCCGTCTGGCCGCACATCAGCATAGCCACCCTAGAGAAGATACCATTTAAATACGACCTGGTGTCAAGTTAATAAACTACTCTCGATCAGGGTATAACAAATCTGGTAGAGAGTCAAGCCATACCGCAAGGGTATGGCTTTTTTGCTACTCCTATGTGAAAAGTACCTGTTTAAATGTTTAAACAAATATCGGTTTTTTGGGCCGTTTAATCTGTAAATATGCAGTACTAAGGAATAGAAGAGATCCGGTGTTTACGGCAAGATGCCAACCACGTAGAAATATGATCTTTTATTTTCCTTCAAGGGTGTCCATTCAAGTGGACACCCTTTTGCCCCGCTCAAAATGTAATGTTTTGTACATTTTTATCATGTGCATGGTGATTTAGCAGAGGACCATAACTATTAGCTAAATTGTCGTATTATTAAACATCCGGACCCCGACTTTAAAACCTTGACTGCATGGGATACTTGAGAGCCCGAATGGTCGCCTGTTTAAACAAAACTTTGCTTGCATTATTCCTTTACCGCGTTGTGTTTTTATAACGTGGGTTTTACCCACATTAACGATTCAGCCTGCTATTGACACGAATCGATACCAGCATTATATTTACTGCATAATCGTCCCGAGTGGGACGGCTCAAAATTCGGCTAAGGGGTAGCTGTTGAGTTCACGTTTAACGGAACCAGCTTGCGCACCCGATGCCGAAAACTCTCTTCACTACCGGACTGCGAAGAGCTGAGTTCAAAATACAACTCAAGCCATGGCAGCCGAAAAACCGGCCCGTAAAGGGTCAGGCATTAAGCCCTCGCAGTCTAAAAAACAATCAAAAAGAAGTTACAGGATTCAAAATTTAGTTTTTCCAGACTCTTGGAATTAGCTGGTCCTTTCATCCGGTGTGCGGATTTTTTCTTACGAATTTTGATTTTCTTTAACCAGTAATGCGGCTCTGTAGGATTGACAAATAAGTGCAAGGGTGGCCTTGATACTACCCTTACACTTATTTGCTTGATTTAGTGGTCTTACTTTGTCCTTGTTCCGTCAAAGATTACCAAATGCTTCTGATTAGCAGGCCTCCCAATTTGGGAATAGAAAAAGCCACTTTACTACAGCATATTGGCGAATTTCATAACCTCGTCTTCTTCAAAAAGGGCCAGGTAGTTTTCCGTGGTAACAATACTGGTGTGGCCATAGCTATCGCTGATCATTTTCAGCGGAGTGCCTTTCCGCAGCATCGTAGTACCAAACGAATGGCGCGCTACATAGGTGGTTAAAGGAGAGGCAATGCTCAATTTCTGAGCAATCACTTTCATACTATTATTAACAATTTCTACTGCGTAGGAGCAGGCTCTTACCTTATCGGTCGGTGTTTCGGCGCTGTTATAGAACGGAAAAACATAACCGTTCCGGCAGCTTGGATTACCCTGACGTTCAATGACTTTCCAGGCTTCTGACCGAAGATAAACCCGAATAAAACGCGAGTTACTTTTGGTGGAGTGCTTGGTCTTTTGCCGGATAAATGTAAAATACGCCCCGTTTTCGTCAATATCGTTCCATCTCAATTGGCAGATATCAGCCATATTGATTCCCGACGAGTAATAGGTGAACAGCCAAAAATCAAGTGCTTTGCGTTCACGTTCGTTTTCGGGTTCATAGGTTTTGATCAGTTCCAGGTCACGGGCGCTTAGCGCCTTTTTAGGTTTTAGACCGGAAGGAATTACATATTTCCGGCGACCGAAAGGGTACACGGATCTATCAATGACATTTTTCGCAATTGCATCGTTAATAATGCATCGCAAACTTCTTAAATAGATCCCAACTGTCGTCGAGTTTGCTGGCTCTTCCTGGCCATAGGGTGATCGAGGAGCCCGCCCAAACTTTAACATCCACCGTTCGTAATGTTCCAAAAACGGGGGAGTAATATTCAAAAAGCTCAACGGAATCTCTTTTCCGCGAATCTGTAATTTGAAGTCGATTAACTTGATTGGCGATAAGGACCGTAAAAAGCGCTGGAGTGATCCGGAAAGATGCTTAAACTGATTAGCAGTTCGAATGCGGTCATTTAAATAAAGATCCTCGAACTTAAGATCCAGTGCCCGAAAAACATCTTGTCTAACTTTTAAATCAGGATCAATTCGTCCGTAATATTCTATTCCAAGCTTTAGTGATGCAAACGAAAAATCGGCCCCTAATTTATTGATGACATTCCGATACCGGTCCAGATAGCCTTCAACATGCTGACCCGCCATATCAAAATAGCCATATATTTCGCGATGGACGCGAATAATTTCCAGGTCCTTAACCCGATTATCCAGCAGAGGCCCTATTTTTTTAACCGTTGCCAAAAATCATTGGAAACTTTGATGCCAGTAGTATAAGGACGCTTTACACGCCTGTAAGTAACCCTAATTTTGATAATTCCCATATTGGGATCGGGCGTCTTCTTGGTATCAAACTCGACTCCCAGCGTAACTCTACTTTGCATCTTTTTTTAATTTATGTATCTGTTAATCCATGGGCGGCACCCGAAATGACCTGCTCTTATGGAAACTGTTTGATAATGAAACTGCCACGTTTTGCATACTACTAAACTAAAACCGTGCCGTTAAATTTTGATGATAGCCAATATTAAATACTTTAATATTAAGTTTTAAACTCTTTATTAGTAGCATATATTTGCGGTATATGCAAGATATTATTCTAATAACCAACATTTTAAATAGTGTTATGCATTTTAATGGTTATTAGTAATAGTAATATTTTATTGCTTAAAATAATTTTAAAATTTCCTTTCATCGCTAACAAATCAGGCCCTGAGTATCAGCAGGAATACGATTATGCCAACAAAATAAAGCACCAGTACTTTTCTGTCATGCCGCACCATCCACCAGTCAAACCAGATCAGGCAACGCTTAAATCTCATTTTGGTCCACGACTGACTTTCCTGCGGCTTCGTAGATTTTTGGGCGATAAGGGCAAGGTAAACGGCCGCCAACCGGCTAATTGCTCTGGTTCTCATTTTTTGGTTGACAGTTCAAGGTTTAATTGAGGAGCCAGACCGGTACCGGCCAGCCATTTTTTGATTTCACGCAGCCCCACCGGCGTCACGTATAGGGTGACGGTTTTGATCTCGATGGCATTTCGCCAGAAGAAATTCTCCTTGGTTTTAAACCAGCCGGCTTCGATGTACTTCGGATCGGGAATATTACTGCGGCCGTCGTGCTCGACGATCATTTCTTTTTGTAGCCAGCTAAATAAGGCCGGTCGGGTTAGACCCAGTTTTTTAGCGGCATCGGCCACGCTGATAGCGCCGAGATAGGTTTTTTGTGCCATGATTAGAGGTGGTGGTGTTTCATACCCCTTCCTGTTGGGAATACGGCAGAAACAGGGGTGAGAAGAGGAGTTTGAAGAATATTCCTTATTGGGCAGGATTTGCTAACGAGTGTTTATATACGTAATTAGCCGTGCAGGTCTAGACAGAACGTATCGATCATTCGCGACACTTGGGCCAGTTCAGCGTTTAGAGCATCGGGTGATGTCTGGTGTTGATTAAAAATCTGATCGGCCAGGATGTCTTGCTTGCTCACAATGGTGGACACTGCTTTGGCCATTTCGCGCCGGGCGATCCGTTCGTTCACACGTTGAATGCGTACAAGCAGCAGCGATATACCGACATCAATACCGGTGTTTTTTCGCCTGACCGTTGCTGCGATTGCCGCGTTCAGCTGGCTGATTAACTCCGTGCGAACTGATTCCAATGTGTATTTTTTGCGGGAAGTAGCCGGGACTGCCGGGCGATTGCAGGACAGAGCATTCATAGCGTATGCCCTCCTTTCTTGCGCATTTCAAAAGTTTGCCCAACCCGGGAGAAGGACTCGATCAGTAATAGAATAGCTGACAGGTTGTCGACCGAAAAACGTTTACGAAGCTTTTTGGTCTCCTGAACTTTGACTAACACATAGCGCAGCAATTCGCTGTATTCCTGGCCAGAAAACGCATCCAAGAGCCGGGCCATTTCCTGAACGACGATCGTGGCTTCCTGGGGTGAAATGCTCCGCAGAATGGTCTTGGTAATAACCGGTGCGGTAACACTTTTAACGGCTGATTTACCAAAAGGATTGACTGGAGAGGATGTAGTTTGCTCCAGCAGCAGGGCATAGTCCTGCTCAGGCTTGAGGTTGGTCGAGCGGTTCATAAAGATGAGAAGATAGAGGAAATGTGTTCCCCTGATGCAGGGGAACACTATATGCCGGCAAGTTGATCAGGCGCTTTGGTTCTGGGATTTGCCCCAGTACCGGGAAGATTCACCGCGTCCTCGTGCGGTGCGATTCGCGATGGCAATCAGATTAGTCAGGTAGCGGTAAAGTTTAAAAACGGCTTCGGCCCGCTCGGTATCGTCTTCTAAAACAGACAGCATATTGTCAAAAATCTTGTGCAGGTAGAGGTCGGTGATGTAAGGAGTAAAGGCGTCGTGACTCCGTTCCAGGTCGATCATGTCCTGAATCATCTGATCATCGTTGATCGCAATGGAACGGTCCGAAATTACCGTTGGAGCAAATTTTTCCAGCAGTTGATGCCCGGGCTTGGTTAAGCGGTAGATGATGGTCCCATCGGACGGATCAGCTGAGGGAGTTGCGGCTATTGAACGGCCGTCCGCTAGTGAATTTTGTTGTGGCAAGTTTGTAGTTTGCCCTTTCCCAGAGTAGTTTTGCTCTCGTTTTTCCATGATTAATACCAGATTAGTTTTGAAACCACTCCCAACGCTTGTATCCTGGCAGAGCAGCGTTGGGTTTTTCATTTTAGCCAATCAGAGTCTACTTACTTTGCCGGGCAACCTTTCGGACCTATGCAGCTTTTGTGTTTCTTCTGATTTGTTGAACAAAGATATAATAAATATAGCTTATATACAACATATTTTGGCAAAAAATTAGCTGCTTTTTTTAATTGTAAACGTGACATTCAAATCATAGCCTAAAGCGTCGCCGATTTTTTTCAGGGTTTCAACGGTAAAGTTATTTCTTCCTTTTTCATAAAAAACTATAGTAGGATGAGCTAAGCCTAATTTGTCAGCCAGATCTTTCTGAGTCATTCCACGAGATTTTCGAATATCACGAATATGCTTTCCTATTTCTTCTGGATTATCGAGCATTTAATGGTGTAGCTTAAATGTAATATTAGCAAATGTACTAAATTTGATGATTGCTCACAAGCAGGTGTGATTGAGTTTATATGTATGTGATTTTGAAAATGCTTGACCGTTCAAGGAAGCATTCTATCTTTGTGGTATGGCAAAGACAAACAGACCCAAAGACACCAATCAGCTTGCTAAGCTCATTGCTGACATTGCGACCGGTGAAGCCGATAACTACACCCCCGAAGATACGAAAAATCCGGCTGCCGTTGCGCTAGGAAGATTAGGAGGGCTTAAGGGAGGAAAGGCGCGCGCGTCAAAGCTAACTCCTGAACAACGCAGGGAGATTGCTCAGAAGGCGGCACAAAAGCGGTGGAAGAAGAAAGAGGACTAACTTTTCTTCTGCTCTTTAAAAAAATCTAACTGATAAGGCACTTTATATTTTTCGTACAGCTTTTTCCTAAATTCATACGGCTGCCCCTCTGGACTTTCTTTTAGCACGTCAGTGGTTTGGTCTCTATACTGTTCACACTCTTTACGACCTTCTGGATTGAAGTGTTGGAAATGTTTCCGCTTCCTCTTTCCAGTAATCAATGGATTCAAAATATTTAATTTGGGTAGTATAGTTTTATCAAACCGACTATCATAAATCAATTCATTAAAAAGCTTTCCAACATAGAAAGGCTTTGGATATTCCTTGTAATCCCGATCTGGATAATAAACGCGATACAACTCCTTAAAATAAGAATACTCGTATGAATAAAGAGGGTCATAAGGCTGGGGGTCGAGCGAAATTATTCTTTCTATTTCGCCAACAGTAAATCTGAGTCCACTTTGTAGCTCAACAATCTCTTCTTTTTTCTGCTTTTCTCGCTCTGCACGAGTCTTAATCAGACCTGCTTTTTCTTCAAAAAGCTTTCCAGTTTCAAATGCTCTTTGAAGTCTCTGCTCTTCGGTTAGTTCAACGTGTTTACTTACGTTTGGTTGGCTAATATCCTGGTCTGAATCGACATTTTTACTATACTTGTTTTGTTTGCTGATTCCCATAATAATTAAGAGTTATATTCATGTAAAAATTGTGGTATTGCTTCTTCAATAGATCGCTCATCATTCCAATGCCAATTAATAGGCTTTTTACATTGGTCAAGCTTGGGGGAAAACTTGTTGACTCTAGCCCACGCATTACGGTTAGTTGACTGAGTATCACGAGCATTGAATACATAAATAATGCTAGGTTCGACATGATTAGCGATTCCAAACTCTTTTATATATTCATAGTCATTCAAATAACGACGAATGGCTTCGTACTTCTCATTTGGCAATAAATATTCACGAGCGAAATTATCGGCTTCCGTCTCTCTCTCTTTTACTGATAGCTGTTCGTTATCGTCATCAGTGAGATGATATTTATTTTCTTTTATTTCCGGCCAATCAAAAAGAATGTGATAAAGTTCGTGAATTAAAGCAATCCAAAGAGTGCCGTAAAACCCCCTGTGATTGCTTAGTATGATTGCAGGTTTACCATTATGATTAAACGTTGCTCCGTTTATTTTTAACGCCTGTAATGGAGGTTGATAGATAACAGTAATGCCTAGTTTGAAAAGTAATTTTGAAACCTCTAATAGTCCATACTCAACATTAGTACTATACCAGCTTATACGGGGAAATAATTTTATCAATGCTTCCCTGTCATAAGCATTTGGGTTTTTAATCTCACTCAAAGTAGCCAAAGCTGAGTTAATCCAAAAAGCACGTGTAAGGTTGCTCTCCGGTTTAAAAGCAACTGACGAAAAAGCTACATCAATAACGGGTCGCTTGTATTCAAAAATTGACCGTATCCCTAAACGCGCCATAATACGATTTTTAATATGATCAAAGTCAGAGATATTATCAATTAAACCTGCTTTTTTTAAGACAGCTAAATCAAAGTTATCTTTAATAAAATTGACTTCATTGGCAGTTATGCTGTTAACTGGAAAATTCTTCTCAACAGCTTTTATATATAAGCCTACAACTTGTTCTAGTGGTAACTGTAGAAAGTTAGCCAGCTTAACCAAATTTCTGACGTCAACTTGTTTTTGCGACCCAGTTAACACACCCTTCATAGTGGTTGTGTGAACACCCATCAAATTAAAAGCAGTTGTCTTGGCTATTTTTAATTCACTCAGCTTCTTATCAAACAGCTCCTGTAAAGAGGGAGTGTTCGACTGCAAAATCCTGTCCAAATAGGCATCTATATCGTCTTGATTAGTAAAGTTCATCGGCTTCGTACAAAAAAAATCAACTTTCTACACTACCAAATTTACGAATTTACAATGAAAATGCAAATATTTGTACAAAAATAATCAGAATTGTGAATGTAATTTAAAATGAATATATGCTTGAGTGGTTATGCACATTATAGTATATTTACATCATGAACAAGCTACCAATTGCCAAACGCACCCAAATCATTCAACTGCTGGTTGAAGGCATGAGCCTACGCGCTACGTCACGGATTGCTGACGTTTCGATCAACACGGTTACTAAGTTGCTGGTTGATGTGGGCGCAGCTTGCCAACGCCTCCACGATGCTACGGTAATAGGCGTAGAAAGCAAGCGGGTGAAGTGTGACGAGATTTGGAGCTTTGTTTATGCCAAAGAAAAGAATGTAGAAGATGCCGCAGCTGCACCGGATAAAGCGGGTGACGTTTGGACGTGGACAGGCATTGATGCGGATAGCAAGCTGATTGTTAGCTGGTACGTGGGCAACCGGGATGAAGAATCTGCAATGGAATTTATGCAGGACATTAAAAGCCGGATTTCTAACCGCATTCAGTTAACTACGGACGGTCACAAACCGTATTTAACGGCGGTTGAGTCAACGTTTGAAGGCCACATTGATTGCGCTCAACTGGTAAAGATTTACGGCACAGCAGAAGGCTTAGGCAACGAACGCCGGTATAGCCAGCCTCTATTTGCAGGCAATAAAAAGAATGTTGTTGCAGGTCGCCCCGACGAAGATTATATCTCTACCTCCTACGTTGAACGGCAGAACCAGACGATGCGGATTCATATGCGCCGGTTTACGCGCCTTACGAACGCTTTCTCAAAGAAGATTGAGAACCATTGCCACGCAATTGCCTTACACTTTGTCTATTACAACTTCTGCAAGTTATATGATTCTCTATGGGTAACCCCTGCAATGGAAGCGGGGCTGGCAAAGAAGCCAATGACGATTCAGCAGATTGTCGCATTAACAGATTAACTTCATCACTATTTAGAATTAAGCACAATGGATCATCAATTTCTCACTTCTTTCAATGCCCATTTAAAGTTATACAAACGTCAAATTTGGGAATGGGACACTTTGGCGACAATCAAAAAAAGTTTGGAGATTAGTCCGTGAAGATTTCGATAGAAGAGTGGATACAGAGCCGGTGTCTGCCGATTACATAAAATTCAAGCTGCCAGAACGGCTAAAAAAAAATAATAGTAGACCAACGGATAGTACGCGATCAAATGAAGGCGCGCCACCGTGATGAAAAGAAATTAATTTAGATGAAGTATTAGAAACCCATCAGGCAAAATCGAACTGAGACATTACCCGAATTCAGGCCTTCCCTGTCGAATTGATTAATACATTATGTGATGTTTTAAATACCCCAAAAACGGGGGTTTTAAAATCAGATTAGAGGCACTATGCCAGCAGTGAAGCGGCTTAACCACCATTTAAGTAATTGACCTAACTCCAGGCGACCACTTCAAAAATTGAAGAGGGGATAAAAGGTGGAGTTGATCAGCGACTGCCCGACGAAAAATTACAAAAACGCGCGGCCGGTAATTAAATCGATACTTTATCCTGTAAAGGGATCAGCGATTGCTCTTAGTAAATCTGATCCGCCCCCGTGTCTTTCAGCTGCTGTTTCTCCTTTTCAACCTGGTGGATGAACTCCGGCTCCGCGTGTGCACTGACAACCGTCCCGTTTTCGATTTCCAATTTCGCTTGGAGTTTATGCTCACCACCAGGTTGACGAAGGAAAGCATGGAAAGCGATGGTTTGGTTTTCGCCTGAATACTCGCGGGCGACAACGCCTAAAAAGCGCTGCGCCGTGATCGCCGAATTGGTGTCAAAGGTGGTGCCACTGGTTTGGTCGATGACGGCATAGGCGTATTGATTCGAATCGATCATAAGGCTGCTAAGGATGGAAATCGTTTGCTATATTATAACAATCTAAAAGGGATTTTGAATCCCAATTAAAACCACCGCCCAGAACAGGTCCAAATAGTCCCACTGTTGAACGATCTTGCTTAGAACAAACCAAGATATTGTTAGATCAGATCGTGCTTCTCCGTTAAGATTTGGGCGTAAAGAAGTTCTTTGGCTAAATGGGCAGAATTATAGGTTAGCGGGATGTAAAATCAGTTAGTGCTTTGACGATAATTGGATCGTAGCTAATCCTTAAATCTTCCTTGTTAACCACTACCTTAACATCGACAGGCACCCCTATTCCCTCATAACACTGGTCGGCCGAGTCATGAATGCGCTTATCAGGCACAGAATAAAACCACCCATTCGGGAGCTGCTTAAATCGAAAGCCGTCAAAGCTGCCTTCGGTATTCTCGCCAATCAGTCGAACCATCGGTAAGCGGTGCATGATCAGCGCCAGATTATCACCGGCACTTACCGTTCGGTCGTTGGTTAATACAGCAATCGGCGTTTGGGTCAGCCGACGACGACCTTTCGGACGTAAGCGAAAGGTGGTCAACTTAACAAAATCCGTATAGCCCCCATGCTTGCGTCTCCGGAAGCGGTAATAGCCAACCTGACCTTTTTCTACAAAGCGACCGGCTACCCCAAACGCGAACCGGTCACCCCCTCCTTGATTAAAGCGAATGTCCAGCAGTAGTCCTTTGATGGGGCCGAAGTAAGTCAGGATACTGTCCAACTCTCTCAACCTGGGGCCTGATCCGCCTTTTCCAAATGTACAGGAGCTGATGCGGATATAGCCGTAATTAGCCGATCGGGCATAATAGAACTGCCTTCCTCCATCTTCGTAGGTGCCCCCACTGGCTTTCAGCGGCTCAAAACCCTGTTTCGACAAAGTCGAATCGGTTGCCTGCCAGTAGGTTTGCACTGAATCCCGGTTGAACTGAAACAGATTCGAGTAAACCGAAGGTTTACGGGGCCAGACGTACTTGGGTGGCTTCAAACTGCGGTCGGCTAAGCGGACATGGGCATCATTCAAGGGCTTTATCATCTCCGCCAGAATCGAGAATAGGCGCTCGGGCGGTGTCGTAGTGTCGACCAGCGGTGCGTACCGGTTGTACTGCTGCTGCCAATCAACGTGTTTCATGTCGAAGGTCGCATACCTGGCTTGATAGGTTTGCCAAAACGTGTTGAAATTAACAACAGGATCAAGATTTGCCGAACGCTGGGCAACGGCACAACCAACGACAAAGCAATTTAGGTAGACAAACACCCAAGTAGCGATCTTTCTCATTTAGTCAGGAATATAGCTTTTGTCTCAACTTTCCATCATTAACGCTCTACAAAACCATTTTAGCCTCTTCAAGCTGAGTAACATAGTACATCGCCGTGTCGATTACCCCATCGTCATTTACCTAAGCTCAAAAACAAGCCAATCCCCAACAATCTCCGTTCGAGTTGTCACCCGGATTTATCCATTGCCCCCTCAATCTTCACGCTGGAAAATGAGGCTCCAAAAAGTTGAAGATTCGGCCTTGGACAGATTTTGCCTGGGCAAAAAGGTCTTTAGGTCAAACCGGCTTTCGACTGGTCGCCTGATGTCCTGTTTTTCCGGATCGAGCCGGGGCAATTTTGTGCTGTCAAATTCGAGGTTTAAAATTCGGCACAGCGACTGTCACCACTTGCATGGGGGAAGCTGCGGTTTTTTGTAGCAGGTAACGTTTGGTTCGAGTTGTTACCCCGTTTCGTCCGGCGATCAAATAGTTTTGCCTGGCAAGCGAACCCACTAATCAGCAGTAGGGCCGACCCTTTGACAGTCTGTACCGTCCAGGTCGTTTGATATCCTGTTTTCCGGGGGCCTATGAGTGACTTTTGCAGTAACAACCTAATTATCCAATGGCACAGAACATAAAATACAGCGTAGATTTTTATTTGATTTGGGGTAACTTTTTTGACAACTCCTGACAACACCTGTTTTGAGTGCCTATTTTGCCCCTAATCTCGGCACTCAAAAGATTTTCAAGGATCCGTTTTCCCGCGTTTTTTTGAATCTTCAACTTTTTCAGAAAAATCCGCGTTATTTGTGTGTAATATTGCAATACCACAAAATCAATCTGGCTAAGGGGTAGCTGGCGCGGAAAACGGGTGTTTTGAGCGAAAATCGTTCAATCTCTTGTTATACGCTCTATCTCTGGCCGGGGGCATATCACTACCGGACTGAGATATGGCAACACCAACGAAACGCGCGCGGGAAATCTTTGACAAGATGGCCGAGCGCAAGGAACAGTTAAAGAATTATGTCGAAAGTGGAGAAGAATCCCAACGACCAGCCCCAGCCAGGCTCCTCAGGCTCAGAACCGTATCTTCTCACGCAGGGTGAGGAAGGATACCTATTTACCACAGACGAAGGAATTCGGTACAATTTGCGAATAGCTTTTCAGGAAGGGTATTATGCGCAAACTCCCTTTGCTGATGATGTATATGAAGTATCTCTCCTATCAGAAATCAAGGGGAATGTCGGTCAGCAGGACCCCAGAATTGAAGCTACTCTTTTAGCTACCCTCGTTAATGCTTTTGAGGACAATCCTAGCTTGGTTTTGGTTTACGTTTGTAGCGAAGCCGACGATCAGGAGCAGACCCGCAGCCGACTTTTCAGACGCTGGTTCCGGAAATATGATACCCAATATAGAATGTTGGAATTCAACCGGGAAGAAAAGCGTCAGTTTGCTGCTGTCATTTTTCGAAAAGACCATCCATTTGCAAAGGAAATAAGTACTTTATTCGCCGAAACCGACCGGAATAAATAGCAGAGGATTTTTTGTAGCACCTCCCTCCGATCGGCTAAAAATATCTTATTGCAACGGGTCTTGACTTTCAGGGCCCCTTCTCTTTTCCCCCCTTCAAATTGGCGTTCTTTTTTACCGGGTCCGAATTGGCTGCATTCGCTGATTTGCCCGTTTTTTCGAACATGACCATCATTTTGTCTTAGGTCGTGGATATAGGACCGTTGTAGCAAAGATCACTCATCATCCTCGTCAATCGTCAAATGCTCCCGGCCAAGCCGCCAAATACTCGACGGCGTTCCCGTGGCATGAGCGGCAAAACTGGTGATGTTGTAAATGGCTGAGTCAATGGCCTTCTGCCGTTTCTCGTCGTCTTCGGCCAGGAGAATGCCGCCGATGGCGTCCGCCCCGTCAATGCCTTCGGTAATGGTCTCAAACGCCAGAACGTCCAGCATGTCCTCATTACCGCGAATGGTGTCATGCTGATTCAGCCAGTAGTTGACTGCCATTTCTCCCATCCCCGGGGCCATGCCCACCACGTTTCGCACAAAATCAAAACCGATCTGCTGGACAATCTCGTCGGGCTCTTTGGGCTCATCGCCGGACAGCAGCGCCATCAGCGTCGTGCCTAATGCCCCCAACGAAGAAACATACAGGGCGTTAAACAGCACACCGGTCCCAAACGAAAAGGCCAGCCGTTTCAGCGCTTCGTCGGCTGCGGGTGAACCGCCCGGAGCTTTGATCCAGGTGGTCAGCGCCTGCATCAGGGTGTTGAGCAGTTTCTGTGATTGCCCACTAAATAACCCCACCACTTTGGAAAAAAAGTCATTGGAGAGCTGCATGGCGGTCTGCTCGGTGAGCTGCGACATCTGGTTGGTGGCGAACATGGTCCGCTCAGCCAGATCCGCTACGCGATCGGCATAGGCGTCGCTGTTGGCATCCAGCCCCTCGGCGTCGGCCTGGTACTTGGCCGCTTCGACAAACGCCAGAATCACCCCGCGATCGCTACGCTTCATGGCCCCGGTTCCCCACTGGTCGGCCAGGCCATCCAGATATTTCAAGCCCTGCTGAGCTTTGGTCAGTGTGGTACCGTTCAGGCCCAGATCCCGCAGTTCGATATCGCCCGTATGCAGCGTTTGCCCGCCGGAAATCCGGTAGATGATCGTGGCGAACTTTTCGCGGTGCCGTTGCCGCAGCGTTTCGTCCTGGATATGTTCACCCTGCAGCCAGCGGACGTACGGGGCTTCGTTGGTTTCCTGGCCCAGCAGTTTGGTGCGGTAATCATCTTCCCCTGTGTTCAGAATCGATTGGGCCGTTAAGTCCGTATACGCTCCTTTCGCCAGCTTCAGGGCAATGCCGGCCGCTTTGTTGAGGAATTCGGATCGGATGGTTCCCAATCCGTAGGCGCTGACATACGTCCCGGATTGCAACAGAGGCAGTTTGATATTGACCGAAAAGACCGACTGGATGTAACGCCGGGACCAGTTTTCTACCGAACGCACAAAACCGTTATCTTCGTAAGCTTCGGCCCGCTTTTGTTTGTGGTTCTGGTAATCATCGATCCTCCGCCTGAGGTAGCGCAGAATTTGTTTTTTCTCCGGACCCGTGTAGGTCAAATCAAGAGCGGTAGCCAGCCGCTCCAGGTTCTGGACCAGCCTGCCGTACTGCAGCACATCATCGACCGCGGAAGCATACTCACCCATCAGCCGCACTGGGTCTTTCAGCGCAATACCCGTTCGCAGTTCCTGCTGCTGACGCTCATCCAGCGCCTGGCGGTCGACAAACACTTTGCTGTTGGCCAGCGTCCGAGAACCGGCCTGGCCGGACAAGCCCGCTTTGCTGCTAGAAACCGGATAAAAAAACGGGGCAGTATCCAGCGAACGGTTGGGCCTCAATACGGCGTTTTCGGCTTCCAGCATCCTGTTGATGCCCGGGTTATTGAAGAAATCCTTGATCGCCTGGTAGGCACCCGGTTCCCCTGCGTAGCCCCCGAAGCCGGTTTCAAAGCGCTGGCGAAGCTGGTCGATCTGGCTCTGATCAAACAGCAAATCCTGCCGGTTGCCTTGGGCATCTTCGTAAAAGGAGCCACTGGCCCGGGGGGTTAGCGAGCCGTCGGCGTTGCGCGTATACAACTGTTCGGCGATGGGCTGACCAGTCGTCACGTGAGCCGGTATTTCGCCACTGGCAGCCAGCGTATCGGCCGACAGCACGGCTCCCATGGCCACGCTGATGGGCAGGGTAATTTCCTGTTCGATGACCGTACCGGCCGGATCATAGGTCCAGGTGCGGACCGACAAGGTCCGGGCCATGCCCGGTCCGGATAATTCGTCGGAGAAGTTGGCCAGCCGCTTTTCGGCCTGGTTGCGCAGGGGTTGCAGGGTGATCGACGCGTAAGCGGCCCGGCGCATCGATTCGGTTTTCACCCCCTGAATCAGCTCTTTCAACGTGCCGCTCTGATCATCCAGCCAGCCAATAAACGTTTCCAGGTTGGTCCAGTTGCGCATCAGTTTGGTCATCGACTGAAAGAGCCGACCCTTGTTAAAGTAGCCCTTCTGGTCGGCCTGGTAGGCATCACCAAAACCCGTGGACACCAGCTGCCCGAGTTGGTAATTGTCGAGTTGAACCGTCCGCCCCCCGGCCAGAAAATACAGGTTTTTCGGGTCCTGCCACGCCAGTTGCCCCGGCCCTGTTAGCTTCCAGCCCGTTTCACCGGAAATTTGCTGTACAAACGCTTGATCCGCCGGGGTCCACAGCGCCAGGGGCGTGTTGATCAGGTCGGGCGTTAGGCCCGGGGGCGGAGCCGACAACCGGCTTTCGGCCGTGGCCCGCCGGGTGTCTAGACTGGAAACCGGACCGGCTAGTTGAAACTGGGGTTGGCCCCTGGTCTGAGCGTCGGTAAGTTCGGTGGCCACATCGGCTAGATTCTGCCCCCGGCTTTTCTGGATCACCTGCCCGACCCACTCGTCGATCGATAGGTCCAGGGGATCTTTTTGTGGCAGGATGCCGGCCCACTCCGCCAGCGTTCGCCCCAATTCCTGCAACCAGCTCCAGAAGGCATTTTTGCGGCTGGGGGTGACAAACCGGGCGCCTTTGTCTTCAATCGCCCGCGCCATGGCCTCTTTTACTTTCTGGCGGAGTGGTAGTGTTTTGTAGTAGGCCTGTTGATTTAACTGACTGAAATAAATCGTATCGCGAATCAGACTCTCTCCCTGGGCAAACAAATCAGGAAACAGCCGCTCAGTCAGATTTGTCCAGACGTGGCCCACTTCGTGCAGGGCAGTTTGCCCCGTGGCCTGTGTGGGATCCAAATAAACCCGGCTGTTCCACTCAAAGCCGCGGGGGCGAATTCCATTTGTCAGCCGCAAAGCCCCACTGTCCGCTAGTGCATGCTGGTATTCGGCCGAATTTACCGATATCGGGATAGTAGAATCGAATATTTTCAGGCTGGCAACGAATGAATCCAGTTCCGATTTGACGTCGGCTTGCAGGCTTTTTGAAGTAGAAACAACCGGCGAAATAGCCGCTGCCCCTTCAACATCATTAGGAAGTTGAAATAAAACAGAGTTTCCGGAATCATCAATTTTGGTCAACAAGCCGCTGAATATTCCCTCCATTGCCGCGTTGATGTCAATCCTTTCTTGCCCTTCGGGATAAGGCCGCTGGTCGAACAAAGCGTAGAACAGATTGTCGGCACTGTGAACCAGATATTGACTCTCACCCTGCTCGGCAATTTTATCCTGAACAAAGGACTCAAAAGCCCGCGCCATTAATTCATGCGGACTCGTCCAGTACGCCGATGCCCGGCCCTGATCCAGTTTCTGGGCGTTGGTGACAAAATCAGTTTTAACAGTAGCGGTCTGCGCGATTCCAGCCTCGGCCCGCTGCATTTCAGCAAAGGCTTTCTGATGGCGAAAAAGTGGGCCGGATACATTGTCGTATTCGTTGATGCTTCGACCGGTGCCGGCTTTGTAAATGTTGTACAAGGCTTTTTCGGCATCAAAATAATAGTCGCCTTTAAACTTGGATCCGGGGCGTGGTACCCACTTTCGTTCGCCCAAGTCTCCGGTCAATAATTGAGCCGTCAGCGCGTCAAACTGTTCCAATTGCTCGGCGGTGGCCGGGGATTGTTTTTTGCGGTAGGAAGGTGGGCTGGTCAACGGTTTTCGCAAATCAGCGATGGCCGCTTTTAACGCTTCACCTGTTTTCCAAAACGCACCCTCTGCTTTATTGACGTCGGCCTGCCGTTGAACGGTTTTGCTCGTAATCACTTTCCATGCTGTATCAAAAGCAGCCGAAACCTCGGGACGTACTCCCGATCGGATGGATTTGCCGTGGCTGAAATAGGTTCGGTCTTTGGTCGTCAGGTCGAATGTGCCCTGCTCGTTTCGGGCTGGGGCTGCCTTTCCATCCTGGCGGGCAAAGAAGTTGTCAAAGGCGTGAAACCATTCGTGAGCAAGCGAGCCCGCTCCCTTTACTTTCGTCAGGTTAATAACGGCGCGGGCAGGTTCGTAATGAGCCTGGGCGGCCGACAACCCTTTGCCCCGGCTGCCAAATCCGATTGACAGTTCTCCGCCCAGACTGAGTGTGGCGGGTGGAACGCCCAGCACGTCGGCCAAGTCCATAAAAGCATCGTAGGCCATGTTCAGCACAATCTGCCGTTCTTCGGCTGCCAGCCAGTTTCCAAATTCTCCGCCACGGAACCCGAACGTGCTCATCAGCATTTCGGGGGTAGCGTTTTTGCCGTCCCGGTAATCAGGCCGATTGCGCTGGAGATTGTCCAAGTGGGGCCGCTCAACGACCGGAGACTTTTTGGTGATAATTTCCTGCGGATTCTCCGCCATGTATTGCAGGGCGGCATCGCGGGTGGCAAAGTTTTCCTGAACAGTCCACGTCTTCCCATTGCTGTAAACCCGGTAAATGGCGTAGTTGCCTTCGGATTTTTGGTAAACCCGGTGATTCGATGAAACCGCAATTAACGGAATGGCGGCATAGGCCTCGGCTTCCGTAGTAAACCCGCGTTTGACGGTGCGAAACTGATTGCCTTTGGTAATGGCGACTTCAAAGGTTTTGTTTTTATTCTCAAAAACCTTGTATTTTTTGGCCCAGCCGGGTTGTCCGTCGGCTTCGGCTTTTGCGCGGGTGTAGCCGCGTTCGGCGGTGTCTTTTCGGGCGGCTCCAATTTTCTGCCCAAAATCAGTCAGACGATCTAATGTTTCTTCGCCCTCGGCCTGTTGTTCGGCAGACAGTTCAGCATCGGCAGATTCAGGGGTGACGGGTACCGCTTCGCTGTTATCGACAATTTCGGCAACGGCTTCTTCGGCGGCCACACCTTCATTTTCAGTGGTGACGGTTTCCGTTGTTACGTTTTCTTCAACGACGGGCTGGGAAGTCTCGGGCTGAACTGGTTCAACTTCTGCTTCCGATACAATCTGCTCCGCCACGGCCAGTTTCTGCTGCTGCAGCCCGGCGATTTCGCTCTGGATTTCGGAAAGTTCGGTTTGGGTCTGAGCCAGCAAGGCTTCAGCCGGATTAACGACGGCTTGGATTGACGCCAATTGACTGCCCTGCGTGAGAATGGTCGTTAAATAGCCGTTGGCAAACGCATCTTCAATCGCCTGATACGCCGCTGGTTCAACGCCCGGTAGCGTGGCCTCCAATTGCTCAACGGTCCGAATCTGGCCCGCCGTTGATTGCTCAATGAGTTGCTGGGATTGCTCCGGCGTAATTTGGCCGGAGCGGAAGGCGTCAACGACCGATTGGAATTTGTAGGCGGGAATATTGTTGGCGATAGCCGCCTGAATAACCGGGTCGGGCTGCTCGGTGATCTGGCTGCGTAACTCTTCGATTTGCTGGGATTTGACATCAGCGCGAAGTCCCGCATCAGCCAGCGCAATGTCGATTGGCGCAACCGAATCGGCGGTTACGGGGTCAGCGCTGGCTTCGGCCGCAATTTCGGCTTCAGTAACAGCAACTTGTTCGTCGACTACTGGTTCAAGCTGGGCGGCAAGGTCTGCTTTTTCTGTAAGATTTGCTTGGTTTTCAAGAGTCTCCGCCTGACGTTCAAGAGTCTGGACAATCGGCTCAGTGTCGATGATTTGCTGGATACTCCCGTCGGTTGGGGTTGTAGCCGGTTGATTTTCGATTGCAGTATTGCCGCCAACGCCAGAGTCGTTGCGGGGCTCTTCCGCGAGTTGGGCAAACTGTTGTCGGGTGTTGTCATAAAGCGCGACGTTTCCATCAAAGATAAGAGATTCAACCGTTTGACGAAGTAAACGGTTGATATTTTCGGGAAGTGGGGGTTGCAAATTCTCCGAGTCCTGCGTGAGCCGGATCAGCCAGTCTTCGCCGTATTGAGTTTGATACTCTTCGACCCATTGGCCCAATAGTTCAAAATCGGCATCTTCCAAACCATTGATGAGTTGTTCAGCCGTTTCCAAGGCAAATTCTGCTATATCTTCTGCACCGTCGGGCATTGGCTTCGGATTTTCGCCTTGCCATGCCAGAACGTTTTGCGCTGATAGGGCGTTGAGTTCTTTGCCCGTCAATAGGGCAAACTGCTGCCGCAAATGGGACAACCCGTAGGTTTTGGCGGACGCTGGACCTGACGGAAATTTGGTCATAAAGTCGACCACGTCCTGCTCAGTCAAGCTAGGTATGTCTTCCTGCAACACACTGACGAACTGATCCAGCCTCAGTGCCGAAGATTGGTCTTTGGGAGCGGCGTAAGCCTTGGCAATTGTCGAGGTAAACGCATTGATATCCGCCCAGCGTTCCCAGCCCTTTTTCAGGTCTTTAAACTTGCTGATGCTGCCGTAAATCTGCTTTTCGATCACCGACAGGTTACCACCTTCGTAGCCATCCAGGTACTGCTGAGCCAGGCTGGCGGCTTCGATCTGCGCATCTTCGTTCAGCGACGGCCATATCTGCCGGAGCGTTGCTGTTCGCTCCGCAGCATTGCTCTGGTTAGCGGATTGTTCTGCAAACTCCGCAGGTGGCTCGCCAACAACCGCTCCGATTGCAGAATCTGAGCGTTCAGCCGCTTCAACAACCCGCTGAAGGGTTCCGAGGTCGCCTTCGGTGATTTCTCCAATTTGCTCCGCAGCCCGGAGAGTCGCTTCAAGTTCGTTTTGTGTCTGGAGTGCAGCGTTAGTTCCATGCCAGCGGTCGAGTTGATCAGCGTAGTCAGGTTGGACCGCTGGTGGTGTGGCAGCAACTGACTGTACTGGTTGAGGGGTACTGGTTTCATAGCGGGATTGCGTTGGTTGTAGATTCGTTTCGATTGGGATTTCAGGCTGCGCTGCGGCCCGCAAACGACTTTCAATGGCGGCTGCGTATGCTTGCCGGACGGCCTGTTGCCGGGCCGTTAAGGGCTGCCCGGCGGTGATCCGCTCCGCGATGTCGTCCAGCGTCACAAGTTCATTCGTTGCGTCCAGTTGCCCGATTTCCACAAACGACTGCCAATCCGAATCTGAAATGTCGGCTTTATCGGTAGCAGAATCCACCTCGGATGTTTGGTTCTGGGGAATTGGTGGCGGAGTCGATTGGGTTTGCTGAACGCCAAGCAAAGTTTCGAGTTCGCTTCGCGTATCCGCATATGCTTCGCCGTAGGTGGGATTACTGGCCAGAAAAGAACTGTCCCGCAGATAGGCTTTAGCCAATGTCTGCGCCTGGGCCAGTTGCCGGGTTTGACGCTTATCCCCAGCCGCCGCGGTCAGGTTCTCCAGCAGCGTCTGCCCGTCGGCCAGCCAGCCCGCTTCCGGTCCGTTATCAGCCAGGGCATACGGACGGGCGTTCTGGTAGTAATCCGCCGTCGGATCCCCGATATTGGTTTGGCTGCCCGGATCACCCAGGGCTTTATTGAGCGCAGCGTATTGCTCCAGATCATTGACCGGGCGGGACAGTTCGTAGCGAACCGGGCTACGCTGGGCGGGCACGTATTTACCCCCCGCATCCAGCGTGGCCGGCACGTTGATTTCTCCGCCCGTCGGCTCTACCTGCCGGAAAATTTTCCGGTTCTTATCAAAAACCACGTCCAGGCCAAGTTTCGAATCATGGGTTCTGCCGTGCGGCTCAAACGGGTCCTGTTCGGGGTCGGCCTGGGTCAGGTAAGCCGATCGATTGTTGAGGTAAAAACCCTGCAAGGTGTCCCGCTCCAGGTCCAGGCGGGTGTAACTGTTCATGGTCAACTCGTCGAGGGTTTGCAGCGCCTGCTGCTGGGCTTCCACCTGCGCTTCGGCCCCGGCCAGATCTCCGCCAATCAGCGGATCCGCCAGTAGCTTCTGACGTTCAATCTGCTGCTGCAACCGCTCGGCGGGGTTTAGACTGCCCGACGCCAGCGCCTGCTCCATCTGATCGACTTTCGACCGAACATCCGCCACCCAGGCGGCCCGCTGGCCGAGTTGCTGCCGGTTTTGCGCCAGATCGAACATGGCCGCCCGGTCCGAGTCGGTGAAGGCTTCCACCTGATCAAACAGGCGGGCGGTGTCAGCCATCAGGGCAATCTTACCGCGTAGCTGCGTGGCCTGTTCGGAGGTTACCTCGCCTTTTTGCCGGGCCTCGTCGAGCACCCCGAAAATCGCCAGGCTGCCGGGATTTTGTTCGTCGCCCAGCATTTGCTCCATCGACTCGCCATCCTGAGCCCGGGTTCGGTAATCGGCGGCAATATAGCCAAACAGCGTCGGGTCCGCCTGACGGCTCTGGATCAACGTCCCCATGCCGGTCCCGACGATCGCCCCCAGGGCGGAACCGTAGAGTGAATCGAACACATACCGCTGCCAGCTCACATCCGCAAAACGGGCATCCTGCTGGCCGGACTGGACGAAAAACGTATTGTAGAGATCTTTAGCCCCGTTTTCAATGAGCGACTGAACCGCTTCCTCACCCCCTTCGGTCAGACCCTGCTCTAAAAAACCATTACCCACGCGCCGGCCGGCACCGCCCAGTAGTTTGGCCATCAAGCCTATCTCTTCCTTTTTGGTCAGGTTCTGGGCCGTATTTTTACCAACACCTTTGATGGTTTCCAGCAGCAGGTCCGGCGTCACGGTGGTTCCAACGAGCTTTTGCAGGCCCGCCGTCAGTTCTTTTTTACCCACTTGCCGGATCGCCTGCCGGGTGATGCCTTCGGAAAGACCCAGCGATTTGGCCAGTGCCGGCACCGAGGCCGTTTCAATCACCGAAACCAGGGCCGCCGTCGGTAAGGCCAGCAAAGTTGCATCGCGAATGTTCAACCCGGCCTGCTGGGCTTCCCGGGCGTAGGCGGGGTAGGACTGTAAAAACGAGGTGGCCCCGGTGGCCATCGTCATTCGCTGACCAATCGTGGCCAGTTTAGCGGCACTCGTGGTCCGGGCGGCTGCGGTGGTCGCCGCTTTTAAACCCGCCTTGGCCCCCATGCTGGCCACCGAGCCAACGCCCGCCGTCAGCACCGCCGGTGCCAGAAAGTTTAACACCTGACTGAAGGTGCCGACCACCGAATCGACGTTCAAATGAAAGCCGATGCCGTCCTTTTCATCGTAGCTGACCAGTGGCTGGTTGTAGTTCTCCGAAACGTAGGTGCGCAGCGGCTCGACGGTTTTTTCGATGGCCTGGTTGACGTCCTCCCATTCTTTCAGATTAATGGATCCCTGTTTCGGCTCCTTGCCGGTGAGCAGCGAGATTCCTTTATTAACCAGTCCTTTTTGCAGCTCAAACTGCGCCAGCGTAAGCTTGGGCAGGGTTTCGATCATATCGGCCACGCCGTTGGTGATCGTACCGCGAATAGCCTGGCCAGCCGTAACGCTGGGTGCAGTTACTTCCTCTTTTGACAAGACCCGGTAACCCGATAACCAGTTGCGGTTGGAGCGGGACCCCAACAGACTATCACTCAGGTTGGCGATTTCTTCCAGGGCCTTGCGTTTTGCGCTACCGCCTTGCTGGATGGCCGAATCCAGATCGCCCTGCATTTTGCCCACATTGCGGTGGTAGGACCGAAGCACCGTCGCAACTTGCGGATTGATTTTGAATTCGGTGACTTCGGGGTACCAATCCGGCTCCTGGTTCGAGGGCTGCCTGGGCACCGATTTGGGCTGCGGGGTTTCCGACGGCTTAGGTTTTTCGGCAATAAGAGGAGAAACCATGAAGAGAGGTGTGGGTGTTACTCAAACATGAAATAAACGTACAGCACCGAAAAGGTCGGCAGGGCTGGGGACGTGCTGCCAAAAAAGGTTTCATCAATCAGGCATACCCCGTTATGAATCTGTCGACTTTTGTAAATACACTTTTCCTGGTGATTATCGAAGAAGGTCCAATCCACCTTATTATCGGTCACAATTACCTCCATATCAATGCACTGGCTGCCGTCCTGAGTGGCAATACGGACTCGGTGCCAACCGTCGGAGATGTCATTCAGCAAGTTTAATTCTTCCATGGTTTTCTGCCAGGCTAAAGCCTGCTGCCAACGCGCCGTTACTTCGGCGGGCACCGGGTCGGGCTGCGGGGCGGGGTTCTGCATGCGGAGTTCAAACTGGCGCTGCCGCTCGCGGGCTTCTTCGATAAACTTTTCGTCCGCCAGTCGTTTTTCTTCATTTTCACCCAGGACCTTCTCTAGTCCCATTTCTTTAATGATCCAAGCCAGAGGGCTGGAAAATTCGGATTCGTTGTGTTCCTGATTCTGCATGGTTTTGATTATTTTTTTGATCGGCCCACCCCAATGGCATTATTGGCAGCTGCGGTCCCCTGAACGGCGGATTGAAGCCCGTACTGCAGGTTGGGGTCGGCCACATTGGAAAGGGGCGTATAAATCCACATCGAGCCGCCCCCGAAAAAGCCGTCCTTGTTGTAAACGCCCGTTCCTTTTTCGGTACTGGAATTAAACCAGAGCCAGGGGGCATTCTCCAAACCAAGCTTGGCGGCTTCAGTATCGTCCAGTTCGATCCTGACCCGCGCCATCGCCGTGGGGCCGTCCCCGCTTTTACCCCGTTTGGGAAAACCGTTTTGATCCAGACTTTTCTGGGGAAAATACATGGCATTATCCCGGTCGACCACCTTGAAGCGGATGCCACCAAGGTTCAAAGGAAGTGCCCCCGCTTCGGTGAAGCCTTCTTTGATGTTGTGGTGGGCGTAGCCGGTTTCGCCTTTTCCTTTGGCTTCGCGCAGGTCCAGGTGCTGGTCAATGAGTTTTTCCACACCGTAGGGAGCAACTTTGTTGAGTGCCAGGCGGGAGCCCTTGGCCACCATCTCGTTCCAGTCGACTTTGCTGTAGGGTAACTGCCGGTTTCCGGCCCGGCGCACATCCAGGGCGGGCCCTTCCTGGGCGTGCTGCAACTGGCTGAGCAGGAAGTTGCCCGGGGTCTGACTGCGCTCGGCTTGTTCGGCCCGGTCGTCTCTTTGCTTCTTGCCGAGGTCAAACGCATTTTCGTTGTACTGCTGGTTCTTGAGCCGCATGTCCATCTGATACTCGGCCTGCCCCTGCTGATATTTGACGTAATCCTCGTAGGGCATCTGTTTGTAATACAGATTGGGGTTCTGGTACTTACGAAAATAAATATCGTCAGCTATTTCGGGGCTGTATTTGCTGCGGAGCAGATTCTGAATTTCGCTGGGTGCTACCTTGACCTTTTGCCACGAAAACTGGCCCGGTGCGGTGGTTTTAGAAAAATGATCATAGACGCCGTCCTCCTCGTCTTTGTAAGCTCCTTTGAAAATATAATCTTCGAAACCCTCGCGGCCATCGAAGTAGGCCATCAGATCGGAGTCGGCCGTAATGTACCGTTGTTTACCGCTCTTATCGGTTACGACCCGGCCAATTAAGTGTTTCCCGTCGTTGATTGCCTTTTGGTGAGAGGCTACCTGGGCCCGGTTACGAACTGCCCGCAAATACTCCGGCGACTTTTGCAAGTTCGCCATCGTGTTTTGCATCCAGCTCGCGCCTTCGACCCGGAAGAACCTCGCAATTTCGCCCTGGTATTCGTCTTTCAGCCGGCTCGCCAGGGCCTTCTCCTGATTTTTCAGCCACAGGCCCACCCGCGATTTATCCGGAGCCTCAAAGTCATTCTGGGACAGGCTGGCCTGGAACGCCTGAAGCTCGGCGTCGGCCTGTTGCATTTCCAGCGCCTTCTGCTGCTCGGCCTGCGTCAAGGCCGTCTGGTACTGCAAATCGCGATCCCTCGCGTTCATTAAAAGTCCCCACGACGTTTTTGGGGCAAAGACCTGAGCAATCAGGGCGGCATTGTCGGCGGATGGCTGGGGGCCGGAAGCAAATGGGATCATAGTTTCTAAGATGTTTGTTGTTTTCATCCGCGCAAATAATACCTCATTTACGCCCTTGTTTTTTGACTATTGCGGCATCAGATCGAGTCCAGCCGCTATTAAAAAGTAAAATCCGGATCCGACCCCGTAAGCAGGGCCGCACCTAAAGCGGTGGACCCACTCGTGGTGATGTGAATGCCATCGGGGGCCGCATAACCCGTTTTCCATACACTGTTGTTGAGAGCCGTTTCGGCCTGGGCTCCCACGTCCAACACTTTCTTGATACCGACTCCGCCAGCCCCCGTCCGTACCCAGTCATTGAACGCGGCCCGTAAGGCAATCTGGGAGGCGGTCAGGGGAGACCCGGGTACCGCGGCCGGCGTCAGCGTGGTAATCCACAAGTCCTTGCCCGTGGCGTCGGCAATCCCGGCTAACTTGTTCCAGTAGGGCGTAACGATCGCCGTTAATTGCGCCAGGGTGGTAATTGATCCGTTGACAATTCCGGACATCATATCATTGCCCATCAGGTTGGATAGGATGATATTGGCTCGGGAGTCGGCGATATGGGTCAGCGCGTAAGCACTGGTGTTTTCCGTCGTCTTGGCAATGGTATTGCTGGTCATCGCCGAACGGCTCCAGGCGATACCCGCGCCGTCCAGCCCCCGGCGAATCCAGCCCATATCAACGGTTTCACCCCCACCAATGGCCAGCGAATCGCCGACAATGATGACGCTCTTTTTGGTGAGGCCCGCCGTGGGCACACCAAACATCTCCACCGGGCCGTATCCAAAGTTTGCCGCATCGTCAATGGCACCCGAAAGCGATAGATCAATACCGGGGCTGGTTGTACCGCCCGTTTCCGAATTGGTGCAAACCGGCCCTAGAGGCCACTTTTGTCCCAGCGTAGCCACCGAGACAAACACCCGAACCGAGCAGCTCACCCCGGCCGTTAGCGGCAGCGGGCAGGGATCGGAAACTAAGTTCCCGCCCGGAAAAATACTGCCGCTGCCTTGCCCGCCGAAGGTGAGCTGACGAGTGACGCTGCCGTTGCTGAGGCCCACCCTGATGGTGATCAGATTTTGCCCGGCCGCTTCACCGGGCGAGCCACCCTGGCCAATCGACCAGTTGGTGAACTTAAACTGCGCTCCCACGCAGCCAATGGTCGGCGTAAAGCTCCAGGCGTAGGTGCGCCCGATCTCCGAGCCGTCTGAAAAGCCGGCCGCATGGACGCCAAACCGACCGGTGGTTAATGCCGCAAAGGGACCACTGCTGGCAACCGCCCGCCTTCTAACTTCTTCTGTTCTCATTTTCGTATCTGTTGTTTATCTGACCGGGTGTTCAGGCCGGCATTTATTCTCGCAACTAGCCTGGTCCTAGAGCTGGTGTTCTCTTTCTAATTTCATTTATTCAATGGCTGCAAACTTTCCACCGTTCACTATTTGGTGAACGGTGACATAATTTTCAACGAAATCCTGAATTCTGCCACCTGAACCCGCCAAAAAATCGCCGGATTCATCCCGTATTTTCCCGGCTCTATCGGCCGGGCTAACTCCACCTCAAAAATCTCCTCCAACGCCTTTTCAACCTGGCGCGGTTTGGTGTTGGTTATCGCGGCTAATTCGTCCAACGGATACTCACAGAGGTTATCAGGATCCAGGCGGCTGGCCATAATCATGTAAAGCCGCATCGGCAAATCGGATAACCCGATCAAAACCCGTAACCAGTGTTTGTCTGGATGATAGACCGTAACATACTCTTCGGGCTGAAGTTCGGTCTGGTTCTCAAGTTGAGCCGCATACGGAAACTGGGGATAAACCGGCAAACCCGCAGCGTCGAGGGCTGATTCGAATTCAGCATCAAAGGGTGAGATGGCTTTTTCTTCGTGTAATTTCATGGGATGGATACCGATTTGTTAAGGTGAACGAGGCGGCTGGATTGGTAGCAGTACTGGAACAAAATGCCGTTCACGCGAATGCGGCCCGCCCAACAGGCCAGTAGCAAAATGTGCCTTCCGGTCAGCCCGACCCGCGCGTGCGAGATGTCTTTTCTTGATGTGGTCATTTCATTAAATGGACATAAACCACCCCGACACAATGTGCCGAGGTTAACAGCTAAAAAAACCGGGCCGCAAAACCCGCGGATTTACCGCCCAGTGGCCCCGTTTCACGGGAGCAATCATCTCATTCTTTCTCAGCTCAGCTAGGCCCCGACGAACCATCACACAAGAGCAGCCCATACAGATAGCAATATCCGCCGTGGCCGCTTCAACGGTGCCGTCCGGCCCTAACCGCTTGCCCAAATAGATTAATACCCGCAGCGAAACACCCTGCATGGTGTAGAGCACGCTTTCGGTGTAGTCATCGGGGGCGATAATGGCCAGTTGGTGGCTGTTTACGGTTGTTTTCCAGTTCCTCGGGTACATACAGTTTCGACAGAAGGCTGAAAGAATCAGGCAAATCCAATAAATCGTAGGGTATCAGCAAGTTAAAATCAATAACGCCAACTTCCAAACATTTGTTGAAGAAAATTGTCCAGGCGGGACAGTCGACCCGCCCTGCTTTGGAACAGCTACCGGAACCTGCTATACGCTTAAAGTATACAATCTCCTCAATACCATAAACGAAACTTACGATTACCTATATACGTCAATAGTGAGTAGCGATAAGCATCCATAAAGTCTCAGTCTTAAATCGTATCATCTTTCGTGCTGGAATTGGCATTGTTTACTTTCAACGGCACTCAGGAAGTAAAAGTCGGTAAGGCAACAAGCCCTGTATCAATTCACAGGTAGGGCTTCATTCTGGTTCGTTCAAAATTTCACTCGTAGAATACAGGCCTACTTAAACGAATTTGCGTAAATTATCGCTTCCTAAACTTGCTCCATGTTACGACCTCGGATTAAACAAAGACGCTTAACACGCCTTTTACGGATAATTAAATACCAGTGGCGGATGAGCGCGAAGATAACGCTGACTCACAACGTTCATATTTCCTACACTAAGAAATCAAAACTGATCTGGAAGCGAATACAGCTAAAGCGTCAACTCGGTCCCCGGATTTTTAGGCTTGATGAAGATTTTTGAGAGCTATTTTGCTTTCATCAAAACTTAGTTATGCGAATTGGTGATGGTGGCCTCATTCTGAAGTGCTGTCTTTTTTTTGCTTTCGATATAAGCGCGGACTTCAAAAAAGAGCATGGCGACAAAAAGCAGGATCAGGTGCAACAGGGCAAGGATGGAGAAAAACTGCCAATGAGACAAGACGACAAATGCCGGGCGGTAGGGTTCCATACGTGAAAGCTGGTTTAATGCATTTGGTTCAACTTTTTGTTTTTGCCCAAAGCCGTAAAAATTTAATAATCAATCGATACCGCAAAAACGACCAGGACTGTAGGCCATAGTTTTCTATATCAATATACTAAAAATCAGTCGATTAACCAAAGGCTTTTGAAAGTTTAGACACCTTTTTGCAAATCTTCGAGCGAGAGAAGAGGGGGTGCTGATCCGTCACCCCCTATCTTTTTTCTAAAAATTTAGAAAAAAGACTTTTCGGAAAATCATTTCACGCGAGCAGCCGGGGACAGTAGTCTGGCCCTGCCCGGGTCCTCGGCGTGTTTTGTGCATACCCCCCGGGGTGCTGGCATATCGGCTGGAAAAAGGGATTCCTTACCAAATGAAATCCGTAGGGCGGTGCTCTATTAAAGATTTGAAAATCCTCCACGCATCCGACAACTAGCGGTGGCCAGCGGGGAACAGGTGGCTGGGCAGAGCAACTACATCAGCTTCAAAGGTTGCTTATTGCCGGAGTAGGTTACAGTATCCCCACCTTTGAACATCCTTAAGATTTTGCGGGCGAAGGTTTTAACCCCCTGCGTTTTATTCTTTACGAGCCGTTGCGACTGGATTAAGTTGTTTGTGCGGGCGTAGAACCAGTCGTAGCGTCTCAGCGCAGCCAGAACCTGCGTCTTTTTTTTGGCATCGGGTTCCCGGTAGTCTTGTATGCTTTCCAGCAGTTCGGCATATTGGCTGATTTTCGGCGGCAGCGCTTCGGGCTGGTCTTCCTGGTCAAACAGCCATTCCAGCTGCCAAAATGGGTCGAACGGTTCAGGGTCCATGTTGTCATTCCACTCGGCCCTCATCTCCCGTAGCTTGCCGCCCAAAATGTCCAGGCACAGTTGCCGGAGTTTGGTCAGCTGTTCATACAGGTAATTGCCCTGGTGATAGGCTTTGATAATCTTTTCGAACTCGGCAGCGGATGGATAATCCAGTTCAGAATATTCAGCGTCTTTCCAGTTGAAGGAATAATATCGGAGCGAGTCAAACTCGGAGGTCGTGTGTTTTTGCCACAGTTTGATGTGATCTAAGTTGAGATGATACATGGAGTTTGTTTAGATGGTTATGAAATTGAAATGAGTGAAAAAACGCGGTCGGGAGCAATGCCGGTTTGCTTGGCGTAATCAAATCGGTTTGGACTAAGAACAAGCCGGCAGGTCAGTGCCTGGCCCGGTCGAATGTCCCACTCCGGCGGGTAATCAAGCTGTTCATCACTTTTGGAGATCGGTATGGATTCGATCGAGAGGCTGGCCCAGCTAAACGGTGATGGCTTGGGGGCTTTCGCGAAAACAGGTTTTTCCGGCTGTTGGTAAACGATGCCAAACTCCTGACAGATGGAAAAGAAACTGCCAATTGTCACCTGACCGCGCGCTTTCTTTAGAAAATAGGTGTATTTCTGATCACACTCCGCGTGATCGTACTCAGAATGGAATTGGCTCACGGCATGAAAATACGCCCGGCCGTTTTCACCAAACTCATCAATTAAGGCCAGAGCAATCCGGTACCAGCGGCCATCGTTTGCCGTCACATCCATGGCGTGGTGGCCTATCTTTTCGACAATCTGCTCTACTTTCTGACGCGTACTGTTGCCATCACTGGCATTTGCTTTGAACGGTTTGCGCACCGGAGCAGCTTTCAGTTTTGTGGGGGGCAACCGAAAGGGCTCCGCCTGATGATTGAAATACGCTTCGGGGTCGTGGCTGTAAATCCGAAGGCGGCTCACATCCCCACATTTTTTATCAATGTTCACCTTCCACTGGCTGAACAGGTTCCGAAAGAACTCAAAGTATTCCGAGTGCCGGTCTGGCTCAGCAATCGGGATCAGAATGAAATACCCTTCTCCACTCAGCGACCAGCCGCAATAGGCTACGTTTTGGATATTCTGAAACTGCGCTTTCAATTCGTAGAAGTTTGCCGATTGAAGGTTATCCTTGCGGTCAATGTCCAGGCAGATAAAACCACTGTGCTTGATCAGGCCACTCGCTTCCCGGTAGTCGAATTCTCCCGACATCGTCGCGGCTGGTAAATGGTTTGTTTTTTCGAGTTGGTACCGCTTTTCGTCGGATCGCTTCAGCGCCCGGATTTCCAACTGTTTGGGGTACCATTTGGACGACGTCAGCCAGCTGCTCATTTTCACCCGCCGGGATTCGTCCGGTTTCCGGCAATTGGCGTAACAACTGATGTATTTCCCTTCAAAAATGCTTTCCATGATTTGCCAGGTCAAAACCAATCGTAAAGAACAATACGCCTTCCCGGCAAAACCGGCAAAAAGTAACTTTAGATGTTTTGCCGGTTTTGCCGGGAAGTCACCTTACGCGTTCAGATAAAATTTTTGGGTGAATTAAATAATGAGAAGCTTCGGGCCGCCCCCCTTGGGAGGGTTGCGGTTTCACTTCGAGAAGCCACCCCAGTTCAATCAATTCACTGACGGCTGAATCAACCAGGTCAGCAGTGTTCAAATTCGACCACCCCTTTTTGGTGACTTCGCGGACCTTAAAACCGGTTTCCAGGTCGCCTTTCTTCAGGTGACGCAACAGCTCCTTTCCCGCAACGACATCCACGGTCTCCAATAACCCGTAAATCCGCCGGGCGTGCGTCTGCAAATAGTCGCACCAGAGTAAAGCCTGGCTAATAGCCTCTTTGGAGACCAACCGTTTTTTGCCGGAGCCATTATTCGGATTCGCTTCGCAATTGGCCACGTGAAAGATCAGAGCCAGCGAAGGCACCAACGAACGATACTTGGTAAAATGCTCCAAAAGCAGCCCGGTTTCATTAGGCAGCACCTGGGTTTCCCAGCGAATCAGCCATTGTTTGAACACCTCCTGGGCCTCTTCATCAAACCGGGTATAGCGAAACCGGTTATAGTCGTCCGCCTGATAGGCAATGTCCAAAAAATCGGAATCAGCAATGCGCTGGATCAGCGTAAAGGCTTGATCACGGGCCGCTTTATCCGGCCACTCGTCGGTATATGCCCAATCGGCTTTATCCGGATAGACGGCCAGCTGTAACCGTTGCACCAACCCATCGTTTTCGTGGCCCTGAGCCCCCTGCAGGTAGCTTAGCAGTTTAGCGGGCTGAATACCGCCGAACAGCGAAATACAGACATTGTCGACATGCAGGGTTCCCCGGCCAATTCGGTCGACGATCGTCGAGCCGCTGCCATTCCAGCCTTCCAGAAAAAATGCCCGGTCCTGCTCGCGGCCGGCCCGATCCCAGCCCGACAACAAGCCCATTAACTCATCCCGGTATTGGAGCATCCCGGCCGGATTTTCGTTGAGCAAGTCCGCCATTTTTTCAATCGTGGAATCATTGGTCATAAACCGGCGCTCGACGGGCTTGGCCGGTTCTTGGGGATAACTGACGGGATTATCAACGTTCTTGTTTTTTAGCCGTTGAACCTGCTGAGATTGATAAACTTTCTTCTGGGCATCGAACGTCAAGTGATCCGCTTCGTACTGTTGCAGCAGCTCCTTATACTTTTTTTCTTCCGTTTTGATCAGGCGGTCCAGCGGTTTAAAAACCTCTGCCACCGAAGGGGTTTTCATACTCGACGGATCACCGATAACAGCCCCCCACAGGTTGGGGATGACGGTCCAATCATCTTTGGTTTTTGGCTTGATGGTAAGCCGGGTTCCAACCAGGGATGAAATCATGACAATGGCCGCCGCGGCAACGTAATCGGGTGGGCATTTCATTCGGTTGGCAATATCGGTCAGCCAGTCCCGCAGGGGCTCGGGAATCATTTCCGGCCGCATCGGTAAGACGGGTTGAAGCGAAACGTGCAACGGCTTTGGGTCCTGCCATTCAAGCTGAGAATCACCTGATTCTAAAGAAGATTTATTCCAGTCGTTGAGATTTATTGCTGGAATTAGCGTAACTTGCTCTTGCTCTTTTTTACTCTCGGAGGTTTGCGGGGTGTTGCCGAACTCACTCATGCGAACCTCCTTTCTTTTGTGGGCTATCTTTTCCTATAAATTGAACGACCTGCGAAATCAGGGCTTCCATATTTTCTACCTCGTGCTGAAGCCGGGCCGCGTCCTCTAGGTCAGCGTCATTGATTTGCCCTAAAAACCTTTTTTTTGTCGCGATTAGGGCTCCCAAAAGCGTGACATCCTGATCACCGCTCAATGTTAACGTGACGTTCATGGTTGGTTGACTTGATAAAGTATTCATGAATCAGTATCGGCTACAGTTTTCTGGCGTTATGGAGGCTATTATGAGCTTTGGGAGGTTGCAGTACTCCCAATTCCCTCATTTTTGCAAAGAGTGGCAGGGCGTGCAACTTGCTGAGAATGGCGGCATCCTCCACGCTTATCTTTCCGGTTTTACACAACTCGTCAGTAAAAGACATCGAGGAGGCAATTTCCGGCTTGGTGTTTCTGAATACTTCTTTAGCGGATGTGCGCGCTTTGGCTGGAAAACCCTTCTTTTTTGCCCAGTTAGTTACTTCATGCGGCAACATATTTACGTGGCACCAGCAATTCTTCCGGTTGTGATCAATGATCTTTTCAACTCCGCCTTCCAGAAAATTAAAGGTGTTGACCTCTTTGCTGTTCTGGATTTGCTTTTCACGCTTGGTATGCTCCAATAACCGTTCGACGTCCTGGTCAGCGTGAGCATTGACAATCGCCTTTAATGCTTCGCGTTGGCGGAAATAGCGGTCGATCAGGTTTTGAAAGGCATCCCAGGATTCCGGGGTTGCCAAACTTTTGACGTGATTAAAGCCTCCTTTTTCGGTCCACAGGTAAAGAATAGGGGCTTTTGCATCGACGGTATGTTCCGGACAATTTGACCGGAACATCTGTAACGCCCTGCCTTTCAGCAAGAAAAAATGAACGCCAGCTTCGTAACGTTTCTTGTTTCGGCCGAAATTCCGATTGAGTCGTTCGCTGTCGACCCCCAATTCCCGCGCCAGCATTTCGGTAGTCATCACGGGGACTTCATTGTGAAAAAGGATTGATTTCATGGTATGGAGAAGTTTATTTGTTGATCAATTTGCGGAGCCAATCACGTAAGCCGTCAATGCTTTGGACAGTATGACTATTCCTTTCATCGAGGATATTATCAACAGATTCGCCGGGACGAGCAATCACAAGCCGGATATTGATTTTACCAATTTCGGCCCGGACAACCGTGGCAAATTCCGCTGTATGAATCAGCCAGACCGAACCTCCAACTGCTTTTATCTGCTGGGTAACGGCAAAAAGAAGGACTGGAGCCGACCTTTCCGAAGGTCGGACTATTGTGGTATTTGGTGCCATTTTAACCTGAAATTTACCTACCGATGTTGGTTATACGACGAGTGATTCACTGTTTGCTTTTGGTGATCAGTCGACTTATTTTGGCTTGGGATATGCTGAGTTTAAGTGCAATTTTCCGCTGGCTTATGCCCTGCTGAATCAATTGGTTTATTTTGTGAATCAGTGCTTCATCGCTGGTTTCATCATTTTGATTCACAGAGGTAATTGGAAAATCATTCTCGTTAAAGAAGAAAACTCGCCGGTTATAGGCATCCTGAACAATGGTTGGATCGTGGCCAAGCCGCATCCGGGTGTTTATAGCACTGCCATCAAAAGCAGGGACCAGTCTGTAAGCCTGCTGAAAATAGGTGCTGACATGACTATAAATTAGTTTGTATTGGTCGGCGTCTCGAATTTCAGCCAGGCAGACGATGAATAAAATAAGGCTTTCGTATCGAATCGATGCATACAGATTCCGATCCTTAAGAGCACTATCCAAATTGCCTGAATACTGGAACGGTAGAGCAATTACTCCCGACGGTAATCCATATTTGTTAAGTGCCCACGAAATGAATAATTCAGCCTTTTCAGAGGGACGTTGACACCAGTTTAACCAGTGGTAAACAGCGCCGTTTATAATCCTCTTTTCATCCGTTTCAGAACCATAACCCGGAATTGGTGAAGGGTTTTCAACCAGTCGTTTTGATAACAGCGTAGCAGTGGCAGGAAGGTTATTCATTTCTAGCCTCCTTTCCATTTAAATAATCCAGAAGTTCAGCTTTGAAAAAGTACAGTTTCCCGAAGCGCTTCCGATGTGGGATCCGTTTGGCGTTTTGATAGAGTGTTTGCGGGCTAATACCTAAAAATTCTGCCGCTTCTGAAACCGAGATAGGTTGTGCTTCGGTAGAAGTATCAAGCTGGGGTCTTCGAAGAATTTGAAGCATTTCTAAACTTAGTGCTTCAATGTTGTTCAGCCGTTGATCATATCTCTCGAAAGGATTGAAAGTATTCATTTGCTACCTTGTTTGATTTGACGGTAGCAAAACTAAACATGTGATTAGGCCAATAACCGCTTATAACTGGTTACACTATTTTTGACTTCAATGTATTAATCTCGCTTTCAGCTTGTTGCCTTTGAATCGGATTTAATTTAGGCAATATAGCCTCCATGTCATATATCAGGTTTTGTGCTCTTAATTGTGTCTCCTTTTCAACATACTCAAGCCTTTTTTTTGTATTACCAAAAGCTTTATATTTATTAAAAAGATAATCCCCACTTGTGAGACCTAATTTAATGGCCATTTGATTTGCAACATCTCCTCTGGTGATTTCTTTTCCATTCTGAAAACTATGCAGAATAACAAATCGCCTGAGTTTGAAGGTTTCAGAGTTGTCAATAGGAATTATACTATTTGTTTCTGTTCCAAAAAATTCACTTTGATCATTCGGAATTTTATATACTCTTTCTAATTCTTCAGTTATAGCTTTTCTAAAATTCGCAGCCGTACTAGGCCAGATATTTAATTTGGTAAATTCTTCTACAGTTAAATGCTCTACACTGCTAACCCAGTCATTTAATAACTTAATTGAAGTAAGTTTCCATCTAGGCTTGTTAAAGTGAATATTATTCCAGGTTTCTACTTCTTTATTTAAATGATCTTCCATTTCAGAAAGATTTTTTCGAATCTTTTCTTTTTTCGAATCGAAAAAATCTTTTGCCCATATTTGCCACTTTAATCGATGTTCTGTTTGAGTTTCACTTTGCGATATGAGTTTCCCATTAATCATCAAATTAGGCAAAAAAGAAATAGGGGAGCGATACAAATAAACATGATTAAGGTCTGGACAGGGTAGAATTTCCCACCAATTTTGTGCTTTCAATAATACATTCCACTTTTCGTTTAATAACTGGCTTTTTGCTACATCAAAACAATCACTTAACGTTAGCATGGATATATAAGTTAAAGTGCTTCCAAAAACTGTTGAATATCGCTTTCTTCAAAATCTCCCAAATAAGCTTCAGTAGTCTGAGTAGATCCATGACCAAGTCGGCTACTGATGAATTTTAGTGGTGCACCACTTCGAAGTAATGTGGTAGCATAGGAATGACGGGCGGCATAGGTTACCAGATCGTCTGAAATATTTAGTTTAGCTGCAATCCTGCGCATCCATTTGTTTGTGGTCTTTACAAGTTGAGCTATTACTGCTTTTTGCTTTTCAGCACTCAGATCCCTGGAAAGGAAAGGGAAAACATAATTTTCAGGATTGTCGAGCGGTGTACCGTACCTGCGAATTATCGACCATGCAACTTCGTGTATGTCCACCTTGATTGGCTTCTTATCCCCTTTTTTTGTAAGCTTGGTTTTTGTCCTGAAAAATGAAAATGAGTTTTTAGGTACATCGACATCTCGCCACTTCAAATGGCAAATATCCGCCATATTCAGCCCTCCACTCAAATATGTAAAAACCCAAAGACTGTGCGCTTGCTGTTCATATTCGTTTTCAGGCTGATAAGATTTGATCAGTTCTATGACATCCCTCGACAAAGCTTTTTTAGGTTTGCGACCAGCAGGTATAATAAACCTTCCACGGCCAAATGGGTATTTCTTTTTGTCAATGATTTCATCACGAAGTGCGTCATTGAACACCGAACGTAAATGCCTGCAATAAATCCCAACTGTTGTTGAAGAAGCTGGGCTTGGTAAACTTCCTTTTTTCTGGGACCGTTTTCCGAATTGCAGCATCCATCGTTCATAGAAGGACAGGAACTCTGGAGTGATATGGTCAAACCGAATTTTGATCGTATCATCTTTTTTATTCAAGGGTTCCAGTCCGAACTTCTGCCTATCTTTAGTGCTTAGTGATTTTACGAACCTGAGTAGTGAGGCTGCCACAACGCCGTAATTACTACCGTTACCAATTCGTTCCTGAGCAACCATTTGTTCCTTCTTTTCCAAAAGGGCTAATAAAACATCATTACGATCCTTCGTCTGCTGGTCCGTTTTGCCATAATTTTCTATAGCATCTTTAAAAGCGTCAAATGTAAATGCATCCCCCAGGTGATCGACGACGTTTTGGGCTCGTTTCAAAAAGCTGACATACTTTTTCCCATCCCTATCAATATATTGGTCACCATATAGCTGTATCCAGAGCTGCCGACGGGCTTCATCCTTGGTATGGCCTTTAAGCCCTCCCCTATTTTTTTGAAGAAATTCCCACTCTTCAGAATTAACTTTTACACCTGTAGTATACAATCGCTGTTTACGTTGATAACAGACTGACCATTTTACGGTACCTTTGCCTTTGTCCTGGCTGGAACGGTTATCGAGAAAGAGGTTGACAGTTGCCCGGTTTGCCATTTGCTCAAATCGAATACTTGCAATGCAATTTGCAATACAAATCTATTAATTCAACGCAGAATAGCAATAAGGAGCGATAGAACCAAATTTATAGAGTCGCTGATTATCAGCATTATAAATTAAAATCAAAAAAGAAGAGATAAATAGCAATAAGGTCCGCCTTACGACTACGGATCAGGAGGTTTGGGGTTCGAATCCCTACGAGTGCACATTGATTATCAAGCAGTTAAGCCACTTCTAAACGAAGTGGCTTTTGTTTTTACTACACAATTTACTACACAATTTCGAGCGGCTACTTCTCCACTCCTGCTGTTTTGTCCCTGCCGTTCTTGTAGTTTCTGACACTTTTTGCAATTAATTCACGCACCGCGTCAGATACACTAATTCCGCGTTCTTCGCAGGCGGCAGCAAAGGCCAGTTTATGCTTGCTGCTGATTTTGATTTCTAAACGGCTGTCTTTCATGGTCATTAGGCTTTTCTGTTTTACTAATCTATGTAGCTTTAATTTACGGATAATATACGTATAAATCAATGGCTTAGACATACGTAAAACGTCCGTACACTCATTTTACATTGCTTAAACGGACGTTCATGCCTTGTAAAATACGGGTGTTCTTGCTAGATTTGTGGGGTCAGATTCTGCCTCCGTTTCAAACGTACCCAGACCATCTATGGCAAAGAAAACAACCTCCACTACTCCCGACGGCGTAAAGAAGTACATCGCTTATTACCGGGTATCGACATTGCAGCAAGGTAAATCGGGTCTTGGCCTTGAATCTCAAAGGGCATCCGTTCAGGGTTTCGTTGGCAGTGCCCCGATAGTGGCCGAGTTCGTAGAGGTTGAATCTGGAAAGAAGAATCAGAGGGTGCAACTGGCCGCAGCCATCGACGCCAGCAAACAGAACGGCGCCACCTTGATCATTGCGAAGCTCGACCGTTTGAGCCGCAACGCTTCTTTTATCTTTGCGCTCAGGGATTCGGGCGTGAACTTCCAGTGTGTTGATATGCCCGATGCCAATACCCTGACCATCGGAATCTTTGCAACGCTGGCCCAGCACGAACGCGAACTGATCAGCGGACGGACCAAAGCAGCACTGGCGGCAAAGACCGCCCAGGGGCATCAACTAGGTAAACCCGAAAATTTGACAAATGAAGCCCGCAGAAAAGGAACTGAAGCAACCAGGCAGCAGGCGGCCAAAAACGAGAATAGCCGTCGGGCCACCGCTTTAATAAACGAATGGACCGCCAAAGGTCTGACCTATTTGGCTATTGCTGATCAGCTCAATGAGTGGGGCTTCAGAACCCCTCGTGGGTGTCGCTTTCAAGCTACTCAGGTAATGAGGTTGCACAAACGATCCGCTGTTGATACAAAAAATAATTGAAAAAACGTAGGGCGACTTACCTACAAAACCTACAAAACCCTCAGAGGTGAAGAATTCAGAAAAGGCTATTTTCTGGATGTTGATTACATGTTTGAGTTAATGGATTGCCTAGTCCAGATAAGTTATGTCGGAGTTGAGAAAAAAGATCGTGATCATCAATCACTAATATACTAGTAGTAACTGATTACGCTGGCTGGTAGGCCGCACCAAATACTATTATCTTTACGAAATATAACCGGACGAAATCAACAAGTCACTAGTTTACTCACTTACCCAAACTACATAGGCACATGGCAACCGAATTCAACACACAACCCATTTCAAAGCCTTTAATACCGTACATCAACGTAAAAGGCGCTGCCGAAGCGATTGAATTTTATAAGAGAGCATTTGGGGCCACAGAAAGCGGTCGCATTACAATGCCCGATGGAAGCATTGGGCATGCCGAAATCAAGATTGGGGACTCAAAAATAATGATAGCCGAAGAGAGTGTACAGTGGGGCAATAAAAGTCCACAGACACTCGGCGGTTCGCCCGTGTGCTTGTGTATTTATGTCGATGATGTTGATCAGGTATTTACGCAAGCACTCGATGCAGGCGCAAAAGTATCTGGTGACATGGATGTAAAAGATCAGTTTTATGGAGATCGTGCGGGAACGCTTACCGACCCGTTTGGCCATCAATGGTCTATTATGACTCATCTAGAGGATTTATCATTTGAAGAAATGCAGCGACGTTCTGACGCAATGTTTACCGACAAGCAACAGAATGGGTGAAATCGCTTACACGTACCGAAAAATGCCCGGTCATGAAATAGTAGTAGGCGAAGAATTCAGTAGCGAGGTTTTCGGAGTGGAAAAGCGTCGATTTATGCCTATTCCCAAGCTAATTCCTTTTGGCTCTAAATTGCTTTAAACTTCCCAAAAAACCAAAGCCAGCTTTCCGGCTGGCTTCTGCAGACCCCCATAACTGTCATCCATAATGTCCTGACCTCAACCACAAGTTGAGGTTGTGTGAATATAATGATTGATCGGCAATAGCCAACAGATGAACATAATCATTTCATGTTCTTCTCTGTTTCAATTAACGACTGTATTTTAATATTTAACTGGCTGTATTTTAACATCGATACAGCAAAGTAAGATTTTTTGACTTTGCTATTCCTGTTCTTTGACATACCTCAGTCGGTATAAGATTTTCTCCTCGGACCTGATGCCGCTGGAGGACGATAAAGCTAAATCTGCCTGCTGGCGAGCCATCTGCTCGGCGGCCACTACCTCTCTTTCCAGGTCCGACATCGGGGCGTTGGCAACCAAATAAACCCGGGCCTGATCTACATAGGCCGTCACCTTGAGGGTGATCGAATCAAGCTCGATATTAATCTCACAGGGAACGAAGAAATGCGTGAATTTCTTGGAATAAAAGGTCGGCATGGTGTGGCGTATTTGTGGTTTAATAATCCGTGATTCTTTTTAGTAGTCAAGGAGTTATCATTCGTAAAATTGCCAAACACGCAATCTATAACTTAAAATATAACGAAGTGTTTGACTCCTGAAATTGGAGATCGTTGTCGAGGGTTCATTGAACATTCCCACCAGCTACGTTGTTAACTTTTCACCTCGCCGGGTTTGGAGATCTTTCCCAAGCCAAACTTCTTAACTTTGTTCGCAAGTATAAAACTGACCAAGCATCCGCACCTGTTATGGTTAACCCTCCTTTCCTGCCTGGGGATGATAAGCGCGTCGAAGCACTTAAGCAATACCACATCCTCGACACCTTACCCGAGGAAGATTTTGATGACTTTACCAACCTTGCTTCCCAAATTTGCCAAACGCCAATCGCTCTGATTAGTCTGGTCGATGAGAAGCGGCAGTGGTTTAAATCCAGTCATGGTCTTCGGGCACGGGAAACACCCCGCGAGTATGCTTTTTGTGCCCACACTATTCTCGACCCAACCAGACCACTGATTGTGGAAGATGCCCGGCGGGATGAACGCTTCCGGGAAAATCCGCTGGTGACCGGCAATCCTAATATCGTCTTTTATGCGGGAGAGCCCCTGGTCGATCAGGACGGCTATGCCTTAGGGTCCCTGTGTGTTATTGATGACAAAACTCGTCAGTTAGATATTTCACAGTTAGGAGCCCTAAAGATTTTAGCCAAACAGGTAGTTAATTTACTGTCCCTCCGGCGCCAGGTCATTGAACAGCAGCGGCTCCGGCAACAGCTTAAATTAATCGAACAGCAACAGGGACAGTTGCTCAATACAATACCGGCTGTGGTTTGGGAGACCGACCCCGACGGCCTGTGTACGTATATGAACCAGCAGTGGACCCGGCTGACCGGTCAGCCGTACGTTAAAGCATTGGGAACGGGTTGGCTCTCTCTGGTCCACCCCGAAGATCAACCCAGTGCCGGGCAAACTTTTCTGGATGCCAACACCCAACGCATACCTTTCCAGCTTTTATATCGACTGCGCCACACTGATGGCCAGTATCGCTGGACAATCGACAAAGGACAACCCAAAGTCGGCGAGAACGGACAGTTTCTGGGCATGGTCGGCACGGTTGTGGATGTGCATGTGGAGACGCTGGCGATGCACGAATTGGAACAGCAAAAGGCGTATTTACAAAACGCGCTGGACATTGCTAACCTGGGAACCTTTCAGGTAGATCTGAACACTAATCAGGGTCACTTTACTGAAAATATCCGGCAGTGGTTGGGATTACCTTCAAAAAGCCAGTCAATGGAGTTTGTATTTTCGGCTATTCATGAACAGGACCGCGCGCAAGTTATTGCAACCATTACTCAATCGTCACAATCAGAACTTGCTAGCCGTCATGATATTACCTACCGAACTATTGAGTCTGCCAAACAGCCTGTCCGGCACTTGCGAAGTCTGGGACAAGTTCAGTTTATGAGTGGTAAAGCTTCGATGATTACCGGAATCATTCAGGATGTTACTGCTCAACTCTTGGCTCAAAGGGCCCTTGAAAAAAGTGAAAGCCGTTTTCGAAGTCTATCCCAGGAATTGGAAGTGCGAATTGAGCAGCGCACCCAGGAGCTGACTCATGTTAATCAGGATTTGAAACGCTCGAATGATAGCTTACAGCAATTCGCATACGTAGCCAGTCATGATTTGCAGGAACCCCTGCGGAAGATTCACTCCTTTAGCAGCCTCCTGCAGCAGCAATTCAGTGATCAATTGGGTGATCAGGGAGTAGATCTGTTGACGCGGATGCAATCGGCCGGCGAACGAATGTCGACACTGATCCGGGATCTATTAATGTACTCCCGGATTTCAACCCGTCAGCAGGAAGTTAGCCTCGTATCGTTAGGAACGGTCCTCAACCGAGTCTTAGGCACGCTTGACTGGGCGATTAAAGATCGGGGGGCTCAGCTTGGCATCGCGGAGCTGCCGGTGGTAAAAGGGGACGAATCGCAACTGAGCCAGTTATTTCAAAATCTGCTCTCCAATGCCATCAAATTTACCCCTGGTGCCGAAACACCCCGGATAACGGTCCAATACTTTCGTCGGGATCGTAACGAGTTGCCGACGGGCCTCAGGCCCACCAGCGATTCCGCTTATTTTCATGAAATCACCGTACGTGATCAGGGAGTAGGATTTGATATTAAATACTTGGATAGAATTTTTCAGGTGTTTCAGCGGTTGCACGGCAAAAACGAGTTTCCCGGAACGGGGGTTGGCCTGGCCATCTGCCAGCGAGTGGCCGAAAACCATGGCGGGGCGATAACGGCTAGCAGTGAACCCGGCAAAGGGGCAACGTTTTGTGTCTACCTCCCGGATTAAGCTTCTTGCTGTTTTAGAAAGAGTAGAAGGCTGGCGCCGGCTTGTATGGCTGCATATAAGACAAGCTGATAATGGTGCTACAATTCTCCTGTTTTCTCGTCTTATCCAGAGCCCAACTGAATAGATTAGCCTCGCCACCAAAACAGTTCGGCCTTGGGGTAGTTAATAACAGAATGGATCATTGACTTTTACCGGTTAGTTCTTCATGATTATGCACACCCTGTTTTACCTTCAACACCATGACAACGCTAACCGATGGCCCACTGGTTTACATCGACGACGATGAAGACAACCTTTTTATTTTTGAACAGATTATTCAGGAGTTGGGCCTTGCCAATCAACTCCGGCTGTTTTTACGGACTGCCGAGTTTCTGACCTATCTACAGGCCACCGATGAAAAGCCCTTATTGATTCTTTGTGATCTGAATATGATGGGCATAGACGGCATCGAGTTGCGACAGCTAATCGATGCCGATCAGCTGCTCCGACAAAAAGCTATCCCCTTTATTTTCTACACCGCTCAGGCCAGCCCATCCCAGATTAAGCAAGCCTATCAGTCCACCATCCAGGGGTTTCACATTCGGCAGGCGGCCTTTACCGACTTTAAAGAACAGATCAACCTGATTATCTCCTACTGGCAAAATTGCCTGCATCCCAACAGCCATTAATTGCCGACCGCTTACTGTCCGCAAAGGACTTGTTTATCTTACCTTGGGTGGGTATATTTGAACCTACGCCACCGTAAAGTTAAGATGAAGAAGACGAAGTATTCCTATCGCACGGATGGCAACATCATTGTGATCGAAGATTTGCACGGGGAGCATTCCGTGACGGTTGATGCCGAAATCGTGCTGCTGGAGATTGAAGAGGAGTTAGGCTCCCTGGAAGGGTATCTGATTATCTGGCGGGATGGCGATGGCGTCTGGGACGGACTCCAGTACCGCGACAAAAAGGTGACGTTTTACCATATCGGCACCCACAACTACGGAGAAGCCCGGCAGAAGCTGCGGGCGATGAACAGCCAGCAGCAGGGAGACCGCACGTTCAACAACGATCCCATGAGCCAAGGACAGCTTCCCACTGTATGTCGTCAAATGAAAGTGGACAAAATGGGTGAAAATGAGAAGAGACAATTCAGTA
>NZ_BAAGVR010000027.1:0-107459 GCF_054780775.1 Larkinella ripae
GCCATGCAATACGACACAACCATTTTGGAAAATCTGTCCAACTAATAAGGGGCTAAGACACTCGGTTTCTCCGTAGAAGTCGTTCCATCTATTCGCGCTGAGAATGGGACTAATCGAGTCGCTAATGTGCTGTTTCATCCGGGTGTATTAGTCAATCTAGGACATGATTTTACGCTGGCAAGCCGATTAGCCTTTGAGACATCAGGCCGATACGGATTTACGCCAGTGCTTAATAAAATTGTCCGCAAAGGTCCTACCAACAGCTATTTTGTTGCCGTACCACTTCCCGTTCGTTTTGGTAACGATCATGCTGTCTCCTTCACCGTAGGTTTGCAATTTGGGATCGTTTTTTGAGGTATATTGCCGAATTCCCTTTACACGATGACTAATTTGTAAGTTGTAATTTCAGGTGACATACATAGGGTCCATAAAACGAGTGATTGTTTTACTTTCAAAATAGAGATTTATTAGTACACTGCTGGTCAGGAGCTTATTATTTACTTCAAAAACTCGTTCCAGAAATCAACGTTCGGAAACTGGGCTATTTGACGAGTTTTTAAACTTACTCATTCCAAACATCACGGTGAACGGATCACTGGTATAATACTGTTTCCACCGCCTGCACTCTCACCTTGTCCGACATCTTCTCAATCTCCCGCTCGACTGAATCCGGAACATTGGCCAGCAGATCATACCCCGTCATCCGCTCAATCTCATCGACACTGACCCGGTAACGGCTCCAGGGTTGTCCACCGGCCACGTTGGTGTTGGGCATCCACACAGCAATCACCCGGGTCTGGGCATCGATCCGGTTTACATCGTTACTGCCAACCGGTAGCACCACAATCACTTTCCAGAGTGCCGCTGGCACGGTCAGCTTGCCCTCGGCCAACGTAATTACTTTGCCGTTATCACCGGTTCCGCCTTTGCCATAGGTCCCGGCAATGATATAGGTTTCGTTGCCTTCACTGATTAGCTTACGGGTGTAGGCTTCCAGTTGGTTCCAGCTTTTCCGGTTGAGCCGGGGAGCCTGGGGGATGATGTTGGTCAGGATGAACGTGGACTGATTTTCTTCGGCGGTGCTGTCGCGGTCGTCCGACGGGCATAGATGACCCCGATCAAAGCCAGTATTCAGGTAATCATTATGCCTGACCTGATACCAGCCTGAAGGCAGCGATTGATCCGGTATAAAGCTGCCAGCGTACCGTTTAGCCGATCCTTTCCAAGCTGCCGATAAATGCCAACTGGCCCAGTTTGCAGTTCCCGTGCTGCGGTTGTAGCTCAGGGCGTAAGCGGGCCGCTCGATGAGGTAGTTGTTCTCGCTGGTATTGGCGTTGCTGGGATTCCCCAGCGCCATGTTGACATCACGGGTGGGCAGATTGGAAGTTGGTTCCGGCGAAGTGGATTTTTCGCAGGCAGAGAAGCAGAGCAATAGCAAAAGATAGCTGATAAAACGATTCATCAAGGCGGATTGACAATGGTTGCCCAAATTACGCTTTAATCAATTGAAAAGAATTCTGTCCTGTTACATTTAAACCAAAGCCCGTCTTACAGGCTGGGCGTGTATTTGAAGTGAACAGCTTAGTTATCCTTGTCGGCTGGATCACTAGTAGACATTAAAAAATTAATTTGTCGAGGCGCTCTTTATTTGTCTGATAAATGGTAGGTTTGATCAATGATGTAATTTCAAAATGATCATTCTTCTCACTTAATTTTTATCCTCGCACAACGTATGAGCTATTTTTATCATTTTCGGAATAAAGCGTACATCCCTCGATTTTTTGTTAAGTGCTGTCTGCTTATAGTGGGTGTTTTGGGAAGTAATCAACTGCACGCCCAGTATGCTTATGTCACCAATGCGGCCTCCTATGACATCAGTGTCGTTAACCTGGCTACCAACGAAGTGCGTGCAACGATTGCCACCGGGTCTTCGCCAATGGATATTGTAGTAGATCCCAAAAGCAACCGGATGTACGTATCAAATGCAAGCACTAATACGATTAGTGTTTACAATCTGACTACGTATCAAATCTTAGCCATTATTCCGACTTTTGAGCGGCCCCTAGCCTTGCTGCTGAGCCCGGACGGAAGCCGCTTATACGTGGGCAATTCGCAATCTCGAAACGTGCTGGTTTTTAATACCGCAAATAACCTTCCAATCGCTATAATAAAGGTTGGCAGAGGTGGGGAACAATTTGTTACCAGTGTGATTGGTATGCTCTTCAGTCCAGATCGAAAGCGAATCTACTGCGCAATTAATGATCGACATCAAGTGGAAGTTATTAATCTGGAAACCAATCAGGTTGAAAAAGTCATTGAGGTTGGCGCCAATCCCATTTATATGGCATGGCATCCGGATGGGAGCCGATTATACGTCTCCCATGCCAGTAACAGCTATCCGAATGTTTCGGTCATCAACACCCACACCCAATTAATGGAATCAACTATCCCAATCGGTTCGCAGAATGAGGGCATTGCGGTTAGCCCCGATGGTAAACGTTTGTATGTGGGCAAATTTCCTTCCGGCGAAATTCTTGTGTTCAATACGGCCACTCAAAAGATGGAGGCATCGATCCTCACGCAACCAGGCGCCAGCCAGATAGCCCTCAATGCTGATGGCAGTTTATTATATGTTACCAATTTTACCGCTGTCTCGGTAATCAATACGGCTACGAACACGGTGAAAACCAAGATTCCAGTCGGTGCTGGAGCCGTTGGTTTGAAGCTTCTCGAAGGGACTACTCCGCCATCCACGTCTTTTGAAGGGTATCTGGATAAAGTGGAATGTGGCACTATTCGCGGCTGGGTCTGGGACAGCAAACAACCGAACACGCCTTTGACGGTTGAATTTACAGCCGACGGAAATCCGATCGGAACTGCTTTGGCCAACATCTACCGGCAGGACCTGAAAGATGCCGGTAAGGGCAATGGCGAACACGTCTATAGCTTTACTACTCCGGATGGGCTGAAAGACGGGAAACCGCATTCGATCAGTGCCAAAGTCCAGGGCAGTGCTTATACGCTCAAATGGGTGCCTAAAGCGCTTACCTGCGCACCCCAAAATAGACTGGCTGCTGAAAATCCAAAACCGGCTGCGGATTGGAGTGCTGTATTGCTGGGCAACCCCGTAGAAACGGGTACAGTCGAAGTAGAGATTAAGGGAGCCCAGGGGCAGTCGGTCAAACTCCTATTGGTGGATCCCAAGGGGCTTGTAATTGGTCAATCTCAGGTAAAGATTGCTGAAAGTAGTGAGCGGCACCGTCTATTGCTGGAGTCAAAGCCTTCAGGCGTGTTGTTACTTCAGGTAAGTACTCCTACGTATTCGAGAACGTTAAAGGTTGTAAGTGAAAAATGAGCTAGTAGGGTCGGTTCATAAACCTCCAATTAGTACAGCCAAGTCTTACGATCCTGGCTGTACTAATTCTCTTATTTGCTTACTGCGGAATGTACTTGAGCTTCCACCAATAACTTTCGGGCGAAATATTTTTTAAGATGACTTCGCCTACAAAGGCCCTTGTCTGATCCAACTTGTGTTCGTAATAGTATCCGTCTTTGTCGAGTACTGCGTATTTGAACGTAGTATGTCTAGGTAAGCGCACTACTAGGACCATCGACGCAGGGTAAGGTTTCCCATCGTTCAGTTGACCATCACCATAACTGCTGATTACTCCTTTGAAAATACCGTTGCAATAGATTTTCACCGGGAGCGCCAACTTACGGCCAAATTCTATTTCCATCCTTCGATTGTAGTTAAGGTAAACAACATGGGTGGCGGAATCTGGATATGATGCAGGCCAGGGAAGCATCCTGTATAAAGGCACGTTCGGCATTGGGATGCCGCTATTTGTCCAGGGATTGGTAGAATTGATGCCTGTAGGGGAAGAACTTGAACCCGCTGATACGGCACCGGTCCGGGCGGATGAGTGGGCTTGTGGAGCAACAGCCTGATCCTCCTTCTGGCAGGCGGCCAAAGAGCCCAGTATCAGAAAGGCAAAAAACAATTGTTTCATTCGGTAGGATGTTGTTTAAGGTGATACATGCCACAAAGATGGGTGGCAACCCGGCAGCCAAACCGGCAGCGGCAGCCTGGTAGGATAAAAAGACGGGTTCAGCTGATCAAGCGGGGCAATACTAGGCTGAATGAGCCAGCGGCAACTGAAACCTGATCGAATAACCACCGGGGCAAATGCTCACAAAACCAAACACCGCAGATGTAGTGCTGTTAGATCCCTATGTGAATGATTGAGGAGTTGGATAAAATAGCACATACGTGTACATAGCCAGGCGGGAAACGGTCTGGCTATTTTTTAGGGCAACTTATTGCCCCCGTCACCCGGCTCATGGGCCGGACTGCTAACCTGCAGCCGCTGCATACTTTCATCAACCAGCTCACTGTACAGATGCAGGTAGTTGCGCTCGAGCGTTCTCAGGTGCTGCAGGCCCAGAATCTTCTGCACCGCTTCGGTCCGGTAGCCTCGCAAGAGAAAAAGCGCCCCGGCGGTTTTGCGGCAAATCTTCGTGGAGAGCCGAAACGGCAAACCCAGCCTTTTTTCAATCACTCCCAGGTTGCGGTTGACCCGCTGGATGGTCACCGCGGGCCACTGGGAAGCCTCTTTGAGCAACACCTGGGCTTCGGCCAGCAACGGAATGTGGCACACCCCCATTCGGGCTGGGCCCGGTGGACGGCCTTAAACTTCAGCCGCTTGATGACCAGTTTGGCTCCGTGGGCCGTAGTGGTGATATAGTCCGAGGGCTGGCGGGCCACCCGCACGGCATCCTTGAAATCCAGACCCGTGTAGCAACTCAGTAGCGCCCACTTGCGAACCACATCCAGCGGTCCGGGAAGTACGATCTGCACCAGCTGCCGCAGCTGCGCGGGCGACAGGCAGGAGACGATCCGGGCGGGCTGGGCCGTGATGTGCCACTCGCTGAGCCGGTTGCTTTCCAGCAATTCCTGTTCCACCGCGTACTGCAGAACCGCTTTCAAATGGCCAATGTAGCGGGCGGCCGTATCGATCGACAGCGGGCGGGCCCGCAGCCAGTAGTAGTAGGTTTTGGCCCAGCCGATCGACACCCCACTTATAGCCGTTTGTTGCCGGTTCCCCTCCGTCAGGTAGGCGCTCAGCAGGTGGTAGCCCCGGTTCCATTTGTAGAGCGTCTGGTCGGCGGGCCGATCGGCAGCCCCCAGCTGGTGCAGCCGCGTGAGCTGCTCCTGGTAAAGCGGCAGCAGCCCGGCCGGCGGCAGGGGGCCCGATTGCCAGTGCTGGCGGACCTGTTCGGCCGTGGGCCGCTACCCGGCCCGTTTGAGCGTCAGCAGGATCGCCCAGTGATCAGCCCGAATCTCCGAAAGGTAGGTATTGACCAGCCGGGCTTCGCGGGTGGGGCCTTGGGCCTGCTGGCGCCCCGCATCCCACCGGCTGCGCAGTACATAGACGCCCGAGCCGTAAGCCGGTGCGGGCTGGCCATCGACCACCAGTTGGCAGAGCAACTCATCAAACGCCAGTGGGGAGTCGCTCGGAAAGGCGAACGTTAGTTTCAGACTCACCCGCTGGTTCAGTGGGGTGGGAAACTGGCGGGAAGGTGGGGGCATGACCAAAGAGCAGTAGGTGGTTCACAAAGATACCTTTTGCCCCGTAACACCCTGACTCTCAAGTCCGCTTTTTCATGGATGCCTTAACCATCTACCCCGCCCTGCCGCTGACTCAGCGGGTAGCCCTGTGGCTGACGTTTGATTTCGACCCCGCGGACCCCGGACCGCTGGCCCAGCTGCAGTGTCAGCTCCGGGTCGCCGATGGCCCGCTGGAAACCTACGGCTCGGGCGTGTTTACCCTGCGCAGTCTGTGGAACGGTTCCCGGCAGTGTGCCCGGGGCACTTCGGCCGAAGCCCGGGCCGTCAATCAGCTGCTATCGGACATTCGGGCGGGCCACCTGGTGGTGCTGCAGGCGCTGGTGCGGGCCGGGCTGCCGCTGAGCTCGGCCCAAGTGCGGCATTTCTGGACGACGGGGGAGCCGGTAGCGCCCCGGCTGCTGCACGTATTTGAGTCCTACCTGACGGCCCTGGAAGCCCTGCCCGTTCCGGACCGCAAGGCGAAAAGCACCCTGCAGAGCTGGCACCTGAGCCTGCGTTACGTGACGAGCTTTCTAAAGGCCCAGGACCACGCCGAGCTGATGCTGCCCTCGGTGGGCATCGGCTGGGCCAGGGCCTACTACCAGTGGCTGCGGCAGCGGTCTTTGACGGCCAACTTTGCCACCAGCCTGGTGGGGCAGGTGCGCGAAGTGCTGCAGTTTGCCGTGGAAAACGAGCTGCTGGCCACCAATCCCTTGAGCGCCCTGAAACTGGGCTGGAAGAACGGCAAGCCCATTTACTGCCTGTCGCCGGCGCAATTGCAGCAGCTGGAAACGATGGATCTGCCACGCAAGTTGAACATCGCCCGCCAGTGGGCGCTTTTCTGCTGCTACACGGGGTTAGACTACGCCGACGCGGTGGCCCTGCTGGCCGATCCGGACCCGCATATTCACCGGGGAGCCTACGGAGTAAAGATTGTCTGGCAGCGGCTGAAGGTGCAGCAGGTTTACGAGGCCTATCCCCAGTGGGCCATATGTCACATCCCGCTGCTGGCCGAAGCCCAGCGCCTGCTGGCTGTACTGCGCACGGTGCGCAAACCGGCCCTGGGGCGCATGAACATCAACCTGCGGCTGGTGGGGGATCAGCTGGCGCTGCCCTACCGGTTCACGACCAAAGTGTGTCGTAAGACCGCCGGGGCGCTGTTCATCCAGCGGGGTTATCGCATGGAAGTGGTTCAGAAGATTCTGGGCATCAAACACTTCAGTACCCTGGAGCGGCACTACCTGACGACCTGGAGTGAGGTGGTCGACAACGACATGGCGCGGCTGGAGCACTGGGAGAAGGAAATAAACAAACCATCCTGATCGGGCTTACTGAACCAGCTCATCTTTCAGGAAGTGATAAATCCGCTCGGCGAGATCAAACAAGGAAAGGGTTTGAATCTCGTATTGGGAATAATAGCCCGCCACAATCAAATTGTGGCAGTGGCAATGATGTTCTTCCCGCCCGGAGAACGCATCGCCCTGATCCCAGTTCAGATCGAAGGAAACCAGGCCGGTATGCGGATTGAAAAAAAGGGTGTAGTGGGTTGTATCGGTAACCGGGAGAAAAGTGCCCGCCTGGCTTAGGGTCCGTCCGAAGGCCTTGGGCACCGTTTGGGCGATGGCAATGGCTTCTAATTGCCGGGCGAGTATCGTAAGGTCCATGGGTTAAGTATAACGGTCATCGCTCATTTCTGTTATTGAGAGACTAGAAGGAGTGAAAAGTCACCCCGAGCTTAGGAATTATTCATAAAATTTTTTCTCTAATACGAGCAGCCAGTGGTTGTTACCGGTAAAATTATTCAGAACACCGGCGTGGTTATTGTTTAAGCAGATGCATCCTGATCTTTTTATTAATGATGCACTCCTGCTGCAACTGGCCGGTGGAGATAAGGAGAATGAAAAGTACAAACAGATTCGAGCAGTTGTGGAGAAGGGCGGCTAATTCTTGGAAACGACCTATTTTGCCGCCCTGCCTCCCGGTCGTGGTTTCACTATTATTAACAACGAGTACATGCAGGAAAAGGACGCACTGTTATTCTGTCAGCAGATCACTGGATTCCGATCGGTCGCTCAGCTGTTATCCGATAAGCAGGTTGGATCAAGTGTTTGGGGATTTGCGGATTGCAATTCCGGAAGGTGCTCCGAGTAGGCAGCTTCTCTGCTATATTTCATGCATCAACGGATTCGACGATTTGAACACTTGTTGTCTGCGTTCCATACCTATGCGTTGGACCACCGCAAATAGAATCTGAACGTTTACAAAGGCAGAGCCGGTAATCGTATGTATACAGTTGTTCCTTGATCAGAGATGGATTGAATACTAAGCACCCCCCGATGGAGGGAAACAATTTTTTCCGCCAGCGTAAGCCCTAAGCCAAAACCTTGAATAGCTCCCACATTTCCAGCGCGCATCAGTGGCAAAAAGACATCCGACAACTGGGCTTCCGGAATACCAATTCCCCGATCAATCACCTCGATACTTATTAAGGAGGATTGATAGGTCACCTGGACCTGTACCGGTTGATATTCCGAGTACTTACACGCATTATCGATAATATTAATCAAGGCCGTTCTCAAAAGGCTGTTGTTGCCTACGATGCGAAGAAAAGGGCTGCTCTCCGTAAAAGTATCCGTTAACTGCAACTCGATCCGTTGATGGGGATATTTTTCGTGGAAATAGCTAACGGTGTCCAAAACTGTATCGACCAGATTAATATCCTCCAGCAAACGTGAAGGGTTAAGCCCTTCCACCTCCGTTAACCGCAACAACGAGTTCGCCAATTCAATTGCACCGTCTAAACGATATAATGCTTTCCCAATACTTTCTTTTGTGGCGGGCAAATCTTGGTCATAGGCAAAGCTGGTTTCCAGCATGCCTTTGACGACGGTCAATGGCGTCCGGATTTCATGGGAAGCATAGCCGATAAAATGGTCATGGCTCAGTGCCAGCTGTTGTAAACGGCTAAGTAATTCATTGAATGATCGGGCCAGATAGCTTGCTTCGTCCTGCTTTAACGGATGCTGTAAGCGGAACGAGAAGTCGTTGACGGTGGCCGCATTAATTTGACTGATGAGCTGATCGAAAGGGTGCATCGCCCGACGGGCGAATAAAAAACCAGCGATGACAATCACCACCAGAGACAGGGTATTTCCCCCCACCAGAATAGCCAACAAACTCCGGCTGGTTTGTCGTCCCGTCAGGTCATAGGCGGTGACCACTGCTACATAAACCTGATTTTCGTATGTAAAAGACAACGCTACACCTTCCTTCGCAGCCGGCCATTCCGGGTTTTGGTAGGTGAAATGTACTTCGTCAAGACGTGCTTCCTGAAGCAAAGCAGGCGTTGGCTGGTAATCATCCGGACCCGTCGAGGAATAAATCCTTTTATTAGTAGCGTCAAAAAGGGTTTCGTGCTGTTCCGGTAGAGTGAGGTAGGTGGCCTGCTGAAACTCGTTTCGATTCAAAAAATACGTTTGGGCTGCTAGCGCCCGGCGCTGCAAGCGGGTTTGCATCAATGAACGCCGGTAGGATTCATAGGCTTGGTAAATAAAGACCGAAAACAACACCAGGATGGTCGCTACCAGCAATCCGAACCCAATGGTGATCTTTTGTTTGATGCTCATGGCTCAGCCCCCAGCATATACCCGACGCCAAAAACCGTATGAACCAGTTTGGGCTCGACGGTATCAATTTTCCGGCGCAGGTAATTGATGTACACATCGACAACATTGGTATTGGTATTGAAATGCACGTCCCACACATTTTCCTGAATATTCACCCGGCTAACGACCCGTCCCTGATTGGTCAGCAAATATTCCAGCAGCGCGTATTCCCGCGCCGTCAGACTGATGCGCTGACCCGCCCGCCAGACCTGGTGAGACTGGGTATCCAGTTCCAGATCAAGAAGTTGCAGCCGCTGGGGCAACAGAGGCCGGGAAGAATGCCGGCGGGCTAGGGCCTTCAGCCGAAACATGAGTTCTTTGAAGGCAAAAGGCTTAGTCAGGTAATCATCGGCCCCGGACTCAAACCCCAGTACTTTATTGTCCAGACTTCCCAACGCCGTCAACAGGATAACCGGAATAGCGGGCCAGTTTTGCTTGATATACCGGCAAAGATCGAAACCGTTGAAGCCCGGTATGTTTACATCCAGAACGATCACATCAAACCGGTGTTCGTTGACCATGCTCCGACCAATGATTCCGTCGAAGGCCAGCGAAACGGAAATCCCTTCGGATTGTAATCCCTTCTGAATGAACTGGCTTAGTTCCACATCATCTTCTACGAGTAAGACATTCATAGCGGTATCAACCCTTTTTCAGGATAAAAGTAGCAACAAAGCAACCAATTCGTTGGGGCAAACTTGGCATTCTCATCAAATTCTAATAAGTCGTTAATCAGCCTTTAATGGGTGGGGTGGTTATTTTGAATAGGCTAAGATGGATGGCATGAGACCGAATGCTACGTTGACAATTTACCTGGCGGAAGACGATGATGAGGATGCGGAGTTGTTTCGAATGGCCCTCGGCGAAAGCCATCCAACCATTCAAGCGGTACGGTTCAAGAACGGACTGGAGGTCGTCAACAGCCTGCTTAAAAATGCTCACCCCGAGCCCGTTGTGGTTTTTCTGGACCTGGTGATGCCGGTATTAAATGGACAAGACACCTTGAGTCAGATCAGACAACTACCGGATTGGAAAGATCGCCCGGTTTTCATTCTCACGGGTTCGGAAGCACCCGCCGATGTCGATCTGGCCTATCACAGCGGGTGTAATGCGTTTCTTACTAAACCGGTTTCGGTACAGGAGTTGACTCGCTTGATTGGACCCGTGATTACGTATTGGTTAAAAATTCTAAATGAATGATGGTCGTGATGCAACGTTACCTGCTTGCCTTTGCTTTTTTTATGCTCAATGCCACGGGTGCAATGGCCCAGGCATTGACGATGGAAGGAGCCATTGAAGCCACAATGACTCAATACCCGACGCTGGCGGCTCAACGCTCAGCGCTGGACGCCATCCGGGCCAATGCCCGCGTGGTGCGGGATAACCGGTTGCCCAACGTCCGCTTGCACGATCAGATTAACGTGGGAACGGCCAACGGCTTGTCCGGCTCCTATTTTTCCCTGGGGCTGATCGTTCCCACTTCGGGTGGACGACGGCCCGAAAACCGGATGGATCTGGCCTCGGGTAACATCGCCCTGGCTTCGCTGGACTGGGAGTTCTACAACTTTGGACGCTTTAAGGCGGAGGACCAGCTCGCCCGAACGGACATTGCCGTTAGTGAGTCCGCCTTGGAACGCGAACAACTCGGACTGCGGCAGCTGGTGATCACCACCTATCTGGATTTGCTCTGGCTCAATCAATCCCTGAAAATCGAGCAACGGAACCTGGCCCGGGTCGATACCGTGCGCCGGATCATTGTCAACCTGGTGCGGAACGGGGTTAAACCCGGTCTGGATTCCTCCCTGGCCTCCGTCCAATTCTCGAAGGCCAAAGTAGCCTACTGGCAAGTTCTCGAAACTTATAAACAGGCCGCAGTTCAGCTGGCCACCCTGACCGGCCGCCCGGTTGACCGCATCCAGATCGATACCACCTTCCGATTGGAACCCCTGCTGACCAACGCCCCGGAATCGGACGCAATGGTGCCGCATCCGCTCCTGAAATTCCGGGAACGGTTTGCGCTCCGGCAGTCGGCAGAAATTGAGGTTCTGCGGAAAACCGCCTTGCCGCGCCTGTCCCTGCTGACGGCGACCTGGGCCCGGGGAACCAGCCTGGATATTGAAAACAACTTCGGTCCCCTTGGATCAGGTTTTCTTTATAACCGGACGAATGTGCTGGTGGGCCTAGCCGCCACGGTTAACCTAATGGACTTCCGCCGGGCATCGCACCGCATTCAGCTCCAGCAATTCCGCGTTCAGGAAGCCAACAACCAACTCGCCGTCGAGCGGTTGCAACTCCAGAATGCCCGAAACGCGGCCGATTCCGTCCTGGCGGTTTTGCGGCTGGAACTGGGTGAATTGCCCGCATCACTGCGATCAGCCACCGATGCCTACAACCAACGGGTATCCCGCTACAACAACGGACTGGAAAATATTCTGGGCCTGACCGATGCGTTGCAACTGCTAACATCGGTAGAAAAAGACTTGGTCATTACCCAAGGCCGGGCTGCCAAGGTTCAACTGCAGAAGGCTTACGCAACCAATCATTTTGAACCCTTTTTTGCGCTCTTCCGGCGTCCATAACTGCCTTAACTCCTTGCTATGTCACTTCTTTCAACTTCATTAAAGCGTCCGCTTTCCGCCCTGGTTCTCATTGGTGGCCTGGTGGTCTTTTCCATTCTGTCGGCTTCCCGCATTCCGATCGATATCTTTCCGAGGCTGAATTCACCGGTTATTTACGTCATCGAGCCTTACGGCGGGATGTCTCCCGCCCAAATGGAAGGTTTTTTTGCCACCCGGATGCAGGATCAGTTTCTCTACATTTCCGGCGTTAAGGAAATCCAGAGCCGGAGTGTTCAGGGATTGACCATTGTCAAACTGGCTTTTTATGAAGGGGCCGATATGGCCCAGGCCGCGGCCGAAGTGGCCATTCAGGTCAACCGGGCCATGAAGTTTTTTCCGCCCGGGGCCTTGCCCCCCCAAGTGGTTCGGTACGATGCTTCTTCGGTTCCCATCGGGGATCTGGTGTTCAGCAGCAAAACGCGGGCGCTGAAGGAGATTCACGAGCTGGCGGTCACCCGCATCCGGCCTCTGTTTTCAACCGTACCGGGACTGACGGCTCCTCCGCCGATTGGCACCAACTCCCGAACGGTAGTCATCAACCTGAACCCCGATAAAATCCGCAGCCTGAACGTATCGCCCGATGAAGTGGTGGAAGCGCTGGCGGCCAACAATGTCATGACGCCCTCGGGCAATATTCGGGTTGATAACCGGACTTACATTACCACGCTCAATTCGCTGGAAGAAAAGGTGGAAGATTTCAATCAGATTTCCATCAATACCAAGGGCCACCGCACCATTTTGCTGCGCGATCTGGCGACGGTTTCCGATGGCTCGGATGTCACGGCCGGTTACGCGCTGGTGAACGGAAGCCGGTCTTCTTACATTCCCGTGGTTAAAACTGCCGATGCCTCAACCTGGGATGTGGTAACCCGCCTAAAAGCCAAATTGCCCGAAATGCGGAGCTTGCTGCCCGAGGATATCGAAGTGTCGTACGAATTCGACCAGTCGATTTTTGTGATCAATGCGGTGGAAAGCCTGATTTTTGAGGGTAGTCTTGGGGCGATTCTTACCGGCCTGATGGTGCTGCTGTTTCTGGGCGACTGGCGGAGTTCACTGATCGTGATTATTACCATTCCGGTTTCGGTCATTTCGGCGGTTCTTTTGCTGAGTTTAGCGGGTCAGACCATTAATATCATGACCCTGTCGGGGCTGTCGCTGGCGATCGGTATTCTGGTCGATCAGGCCACAGTGACCATTGAAAACATTCACCAGCACCTGGAGCTGGGAAAACCCAAAAAACAAGCGGTTTTTGAAGCCTGCCGCGAAGTCGCCCTGCCGCTGTTGCTGATTCTGCTGTGTATCCTGGCCGTTTTTGCTCCGTCTTTTCTGATGACGGGAGTTCCCAAAGCCATGTTCCTGCCGCTCTCGCTTTCCATCGGTTTTGCCATGACTATTTCCTATTTTCTGGCGCAAAGCATGGTGCCGATCCTGGCCAACTGGCTGATGAAAAGCCACGTCCATTCCGCCCACCAGCCGGTCGACAAAAAACCGACTTTTTTTGGCCGGATCCGCAGCGGTTTTATCCGTCAAACCCGGGGGTTGATGGGTCACAATAAATGGATTGTCAGTAGTTATTTTCTGGTCATTCTGGTGCTGGCGGGTGTCGGATTTGTCTTTATCGGCAAAGACATGCTTCCCCAAATCAACTCCGGTCAGATGGTCATCCGGATGAAAACCCCGGATGGGACCCGGCTGGAGCGCACCGAGGAGCGCGTCGGCGAATTGCTGCAACTGGTCGATGAGGTCTCGAATGACAATCTGGCGGTTTCGTCGGCGTATGTCGGCGTGGTTCCCACTAATTATGCCACGACCAATCTCTATGTCAGTACCAGCGGTCCGAATGATGCTATCATCAAAGTGGCAATGAATAAAGACTATCACACCAATATGCAGGACCTCAAAGAGCGCCTGCGTGTGGCCGTTCAGGCGCAAATGCCCGGTATCACCCTTTCTTTTGAACCGGCCGATCTGACCGAGAAACTTATGAGCCAGGGCGCTTATACGCCCATCGAAGTGCAGGTTGCCGGGCGGGACATGAAGCAGATCGAGGGCTATGCGGGAAAGGTGGTAGCGGGTCTGACCGAAGTGCCCTATCTGCGGGATGTGCGGATCATTCAACCCTTGAAATTCCCGGTTATCAACATCAACCTGGACCGGCAGAAGCTATCGCGGATGGGGCTTACCTTGCAACAGGTAGCCCGCTCCATTACAGCTTCCACCTCGTCGAGTCGGTTCACCGAAAAAAACCAGTGGCTCGACCAAAAATCCGCTTATACCTACCAGGTGCAGGTGCAGATTCCCGAGCATGCCATGCGGAATTTACCACAATTACAGGAAATTCCCCTTGTGGCCGGACAGGTTCGCCCCGTGCTTTCTGATGTGGCCACGTTTTCGCTGGATACCCTGCCGGGTGAGTACGCCCGAACCGGCCCCCGGCGCTTTGTAACGGTATCGGCAAATGTCCATCACAAAGATCTGGGCACGGCCACGCAAGCCGTTGAAAACGTGCTAACCAACCTGGGGGAAACGCCCAAAGGACTGGTGACGCAAATCAAGGGAATGTCATCGCTGCTGATCGAAACCCTGGATAGTTTGCAGACCGGACTGGGCATTGCGGTTTTAGTAATCTTCCTGTTGCTGGCTGCGAATTACCAATCGTTCAAATTATCGTTTGTCGTTTTGTCCACGATTCCGGCGGTGATCGTTGGCGCCATTGGGTTGCTGTTGTTGACCGGAAGTACACTCAATTTGCAGTCCTACATGGGCATCATCATGTCAGTGGGCATTTCCGTCGCTAACGCCATTTTGATTGTCACCAACGCCGAACAACTCCGGTGGGCTTACCGGGATGCCCGCCAGGCCGCCGTCGACAGCGTTGGATTACGGCTGCGTCCGGTGTTGATGACGAGTTTTGCCATGATTGCCGGGATGGTGCCAATGGCACTCGGAACGGGTGATGCCGGAGAGCAGGTGGCTCCCCTGGGCCGGGCGGTTATTGGTGGCTTGATTGCTTCTACCCTGGCTGCGTTGTACATCGTGCCCCAGGTCTATGCCTGGGTGCAGGGCAAAACCCATTTTCAGGATCCCTCGCTGCTGCCTGCGGAAGAACCCATCGCCGAGATTAGGGTAACGGAAGAAATCATCGTTAATCACCAGTTCACGAATTAAAAAGTATGAAACCATTCTTATATGGCTGTTTGACAGCTTTATTATTATCGAGTGCCTTAACTGGCTGCTCATCGCCCGAAGCGGACGATACCGCCAAAAACAAAGACACTAAAAAACAATTCGCCAAACCGGTGTACCGGATTGGTAAAGCCACGGAACAGAAAGTAGGCCAGGTGGTACAATTACCCGGCGAGTTTAAAGCGTTCCAGGAGGTGAATATTTATCCCAAAGCAGATGGCTTTGTCGAGCAGGTGCTGGTAGACCGGGGTTCGGAGGTGCGAAAAGGGCAGGTGTTGATGGTTTTGGAAGCCCCGGAAATGGAGGAGCGGTTGGTGGTCGCCCGTTCTACTACGTTGAAAGCCAATGCGATGCTAACGGCGAGTAAAGAGCATTACCGGCGGTTGAAAGCCAGTAGCAAAGTTCCGGGTTCAGTGTCGGCGCTGGATCTGGAAACCGCTCAGGCCCGGATGATGGCCGATAGTGCCGCGATGCTGGGGGAACAGGCTAACTTCCGGGCGTTGAGCAAAATTAAATCCTACCTCACGGTCCGGGCTCCTTTTGACGGGGTGATTACCGAACGCAATGTGCATCCGGGAGCGCTGGTGGGTGCCGGCGTGAAAATGGAGCGTCCGATGATGGTTTTACAACAGCAGAACCGCCTTCGTCTGGTGGTGGATATTCCGGAGAATTACAGCATGAGCCTTAAACAAGGTGATACCGTTTTGTTTACCGTCGGGGCAATGCCCGGACGGGAATTTACCGGAAAAATTAGCCGTCGATCCAGCAATATGAACGAGCAGTTTCGCAGCGAGACCGTTGAAATCGATGTGTCCAATCCAGCCCGCAAGTTCAAACCGGGCATGTTTGCTGAAATCAGTCTGTCGGCGGAGGGAACACCCGGTGCGGTGGCTGTTCCCGCTTCGGCGGTGGTAGCCTCCACCGAACGGCAGTATGTCATCCGGGTTCAGGATGGCCGGGCGCAGTACGTCGATGTCCGGAAAGGCCAGCAGGCGGGCGAGATGACCGAGGTGTTTGGAAACTTGCGGGCGAATGATCCGATTGTAATCAACGCCCGGGAAGATTTAAAAGAGGGGGCGCAGATCCAATAAACAAACAATTTCACAGGGCTTGCCAAGTATCACTGGCTCCTGGTTGTCCAATAGGCCATACAAAACTTATCTGATTGGTAAAAAAGTAACAGCGCCATCTACTACTTTTTATCAAATTCAAAATAACCATGACAACGGAAAAAGACGAAAGAGGTGAATTGATTCGGGTGTGTGGTGATTTGGTTAATTTTGTGTGGAACGATGAGAGCCAACAATGGAATATCCGTAGCGGAGCAGACTTACTTGCTCTGGTTTCCCTACCAGGTTACCATTTAAAGATCGATAAGGCGAAAGTCAACCAGGCGCAGGAGCAGGAGATCAGGTCTCTGACGGGATTCATCAGTAACCATGTACCGACTTGACCATAACTTATTCCACAATTAGGGATAAAATTAGCACGATTCTTCATACTATTAAGAAGACCAGTCCATTAGTCTTAAATATGGCTTAGGATTAAAATTAGCCGTGTAACACCAAAGGCAAAGTTTTACTTGAAAGTGGAGACGCTTTTTTCTTCCGTGAGTTAATACGTCATGAAACTACCAACTGATCAGTTAACGCTTACCGAACAACTGGCTGCAGACCGCACTCGGCTGGCCAATGAGCGGACTTTTCTCGCGTACGGACGAACCGCCTTGGGTCTTATCGTGAGTGGAACCGGCTTTAGTGAATACCTCGACTCGCCGTACTTACGAGTAATATTCCTGTTATTTATCCCTGCCGGAATTGGTGTATTATTTTTAGGAATGATTCGTTTTTGGCGCCGTAAGAAAATGCTTAACCGATTCCGATTGTCAAATATATAACCTTGCTATTTCTCTAATGTAGTTCATCTTCAACTACCAGTTGAGGTCCGAACAGAAGGTACTATGTTCACAGGAGGTCAACTGCAAACGGTCTGATCACCTGGCTCGGCCGTTTTTCAAATCGACGATTTTACGGCTTCTTAATTTCGTCGCCTTGAAACGGCATCGTTTTTGTTGCCTTCGGTTGCAGTTAATCTTGTTCAGTGATGGAATATTGCATTGTCTACCTGAGTTCTTCCAAAGGCTTACTCTCCAGCGAGGAGTTAAATCAGATCCTGCAGCTAAGCCGCCAAAACAACAGCGTTGGGCAGATTACCGGCATTTTACTATACTTCAATGGGAATATTATCCAAGTGCTGGAAGGGCCGAAGGAAAAAGTAAAAGCATTGTATGAAAAAATCTGTCAGGATCCTCGGCATGGATCTGTAACGCCCTTATTCAGCAAAGCTATCGCCAAACGCAACTTTGGCGATTGGTCGATGGGTTACAAGGCCTTGTCGGCCAAGGAGTTAGAAAATCTAAATCTTCTGAGGACAGAAAAAGCTAGGTTAAAAGGCGAGGATAGTAGAGTTCTGGGGCTCATTCGGCTCTTTTGTGAGACGAATGCTCACAACTAAGCGTTGCGGAGGGTTCTAAATGATACAGTGTCCCTGGTTAAAAGGGAAAGCCATCGAACAGGTAAAGCAGGTCTTTTATGCAGGAGGAGCCCCGGATATCTAGTTTAATTTATGGAGGGGTGATGACGAAATCTTTTTTTAACAGGCAATGAATTGTTTACTCCACTATTTATACGATCTGGGGACCTGCGTATTTCCGTTTGTATTCGTTGAGAAGAGACCCTAATTTTTAATCATTACCGGCGTCGGAACCGTCAGAGTTGCGAATAGCGCCTTAGCTTAGTCCTGGCTTTTTCAAGCTAGGCAATCTTGATATCTGATCTTATTCTTCGTGACATTAGCAGTTGGTCCTGATAAGTAGAAGTGTAAACCAACGTGTAAACCAAAGCAAAATAAACATTCACAGATCAGTATAAGTGATTGAATATCAGTGTAACCCCGGAGAGGCTTGAACTCTCGACCCACTGATTAAGAGTCAGTTGCTCTACCAACTGAGCTACGGAGTCTGGTGCTGAGATAACAAAAGCCGCCTTCCAGATTGTTCCGGTTTTTGGCGAAAATTCCTGGTATGAGGGCATTTCGCGTTCCGACACGCAAACAATCCATCCTATTTGCCGGTTCTTTCCTTACCAACAATCCACTATTCCGTGTTCGGAAGCGATTGATATAACCGTACATCCTCCTAACTTACTCGGTATGAAACGCTGGACTATTCTGTTTCTCTTCGTCTCATTGACAGCCCTGGCCCAAACCGATGGCCAGTTCAAAAAAGGAAATACCGTTTACATTGAATCGACGACCAAAAATGAAAGCAGTCAGGAAACCGTCAACGCTTTTGCCGAGAATCTGAAGGAACAAGGTTACTGGCAGGTGGCTTCGGACAAACAGGCGGCCGATTTTGTCATTAAATTATCCGTAGAAGCCAGCAAAGGAATAACGGCCACATCCTGGGGCGGCACCTCCGTGGCGTGTAGCGCCCAGGTTTGCGACAAAAGCGGATCGGTGCTTTGGGAATCCGACACGTACAAAGCCAGCCCCAACGGCACCAACGGTTTTAACGCCAAAAAAGCAGCCGCCCGAAAACTGGCGAAGGCAATTGAGAAGAAGTACCAGAGTTAACATCCAGCCGTTTTTTTGCCAGGTCATTAGCCCGGATTTCCACCGTTCTGATTGGTTTCCAGCACGGTCTGAATTGCCGGCAGTTCGGATTCGAGCACCTGAACATACTGCTCAACGGCCGATGCAATTTCACACATGGGCTTTTTATCAGCAATCAGTGTTTCCGTTGCAGAAATGAGTCGGGCGGCCTCGTTGAGCCCAAATGTCTGAATAACGGCTTTCTGGGTATGAACCAGGCGCTTGATGGCCGTTACGTCTCCTTCTTCCAGGAATTGCCGCAACTGCTGGATTTCGCCGGGTGTCTGGTGGAGAAACAACGTCATCATTTCGCCCGCAAAATCCATATCGCTGCCTACCGCATCAAGCAGGGGCTCAATTGTAAAGCTAGGTTTCGGTGGTGTATACAACTTCTGAGACTGGGGTTTGGGTGGCGCAGCCGATAAATACTTACGCATGATTCGCTGTAATTCTTCAATCTGAAAGGGTTTCGGGATGAAATCATTCATTCCAGACTGTAAACATTGCTCCCGTTCGTTGGCCAGCGCATGAGCGGTCATGGCAATGATCGGTACGGTACTCTTCAACGTCGTCCGGATGTGGCTGGTTGTCGTGTACCCGTCCATCACCGGCATCTGAATGTCCATCAAAATCAGATCCACATCCTCCTGTTGCAGGAGATCCAGCGCCTTCTGACCATTTTCGGCCACCTTGGCCGTGTACCCCAGCCGACCCAGCACCTGAAGTGCCAGCCGCTGGTTCATCACGTTGTCTTCAACCACCAGAATTCTCACCTCGCGCGCATCCGGCCCGCTGATGTCAACGGTCAGGTTCACTTCGTGATCGCCCTGCTGAGGAGCCACTTTATATGGAATCTCCAGCGTAAACACCGAACCCTCTCCCACCGTGCTTTGCACCGAAATCCAGCCGTGCTGCATTTCGGTAAGCGACTTGACAATGTTCAGCCCTAAACCGGTTCCGCCATAATACCGGGTCGTAAAATCGCTGGCCTGCCGGAACCGTTCAAAAATATGGGGCAATACGGTTTTTTCCATGCCAATCCCCGTATCCTCAACCGTAAACCGGACCCGCACCACCTCGTCCGCGTCTTCTAGTTTCTCGATGGAAACCTTCACTCCACCCTGACGGGTAAATTTAATGGCGTTGCTGAGCAGATTCAGTAAGATTTGGGTAAGCCGCGTCGGATCGCCCAGCACCACCGCCGGCAAATCAGAATCGACGGTGACCCGCAGATACAGATTCTTATCGGCCGCCGACGAGTCGAGCATCGTCCGGATGGAGTCCACCAGCGAACTGATGCTGAACGGAATGGTCTCCAGCGGCAACATGCCCGCTTCAATTTTTGAGATGTCGAGAATATCGTTGACAATCGTCAGCAGATTTTTACCCGCCGTCCGCACGTAATCCACAAATTCTTTCTGCTCGGCGCTCAGGGCGGTCGATTCCAGCAGGTTCGAAAAGCCCAGGATGGCATTGAGGGGCGTCCGGATTTCGTGGCTCATGTTCGCCAGAAACTGCTTTTCGGTATGGCGGGCGTCGTCCGCAATCTGTTTGGCCTGCGCGAGTTCGTGCTCAAGCCGTTTGCGCTCGGTGATGTCGTAATGAATGCCCATCGAACCCACCACCTTCCCGCTTTCATCCATAATTGGTGCTCCGCTCACCAGCACCCAGATTCGCTGCCCGTCTTTGCGGATCAACTGCATTTCGTAGGAACTCGCCCCGCCCTCCGCCCGAAACGCTTCCTGCGACCGGAGCTTCTCCGTAAATTCCTGCGGCACCAGCAAGGCGTCGGCCTTATGCCCGATGAGTTCCTGTTCGGTATACCCCACCATCTGGCAAAACCGGTCGTATGCCTGCCTGATGATCTGGTTCCGGTCCACTTCCAGCAAACCCAGTTCCATGCGGTTCATGATGCCCCGGTATTTTTCCTCGCTGCGCCGAATCTGCTCGTTGGACCGGTATTTTTCCGTAATGTCGGTATACTGCCACAAATGACCCCGGTAATGCCCTTCCAGAAAAATGGGAATGTAATTCCGTTTCAGAATCCGCCCGTCCACGAGCGAAAACACTTCATTGACTACGGTTTTTTTATTCTGGATGGCCTCGTCCATTTGCAGAACGAATAATTCCGGATCGGTGAATAACTGCCAGGCGGGATTGGCCCATTGCAGGTAACTTTTGCCGCACAGCGCTTCCGGGGCCATCGGAAGCCCAAACAGGTCGCAATACAACTGATTGACCAAGATCACCTTCCGGTTTTCGTCCTCCACCAACACCCCGGTTTGCAGATTGGTGATGAGGGAGGCCAGGCGCGCCTGCGTGCTCCGGAAAATATCTTCACTGAGGACGCGCTCCGTAACGTCGCGGGCCACGGCCACCAGCTCCGGCCTGGAGCCGTCGCCCTCAATCATGCGAACCGTCTGGCCAATCCAAACCGTTCTGCCGTCCTTGGCTTTTACCGGAAATTCCTTGTAGGTGCTGGCCTGGCCGGTCCGGATCATAGTCTGGTAAAACTCAGCCACCTCAGCCCGGCATTCCGGCACCACCAGATTGATGAAACTTAACCCAATTATTTCTTCTTCGAAATACCCCAGGCGCTGCTGAACCACCGGGTTTACAAACGTAAAAAAACCGTCGAGGGAGGTTTTAAAAATAATATCCTGGACCGACTCAACGACGTGCCGGTAATGTTTCTCGCTTTTCCGGAGTTCCTTGCCGGCGGTTTTGGTCAGTTGGGAGAGATTTTCCTGAAGAAGCCCCAATTGCGCCTGAGCCTGCTCAAGCTCCTGGTTTTTTGCTTCTAAAACAGCCTCAGCCTGCTGACGGGCCTCTTGCTCCAGGGCGAGTCGGCGTTCGAGGTCTTCTATTGGGGACATATATGTTCTGACAAGAATTAACTGAACCGTTCCTTTTTCGCTTTCTGGCCCCAATGGTCATCTGCCGATGCCACTCTGATCCATCTCCCAGCCCCTGAAGCAGTTCAGTTAATTAGTTATGATCGGTTACGTTGAGTTTCGAATCTTTGTCGTTTTCAGACTAACAAAACATTCACTTATTTCAAGCAACAATTATGCCGCTAAAAAACAAAAACCGGCTTAATAACCGGTTTTTTTACTTAGGTAGTGTAGGGGTCGTCAGTTCAGACTAACCAGGCGCGTTGCCTGTACCACCGGCGTTTTTGTTTCTACTTTTACGGTTTTGATTTCGGTATTGGAGCCGTCCGAAATTTCGACTTTATAAAAACCGTCTTCCAGTTGATGCAAATCGAACCGCAGGCTGGCCGACTCACTGCCTTTGCCTAACTTCTTGGTGAACAGGGTCATTCCTTCGCTGTTAATCAGTCGAATATTTACATTCCGGTCTTTGTCCTTGTTGACATTAACCCCCACTTTCATGCTGTTGATCATCGGATAGACCGCCGACTGAAACGACGACCGGGCTTTGTCTTTTTCGGTGTTGTCACCAGCAAAAGCGGACGATGCGGTAAAAGTCAAGGCAATCAGGGCGGAAGCGATTAGCGTTTTCATACGATTTGTTGTTTTAAGGATAGTTAATGAGTTGTTTCCTGTTCGATTCGGGCTTGTGAGCCGCTTTGTTGATTCAAAGATAGGAAAACAATAAGGTACCTTGCTATACATAGTACTTTGGCGGTCGAAATACCGGCTGAGTGGTAAATCGACCGGATGAATTTCTAAAACCGCCGGAACTCGAACTCCGGCCCAAACCGCCGGGCAATGCGCGTTCCCGCATTTGAACGATATTGGTGCGGGATGTAGGTGAAACCATCAGAAATCCGGAAATTTGCAGACTCATTATGCTTTTATACCGGGAAAATGGCCAGACGCACGATTGAAATCATGGACACGACCCTCCGCGACGGTGAACAAACCTCGGGAGTGTCGTTTTCATCTGCCGAAAAATTGACGATTGCGCAGTTGTTGTTACAGGAAGTACGGGTCGACCGGCTGGAAGTCGCTTCGGCCCGCGTCTCCGAAGGTGAGTTTCGGGCGGTCAAGAAAATCACCGAATGGGCCGAAGCCAACAGTTTTCTCGACCGGATTGAAGTGCTGGCTTTTGTCGACGGCGATACGTCGGTGAACTGGATGCTGGAAGCCGGGGCGCGGGTCATGAATCTGCTGACCAAAGGCTCGCTGAATCACCTCGTCCACCAGCTTCGGAAAACGCCCGCAGAACATTTCTCGGATATTGAAAAAGTGATCACGCTGGCCCGCACCTGCGGCATTCAGTGCAACGTGTACCTGGAAGACTGGAGCAACGGCATGATTCACTCGCCCGATTACGTTTTTCAGGCGCTTGATTTTCTGACGCAGCAGCCCATTCAGCGGATTCTGCTGCCCGACACACTGGGTGTGCTGATGCCCCGCCAGTCGTATGATTTTATTGATCAGACCATCCGGCGTTACCCAAACACCCATTTCGACTTTCACGCCCACAACGATTACGACCTGAGCATCGCCAATGTGCTGGAAGCCATTCGGGCCGGTGCGCACGGGGTCCACCTGACCGTCAATGGCATGGGCGAACGGGCCGGAAATGCGCCCCTTGCGTCGGCCATTGCGGTTTTTAACGACTTCATGCCCGATATTCAGACGAGTGTCGATGAGCAGGCGCTGTATGCGGTCAGCAAACTGGTCGAAACGTTTTCCGGTTTTCGGATTCCGGCCAACAAACCGGTGGTGGGCGAAAACGTTTTTACCCAAACCGCGGGTATTCACGCCGATGGCGATAACAAAAAGAATCTCTATTTCAACGACCTGATGCCCGAACGCTTCGGTCGGCAACGAAAATACGCCCTGGGCAAAACCTCCGGAAAAGCCAATATCGAGAAGAACTTAAAGGAACTGGGGCTCCAGCTTTCGTCGGATGATCTGAAAAAAGTTACGCAGCGCATCATCGAACTCGGTGATCTCAAGGAAGTGGTCACGCCCGACGACCTCCCCTACATCATCTCCGACGTGTTGGACAGCAACCTGTTCGAAGAAAACGTTGTCATTCAGAATTACGTCCTGACCCACTCGCGCGGGTTGCGCCCCTCGGCGACGCTGCAAATCAGGATTGGCGGGGAAGTTTTTGAAGAAAGCGCCCAGGGCGATGGTCAGTACGATGCGTTTATGAATGCCCTGCGGAAAATTTACGACCGCAAAAAAATTATCCTGCCCGTTCTGACGGACTACGCAGTGCGGATTCCGCCCGGTGGAAAAACCGACGCCCTATGCGAAACCATCATTACCTGGGTGATCGATGGCCGCGAAATTAAAACGCGGGGTCTGGATTCCGATCAGGCGGTTTCGGCCATCAAGGCGACCCAGAAATTGCTCAATCTGATGAGTAACGGCAAAGCGACGAGTCGGTAAAAACGGCAGGTTCCCCGCGTTTATCCGATTTTTTTGCGGTTTACCGCAATTATTTTCCAACCATCTGACCCGATCAGCAGTTAGGTTCTCAGCAATCAACCCATTCATATCCATATGATAACGAAGGAAAGCAAGACAGCGCTGATCACGGGGGCGTCCAGCGGAATTGGACAGGAACTGGCAAAACTGTTTGCCAAAGATGGCTATAATCTGGTGCTTGTTGCCCGGAGCACCGACAAACTGAACGATCTTGGCGGCCGGTTTTGGGACGAATTCGGCGTCGAAACCGTGGTCATTACGAAGGACCTCTCGGAAGAGGATGCCGCCCTGGATGTGTATAACCAGGTGAAGGAGAAAGATATTTCGGTTGATGTGTTGGTAAACGATGCCGGCGTGGGCCTCCACGGGCTCTTTGCCACCGAAACCGACTGGGTAAAGGAGAAATCCCTCATCCACCTGAACGTCCTGACCACCACGCAGATGACCAAGCTCTTTTTGAAAGATATGGTCGAGCGGAACGAAGGTAAAATTCTAAATCTGGCGTCGCTAGTTTCCATCACGCCCATGCCGCTGATGGCGGTTTATGCCGCAACGAAAGCGTACGTCTACAACTTTACGCAGTCGCTGGTGAATGAATTGAAAGACACCAACGTCACCATCACGGCATTGCTGCCCAACGCGACCGATACCGACTTTTTCAACAAAGCCGGAGCTTCGAATACGAAAGTCACCGAAAAACTTGACGATCCGGCGGTTGTTGCCAAAGATGCCTACAACGCCCTGCTGAAAGGAGCGCCAAAAGTCATACCGGGCGGTTTTGGGAATAAAGCACAGGAAATTATGGCCTATGTGGCTCCGCAGGAAGCCGTAGCCGGCATGATGCGCAAATCGATGGAGCCCAAAGAACAGCACCAGACGGACGAAAACAGCAACAAAGCGGCCTGGGCGTGGGGCATTGGCCTGGCCGCCGTTGTCATTGCCGGGGCCGCGCTGGCCCTGACGTATACCAACAGCAGCGATTTTACCAAAGCCCGGTATCGGTACAAGGCCGGTAAGCTGAAATCCGGCGCCGACGATGCGTACGATGATGTTAAGGATTCGCTGATCAGTGGTTTAAACATCATCAAAGACGCCGTTGCGACCGCCAAAGAAGTGGTTGCCAAAGCGAAGGAAACGTTTGCCGAGGCCATTGCATAGTGGTTTTGCCGTTCAACAAAAAACCGCCCGGCTTCTAAAAGCCGGGCGGTTTCCATTTTAAATCAATTCATCAATCCAGTTCCGGCACCACTTTGTCGAGGTTGTAGAAGATGATGTCTTCCTTGCCGTCTTCGGTTTCGTTCAGCATCATGCCGACAATAGCATTTTTCTGCACCCGGCCCGACAGGATTTCCTTCGAAAGGGCGTTCAGAATCCGGCGTTGCATTACCCGTTTCAGCGGACGAGCCCCGAATTGCGGATCAAAGCCTTCCTCGGCCAGCTTGTCGAGCACTTCCTGATCAGCTTCGATCGTAATGCCCTGCTCCGACAGACGATCCTGAATGTGCTTGAATTGCAGGCTGACAATCTTGCGGATTTCGCGCTTCGTCAACGGCTGAAACATCACCAGTTCATCGATCCGGTTCAGAAACTCGGGGCGCAGCGTTTGCTTTAGCAATTCAAATACCTCGCTTTTCGTGTCGTCAATCACCTGATCCCGGTTCCAGTCTTCCAGTTGAGCAAACCGCTCCCGGATGATGTGGCTGCCGATGTTCGAGGTCATAATAATGATCGTATTCTTGAAATTAGCCACCCGGCCCTTGCTGTCGGTCAGACGCCCATCGTCGAGCACCTGCAACAGGATGTTGAATACGTCGGGGTGCGCTTTTTCAATCTCATCCAGCAAAATCACGCTGTACGGTTTCCGGCGCACGGCTTCGGTCAGTTGCCCCCCCTCGTCGTAGCCGACATATCCCGGAGGAGCGCCAATCAGGCGGCTAACCGCATGGCGTTCCTGAAACTCCGACATGTCGATCCGCACAAGCGAGTTTTCGTCGTTGAACAGGTAATCGGCCAGGGCTTTCGCCAACTCGGTTTTTCCGACCCCCGTAGTACCCAGAAAAATGAACGAACCAATCGGGCGTTTGGGGTCCTGCATTCCGGCCCGGCTCCGGCGCACGGCATCGGCCACCACCTGAATGGCTTCTTCCTGACCCGCCACGCGCTTTGCCAGTTCGTCTTCCAGGTGGAGCAGCTTTTCGCGCTCCGATTCCATCATCCGGCTCACCGGAATGCCCGTCCACTTGGCAACCACTTCGGCAATATCATCCGATGTTACTTCTTCCTGCAACAACGTTTGGCCTTCGCCTTCTTTCTTCACCAGCTCATCCAGACGGCTTTGCATTTCGGGCAAACGACCGTAGCGAATCTCGGCCACTTTTCCGTAGTCACCGGAACGTTCGGCCTGCTCGGCTTCCGACTTCAGCTGGTCGAGTTGTTCCTTCAGCGTCCGGACTTCGTTCACCGATTCCTTCTCGACCTCCCAGCGCGCTTTCAGGCTGTTGCGATCTTCGTTCAGGTCGGCAATCTGTTTGTTCAGAACGCTTTCTTTATCCCGGTCGGACTCCCGGCGAATGGCTTCCCGCTCAATCTCCAGTTGCATGATCCGCCGGTTCAGCTCATCGAGCTCTTCGGGCACCGAGTCAATTTCGAGCCGCATTTTGGCAGCCGCTTCGTCCATCAGGTCAATGGCTTTATCGGGCAAAAACCGGTCGGAAATGTACCGATTGGAAAGCTCAACGGCCGCAATGACGGCGTCGTCTTTAATCCGAACCCCGTGGTGCAATTCGTACTTCTCCTTGATCCCGCGCAAAATCGAAATGGCATCTTTCACGTCGGGTTCGTCTACCATCACGGATTGAAACCGGCGCTCCAGGGCTTTATCTTTTTCGATGTACTTCTGGTATTCTTTCAGCGTGGTAGCACCAATGGCGTGCAATTCGCCCCGCGCCAGAGCCGGTTTTAAGAGGTTGGCGGCATCCATTGCTCCTTCGCCCCCGCCCGCTCCCGCGCCAATGAGCGTGTGGATTTCGTCGATGAACAGGACAATCTCACCTTCCGAATCGGTCACTTCCTTGATCACCGCTTTCAGGCGCTCTTCAAATTCACCCTTGTATTTGGCGCCAGCCACCAGCAATCCCATGTCGAGCGAAACGATGATCTTCGACTTCAGGTTTTCGGGCACATCGCCCTGCACAATCCGCTGGGCCAGCCCTTCCACAATGGCGGTTTTCCCGACGCCCGGTTCACCCAAGAGCATCGGGTTGTTTTTGGTCCGGCGGCTCAGGATTTGCAACACCCGCCGGATTTCCTCGTCCCGGCCAATGACAGGGTCGATTTTGCCCCGTTCAGCCAGTTCGTTCAGGTTCTTGCTATACCGTTCCAGTGAGCGGTATTTGGCTTCCGCATTTTGATCTTTCACAGGATTATTTTTTCCGCGTAATTCTTTAATCGCTTCTTTTAAGACTTTTTCGGTAAACCCGACGTCTTTCAGCAAGCTGGCGATGGCGTCTTTTCCGGAGGCCAGTCCGAGCAGAATGAGCTCGATGCTAACGTATTCATCACCAAACTCTTTCAAAAAACCGCTGCCCCGCTGCAAAGCCGCATTCAGGTCGTTGCCCAAATAGATATTTGAAGCTCCCTGCGCGCCGACTGACACTTTCGGGTAACCGTTGACAATGGCATCCAGGGCCAGGGTCAATCGACTGGCGTTGACCCCGGTTTTTTTTGACAGAAAACCCATCGTGTTGGGGTCTTCGTCCAGGATGGCTTTCAGCACATGCCCGGTTTCCACCGATTGCTGCTGGTTGCCCTGCGCAATCTGGGCCGCCTGCTGAATAACCTCCTGGGCCTTAATGGTGTATGCGTTTAAGTTCATGGTAGTGGGTTAAACGATACCGGTTCATTCCGGTCTTCCGTTCTGTTTGACAAGTACCCTAGTAACAAACAACAGACCAACTGAATTTTTCGGCCAAAATGACTGAAATTCTACGTTTAGCATAGAATTTCAGTCATTTTGGCATTTACTTTTTTCACGAATGTCAATTTTAAACACCAGAAGTTCGATTTCAATTCACTAGGAAACACTATGAAATAACCGTCATTATTTACATTTTTACACAGGAGAAGCCCCACTAGTTGAAGCGGTATGGTCAAAGCTATAATACTTGTTTGCGGAGCGGTTTTGCTGCTGATCGGCTGTAGTGGCGATCCGGATAAGCCGGACCCTCAGGATCAGACCTGCCGGGTGAGCGAAGTTCCTGATCTGTATTTCGATACGGGTTCAGTAACCGTAGCGTATGACGATAGTAATCGAATTTCGGCCATTAGGCAGTTTTCGTTCAGCGTGTTTTCTTTTACCTACGACGCCAGTGGACGCATCAGCAAGTTTCTAGTGGGGACTTCGCAACTGGAAAATCTCGGCACTGAAGAACATACCGTCACCTACGACGCCAGCGGGCGGATTACCACCATCAAAGCGACTGAGAACGGTAAAGTAACAACGGCCACGCTGACTTACGATGCCCAAAACAGGGTAACAAACGTGGGTGTAGGCGGGCAAACCGTATTACGCAACTATTCCAAACGCATGGAATATGATGCCGCCGGAAATGTAACCAAGGTCTTTTTATCGGAAGGCAAAGAGCCCGAAAAATTACAGGCGGAGTACAAATACGACACCAAAAAGTCGCCGTTTGCCGGACAGGCTGCTTTTCAGATTATTCCGTTGATTTCCATGCTGGTCGATAAAAGTCATTATCTGAGCGTCAATAATCCGGTTCAGTACAAAGACTTCGGCTACGGCTATACGGCAACGTACCAATACCAGAATGACCTGCCAACCGAAATGTCGCTACTATTGCAGCAAACCGGCAGCACCGCAATCGTCAATCGAAAAAAGGTGTACAGGTATACCTGCCAGTAAGCCAAAATGAAAAGAGCCGCAGGAGATCTCCTACGGCTCTTTTTTCCTATTAAAATGCTGTCAGAGAGACGTGTACGAATACGGCTCTACTTCCCGGTCGAAGTTCTCATCCTCCCAGCCAAAATCTTCCGGTGCATCTTCCGGGTGAATTTCAATTACTGGCCGCTTCAACGGCCTGAACGTTTCGCGGGGCACCCACCTGGCGGCAATGCCCGCCGTCAGCAGGGAGAAAACCGCTGCTGACAAGGCAATGGCGTTGTTTTTTCCGTACTGCTTCGTGGCAATACCGGCAAAACCGGCCACAAAGGGCAGTAAATAATACGGATCATTGAGCCGCCGGGCCACCGCGTAGGCCACCCCGGTCGTTGCGCCCAACACCCCAATAAAAACCGGCGTATCGCGTTGGGGCTGCGGTTTCCAGACATTCAGGTTCAGCAGCAAATTTGGGGTACCCACCACCGAAGCCGTCGTCAGCCAGCCGGCATAAAGGCCAAACGGAATCCGCAGGTATTTTTCCGTCCCTTGAACGTTGGTCTCGCCAATTTCCAGTTGCTGATGCACTAGTAGCGCGACCGGCAGACTCGCCTTCGTTACCAGGTCGGATCCAATTATGCTTTCCCGTCGCGGATCGGAAAAAAACCGCCCAAAAACCGCATTCAGGACATAACTCAATGCCAGCCAGGGCATAGCTTTCTGATACCGCGGATTGTGCTCCTGCGAAGGGAGAGCCTGATGAATTGCGTAGGCCGTTGTTCCGGCGTAAATAGTTGACCAGACCAGCCCAAACGTCCAGCCGGAAGGAATAAGGGCATTTTCGTCGAAAACAACCCGGTATTCGGGCAGCACCTTATCCTTCTCAATCTCATCATCGTCCTGCTTTCGTTTTCCCGCCGGTTTTGCACTCCGCGTGGATGTAGCCGTTGTCGTGTAGATGATGCTGCCGACCACCAGAACCGCCGTTCCGATGCGCCAAAACAAGGAGTTCTTCATAACCATCTGAAGATTTCGTGAAAAAAGGAAAGCCGCCCGGTGAGCGGCCCTTAAATTTACGAATGAATTTAATTCAGGGATAACGAATCGAGCAGCGATTTTCCGCCGGATCGGGCTCTGCGCCCAATCTGGTCCGCACCTTTGTGCCAGTTGCGATCCATGCCGCCAAGCGCCCACAGTAACGTCGTGGCAGCCACCACTCCGACGGCAATGGCCGTCACAATCAGGGTCGTGTCCCGATTTTCCGACTCGTGTTGCGGTTTTGACTGATCCGGGCGCTCCATTTGTTTCCGCATCGAACCGGTAATTAACTCATCCGGCAAGACGTGTGATAAGGCCACCTGGGCTTTATTCATGAAACCGGAAACCACTTTCTCTTTGCCCTGCATCAGAGCTTCGTACCCATCGCGGGCTACTTTCGCCGGGTCGGTTTCCTGGGCGCTCTGGTGCGCCCGTGTTCCTTCGGCCCCGGCTTTGGTAAAGAAGTCGGTATTGGTGGCGCCGGGCAACAAAGCCGTTACCGACACATTGGTGCCTTTCAATTCGTTTTGCAAAGCTTCGGTAAACGACAGAATAAAGGATTTAGTCGCGCCGTAAACCGCCATCATCGGATTAGGCATAATGGAAGCGACCGACGCCAGCATCAGAATTTTGCCCTCGTTCTGCTGCACCATGTCTTTCAGGTACAGCTTTGTCAGATGAACCAGCGCCGTGGCATTGATCTGAATAATGCTTAATTCTTTCTGGAGATCGCTTTCGTTGGCAAACATGCCGTATTCGCCCATGCCAGCGTTGTTGACCAGCACATCAATTTGGATGCCTTTCCGGCGGGTCTCATCATAGATGGCCTCCGGCGTTTTGGGGTCAACCAGATCCATGGCAATGGGGGTAGCCGTAATGCCAAATTGCTGTTCGTATTCTTCGGCAATTTGCTTCAGGCTGTCGCTGCTGCGGGCGACCAACACCAGATTATACCCGTCTTTGGCAAATAAATTGGCCAGTTCACGACCGATACCGCTCGTGGCACCCGTGACCAGGGCGGTTTTTCCCGTTTGTGATTCCATACTGTACTAGTTGATTAGTCAGTGAATAAACATTCATGGTTTGCTAACAACCAGAAACGGCAGATGTTGGAAAAACTTTGGCTGTGGGAAGAGAAGGGAAGCGAGGAGGATGGAAAAAGCCTGTCAGGCGTTTTAAAGAAAAAAGATTTTAGAATAATGTAAAATGCAAAATGTTGGATATTGAATGTAAAAGTGGTGGCTATCATTCACTTTTATATTCAGTATTCAACATTTTGCCTTTATAATTCTCTTTTCCTCTTATTTAATTACCACCTTCACGTCGATCTGCTTCAAGCGAGGTTTGCCAATTGCCGTTGAATCACCGGCTTTGACGCCGGTACCAAGGCCGATGGCGTCGACACGAACGTAGTTGATTCCGGAGCGGATCAATTGATTTTTGATGGCCAGCACCCGGTTAATCGACAGCGCCTTATTTCCCATCGGCGGAACGGCATCATTCGCGTAGCCCACCAGCCGGATTTGAGTAACCGGGTTGTTTTTCAATAAGGTAGCCAGTTCCTCAACCGTTGCCGAACCCGCCGGTTTGAGCTGATCGGTACCGGGAGCGAAATCCAGCGTGGGCATTCTAAAACTCCGGCCGGCCGGGAGTTGCGCGTTGGTCAGGTAGGCAGCCAGGGCAGTCGTCGACGAAACTCCGGTTGGGGTTGCTGCCGAGTCGGTCCGGGTGGAGGCTGCTGAACGGAGTTTGGCGCTATCCGGCGTGACAATCGCCGTTGAATCAACAAACTCGGTTGACAGGGCTTCTTCCTCGTTGGCCGACGAATAGGATTGCGTATTATTCCAGATGTAATAACCGGCTCCGGCCAGGGCCAGCAAAACCAGCACTCCGACGCCCCATTTCACCAGCGAGCCATTGCCCTCATCTTCCGGCTCGGGAATAAACCGCTGGCGTTCCTGCACGGGCGACCGTTCCGAAAAACTGGTACGTTTGGCGGGCGTCACACCCACCGCCAGCAGTTGCTGAATATTCAGGCCCTCGGCGATCCGGTCGAGCAGCCGTTCCGGTGTCAATTCCACCAGATGGTCGCGCTGATCGGCCAGCAAGGCGGCCAGATTGTCCGCATCCAGTTTTTTTTCAACCACCAGTTTATTCAGGGTACCCAGAACCAGCGGGGTCACCAGGCCCAGCAGGGTAATCGCGGCTGAATTTTTAATGTTGGCATACCCGGAAATCGCCAGACCAATCGAACTTTTCATGGCCGGCAGCAAGTGGCTGATGCTGTTACTGCCCACCTCGGCCAGCCGGTTGGTTTGCTCCGGATCACGCAGGAGTTCGGGAAACGAGGCCACCAGATTGCCATCAAATTTCCCTTTCTGAATCGCATTGTATAATTGATTAACGCCAATTTCGGTGGTTGTCCGCTTCATCAGACCAGCCACCACCGTATGAATAAGTCCCTCCAGAGCCGTCCGGGTTTTCTCCGGGCTTTCATCAACGTAATAAGCCGCACGGGTTACAACCGCATCGGTCAAATTTTCTTTCAGTTCGACTAATAAATTCATAAACACACTATTGCATGGGGGCTAATACATCACCACAACGACCACATCCGCAAGCTGACGAATACAATATGAGTGATAAAGTTAGACAAAAAAAAGAAGTAAGAAGCCACAACTGGCAATCGGGGGTAAATTTTAGACAAAAAAAAGAAGCGAGAGGATAGAATTAGAGAAAAGAGTTGAGAAATAGGAGAAAAGAAATAGGGAATGGTTAAAAACCGCATTGCTTTTCTCCTTTTTCCGGCAGAAGCGCTCAGGCTCCCTGAAATTGACGCAAAAACCGCACGTCGTTTTCCGTGTAAAGCCGCAGGTCGTTGACGCCGTACCGCAGTTGCGTGATGCGCTCTACGCCCATGCCAAACGCGTAACCGGTAAATTCTTCCGGATCGACACCGCAGTTGATCAGCACGTTCGGATCGACCATGCCCGAACCGGCAATTTCGACCCAGCCGCTGTATTTGCAGATGTTGCAGCCTTTTCCGTGGCAGATCTGGCAGGAGATATCAATTTCGGCGCTGGGTTCGGTGAACGGGAAATAGGACGGCCGAAAACGAATCTTCACGTCTTTGGCGAACATCTCCTTCACAAAATGATACAGCGTGTCTTTCAGGTCTTTAAAACCAACGTTTCTGTCTACGTACAGCCCCTCAACCTGGTGGAACATGCAGTGCGCGCGCGCCGAAATGGCTTCGTTGCGGTAAACTCGTCCGGGCATAATCGCCCGAATGGGCCGGAAAACCGCGTTGTATTTCTGGTGTTCCATCAACCGGATCTGCACGTTCGAGGTATGGGTCCGCAACAGAAGGTCGGCCGGGGCACCTTCGCTTTTCTTCTCGACGAAAAACGTGTCCTGCATGTCGCGGGCCGGGTGGTTGTCCGGAAAATTCAACGCGCCGAAATTGTACCAGTCCGACTCGATTTCGGGTCCATCGGCCACGCTAAAACCAATCCGGCCAAAAATATCGATGATCTGCTGCCGCACGATAGTGAGCGGATGCTGGGTGCCATACAGGCTGGGAACCACGGGCAGGCTCAGATCGGCCGGGGCTTCCACGACCTCCTGCTGACTGTTTTCCAGCGATGTACTGGATTCTTTAAACCGCTGCTGGGCCAGGTTTTTCAGGATGTTCAACTCCTGCCCCACCGCCCGGCGGTCCTCCTGCGGGACCTGCTTTAATTGTTCAAACAGGTCCGTAATGATTCCTTTCCGCCCGATATACCGGAGACGGAATTGTTCCAACTGATCTTTCGATTGAATTTCGCACTGTTCAATCTCCTGATAGATTTCTTTGACTTTATCCAGCATACAACTAATTCATTCCAGGTTGCGCAAAGATAACCAATTTCTGCCCTACGATAAACATCGTTTCCGCTCGATCATTTTTAGCCCCGGTACGGTTGTTGGGCACGGTATTGTCGACAGGGAACTGGGGAAGACTCCTGAAAAGTACGCACAATCAGAGGTAACCTGCTCACATTCACCACATATCCATTCTTATACACTCTTACTCGATCTATTATGGAATCACTCCTGAAGGAAAATCTTTTCGACCAAGTGTCCACAAAATTCCCCAAAAGTGTGGAAAAAAAGTCCACTTCCTCAATTGCCCAGAAACTGCTTATTCCTTTCTACGACCGGAAACGGACCATCTCTCTGGAAGAAATTGTTCGGTTAGAAGGATCGGGAAATTACACGAATTTTTTCCTGAAAGATGGTACCCGCATGCTGGTGTCCCGCACCTTAAAAGAATACGAAGAGCTCCTGGAGGGAGAGGCCTTTGTCCGCGTCCACAAATCCTGCATTGTGAATCTTTGCTACGTCCGCCGGTTTTACGTGAAGAAAGAAGGCGAACTGGAATTGAATGACGGCCAGCAAGTAAAAATCTCGCGTCGCCGGGCTCAGAATTTTGTGGACCGGATCCGCAATTTCCTGCCGGCTACCGTTCGTTAATTGTAACCACGTACTGTCCGTAAGTAACGCGAAGTTTACGTAAATCACTTATACGTAGAAATACGTAATCGGTCAAGGAGATATACGGAAAGTAACTTAGTATTTTGCATCGCAAAGGCTTGATTTTTAGACGTTTAACTCATCCGTTAGACCACTAAAAGTCAAGCCTTCTTTCTTAGCGAACGGTGAATTAGTGTAGTTTTGTCATGTCAGTAACAACAGCAAAAAGAAACTAAAACGCTAAAGCACACATCGCTATGGAAACGTTGGCCTACCCTTCCTCTTCGACATTACAACCGTTGTTCCCCCGGATGCATCAACGGAATGCGAATCGAATTGCACTGCCTTACCTGAACCGCAACATTATGATCTCGGTCGATGACGTGGTTAGCCTGCATGGAGAAGGTAACTACACGTTTATCACGACGCGCGATAAAAAACGGTACCTGGTTTCCAAAACACTGAAAGCATTCGAACATATGCTGGATCAGTCGATGTTCCTGCGCATTCACAAATCGACGATTATCAACCTGGCCTACGTTCAGTTCAATGTGTTTGCCACCGAGCGGATTGTTCGCCTGACCGACGGCCAGGAAGTAACCATTTCGCGTCGCCGGATGAAAGAAATCAGCCTGCGCCTGAATCACTTCATGCAATCGCTCTTTAACTGAGCGATCACAAAAAGCTTACTTATACGGTTTATTTTGGGTTAGTTGAGCAGAACAGCCGTTGTCGGCTCCCGTAGGGACGTGACAACGGCATGTTTTTTTTGTAACCAATCGGACTAAAACCGCCTAAAACGGAAGTCGGTTGTCAATTAACAGCGCAAATTCGAAGAGCAGAAAGCCCCCGATCTGCTTAACCGTGCAAGCGGCACCGTTCAAGAATGTCCTTAAAAAAGCCTTCCGGTTTTTCGCAATGTAATTTTGCGAAAACCGGAAGGCGAAGTGAATTTGTATTTTTGGACGATTAGAACAGCTTCAAAGCCAGCGTCACCTGCCAGGATTTGAGCCGCTGGCTGAAACGCTCCGAATCCGAGTCCGTTCCCAGATCCACCGCAGCTACATTGGACAAACCGCCTTCCCGCCGAACGTCGATGCCCAGACGACCCAGATCAAGACCGACCCCGATCTGATAACCGTACGTGGCTTTGGCCAGCGCGTTATTCAAACTTCCGGATGTATAGTCCTGTAAGGCATTGCGCAACCGCTGATCATCGCTGATGCGAAAGGACACGATGGGACCGGCCACGACCCGAATCGGCCCCCCTTTCAAACCCAGCAAAATGGGCACATCAAAGTTGGTGGTTTTGATGGAAACGGTTTCGGACGTGGGTTGCCCGTCGATATCCCGAACAATTTCAAACGATCCGCCTTTCGACGAAACCAGCAGCTCGGGCTGAATGTAAATGTTTTTGCCAAATCGCGTATAAACCCCGTAGGCCCAGCCCGTCCGGCTGTCGAAACTTTCCTTTATGTTGTCACGGATGGTTCGGCCGCTCACGTTTACCTGGGGTGTCCCATTGGCATTTAAACGGGTTTTAACGAAATCTCCCATGGTAAACTTCGACAGGTTTACACCGCCCTTAACCCCGATACTGAACTGGGCGAACGAAAGAGCAGGGAGTAACATCACCAGACCTAAAAACAGGATTTTTTTCATTTGTAGCGAAGTTTGAATGAATAACGAGTACGATGGCAAATGTGCTATGCAAAACCGGTTTTTTTTAGTATATTGTTACTTTACGATCGCATCGCGTTCTTTGCAAAAGCGCGTTTCCGGAAGGACACCTGACGAACGGTTTACCCCTATTTTGTCACAGCACCCTGCTTAGAAGCGCGATAGTAACCAAAGGTTTAATGGCAAAAACAAAAACAACTTTTTTCTGTCAGAATTGCGGCAATCAGGCTCCGAAATGGCTCGGGCGCTGCCCGGCATGTGGTGAGTGGAACACGTTTGTGGAAGAGGTTGTGGCGAAGGAAGAACCCACGCCCGGCAACTGGCGCCCCGCGGCCACGACCAAAACCGCAGCCAAGCCCAAAGCCATCCACGCCATCAATTACGAAGAACAGGAGCGCGTACTGACCCCCGATGCCGAATTAAACCGGGTACTGGGGGGCGGCATCGTTCCCGGATCGCTGGTGCTGATCGGCGGAGAACCGGGGATCGGCAAATCGACCCTGCTCCTGCAAATTGCCCTGGGTCTGAATGACAGGCGGGTGTTGTATGTTTCGGGCGAGGAAAGCGAACAACAGATCAAAATGCGGGCCGAACGGCTCCCGACGCCGGTCAGCGATTGTTACATCATGACCGAAACCTCGACGCAGAATATTTTCCGGACCGTCGAACATTTCGAGCCGGAAGTACTCATCATCGACTCGATTCAAACCATGCACTCGTCGCTGGTGGAGTCGGGCGCGGGCAGCGTTTCGCAGGTGCGCGAATGCACGGCGGAGTTCATGAAATACGCCAAGGAAAGTGGCGTCCCGGTTTTTATTGTCGGACACATCACCAAGGAAGGATCGCTGGCTGGCCCGAAAGTGCTGGAACACATGGTGGATACGGTTTTGACCTTCGAAGGCGACCGGCACACGACCTACCGGATTCTGCGAACGACCAAAAACCGGTTCGGCAGCACCTCCGAACTCGGCATTTACGAGATGCAGGGCACCGGCTTGCGGCAGGTCAGCAATCCGTCGGAAATCCTGATTTCACAGCGCGACGAAGCCCTGAGCGGGATTGCCATTGGCTCCATGATGGAAGGAAACCGCCCGTTACTGATTGAAATTCAGGCGCTGGTGAGTGTGGCGAACTACGGAACGCCACAACGAAGCAGCACCGGTTTTGACGCCAAACGTTTGCAAATGCTGCTGGCGGTTCTGGAAAAACGGGGCGGTTTTCGGTTAGGCCAGCAGGACGTTTTCCTGAATGTTGCCGGCGGTTTAAAAGTAGAAGATCCGGCCATCGATTTGTCGGTCTGCGCGGCCATTGTTTCCAGTTACGAAGACATCGCCATCCCGTCGTCCGTGGCGTTTGCGGCTGAGGTGGGGTTGGGTGGTGAAGTGCGGGCTGTTCACCGGGTCGAATCCCGGATTTCGGAAGCCGAGAAACTGGGATTCAAGCAGATTTTCATCTCCAAATACAACATGAAAGGGTTGGATACGAGCGGTTTCAAAATCAAAATCCGGCCCGTCAGCAAACTGGACGAAGTTTTTCAGGGTGTATTGATGTAGTGGGGATGAACGAGCGGATTCCGACCAAACGGACCATTATGCTCCACCAACTGCCGATAAATACGCGGCTATGGGGCTAACCGGTTGAATGGCATTATGGATGAATGGTGATTGGGGTTAACAGGGGTTGCATGAGTCCGATTTCCGACAATCAATTGATGGAATGCCAAAAAAACCGTTCCGCCATAAAACCATTCCACCATAAAAACCATCCAACAATTATTAGTTACTTTTGCCCCGATTTACTAAATTCTTCGCAATGAAACGCATGAAAAATCTTTTGCTGGCCGTCGGTTTACTCGCAGCCAGCACGCTTCCTTCGGTGGCCCAGCGCAATCCGGAAGACAAAGCTGGCTGGAAACTTGGCTCCCAATCGTATTCCTTCCGACTCTTCACGTTCGCCGAGGCAATCCGCAAAATTGATAGCTGCGGGCTGAAATACGTCGAGGCTTTCCCGGGGCAGACCATTGGCGGTGGCATCGACGGCAAAATGGATTACAAAATGGATGCGGCCACGCGCGAATCCGTTAAAAAGCTACTGAAAGACAAAGGATTAACGCTTGTAGCCTTCGGTGTTGTCAACGCGCCGGATGAAGCCGAGTGGAAAGCCCTGTTTGAATTTGCCAAAGCCATGGGCATCACGAACATCAACACCGAGCCCAAAGTGGAGCAGATGCCCTACATCGGCCGGCTGGCGGATGAATACAAAATCAACGTAGCCCTCCACAACCACCCCAAACCGTCGCACTACTGGCATCCGGATTCGGTGCTGGCGGTGATCGGAACGAGCAAGTACGTGGGCTCCTGCGCCGACATCGGTCACTGGGTTCGTTCGGGCCTGGATCCGGTCGATTGCCTGAAAAAACTACAGGGCCATATTCTGGGTATGCACTTTAAGGATGTGAAGAAAGACACGCCGGATGGCAAACACCACGACGTGATCTGGGGGAATGGCGACAGCAAAGTCGATGCGGTAATTGCCGAACTGAAGCGGCAGAAATTCAAAGGCCCGATTTCAGTGGAATACGAATACCATTGGGAAAACAACGGCCCCGAGATTGCCGAGAGCGTTAAATACTTCCGAAGCGCTTACAACAAGGCGAAATAAAATGGAAAAGCCCCGGTCTTGCGATCGGGGCTTTTTTCAGGTGTGGAAATGACGGATTATCAGCGCAATGAAATCGAACGCTCAGCCTGAACCGGTTTTTTGGTTTGCAGGTTGACTTCTTTTACTATTTTGGAAGAACCGTCGCTGACCACCACTTTATACGAACCATCCTGCAATTCGCTCAGGTCGAAGCGGGTCCGCGAGGTGGTTTCGCTCTTGTTCAGGTGGTGGGTCGCCAGAACCGTGCCGCTACCATCCAGCAGCAATACATCAAGTGAGGTGCCTTTTTCTTTGGCAACCGTCACGTTTACTTTAGCGGCTTCAGCCGAGGGATACATGCCAACCTGATAAGCAGCCGCAGCTTTTTCGTTGTCAGAGTTTGCAAAAGTTACTGTGGACGCGCTTACTGCCAGCGCAACGAGTACGGAAGAAATGAACGTTTTCATGGTGTGATTTTAAGTGTTCTGATTTGTTGTTGTGTTTGTCCTGATTGACGATTCAAATATAGGCGTGATCGGCAGTATCATCCGAAACATAGTACGCTAACGGTCGTGCAGGCAGCCGAACGGTTTTTAGAATTGATGAGCAATTAAACGGTAAATCGGCAAAACAAACTGATAATCAATGCATTATCAGTTATTTATACGAAAGTAAATTTCACATTTGGCGCTTCTTCCGTAGAAATTGTTGGCGGCCTTCGGCCTGAGCGCCAAATTTTATACTGTGAAATCGACCCGTACAGAATTCCATTCCACCATGATGGTTTCAGATTCCCTCTTTCGAAATCCGGCGGTTTTTGGCTCGTTTCCAGAGCTGATTGCGGCCGAAAGCAAGCGCCACGGTGGGGTAAGCCCGTTTCCCTTCGCTTCCCTTAATGTAGGCATCAATACCACCGACTCGCCCGAAAACGTCCGGGAAAACCGCCAACGGTTTTTCTCCGCCCTTGGCGTAGATCCGGAGCAGGTAACTTCTTCCTATCAGGTTCACGGCGATCAGATTCTGACCGTTACAAAACCGGGTCGATTTGAAGGGTTCGATGCCCTGATTACCAACCAGCCGAATCATTTTCTGACCGTTACGGTGGCCGACTGCACACCGATTTTACTGTATGACCGCGAAAAACGGGCCGTTGCCGCCATTCACGCCGGTTGGCGGGGCACCGTCGCCCGGATTGTGGAGAAAACCGTTCAAGCCCTGCAAGACCAATTCGGCACAAACCCCGCCGACTGTTTTGCTTTCGTCGGAACCTGCATCGACCGGTGTGACTTTGAAGTAGGGCCGGAAGTGGCCGAACAATTTGATAAAGAACACCAGCAGTTTGATCAGAGACGGCAAAAATTTACCGTCGATTTAAAGACTGCCAATCTGGCTCAGTTACAGGCAGCCGGGATTCCAGCCTACCAGATCGGGGTGTCACCGTATTCAACGATAGCCCATAACCGGGATTATTTTTCGTACCGGGCCGAGAAGGGTACTACGGGCCGAATGCTGGCCCTGATTGGAATCCGGTCAGCCTGAAACGGCACCAAAACAAACAGCCGGTTTTGGAGTTGTACTCCCAAAGTCAATCAAACTTCTGACGGCTATGGGAATCTTAATGACAATTCTGGTTGGGGCAATTGCCGGATGGCTTGCCGATATTGTATTTAAGCGTTTCTCGTTCTCCCTGTTTACGGAGATTTTGCTGGGCATTGCCGGTGCGTTCGTGGGTGGCTGGATTTTTGGCAACACCTTTGCAACGGGCGCCGGAGGGTTGCTCGATCGTATTCTGACGGCTTTTGTGGGCGCCGTGATTATTCTGGGGATTGCCGCACTCATCAAGGGATCACGCAAAACTACCTGATCCTTCTGCTTCCATCAGTCGCTGATTAACGCGCAGTAATCACAAATTCTACTTCTTTAAACGCAAAACTTCTAAGTTGGTCGCCGACCTGAATGGCTAATCGACCGGTTTCTTCAACGCCGACGATGGTTCCCCAAAACCGCTCCCCGTCGGCCAAAAACTCGCTTTCTTCCTGGTAACGGAATAAACGTTGCAGGTAATTCGTTTTCAAGACGCCACGCTGCCCGGCCCGAAGGGCCAGATACCGGCGTTCGAGCGATTCCAATAAAGCAGGCAACAAATCGGGCAGAACGAAATCATGGTCATTTGGTGTTTCATTACTAAGGGAAGTCGCCGTTGGAATCTGAAACCGGGTCTGGTTGATATTCAGTCCTATACCAATAACCGACCAGGCCAGTGTGTACCCGTACAGCGTATTTTCAATTAATATACCGCCAATTTTGCGATCCTGAATGTACAGATCGTTGGGCCACTTGATTTTTAGCCGGTCGCTCACGTACAGAGAAAGCCAGTCGCTGATTCCCAGGGAAACGGCAATGTTGAGCCAGAATTGCTCATTGGCCTGCAGGAAGGTCGGTTGTAAGATCACCGAAAAGGTCAGGTTTTGTCCGGGCTGGGCTTCCCACTGATTTCCGCGCTGCCCCCGGCCCGCCGTCTGATGTCCGGTAATCACAACGGTTCCGTCCAGGGCGGTTTCGGCAGTAATCATCCAGGCGGCCACATCGTTGGTGGACTGACAAGTTGGCAGGTAATTAATTTTTTGACCAAGAAATAGCGTTTTGGGTCGAAACTTGTACAAATTTTTAATACATTTAGTTGGATGAATGCCGAATAATGGTACAAACTTTGTTTTTAGAACGTACCCGCTGATTTCGGTCTGTGCAATTTAAACCAGTAGCATGAGAATAAATAAACCAAAGGAGTTATCATCCGAAGAATTGTGCAAGCTTGTCGTGAAAGGCATGCAGGAAAAGAAAGCCGTTGACATTGTTGTCATGGACCTTCGCGACGTTAAAAATGCCATTTCTGATTACTTTGTCATCTGCTCCGGAACGTCCGATACGCAGATCGACGCCATTGCCGATTCTGTGGAGGAAGAAGTTTTCAAAACCAGCCAGGCCAATCCCTGGCACGAAGAAGGCAAAATGAATCGGGAGTGGATTCTGCTTGATTACGTGGACGTTGTGGTCCATATTTTCAAAAAAGACCGCCGGGTTTTTTATGACCTCGAGCAACTTTGGGGGGATGCCGAAATCCACGTTGTGGAAGAAACGTTTGCCTGACACTACCGCGAAAAACCGGTCCAAACCGGCAACAGGCAATTGAACGAGTGTTTATCCGCTCCTACGACCACCTAACCCCGGTTAGTTTCCGTTTATCGAAACTCAAACCCAACAGAAACAATCCATTTAAGAATGGTGTTTCCTTTTTTGTGTATTTAGCCGTAATTCTGTTGCAAAAATGCCTGATAATAGAAATCCACTTTCATCCAGAACTCCCCGTCGGCCCAACTTCCAGGGCTGGATTGTAGCGATCCTGATTGCAGCGATCCTCGGGATAACCTTTTTCAACCGCAGCAGCGCCGTCCGGGAGACGACCATCCGCGGGTTTGAAAAAATGGTTAAAAATAAGGAAGTTGAAAAAGTCGTCATTGTGAACAATGAGGTTGTTGAAATAACCCTGACCCAACAGGCTTTACAACAGAAATACCGCAATCAGTTCCAGGACAAATCGTACTTCAATTCCGACGCCGGTCCGCATTTCAGCTTCCGGGTTTCCTCCGCCGAATCGTTTAAGAAAGACCTTGACCGAATTCAGGAAGGTATTCCCGATAATGAGAAAATAGACTATAAAATTGAGCAGCGCAGCGACTGGAGCGGTTTCCTGCAAACCTGGGGCTTCTTCATCGTAATGATTCTCGCCATGTATTTCCTGTTGGGCAGGATGTCGGGCGGAGCGGGTCCCGGTGGGCAGATCTTCAACATCGGTAAATCAAAAGCCGCCCTGTTCGATGCCGAAAACCGGGTCAAGATCACGTTTAACGACGTGGCCGGGCTGGACGAAGCCAAGGAAGAGATCAAAGAAATTGTTGATTACCTGAAAAATCCGACGAAGTTTACCAAACTCGGTGCCAAGATTCCGAAAGGCGCCCTGCTGGTTGGCCCTCCGGGTACGGGTAAAACCTTGCTGGCCAAAGCCGTTGCGGGCGAAGCGGGGGTTCCGTTCTTCTCGCTGTCGGGTTCCGACTTTGTTGAAATGTTTGTCGGTGTGGGTGCGGCCCGCGTCCGTGACCTGTTTAAGCAAGCCAAAGAAAAAGCGCCCTGTATCATCTTTATTGATGAAATTGACGCCGTCGGCCGTTCGCGCGGACGTGGATCGATGCCGGGTGCCAACGACGAACGGGAAAATACGCTGAACTCCCTGCTGGTGGAAATGGACGGTTTTGCAACCGACTCCGGAATCATCATTCTGGCAGCCACCAACCGCCCTGACGTCCTGGATTCCGCCTTGCTCCGTCCCGGTCGTTTCGACCGTCAGATCAGCATCGATAAACCGGACATTGTGGGTCGGGAAGCCATTTTCAAGGTGCACCTGAAACCCATCAAGCTGGATAAGGATGTCGATCCCAGAGAACTGGCGACCCAAACCCCGGGTTTTGCCGGCGCCGATATTGCCAACGTTTGCAACGAAGCCGCCTTGATTGCCGCCCGTCGGAATAAGGAATCGGTTGATATGCAGGATTTTCAGTACGCCATGGACCGGGTAATTGGTGGTTTGGAAAAGAAAAACAAACTGATTTCTCCGGAAGAAAAAGAAATCGTGGCCTACCACGAAGCCGGACACGCCGTAACGGGCTGGTTTCTGGAGCACGCTGATCCGCTGGTGAAAGTGACAATCGTACCGCGCGGGGTTGCCGCTTTGGGTTATGCGCAATACCTGCCGCGCGAGCAGTATCTGTACCGGACCGAGCAGTTGCTCGACGAGATGTGTATGACCCTGGGGGGCCGGGCAGCTGAAGAAAACATCTTCGGCAAAATTTCGACCGGGGCTCTGAGCGATCTCGAACGCATTACGAAACTGGCTTACAGTATGGTGACGATGTACGGGATGAACGATAAAATCGGGAATGTCTCGTTCTACGACTCCAAACAAAGCGAGTATCAGTTTAATAAACCGTATTCGGAAGCAACGGCGGAAGCCATCGACGACGAAGTTCGGAAGATTATCGATGCGGCTTATACGCGGACTAAAGACCTGCTCGAAAAAAATCGGGAAGGGCTGGAAGCGGTCGCCAAAGAATTGCTCGAAAAAGAAATTCTGTTCCAGAAAGATCTGGTTCGCATTTTGGGCAAACGTCCTTTCCTGAAAGAAACGACGTATCAGGCCTACAAAAATGCTAGCGAAGTTGTTGGCGAAGAGATCGGCCCGGAAAGCAAACCGGAACAAACCGAGCCACTGCCAACCCCCGATCTGCCAGCCTTGTCATAAAACGAATGACGCATTCACAAAAAAAGCCGACTTAAGTCGGCTTTTTTATTTCTCCCGAGGATCCAATCTTATCTAAACCGGTAGCCGGTTACATCAAAACTGTGGTTCGCTGGGCCGAAAAAGATGAGTTTTAAGGTGCTGGTAGCCGGTTTTCCGTTTACTTTTTCGGAATAATATTCTTTCTTGGACTGAACCAGTAATTCATTAGGGCCCAGTGAGGAAGTAAAATTAATGCTGTGTGCGTCCGGCAGTTTGGCTTCCAGGGCCAGTTCATTGAATAAATACAGCGGATAGGAATTGAACGGCACTTCGGCTACCCAAAGCCATTCGGTATCGTTGCGGCCCAGGCTGGCGCGGTATTCGGTCGCAGTCAGGCCATATTGGCTTCCTTCGCGCCCGGTCGCCCGGTACCGCTGCACAAACCGGTTATGGCACATATCGGCGCGGTTCGATGCGTAAAACGACTTCCCGACGTTGTACCGCATGATGATTTTACCCTCATATTTGTCGGCTACGTACACCCGGTAACTTCCGTCCGGCTGGCCGGTGACAAAGGTGTAGCCACCAATCACTCCCGGAAAACTCAGGTTCGCCAGTTTCCGATCGAAGCCGAACTGACCGGTTTTGGAATTTAACAAGACCTGATACCGCACCACCGAGCCGTTGTAATCGGTTTGCTCGTAAACCAGTACCCGATCAAAGACCAGTTTTTCGACGGCGGCCGGACGGTTTTTTGTCACCATTGCCAATTGCGACTGCGCCCTCAGGGGCTGAACCCCTTTTTCCAACAACCCAAACCATCCAACTAATCCCACAAAGGCAATAAACCGTTTTTTCATAGCATCTCAGCAAATTCTTGTTAAATGACGGTGGAGTCTTTTGGAATGCAATATGCAAGTTTCGGAGGTAAAGAAGCAATATATTACCTTTGTATTCCTGAAAAAATATTCATGCATTCGATTGAACACCTCGCACTCCCACCGAATCGGGCCATTTATTTTGCTTCTGACTTTCATTTAGGAATGCCGACGCCCACCGCCAGCCGCGAACGCGAACAACGGGTGATCCGCTGGCTCGAAACCGTACGGGTCGATGCCGAAGCGATTTTTCTGGTTGGCGACGTTTTTGATTTCTGGTTTGAATACCGGCACGTTATTCCGAAGGGATTCAGCCGGTTGCAGGGGAAACTGGCCGAATTAGCCGACAGCGGCCTAAAAATTACGCTGTTTTCCGGAAACCACGACATGTGGATGGCCAACTATTTCACGGACGAAATGGGCATTCCGGTTTATCGACTCCCGAGGTCCTACGAGATTGGCAACCAGCGGTTTTTGATCGGCCACGGCGATGGTTTGGGTCCCGGCGATTTCACCTATAAACAGCTTAAGAAACTCTTTGAAAACGGGCTGGCCCGCTGGCTGTTTCGCTGGCTTCATCCCGACATTGGCGTTTGGTTTGGCACCGGCTGGTCGCGCAACCGCAAGGCCTCGGAGCAGCACAAACCGGATGTTTTTCGGGGCGATGAGCACGAGTGGATTTTGCACTATTGCAAGGAAGTAGAAACCCGGCAACACCACGATTTTTACATCTTCGGGCACCGGCACCTGCCGCTGGATCTGACGGTAGCAGCCAATAGCCGGTACATTAATCTGGGCGAATGGATCAATTTCAACACCTACGCCCGGTATGACGGCCAGAAAACGGAGTTGCTAACGTTTGAGGGGTAACGTGCGGTTTTTTGGTATACGGTTTTCGGTATTCGGTTTTCGGTGGCTGCCGCAAGAAACCGTAAACCGAATACCGGAAACTGAATACCGTTTCCTGTTAATTATTTTTCAGAATGTCCTGACGCGAAATTCCTTCTTTCGGCGTCGCGTTCAATTCCTGCCGAAAATCTTTTTTCTTGAGATCGCCGTTTTTCACCGACTTGATGAAGCTCGCCCAGGCAAACGGATTCAGGAACGGAATGGTCGTCATCTGGGTTCGGCCCGTCATCGATTCGCGGCCATACCACTGCTGATTGAGGTAATACCGGTAATTGGCGCCGGCGCTCATTGGCGTCAGGGCCGCCAGTCGTTGCATGGATTCGGCGCTGGTATTGCGGGCCAGGTTCTCCCGTTCTTTTTCGTCCGGCAGCTTCAGATTGACGAAAGCCTGCTTAAACAATTCCTCCGTGGGGTACGGATATACTTTCACCTCCGTCAGCATCTGCACATCTTCCTGCATAGCCACCACCGCCGAATAGGATGTTTCCGGCAACCGGCGCGGAATAATGTGGTATTGCTTCTTGAAACCAACGTAGCTAAAGACGATGCTATCACCCGGCAAAACCGGGATGGCAAAATAACCGACGTTGTTGGAAAGCACCCCGCGACCCGCCCGTGGGATTGAAATGTAGGCTTCCGGCAGGGGTTCCGACGTTTTTCCGGCGGTAATGATCCCGGTAAACATAATCAGTTTTTCCTGGCCCTGCGCCTGAGCCGTTTCGCCGGCCGCCAGCATCAGCCCCGACGCAATCGCCAGAACGCTTATGATCTTTACGAGTAAATTCTTCATGTCTCAAAGTTAAAACGCCCGTCGGCGTAACGTATTGCTTTCTTTCGGCTGACCGTCTTCCCTCCATCACGACCCGGCCGCCAACCGATTTACGCAAACAGTTTCAAAAAGGTAATAATAAACGGTGCCGCCAGCAGCAGACCGTCGAAACGATCCAGAAAACCGCCATGACCCGGAATGGTCGAACCGGAATCCTTGATGGCGATGCTGCGCTTAAAAAGCGACTCGACCAGATCACCGTAGGTGCCCGTTACCACAATGATTGCGCCCACGCAGTACCACTCCCACGGCCGGAGATCGTCCACAAAAATAGTCAGAAAAAAAGCGATAAGCGCAGCCGCCAGTGCACCACCAACCGCACCTTCCCAGGATTTTTTGGGGGATACCCGCTCAAATAATTTCCTGCGCCCGAATTTGGTGCCGGCAAAATACGCCCCGATATCACTGGCCCACAGCAGCACCAGACACCCCAGCATCAAACCCGGGTGATAGGTACCGCCCCGCAGCGCCAGCACATTCAGCAAGGCAAACGGCACCGCTACATAAATCAGCCCCAGAAACGTAAACCCGATGTTGGTAAACGGTTTCAGATCCCGCTTTTTATAAAGCTTGATCAGAAAGATCATGGAAGCCGCCGGGCAGATCAGGAAATAACTGTCGTAATCAACAATCTGTTTTTCAATCAGATACGTCAATATACAGATCAGACAGCCAACGGCGGTTCCGTAATAGGTCAGTGGTTGATTGCCATCCAGGCCGAGTAATTTATAAAACTCCAGTTGCGTCAGCGCACTGATGGCGCAGAACAACAAGGCAAAGGTCCAGTCACTGTATCCAATCCCAAATAGGATGATGATAACACCAATGGCAGCCGTAATCACGCGCTGTTGCAGGTTCGTCATCCGATCTAAACGTGCTTTCATATCGGAAGGCAACTACAAATCAAAGTGGTTGATCCGGCGAAAATAACAAAATACGGAGACGTCGTTCATACCTGAGTTTCTCTTTTCGTCTATTTTAACGTAATTTACAGAGGATATAGTAATAGAGCTTTATTCATCAGCGTTCTACTCACCGCCCCCTTTTCCGTATGCTTTTAGTCCTGCTTGGCCTATTTCTCCGGTTGTCCGGAAAGGGTCAACAACCGGAATTTGATCTTCGTTCGCTCCGCTGGGACATGAGCAACAAGGAAGTTCAAGCCGCTGAGTTGTCTACGCCCTACCGAACCACCGATTCGACCCTGCAATACCGCCAGCGCTGGTTTTACAACTTCCCGGCTTCGGTAAAGTTTGCTTTTGTTAAAGACCAGCTCGCCGGGGCCCTGTACATTTTTACGGATCGGCATGTCCGCGCCCAGCAACACCTGGAAGATTATCAGGCCCTGTTCAAAATCCTGTCGGATCGCTACGGCCCACCCACGGGCGATTATTCCACCTGGAATTATCCGTTGTACAAAGAGCGCCCCGAGCGTCACGGCGATGCGGTTTTGCTGGGCCACCTGAACCGGTCAAGCATTTGGGAGACCGACCGCACGGTGATCACGCTGGAAATGTCCGGCAAACCCAAGGAAGGCATTTATACGGTTATTTCCTACTCGAAAAAAAACACGACCGAAAGCAAATGACGGATCGGCCCTGATTCGCTCTCAGTATTCCAGGTCCGCCGAAATCAGGTGAATTTTGGCCAGTGCGGCATTTTCGGCCTGCACGTAAACTTCGCAGTTTCCCAGCAGATAATTGCTGTCTTTTTTGTTAACAACGACGGCGTTAATGTCGTGTTCGGCCAACAACACTTTGGCCAGTTCGGCGCGGTGGATGGTAGGGGTCACCAGTACTTTCTCCCACTGATCAGACATACGGCTGGGACGGCGATTGATTCGACTTTCGAAAAAAAGTTAAAAAACCTATCGTTAAAACTAGCGAAATTAACGCGCCGGTCAAAGGAACCGAATCCGTATTTTCGATATCAACCGAAATCAGGTGCCGCCGGTGCAGCCACACCATCAAAACCGTAAAACCGTTGTTAACCGCGTGGGCCAGAATGGGCACCCAGATGTTTCCCGACCAAACGTACAGGTATCCAAACAAGGCGCCTAACAACGCCCGGGGCACAAAACCGTAAAACTGAATGTGAATGGCACTAAAAATCAGGGCGGCTACCCAGACGGCGATGTGGCCATTTCCCGTCCATTGCGCCAGCTTCCGCTGCAACATTCCCCGGAACAGCACCTCCTCCCCGATTCCCGGAATAATACCAATCGTAAGCAGGGCAAAAACCAGATCCAGCGGTGAAGTAAAATCGGTCAGAAACTTGGTCAGCTCGCCCATCTGATCTTCTTTTTGCCGCATCCATTCCTCCAGTCCCTTCAACGCATCCGGCAGTTCGAGGTTTTGATTCCACTCAATGATCAGGCCATTCAGGGGCATGAAGGTGATGGTCAGCAGCGCCACCACCCCAACGGCTTTGACCGCTGCCAGCGGACGGGCGTTAAAATCCGACCAGGACCGGCGTTCGATCCAGCGCAGGTAAAGCAGACAAGGCAGCAAAAACGTGCAGAGGTGGCTAACCGCCTGAATCAGCATCAGCAGGTGCCAGCTTCCGGGATACTCGGCGGGGTGACTTAGAATGTCGGCGATATCGCTCACGTCCTGCCCCCCGCTGGTGGCCCAGACTGCCAGGAACATCCCGGCCAGCAACCCGCCCAGCGACATACCCAGCAGGACAAATCCGAGCAAAACCAGCAGGCTACGAAAAGGATGCAGGGTATTCGAAGAGGGTGACGTAGAGCGGAAGTCTTCCATAATTGCCGTAAATTTACGGCCAAACGGGCAAGATTGTTAAAACCGGCCCGGTTTTTATAAAAAATACACCGGCCGGTTTTCAAATCCAGTCCGGTTTGGCGAACATCTTTGAAAACCGTATTGTTAGCGATATATGGCAAAAATTGGAACAATTGAACTGGGTGATTTTCCGCTCTTACTGGCGCCGATGGAGGATGTGAGCGATCCGCCGTTTCGGGCGGTCTGCAAAGCCAACGGGGCGGATTTGATGTATACGGAATTTATCTCGTCGGAAGGACTGATTCGGGATGCGGCCAAAAGCGTTCAGAAACTGGACATTTTTGAGTACGAACGCCCGATTGGCATTCAGCTTTTTGGTTCGGATGTCGAAACGATGCGGGCCTGTTCCGAAATTGCCACGCGGGCCAACCCGGATCTGATTGACATCAATTACGGCTGCCCGGTCAAAAACGTGGCCTGCCGGGGAGCCGGGGCGGCTTTGTTGCAGGACATCCCGAAAATGGTGAAAATGACCGAAGCGGTTGTTAAAGCAACGCACTTGCCCGTTACGGTGAAAACCCGGCTGGGCTGGGACGATAACACGCGGAATATTCTGGAAGTGGCCGAACGTTTGCAGGACATTGGCATTCAGGCGCTGACGGTACACGGCCGCACGCGCGTACAGATGTACAAAGGGGAAGCCGACTGGACCCTGATTGGCCGGATTAAAGAAAATCCGCGCACCACCATTCCCATCTTCGGCAACGGCGACATCGACAGCCCCGAAAAAGCGCTGGCCTACAAAAACCGCTACGGGGTGGATGGCATCATGATTGGCCGGGCGAGCATCGGCTACCCCTGGATTTTCGACGAAATCAAGCACTACCTCCGCACGGGCGAACACCGGGCAGCGCCAACCCTCGCCGATCGCGTGGCCGTTTGTAAACAGCACCTGGAGTTTTCAATCCGCTGGAAAGGTGAAAAAACCGGCATTTTCGAAATGCGCCGGCATTATACCAATTATTTCAAAGGGCTGGAAAATTTTAAACCGTTCCGGATGCGGCTCGTGCAGGCCGATACGCTGGCGGAAATTGCGGAGATTCTGGATGAAATCGGGGAAGCGTACGAACTGGCCGTGATCTAATCCGGGAGGGCCAAACCCATCCTACTCAAAGGCCAGCACGGGTTTGACTTTCAGCCGCTCCTCGTCATCCCGCAATTCCTGTAGTTTTGAATATTTGATCACCGGATACACCGCCGACAACAACGCCCACACAAAACCGGGGTAGCCGTCGAGCAGACCGCTTTTGAAAAAATAGATTTTCACGAACGTAAACAAAAACCGGATGCCCTGCAGCGCAATGTTTGCCTTTTTGTGCCGCAAAGCCATTTCTTCAGCGCTCAGAGTGGTGTACTGATTCATTTTCAGCACATAATCGTGTAGGGAGCCGTAGCTGTAGTGAATCAGAACCCCCGAAAGATGCCGAATCGGTCCTTCGACCTGAACGGATTCGTGCACCGGCATGGGCGTGATGTGGCCTTTCCGGCGGTCGAACAACCGCAAAACCGGTTGCCGGTTCTGGCCGCTGTGCCGCAAAATCCGTCCCAGAAAAATCAGATTCCGGGGTAACGAATACCCCGCATACGTCGGCGCTCCGGTGGTAAAAAGAGCTTCGATCTCTTCAGCCAGTTGCGCGGACACGATTTCATCTGCGTCGAGCACCAGAACCCAGTCGTGCTTGGCCTGATCGATGGCGAACTGCTTTTGCGGCCCGAATCCATCGAATTTGCGGTGAATCACTTTGCAATCGAACTGCTGAGCCAGGTGCAGGGTGGCGTCGGTACTGCCCGAATCAACTATCACCATTTCATCGACCCAGGGCGCGACCGATTCCAGCGCCTGTTTTATCGTGCGTTCGGCATTCAGCGTAATCATGACTACCGAAAGGGGTAGTTTCGGGAATGTGTTCATAGCCTCCGTAATCCGTTATAAGTGGAAAAATGAACGAATCGGTACAAATCGGATCAATTTCAGCGCGGACCGTTGTCAGGCAGTGACAACAAAAAGGCAATCCGACGGGTGCTGTCTGACAAACCGGCGGTTTTCCCGGCCTGCGCGAATCCGAAACTGATCAGGTTCAAGAATTTGTAGAGATGGCTATCATCAGGCAAGACAGGATTCCGGCCCGTCCCGTTGCATACCAGTACGCAGTTCTTGGCGTTTGCGTTGCAACTATTTTTCACAACGCATTTTTGGACTGCCACCTTCTAAATAAGACCCTAATTATCAGTTTATTATTAGGGTGAGTTTTTCGCAGTGGTCAGAACCAAACCGCCCCGGCAGATGGTTCTAGGAATATGACGAAACCTTCTACGATTTCCTCCAATTCCACGCTCGAACCGGTCTCCGCTCCGCCGTCCAAACGCCTGCTTCAAGCCTGGATGCTCCTTATTCTGGTTGCCCTGATCTGGGGCACTTCGTTTATTCTAATCAAACACAGCCTGCCGGTTTTTGCCCCGATGCAGGTGGGAACGGGGCGCATTTTTCTGGCATTTCTGTTTTTTCTGCCTTATCTGCTGATCCGCTGGAATCAGATTCCGCGAAACCGCTGGCTCCCCCTGCTGGGTTCGGGTATGCTTGGTTATTTGATTCCGGCCGTGTTGTTCGCCATTGCCGGTGCTCACCTCAACAGTTCGCTGGCCGGAACGCTCAACGCCCTGAGTCCCCTGTTCACATTTCTCATTGGCGTTATACTGTTCAAGAAACGGGCCAGATGGCGGCAAATTGGCGGGATCCTGCTCGGCTTTTTCGGGTCGGTATTTCTGGTGTTTTTCAGCGCCACCGGCTCATTTTCTTACAACGCCTACGCCTTTCTGATTGTGTTAGCCACGCTTTGCTACGGTTTTAACATCAACATCGTTTCGCGCTACCTGTCCGACTTACCGGCCTTGTTATCAACGGCTTCCACCTTTGCTATGGTGGGGCCCATCGCCCTGATTGGTCTGGCTACCACGGATTTTCCCGCGCGGGTTGTCGCGCCCGGCTCCACGCCCGCGCTCCTGATGCTGATGACGCTGGGCATGGTTGGCTCCGGTTTTGCCACCATTCTCTTCAACCGGATCATTCAACTGACCTCCGGCGTTTTTGCCTCAACGGTGACGTACCTGATTCCGGTTGTAGCCGTGCTGTGGGGCCTTCTCGACGGCGAACCGCTCCACTGGCCGCAGGTGGCCGGTATGGGAATTTGCCTGTTGGGTGTATATTTGATCAACAAAAAGTAAGCCTACACCCAAACCGCGTCTTTATGTTTCGTGCTTCCGTCAACGATCAGGACTCTTTCGAGATTGATTTCTCCGGCGATCAACCGGTTTTGAATGGCCAGCTCCTGACCTGGGACCTGGTTCGACTGAACGACCGCCAGTTTCACATCCTGCATCAAAACCGCTCCTACACGGCCGAAATCCTCCACCTGGATACCACGGAAAAAACCGCCACGCTCAAAATCAATCAGTCCATTCATCAGGTGAAACTGCGAGACCGCTTCGACCTGCTCCTCGAACAGATGGGCATGAGTGCGGCCAACCAGGCCCGGATCAATGACATCAAAGCGCCGATGCCCGGTCTGATTCTGAGTCTGAGCGTTCAGCCCGGCGACACCGTCCGCAAAGGCGATACGGTTTTGATTCTGGAAGCCATGAAAATGGAAAACGTCATTAAATCCCCCGCCGACGGCACCATCAAAACCGTCCGGATCAACCGCGGCCAGACCGTCGAAAAAAATCAAATTCTGGTGGAGTTTAGTTAAGCGTGATGAATGAAGAGTGATGAGTTGGCTGACGCATTCTCTTTGCGGAGCATTTTAACTCATCACTCATCACTCTTAACTCATCACTTTTACTATATTTGTCGCCAAACTTTCCTTCATGGCTCAACTAAAATATAAACGAATTCTGCTCAAACTTAGCGGTGAAGCTTTGAGCGGAAACCAAGGATACGGTATCGATCCCACCATTCTGGACCAATACAGTCTGGAAATCAAGCAAGTCGTTGAAAAAGGGGTGCAGGTTGCCATCGTGATTGGCGGGGGCAACATTTTCCGGGGCATCCAGGGCGAACGCCGGGGTATGGACCGGGTTCAGGGCGATTACATGGGGATGCTGGCGACGGTTATCAACGCGATGGCCATCCAGAGTTCGCTCGAGCAACACGGTTTGTATACGCGCGTTATGTCGGCCATCAAGATGGAACAGGTCTGTGAGCCCTACGTTCGTCGGCGGGCCGTTCGTCACCTCGAAAAAGGGCGCGTCGTGATCTTCGGCGCCGGCACCGGAAACCCGTATTTTACGACCGACACCACGGCCAGCCTGCGGGCCATTGAAGTCGAAGCCGATGTGGTTCTGAAGGGTACCCGCGTCGATGGGGTCTATACCGCCGATCCGTTTAAGGATAAAACCGCCACCCGGTATACCACGATTTCGTTTCAGGACGTTTACGAAAAGAAACTCAACGTCATGGACTTAACGGCCTTTACGTTGTGCAAGGAAAACAATTTGCCCATCATCGTATTCGACATGAACCAATCGGGCAACCTGATCCGGCTCGTCGATGGCGAGGACATTGGCACGCTGATCACGGGCTAATTTATAAATGATGACGTATGAACGGTGAATTATGACCCGCTTGCCGGAATAAGATGAAATCATAAAGGTAACGGATGCCACCTTCATCATTCATCGCTCCTAATTCATCACTATTTAAAAACCATGGAAGAAATTGAGCTTTATCTCGAAGACGCCCGGGATACGATGGAAAAGGCGTTGAAACATTTGAACATCGAGTTATCCAAAATTCGGGCGGGCAAAGCGTCGACCGCGATGCTCGATGGCCTTCAGGTGGACTATTACGGGATGAATTCGCCCATCAACAACGTGGCTTCGATCACTACTCCCGACGCCCGGACCATTGCCATCAAGCCGTTTGAAAAGAAAATGATCGGCGAAATCGAAAAAGCCATTCGCAACAGCAACCTCGGATTGTCGCCGACCAACGACGGCGAAAACATCCGGTTGAATATCCCTCCGCTGACCGAAGAACGCCGTCGGGATCTGGTGAAAAAAGTAAAGCAGGAAATCGAAGTCGCCAAAGTCAACGTCCGCAACATTCGCAAAGACACCAACGACGGCATCCGCAAACTGACCAAAGAAGGCGTTTCGGAAGATGAGGTAAAAAAAGGCGAAGAACGCGTCCAGAAACTGACCGACGGTTTTATCGCCAAAATTGACAGCATTTTCGTTGCCAAAGAACAGGATATTCTCACGGTCTAACAGCCGCCGGTTTTTCGACCTTTGGCGTTTCACTCTATTTTGTTCCAAAAAGCGCAGCCGGATCGAAAAACCGGCTGCGCTTTTTATTAGGCCTTACCGCAATTGGAAGTTGAGCGGTCAGAGCTCCGTTGCGCCCTGCAACTGCCCATCGGCCGTCAACAGAACGCGCCAGATTCGGGAACCGGTGGCATTCACCTGAAAAACCCGAAACGGGCTGTTGTCACTCCCGTTCGGGCCCGTCAACACGGTTTGTACCCGCCCACCCGGGTAAGTCGCGTTCAGGTAGTTCCGGGCATTTTCCGGTAAAACCGTTTGCGGCACCCGCGTGCCCTGATCGATCATCACGCCATTAGAGTGAAAGAAGGCCGCCTTTTCCATCGCATTCTGCGAAAACCGGGCCTCCCAGATTCGTTCCTGAACATTGCTCCAACTCACCGCCTGAGCATCCGGAAACGCATCCCTGAAACCGCCGTAAGCGCCAACGGCCACCCCCTGGCTGGACGCTTCGTAGATAAAGTCGGCCCCGGCCTTGTCCTGGCAACCGGTAATCCATACCCCCAGGAACAGCGTATAAACGAGGGCTTTGAAACGATGCCTGATTTGATAGTTTTTCATAATTGAACGTGTTTAGAGATTAAAAAAAAGTCATTCCACACCGGCGTCCGGACTTTTAGTCGTCCAGATCCCGAATCCGGTGAACGCGGTGCCGGTAGAAAAACCGGTAGATGATCGGGAAAATCAGCAGCGTCAGCACGGTGGCCGTTACCAGTCCGCCGATGACGACGATGGCCAGCGGTTTTTGCGTTTCGGAGCCGATTCCGGTGGAAACCGCAGCGGGCAGCAAGCCGATTGCCGCCATTAGGGCGGTCATCACGACGGGCCGGATGCGCGACTGAACGCCCTCGCGAATGGCATCGTCGAGCGCCATACGGGCCAGCAGATTTTTATTGAAAACCGAGATCAGAATGACCCCGTTCTGCACGCAGATTCCGAACAGCGCAATGAACCCGACGCCCGCCGAAATCCCGAAGTTCATGTTGGTTACGTGCAGGGCCAGAATGCCGCCAATCAGCGCAAACGGCACGTTAAGCAGTACCAGACCCGCGTCTTTGGTGTTGCCGAAGGTGATGAACAGAATGACAAAAATGGCCGCCAGACTGACGGGCACCACCTGCGCCAGCCGCTCCGTGGCCCGCACCTGGTTTTCAAACTCCCCGACCCATTCCACCGAGTAATCGTTACCGGTTTTGAGGACGGCGTTTACTTTTTGTTGGGCCTCGGCGATGGTGCTGCCCAGATCACGGCCCCGCACCGAAAACTTCACGCCGATAAACCGCTGGTTGATATCCCGGTAGATGAACGCCGGACCGGTTTGTTTCTGAACCGTAGCGATTTCCCGCAACGGAATCAGTCCGCCCTTCAGGGTTGGCACCATCAACCGCATGATGTCTTCCTCATTCTGCCGGTATTCATCCTGATACCGCACCCGAATATCGAACCGGCGCTCGCCTTCGTATAAAATGGATGCGGTTTTTCCGCCAATCGCCATCTCGATCACGGCCTGGGCATCCGCCGTCGTGACGCCGTAAAGCGCCATTTTGTGATCATGAAACAACACACTGATCTCGGGCTGGCCGACGTTGCGGATAATGCCCAGATCGCGCACCCCGTCCACGTCTTTCATCGCTTTCAGGACCTGATCGGCGTATTTTTCGAGTTGGTAAATATCCGGTCCGAAAATTTTCACGCCGTTGCTGGCTTTGTAACCGGCTACGGCTTCGGCCACGTTGTCGATGATGGGCTGCGAATAATTATAAAGAATGCCGGGGTAATTCCGCAGCTTTTTGTCCATCTCGTCGGTGAGTTCCTCAACGGAAATCTTGCGCTTCCATCCGTCTTTCGGGGCCAGATCGACCTGAAACTGACAGAAATAAAAACCGTTCGGGTCCGTGCCGTCGTTCGAGCGGCCCACCTGCGAAAGCACCTGTTTCACTTCCGGAAACGTCTGCAAATCGCGCCGGATCTGCCCGGCCATTTCCACGCTTTCGGGCAGTGACAAACTCATGGGCAGTTCGGCCGTCACCCACAGCGCCCCTTCGTTGAGTTGCGGCAGAAATTCGGTTCCCAGAAACCGGGCGGAGAAAAACGTGCCGCCCATCAGCAGCAAAGCCGCCAGGATACTGCGTTTCTGGCGGCCGTAGCACCAGCCAAAACCCGCCATCACGATGCGGTTAAAGAAGTTGACGACCGGATTGTTCTTCTCCCGGACGTTCTTTTTCAGCAATAGCGAACACAAAACCGGCACCAGCGTGAGCGTAAACAACAAGGCGCCCAGCAACGCAAACCCGAGCGTCCAGGCCAGTGGCGAGAACATTTTTCCTTCGACTTTCTGAAACGAGAAGATCGGTAACAAAGCCGTGATGATGATCAACTTGGAGAAGAAAACCGCCTTGCCCAACTCGCCCCCGGTTTTCTTGATCAAACCCAGCTTGGCCAGTTTGTTGAACCGCTCCATGCCGACTTTGTGCGCCTTGTGGTCGAGGGTAACAAAAATGCCCTCGACCATCACCACGGCCCCGTCGATGATAATTCCAAAATCGACCGCGCCCATCGACAGCAGGTTGGCCGACATTCCCCTCATTTTCAGACACATGAACGCAAATAGCAACGCCAGCGGAATGATGATGGAAACGATGAGCGTCGTGCGCCAGTCGGCCATGAACAGAAATACCATGACCGTGACCAGAACAATCCCTTCGGTCAGGTTGTGCAAAACCGTATGGGTACAAAATTCGATCAGGTTGTCGCGGTCGTAGAACGTAACCATTTGGACGTCTTTGGGCAACACCCGCGTATTCAGCTGCCCGATTTTGGCCTTTACGCGCTCCAGCACTTCGCTCGGATTTTCGGCTTTCCGCATCACCACAATGCCTTCCACCACGTCGTCGTCCTCGTTCAGGCCCACCTGCCCCACGCGCGGCAGTTGCGACTCGGCCACTTCGGCCACGTTTCTGACCAGAATCGGGTTGCCGTTCAGTTCTTCGATGATGATGTTGCCAATATCCTGAACCGAGGTCAGCAGTCCGATGCCGCGCACGACGTAGGCCTGCCCGCTTCGTTCGATGACATCGCCCCCGACGTTGATGTTACTTCGGGTGACGGCCTGGTATACTTCCAGCGGAGTCAGGTCGTATTTCGCCAGTTGGGTTGGGTTCACGCGCAGTTCGTAGATTTTCTGCCGACCGCCAAAAGCCACCACATCGGCCACGCCCGGCACACTCCGCAACTGCCGGTCAATCACCCAGTTGTGGATCGTCAGCAACTCCCGGCTGTCCCGCTTGTCACTTTTCAGCGTAAACCGGAAAATCTCGCCGGTCGGGCCATAAGGGGGTTGAATATCCGGTTCGACCCCTTCGGGCAGCGGTACATTCCGGAGCTGGTTGTTGACCTGCTGCCGGGCGAAAAAATCCTCCACATCGTCCTCAAAAATGATTTTGATGACCGACAGGCCAAACATGGTCACGGAGCGTACGTTGGTTTTTCGCTGCACCGAATTCATCGCCACTTCGATGGGCACGGTCACAAACCGCTCGATTTCTTCGGCGCTCCGTCCGTTCCATTCCGTGACGACAATAATCTGCGTATTGGTAACATCCGGGAAAGCTTCCAGGGGGGTATTCAGGTAGCTAAACACCCCGGCAACGACCAGACCAGCCGTCATGAAAAAGATAAAAAACCGGTTCTTCAGCGAAAAACCGACGATATTCCGAATGAACTGGTTCATGGGTTATTCGTTTAAAGCGTTGTACACCAGAATCTGATTTTTGGAAATCACGCGCTCGCCCGGTTTCAGGCCCGATTCGACGTAGGTTACCGTTCGCAATGTTTTATGAACCGCGATCTCCCGAACTTCCAGATCGTTCCGGTTCCGGAAAACGACCACGAAGTTCTTCGAGCGGTCGAAAATGACGGCATCGGTCGAAACGGCGGGCAATTGCTGGCCGGTTTCCAGCGTCAGGCGAATGGTCGCGTGCATTTGGGGCTTGAGTTGATAGCCCGTATTGGGCAGCCGGATGCGCACACTCATGGCCTTGGTATTCGGATCGAGCACGTTGTAGATTTTGTCCACTTTGCCCCGAAACACCTCATCCGGGTAGCTGAGCGTTTCAATCTGGGCAGCCATGCCCGTGCGGACGCGCCCGATGTCGCTTTCATTAACGTTTGCCATCACCCAGACATCGCTGATTTCGCCGATGGTGAACAGATTGTCCGCGTTGTCGGAGCGCAGCTGGAGGCCCGGGTTGATATTTTTTTCGATGATAAAACCGGACAGGGGGGCCTTGACGATGTAATTGGCGGAATTACCTAAACCGTAAATCTGGAAAACTTCCCGCAGGCGGTTTACCTCGGCCTGCGCCTGATCGACTTCGTTTTGCGCCTGCACCACGTCGCGCTGGGCATTCAGTTTGCTTTCGTTGAGGTCCTGCGCCACCCGCAGGTTTTTCTGCGCCACCCCCAATTCCGACTGCGCCTGAATCATCTGACGCTCCAGATCGGCGACTTCGCCCGAACGGATCAGCGCCAGCGGCTGGCCTTTGCGGACATAATCGCCCAGCTCGACCGATACGGTTTCGACGTTTCCGCCCACCAGCGGGAACACTTTGACCACCTTGTTTTCGTCGGCCACCACCCGGCCCACCAGCGTCAGCTCGTTGCGCACGGGCTGGGTTGCCACCGAATCCAGCCGGATGCGTTTCAGCATGGTATCCGAAAGCATAAACGCCTTCGCTTCTTCGTTGGCCGACGGTTTTTCGCAACCCAGGTTTGCTACGGCCGAAAACAACACAGCGCTGATTATGAGTAATTTATTCATGATTTATTTCGACAGATCGGTTCCAATGACGTAGTTAAATTCTTCGTATGCCGCCATGCGGGTGGCTTGCAGCCGGTTCAGATCGCGGCTGTTTTCGGTGTAGGCTTCAAAGAGATCGACAAACTCCAGCAGGGAGATATTTCGCTTCAGAAAATTCGCCACCACTCCCTGGTTCAGTTGTTCGAACTGCTCCGTGAACCGGCCCTCGACCGAGCGAATCGTCTGCTCGGCATTGCGGATTTTCTGCCAGGCTGCCGTCACTTCGTTTTCGACCTGCACGGTTTTCTGCTGTTGCAATCCTCTCTGGTAGTCGATCTGGCTCCGGGCGGCCCGGATGGCGCCCTGATTGCGGTTGAAAAATGGCAAATCCACCGACGCCGACACGCCGAAGTAATTCGGGATGTAGTTGGAATTCTGATCGTAGACGCCACCAACGCGCACATCCGGCCGGGCCAGGGCTTTTTGCAGATTATAATTAAGCTGCGCCTGCTGCGTCAATGAACCGCTGATCTGCACATCCGGCCGGTGTTGCAGCGCCAGGCTCCGCAGGGAATCCAGCGGCTGGCTGGGCAGTTGAACCCGGTTTAGCTCGGCTTGGTCCACCAACGATTTAACCGGCTGACTGGTTGAGAGCAGCGTTTGCAGATAAGCCTGTTGGTCAGTGAGTTGCGAAAGGATTTCGGCGCGCTCTTTGGAAAGCTGAAACAGCAGCGATTTTAAGCGGATCAGTTCCCGCAACGAGACGTTGTTTCGCCGGTATTGCTCCTCAAACGCATCGACGGTATTTTGCAGAATTTCGATTTGCTGGCCGTAAAGCGCCAGCGTCCGCTGCTGAAAATGGAGTTCGTAAAACCGGCTGTGCACCTCAAAACGAAGGTTCCGGAGCAGATCGCGAAACTCCAACCCGGTCATTCGGGCCGATTCCTGCGCCAGCGCCACCCGTTTGTTTCGTTTACCAGCCGTCAGCAAAACCTGTTCGACGGATACAAATTTCTGCCCCTGCCGGCCAACGTCCACGGCCCGACCACGGCCGGGATTGTAGGCATTGATTTCGACCGTAAGGATCGGATTTTCAAACAAACCGGCCTGAAGTACCTGCGCCTGAGCCGCTTCAATCTGGTAGCGGGCGGCCAGGGCGAGCAGATTTCGCCCTACAAACAGGCTATCGGCCTGCCGGAGCTGAATGGACAAAGTGTCCTGGGCCCGGGCCATCCCGCTAAGCAGCAGCACCACCAGGGTCATGTATTTGATCATATTTTGGAAATTCACATGAAGAATGGCGTATCAGCGGCCAACCAAAGCTGTGGCTTCCGATCTGACTGGAGCAGACAGATGCGGCAGACCAGCGATCGGGTTACCGGCGGATACGAAAAACCGGAAGAAACCAGCCGTCTGCCGAATGCAGGGACGGTTTTTCCTCAAAAAAGAAGGGTAAAATCAGGCCCGTCGGGGCGGAGGAGAATCGATCTCAGGCGAATGAGATGAGTAGAAAGTCGCGTAGCAAGTAGGCTTTTTCTCGGAAAGCACCGGAAAAATAACGGCGATTTTCTGTAAAGGAACCGTGACGGAAGGCGTCGCCCAGTCATAAACCGACTTGACGATTTTGACCGCAATCGGATGATCCGGATCGTCCTGTTCGGGCACGGCATTCGGGATTTCGAGGACTTTTTCCAGCAGAACCTCCCCGATACTTTCCATTTTATTGACCGACAGATCCTCGGCACCCACGTTCTGAACAAGCGGCTGGGTGAATTGGTCCGGGGAATCGATGCTGAAGTTGAGCACGTTAACGGCCATCAACAGGCAAAAAATCCGGTGCAATAAAGGAAGATGACGAAGTACCTTCATAGGTTTATGCCGACAAAGATACGGAATTTGCCGATAATAAAAGCACAGGCTGCTCACCCGGCCTGCACCCGCTTAAAACCGGTAGCCCAGGTTTAGTCCGGCCAGCGAACTGATGCTGGCGGTTTTAAACGTGGTTAGTCCCAGCCGGGCACCCAGCATAAGGCGTTCAGTCGCAGCGAATTCGTATTCCGCAACGGCACTTCCGCCAAGGTTGACTTCGTTGATCTGCCGGTTTTTAATGCTAATCCCAGCTGCGCTTCCGTCGGGATTGATCAGGTAATCAACGCTTTCCCACCGATCGTCTTCCCGGTACCAGACCGACGGGCCGATGCCCAGCCGCAGGGCGTGCTGCGAACTTTTCACGAAATCAAACGAGGCCGTAAAATCCGCCGTGATGCGCTTGCGGGCTCTTCCCTGAAACACGTAGGCGTTGGGCAACGACCGGTTATTCGCCACTTTCAGATAGCCCAGACTGGCTTCCAGAACAATTCGATCGTTGCCCAGGTGCCGGGCATACCGCCCCAGATACCGGTAACCCAGATCATCGGGCGCATCCAGGGTCAGGTAATCAACACCAACCCGAAGGGCGTTTTTATAAACCCGGTTTTGAGCCTTTGCCACCGAAATCATCGTCAGCACGAGTGCCAGGACGCCAAAAAACCGCTTCATGATTACCGATTGAATTGTGAATGAGTAATACTGAATAACGAATATCGAAGGAAAAAGGTCTGCTCCATCACCGGGCAACCAGGTCACTTCGTTATTTAACAGTCAGTGTTCAGTATTACTAGTCTATGCTTTTTCCCCTTCTACCAGCCCGGATTCTGGGTCAGATTCGGATTGAGCTGGCGTTCTTTGGCCGGAATCGGAAACAGGTAATGCTTCTTTTCGTCGAACGGGCGGGCCTTTGCAGTCAGTTCCAGGTAGGCCCGTTTCCAGCGGACCAGATCGCGCCAGCGGTGCCCCTCCATGCCCAGTTCCACCACACGCTCGTGCATGATCCAGTCCATAAAAGCGGTTTTTGACAAACCGGGTGCCAGCGGCTCCAGGCCGGCCCGTTTCCTGACGCGGTTGACGGCGGCATAGGCATCGGCGGTTGGCCCCTGCGCCGAGTTGGTCGCTTCGGCATACATCAGCAGCACATCCGCAAACCGCATCAGACGGATGTTGACGTCCGAGCCGGTGGTCCAGTCAAACTCGTTTCCGGCGTCTTTCTGGTATTTGCGAACGGCAAAATCAACCGGCAAAATGTCGGACCAGGCTTTGTAATCGAGAATTTTGTAATAATCCAGCCCGTCGAATTTGCTGCCCTGCGGCCCAAAAACCGACGCCAGCAAGCGCGTATCCCCGGCTTCAAACTGCTTGACGTACCATTCCGACGGAATGACGTTGTTGTAGGCGCGTCCCCGAACGCCCATTTCAAGCGGCCGCAAACCGCCCGTGCCGCATTCGTCGCAGAACGCACCCGGGTTGACGGTCGATGAAAACTGAACCTCAAAAAGCGACTCGTTATTGTTTTCGTTTGTGTTCGTGTGGTTATCCCGGTAATTGGGCATCAGGTCGTAGTCATTCGAATCAATGATTTCCTTAAACAGCTTCGCCGATGCGGCATAGTCGGCCTGGTTGTTGGTCAGATTCGCCCGGTACAACAGCGCCTTGGCCCGGAATCCTTTCGCGGCACCGCGCGTCACCCGGCCAATTTCGTCGCCTTCGTACAAAACCGGCAGGCGTTTTTCGGCTTCTTCAAAATCCTTCAGAATGGCGGCATAGACGTTGGCTACCGCAATGCGGGTGGGCTGTTTTTCCGCCGGATTACTCACATCCACCACCTTCAGAATGAGCGGAACATCGCCAAAATTCGTCACCAGGATAAAGTAATACAGCGCGCGCAGAAAATACGCTTCACCCATCAGGCGGTTTTTCCTGGACTCGTTCATCGGAACGCCCGGAATGCGGGTGATGGCCAGATTCGCCCGGTAAATGCCCTGGTAACAACCCGACCAGATGAAGTTATACAGCTCGTTGGTGGCATCGGATTCGGCCTCCCGCATGGCGATCAGGCTCGGGCTGGCCGAAACGGTTGCCTCGGTTTCGTCCGACATCAATTCCTGCGTCAAATGCATAATTTGCGAATACAGATCCGGGGACGCCAAGGTTGCATAGGCCGCGTTGACGGCTTTCAGGGCATCTTCTTCGGTTTTGTAATAATTATCGGTCGTCAGCTCATTGACGTTTTCCACATCCAGTGCCTGGTCGCTGCAACCCACTATCAGACCGGTTATCAGCAACAGAACAGCTATCTTTTTCATACGAAATTGGAATTCGGTTTTCAGTATACGGTTCTCGGTACTCGGTTTACGGTTTTCGCCGGAACGACGCCTGGTCGGGCCACTGGCTTCTGAATGCGTCAGCCTACCGGATACTGAAAACCGTGTTCTGAACCACTTTAAAAATTAAGTTGAATACCGCCCAGAAATAGCCGCGACTGGGGCTGCTGCCCGCGATCAATTCCTTCGGCGATGGCCTGATTACTGGCAAACTCGGGATCAAAACCCGAATAGCGTGTTTTGGTGAACAGGTTTTGCGCGCCAACGTACAACCGCAACGTGCTGACGCCAAAACCGGACGTCAGGGCTTCGGGCAGCGTGTAGCCGACCTGCAACGACTTGACCCGGAAATAACCGCCGTCTTCGATGAAACGGTCGGACGGGCGGAAGTTACGCGTTCCGGAGGCATCGGCGCGGGGTTGGGTGGTCGACGGTTTTTCGCGGGTCCAGCGGTTCAATACGTCCGTGCCGGCATTATACCGCCCCAGATAACCGTTCAGCCAGTAGGCATTGGCATTGTACACCTGTTGCCCCGACGCCCCCTGTACCAACACCGACAGATCGAAGCCCAGCCCGCTCACGGAGGCCGAAAAACCGTAATAAAACGTCGGCACCGGACTGCCGAGATAGGTTTTATCGTCGTCGGTAATTTTGCCATCCTGGTTCAAATCCGCATACCGGATATCGCCGGGTTCGGTGCCGGTCAGGCTGGGGTTTTTGATGATTTCGTCGCGGTTCTGAAAAATACCGGTCCGCCGAAAACCGTAGTAGCTTCCCACCGGCTGGCCGATGCCCGTGGCCGTCACCAGTTCGTCCTGCACCTGGCCCCCAAAAACCGGGTTGGGCCGGTCGCCCAGCGAGACGACCCGGTTTTTCTGCCAGCTGGCAAACCCGCTGATTCCGAACGTGATCCATTCGCTTTGTTGTTCGGCGCTCACGCTCAGGTCGATACCCGAATTATCCACGATGCCGGCATTGGTCAGCGGAGCCGACGCGCCCACCGAAGCCGGCAACGGCACCTCGACCAGCAAATCCGTCGTCCGTTTCCGGAAATAATCCAGCCGCAGTTTCACCCGATTCTCCCATGCGCCCAGATCCAGCCCGACGTTGCTCATCGTGGTGGTTTCCCAGCGAACGCCGGAATTTGGCAAGGTGCTGGGAAACGCCCCCACACCCAGGAAGGAATTGGTGGGGCCGAACGGGTAGTTGTAATTCTGGGCAATCAGCGATGCGTACTGAAAATCACCGACGTTATCGTTGCCGGTTTTTCCCCAGCTCGCCCGCAACTTGATCGTGTTCAGGTACGGAACCGATTCCAGAAACCGTTCTTTGTTGAGGTACCAGGCCGCGCCCACCGATGGAAACGCTCCGAAGCGGTTTCCGGGTCCGAAGCGCGACGAGCCATCGCGCCGGATGGCCGCCGTCAGCCAGTACTTTTTCCCGTAATCATACGACGCCTGCCCCCACAAGCTAACGATCCGGTAAAAACCGTAGGTTCCGCCCACCGTGCGGTTTCGGGACGACTGCCCGGCGGTCAGGGAACGAATGTTGTTGCCGGGTAGATCGTCCGTAAACGCCGAAATATCGTCAATGCGGTAAGTCTGGCGGCTGCCGGCCAGCAAAACCGCCAGCGAATGCGCCCCCTGCGAATGCGTATAGCTTAGCTGGTGGTGCAACAGGGTGTTGTAATCGGTTTGCTTGGCGCGGGCCAGCGAAGCCGTAAGATTGATGTTGTACTCGCCCATGTTGAAAGCGGGCATGGCATACATCCGATCGGAATTGCGCAGATCGAAGCCGAGACTGGCGCGGTAGGTCAGGCCATCGAAAATCGCCCACTGCCCGAATACGTCCCCCACCAGGTTCAGCGACGATCGGCGGTCGTTGGTCAACATCGACAATCCAATGGGATTCAGGGCATCGTTGCTGGCGTCCAGGTACGTGGTGCCGTTATAACCGCCAATCTGTCTGGGGTTCGTAATGCTCAGATACGGCGCACTTTTCAACGCCTGTTCGATGGGCGTCCGGCCACCGGTCCCGTCGTTGGCGTGCTGAACCGATTGACTAACCACCAGATTCTGTCCTACTTTTACGGTTTCCATCAGGTCGAACTCCGTGTTGAGTCGCAGCGATAAACGCTCAAAATCAGCACCCAGAATGACGCCATCCTGTTTGAAGTAATCGGCAGCCAGCAGGTACCGGGCCGACTCGGTTCCGCCCGAAACCGACAGGTAGGCATTGCGAACCGGGGCCGGACGAAACAGCGCGCCGAGCCAGTCGGTGCTGGTTTTGAGCAGCGTATCAAGCGACGACTGGTTGGTCAGTTTGAACGCCGGAATCAGCCCGCCATTCGAACGGCTGTCGTTGATGTAATCGATGTATTGCCGGGTGTTGAGCAGTTGCGGACGCTGCGTGATTTGCTGGACGCCCGTATAAAACCCGGCCGCAATCCGGGGACCACCCAGGGCTCCCTTTTTGGTGGTAATGTGCATCACGCCGTTTGCGCCCCGCATTCCGTAAAGGCCGGTCGCCGTCGCATCCTTCAGCACTTCGACGGTTGCGATGGATTCCGGAGTCAGCCAGTTGAGGTTGTCGGATTGTCCGATAATCATCCCATCCACGACGATCAGCGGAGTGGTATCACCAAACCGCCCCGGACCGTGAATCTGGAGGGCAACCGACCCGCCCGGTTCGCCGGAATTAGCCCGAACGAGCAGGCCCGCAACCTGCCCCTGCAAGGCCTGCAAAGGGTTTCCGGTAGCGATCTGAAGCAATCTTTTTCCGGAAACCGTGTCTGTTGAACTGGTGTGCTGGTGGGCGGTTAGGCGTCCGCTCCGGATCGAAAGCGAATCATCGGCTTGGGGAACAGAAGCAGCAAAGGATGGTATCTGAGTAGCTAAAACAACGAATAAGCAACTGGTAATGAATTTGTTTGAGATTTCCAATGACGTCGAATAACACCGAAAAAGCGGTGAGTGTATCATACCTGGAACGGGTTAGAGAAGGGATTGCCGAAAGTTAATTAACTCTTCCGTATCAAGAATAATACCAATCAAAAAATAAAAAGCCTGCATGATCGAATTGATCACGCAGGCTTTTTTTATACCCACGGCCTCCGGCCGTGAGCGGAGACGAATTGGACTCCTCTGGCCAAGTCCCCGGACCGGTTTTCATCAACTTGATCCTACGCGGCCCGGCCCGTGGGTCCGTGTCGATTATTTCTTCCCAAACTCGCGGTGGTAGGCCGCTTTGTACAGTTCCTCCTCCGGCAGGCTTTTGAAATAATCGTACGTAATGCGTAAGCCTTCCGCCCGCGAAACCTTAGGCTCCCAGCCCAAAATTTCTTTCGCCCGCGTAATGTCCGGTTTGCGTTGCTTGGGGTCGTCGGTGGGCAGCGGTTTAACAACCAGCTTCTGCTGGGTGCCCGTCAGTTTGATGATTTCTTCGCCAAATTCCCGAATCGTAATTTCGCCGGGATTGCCGATGTTCACCGGATAGGCGTAATCGCTCAGTAACAGCCGGTAAATCCCTTCAATCAGGTCATCAACGTAGCAGAACGAACGGGTCTGGCTGCCGTCGCCAAAAACCGTCAGGTCTTCACCCCGCAGCGCCTGCCCAATGAACGCGGGCAGCACCCGGCCGTCGTTGAGCCGCATCCGGGGACCGTAGGTGTTAAAAATCCGCACAATCCGCGTTTCCAGTCCGTGGTAGGTGTGGTAGGCCATCGTGATAGCTTCCTGAAACCGCTTGGCTTCGTCGTACACGCCCCGCGGCCCCACCGGGTTGACATTGCCCCAGTAATCTTCATTCTGCGGATGCACGGCCGGATCACCGTACACTTCCGAGGTGGACGCAATCAGCACCCGGGCGTTTTTAACCCGCGCCAGACCCAGGCAGTTGTGGATGCCCAGCGAACCGACTTTCAGGGTCTGAATCGGAATTTTCAGGTAGTCGATCGGGCTGGCGGGCGACGCAAAATGGAGGATGTAATCGAGTTCGCCCGCAACGTGGATAAACTTGGAGACATCGTGGTGATAAAATTCAAAATTGGGCAGGTGGAACAGGTGTTCAATGTTACGAATATCGCCCGTAATGAGGTTATCCATCGCAATGACGTGGTAGCCTTCCCTGATAAACCGGTCACAGAGGTGTGATCCCAGAAAGCCGGCCCCGCCCGTAATGAGTACGCGTTTCATAAGTGGTATTTAACGTGAATTTCAGTTTACATTAAGCATTCTGCGGCACTTCCGGCCGAACCGTTTCCCGACCGATGCTGTAATAGGTATACCCTACTTCTCTCATCTGGTCGAGTTCATAGACGTTCCGACCGTCGAAAACCAGCTTGTTTTTGAGCAACAGGTCCATTTTAACAAAATCCGGGGTGCGGAACAACGGCCACTCGGTCATGATCACCAGCGCGTCGGCATCATCCAGGGCCGCATACGAAGTGTGAGCATAGGTGAGCTGATTGCCCAGCACGTTCCGCACGTTTTCCATTGCTTCGGGGTCATAAACCGTCACTTTCGCTCCGGCTGCCAGCAACGCCCGGATGTTTTCCAGCGCCGGCGCTTCCCGAATGTCATCCGTGTAGGGCTTAAACGCCAATCCCCATACCGCAATCGTTTTGCCTTTCAAATCACCGTTGAAGTGGTTTTTGATCATCGGCAGTAACTTGCTTTTTTGCCGGGCGTTGACGTCCATGACCGATTTCAGAATCTTGAAATCGTAATCGTATTCCTGGGCGGTTTTTTCCAGCGCCTGCACATCTTTCGGGAAACAGCTGCCGCCGTAGCCGATGCCGGCAAACAAAAACCGCTTGCCAATCCGGCTGTCGGTGCCGATGCCCCGGCGAATGTCATCGACGTTGGCGCCCGCTTTTTCGCACAGGTTGGCAATCTCGTTCATGAACGAAATCTTCACGGCCAGAAACGCATTGGCGGCATACTTGGTCATTTCAGCGGAGCGTTCGTCCATGAAAATAACCGGGTTGCCCTGCCGCACCAGGGGCGCATATAGTTTATTCAAAACCGCCTTGGCTTTGTCGGAGCGGGTGCCGATCACCACGCGGTCGGGTTTCATGAAATCTTCAACGGCCACGCCTTCGCGCAGAAATTCCGGGTTCGATACCACGTCGAAGTCGATGTTGGTGCCCCGCGAGATGTGCAGCCACACTTTCTCGGCCGTTCCGACCGGCACCGTGCTTTTATCGACCACCACCGCGTAGTGTTTGAGCAGCGGCCCCAGGTCATCGGAAACTTTCAGGATGTATTTTAAATCCGCCGATCCATCTTCGCCGGGCGGGGTGGGCAGAGCCAGAAAGATCACTTCGGCACCTTCGATGCCTTCGGCCAGATTGGTCGTGAATTTCAGGCGGCCTTCCGCCGTATTCCGGTTGAACAACACATCCAGACCCGGTTCATAGATGGGGATGATGCCGTTGTTGAGTTTCTCAACCTTTCGCTCGTCAATATCGACGCAGACGACCTGATTGCCGGTTTCCGCAAAACACGTACCGGTCACAAGCCCGACGTATCCGGTTCCAATAACTGCTAATTTCATAAGTGCGAAATGGTATTTGTGTGAGGTTGATGACTGGCAGGCAACTGATTTGTACTTTTTATATACCTGGTTTGCAGGACACAAAAATATATTTTTTTATCAAATTCCGGTTACTTCTCCCGGATTTTGTGACCCGGATGGTCCCATCTTCCGGGCAGCGCGCGGACTTAACCCTCGTTCACTCTGAATTTCAACCGCAAACTAAATTGAAAAAACCGCATGGCTCCGGATTTGGTTGACCAGTTGGGCCTGTTCCGATTTAGTTGTACATTATTCTGGAAATCACCGTAAACCTGCACCATAACCTCCCTCTGTCATGACCTCAGAAATTGTAGAAAACCAAGCAGATGACCTTTCGCAACTGATCATACAAAGCGTCCGCGATTTTGCAGCCCGGCAACTGCGGCCCCACGTCCGCCAATGGGATGAATCGCAGCATTTTCCCGTTGAAACGATGCGGCAATTGGGCGAACTGGGGCTATTGGGGGTGCTGGTACCCGAAGAATACGGCGGTGCCGGTCTGGGCTACCGGACGTACGTCAACGCCATTGTCGAAGTATCCAAAGTGGACGGCGCCATCGGTTTGTCCATGGCGGCCCATAACTCCCTGTGTACCAACCATATTTTGCTGTTTGGAAATCCTGAGCAGAAGGAACGGTATTTACCCAAACTGGCCACCGGCGAGTGGATTGGCGCCTGGGGACTCACCGAGCCCAATACCGGGTCCGACGCCGGAAACATGCAGACGGTCGCCGTTCGGGAGCGGTCCGCCGATGCGGATACCGACTGGGTGCTGAATGGCTCCAAAAACTTCATTACCCACGGCATCAGCGGCCAGGTGGCCGTCGTCATTGCCCGAACGGGTGAACCTAACACCCCCCACAATGCCACGGCGTTTATTGTGGAGCGTGGCACCCCCGGTTTTTCGGGCGGCAAGAAAGAAGACAAACTGGGCATGCGGGCGTCGGAAACCGCCGAAATGATTTTTCAGGATTGCCGCATTCCCGACCGCCAGCGACTCGGCGAAGTGGGTGACGGTTTTGTTCAGGCCCTGAAAATTCTGGACGGGGGCCGTATTTCCATTGCCGCCTTGAGTCTGGGGATTGCGCTGGGTGCCTACGAACACGCCCTGGCTTATGCGAAAGAACGGCAGCAATTCGGGCAGTCGATTGGGCGGTTTCAGGCCATTGCCTTTAAACTGGCCGATCTGGCCACCACCATCGAAGCGGCCAAATTGCTCACCTACCAGGCTGCCGACCTGAAAGATGCCGGAAAACCGGTCACCAAAGAATCGGCCATGGCGAAGCTTTACGCATCGGAGGTGGCCGTCAAAACCGCCGACGAAGCCGTGCAGGTTTTTGGCGGCTACGGGTACACGAAAGATTTCCCGGTCGAAAAATTCTACCGCGACGCCAAGCTCTGCACCATCGGCGAAGGCACCAGCGAAATTCAGCGGCTGGTCATTTCCCGTTTGCTGTTGGCGTAGCGACCAAAAAGAAAAGGCGGGAATCCTCCTGCCTCTTCTCCTTCTTCACAATTAAACCTCAGCTAATTATTGTGCGTATTCCGGTTTTTGGGGTAGTCGAACCGTGCCGCCAAGGTTGGCGTTTTGCATTAAACCGGAATTAATTTCGCTTTAAAAGCGGATTAAAGATTTTTGAGGTTAGCCCGCGCCATCCGGCTAAATCCTTTCTCCATCCGGCCGTGCAACCTTTCATTTATGGTTTTTTCTGCCTATCATCACGTCGCTTGGACTTATCGGCCTGTTTATCCGAGATTTACAGCAGCGTTACCAACTTAACCGCTCGATTCTTATGGGATATGTCTTTCTTACCCTTGCCTTTCTGGCCCTGGTTGTGGTTTTTGCTACGGTCAAAGTGGTGCCCCAGCAAACCGCCTACGTGGTGGAACGGCTCGGCAAATTTTTCGCCGTGCTGCAACCGGGCGTCAATTTTATCATTCCGTTTTTCGACCGCGTGGCGTATAAACACAGCCTCAAAGAAACCGCCCTCGACATTCCGGAGCAGATCTGCATCACCCGCGACAACGTGCAGGTGCGCGTCGATGGGGTGATTTTTATCCAGATCATCGACCCCATGAAGGCTTCCTACGGTATTTCGGATTACCGGTTTGCCGTCAGCCAGTTGTCCCAGACCACCATGCGGAGTGAGATGGGGAAAATTGAACTCGACAAAACCTTCGAGGAGCGAACCACGATCAACCAGGCCGTTGTCCACGCGATCGACGAAGCCGCCATTGGCTGGGGGGTCAAGGTGTTGCGTTACGAAATCAAGAACATTACGCCCCCGCAGACCGTTCTCAATGCAATGGAGAAGCAGATGCAGGCCGAACGCGAAAAGCGGGCGGTAATTCTCGAATCGGAGGGGCAGAAGCAATCGTCGATCAACATTGCCGAAGGGCAGAAGCAGAAAGTGGTGCTGGAATCGGAAGGGATTCGGCTGCGGCAAATCAACGAAGCATCCGGTCAGGCCGAAGCCATCAAATCCATTGCCGACGCAACCGCGGAAAGTATCCGAAAAATTGCAGTAGCGATTCAGGAAGAAGGAGGCATGAACGCAGTGCAGTTGCGCGTGGCCGAGCAGGTCGTTAACCAGTTCGGGAATCTGGCCCGCACGAACAATACGCTGATTCTGCCCGCCAACTTCGGCGATTTGTCATCGGTAATTGCCACCGCCATGACGGTCGTCAAGCAGCAGGAGAAAACAACGTAAACCGGGTGTCGGTAAACGGTTTTCGGTATTCGGTTTTCGGCGGGCCGACGTTTCAGTGCGGTTCCCCGCCGGGATTGATGCCTTTATTCTCGAATAGCGAATAATGAATATTGAACGCTGAATGCGGAAAGATAGCTCTGGCGAAAACCGTATACTGAAAACTGAAAACCGTAAACCACAAACCACGATGACACTTCCACAAATCTGGGCCATTCTGGGGCTCGCGTTTCTAATCGCCGAATTAGTCAGTGTTGGCTTTGTCTTTGCGTTTCTGGGGGTTGGGGCGCTGGTCACGGCCCTGCTGACCTGGTTTGGCGTCACGCCCGAAATCAGCGGTCAACTGCTGAGCTTTTCCGCAGTGACCCTGATCACCCTGGTAGCCGGCCGAAAACCGCTCCGGCGCTGGTTCGAATCCCGGACCAAAAAGCAGGAGTACAAAGAATACGTCGGCGACCGCGCCAAAGTTACCCAGACCATCCCGGCCCACGGCGAAGGCCGGATCTTTTACCGGGGCACCGAATGGATTGCGGTTTCAGAAACCGATGAGTCGATTCTGGCGGGCATCCAGGTGGTGATCCGGCGCATGGACGGAATCCGGGCGGTAGTTTTTAAAATGAACAATGAAGAATTAACCATGAACAATGGCTAGTCCAAAGCCCTTTCAGGATTACTTCTTCATTGTTCATTCGTTATTTGATTGCCTCCGAAACCGGGTTGCCGATGTTGCCGCTGGGTTCCAGGATGTGCAGCAATGCCGAAACCGTGGAGGCAATGTCGGCAATCTGGGTCCGGCGCATGGTTTCGCCCGGTTTGATGCCCCAGCCGTAAAACAGCAGCGGAACGTGCGTATCGTAGTTGAAGAGCGTTCCGTGCGACGTACCGCCTTTCTGATAGCCTTCCAGCCAGCCGGGTTGGGTAACCAGTAGCAAATCACCGCTGCGTTTGGGGTGGTAAACGTTCCGCAAAAAATGCAGCCAGTATTCCGGTACCGAGTTTGAATTGACGTCGTGCAGGTTGATCACGTTCAAAATTCCGGGATTTTTCAACAACGCCAACCGGACCACTTCGGCCGCATCCACCACCTTCACTTTCTTTTCCCGCAGCAGATCGTGGTTCAGATAAACCTGCGAATTGGAATTTCCGATCACCCATTTACCCGGTCCAAACGCATCCGTCAGGGCTTTGTCGGTAGCAGCGCTGGTGTTTTTGCCTTCCAGAAAACCGCCCGGCAAATTCAGACTCATCGAATACGCCGGATTGTCGGCGGCACCGTGGTCGGCCGACAAAAACGTGACGTAATTGCCCTTGCCCACCTGGGCATCCAGGGCATTCAGCAGATCGGCCATCACTTTGTCCAGCCGCAAATATTCATCTTCCACTTCGACGGACGACGGGCTGAACCGGTGACCGATGGCATCGGGCGACGAAAAACTGACGCAGAGGAAATCGGTTTCCGTTCCCCGGCCCATATTTTCGCCCCGCAGGGCCGCTACGGCCATTTCTTTGGTCAACACATCGCCAAACGGGCTGGTGCGGAGGGCTTCGTATTTACTGCCGAGTGATGCGATGGCCTGGTGCGGAAAAACCGCCTTGGGTTCACCGGCCAGCGGGTTTTCAAACGGGGTGTCATCGACGGTACTTTCCACGTATTGATTGATGGGAAGCGTGGTTTCCCAGGTCTGGGTCAGGTATTTGTCCGACAGTTTGAGGGCGTTGAAATCCTTTGCCCACTGCGGCAGGTCTTTCATGTAAAAGGTGCTCGAAATCCAGCTTCCGTCTTTTGAGTCGAACCAGTAGGCGGCATTGGCGGCATGTCCGGCGGGCAGAATCGACCCCCGGTCTTTCATCGCCACACCGATCACTTTGGAGCGTCCCTGCGTGGCAATTTTCAACTGATCCGTTACGGTGGTCACCAGTAGATTACGCGGTGACATTTTGCCGGCCGAAGACGAATTTCCAACCGACGAAACCGTCGAATCGCTGACACAGTAGAGTATTTTATCCGAAGTGCGGTCGTACCAGTCGTTGCCCACAATCCCGGAAATGGCCGGTGCTGAACCCGTGTAGACGTGCGTGTGGCCGGGGGCCGTAATCGTCGCTGCGTAATGATAATGGTTGTTGCGGGCGTTAAAACCGTCGCGCATCATCCGCTTAAAACCGCCTTCGCTGTACTTGTTGTAGTACCGATACAAATAATCGTACCGCATCTGATCGACGATGATGCCGACGACCAGTTTCGGCCGACTCAGGGTAGACGACGCAGCGGCTGCTTTTTTTGCTGCCGGCTGGGCAATGGACAAAGCGGGTGCGAGAAGAAGGGCCGCAAAAGTGAGTAATTTCATGCCAATGGTAAAAATGCGGTTGAGAATCGGTCGGGTTGCTGCCCCAAAAGTAATGAACATTTCTGGTACGCGGGACGTTGGATGGTAAATGAAGATGAAATGATGGCATCAGCGATTTCTTTTAAACTTACCCAGATCGGAAACCGGGGACTTTATTTTGCCGCGGCCATTTTGCTGAGCTGGTTCGTCATGCTGGCGTTTCTGCTCACCCTTCCGATTGACTGGCGAAACCCGCTGATGTATCTTTTTGTGCTGATTCAGACGCATTTATACACCGGCGTTTTCATCACGGCCCACGATGCCATTCACGGGGTGGTCGCTCCCCGCAACAAGCGGTTGAATGACGGCATCGGTTTTTTGTGCACGACCTTGTTTGCCTTCAACAATTACCACCGGCTCAGCCGCAAACACCACCTCCACCACCGGCATTCGGCCACCGGCGACGATCCGGATTTTCACGACGGCAACCCGAATTTCTTTGCCTGGTATTACAGCTTTCTGAAGGAATACATTTCGGTGATCCAGATTGTGCTGATGGGTATTACCTACAACATCCTGAAAATCTGGTTTCCGATGGAGAATCTGATCCTGTTCTGGATGATTCCGGCGGTTTTAAGTACGTTTCAGCTTTTCTTTTTCGGCACGTATCTGCCCCACCGCGGAGAACACCACAACCCGCCCCACAACGCCCGCAGCCAGAAGCTCAACCACGTAACGGCTTTTTTCAGTTGCTACTTTTTTGGCTACCACGCCGAACACCACGCCTGGCCGTATTTGCCCTGGTGGAAACTCCCGGAAGCGAGGGCGTTAAACAATGAATGATAAACGATGAGTGATGAACGATGAATGGGCTGACGCAATAGAATTCATAGTCCATCATTCCTAATTCCTCAGTTCAAAAGCTACTTGCTCCGTTCAATCGTGTATTGCACCAGTTGCTCCAGGGATGTGCGGTATTGGGAGCTGGGCAGGGTGAAGAGCAAAGCCTTGGCTTCGTCGACGTAGCGGCTCATGACGGTGGTAGCGTAGTCGATACCGCCCGATTTTTTGACAAAACTGATCACTTCGGCCACCCGCTTCGGATTTTCACTTTCGTTTTTGACCAGGTTGATCATCCGGCGTTTTTCGGCCCAGCCCGCGTGATTCAGGGCGTAAATCAAAGGCAGCGTCATTTTCTTTTCCTTGATGTCGATGCCGAGCGGTTTGCCGACCTCCACTTCGCCGTAATCAAACAGATCGTCTTTGATCTGGAACGCAATGCCGACTTTTTCGCCGAACATGCGGGCGGTTTCAATGACTTCTTTCGACGCGTTCACCGAGCGGGCTCCCACCGCGCAGCAGGCCGAAATCAACGACGCGGTTTTCTGGCGGATGATTTCGTAATAAACCGCTTCGGTAATGTCGAGCCGGCGGGCCTTTTCGATTTGGAGCAATTCGCCTTCGCTGATTTCACGCACGGCAGTGGAAACAATTTTCAGCAGATCAAACTCTTCGTTATCAACCGAGAGCAGCAAGCCGCGCGAGAGCAGGTAATCGCCCACCAGCACGGCAATTTTGTTTTTCCAGAGGGCGTTGATGGAAAAAAAACTCCGGCGGTAGTTGGAATCGTCAACCACATCGTCATGCACCAGTGTGGCCGTGTGCAGGAGTTCAATCAGGGCCGCCCCGCGGTGCGTCGATTCGGTAATGGTGCCGCAAACCCCCGCCGTCAGGAACACGAACATGGGCCGCAATTGCTTGCCTTTCCGACGCACAATGTAGTTCATGATCTGATCCAGCAACATCACTTCACTTTTCATAAACTGCCGGAATTTTTGCTCAAACGTTTCCATTTCAGCAGCAATCGGCGCTTGTATGTCCCGGATCGATAGTGGCATCGTTGCAACCCGTTCGTCGGGTTAGACGAACCCTATTCAGGGCGCAAGTATACCACTCAAACGCGAACATCAGGACAAAACTTCAAAAAATTATGGAGGATGAATTAGGAATGATGAATTGAAAAGTTTTACATTCATCGTTTCTCATTCCTAAATCATCAATCCATTTCATGCGCACACTTGTACTCGGGGGCGGTTCGCTCAAGGGGGCTTTTCAGGCCGGTGCCATTCAGGCGATTCTGGAAGCCGGTTTTGAACCCGAAGCAATCTACGGCATTTCGGTGGGCAGTCTGAATGCGGTTTTTCTGGTGCACGAAGCCGGCAAGCAATTTGCCGAACATGGCGCCATCGACTGGAAAAAAGCCGGGCGCCAACTCATCGAGTTCTGGGTCCGGAACATCACCCGCCCCGAAGATGTGGCCGAAATCCGGTCACGGCTGATGATGGGTTACAACACACTGATGAGCCGGTTCGACGGTTTTCTGGACAATGCTCCGCTGCAAAAACTGCTCAGAAATCACATCAAACTACCCACGCTCGTCAACAGTCCGGTTAAACTCAAGGTGGGTGCGGTCGACATCATCAAGGGCGACATGGTGTACGCCAGCAACGATGACGACTGCATTATGGATTACGTGATTGCCAGCAGTTCGCTGCCGTTTCTGATGCCCGCCGTTTGCATCGGTGGCGACCGCCAGAAGATGTTTCTGGACGGCGGTTTGCGGGAAGTAGCGCCTTTGCGGGAAGCCATCGACGACGGCGCCGACGAACTGGTGTGTGTGGCCTGCCACGCCCGGCGGATTTTCACCGAAAAATTTAATTACCGCAGTCTGTTCAACCTCCTCGAGCGGGTGAAGGATATTACCGTCAACCAGATTGTCAACAACGACATTGCCTGGGCCGAACGCTGGATCGAGCGGGAGAAACTACGCGGCAACGACATGCACCTGACGCTGGTTCGGCCCCACGAACCGCTGTACCTCAACCTGATGAAATTCTCATCCGATGATATTGGGCGTTTGATCGTTCAGGGGTATGAAAATGCCACGGAGGTCCTTCGGGCGCAGGGCGTCGGCCGCAAGGTGTAAAGCCACCCAAAAACCGGGTGTCTTTTCCGCCTTTTTTGCGCGCACCGGCCGCCAAGATCTATTCCCGGAAATGGAAGGCCAATTTTTACCTGAAACCAGAGAGCACTTCTGATGGACGTGCTACGCAGCCCGGTTTTGATGGTTCGGTCCATCGGGTTGGGGCAGTTGCGTACCAATGCAACAGTTCGCTCCGCATCCGGCGCAATAAGGGTCAGCAGGGAGTTTGAAATCACCCGGTTTTACGAAAAAAAGCCCCGCCGAACGCGTTCGGCGGGGCTTTTTACTAAAGGGTAAATCCTTAGTTGAAGATGTACCGGATACCGATCTGTGCCTGATAAACCGCGTTGATATTTTGCGTGGGCACAAACGAATCCCGCAGCAGAACGGTCTGTTTATCAATCACCTGCGTAGCCAGACGATACGACGGAACGCCGGTCGTGGTGTTGATGCTCGCCAGCGCCAGCGGGTTGAACGTCGTTACCGAGTTGCCCAATCCCCAGCTGCTGTTGATCAGGTTCCCGACGTTCAGAATGTCGGCCCGCAGCTGAATCGTGTTTTTCTTGCCTTTTTCACCAACAGCTACATAAAACTCCTGGATCACCGTAAAGTCAAAGCGGGTCAACCAGGGATATTCACCCCCGTTCCGCTCGGCGTACTGCCCCCGGCGGGTGCTCAGGTAGTTGTTGTTGCTGATGTACGAATCGAAGGCGGATGCCTGCTGCTCCGGTGAATAAGTCACCGCCGTTGCGCCCGATCCTACTGTCAGCGGAGCGAACGTCAGTTCGGAAGCATTTCTCGGCACATAAATCAGGTCGTTGGTCGTTTGTCCATCGAGGTTCACGTCCTGGTTGTAGGTGTACGAAATTTTGCTGCCGCTGCTCGACAACAGCCCCAGGGTGAACAGGGTAGAACCGCCGAATTTACCGCCGTAATTAATCCGGTAATTCAGGTAACCGATGATCCGGTGCCGCAAATCCTGATCGGAATAAGCGGTTGTCAGGTAATTTTGTCCCATAGTCGTCGGTACGTTGGCCTGAACCGTACTACCCACAAAGGCCAGGTCACGGGCTTCACCATACGTATAGGCTATCATGCCACCGAAGCCCCGGGTAACCGGTTTTTCCAGTTTCGCCGTCAGGATGTACGAGCTACCCTTGTTGGTGTTTCTCAGCACAAAAGCATTCCCGATCTGCGGATTGTAGTAACGTGCCACGTTTACCAGGTTGGCGGCTCCCGTGCCGGTATTGGCAACTCCGAAAGCCGGGAAAAGCGGACGGTTATCGGGGCCGCTCAGGGTTCTGCCCGCAACGGGCGCCTTCAGGTTGGCATCGATGTACCGCAGCGCCTGAATGTTTTTGTTGTATACAAACTCCAGCGTTCCAACCAGGCCCCAGGGCAGTTTCTGATCGACGGCAATGTTTGTTTTCCAGATCTGCGGGTATTTCAGGTTCTGATCTTCGGCATTGATCTGGTAGGGAGGCAGCCGGGTCAAGTCAACCGTCGAAGGATCGGGCGGACGAACAGCCGCGGGCAGTTTGGTCGGATCCGTCACAAACGGGTAAGCCGTCGTGTTCGTTACCGTAATGGCCGCCGTATTCACCCCGTTATTACCCAACTGGTTCGAAATCAGCACCTCCGGAATCCGGGAAACGAAAATACCGCTACCGCCCCGGATCTGCGTCGTTTTATCGCCTTTTACATCCCAGTTGAAACCAACCCGGGGCGACAGCAGCAGTCGGGGTTTGGGGAAGGTCCCCGTCGTAATTTTGTAATTTTCCCCGTTTTCGTTGCGGAACGTCAAACCGGCGACAATCGGGTTGTTAAAGTTTTTCGCCGTTTCGTTGTCATACTGGAAGATGTCACCCCGCAGACCCACCGTCAGTTTGAAGTTCGGCGTCGCCTGGAATTCGTCCTGAATATAGGCGCTGTACAGGTTCCGTTTCAGCGTCTGCAAGGGTTCGCCCCCGCCCGGAATCAGCGAATAGCGCAGGTTGTAGCGCGCCAGCGTCACCGGTGAGGTCGTGCTGGTCGGATCGCTGATCGACGCTAAAGCCGCCTGTTTGAAATCGTCGATGGAGTTGTACACATACACCCCGTTCGAGGAGGGGAAGAAGACGTTGTTCGAGGTATAATGTTCGTACACCAGACCCGCCGTCAGCGTGTGTTTGCCGGCAAAATAACTGAAGTTATTCGTGATGTTCATCGTCGAATAGTTCAGCTTGTTGTTCGGCGTAAACGGATCAAAACCGATGGAGGTGTAGGTGCTGCCGTCTTTCAGAATATCGATGGTCGGAAACAGGCTGTTCCGGTACGTCCGGTCTTCAATTTGTTTGTTATAGGTAAAAATCAGGTTGTTAGCCGATTTTCCGCCAAAGTTCGAGGTCAATTCAGCCGCAATCGAGCGGGTGTTATCGGCAATGATGTAGCCGCTGCCTTCCGGCGAAAGGGCCAGACTGCTGTTGGTCCGGTTTCCGTTTCCGGCCGTGTTGCTACTGTTGCTGTTGCTGATCACCGAACCGGATTCGGAATTGTGATGCGAATACCGCACCGACAGTTTGTGCTGATCGTTGATGTTGTAATCCAGGCGAATCAGGCCTTTGCGGCTTTTCACGTCGTTGTTAAAACCGTCCAGCGCACCCAGGTTGTACCCAAAATTTGTCTGCATAAACGTCGCCAGATCCTGCATATCCGATTCCGTTACGCGCGACACGTTACTGCCGGGCTGGCCCCGGTTTAGGCTCCAGGTCAGAGCGGGCGTGCTGCTGTCGAACATCTCGCCGTTTACAAAGAAGAACAGTTTGTTCTTGATGATCGGGCCACCCAGGCGAAAACCGTAGGTTTTTTCGTTGATGTTGGGCTTCGGCGTAATGTCGATGCCATCGGCTTTTTTACCCACCAGGCTGTTGTTACGGAACAGCGTATACGCCGATCCCGAAAATTCGTTGGTTCCGGACCGCGTTACGGCGTTGATTCCGGCACCCGTGAAACCCGACTGACGAATATCAAAGGGCGCTACGTTGACCTGAATCTGGTCGATGGCGTCCAGCGAAACCGCCGTTGTGCTGGTCCGGCCACCCGCCAGCGCCGAGTTACCCAGTCCAAAGCCGTTGTTGAACACCGAACCATCAATGGTAAAATTGTTGAAACGGGGGTCCTGACCGGCAAACGACTGACCGTTTCCGTAGGGATTGTACTTGGAAATATCGGTCATCGACCGGCCAATGGTCGGAATGGTGTTGATGGCATCCCGGCCAAATGACGTGGCGGCTCCCGTCCGATCCGAGCTAAAGATGTCGCTACGGCTGCCCGAAACCACAATTTCCGAAAGTTGCGTACTTTCATCGGCCATGGCAAAGTCGACATTGGCGGCCGTTCCCAGGCTGGCGTCGATGCCTTCTTTGGCCTGCTCTTTAAACCCAACAAACGTCGCCGTTACGGTATAGGGCCCTCCGACCCGAACGTTCGGAAAGGTATACCGACCTTCGTTGTTGGTAACCGTACCGTAGCGCGTACCGGAAGGCGTGTGCACGACAATCACCGTAGCACCGGGCAGCCCGTCGCCTTTCTGGTCTTTCACAAATCCCGCAACGGACGAAGAAGTGACCTGGGCCTGCGCGCTACCACCGCTCAATACGGTCATCGCCAGTCCCCACAGTAGAGCTACGAGGTAGACAGACAGTAATTTTCTGTTCATAAAAATGATCAATTTGGTTAAATTTGGTTTGAAGTGCATCTAAAACCTGGTACAGTTCATTACAAAGAAACGACATTTTTTTTTGTGACTCAAGACCCTGTTCTTAGTAAAGTACCAAAATAACAATTTTACAATCAAGCAATCTACGAAAACTCCATAAATCTGTTTTTATCGTTCAATTTCCGGGTGTTAATTTTTTGTTAAGATTTAAACACCGGTCGGCCTCTTTTTGTAACAATCCTATATAATATTCTATTATACAGCCAATTACCTGTATTTTTCCTCCCGTTCCCCTTCCGGCCAATTCCGGTTTTCCGAACCTTTCCGTTCTACTTTCCGTCTTATAAAAAGGAAAACTATTTTGCAGTTACACCTTCATTCGACATGATTCAACAAACGGAAATATACAAACTGGCTCAATTCGGCCAAACGGCCGGTTTTATCAAAAAACGGGAACCCGGCATTTTCGGGACCCACCCGGTTTTGCCCAATTTATTGGTCGGTTCGACACCGGGCGCGGATGCCGTGGTGCTCGAAACAGGACACGGCGAAGCCCTCGTCAGCACCACCACATTCTCCACCCCCACCGTCGACGATGCCTACCAGTTCGGGCGAATTGCCGCGGCCCACGCCCTGAATACCGTTTACGCCCTGGGGGGCGAACCGCTCCTGGCGGTGGCCATTTTAGGCTGGCCATCCGATCACCTGCCCGCCGAACTAGCCGACCAGATTCTGGACGCCAGCCGCTCGCTTTGTGCCGAAGCCGGTATTGTATTGACGGACAGTCACCAGATCGAAAGTCCGGAGCTTTACCTGGGAATCACCGTAACCGGCAAAGTACGGCTGAATCACCTCAAACAAGCCACTACGGCCACGGAAGGCTGTTGTCTTTACCTGACCAAACCGCTGGGAACCGGCATTCTGACGACCGCGTTGCAAAACGACCTGCTGGCCCCCGAACCGGCCGAAGCCGTGCTGGAGCAAACCGCCCGGCTGAACTCATTCGGGAGTTTGCTGGGGAAACTTCCCTACGTCAAAGCCCTCACGTACGTGTCGGATTCCGGATTGCTGGGGCAGCTTGTCGCCCTGGCCGATGGCAGCGGTTTAAGCGCCGAAATCGACTTTCACAAACTGCCGGTTATTCCGGAAGCCACCGAATACCTGACGCAGGGCGCCATTCCGGCCGCTACGCACCAGAATTGGGAACGTTTCGGTGATGCGGTGAATGAACTGACGGACGAACAACGGTTGTTGCTGGCCGATCCACAGATCGGTGGGGGCCTGCTCATCGCCGTCGATCCGGGCAGTTCCGCTGAATTTGAGCAGGTTGCGTTTGAAAACAAACTCTATCTCAAAGCGATCGGGCAGCTCATCGAAAAGCGCGAAAAGGTTCTTTACGTCCGTTAAACCGCAACGACGGTCTTTTGCGCGTGAACAATTCCCCCACCAAAAGCTTGTTCTGCGAACTAATCTGTCGATATTTCGATGGAATCGTTGTTTAATCAAGAGGATCACGGGCGAAGGCGGCAAGGGCCTTCGCCCGTGAGTCAGGTAGCATGAAACTATACTTTCGACAAACCGGCGAAACCGGCACGCCCTTAATCATTCTGCACGGTATTTTTGGTTCGTCCGACAACTGGCTGACCATTTCGAAAACCATCGCCGACCACCACCACCGGGTGTATCTGGTCGATCAGCGCAACCACGGCCGATCCCCGCGCAGCGAGGTGTTCGATTACGACGCCATGGCCGCGGATTTACAGGAGTTCATTGCCGATCACCAGCTCGAAAAACCGATTGTGATTGGGCATTCGATGGGCGGAAAAACCGTCATGCAGTTCGCAATGGACTATCCCGGCCAGTTCAGTCAGCTGGTCATTGTTGATATAGCGCCGAAATTTTATCCGATTCACCACGGGGAATTGATCAGGGGATTGAAAGCCATTGACCTGACTGCCATCCAGAGCCGCACGGAAGCCGACGAAATTCTAAGCCGGTTCGAGCCTATTGTGGCGGTGCGGCAATTTCTGCTCAAAAATCTTTTTCGGACGGAAGCCGGGCAGTTTGACTGGCGGCTGAACCTGCCCGTAATCGAACAGGAGTTGTACGGAATTGGGGGAGAATTGCGCCACATCCGGATTGTTGAAGAACCGACCCTGTTTATTCGCGGGCGTGAATCGAATTACATCAAAGACGACGACCAGGCCGAAATCAAGCGGCTTTTCCCCAACAGCACCCTCGAAACCATCGAAGGCGCCGGCCACTGGGTGCAGGCCGAAAAACCGGCGGAATTTGTGGAAGTCCTGATGCGATTTCTGGATAAATAGGGCTTAACGGCAGACTTTCGGAAAACCGGGTGGTTCCGGTTTTTGAAATACGGTTACAGGAGATGCCGTATCAACCGAACCTTGGGAATACCCCTTTAATCGGTTACCCATCCGGTTTTCCCCTTTGATGGTCAGCACAGCCGACAGCCAATTATTCTGGCTGTCGGCTGTTGTCGACCGACCAAGAGGCTATTTTTTGTAAACCCGCTGACGATCAGCTTTCGATCCAGGTCAGTTTTTCTTCAATGGGTTTACGAACCGCCGGTTTTTCTTTGCCTTCGTGGTAGCCCATATAGAAAAGGCCGACGCATTTTTGGGTCGGACTCAGGTTCAGAAACTCACCCAGTGCGTCCAGATTACCGGGCGTGCTCCAGTAGGCTCCTACGTTGAGGGCAGTGGCCGTCAGCCACATGTTCTGCACGGCGCAGGACACAGCCGCCAATTCTTCCCATTCCGGCACTTTGTCCGAATGAATTTCCAGGTTGATCGCCATGACGCAGGAAGCCCGCAGAATCTTGGTGCGGGTGGTATCGTATTTTCCCTCCGAATACTGCGCGGGGGGCGTATTCTGGCGGTATTGATCGCCGAGAAAGTCCGCCAGTTTCGTCAGCCCTTCGCCCCGGAAAATGGTGAACCGCCAGGGCTGGGTCAGCCGGTGCGTGGGGGCAAAATTGGCATTGGCGACAATCGTTTCGATCACGTCGCGGGGAATTTCCTGATCAGTATATTCCGGCGGAAAAATGCTCCGGCGTGTGCGAATGACCTCGTTAATGATTTCAAATGAATTTTCCATGGAAGCTCACAAACCTTTTGTGTACGAAACCACAAAGCTAACCCAATCGCCGGACACTGGTTCGCCCGGTCGGTATTTTGTTCTTTATTTACCGGAAAGTCGGCTGCGGCTCGAACCTGACCCAATACCGACCACCGACGGCCGAAGCCCGGCTTTTCGGTCTTTTCAGCAGACCGGTTTTTTGTTTCTGGCAGGGCAAGGTTCTCGGGTTTGGCGATACTCCCGCGTGGGACCAAATTTCGAGCGTGACGTTGCCAACTGAGCGTATTCAGCCGCAGCCTCGGGAGTGAACACTATATCGGGCCGAAGCCCGTAATCTAGGATTACTTCCAGTTTATTTAGCAGAAATTTTAGACAGAAACCGGGAAGTGTTGCAACTTGTTTAGGTTTGCAGGCTGTCTATTCAGCGATCCTGAGAACATGCCGGTTTTGTATCTTATTCCGACGGTGCTGGCCGAACACACCGCCGATCAGGTTTTGTCTCCGCAAATTCGCGCGGTCATCGGCCAGACGCCGGTGTTTTTTGTCGAAAACGTACGCACGGCCCGGCGGTTTATCAGCAGCCTGAAAACCGGCGTGGTGATTGATGAACTGACGTTTTTCGACCTTCACAAAGACACGCCCGAAACCGACACCCGCCAGCAGCTTCAGAGCCTGAAACAGCAAAACCGGGATGCGGGCATTCTGTCGGAAGCCGGTTGCCCCGGCGTGGCCGATCCCGGGGCGGTGGCGGTGCGGCTGGCCCATCAGGCGGGCTGGCAGGTGCGGCCGCTGGTGGGGCCCTCCTCGATTCTGCTGGCGCTGATGGCATCGGGCCTGAGCGGCCAATCGTTTGCTTTCCACGGTTACCTGTCCATCGAAAAACCGGCCCGGGTCCAGGAAATCAGGCAGTTGGAGCAGGACGCCCGCAAACGTCAGCAGACCCAGATTTTCATGGAAACCCCCTACCGGAACAACCAGTTGCTGGCGGATATTCTGGCAACCTGCAGCCCCGACACCCGCCTGTGTGTGGCCTGCAACCTAACGGCCCCCGACGAGCTGGTCCGGACGCTGAGCATTCGCGACTGGAAAACACAAACCCCGGATTTGCACAAAAAACCGAGTCTGTTTTTGATTCTTTAATGTTTTAACGTTCAACTGTATGGTCCAGGTAGAAACTTTTGTCTTCAACCCGCTTGCCGAAAACACCTACATTTTATTCGATGAAACGCGCGAAGCCATCATCATCGACCCCGGTTGTTACGATCCGGACGAGAAAGCAGCCCTGACCGGTTTTATTGCGCAGCACAACCTCAAGCCGGTTAAGTTGCTGAACACCCACGCCCACATCGACCATGTGCTGGGCAACGCCTTCGTCAAACGGACTTACGCCATCGATTTGTACCTGCACAAAAGTGATCTGCCGGTCTGGAAAGCCAATCAGGTGCTGGCTCCGCACTACGGGTTTATGGCTTACGAAGAAGCTGAAATCGATCATTTCCTGGAAGCCGGACAGACCGTTGAATTTGGCAACGCGCAGCTGGAGGTCCGGTTTGTGCCGGGCCACGCGCCGGGTCATGTCGCGTTTGTCAACCAGGCCGACCGGTTTGTCATCGGGGGGGATGTGTTGTTTCGGGGCAGCGTGGGCCGTACCGACTTTCCGCTTTCGGACTTTGAAACCCTCGTCCACAGCATCCGGACGCAGCTGTACACCCTGCCCGACGACTTTACGGTTTACGCCGGCCACTCGGACCCGACAACAATAGGGTACGAAAAGAAAACCAACCCGTTTGCCCGTCTGTAAAAAACCGCGGTTTGTTGCCCGGTGCCGCACCGCACTCCTGCCTGACAATTCCCGCTTCACCTTTTCCCTTGCACCTATCTTTTAACCAATTATAGCACTATTTTAACATATATTGTAACTTATTTTTAAGGATTGGGATAATATTTTATATTTGGTATACCAGGCGTCTTCTAAAACACTAGAAAGGGTAAGCCATGACTATACTGAATAAAACCCCGGTTTTGTCCGATGAACTGGACCTTTGGCAACGGTTTACCAACGGCAATAGTCTGGCGTTTGAAACCCTGCTGGTCACCTACAGCCGGGTTCTTTTCGCCTACGGCAGCAAGTATTCCGGCGACGATGAATTCGTGAAAGATTGTATTCAGGACCTTTTTCTGGACTTGTGGCAGAAACGGGAAACGCTCAACCAGACCGTGGTGGTGAAAGCCTACCTGCTGGCGTCCCTCCGCCGACGCATTCACCGCGCCCTCGAACACCGGCGCTGGTTGTCCGGCACTCCGCTTGATACCGTGGAGCATTTTTCGGTCGAATTTTCGGTGGAGGAAAATCTGGTCGAAGACGAAACCGCCCGCAGCGTGGTCTTTCGGGTCAAACACCTGATCGAGCAATTGCCCAAACGGCAGCAGGAAGTCGTTTACCTGAAATTTTTTCAGGAGCTGGACCGCGATCACATTTCGGAAGTCATGAGCATTGCGCCCCAATCCGTCTCCAACCTGCTGCAGGCCGCCATCAAGCAGTTAAAGTCGCAGTGGAAAGCCGAATTTTTTTGTATCTCGCTGCTCAACCTGCTTGTCGAATCGCCTGCTTTTAGCACGATTTTATAAAAAACTTGGAGTAAAATGAGTATCCACCCCAGCGTCCGGTCTCTGGTAGTTCTAAATTGCCGACCTGTGATTGGATGCCGCAGCACGACTCCCAAAATATTGAGAAATTAATCTGGAACGAATCCTTTCGGAACTGGGTGATGCACCCCACGCCGGAAAGCGACGCGTTCTGGTACATCTGGCAGGTTTCCAATCCGGACCGGGTGGCGGATCTCCGGCTGGCCCGAACCGTGGTAGCCTCCCTGCAGGTGCGCGACCGGGCCTTATCCGACCCTGATCTGCACCAGTTCGTAACCCGGACGCTGAATCGGGCGGAAATTGAAAAACCGGTGGAGCTTGCTCTCCCCGTCGCGCGGCCGCTTCGGTGGCAGCCGCTGGGGTGGGCGGCCCTTATTTTACTGGTTGCTGGTCTGGGCTGGCAGGTCTGGCAACACCAGCTTTCGGCGCAAAAACCGCTGACGTACCAGGCCCTGACGCAAAACGCCCCGGTATCGCTGGTCGAACGGGTAAACGAAACCCGCCGGCTTTTGAAACTTCAGTTGCCCGACCACAGCACGGTTTGGCTACACCCCCGGGCGCGCATCAGTTTTCCCGACCCGTTCACGGTGGATAAACGGGAGGTGTATCTGACCGGTGAAGCCACGTTCGCGGTGGTCCGCAATCCGAACCGGCCGTTTTTTGTGTACGCCGACGAAATTGTGACCCAGGTGCTGGGCACCCGGTTTTCCGTTCGGTCGGTTAGCGACGAGAAAGTGGTGCAAGTGGTGGTTCAAACCGGCAAAGTATCGGTTTTCGCCCGCCAACCCGCCCATCAAAAAACCGCCCCTCCGGACCATGGTGTGCTGCTGACGCCTAACCAGCAGGTGATCTTTTCCCGGAAGGAAGAGCGGTTTCGGAAGTCCCTGGTCAAAAAACCGCAGGCCATCCAGGCCATTCCGGAAGGTCGTTACTTTCGGTATGACGAAACCCCGATTGCCGAGGTGTTTGGCCAGTTGGAACTGGTTTATGGAATCAGCATCGAATTTGACCCAGCCGTTCTCAAGCCCTGCACGGTAACGGCGACGCTGGAAGAAGGCGGACTTTTCGAAAAACTAAGTGCGGTTTGCCGGGCCATCGGCGCGTCGTATGCGGTTCTGGACGGCCAGATTCTGGTCAGCAGTGCGGGCTGCGGCTGAACCACCGGGAGAATGACCGTACTCAACGATTTTTACTTACTAAACCTTTCGCGCCTATGCCAACCTGAGTGATGCCGAACTGAAAGAAGCCGACGATGCTGCAACACCGTCGGCCGACAAATCCCGGGCTTTAAACCATCCTTTTTAGAAGATGGCGGGATTGTTTTTGCCCTTTTCTTTTTCCAGGTCAGAACAAAAACTTTCCAAATTATGAAAAAATTTACACAACTAACCATCGATCGCTGGTTGGTTCTGAGGACTTCCCTGTTTCAGATTCTGCTCAGTGTGTCGCTGATCGGCGTTTCGTATGGGTTTTCGGGCAACGCCCAGGAACTGCTCGAACGGCGGATCAGCCTGAAAGTCACCGATCGGGAAGTGAAAAGCGTCCTGAGCGATATTGAAAAAGCCGCCAATACGCACTTCGTCTACAGCGCCCAGATTGTGGATTCCCGCCGAAAAATCTCGATTAATGCCACCAACGAACGGCTCAGCGACCTGCTGGAACGGCTTCTGGCGCCCCTGAAACTCGGTTACGAACTTTCCGGCAAACAGATTATTCTGGTCAAAAAACCGGATGCCACCTCCGAAAACCTCAAAACCGACTCGGCTCCGGATCTGGCAAAACCGGAAGCCTCCGCGGCCGAAATCACCGTAGCCGGACGGGTGACGGACGACAAAGGCGACGGCTTGCCCGGCGTTAACGTGGTCATCAAAAACACCACGCGGGGCGTCACCACCAATGCGCAGGGCGAATTCCAGATCAGCGTGCCCGACCCGAGTGCCGTGCTGGTGTTCAGTTTTGTGGGTTTTCAGACGCAGGAAGTGACCGTTGGAACCGCTGCGAAGCTGACGATCAAGCTTCTGGCCGACACCCAGGCGCTGGGCGAAGTGGTGGTGATCGGGTACGGTACCCAGTCGCGCGGCAACATCAGCGGGGCCATTAGCTCCATCGGGGCGCAGGATCTGATTCGCACCCCGGCGGTGACAACTTCCGGGGCCTTAGTGGGTAAAATTCAGGGCATTACGGCCCGGCAGGCCGACGCCCGGCCCGGCGCTTCAACCACCATTCAGGTTCGGAACATGGGAACGCCCCTGTTTGTCATCGATGGGATTCCGGCCGATGCGGGGCAGTTCAACAACCTGGGGCAAAGCGACATCGAGAACATTTCGATTCTGAAAGATGCGGCTGCGTCCATTTACGGCCTGCGGGCGGCCAACGGCGTGGTGCTGGTCACCACCAAAAAAGGGCGCGTCGGCAAACCGGCCATCAACCTCTCGGGCTATTACGGCATTCAGAAGTTCACGCGCTACCCCAAACCAGCCAATGCCTACCAGCACGTGCGGGCGCTGGCCGAATCGGACCAAAACCGGGGTATCAAAACCACCATTACGCCCGAAGAGCTGGAAAAATGGCGCGTCGGCACAGAGAAAGGTTTCCAGAGTTTCGATTATTACAGCATGGTGATGAGCCCGAACGTGCCGCAGTACTCGTTCAACGCCAGCGCATCGGGCGGCTCGGAAAACGTTAATTACTTCATCTCGGCCACCCACCTCGATCAGGCGGCTTTGATCGAAGATTACAAGTTCAGCCGGACCAACTTCCAGGCCAACGTCGATGCCGGTCTGACGAAAGGCTTACGGGTCGGAACCCAGCTCAGCGGCCGGATCGAGTTCCGGCACCAGACCGGCGTTCCGGGCCTTGACGATTACTTCAACCCGTTTCTGAGCATTTTCACAATGTGGCCCACCGAGCGGCCCTACGCCAACGACAACCCGAAATACATCAACCAGACCCACAACGTTAACGTCAATCCGGCCACGTATAAAGAGGAAATTACCGGGTACATCGACGAATACTGGCGGGCAATCAAGGGCAATTTTTACGCCCAGTATGATTTCGATTTCGGCCTGCAGGCCAAGGCAACGTACTCCTACAATTTCACAAATTTCGATTTCAACGGGTTTGAGTATACCTACGACGCCTACACCTACGACGCCAAAACCGACGCCTACAACGTGGTGCCGGGCGGGGGCAACCAGAATCCCTGGCGCGAGCGCCGGAAGCGCAACATCGTCGACCGGTTTTTGCAGTTTCAGTTGAGTTATAACCAGAAATTCGGGGATCACGGCCTGTCGGCGGTGGCGGCTTACGAGCGGTCGGACACGGACAACAAGTACCTGGTGGTGCATACGGTGCCGCCCAACAACTACATTCCGATCCAGTATTTTGCCAACCAGGATTTGCTGATCGACACCTGGGACGTGATTGCGCGGGCCGGCTACATCGGGCGGGTCAACTACAATTACAAACAGAAGTACCTGCTCGAAGCCGTGGGCCGCTACGACGGTTCATTCCTGTTCGCGCCCGGCAAGCGCTACGGTTTTTTTCCGGGGGTTTCGGCGGGCTGGCGGGTGCTGGAAGAACCGTTTTTCAAAGACAAACTGGGCAACGTTTTCGATGATCTGAAACTGCGGGTGTCGTGGGGAAAAACCGGGGCCGATCTGCTCAACGATGCCTTCATTGTCGCGCCGTTCAGCTACCTGCCGGGCTACACCTGGGCCCCGACTACCGGTCCGAATGCGGTTTTCAACGGCAACCTCACTACGGCAATCCAGCCGCGTGGTCTGCCCATTACCTCGCTGTCGTGGGTTAACAACATTACCAAAAACATCGGGATCGATTTTTCAATGTTCAACGGCAAGCTGACCGGCGAATTCGACGTGTTTGAACGGCGCCGGAACGGGTTGCCGGCGGCCCGCTACGACGTGCTGCTGCCCAGCGAAGTGGGCTACACCCTCCCGCAGGAAAACCTGAATTCGGACGCAACGCGCGGCATTGAAGGGATTCTGGCCCACCAGGGAACCGTCAAAGGCGTTCAGTATTCGATTGGCGTGAATGCGACGCTGGCGCGGGTTCGTGACCTGAGCCAGTACAAACCCCGCTTCGGCAACGCCTGGGACGAATACCGCAACTCGCGGGTCGACCGCTGGGCGAACGTCAACTGGGGCTATGAGGTGGTCGGGCAGTTCCAGTCGCAGCAGGAAATTGATGATTACAAGGTCGATAACGACGGCCAGGGCAACCGGACGCAGCTTCCCGGCGACTTTATTTACAAGGATGTCAACGGCGATGGTATCATCAACGGCCTCGACGAACGACCCATTGGCTACGCCGAGGGCGCCAACCCGTACCTGAGTTTCGGGATCAACGGCAGTCTGGCCTACAAAGGTTTCAACCTGCTGGTCGATTTTTCGGGCGGGAGTTTCCAGAGTTTCCGGCGCGAGGTGGAGATGAAAATTCCGTTTCAGAACAACGGAACGTCTCCCCATTACATGTTTGAAGACCGCTGGCACCACGCCGACCCGTTCAATGTGGACAGTCCGTGGGTTCCGGGCACGTTTCCGGCCGTTCGGAAAGACAGTCCGAGCCACAACAATTACAACAAACGCAACGATTTCTGGACCACCAACGTCAGCTATGTCCGGCTGCGGAACGTGGAACTGGGTTACACGCTGCCCCAGGTGTTCACCAAAAAATTCGGTGTTTCCAATCTGCGCGTTTACCTGAACGGCACCAACCTCTTCTCGATCGACAACCTTCAGAAATTCGAAATCGATCCGGAAGTTTCCTCAAACGGCGCGCTGGTTTATCCGCAGCAACGGCTTTACAATTCCGGTATCCAGGTCACCTTTTAATTCCGGCAATCTCATGAAACGCATTTATAAATACCTGATTTTCACGGCATCCCTGTTCCCGTTATCGTCCTGCGAAAAGGAAGACTGGCTGGAGCGACAGGCCCCCAACGTCATTCTGGAGGAGCAGGTCTGGAACGACTCCCGACTCATTACCAGCCTGTTAGCCAATTATTACGACCGGCTGGCCTGGCACGTCGACCTGAGTCACGGAGCCTCCACCGCGGCCACCGTTCCGGTGCGGGAGGGCTGGCAGGATTTTGCCGCCTACGACGAGGCCATGTGGTCGGGCAACGACGACGCCCGCAACAACATCATTTCGTACGGTTTTGACCGCTGGCGGCTGTGGGATTACGGCCTGATCCGCGACATCAATCTGGCGCTCGAAAACATCGAAAAATTCAGCACCACCCTGCCCGCGGCCCAGAAAACCCAGTTTACGGCCGAGTTACGGTTTTTGCGCGCATACGAATACTTTGAGATGGTAAAGCGCATGGGCGGGGTGCCGCTGGTAGCGAAGCAACTGATCTATGATTTCAGCGGAGATCCCTCGTATTTGCAGCAGCCCCGCAACAAGGAAGCCGAGGTGTACGATTTCATTGCGACGGAACTCGATGCCATCAAAGACCAACTGGGCAACGGGGGCAGCAACACCCGCGCCAACAAGTTTACGGCCCTGGCGCTGAAAAGCCGGGCGATGCTGTACGCCGGTTCCATCGCCAAATACAACAACCTGATGGGCGCGCCGATCAGCACGCCGGGGGGTGAAGTCGGCATTCCGGCGGCCCGGGCCACCGACTATTTCACCAAGTCGCTCGAAGCATCGAAGGAGATCATTACCAGCGGACCGTATTCGCTCTACAAAGCCAATCCGAACCTGGGCGAGAATTTCTACGAAGCCGTGACCAAAAAGGCGAACAATCCGGAAGTGATTCTGGCCCAGGATTTTCTGGTTTCGAAAGACAAACGGCACGGGTTCAGTTACGACAACATTGCCCGCAACATCCGCGAAGACAACCTGTCGTCGTCCAACATCACGCCCACGCTGAATCTGGTTGAGGATTTTGAATACCTGGATGGTACGTCGGGCGAACTGAAAACCCGCACCGCCAACGACGCCGACTACATCTACTACAACACCCTTGCCGATGTGTTTGCCAACAAAGATGCCCGGTTGTACGGCACCGTTGTTTACCCCGGCACCACGTTCAAAGGGCTGGATGTTCAGATTCAGGCCGGAGTGATGGTCTGGAACGGCACCGGTTACCAAACCCTTGAATCGAGCACGCTGGGGTCGCTGCACACGGACGGCAAACTGCTGACGGGTTCGTCGGGGCCGCAGCGGTCGCAGACGGAAGTGTCCAATACCGGTTTTTACCTCCGCAAATACATCGACTCCGCGCCGATGTCGAGCACGCGCGGCATTCGGAGCGACATGTGGTGGGTGCGGTTTCGGCTGGGCGAAATCCTGCTGAATGCGGGTGAAGCCGCCTTTGAACTCGGCCAGACCGCCGACGCCCTGACCCACATCAACCGGGTGCGGGAGCGGGCCGGTTTTGGCGCCAACAGCCTCAAAACGCTGACCCTCGCCCGTATTCAGAACGAGCGCCGGGTCGAACTGGCGTTTGAAGACCACCGCGTCTGGGACCTCAAGCGCTGGCGGATTGCCCACGAGGTCTGGAACGGCAGCACCAGCAATCCGGACGCTATGATGTATGCGCTGTACCCCTACCGCATCGTCCGGCCCGGCAACCCGCGCGACGGCAAGTACGTGTTCGTCAAGCTGGTTGCGCCCCGCTTCCGGACACCCCGGCTTTTCCAGATGGGTAATTATTATTCGTCCATCGACCAGGTGGTGATCAACAACAATCCGAAAATTGTCCGCAACCCCTTTCACTGATCGTAGGCTATGAAACTGAGCAACGTAATCATCGCGGTTTTTACCGCCGGTTTTCTGCTGGCGGGCTGCAAGGAAGATAATTTTGCCCCCCCCAAATCGACGCTGAGCGGGCGGGTGGTGTACCAGAACGCACCCGTTGGCGTTCGTTCCAACGGCGTCCAACTGGAACTCTGGCAACGCGGTTTTCAGCTTTTCTCGAAAATTCCGCTGCACATCGCGCAGGATGGCACGTTTTCGGCCTCGCTGTTCGACGGCGATTACAAGCTGGTGCGGCTGCGGGGCAACGGGCCGTGGGTCGACAATACCGACACCATCGAGGTACAGGTACGCGGTTCGGCGACGATTGACGTACCGGTGCAGCCGTATTTCACCATCAAAAACGAGAAGTTTCAGAAAAGCGGCACGGCCCTGACGGTTTCCTGCAAAGTCGACCCGGTGCTGACCACCCGCGCCATCGAACGAGTCACGGTGTATGTCGGCACTACGCAGTACGTGGACGTGAACAACAACGTGGGCAGCATCAACATTCCCACGGCGGCTCTGGCTGATCTGACCAAAGAACTCAGCATCAACTACCCCCTGCCCGCAGCCGTTAGCACCCGCGCCTATTTTTACGCCCGGGTGGGCGTCAAGGCTACGGGCGTTGCCGAACTGCTGTATACACCGGTTCAGAAAATTCAGTGAAGAATGCATCAATCCCCAACCAGAGACGGCTAACCCCGTTGGGATTGACTCTGGATTCGTCATGATACGCCTATGAAAACCGTCCTGGTTCTAGCCTTTTTATTTCTTATTGGTACGGAAAACCGGGCGCAACCGGCCCCCGCCCCGATTCCGGTTCACGATCCGGTGATGATCCGGCAGGACAGCACCTACTATGCGTTTGCCACGGGTCGGGGCATTGCGATCTGGTCCTCGAACGATCGCGTTAACTGGAAGCGGGAAAAGCCGGTTTTTGAGCAGGCTCCCGACTGGGCCGTCAAAGCCGTACCGACGTTTAAGAACCACATCTGGGCGCCCGACATCTCGTTTCACAACGGCCGGTATTACCTGTTCTATTCCGTCTCGGCGTTTGGCAAAAACACCTCCTGCATTGGGCTGGCCACCAACAAAACCCTGCACCCCAACGACCCGAATTACCGCTGGACCGACCACGGCCTGATCGTGCAATCGGTGCCGGGCCGCGACAACTGGAACGCCATCGACCCCAATTTACTGGTCGATGAGACCGGCAAACCCTGGCTGGCGTTCGGGTCGTTCTGGGACGGCATTAAACTCGTCCGGCTGCGCGACGACCTGAGCGCCCTTGCCGACGCCCCGCCCGAATGGCACACCCTCGCCAGCCGCCAGCGCAGCGCAGGGGCCAACGGACCGGCCAACGACGGTGCCATCGAAGCGCCGTTTCTGTTTCGGAAAGGCGGTTTTTACTACCTCTTCGTTTCGTTCGATCTCTGTTGCAAAGGCCCGAAAAGCACGTACAAAGTCATGGTGGGTCGCTCGGAAAAAATAACCGGCCCGTACCTGGATCAGGACGGAAAGAAGATGGTATTCGGGGGCGGAACGCTGGTGGTGGAGGGCAACGCGAGCTGGCACGGCGTTGGGCATAATGCAGTTGGCACTTTCGACGGCACGGATTACCTGATTTTTCACGGCTACGATGCCGCCGACAACGGCAAATCCAAACTCCTCATCCGCCCGCTGGAATGGGATGCCAGCGGCTGGCCGAAAGCGAAGCTTTAATGTTGCAGGACAGACGCCCGGAAATAAATGTAAAATGTAGAATGGTGAATGTAAAAGGGAGTTACATCCGGCACTTTTACATTCAACATTCACCATTCTACATTTAATATTCTTTAAATTCAGTCTTCCGGATTCAGCGCCAGCTTGCCATCGGCACCGAGGTAAATCCGGTAGCGCGCTCCCCGGCGAACGGTGTAGCGGTTGCTACGAGCCGGATCGGTTTTCAGCCGCACAAACAACTGGGCACTGTTGGTCGGGTAGATGCTCACATTGCTGGCGTTGATCGTAAACGGCGTCCACTGCTTCAGATCCTTGCTGATTTCGAGCGTTGCCGGTTTGGCGTAATCGTTTACCAGAATGACGCTTTTCTGGCTGTAACTGATCGTCACCTTGCGGCTCGAATCCGGCACGGACGGGTCCAGAAAAAAAACTTTGATGTAGCTTACTTCCAGCGTGTCCCCTTTCGTCCGGGTGGAATCCGCCCAAACCGGGGCGGCCACCGCCCGGAGTCCGCACCCCAGAAAACCGATGAACAGGAGCCACCTCATTTCTCCCGCAGGGCCAGGCCCGGTTTTCGTTTAAACAAAAAATCGCCCGCGCCCGGTGTAGCCCCTTTGATGTGGCCGTAAGTCGGTTTTTGCCGAATCTGCGTTTTGTTGTGGACCGGGTATTTGAGGCTTTCAAAGAGTTCCTCCGACGACAGATAGTCCTCCTCGTTGGCCGCCAGCCGCTTGATGAAATAATCCAGAAACACGCTGTTGTCGGGCACCTCCTCCAGCGAACTGCAACTCATCGCTTTCCGGCTTTTCTGGGTGTATTTTTCGTCCCAGGTTTGCAGCTTCTGGTTGGTCATCACCTGGTACGAAACCACCGTAGCGCCGTAGCAGGCATCGACCACCAGCAAGAGGTGCTGCGTGCGCATCTCGTTCAGAATCGACACCAGCGAAGCATTGGACAGGTAGCTGTCGAGGTCTTCCTGGCGGGTGTCCTGCAAGGCCCAGAAACCGTTGTTTTCGTCGGTGCTGACGCTGTGCCCGGCGAAGAAAATCAGCAGATTGTCGTCGCTCAGCAGCCGGTACGAAAGCGCCGTCAGCGTATCTTTCACCATTTTCTTGGTCGCGTTGGGCAACCGGATGATCGACGTAAAATCGTATTGCTGCCGGAGCACGCTGTCCAGCCGGCCGATGTCGCTGCGGGGGCGGTTGAGTTTGATGCGCGTGTCGCTGTAATCGTTAATGCCGATCAGCACGGCATGATACCGGGCGGTGGCCCTTGTGGGGCGCTTGATTTTGGCAGGCAGCGGGTAGTCGTTGTTGCGGGCCGCGCGCCGAATCAGCGACAGTTGCAAGTCGTACTCGGCCAGCGCCATGTTCGGGTTTGAAAGGTACACGAAGATGACTTTCAGCCCGGCATTGTCCAGCGTCAGTTTCCGGCCGGTATTGTCGCTGTAGGTCACGGTGGGCGTTATCGGCACTTTCAGCGTTAAGTCCTTCAGGGTATCGATGTTGGCGGTCAAAACCGAATAGGCATCCGTTTTTGATCCACTGGACGCTTTTTCGTCGATGGTGCAGTTGCCGTAACAGTTTCGGACGGAAATGATCAGGTTGCGGTTCGATTTGATGGGTGTCACCTTCACCTGCAGCGTGTCGCCGATGCGGACTTTGAGCGCTTCCACATCGACCGGATAAAACCGGTTGAAATGCCGCCCGGAACCCGTCACACTGAACGCCATCGCCGGAATCGAATCGTTCCTGAACTGAACAACCGGTTCCACCAGCGATTGGGCGTGCGTTGGCAGGCGCGCGAACCACAGGAAAATCAACACCAGGCCAACGGTAACTTTCATAGCATAAACACGTTTTCTGTCAATTAAGGTACGTAATCGGCTTTTCGGATACAAAGAGTTTTTGAGCAACAGGCGGATTTCCCGGTTTAATTCCGAAACGATTGCCAGATGGCCTGCCAAAAAGAGGTTTGCAACTGGTGTTCTTCCCGCACATCGGCCAGAACCTGCTTCCGTTTATCCGCCGGAATGTGCTGATCGATCCAGGAAATTATGGCGCTGGGCCCCGGCCACGCCAGCACCCGGCTCTTCTGGGCCGTGTAATACGCCGACCCATCCCGCGAAAACCGGTACTGATTTACAATGCCCCCCCACGCCAGCAACTGCTGCCCGCTGGTGCTCCACCAGATGGATTGGCCTTCGGTTTGCAGCGTGGTAATGAGCGAACCATCCGGTGAAAACTGGGCCACGGCAATCACTTTGTTGTGGTTGAGATACCGGAGCGCCCCGGTTTTCTGACTCCAGACAAACGCCTGATTTTCGCCGGATTGCAACACCAGCAGGTATTCCCCGGAAGGCGACAGCCGAAAGGCCGAAAGCCGGTTTCCGCCGGACAACCGCCCGGTTTTTAACGGATACGCTGCGGTTTTCTCTCCTTGCGGATTCCAGAACGACAGCAGATCGGTGACGCCCACCGTCAGGCCCACAATCGACTGCCCGTCGGAGCTAATGGTTTCGGCGGCCTGTTTGCCCGGCAGCTCGATCAGCTTCCGCACCTTCCGGTCCCAGAACGACAGCCTGCCTTCCCGCGAGCGGAGGACAACCGCCTGTCCGTTGTTCGACAAGTAGGGCCTTTGTTCCTGGATGGAAACCGGCAGACTATCAATCCGCCGGCCGTTCGAATCCCAGAAAAGGCCTTTACCGTCTTTGGTGCGCGTCAACAGCGTCTGGTGATCGTCGGAAAAGTCGCTGATTTCACCTTCCAGCGGAACCAGGCGTTTTTCGGCCCGTTTCCAGCAAACGACATCATTTCCGGTGTTGATGACAAAAATCGAACGCGCGTGGTCGGCCACCAGAACCTGATCCATGATTGAATCAGTCGCCAGTGAATCGACCCGTTTTCCGGTCCGGTCCCAGAGGTACAGCCAGTTGGCATCCGTCAACGTGGCAATAAATTCGCCGTTCGCCGACACGTCAAAATCACGGACGGCTTCGGGGTGCGGCAATTCTACCAGCCGCTCATCCCGCAGGTTCCAGATATACCCCTTTCCGTCCTCCGTTCGGCTGAGAATGCTGCGGCCATCGGGCGAAAAAACCGCCGACGAAACGGCCGCCGTGTGCGACAGCTTGCCCTTGAACTGTTTGCTGGCATCCCATAATTCGACGTCCGTATCGACACTCACCAGGGTGGTCAGGCCGTCCGGCGACAGCTCCACGGTTCGGATGCGCCGTTCGTAGGCCAGCGTGTCCAGCACTTTCCCCGCGGCATCCCACCAGTACACCACCTGGCCCACCCCGGCGGCCATCCGCTGGCCATCGGCGGAAAGCTTCACCTCCGGAAAAAGAAAATTCTTGTTCAGCAGTTGCAGCGGTCGCAACGCCCGGGTCGTCCGATCCCAGCGATACACCCGGCCATTCATCGTGCTGATAATCACAATGGTACCGTCGGCGTTCATTTCGGCGGACAAAACCGCATCGGGCATTTCCAGCGCATCCAGCATCTTTTGGCCAAACCGGTCCCAGATCTGCACGTTTTTGTTGGGATTGGAGCCGTCGGCGTTGATGCCGCCCCCCAGCGTCGGCACGGTCAGCAGCATTTGTCCGTCGGGCGAAAAACCAGCCAGTTCAACCGGCGAAACCGCCTTCAGATCGTCGGCTTTGCTTCCGTCGGTGCTCCAGATGGTGACCAAACCGTCTTCGTTCGTCGTCAGTACGGACTGCCCATCCGGCGAAATCGAGGCCGTCTGGATGGTGCTGTCCCGGCCAATTTGCCGGACTTTCCGGGTTTCCAGATCGCCGAAAAACAGCTTGCCCGGCTCAACCAGCGCCATCACCTGCCGACCGTCGTCCGAGAGTTCCACCCACAGATACCGGCCCGGAATGAACAGTCCCTCGCCGTGTTTTCCCGCGCCGGTCGGGGCCCAGCGAAACACCCGGTTGTCTTCGGCCACCAGCAGAATGTGCCGCCCATCTTTCGAAAAATCCATATCCCGGATTGCGGTGCCATCCAGTTCGATTCTGGACGCATACAGCCGGTGGTTGTAGAAGCGGTTGTACAGCGATTTCCGGTTGAGTTCGTTGGGGTCCTGTTCGTAAGCCACGGCCACGGTCAGCAGGGCCTGAACGGGATCCATGCGGTCGGCCTGCAACACGATGCGGGTTCGGTTGGTTTTGTTCCACTGGTTCACCGCAAACCAGACCGACGCCAGCGCAATGGCTAGCAAAACCGACACAAACGCCACCGTGCGCTTCAAACGGGCATTTTTCCGCTGCTGTTCTTCCAGCTCCCGCCGTTGCTCCCGCTCGTGGAATTCCCGGCTGTCCTGGATGTACCGCCACTTCGCTTCGCTTTCCGTTTGGTCCAGACTGCGGTCCAGTTCTTCGTGAATGGCTTTTTCGTACAACTGAATTTCGGCCAGACGGCGCGGTGACAGCAGCAGATCGTCGGCTTTCTTTTTTTCCGAATACTCCCGGTAGGCATCTTTCAGCCGCCGGATGATGTCGTTGATCTGCCGCTGCTCCGCCGACCGGCCTTTGTCGATAACTTTGGCCAGGCTGTCGTGGGCCAGTTCGTAGGTTTCTTCTTCGCGCCGGATCAGCCGGGTTCGCTCCAGGTCGGCCAGCAGCCGCACCAGCAACGGAACGGGCAGGCGCGTGGTTTCTTCCAGCGACGCCAGCCGGTGTTCGCTCCGGGTGCCTTCGTAGGTGACAAAACTTTCCAGCACCAGACTCACCGCCGGTTTTTCGTCCGGACTCAGCCGGGCGGTGATGTTTTTTTTCTGTTCGGCCAGAAACACCTCTAGCACATCGTCGATCCGGCCCACTTCGTTCACCAGCGCCGGGCTGATCCACACGGGAGGCTCGGGCTCTTTCTGGTTTTCGAGTCGCCAGAGCCGGTCGAGGTAAACCTGCAAATACGGCAACTGAAAGGTGTTACCCGCGCTCCGGTTATTCTCCAGAATCAGCTCGACGGTTTGGGGTTCGTCCACCAGCTTGACGTGCTCAATCTGGCTAAACGTCCCGACAATCACTTCCTTCAGCTTCTGCTCGCTCATGGTTTCGACCCGCATCCGGAAGTCGAGCAAACCGGGCAGTTGATCCTCATACCCATAGAGATACGCCAGAAAATCCTCCCGAATGACCAGCACCAGTTTGCAGGCCAGCGACGACTGCTCGACGGCTTTCAGAAAACCGGCAAACCAGTTCTGCTCGTCGGCCGAACCGCTGATAAAGAGTTCTTCCAGCTGATCAAAAATAAGGTAAATCGGACGCAGGGCGTAGCGAATGCACTCGGCCACCAGGGCAACCGGATCGGTCTGGGCGGTTTCTTCCAGGATGCCGGTCAGGGTGGTCACCAGCGTTTGCCGCAGATTCCCGCGTCGACGGATCGACACCGCAAAGTAATCGGAAGCCGGAATGGCTTTGGCCAGTCCGCACTGCACCAGGCTGGTTTTGCCGGTGCCCGACGGGCCGTAGACCAGCACCAGCCGGGACCGGAAGAGCAGTTCGACCAGCCGGTTTTGTTCCGTATTTCGCCCAAAAAACCGGTTTTGGTCGGCGGCCGTGTAGGCGTCGAGAAATTTAAACGGGCTGCTGACGGGCGGTTGAGCAATCATGGGTTAGTCGGACAAAGAAAGCAGGTCGATGTTGGTATCCGTCGGCTCGGCAACGGCCTGATTTTCAGCCGTTGCCAGCGGATCGGGCAAATCCAGCAGCGCCATCACCGTGCTGAATTGCTCGCGCAGGGCCGTAAAATCCTGTTTTTGCAGTATTTCGGTTTCGTTCGGCCTGAACGGCACAGTCATCAGGGCATCTTCGGGCCGGGCAATGTGCCGGAATTGCAGCAAGCCGGTGTTCACGGAATGAAAACTGTAGGGGTCGAAGACGTTGCTTTTGATGTAGACATTCCGATCAATCAGCAGGGGCGAAAGGTTCAGGAAATCAGCGCGTTCGGCGTCGGCAGGTTCCCGGTTTACCTTCACCAGCAGCACCGACTGCGACGCCCAGGGGTGCTGCATGTTGATTTCCTGAAAAGACTTGTCTTCGTACGGATTCTGCGTGGTTCGCAAAACCGCCTTTTCGTGTTTGTATTCTTCGGGGCGGTAAAAAAACCGCACCACCCGGATGTTTTTATACGATTCGAGCTGGTAGTTGACCCAGAATCCCAATTGTTTACACAGCTCCACCAGTTGATCTTCGCCCACCTGACAAAGCGACGGAATGCTATCCAGGCCCGCGCGGTCGTTCAGCCGTCGCCGTAGGTCATCGAAAAACAGCATGCATTCGTAGAACGTCTCCTGCTCATCGAACTGCCGGGCGAGTTCGTACATTTCCGGAATAAACAGCACCATCTGGCTGTCGGTCAGAAACCGGTTCAGGCCTTTCAGGGTCTGCGCCACCTGCGTGGGGGCCCGGTTCGCCCAGCCTTCGGTCAGCAGCCGTTGAATGACCTGCTTGGTTTCGGCCGTGATTGGCGGCTCAGCGCCTTCGTTCCGGTACCGGATCAGGCGGTCGAGCACCTGCGCCAGCATCGTAATGACCAGCAGATCAACCGTCGATTCAAACAGCGCCGTGTAGTTCAGCAAACGCTCGCGGGTGCTCGGGATCGGCAGTTTTTTGCCTTCGGGCGTAAACGGGGGCGTAAACAACCGGCGGATCGGCTCGGCAATCGGATACGGCAGCCGGCTCAGAATAGCGTCGTTGACCCAGAGAATCTGCGATTCAGAGGCTTGTTTGCCCACCTGCAAAAACTTCTCCCGCAGGCTGGGTTCGTACTTGTTCAGGGCGTTGAACAGGGCGTTTCGCAACCCCGTATTGGGCTTGTAGTCGGCCGCAGCCGGTTCGGCCACCGTGGGCAACTCCCAGCGGGCGACCTCGTCAGACGGGCGGTGAAAATACCAGAGGTTCCGGTTCACTTCCTCACCCGAAAAGTCCACCGCGGCCCGGTCAACCACCTGAATCGTCGTGGCTTCGCTCACCTGGAGGCTCAGCCGGGCCCTGTCGAGCGCTTCTTCCACCGAATGCTGATTGGCCAGCGCCCGGTAAAAATTCAGGGCAAACCGGGAGGCTGCCTGGTCTTCGATGGGGGTGCTGGTGGCAATTATGGCCGCCCGCACGTTCTGGGCCAGCAGCAGGCGGATGTGCTGGAGCGTCGAACAGCCGTTGAGAAAAACCAGCTTCAGATTCGGACAACGACCGAGCAATTGGGCCAGGCCCGCGCCCCGCGCCGGGGAGTCTTCCAGTTGCAAAACCGTACTTCCGGCGTGGCCGCTAAAATGAAACAGACTCAGGGTCTGCTGGTAGGTCAGTAATTTGCCGGCAACGGCCTCGGTAGTGGCAAACGATTCCCGAACTTTTTGAAAATGGCCTTTGCTACTGCGCAAATCCAGCAAGCGGTCAATGCCGTCGTCTTCATCCCGCAACGCAGGCAGGGGGTGATTCCGATCGTTGGCAAAACAGAAAAGCAGGGTATCCATGGGGTGGTTACAGCGACGAACGGCGCGCTCCGTCTGGAAGGCAAGTCACTTGGTTTGAAGGGATTACCCCGAATTCTAAAACCGCTTCCAGCGATTGGAAGGTAAGTAATTACGTCATGGATTCAAAATAGTCCGCCAAACCGACTCCCAATCCCGCGTTAATTCGTCTGATAAACAAACTAGAAAAGCGTTTCCGAGCGCATTTGAGTGCTAAGGATTCCGGTAATTTTGTATATTTATTTTCCGACATAAAATAGAATTTTTTAAACCGTATAAGAGATTAGCAGATCCGTTTTCGGCAAAAACGCCCTCCTTTTAGTCCGGCGGAGTAGTTTGGAATAACTATTGTTGTAACTTATCAGTGAAAAAAAGTTACGGCATCATCTGTCTGATTATTATTCAACTAATCTTCCATTCCGTCACCCGGCTCTGGCCATATACTCCGACCGGCGGCCAAACCGATTGCATCGAACGACCTCAACGTATCACCTTATGAATTGGATTCTTTACGGATTAGTCTTTTGCCTTTCCTTTCCGGCCCTCGCCCAGCGAACCCTTTCGATTACCGACCTCCATACGGAAAATCTGACCAATCCGGAAGGAATTACCAAATCTTCCCCTCGCCTAAGCTGGATTCTGACCAGCAACCAGCGCAGTCTGAAACAGGCAAAATACCAGATTTTAGTGGCGTCATCGCTCGATAAACTCAACCAGAATCAGGGTGATTTGTGGAGTTCGGGCGAGGTCACCAGCGACCAGTCCCAGTGGGTTTCCTACGCCGGCCAGTCCCTGAACAGCCGCCAGGTTTGCTACTGGAAAGTAAAAGTACGCAGCAAAGACGGGGTGGAGTCGGCCTGGAGCCAACCCGCGCGCTGGACGATGGGCCTGTTGCAATCAGACGACTGGACGGCCCAGTGGATCGGGCTGGAGCAGGCTTTTGAGTGGGATGCGCCAAAGGCAATCAACACCCGTCTGTCGGCCCGGTATTTCCGGAAACAGGCGACCCTGGCCAAATCCATCAAACAGGCAACCGCCTACGTCAGTGGGGTCGGTTTATACGAATTTTCGCTCAATGGCCGGAAAGTCGGCGATGCCGTGCTGGCACCGGGACCAACGGAATACGATAAACGGGTTTTGTACAACACCTATGATGTTACCGAATACTTGCAAACCGGCGACAATGCGTTTGGCATGACGCTGGGCAACGGGCGGTATTTTGCCGTTCGCGTCGGGCTGCCCAAAATTCCGGCCACCACCCACTACGGCTACCCCAAAATGCGCTTGCAGGTCGAGGTGACCTACACCGACGGCACGACCGAAAAAATTGTCAGCGACAACACCTGGAAGGTCACCGCCGACGGTCCCATCCGGGCCAACAACGAATTTGACGGTGAAGAATATGACGCAACCCGCGAGCTAACCAACTGGGACAAACCGGGGTATAACACCAGCGGCTGGCTGGCGGCTCCGGTGGTCAGCGCCCCGGCCAGTCGGCTCGAATCGCAGACCAACCCACCCATCCGGGTGACGCAAACCCTGACGCCGGTTTCGGTGCGGCAACTCGAACCGGGCCGATACCTCTTCGACATGGGTCAGAACATGGTGGGCTGGGTACGGCTGAACGTGCAGGGTCCGCGCGGCACTCAGGTGACGATGCGGTTTTCGGAAATCCTCAAAAGCGACGGCAGCCTCTTTACCGACAACCTGCGGTCGGCCGAAGCGAAAGACGTGTACACGCTGAAAGGCGAAGGCGCGGAAGTCTGGGAACCGCGCTTTACCTACCACGGTTTTCGGTACATCGAACTGAGCGGTTTTCCGGGCACTCCCACCACCCAAACGCTGGAAGGCCGGGTGGTGCACGATGATTTGCCGCAAACCGGCACCCTGACTACTTCCAACGACCTGCTGAACCGGATTTACCACAATGCGTTCTGGTCGGTTCGGGGCAATTACCGGGGGATGCCCACCGACTGTCCACAGCGCGACGAGCGGCAGGGCTGGCTCGGTGACCGGGCGATGGTTTCCACCGGCGAAAGTTTCATGTTTGGCAACCAGAGCCTGTATGCCAAGTGGCTGGACGACATCGAGAGCGCCCAGAAACCCGACGGAGCCATTCCCGACATTGTGCCGACGTACTGGAAATACAACACGCCGAGCGTCACCTGGCCATCGGCGTATGTTTTCATTGCCAACATGTTGTATGAACAGTTCGGCGACGACGAACCGATTCGGAAGCACTATGCGTCGATGAAAAAATGGGTGACGTACCTGGAAAAATTCAGCACGAATTACATCCAGCAGCCCGATGAATACGGCGACTGGGCCCTGCCGCCGGAAACCATGAACATCATCAAAACGGAAGATCCGGCCCGCAGAACCGACGGTTCGCTGATGAATACGACCTATTATTACCACATGCTGAAGCTGCTGGAACGCTTTGCCACCCTGACTGGCAATGAAGCCGACCGGAGCGCGTTCAGCAGCCGGGCCGCGCTGGTCCGGACGGCTTTTAACCAGAAATTCCTGAACCTCAGCACCAACCAGTACAGCAACAACACGGTAACGGCCAACGTAGTTGCGCTGGCCTGCGGACTGGTGCCCGACGACCGGCGGGATGCGGTTTTCAGCCAGATCACCGCCGTCATTGAAGGCAAATACAACGGGCACATCAGCACGGGCGTGGTGGGGACGCAGTGGCTGATGCGGACGCTAACGGCCAACGGCCGGGCCGATCTGGCCTACCGGCTGGCCACCAACACCGCCTACCCCAGCTGGGGTTACATGGTGCAAAACGGCGCAACGACCACCTGGGAATTGTGGAACGGCAACAAGGCCCCATCGTCGATGAATTCGTTCAACCACGTGATGTTGCTGGGCGACCTGCCCATCTGGCTCTACGAGAATCTGGCGGGAATCAAAGCCGGGGAAGCCGGTTTTAAATCCATTGTGATGCGCCCGGTTCCGATCGGCAACCTGAACCGGGTCAATTCGACCTATGCGTCGGCCTACGGTTCCATCGCCAGCGAATGGACGGTCAGCAATCAGCAGTTCCGCTGGAAAATCACAGTTCCCGGCAACACCACGGCGCTGGTGTCGATTCCGGCGGATAACCTGGCGTCGGTGCGGGAAGGAAATCAGGCGGCCGAGGATGCGCCGGGGGTTACGTTTCTGCGCATGGAAGACGGACGGGCGGTTTTTCAGGTCGGTTCCGGTTCGTATGATTTTTTATCGGCCCCGTCGGATTACGAAAACCGCCCCCCGGTGGCCCCCGGTTTTAGCCCACCGGCCGGTTTGGTGAGCAAAGCCTACACCTATACCGTTCCGGCCTTCACCGATCCTGAAGGAGGCACGGTGACGCACGCCATCAACGGCGGGGTTCCGGGCCTGACTTTCAACGCGTCCACCCGCGTACTGAGCGGCACACCCACCGAACCGGGCACTTATCCGCTGCTGGTAAAAGCCACCGACACTGAAGGCGCTTCGACGACCGCCGTGATGACGGTGGTGGTAGCGCACGATGTCAGCAATTACGATGGGTACCTGGATAAAGTGCGTTGTGACAGCATTACGGGCTGGGCCTGGCTCCGCACCAAACCCAACCTGGCCGTAACCATCGAGTTTCTGGACGGTCCCACGCTGGAAACCGCCACCCTCATCGGTTCGACGCCGGCCGATCAATTCCGGCAGGACTTGAAAAATGCCGGGAAGGGCAACGGCGCGCATGGGTATAGCTTTAAGGTGCCCGACGATCTCAAAGACAACCGGAAGCACACGATCTGGGGCCGCGCCGATGGCGTTTATGTCCTGAAATGGGCGCCCAAAACCCTGACCTGCGAAGCGACCACGGCCCCGCCCGAAAACCGCCCGCCCCTGGCTCCAACGGTTGCTTCGGCACCGGCGACCGCCAGTCAGCCGTATACCACCACCCTGCCGGTTTTTACCGATCCGGATAACGACCCCTTGACTTATAGCCTGACGGGCAGCGTACCCGGTTTGAGTTTCAACGCGGCCAACCGCGTGCTGAATGGCAATCCGACGACCAGCGGCACGTTTAGCCTGACGTATGCGGCCACCGACGGCACCGCAACGGCAACGGCGGTTTTCAGCCTCACGGTCAATCCGGCTCCGGTGACGAATGCGCCCCCGACCACTCCGACGGTCGCATCCCTGACCGCAACGATGGGCCAGGCGTTTACGACGACGTTGCCGGTTTTTACCGATTCGGATAATGAGCCGCTGACGTATTCGCTGGCGGGTTCGGTGCCCGGTTTAGGCTTTAATTCTGGAAACCGGGTGCTGAGCGGAACGCCCACCCAGGCTGGTTCCTACACGCTGACCTATTCGGCCAGTGACGGCAAAGCTTCTACATCAACGACGGTCAGTGTGCAGGTAGTCAATCCGCCCGCGGTCAATCAGCCGCCCGTGGCCCCCAACCCGGTTTCCCTCTCGGCTCCCGTCGGCCTGGCGTTTACCACTACCCTG
>NZ_BAAGVR010000028.1:0-1098598 GCF_054780775.1 Larkinella ripae
TACTGAATTGTCTCTTCTCATTTTCACCCATTTTGTCCACTTTCATTTGACGACATACACATATAAGCCTGTAGTTCTGCTACAACATTTTGTTGTTCGGACTCGGGAAGCTTTGTTAATTCACGTAAAAACTTCCTTACAGTATCATTCATCATATAAATTGAAAGTTAAAAGTTTCCGCAGGTAGAGCAATTCGTTGACGCCATTGATAATGGTATTTGTTGGCAGGTAGGGCAAGATTGCTGAAACGTCCAAAGGCCGTATCGCTTAGCTATTCGATGGTCCTTGTCGCTTAATTTGAAGTCGTAAGTTGCAATTGCCCTCTCCCTTTCCTTTAATACCCTGTAGACCGCTTGGGTTTCATTAGAAGATTTGGGCGGATAGTCAGCTAAGGATTTATAGTCACTACTCAGCAAGGCATTTTGTGTGGCCATATTAGATAGTTCGGCCACAGTTTCTTCTAAATTAATCGACACCAGAACAGTTGAATAAACTAATTGAACCAACGCTAATGGTGCGGCAATGGCAATCGCTATCCCCATAACCTCTGGAAACTGATAATAACTTGTAACCATTCCGCCTAAAAAGACCGGAACTACAATACCCATGATTTTTGAGCCATTAAGCCACTTCTGCAATCCTTTTGCCTTTTTTTCATACACATAACTACCACCAATGGCTTCGCCTGCCCTGATGAAGCTTTCCGCTTGAATACGATTAATGTTTGATGGTTGCATATTGTACCATTGAAGTACAAATATAATTCCTCTTTCGCTCCAACCTATGCATTCACTTCGCCTTATAACAAGACGGCGGGAGAAATACGGGAAATTCCCCGGGGTGGTGATGAGGGATCTGCTTGTTATTCTTCCCTTGTCCTTGCAATTGTCAATGAGGATGTTAGTTTTGCGGAAGTAGCGATTTTAGATTGGAGTAAATCAAAAAAGCTAGGTGTAGGGTCTGGCTTTTTTGATGTTCTGCTGGTGTGCTTGACTAAAATTTATTCCGCCTTATTATTTCAAACTTGCTCCTCAAGTTGCTCTACCTTGCCGTTAACCTTTATTTTTATAACCTCAAGGTTGTCCAATCCATCATTGTCCACTACTCTGACTGCAATTTTATGCACTCCAGGTTTGAATTTGTGAGATATGCGTCCTTCCTTATCTAGATATATTTCGGGTATAAATTTGCGATCATCGTAGTTGAAATCCCATGAATAAAACTCTATTCCTCCTTTTGAGTCTCCTGTAGCGTTAAATTCAATCCCATTGTATCCTTTAGCGTCCTTGCCTAAGTCAGACACATTAATACGCAAAGTTGGCTTTTTGGCTATCGGAACGAAATCTTCGACCCTAACTAATTTAATAATCACATCCTGGTTGTTTTTTAGCCGAGCAACTTCCTCAATAGCTCCTTTTCCAAAGGAGAAAGCGATGATATAACCTACCGGTTTTTGTTCGGAAATGTTCTTATCAAAAAGGAGTTTATCGTAACGCTGCACAGCAGCTAAAAAATTGTCTATTACATTGCGGCCAATGTTATCAGAGCGCTTGGCCTGAATCGGAGTATTGTCACCCATACGCCCATCTATTCCAAGATCACCGCGTTGACGATTGTTGGGAAGTCCTCCAAACGCAGCAATTATAAAAGACTCAAACTGAAATGCGTCTTTGTAACGTAATGTATCATAATCGTATTTGTGCAACTGAACCATAAAAGGTTTACTGAACAAATCCATCTGGTTGTATAATCTCAATTCGGCAATTTTAATAGCCTGAACAGATTGGTCGATTCCAATCCACTGGCGGGTTAATTTTTCAGCAACAGCCGCAGTCGTTCCGCCCCCAACGAAAGGATCCAGCACAATATCGCCCTCATTAGAAGCTAATCTGATAATGCGATTCAAGAGAGCCATAGGTTTCTGGGTAGGATAGCCGATTCTCTCTTTTGATTGTGATTGAACGGGTCTTATATCATCCCAGATATTCTGAAGCGGGACCCCTGGCATTTCGTCAAGATAGCGTTTATAAGCAGGTACAGCCCCTGGTTTTGTTTGAATGACGCGTCCCTCGGCAATCAATTGATTCATTTTTTCCCGGGAGTATCTCCAGTATCGGGTTACGCCCATTACTTCGTAGCGTGGATTACCCTTAGAAGCCCCTCCGGGTCCGGTCAAATTATCCAATCGGTACCGCCTACCATTTTCATCCGTGTGTCGGTAAAAGTCGTTGATATATTCCTGGTTGTAAGGGGTATAGATTGGATTAAACGTGTAGTTGTCCGATTTGGAGTAATACCATATGGTATCGGTAACAAATCCTAATGCCATACGCCCCTGTTTAATGTCATTATGAGCTGAACTTCGTTTCCAAATAATTTCAGCTCGGAAGTTGGCAGAACCAAAAACCTTGTCCAGAATGTGCACCCTAATATTAGCAGCAGCGTGCCAGTCACAGTGAAGAAAAATAGAGCCGGTAGGCTTTAAGACTCGATGCATCTCAATAACTCGCTCTTTCAGCCAGGCAATATAATGATCGATGCCTCCCGAGAACCGGTCCTCAAAACTTCTCACCTCGCCTTTGTCTCCCCAGATTACTTCATAAATTTTGTTGCTAAAAAATGGGGGGTCGAGGTAGATTAGATCAACGGAGTTGCTCTCCATCTCTCGTAGGACTTCAAGATTGTCCCCAAGTAACAGTTGATTTATGAACATGGGAAAAGGCTTAGGATTTATCGGACGGCAAGTATAAGTAAATTTCCTTAACAACAAAAAAGTCTAACTTTTTGGGTTAGACTTACTTAGAGGTGAGAAAGGTAAACTTTACAGATGCAACTCTCCGTTACTGCCGCCATTGGGGCTTTTTTATTATCTCAATTGCAATATTTAGCAATCTGAATTATATTTACTTGCATACAAAGCAACATAGATATGGCTACCGAGAATAAGGCTCGTACATTCCGATGGGAGGACGCAACAAATACTAAAATTAAGGAGATTGGTAGACTCCTGGGGCTAAATGATACCGATGTTCTGAAGCGAGCGGTAGATTATTTACACAGTAACCTGAAAGAAGTCGCTGAAGAGGATTTCAAGACAAGGTTAAGCGGCCTCAAATAAAAAAAAGCGTTGTGCGATTAGCCAAATTGGCAGATTTTCTTCCAATAGAATAATATTTATCCAAACAGGTGCAATATAAATATTGCTTTATATTTCTTTCTTTATTATATTCGCTTATTCAATTCAGAAATCGAAGCCCAAAAGCCGTATAGTACCGAGGAGGTTGCCCGGTAAAGTAAGTGAGATTTAAGTAAAAACAGTAAACCCCAGCGCTAGTATCTTGGCAGAAGCAGCGTCGGGGTCCCAGTCAAACCATTTTAAACTTTCATTCAAAATGAATCAACGCGAGCAAAGTTCGGGTAAGGGGACCATTTTTCCAAATCAACCCGAGAGTATTGAGTCAACGGTCAATTCAGAGGGCAAACCCTCGCTTACCACCTTCGTTACCCTAGCCAATGCGCAGGTTGAAGCCGCCCTGAATCACTTCATTAAGTATTGGCAAGGCTCAGACATTCCGGAAAAGGAGCTTCACGGACTAACCGAGCAAATCAAAAACATCATTGCGCTCAACTTTATCGGCGAGACCCCGGTGCTGCCTGATTCGACTTTCCCGATTTACGTGCAGGTGCCGGAGTATATTGCCGACCACATCAATGATCCCTTCCAGCCAGAGTTCTTTGTCGAAGCCATCAAGATGATGCGTGACGCAACCATGAACGACCCGCAGTTTGTAATCCCCGAGGGTGTGGATTACGAGGAACTCGCTTATGCTCTGCAAGACGTTATCGCTGCGGCTCACCAGACTGTCACCGGTCGCGCAACAGGAAAAGCCCTGCACCCCGCAGCCGTACCGTCGGGCAACCCGATGCCCTTTGTTCCCCGCTTTATTATTGACCGTTTGGGCGATGCCGAAAAAGCCGAATCTTTGGTCGAGCTGGTGAACAAAGTCTTTAGCGACGCCGAGTGGCACGATCTCAACGAAAACAATGCCGAGGATCAGGAGGCTATCCACGGCTTGCGCCGGGCAATCGTTCAATGGGTCAATATGGCCCACACAGCACAACAAACCGGCAACTCGCACCCCCTGCCCGAGAAAGAAGAGGATGAGCAGACCGACGAAAACAAAGTGGTGCTCGACCGCACCAAAACGGATTATTATTTCGCTGCCAGTCAGGTGGTCAGCAAAACGGTTGCAATCGAATCCAACAGTATCTTGTTCGACATCATCACCGAACCGGATGACCTGGGCCTTTTGATCGGCAATCTAGCGGCATGGTATTCTTGTTGGGTTGAGCACATTGACGAATCTGCAGGTGACCTTCGGACGGCTCACTACCATTTTGCAAGCTTGATGGCATTCCTGGGTATGATGCCGGTCGCTATTGCCGATGTGGTCGCTGATAAAGCAAAAGACGCCCACGAGATGGCCGTTATGCAAACTAGGCTGGATGCAACCAATGAGCTGATTGCGGAAATCAAGGGCCATAATGCAACTCTGAGAGACAGCGCCGAGACGGCCCGTAAAAGTATGCAACTGGCCGAGGAGATGCGTGGCCAACGCGACGCATTAGCCGAGGAAGTCAAACGCCTGCGGGATCAGCACGAGCCGGCCACCGAGACCAGCCCGGCAGAACCGGTCACTGAATAATCACCTCTTCACGGCCCCAGCTATCCGGCCGGGGCTTTTTTCTCACCACTTCCAAACGACTTTCAGACAATGAATACCCCCAGCTACATTATTGAGCGCAACAATCAGGTCATGGTCAGTTTACGGCCCCTTTACGAGCAGGCCGGATTTGCACCCAAGCACTTCCCTGAGTGGATCAGCACGCGCCTGGGCCGCACGAAACTTAGCCCCGGTAAGGACTTTGAAACCTTCAAACAGGGCCATCATATTCAGTACCTGATGCCGGTGCCGGTTGCCCTGTCGATTTTGGACACCTTGCCCAATGAGCGCACCCAATCGGCTAAGCGGCTCATTACTGATTCCATCAAAGGACTCACCGGCAATGAGCCCGAAAACAGCCCCGCACAGCCACTAACGGAATCAGAGCAGGCCATTACTCCAACGCATACCGAGAACACGCCTAAAGCCGCAAATCTGGCCGCTAATCTGCCCATTCCCCTCTACCAGATCGAAGGCCGGGCAGCCGTCAGCGGACTGGACCTATTCAAGCAGTGGAACGATGCCGAGGACCGGCGCCTGGGCGCCTGGATGAGCTACCGCATTGATAAGATGGGGCTAATTCTGGGCAAAGATTATGTTGAATTTGTTCTGCCGCCCTCACCCGCGCACCGCCGGGGCTTTACGGGCTACCTGCTCAGCCTGAATGCGGCTATTTCGATTGCTGATGCCGAGAAGAAAGGTCAGGGCAAGGTACTGGCGGCTTTGCTGATCGACTACCGCAAGGAGCTATCCAAACTTCGGCTATCGACCAAAGGTTTGCTGTCGGATTTCATTGGCGCAGAGCCCATAAATAAGCCCGTTTCAGACCTGCAAGGCATCGAACCGGCCAACGATGCCGCCGAAGAGCAGAAAGTTGCTCAGGCATCGCTTTTTGACCAAAATACTCAGGCTGGCGGGAGCGAAACAACCCAGGAGGTGACGGACAAGATTGTCCCTGACCCCGAAGAGCCGGAGTCGGCAGAGCAAAACGGAGATTCCCGTTTTGGTGGGGACAATTCTCCCAATTCGCAGTCAGAGCAGGAAAGGCCCAGCGAACGGGTTGCCGAGGACGCCCTGGAAGACTACGGGCAGAAGCTGTTTGATTTGATGGTTTCGTTTGCTCAAAGTTTGCTGCAACAGGCTCAGGCCCTATCTGATCAGTACAAGACGCAGCAGGAGACAAAAAACACCGTTTCGGCGCTGGTGGGCATCGAGCAGGAAGCGGGCCGCCGGAAAATGGGTCTGCACCGGGGCAGCGCCGAAATCCCTGTTCTGACCCTGAGGGACAAAATCCGCCATGCCGTCAGCAAGCGGGCGTCAGTCACTAAAGAAGACCACGATAAAATCTATAAGCACATCTACAAACGGCTTCAGTACGACTACGGCATCAGCGTGGGTGACTTCCCCCGCCAGAAAGATGAAACGCACCTGGGGGCCTGTGAACGTTGGGGGCTATTGGATACGGTCTGGCAGATTGTCGATAGCCGGGAGTTCAACGCCTACGACACCCACCGCCAGGCCGCTTAAAATACCGAATGAAAGTTACGGTTAAGTCGAGTGTAAAGGCCCGGTAATTTGGCCGGGCTCTTTCTCCCATCTTTAACCCTCCAACAATCATAAGACAATGGCAATATTTCAAGAGCACCGATTTTCAATTATGTTCTGGCTGCGCAAATCCAGCGCAAAAATGCCCCTGCCAGCCGGGCACCCTGAAGGGGATTACTTTTGCAGCCTCTGCGTCCGCATTACACTCAATGGGGAACGACTGGATCTCGGAACAACGGGAGTGTATTGCTGGGAAAGCCAGTGGTGTGCCGGAAACCGCAGTAAGCCAGGGCAAATTATTGGCACGGCCCCTTTCCCGGCTACGAATGCCGAGGAGGCCAACCTGAAAATCAGCAGTATTTACAGCAAGATTAGGATGACCTATTTACGGTTGAGTGAAGATCCTGAACTGAGGCTCATTCAGCTTCAACATGCTCTGCTTATTGCCGACGGCAAGCCTTCAGCGGTGCAGAAAGCAGCCCGCGTTGTTGGCGTTATCGAGGAGTACCTGGCTCACCAGGTTAAGCGTTTTGAAGCGGGAGAGATCACTAAAACAACAAAGGTTAATCGCTTCAACTACGCCAGACTCTTCAAGTTGTATCTGGCCTATGCCAAAAAATCAACCATTCAGGTCAGGGATGTAACCCATGGGTTGATGGATGACTTCAAGCATTACCTCGCTACCGTCCGGCACCACAAACACACCCATTCAGGTAAAGTGATGGAATTTGTCAAACAGGCTTTTACGTTCTGCCACCAGCGCAAACTTATTTTAGACAACCCAATGGTAGGGTATGTGATCAAGAAGGCGCAATCGGAGATGGACACGACTCATTTGGAAGAGGAGCAGTTAACCGTTCTGATTCGCTTTGATCCCTACAAATTAGCTGATCAGGGATTAATAACCGAACAGGGAGCCGCAAGCCTGGATCGGGAGCGGGATGCGTTTGTTTTTACGTGCCTGACCGGTCAGCATGATGGTGATTTTAAAGGTAAAGCCTATGAGGTGGTACAATCTAAGTCTGGCAACTGGCTCAAAGGTAGGAGAGGTAAAACAGGCAGCATTTATGAAGTGCCGTTAGATCCGTTCGCCTTGAAAATTATTCGCAAATATGGCGGGATTCAAAACTTGCCCTTTGTTAGTAACAAGACCCGAAACCAGACATTGAAGCTGCTGGCTATGTACGCTCAGATTCCTGTTCATCTGACGACGAAAATTGGCCGTAAGACATTTGCTGACCGGGCGCTAAATATAATGGGCATGAGCGTCGATGAAGTTGCGCAAATGCTTGGTCATCGTGATTCATCCTACGTCAAGCATTACGCCCGCATCCGCAATGTCCGGTTGATGGAGAAGTTTATACCTCTGCAAACCGCAGAACCGGAAGGTATCCGTCGATTGCCAACTTCATTTAACCACTCAGGGACGGTAGACACTTCACAGACCCAGACCGCTTAAGAAACACTTTCAAATTCCATGAACTTCAAGCGCATTCTGTACCGGTTCGCCCGCTGGGTGGACCGGTACGATAAACACGTCCTGACTTTTTACTACATCGTCTTTTTGGTCCTGCTGGCGGCCGGTTTCGCCTTCTCGGTCGAGCCCATCACGGCTCTGATCTGGAAGAGGTAGCAACGTATAGCAATACCCGTAATCACCATGAGCAATGCTGTTCCTTACCGGCAGATGGCCCAGAAAGCCATTCGCCGGGTGATCGACAACAACTCCACGACCCGCCTGACCCAGTTGCGCCGAAAGATCCGAAGTGCCTACCCGTTTGGCTATCCAGACCGCCAGATTATGCAGGTCTGGAATGATGAGGTAGCCCGCCTGCTGGCCACCCGGAAACGACCTAAAAGATGTTCGCAATAACTTAGTTTAATGATTGATTATCAACGCATTAATTCGTATATTGAATCATGGCAAAAGTAATTCAGCCAATCGAAAAAGTGCCCTTTCCCCGGCAGATCAACACCCACATCAATCCGGATGCTCCCATACCGAGCATCGAAGGGAAGCAGAAATACCAGGTCTTCGGCGAGGGCATCCTGCGCCCGGTGTGGATCTACTTCTTTCCGCACCAGCTGACCGCCAAACAAAAGAAGTACCGAGAGCGCGGGCAGTGGCTGTTCGGGCCGCTGCCGCTGGATGAATAACAACGATTAAACAAACCAATGAGTACGGAGAACATTTCCCGCGATTGGGTCAAAATGATTGACCTGGCCACCCCCGAGCATTCGTCTTATTGCTCTACGAGATTTACAAGTCTGGGACTCAGCGCCCGCCAGTTGATGGAGGAGCTTTCAAACGGGCCTATCATCAGGGACGGGTGTATTTATGAGCCGATCCTTGAAGGGCAATTACCTGCGTTTGTGGAGAGACCCACCGACCGGTTTATTATGCAGGAGTTTTTGCAAGTCACCGGCATGACCGGGACGGGTCGGCGCTTTGAGGAGACGGTGTTTAAAGAGCCTTACGAGTACCTGGGATTTGAGCGGGTGATGGCTTTCAGTCCCGATCATTACGTTTACCGGCGCAACGGCTATTCGTATGCCTCCCTGGGGCGCACATTTCTTACGGCGGGCATCAAGGTAAACCCGGCATTCCTCGGGCTGCTGATGGATATTGACAACGACCCTGAGCGCGACATGATCTGGTTCATTACCTCCACCCAGCGGGGCATCAACCGCTCGTTTGATATTTTGTACGATGTCAGCTACCGGGATTACCTGCTGGAGTTGGGACGTCAGTATCAGCAGGCGTTTATCAACAAAGAAGACCAGCGGGAGTTCATTGAGTCACTAATTCCGCCGGTGTTTCTCGAACCCAATCAGCCCCCCTCCACTGATCCTTACGACGTGCTGTACGAGTTCTATTTCGGCGATGTCCGGTTTGATGCGGCTATATCCAGCGGGGCGGATGATAATCAAAAGACCATTGCCATTTTCGCCGATGAAATAGACTACGCCTTTCGCAAGTGGCTGGTGAGTCCCAAAACAAACTTGCACCGGGTTTACTACAAAGGACAGACACTGGTTGAATGTGCTGGGGAGCAGGCCCCGCAGTTACTGGCGGAGATTTTCGGCAGCCTGAAAAAGCAGCTTCTGGAGGGTGAGTATTATGAGCATCTGGTCCGTTTCGAGAAAGGGTTGGCGAAAGTGAAGCATCGAATGAAAATTGATTTTGAATTGCCTTGAATGGGGATTGGGCCATCCGGAGCCATTGTTTACGGGAGTTGCAAAATTGATGGGAGCTTCTTCGAACATTTACCCAATACCCCCGGTTTACAGGCGGTGCGAGCGAACGAGGGGAATGCAGAGAGATTTCGAATAGCCAGGCTGTAAAGTCTGGCTATTTTTCTTGATTCATAGGGCATTTCATGTTGAATCACAGAAGCTAACGGGTTGAATCTCTAGTAGTTCGTCAAGCTTAGAAATAGGCACTAAAAAAAGGTGCCGGACCTGTTGCTCACTTTTACTGGCTGGCAATCGCTTTTGGCACAAATTTCGTACGTATAGTTCTTATATCGGAAAACAACGGTTATTGCTTACCCTTCAATAACGTGTATTTGTTTTGAGCAAGCCCTTCACCCCGCAGCAGGAAGCTTTCTTTTTGGAAGCACTGGTTAGCCACAGTCGAAAAGCATACAATGAACTCTATGATCGCTATGCCCGGGCACTGTTGGGGATTATCTACCGCATTGTCTTGGACGAAGCGGTGGCGGAAGACCTTTTACAGGAGACCTTTATCAAAGTCTGGCGACATGTGCATCACCATGATCCGGCCAAAGGGCGTTTGTTTACCTGGCTGGCGCAGGTAGCCCGCAACACGGCGCTGGATTACCTGAAATGTTCTAAAAATAGGCGCACCATTGAATTAGAGCCTCCAATGGGTGGGGTTGTTTGTCCCAATATTAGCTTGATTGGTCTTGAGGAAACGGCCTGGAAAGCCGTTTCGCCTCAATACCGGCCGGTGGTGGAACTGGTTTATTTTCAGGGCTACACCCATCAGGAAACCGCCGAGCAACTGGTCCTGCCGCTGGGCACCGTCAAGACGCGGGCTCGGCTGGCGCTGGTCGAGATCAAACGTGCTTTTGCGGGGGAATTATAATTCGGCGATGAAGGCTGTGGTGTGGGTAGATCAAACAGTCTCTGGAAAAGGTATTTCTCAGCTTTCCAGGTGCCATGCGTGCTCGCGGTTTGATCGTGCCCGGCGGCAGTGCTTAATCACAGGTAGTGGCGGTTCAGCAGCCAATTGCCGATCCTTAAAATCTATCTGCCTTCTTTTTACGTAAATGAGTGCAACTAAATCAACCGATATGAAAACCTTAGCCCATCTCTTTGAACGCTTTGATCGACTGGATACCCGCATGAATCAATGGCTGGTGCTGCACAGTATTGCACTTTTACGCATTGGGATGGGGATTGTCTTTCTGGGCTTTGGCTTTTTGAAATTCTTTCCCGGAATAAGCCCCATCGAAGTGTTGGCCACCAAAACCACCACTGTTCTGACTCTGGGTGAGCTTCGGGGCCACAGTGCGATGAACTTTGTGGCGGCCCTGGAATGTATTATTGGAATTTGTTTTATTTCGGGCCGGTTTCTACGGATCGGTGTTTGGCTGATGGGCGCCCAAATGATTGGCGCCATGTCGCCTTTGGTGATCTATTCCGGCGAGTTGTTCCCGGGTCCTCTTCATGCCCCGACCCTGGCAGCCCAGTATATTATCAAAGATATTATTTTGGTAGCCGCCGGCCTGGTCATTGCTTCAACCTGGACTGGAGCCCGAATTGTAGCCGAATCCAAAAGTTTTCGTAGCAGTCTCTTCACGCGGGTAGCAAGCGTGGGTATCAGGCCGTTGGTTCTTAAACCTTCTTCATTAAATTAGACGCAATAAATTCCTGGATATTAGCTCGGTACAGAAGGCCAGTGAATAGAGGTAAAGTACGGTATCTGGTAATAATTAAACAGTTGAAATTAGTTTATACGTACTGGTTTGAAACGGTCCGTCTACCCGCTTAGGATGTAATTAGTCATTAGCAACCAGCTCCAAGATTCCGCGTTAGGCTGTATGCGGTCTGGCTATTTTTATACCGTATTATCACTATTAATACCTCACAAAACTATAAAGTCAGAATGCTCGTACATATGATAAGAATTAATTAAGTATTAGCACGAAATAGCCAGGTGGTATCCACTTGGCTATTCTTTTGGGCAATGAAAAGCCCAGCCCCGAAGGGCCAGGCTTCATCATAGGACGAGATTATGGTAGCGAGGCACTCTCCGCCCATAAATACGTACGAACGCCAGTATGATTTAGATTTGGCTTTTAGTATAACGATTTGTCAGCAGCGCCCGCCCGCTAAAGCAGCCACCTACAAGAGCTTTCCTAAAAACATTTCCCCGGCACACCCGGTTTACAGGCGGTACAAAAGCATTTAGTGGATTTGATTAGAAGTATTCGGAAATCGCCAGGCAATTTGTTGTCTGGCGATTTTTATGGGCCATATGCTCACTTTACCCGCTAACCATAAAGACAGGGCGTTTATTAGGCATTACATATTGAGTTAGTTTTCAATAGCCGGGCGGTATTCACCCGGCTATTCTTTTCGCGGACAAAATAGCTGGTAACGTATTCGCTGATGGTGCTTCACTTCGTAGTTCGGTCTCCCAAAGGCGTAGATCGTCAGATATCCGTTTATGCACAGGAATTGAGCGCCCAGCTTGAGGTGATTAGCGACTTTATTGCCGCCAACCATCAATTGGTTTTGGCCTATTTAGTCGATAAGGGTGAAAAGCGCATTGACCTACCGCTGGAAGGAGTTAATGGTCAATCCATGCAAGATGCGCTGAAAAGCCTTCAGACGCAGTGTCAACATATTCTGGATAGGCAATGAGCTGACCTCAGGAGAACTTTTGTCGGTTTTGTTGGGTAGTCAGTTTATGGTACGAATAAAAACAATTCATTTAAAACTACAGGCTTCAATAATGTTTACAAGCATTTTGCCCGTTTGGTAGGGCCGAATACTAACTTCTGGTATGGGTAAAAAACAAACCATACCAACAAGGGTTAATTAAGATGATTTGAAACGTGTATCGCAAGAAAAGTATAGTTCAATTTTTACAAATTTCATCAACATTTCTATGCGTTTCACCCAAAAAACACCCCGCAGAGCGTTCGTCAAAAATTCGGTATCCGACACGCTTGCCCTCAGTACAGCAGTGCCATTACTGGCTTCTTTATTAACTGCTTTCACCGCCGAAGCAGCCTTACCGTTGAGCGACGCACCTGTTGCAGCCACTGAAAAGGAATTCCGTCAGGGCGTCATCGGGCCCGCCGAGCTTTCGCTGGCAACTAGCCAGATAGCCGTGAGCAAAGCCACCCAAAAAAATGCGAAGGAGTTCGCTGGTTTTGAATTGGAAGAGGCTAAATCAGTAACGGCTGTCCTGAAAGATTTGGGCACTCCCGTACCAACGATGGATGCAAAAGCACAGGCGACGCTCAACAAAATCAAGACGGCGGCCAAAGGAAACGCATTTGATAAGGCTTATATCCAGGCACAGCTTGAAAACCACGAGTTTCTGCGCGATCTAGCCCAGAATTATCTAAAAAACTCGATGGGGAAAACAAGCCCGGCGGAAAGCCAGACGCGGCATCTGGCCACGCTGGCACTGGCCGTATTCAAAGAACACGTTGCGATAACCAAGCGTATTTTGGGGGAATTAGGAGGTTAACGAAAACCGGGTTGTCTTAAGCATTTACAGTAGGCCATCTGGAGACAGCATGGCCTAAATCTTTTTAATACGATTGACGCATAAGCTCGATCCTAGAACCATTTCTGCTCAGCAATTGAGGAATAGACGACTTTTGTAGGTTTTGTAGGGTAGTCACCCTACGTATTCTCAATTATTTTTTGCCATTTCAGTCCGCTTGTGGAGCCGCTGCACCTGCATTGCATAAAACTCTTTTCCGGTTGATGTTACAAAGCCGTCTTTGTTTAACTGCTCGGCGATCTGATCATAGGTCTTGCCCTGGCTCCGTAATTGGGCTACCATTGCCGATGCCCGGCGGTTGTTCTTATTCTCGGCCGCCCGCTGGCGCGTTGCTGCTGCTCCCTTCTTCTGGGCTTCGTGAGTCATATTCTCCGGCTTTCCTAGCGTGGCGCCCTGGGCAATCTTTGCCGCCAGTGCTGCTTTGGTCCGGCCGCTGATCAGTTCGCGCTCGTGCTGGGCCAATGTCGCAAAGATGCCGATGGTAAGTGTATTGGCATCGGGCATATCAACGCACTGGAATTGCACACCCGAATCCCGGAGCGCAAAGATAAATGAAGCGTTGCGGCTGAGCCGGTCGAGCTTCGCAATGATCAGGGTAGCGCCGTGCTGTTTGCTGGCGTCGATGGCCGCAGCCAGTTGCACCCGCTGGTTCTTCTTTCCCGACTCTACCTCCACGAACTCGGCCACTATCGGGGCGTTGCCTACGAAGCCTTGAACGGCGGCTTTCTGGGCATCCAGACCTAAACCCGATTGACCCTGCTTTGCGGTTGATACCCGGTAGTAAGCTACATATCTCTGTGGTCCTACCTGCTGGAGTGCTTTCTTTGCCATGGTGGGAAAGGTGGAAAATTACACCTGAAAGATAGCGAAAATACACTAAATTAACAATACTTGAACGGTCGTACAAGCCTTGTTATATAAGTATGTGTACGATGTACGTACGTTTAACTGTCTGATTCATACATACGTTATGCGCATTTTTTGCTATCTTTAGTAGTACGCAACCAACCTACTAAAGCAATGAAAGACAACCGTTTGAATATCAAAATTAGCAGCAAGCTCAAAGCAGAGTTTATGGCCTCCTGTGAGGAACGCGAGATAAGCGCATCTGACGCCATCCGTGATTTAATTGCAAAAAGTGTAAGAAACTTTAAAAACGGAAAGGGGAAAGTAGAATGAAATGCCAGTTTGTGGCTTCCCCAGGGTTATCCATATTAGGGCAAGCCCCTTGACAATTGAATGAGAATTGTAGACTAAAAGCGTTAGGTAGAGAATGTAGTTATGCTTAAATTCTTAGTCAACAATATCGTCAACATAAGGAAAACAAAGTAGTTAACTAATTGACAGTCAATTACTTGCCTTTAATCAAAGTGGTCCCACCGGGAATCGAACCCAGATCTAAAGTTTAGGAAACTTCTATTCTATCCGTTGAACTATGAGACCAGAAAAAACCTGTACAGTCCTCAAAACCGTACAGGTTTGTCACTACGTGTTGTGTGCAAAAATGCTTAGAAATCTGCTATTTACCAAAATCCTGGCTAGTGTCGGTCTCTTCCGCCCAGTCGCCCAGCGGCACATCCATCCAGTTCGGGTAAATGGTGTAATGCTTCTCTTTCACCAAGGTATACAGCAAGTTACGCAGTTCGTCGAGATTCTCGCGCGTTTCGGCTGAGATGAACACCACGTGCTCGGACTTCTGAGTCAGGTACGTTTTCTTCAGGTAATCCAGGGCGGTTTTCTTTCGAATGGCCACCGGCAGATCATCATCAAAATCATCGTCCTGGTTCATCCACTCATCACGCGGTTCAAACTGGTCTATTTTGTTGAAAACCAGAATAGTCGGTTTTTCGCCCGCCGTGCTGCCTACGCCAATTTCCGACAAAATGTCGTTCACGACGCCAATGTGTTCTTCAAACGACGGATGCGATACATCCACGACGTGCAGCAGAATATCGGCTTCACGCACCTCATCCAGCGTCGATTTAAACGCTTCAATCAGCGTAGTCGGCAGTTTCCGGATAAAACCGACGGTATCCGTCAGCAAAAACGGAATATTCCCCAGCACCACCTTCCGAACCGTCGAATCGACCGTTGCAAAGAGTTTGTTTTCGGCAAACACGTCGGCTTTCGCCATCGAGCGCATCAGCGTCGATTTGCCCACGTTTGTATACCCCACCAGGGCTACCCGCACCAGGCGGTCACGTTCTTTCCGGCGCGTAGCGCTCTGTTTATCAATTTTCTCCAGCTTCTCTTTCAAAAAAGCGATCCGATCCTGCACAATCCGGCGGTCGGTTTCGAGCTCTTTTTCACCCGGACCCCGCGTTCCGACCCCGGCTTTCATCCGGCTTAAGTGGGTCCACATCCGGGTCAGACGCGGATACATATACTGATATTGAGCCAGTTCGACCTGCAATTTGGCCTGGGCGGTTTGGGCCCGCATCGAGAAAATATTCAGAATCAGCAAGCTCCGGTCCAGCACCTTGATGTTGGTCAAAGCCGCTTCGAGGTTGCGCACCTGTGAAGGCGTCAGATCATCGTCAAAAATGATGGTGTCGACCGGATTATCGATGATAAACGTCTGAATTTCTTCCAGTTTACCTTTCCCGACGTACGTCCGGGTGTCGGGCCGGTCGAGTTTCTGGACAAACGCCTTAACGGTAATTACGCCCGATGTTTCGGCCAGAAAAGCCAGTTCTTCCAGGTATTCCTGCGTTTTTTCGGCCGACTGTTTTTGCGTCACCAAGGCCACCAGGACAGCGGTTTCGGGCTGTTTGTGTGTTTCGATCATAGATGGAATGGATTTGTAAGGAGCCAAACGAGCTGCGGCACCGCGTCGGCATGAATGCCCCGCAGAAGCCAACGAATCGCTGGTTCAACCACCTTAAATTACAAATGAGAATAAGAATTACAACCGTTGACTACAGAAACGGTTTTTAGCGGAAGCGGAAGGGGCCGTAAACGGCTAACATTTTCATGGGCGTACTACCTTTAAGCGGCACAAAGGTAACAAATTTTCTTAAAAAAAGAACAGCATTTCAGGTCCTTTTTCTTTGCTGGCAAAAAACTTTCTGTACATTTGCGGTCTCAAAGCTAAAAAGCCGATGAATACCGCTGCCACCCCTCAATAACGGGCTCCTCCATTCTTTTCTTTCCCCGTCGTCGGTTTGACCGACCGACAACATTCCTCATTTAACTAGTTCAGTATCCGGCGATTTGGTCGCCCATTCTCTCTTTTTCATCCATGACGAAGTTTTTTCGCCTGTTAGTAGACGCTTTGCGCGGTTCAGAAAATAATTATACATCGGGCAGTATCAACCGGGCCATTTTCATGCTGTCGGTGCCAATGGTGCTGGAGATGGTTATGGAGTCGCTTTTCGCGATTGTCGATGTTTTCTTTGTGGCCAGAATCAGCACCGAAGCCGTTGCCACGGTGGGCCTGACCGAGTCGGTTCTGACCATTGTTTATTCCATCGCCATTGGCTTGAGCACGGCAGCCACGGCCCTGGTATCCCGGCGGGTGGGCGAAGGCAACGCCCGTGAAGCCGGAAAGTCGGTGGCACAGGTCATCCTGGTTTCGGTCGCCATTGCGTTGCTGATCGGAATTCCGGGGGCGGTTTTTGCCGAAGACATTTTGCGGCTGATGGGCGGTGACACCCATTTAATTGCCAACGGGTCCGGTTTTACGCGCCTGATTTTTGCCAGCTCGCCCGCGATCGTTCTGCTCTATACGCTGAGCGGTTGCCTGCGCGGTGCGGGCGAAGCCTCCGTGGCCATGCGTTCGCTGTGGATCGCCAACGGGATCAACATTGTCCTTTGTCCGGTTTTCATCTTTGGCTGGGGGCCGGTTCCCGAAATGGGCGTAGTCGGCTCAGCCATTGCCACCACCATTGGCCGTTCGGTGGGGGCGTTGTATCAACTCTATAACCTGATGCGCAACGGTCGGACGGTCCAGGTGAACCGGTCGGATTTTCAGCCCGATGCCAGCGTCATTCGGAACCTGCTCGGCATTGCCGCCGGGGGCACCGCGCAGTTTCTGGTGGGTTCAGCCAGTTGGGTTTTCCTGACCCGCATTCTGTCGACGTTTGGCAGCGACGTGGTAGCCGGTTATACAATTGCAATCCGGATCATGATTTTCACCATTATGCCGTCCTGGGGCATGGCCAATGCCGCAGCCACGCTGGTTGGGCAAAATCTGGGAGCGCAGCAACCCGACCGCGCCGAAACCTCGGCCTGGCGGGCGGCTTTCTGTAACATGCTGTTTTTGCTGAGCGTCGGCATCCTATTTTATGCCGGTGCGGCCGAGATTGTCGGTTTTTTCAACCGGGATCCTAAAGTGATCGAAATTGCCGTGAAAACGCTCCGCATTTTTTGCCTGGGTTACGTCTTTTTCGCCTACGGCATGGTCATTAGTCAGGCCCTGAACGGAGCCGGTGACACCCGGACGCCAACGATCATTAACGTCGTCTGCTTCTGGCTGATCGAAATACCGCTGGCGTATGTGCTGGCTAACACGCTTAGCTGGGGGCCGGAGGGCGTCTTTTGGTCGGTGGCCATCAGTGAATCCCTGCTGGCGGTCATGGCGGTTTTGGTGTTCCGCCGGGGCCGCTGGAAGTTAGTGCAGGTTTAGGGAGATAGAGGCCATCCGTGCGCAAATGGATTCGGGAAATCAGGGAGGAGCGAGGGGGAGCGGTGTATTATGAAAAGCATCGGCACTCATTAGAATATAATTAGAAAGTAAACGCTTGTCTCGTTCCCCGGTTTACATGAGTAGCCACCTGTTCCTGTCTATTCATGCAACGTACGTTCACCATTTCATTGACGCCCGCTTATACCGATTCCCTGATTCAGCAACTCCAGTCCCTCGATGAAGTCATCACCCTGACGCTTCATCGGGGCGGCTCGGTCAAACCGCCGGGTGATGTGCTGACCGTGCACGTGCTCAATACGGGTGCCGACGAAGTGCTGCGCCGGGTTGAGCACGTCTGCCCGATCGGTCATTACGCCATCGCCACCGCCGAACTGGCCAGTCTGATCGACCCGAAGCACCACGAACGCATTCGGCTCGACGTGGACGAGGCCATTTGGGAGGAAATGGAAACCGGTTTGCGGTACCAGGGGCGTCTGACGGGGAATTTTCTGTCGTTGATGGCGCTGGGCGGAGGCATTTCGGCGGTCGGCCTGGTGTCCGAACCGGGTCCGCAGACCCTGGCGTTCGTCGCGGCTTCGATTGTGGCACCCGGTTTTGAACCACTGGTCAAAGTGCCGCTGGGTTTAATTCTGAAGAATTACCAGGCGGCCTTATTTGGCCTGCGTTCCTCCCTGATCGGGTACGGTTTTGTGGGTCTGGGGGCGGTTTTGACTTTTTTGATCTTGCAGGGGCTGGGGGTAACTAATGCCGACGAATTTCTGAAAAATCCCGAAATGGAAGCCATCGCCAACCCGACGGGTAAAAACATCACGGTTTCGCTGGGCGGCACGCTGGCGGGCTGCATCATCGTGGCCGCTTACCGGCGCAGCGTCATCGCCGGCGCCCTGATTGCGATGGTCGTGATCACCGCTATGGCGATGGTGGGAGTCTCGCTGGCGTGTGGCCGACTGGATCTGGCCTGGAGTGGTCTTCAGCGCGTCGGTATCGATGTCGGGCTGATCTTCCTGGCGGGTATTCTGGTGTTTGAGGCCAAGCAGTGGCTGATGCGACGGCGCCAACCGCTGGTGTGAGGGTGAATCAGGAACACGGATCGAGCAGATAAAATAGCCATTAATTTCGACAAAACCGTATTCTCTTCAAAGACCTAATACCATTACATTAAGCCAGGATAAAATTCCGCATCGGGCCTAATCCAATCCAAATCTGCAATATTTGACGAAAAACCATACTTTTCCGATGAACCTTCGGTAAATCCTGATTTTTACAAACTTTTCAATAAACTTGCTGCATTGTTCACCTGGTTTCGAAAACCCATCCTGCATTTTTGGGAAACATGAAAGATTACATTCGCCCGATTCACCGCCTGCTCGTCGCCAACCGGGGCGAAATCGCCATCCGTATCATGCGGGCTGCTACCGAGTTAGGAATCACGACCGTCGCCGTTTATACGTACGAAGACCGCTACTCGCTGCACCGCTACAAAGCCGACGAAGCCTACCAGATCGGTCGCGATGACGAACCCTTGAAGCCTTACCTGGACATTGAAGGCATCATTCAACTCGCCAAACGGAAAAAAATTGACGCGATCCATCCGGGCTACGGTTTTCTGTCGGAGAACGTAACGCTGGCGCGCCGGTGCCGCGAAGAAGGCATCATCTTCGTCGGTCCGACGCCGGAAGCGATGGATGCGCTGGGCGACAAGGTGCGGGCGAAAAACCTGGCGACCGAAGCCGATGTGCCCATGATTCCGGATAGCCGGATCGATTTGTCAGACTTCTCGGTGGCCATGTCGGAAGCCAAACGGATCGGTTTTCCGGTCATGATCAAAGCCGTGGCTGGTGGGGGAGGACGTGGAATGCGCGTGGTTCGGCAGGAAGAAGAACTGGAAAAATCGTATAACGAAGCCCGGAACGAAGCGAAAAATGCGTTTGGTGATGACACGATTTTTCTGGAAAAATTCGTCGTCGATCCCAAGCACATTGAGGTGCAGCTACTGGGCGATACGCACGGGAACATTGTTCACCTGTACGAGCGGGATTGTTCCGTACAGCGTCGCTTTCAGAAGGTTGTCGAAGTGGCGCCCTCGTTTGGTCTGCGGCAGGCCACCAAAAACAAGCTCTACGAGTACGCCCTGAAAATTGGTCGGCAGGCGAATTATTCCAACGCCGGAACGGTGGAATTTCTGGTCGATAAGCAGGAGAATATTTACTTCATCGAAGTGAATCCCCGGATTCAGGTGGAGCACACCATTACAGAAGAAGTGACCGGTATCGACCTGGTGCGGACGCAGATTCTGGTGGCGATGGGTTATAAATTGTCGGACAACGGGATTTATATCAACCACCAGGATGAAATTCCCCTGAATGGGTACGCCATTCAATGCCGCGTAACGACGGAAGATCCCGCCAATAATTTCCGGCCCGATTTCGGAACCATCATTGCCTACCGCAATGCCGCCGGTTTTGGCATCCGGCTCGATGAAGGAAGCTCGTACCCCGGCGTGAAGATTTCGCCGTACTTCGACTCCATGATCGTGAAAATATCAGCGCGGGGCCGGACGCTCCGGGGCGCCACCCAGCGGCTGAAACGGGCGCTGGTGGAGTTTCGGATTCGGGGCGTGAAAACCAACATTCCGTTTCTGATGAACGTGATCGATCACCCGATTTTCCAGCAGGGTGACGCGCGGGTTTCGTTCATCGAAAACCATCCTGAACTGTTCGATCTGCGTAAACCCAAAGACCGGTCGACGCGGGCCTTGAATTACCTGGCGGATGTGATCGTCAACGGCAACCCCGAAGTCAAGGTCAAACCGGATGCCAAAACAAAGTTCCGTACGCCCATTGTCCCGGTTTATGATAAGTACGGCGACTGCCCGAAGGGCAACAAAGACCGGCTGACCGAACTTGGTCGGGATAAATTTGTCGAATGGATTCGCGAACAAAAACCGGTTTTGTACACCGATACGACGTTTCGTGACGGGCACCAGTCGCTGCTGGCTACCCGGGTCCGGACGAGAGACCTGCTGAATGTCGCCGAAGGATTTGCCAAGAACCACCCCGAGCTGTTTTCGATGGAAGTCTGGGGGGGCGCTACCTTCGACGTGGCCATGCGGTTTTTGCACGAAAGCCCCTGGACGCGGCTCCAGAAGTTCCGCGAAGCCATGCCGAACATGCTCCTGCAAATGCTGTTTCGGGGCTCCAACGCGGTCGGTTATTCCGCTTACCCGGACAACCTGATCGAGAAATTTGTGGAGAAATCGTGGGAATCCGGCATCGACATTTTCCGGATTTTCGACTCGCTAAACTGGGTCGAAGCCATGAAGGTGAGCATTCGGGCCGTGCGCGAACGTACCGACGCCCTGGCCGAAGCCGCAATCTGCTACACCGGCGACATGCTGGCCCCCGATCAGCAGAAATATACCCTGCAGTATTACCTCGACATGGCCCGCCAGCTGGAGGACGAAGGCGCTCATTTGCTGGCGATCAAGGATATGGCCGGTTTGCTGAAACCGCTGGCGGCCGAGGTGCTGGTGCGTGAGTTGAAAAAAGCCGTTAGCATTCCGATTCACCTGCACACGCACGACACATCTTCGATTCAGGCGGCAACCTACCTGAAAGCGGTCGATGCCGGGGTCGATATTATCGACTGTGCCCTCGGTGCGCTGTCGGGCCTGACGTCGCAGCCCAATTTCAATTCGGTGGTGGCGATGTTGCAGGGACACGAGCGGGCCAGCTCGATCGATTTGAATTCGCTGAACGCCTATTCCAATTACTGGGAAGACGTTCGGGAGTGGTATTATCCGTTTGAGTCGGGCATGAAAGCCGGCAGTGCGGAAGTCTACCAGAACGAAATCCCGGGCGGGCAATACTCCAACCTGAAACCGCAGTCGATTGCACTCGGGCTGGGCGATAAGTTTGAAACCCTGAAAAGAAACTACAGCGTTGTCAACCAGATGTTTGGCGACATTGTGAAGGTAACGCCCTCGTCGAAGGTCGTGGGGGATATGGCGCTATTCATGACCTCGAACAACCTGACGGCGGAGGACGTGATGAAAAAAGGCGCGTCGCTATCGTTCCCGGAATCGGTAAAGGGCTTTTTCAAGGGCGAACTCGGCCAACCTTACGGCGGTTTTCCGAAGGAGCTCCAGGAGATTGTCCTGAAAGGCGAAGAACCGTTGACCGGTCGCCCGAACGAGAAGCTGAGCCCCATTGATTTTGACGAGGATTTCAAGAAATTCAAAGAGAAGTTTCCGCAAAACGAAGGGTTTCTGGATTACCTCTCGTACCAGATGTACCCGAAAGTGTACGAAGAATACTACAAAGCCGTCCAGGAACACGGCGATGTCAGTATCATTCCGACCCCGGCTTTTCTGTACGGTTTAAAGGAAAACGAGGAGATCCTGATCGAGATCGACGAAGGCAAAAACATTCTGGTGCGGCTGTTGTACGTTTCGGAACCCGACGATCATGGAATGCGGATGGTAACGTTCGAGCTGAATGGGCAGAGTCGTCAGGTTCAGGTTCGCGACAAATCGCAGAAAGTTGATTTTCAGGCCAATGCCAAAGTAGGCAAGGAAGGCGATGTCGGTTCGCCCTTGCAGGGTCGTTTGACCAAGATTCTGGTCAAAACGGGTGACAAAATCGCCAAAAACCAGCCCCTGTTTGTGATCGAAGCCATGAAGATGGAAAGCATTGTGGCCGCACCCAAAGCCGGCACCGTCAAGCAGGTGGTGCTGAAAGAAGGCACGGTGGTGGTGCAGGACGACTGGGTTGTCGAACTGGAATAGAAGCCGTACCTTAGTACAAACAATCTTGCGTATGAGCATGCTGGATCGAATCACTAGTATACCGGATGTTTGTAATGGCAAACCGACCATTAGAGGGATGCGAATTACGGTTACAACCATTCTGGAATACCTGGCGGCTGGTGAAACCAACGAAAACATTCTGGAAGCTTACCCCTATTTGGAACAAGAAGATATACTAGCCGCGCTGGAGTATGCAGCGCGGCTTACCGATCTTACCATAAATTCATATCCTTTGCCAATGGCTTCATGAAATTTCTGGTCGATGTGAATTTGCTAAAAAGTTCAGATTTTTTAATACACCCGATTTTGAATTTGTGTCCGATATACAAACCACCCTGCCGGATGCACAAATTTGGGAATATGCTCTTGAAAAAAACCTGGTTATACTCACGAAAGACGGTGATTTCTACGCCAGAGCACTAACGGCCTCCCGGAAGCCGAAAGTAATCCGATTCAAATTAGGCAACCAGACGCTGGCAAACTAGCATGCCTATTTTTCAACCAACTGGGAACGACTGAGGAGCTGATTGAAAAGCATGATTTGCTAATAGCTTATCCAGATCGGGTTGACGTTATTTTTTAAGATTCATTTTTTATCCGAATGCCCCAGTGATTTGTCCGGGTTGACCACATCGCGGACCAATTGCTTTAATTCCTTAATGTCCGGAAAACGGCCTTCTACCTTGCGGTCAAAAATCTTCTGACCATCAATTTCGACCGAAAACCGCCCACTAATTTCCGACGGGTGCAACAGCACACCGTGAACATCATCGCCAAAGGTGGTCAATAACTCCTGCGCCATCCAGGCCGAGCGCATCAGCCAGCCACACTTGGGGCAGTATTCCAGCGTAATCGTAGGTTTCATAAACAAAGCAGTAACGGGTTGAAGGAGGGGCGGAGGAAAAGGGAGCCCGGATTCCGCTGATCCTTTTCTGCTCGCGTCCTTCCGGCCTTTCCTCCTTTCTTCAAGACAAAAATTGCAAAAATGGTTTCTTTCCGCGAATTTGGTTGTTACTAAACCAGTTACAACCATGGAAAACCAACCGTATAACAACCCGGTTCCTCCGCCACCGGTCAATTCGCTGAGCCCTTCCGACGAACGGATGTGGGGAATGCTGGCACATCTGAGTGCGCTGGCCGGTTTTATTATTCCTTTTGGAAACCTCATCGGTCCGCTGGTCGTCTGGCAGATTCAGAAAGATAAATCGGCGTTCGTCGATTACCACGGGAAGGAATCCTTAAATTTTCAGATCACGGTGAGCATCGGCTATCTCATTGGATTCCTGCTGCTTATTATCGTCATCGGCGTCCCTATCCTGTTTGTGATCGGCTTGCTCAGCGTCGTTTTTTCCATTCTCGCCGGTGTCCGGGCCAACAACGGAGAGCATTACAAGTACCCGTTCACATTCCGTTTTATCAATTAAAGGGTTCAGGACGAAAGGCGCTTTCGGTTGGCGGACGTTTTGTTATTTTTGTGGCTGCAACGCGCCACCAAGCCTTCTTTTTGAATGATTGCGTCTCCTGATCTACCGCAACCCGTTGGGGCTCTTCGCCCGGCTAACGGGTTGTCCGATACGAGTTTGCTGAAAACAATCCGCCGGTTGGCGGGTTTCCTGTTTTCCCTTTTTCTTTTCCCGGACTTAGCTGAAGCGCAGAAACATCCGCTCGGCACCTGGTTCATTGGCACCGTTCAGCTGCCGGCCCGCGAACGGGGCTGGGGCGGTTTTCTGGAAGGGCAGATTCGTTCCAACGCGCTGTTCGATCAGGTAAATTATTACGAACTGAAAGGCGGCATCAGCTACGACCTGGGGCCGACTTTTTCGGCCATGATTGCCACCGGGCGTTATCACACCTACAATTTCCGGGATCTGGCCGATGGGCCGCAGTTGCTCGAAACCCGCTTGTGGGAACAAATCACGATGAGTCAGAACGTCAACCGGCTGAAATTCGAACACCGCTACCGGATCGAACAACGCTGGTTTGGCGGATCGACGCCGGAAAATGTGGCGATTCAGGGCCGGTTCCGGAACCGGGTGCGCTACCGGATGAACCTGATGATCCCCCTCAATGAAGAAACGATCAAACCCGGTACGGTTTTTCTCTCGCTCTACGACGAGCTTTTCCTGAACTTCAAAGCACCGCACCTCGAACGAAACCGGGTGTACGCCGGCCTGGGCTATCAGCTCGACCGGAACTGGATTTTGCAGGGCGGCTGGGTCAATCAATACGACCAGGCCCCCGTCCGCACCGGCAGCAAAGACAACGTGGTGTTATCCGTGATGTACCGACTGCACCGCAAAAACGGTGAACGCGAACGGCTGCCTACCCTGGTCGATTAACCGGAACACGGTGCCCTATTGGCTTGATTGGCGACGAAAAACCGGGTATTGGCCAGCGATACCGACGGTTTGATCATGCCGGGCTGAAACGGCACCAATGGTTCGTTCCGCAAGATTTTGGTCGGAAAGTCCGGATTTGCTATGGCATAACGGCCAATCGCCAGCAAATCGCCGTGGCCGTTGGTTAAAAGGGATTGGGCGAGGGTCAGATCGTGCAAACCGCCGTTGGCAATCACCGGGCAATCCAGCAATTGGCGGGCAATGCCGGTCGATGACCGACCATCGGCATACCGACACTCCCGTTGCCAGCCTCCGCCTTCGGCCGCTATGTGCAGATAATCAGGACCGGCTTTTTTCACCTCCGCAAAAAGGGCCTCAGCCATGTCGGGGCCTTCTTCCCACCGGTACGCCAGATTATTGACCTTGCCTTCGGACAACCGCAAGCCGACGACAAAACCGCTGGGCACGGCCGCCCGGATTCCGGCGATGATTTCGGCCAGAAACCGAAACCGGTTGGCGACGCTTCCGCCGTACGGGTCGGTGCGCTGGTTTGTATAGGCCGTAATAAACTGATCCGGCAAATACCCGTTGGCGCCGTGAATCTCAACGCCGTCGAAACCGGCGGCAGCGGCATTTCGGGCCGCCTGCACGTACCCCGCGACTGCGGTTTTTAGGTCCGACAGCGTCATGGCGCGGGGAAGGGCAAAGTGCGGATTGCCCCCCGACGAAGCCGACGGTTTGCCGAGCGGCTGAACGGCGGAAGGGGCCAGGGTATGCTCCAACACCTGCGACAGGGCTCCGGCATGCATCAACTGACAAACAAAAACCGTGGGGTATTTTTTGACCCGATCAGTGATGCTGCGCCAGCCGGATACCTGGTGGCGGGTGACGATGCTGGGCTGGTTGGGATTGCAGATCGAAGCGATGGCATCGGTATAAACCCCTTCGCTGATCAGAAGGGCAAAACCGCCCCGGGCAAAGGCTTCGTAATAATCGCCCATGTCCGGCGTGGGAACGCCCTCGGGCGTGGCGCTGATCCGCGTCATGGGGGCAACGACAAACCGGTTTGGGAGGGCATGAGGCCCGATCTGCACCGAATCGAAAAAAGAAGGGGTTGAATGGCTCATCGACGTAACGAATTAGTGAGCACAAAGTTCCTTCCGCTTTTCCGCTTTCGGCTTAAAGCAGGTTAATAAATGGGTTAAAACCAGGTTTAGTGTCCGGCCTGTTCCCGTCGGAGTTTACTCAGAAAAACCGGGGTGATGCCCAGATAAGCCGCAATATCTTTCAGCGGAATTCGCGGGGCGAGTTGTGGATAGGCCGTTAAAAATTGCTCGTAGCGTTCTTTGGCGGGGATGCTCAGGGTGTTGATCACCCGTTGTGAGGTAGCAATCAGGGCATTTTGATTTAGGAGCCGGAAAAAGGTTTCCAGCTTGGGAACGTGCTGGTAGAGCTGATCGAGCGCCGGTTGATCGATCACCAGCAGCGTGACGGGCTCAATGGCCTCAATGTTGAACGAAGAGGGGGTATGGTGGAGAAAGCTGTCCAGATCGCCCGCCCACCAGTCCTCGACCGAAAACCGCAGGATGTGATCAACGCCCTGATCGTCGGTGTGGTAGGATTTCAGGCAACCGCTGACCACGAAACTTTCGTAGCGGCACACATCGCCCTGTTGCAGCAGAAACTGCTTTTTTTTGAGTTTCCGGAGCGTAAAATGCGTGGTGACGAGGGCAAACTCTTCGTCCGTCAGGGGCGTTTTTCGCTCGATATGAGCACGCAGAACATCGAACATGACTCAGAAAGCAGTCCGGGCGGCAAACCTACCTTAAAACAGCGGACGCCGGACTCTGAAGGACCGTTTCAAGCCGCGAATCAGCAGAAACGCGCCGAGCAGCCCAAAGATAATGGCCAGAACGCTGATGTTGAGAATCGCAAACACAATGGCGACCCCAATAACCGGAATTGACGCCTTGAGTTGCCACGGAATCCGTTGCCACCAGTTCAGCTTTTTGCGGGGTTTGAGGCCGAGGATTTCGCGCAGGGTTTTCTTCTGGCCGGGTTTGGGGCGGGGTTGCTGGGCAATAAAACCGCTTTCGGTTCCGCCGACGGATGAATTGACCCGCTCCGTGGCCTGCCGAACCCGCTGCGAAACCGGGTGAGCGGGCGGCACCAGGGCCGCCGAAGCATACGCATCCGGTTTTTGAGACTCCGGTGCCGGTTTTTCACCCACCAGCCGGGTCCAGTCATCGTTCTCAACGACCAGGGAATCGCTCACCGCGGCAACGGGCTGTGCGGGTTGGGACGAACGAAACGATTCGACCGGCATGGGCTGATACCGGGCGTACGGACGATGGCAGGAAGCTGTATACAGACAACAAATAACGGCAAGGGGCGCAAGGGCACTTTTTCTCATCAGGCTGAACGTCGATTCAGAATGCAAAACCTTTCCTTACAACGAAAGCGATCCGCCGGTTTATACTTTCTGAACCAGAAATTATGGTCAAAAAAAGACCTGTACGGTTTTTGAATTCGTACAGGTCTGATAGCCAATGGCTTGAAATTGAAAGATCGTTCGCCGTCCGGTGCTTATTTCGCAGCGGTTCCGCTCTGGGGCGTGGTGGCCGGAGCGGCTGGCTGTTGCTGGGCCGGAGCCTGCAGGCCCGCACCCGGAACGGTTTTCGTAGCGGCCGCATCGACGTTGGCGCTGTTGATGGTGGCGCCCACCGGATTGCGGTCGATGATGATGTACGTAGAAAGCGTCAGGACCATGATGGCGATGCCCAATCCCCACGTCACCTGCTCCAGAATGTCGGTGGTTTTCTTGACGCCCATCAGCTGGTTGGAACCCAGACCGCCAAACTCACCGGACAAACCGCCCCCTTTAGAATTTTGGATCAACACCGCCAGAATCAGCAGGATGGTACAAATACAAATTAATACAATGATTGCCGTTAGCATTTCGATGAGCCCTTGCGGGTATGTTTTAATAGATACTGGTTGCGTAAAAAGACGTTAATTACTGATCCTGTGGATTCTTTAGCGCAGCAATTTTCTCCGCAAAATAAACTTTTTTTTCCGGATTTTTCAACATAAGTTTCACGTAAATGTCAATAGCGCGCTCGGGTTTGCCCTGCCTGGCGAGAATTTTGGCGAAGGCCTCGGTGATGGGCACGCTCGAATGCCCCGGCATCCGGCGCGTCAGGTCTTCCTGATCGGCCTGCTCGTTGGCGTTCATGCGCGGGCGCTGAATGGTTGGCTCGCGTTTGATGAAATCCTCAATCAGCTGCAACTGCCGGTTGCGTTCGGGATCGGCCACCGGGTCCAGCGGTTCGGGTTCTTCCGGTTTTTGTTCCTGCTGTTCCAGCGTGGTCTGAATAACGTTCTCGGTCCGGATCGCTTCGTCGATAACGGGCCGGGTTTCGTCGGGGGCTGCGGGTTCCGATTCCGCACCGTCGGCCGGTGGTTCTGCCACGACAAGCTCCTCGAAACTGACCGACTTCGCAAAGTCGAAAATCGGGTTGGTCAGAAACGTATGATTCTGCTCGGCTTTCTTTTTGAATAATTCGTAGCTTTCTTTCTTGTAATCGTCGGGAATCGGGACGTGTTTGAGCGATAATTCGTTCAGGCGGCTCAGCAGGTTCTCGGACCACTGAAACTCGTTTTCGATCAGTTTGCGGAGCGCATTCCGGCTCAGGGCGTGGGCCGCGGCCTGCCGGACGTATTCGATGGCGTGGCTCTTCTGATGAACGGACGTGGCCTTGGCCGCCAGAAAATAAAGCGACTGACAATATGGATAAGCAGCGATCGCTTCCTGTAAGGGTTGTAAATCAGCCGGTAATAGTTCTTCGGGATGCGTGACCCAGAACGAAAAAGTTTCTTTGTCCAATTTGTTCATTGGATTGACAGTCGGAAGGTGGTATCGCTTTGGTCAAATTTAGCAAATTGTTACCAGTTTCAACTTCCAGTTGGCAGTTAAAAATTAGGGCAAAAACCGGATCGACCGGTTGAAACAAAAACCGGATTTTACCAGTCCGCTGCGGTTTTATTGAAAATATCCAATACCAGCTGATCCTGAATTTTGGGCAGAATCCGGCTTTCGCTCTGGGAGAGCGTCTGGTTCGCCGGAAAATCCTGGTAAAACGAAAACGGCTGATCGAAGTTCTTCGTTTCGTCTTTGGAGTTCGAAAACCGCACCTGGACCGTCACCTGCAGGCGGTTTTGGGCCGCCTGATCGGAGGCCGTGGCCGCCACCGGCAACACATCATACCCGGAAATGGACCCTTCCAGCACAATATCGCCGTTGTTGGGCACCACCTTCATGCTGGTGTACCGCTGGTAATATTCCTTTAATTTTTCGGTAAATTGCAGGGGCAGGTTGGCCGGTCCGCCAGCCGCCGAGGTCGTAAACGTATTGACTGTGATGGTCTTGATATTCGGATCGAGCGTCGTGCCCGTAAACGAATACTTTCCGCAGGAGGTCGAAAGGAATAAGGAGCAAAGAATAACGACTAACGAACAAAAACCGGGGAAAAGGGACCGAAACCGGGTCAGTTTGTTCATTGCACGATCAGTTTTCTTCATCGATTTCGTATTGTTTTATTTTCCGATATAACGTTCGTTCGGAGATGCCGAGGGCCTGGGCTGCGTATTTTCGTTTGTTGTTGTTGCGACGCAGCGCCTTGACAATCATTTCTTTCTCCTTTTTTTCCAGCGACAGCGAATCATCTTCCTCGGTTTCGTGCGTGATGTCCTCCACCGTAACATCACTGCCGGTGTCGGTCGGATCGTATTCATCCACATCAATGACATTGCCGGCGGGCAGCAAACGCGGCACGGGTTGTTCCGGCTCCGGATTCAGGTCGCCGGTCTGAAGCGTCTCGAACAATTCCTTGTTGTTTTTCAGGATTTCATGGCCGTTCTGCTCGTTCTTCAGCACGTCGAGCACCAGCCGTTTCAACTCGTTCATGTCCCGGCGCATGTCGAACAGCACTTTGTAGAGCAACTCGCGCTCGGAAATGGAATTGGTATCCGAATGAGCACCCGGCCACACCATCGGTGCCTGGGGCGTCTGCGACGAAACCGGGGGCAGGTATTTGGCCAGCGCTTCGGCTTCAATGACCTTGTTGCTTTCCGATTCGAGAATGGAAATCTGCTCGGCGATGTTCTTCAACTGGCGGATGTTACCCGGAAAGGGATACCGCAGAAGGAGTAATTTGGCCGCTTCCGACAATTGGATGGGCTTGATGCGGTAGCGTTCGGCAAAATCCGTCGTGAATTTCCGGAACAGCAATTCGATGTCATCCCCACGCTCGCGCAGGGGCGGCACGAAGATGGGCACGGTGTTCAGGCGGTAGTACAAATCTTCCCGGAACCGGCCCTGCTCAACAGCCGCCAGCAGATTGACGTTGGTCGCGGCCACCACGCGCACATCGGTTTTCTGCACCTTCGACGAGCCCACGCGGATGAACTCGCCGTTTTCGAGCACCCGCAACAGACGGGCCTGCGTACCCATCGGCATTTCTCCGATTTCGTCCAGAAAAATGGTGCCGCCGTTGGTGGTTTCAAAATAGCCTTTCCGCTGATCGACGGCCCCGGTAAACGAACCTTTTTCGTGGCCAAACAGCTCCGAATCAATGGTGCCTTCGGGAATGGCCCCGCAGTTGATGGCGATAAACTGACCGTGTTTGCGGCTGCTCAGGCTGTGAATAATCTTGGAAAAAGACTCTTTCCCGCTTCCGCTTTCGCCGGTTATCAAGACGGTCAGATCGGTGGCGGCCACCTGAATGCCTACGTTGATGGCGTAGTTCAATCCCGGCGCGTTACCAATAATGCCGAACCGCTGTTTGACCGACTGTACTTCTCGTAAATCCATAGGGTAGGAAAATGGGGAACGCTTAAACCGTAGTGCCCAGCAGCGTAGCCGCCGTGCAATCCGTTACCAGAACGTTGACATACTGGCCCTTCTGGTAATTCCCCTTCGGAAACACCACCATTTTGTTCTGATCATTGCGGCCACTTAAAAAGTCGTCGGAACGTTTGGATGGCCCCTCGATCAGCACCCGTTGTACTTTTCCGATGTGCCGCTGGTTGCGCTCGAGCGACATGTTGCGTTGCAGGGCGATGATCTCGCTCAGGCGACGGTTTTTGATGTCATTCGGGATGTCGTCGGCGTATTTCCGGGCCGCCGGGGTGCCGGGGCGTTCCGAGTACGCAAACATGTAGCCGTAATCGTAGCGGGCGTATTCCATCAGCGACAGGGTATCCTGGTGTTCTTCTTCGGTTTCGGAGCAAAAACCGGAAATCATGTCGTGCGAAATGCCGCAATCGTCGCCCAGAATGGCCCGGATGCGGTCGATTTTCTGGATATACCAGCCCCGGTCGTAGGTCCGGTTCATCAGTTTCAGAATCCGGTCGTTGCCGCTCTGGGCGGGGAGGTGAATGTACTTGCAGATGTTGTCGTGTTTCGCCATCGTATGCAGCACCTCGTCGGTGATGTCTTTCGGGTGGGAGGTCGAAAACCGCACCCGCAGTTCCGGATCCACCAGCGCGACCCGTTCGAGCAACTGGGCAAAATTGACTTTTTCCGCACCATCGGCCGACGTCCATTTGTAGCTGTCGACGTTCTGGCCTAATAAGGTAACTTCTTTGTAACCGGCCGCCGAAAGTTCTTCGGCTTCCCGCACGATGGAGTGCGCATCACGGCTCCGTTCGCGGCCCCGGGTGTAGGGCACCACGCAGAAACTGCACATGTTATCGCAGCCCCGCATAATGGAAATAAACGCCGTTACACCGTTGGAATTCAGGCGAATGGGCGAAATGTCGGCGTAGGTTTCTTCCCGCGACAAAAAGACGTTGACGGCTTTCTGGCCGGTTTCGGCTTCTTCCACCAGCTTCGGAATGTCGCGGTAGGCATCCGGCCCGGCCACAATATCCACGATTTTTTCTTCTTCCAGCAGCTTGGCTTTCAGGCGTTCGGCCATGCAGCCCAGCATTCCGACGAGCAATTCCGGTTTCTGTTTTTTCAGCGTATTGAGCTGCTTCAGGCGGTTGCGGACTTTTTGCTCAGCATTCTCGCGGATGGCGCAGGTATTCAGGAAAATCACGTCGGCATCGTCGGCGATGGCGGTGGTGGCAAAACCCGCGTTCCGCATCACCGATGCGACAATCTCACTGTCCGAAAAATTCATCTGACAGCCGTAACTTTCAATATAAAGCCGTTTCTTACCAATTGCCAGTTCTTCTTCCAGCACGCGCGGTTCGTCGGTGCTTGCTTTATCGGCCTCGGTCAGTATGGCTAAGGTCTCCGTAATGCGTTCCATAAATCAAACGTGTGTGGGCGGAAGGCGGTTTTCGGTAGACGGTTTTCAGTTATACGCTACAGGCTACAAACCGTAAACAGAAAACCGTGTACCGAAAATCAATCCCCGGCCCGTAAAATCAAGCTTCAAAGTTACAAAGATTTTGGAAAACTATGACAGTTTGTCAGGTAGGAAAATGGGGATTGGAAAAACTGCTAGAAGGGGTAACCGATTCCGAAGTTGATAACGAGCGGATTGGGGCCGCGAAACATCTTGTCAAACCGGAATTTGGGCAGAAAAAACCGCTCGTCGATGAATTCACCGGGGCGCTTGCCTTCCACCACGTACCCGTTTCGGTCGGGATCGTAGAGAAAATACCGGGCGGGATCGTAGACTTTGATCGCACCGTCGAACCGGATGATGAAAAACGAAAAGTCAATGCGCAGGCCAATGCCGGTTCCGACGGCGATCTGCTGCACGAAGCTGCGGGAGATGTAATCGCTGTTCGACTTGCGGAACAGAAAATTCTCGCCCATCCGGTTGGGGTTGTCGCGCAGCGTCCAGACGTTGCCGGCATCGACGAAAAACGCCCCGTTGATGTCGCCCCCCAGATGAAACAGATGCGTTCGCAACTCCGCCGACGCTTCGAGCAGAATGTCGCCGGGTTGCTCAAAATCGTAGCGGAACTGGCCGGTGGGCACCCCATTCCGGTCTTTTCTGAAATCCGGCACCAGAATATCGTCCGGCTGCGTATAGGGAATGGACGAACCCGCCCCCAGCCGCCGGGGAAGCCAGGCCCGGATGCTGTTGCTACCACCGGCAAAAAATAACTTTTCGTACGGCGCCGTCCGGTTATCGCCGTAGCCAATCAGCAAACCGGTATTGATGCGGAAAGCCAGCGTCGTTTTGGGCCGCAACGGAATATAATGCCGGAAATCGACGTTGGCCCGCAGGTATTTGTAATACTGCAAACCGGTGGAATCGGACGTATTGAAGAAATTGCGGAGCTGTTCGTTTCGGAACAGATTCAGGGTTGTGCCCCCGGACTCCGCCGAAACCCGGAAAAAATTAGCCCGCCGGTTTTCGCCCAGCACGTTGGTGTTATAGGTATAAACGAAGCCGACATTGGATGCAAAAGCATTCCGGAAACTGTTCTTTATTGTACTGCCCAAAGCCGCCTGACGGTCGAGATCAACCCGGAAACTATCACCGATAGCGGTTGCTTTGATGATGGCTTTCAGGTAATTGACATCCGCAACGACCAGGTTAAATTGCTGGTTGGTGTTTTTCAGCCAGTTGTACGACATGGCAGCTCTTAAAATTCGGCGCCCGTAATCCGGCCGGCTCGTATAATTATACCCCAAGCTGATCTGGGTGCGGGGACTAAGCCGGTTAAAACGAAACCGGACTTTTCCGGGAAATAGAATATGGGGAAAAATCAGGGAGTTGTTCAGGCCGAATTCCTGAGCAAAGTACACATTTCCCCGGCTGGCTGCCGTAAAACCGGTCTGGGCCTCAATACCGTAGCGCAGGGCGGTTTCGAAGGTGCCCAAACCGCCGAAAATGTTGTGAATCCGGAAGGATAGGTTGCCAAAAGGACCGGGATAGCCTTGTCCCTGATACAGCACGAAAACACCGCCTTCGGTGGTCAGCTCGTACTTGTCGATGGGCAAGAGGTTGATGCGGGTTCGCAACCGGCCCCGGGTCGTATCCGTAAAGCTGATGTTGGCAAAACTGAACTGGTTGAGCAGAAACAATTGCCGCTGGGTGTCCTGAAAATTTTTGAGTCGGTAGAGGCTGTCGGGCCGCAGAAAAATCCGGCTGTCGAGCAGGCGCATCGAATACTGCTGGCGTCCCAGATGAAACCGCAAACCGTTGAAGCGAACGGTGTCGAGCGAAAACCGGTCTTCGGCGCGGGCCACCCGCACTTCCACCTCGCCAATCCGGTAAACCGGGTGCCGGGGCTGGCCGGGCGGGTTGGCAATCCGGACCCACATGTTAATACGGTGGCGCGTCGAATCGGTGCTTTCGGTCCGGACCGAATCCAGATCGAGCACATCGAGCGGCAGCGGAATATACTGCCGGGTGAAGCTGTAATAACCGCTGTTTCGCAACAACTCCTCAATCCGGATGCGTTCGTTCTCCACTTTATCGGCATCGAACCGTTCGCCGGTTTTCAGCACCGAAGCCCGTTCGAGCGTGGGCCGGACGATGGAATCGATCCGGGGGTCGGCAATCTGGTAGGTAATGGTGTTGAGGTAAAACGGAATGTCTTCCGCGACGGTATACGTGACCCGAACCCGGCGCCCCAGCGTGCGGGTACTGTCGGTGGTGTAGGCGACTTTTCCGCGCAAAAATCCTTTGTTAAACAGATACCGCTGCATTTTCTGCGCGTTTTCTTTTGCATCGGCTTCGTAAAAATAAGCCGGAGGTTCACCCAGCGATCGCATCACCCAGTTGCCCTCATCGACGCGCCGGCGCAGGCGGGTAAGCTGGCGGTTGGCCCGTCTGAGTTGTTTGCGGTAGGAGCGGGTCGAGTCGGGGTTCTCGGCTAACTGGTCGTATTCCTTGCGTTTGGCGTCCAGGTCGCGCTGGGCGGCTGCCGGGTCGAAAGTTCGGGAGCCAAGCTGGTAAAACCAGAGGGCGGGCGTGACCGGTAAACGAAGAATCCGGCGGTTGGGTCGTTGCGGAATCAGGGACTCCAGTTCGGTGCTCGGGATGGTCCGGTTGCCGCGAATGGTCTGGCTGTAGAGCAGGTACTGATTTTTTTGTAACTTTTCCGAACTGACGCAGCCGGACAGCAGGGCAAGCAGACCGAAGAAAAGCAGGAAGGCGGATGAATTACGGGTGAAGAACGCCGGATTACGGTAGTTTCTCCGTAATTCGCAATGCATATTCGCACCGGAAAACCGGCTGTAATTCATTTTTCTCTTCATGCTCTCAAAATCACTCAGCAAATATATTCAGTCGCTGCATCAGAAAAAATACCGGCAGGAACACGGCGCGTTTTTGGTGGAAGGAAGTATCAACGTCCGGGAACTGTGCGCGTCGGATTATCAGCTCGAATTGGTACTGGTCACCGAGGAGTTTTACCAGCAAAACGCCCCGCTGCTGAATCAACAACAGGTTCGGCTGGAAATGGTTTCGGCCGATGAGCTGAAACGGGTTGGTTCGCTGGTGGTCAACGATTCGGCCCTGGCGGTGGCGAAAACCAAAGAAAACCGGTTTCTGGCGGCCGATCCCGACGAATTTGTCCTGGTGCTGGATGACATCCGCGACCCTGGTAATTTGGGCACCATCCTGCGCATTGCTGACTGGTACGGCATCCGCAAACTCATCTGTTCCCAATCCACGGCCGACGTATACAACCCCAAGGTGATTTCGGCCAGCAAAGGCTCTTTCACGCGGGTCGAATGGTACTACTGCCACCTGGAAGCATATTTGAGCGAGCTGCCCGACCCGGCGGTTTTCGGCGCTTTTCTGGAGGGGGCCAGCGTGCACACCCAGCGTTTCGGATCATCGGGTTATCTGGTGCTGGGCAACGAAGCCAACGGGATCAGTCCGGAAGTGGAGCGGTTTGTCAATCAACGTATTACAATTCCGAAGTACGGTGGGGCCGAATCCCTGAATGTGGGCATTGCCACGGCGGTTATTTGTGACAATCTCCGGCGGTCGGAAGGGCAAAAATAAAAATAGCCCTGTTCGAGGCAAGGCTATTTTTACTGCTTTCTTAACCTAAACTAAATGTACATATTAACTACAAAAGTACGACCGGATCGCAGCTCTATATTTACCCCAATATGGGGGATTTATTAAAATCATGAGAAGGTGTAAATTTGTGAAATAGGGGGATTTTATCCCCCAAACCGGATGAGGACACTTCTTTGCATACTGCTGCTCGGCCTGAGCTGGGGGACGGCACTCCCCCAGGCGATTAAAAATTTACCAGCGGGCAATTCGTTCGAATCGCGGGGGGCGGCCCTGAAGTTTCTGGATCAGATTTCGGTCGATAACGGCCTGTCCCAGAGTGAAGTTTACTGCGTTTTAAAAGACAGTCAGGGCTACGTCTGGTTCGGTACGCAGGACGGTCTGAACCGGTACGACGGCTACCAGATCACGCACTACAAACACAACCCCTTCGACAGCACGACGCTCTCGCACGACCAGATCTTGACGCTGCACGAAGACCGGCAGGGCAAAATCTGGGTGGGCACCGTCAATGGCCTGAATCAATACGAACCCGTCACCGGGCAGTTCCGGCGCTTCAGCGATTTACTGGAACCCAAACGCCGTCGCTACGGCCTGACCACCGTGAACGCCATCCAGTCCGACCGGTTCGGGACACTCTGGATCGGCACCAGCTGGGGCCTGAAGCGGCTGGTGTTCAGGAGTGCGACTCAGTGCGACGTTCGGCATTATACCATCGACAGCGAGGACGACCGGCGGGCCCAGATGGTGAACAAACTGCTGGTCGATGCGGCCGGAACCCTGTGGATCGGCACCGGAAATGGCCTGGCCCAGTTGACGGTATCCAAACCGGAGCTGAAACCAACCCAACCGGCTCCGGTAAAAATCGTGGCCTGCTCGGCGGAACACCTGTATCAGCTTCCCGACGCCTGGGTCAAAACACTGGCGCTGGACGAATACGGCACGGTTTGGGTCGGCACGGCCAGCGGAATCGCCCGGATCAATCCGAACCTGAGCCAGTCGGAAATGTACCCCGAAATTACGGAACGCATGGGCGACGCGGTCGTTACGTCCCTGCACATCGATCGGTATAAAACCCTGTGGGTCAGTACTCAACAGAGTGGTATTTTCCGGTTTAAGATTGCCAGCGATCAGCACGTTCGGTACATCGACAGCATTCAGGAGGATTTGTTTCGCAAGAAAGGGCTGAAGACCAGCTCCATCAACACGGTTTACGAAGGACCGGCTCCGTCCGAAGACATTGTCTGGATCGGAACGCACGACGCGGGGGTGCAGCTCTACAGCCGTTCGAAAAATTCGTTTCGGCAGTGGCCTACCATCACCAGCCGGCAACAGTCGTCGGCGGCCAGTCTGGTGTTTGCGGTTACGACCGATCATGCCGGTAAATTGTGGATCGGAACGCACGAAGGCCTGATTCAGATCGACCGGCTGACGTCGGCCATCCAGCGGTTCCGGGCCAGTTCCGAAAAACCGTACAGCCTGGGCAGTGATAAAATTCAGTGTCTGCGCGAAGACCGGCGCGGAAACCTGTGGGTCGGCACCGCGGAAGGTCTGTACCGGTACGACCGCCCGCAAAACCGCTTTGAACGCCGGTTGCCGGGGATGCGCGAAATGGTCCAGAAGAACAACGAAAAAGGCGATGGCGTGCTGAGCCTGTACGAAGACCGGGCGGGCAATCTGTGGGTGGGGGGCTATTCGAGCCTGCGCCGGGTCGACGCCCAAACCGGGCGGGTGACCACCTACCGCCATGATCCGAAAGATCCAAACAGCCTGCGGGCCTTTATCGTCTACGCCATTCAGGAAGACCAGCGGGGCATGATTTGGGTTGGCACGGGTTTCGGGCTGAACAAGATCGACGTCAAAACCGGGAAGATCACCCATTACGAGAGCAATCCCCGCGATCCGCAAAGCCTGATTGGCGAGCAGGTCCTGAGCTTTCTGCGCGACAGTAAAGACCAGTTCTGGCTGTGCAGCAACAAGGGGTTCAGCAAAATGGTGTACGGCGCCAACGGAACGGAGAAATTTATTCACTACACCGAACGCGACGGCCTGCCCAACGAGATGGTGTATGGCGCGCTGGAAGACGAGCGCGGGCGCATCTGGATGAGTACGAACCTGGGCCTGTCGTGCTTCGATCCGGAGAAAAAACAGTTTGAAAACTACGACATCAACGATGGGTTGACGATCAACGAGTTCAACATGAACGCCTTCCACCGGGCCGAAGACGGCGAACTGTTTTTCGGGGGCATTGGCTCGCTGGTTAGTTTCCTGCCCATGCGGATGGTCAAAAACCGGCACATGCCCCGCACGGTGCTGACCTCGTTCAAGAAATTTGAAAAACCGGTGAATGTCGATAGTGTACTGGCAAACAAGGGGAGCATCGAGATTTTGCCCGGCGAAAATTTCTTTTCGTTTTCGTTTGCCGCGCTCGATTACACCAACTCCCACAAAAACCAGTACGCGTATATGCTGGAGGGGTTCCACGACGGCTGGATCGAGAGCGGACTGCGCCGGTACGTGAGTTTTACGAACCTGAAACCCGGCGATTACGTGCTGAAGGTGCGGGGCTCGAACAGCGACGGCGTGTGGAGCGATGCCCGGATGCTGCGGATCCCAATCACGGTTTTGCCGCCGTTCTGGCAAACCTGGTGGTTTCTGGCGATGCTGGTGACGGTCATTGGCGGAGCGACCTGGCTGATTTACAACTACCGGGTGCGGAAGAAAGTGGAGTATTTGCTGGAACTGGAGCGGGTGACGCTGGCCGAGAACGAACGGGTCCGGAAAATGGCGGCTCAGGATCTGCACGATGAGTTTGGCAACACGATCACCCGGATTTCGATGCTGACCGAGATCATCAAAAGCAAGCTCAACGGCCACGGAACCGAAATTGCGCCCCTACTGACCAAAATCAGCGACAACAGCAACCGGCTGTATCAGGGCACCAAGGATTTTATCTGGGCGATTAATCCCGAACACGACAATTTTCTGGAAATCGCCATTCGCCTGAAAGATTTCGGCGACGACGTCTTCGACCGGAGCCGCATCACGTTTGAAGCCATCGGCATTGCGGACGAGCTGCGGAAAGTGGTGTTGCCGGTTGGAACGAGCCGCCACCTGATCTTTTTATTCAAGGAAGCCATGAGCAACACCCTGAAACACTCGCAGGCCACCAGCGCGCAGATCCATTTTGCGATGCTGAACCGGCGTATCGAGGTGCAGTGGAAAGACAATGGCATTGGGATTCAACCCAGTACGAAGTCGGCCGTCGGCAATGGATTGCACAACATCCGCAGCCGGGCCGGCAAAATCGGCGGAAAAGTCGATATTATTTCCGAAACCCTGGAAGGAACTACCATTCTTTTCCGGATGGACATCCCGCAGATGGGGTGAATAAAAGCCGCCCCTGCTTCATCAACACTCCTTTCGTAAAGTAAATTGCCCCGTTGGTGTAATAACGGGGGAGGGTGCCCTAAAAAAATAGTTACTTACTCTTACAAACTCTAATGAACACACGTATGAATGTACCTCAACTTTTGCGCAGTCCGCAGACGATACGGATTTGTATTGTGGAGGATGATAACCTGATCCGCGACGGCTTCGCGCTCCTGATCAACAGCACGTATGGTTTTAAAATTATCAATGCCTACCACCGCTGCGAAGATGCGATCAAAAACATTCATTCCGACGCGCCCGACGTGGTTTTGATGGACATCGAACTGCCGGGAATGAACGGGATCGAGGGGATTGCCCGGATCAAAAAACTTCGTCCGAAAACCAACATCATTGTGGTGACGGTCTACGAAAACGACGAACTGGTGTTCAAGGCGCTCTGCGCCGGTGCGGGTGGGTACCTGACCAAAAACATGCAGCCCAGCCGCTTGCTGGAGGCCATTCGCGACATTCAGGAGGGGGGCGCGCCCATGAGTACCAACATCGCCCGGATGGTGGTGGCCTCGTTTCAGAAAAACCGCAATTCGCCCCTGACAGCCCGCGAAACCGAAGTGCTGGAACTGCTTTCAAAAGGCAAAAGCTACACCACCATTGCCGAGCAGCTGTTTGTGGACAAGGAAACCATCCGGACGCACATCAAGAATATTTACTGGAAACTGGAGGTGCATTCCAAGGCCGAAGCCATCGAAAAAGCCATCAAAGAAAGATTGATCTAACCCCTTAAAATCCCCTTTTCTGGGGTAGAGTGCCGCCGAAACCGCCCCTTACTTTTGTACCGTTGACGCGTGCAGGGCAAAAGCAACGCGCTCGGCGATCTAAAAATGAAGTAAAGGTTCTGAGCAATCCGAACCTGATCTATGAGATGAACGTAAATGGAAAAACCAGTCGTTTCGGCTGGTTTTTTTCATTCGGTAAAATCACCCTCAATGCGGGATTTCACGACGATGCTGGTTCGTGACCTTTGTAAAAAACGACACGAATCAACAAACCATGAAAGTACTGCTACGAGGAGTTTTGCTTGTACTGTTTTGCTACCAGTACGGGCTTTCCCAATCCAAAACGATTTCGGGAACCGTTCGCGGTTCGTCCGATAGACTACCGGTTCCGGGGGTGACCATCAGCATCAAAGGCACCACCCAGGGCGCAACCACCGACGGCAACGGTACGTTCCGGATCGCCAGTGTGCCGCCGGAAGCCACGCTTGTTTTTTCGTTCATCGGGTTTACGACCCAGGAAATCGCCGTGGGAAACCGGACGAATTTCGACATCCTGCTGGAAGAAAGCACCGCCATTCTGAATGAGGTGGTGGTGACGGCGTCGGCCATCGAGCGCGAGAAGAAAACACTGGGGTATGCCGTCACGAACGTGAAAGGCGAGGACCTGATTCGGGCCAACGAATCGAACATGCTGCGGTCGTTGCAGGGGCGGGTGCCGGGCGTGCAGATTTCGAGCGCATCGGGCGCGGCCGGGGGCGCCACCCGCGTCGTGATTCGCGGGGCGCAGTCGTTCAACGGAAACAACCAGCCGCTGTATGTGGTCGATGGCATCATCATCAGTAACAGCAACACCACGACGCAGATCATCAACGGCAACGGTACCCAATCGGCCGTGGGCGGGGGCGACCTCAACAACGGCGTTGACATTACGAACCGGGCCGCCGACATTGATCCAAACAACATCGAGTCGGTGTCGATTCTGAAGGGGCCGGCCGCAGCCGCGCTCTACGGCTCGCAGGCGGCTTCGGGGGTTATTATCATCACGACCAAAAACCGCAGCAAAGCCATCACCGACAAGCCGCAGATCAGCCTGAACAGCTCCGTCAGTTTTGAAAATCCGCTCCGCCTGCCCGCTTACCAGAACTCGTTCGGGGCCGGTTTTGACGGCGTCTACGATTTGTTCGACGGCGGAAACGTGAGCTGGGGACCGAAAATTCAAGGTCAGAAAGTGGCCGACTGGCACACCTACGGCCTGTATTCGCTCGGGCAGCAGGATGCGCCGGATTCCGTTCCGCTGGTGGCCAAACCCAACAACGTCCGCAATTTTTTCGAAACCGGCGTCACGCTCAACAATTCGTTTTCGATCCGCAACAACAACGGCACGTCGAACTACATCCTGACGGTTTCGGACGTCAATACCAAATCCATGATCCCCAAAACCGGCTACCACCGGACCGCCGTGAACGTGGGTGCCGGAACCCGGTTTTTCAACAACAAGGTATCGACGAACCTGTCGGCCACCTACACGCGCTCCGGGGGCGACCGAGGGGTGCAGGGGCAGGGCCGCTCCAACATTCTGCAAACGATTTACAACACGCCCCGCGACATCGAGATCACCGACCAGAAGGATTACAACGATCCGCGGTACAGCCTGACCGGCTACTACTTGGCCGACTTCCGGAACAATCCGTACTGGCTGCTCGATAATAACTTGCTGAAAGACAACGTGAACCGGTTTTTCGGGAACGCCCAGATCAGTTACGACCCGGTGCCGTGGCTGAACCTGATGTACCGGATCGGCACCGATATGTACTCGGATTTGCGGAAACAAACGCTGGCCCAGGGCACGATCAACAACGTGGGGGGACGGTACGTTGAGGACAATACGACCTTCCAGAGTCTGTTGTCTGATTTTATTGTTACCGCCAACCGGGACCTGAACCCGAATCTGAACCTGAAGGTGATTCTGGGGCACAACTTGCAGGATTACAACACCTCGCGGGGTATTTACGACGGCCAGCCGCTGATCGTACCCGGTTTTTACGACCTCAGCAACGCCAGCACGATTGTTACCACGCGGGTCGATTCGCGCACGCGGCTATACGGTGTTTATGGGGATGTGCAACTGGCCTACCGGGATTTTCTGTTTCTGGATGTGACGGGCCGGAACGACTATTCATCGACCCTGCCGAAGAAAAACCGCTCGTTTTTTTATCCGGGGGCCAGCGTCAGTTTCATTCCGACCACGGCCTTTCTCAACCTCCGCAGCACGCCCATCAGTTACGCCAAACTGCGGGCCAATATCGCGCAGGTGGGAAAAGTCGCCAACGCCTACCAGATCAACCCGGTTTTTACCCGCACCACCATCAACGACGGTTTTCAGGCGACGTACCAGTTTCCGCTGAACGGCGTTGCCGGTTTTTCGGTGGGTAATATTCGGGGCAACCCGGACCTGCGTTCGGAGCTGACAACCTCCTGGGAAGTGGGGGCCGAGGTCCTGTTTTTCAACAACCGGCTGGGGCTCGATTTTACCTATTACAATTCGAAAAGCGACCAGCAGATTGTCAACGTGCCGATTTCGAGCACCTCCGGTTTTCTGGCCCAGACGCTGAACGCCGGGGCCATGACCAACAAGGGCATCGAGTTGCTGCTGACCGGAACGCCGGTGAAATCGACCGGCGGTTTTCGCTGGGACGTGTCGTTCAACTTCACGCGCAACCGCAACAAAGTTACCGAGTTGTATAACCCGCTGGCGCCGGTTGGGCTGGGCGGGCTGGCATCGCCCGGTTTGCAGGCCCGGTTGGGCGAACCGTACGGCGCGTTTTTCGGGAGCAAGATGCTGCGCGATCCGGAAGGGCGCGTGGTGATCAACCCCAGCACGGGGCGTCCGCTGGCCGACCCGGTTTTGCAGGTACTGGGCAATATCCAGCCCGATTTCTCGGCCGGTTTGAGCAATACGGTTTCGTTTAAGGGCTTGACGTTCAATGTGCTGGTGGATACGCGCCAGGGTGGGAAATTCTTTTCCCAGACGGCCAGCATTGGTCGCTTTGCCGGTTTTTTGGAGGAAACGACCTACAACGACCGCGAACCGTTTGTGTACCCCAACTCCGTGATTCAGAATCAGGACGGCAGCTTTACGCCCAACACCACGATTACCACCAACGGCGGGTATGAATACTGGTCGACGGTTTCCAACTTCGGCGAAAACGTCCTGTTCGATGCGTCGTTTGTGAAGCTCCGCGAAATGAGTCTGAGTTATGCGCTGCCCAAATCGCTGATTGGTAAAACGCCGTTTTCCACCATTCAGTTGTCGCTCATTGGCCGGAATCTGATGCTCTGGACGCCCAAATCGCAGCCGAATGTCGATCCGGAGGTCAGTTCGTTCGGAACCGGCAACGCCCAGGGCTACGAGTACCTGGCGTACCCTTCGGCCCGGAGTTACGGCGCCAGTCTGAAAATTGTGTTATAACCGATCCTGATTTTTGACGATATGAAACCGACTTTCCTGAAGGTGGTGCTTCTGGCGCTGTTGACCGGCCTGACCACCGCCTGTGAAAAAGACTATTTAGACATCAATACGGACCCGAACAACCCCTCGCAGGCGGATGTCAACCTGGCCCTACCCGCCGGACAGGCGCAGGTGGCGTTTATTGTGGGCGGGCAGTTCAACATTCTGGGTGGGGTGCTGGCCCAGTACTGGACGATTCCGAAAGGCGGAAATCAGTTCCGGACCTGGGATCAGTACAACATCACGTCGGCCACGCTCGACGGGCAGGGCGGGCAGTTCACCAACCTGTATGCGGGGGCGCTGGAAGATTTTCAGTACGTCATCGACCAGGGCAGCGCGCAGAATGAATGGCGGATGGTCGGGATTTCGAAAATCATGAAAGCCTACGCCTTCGGCGTGTTGACGGATCTGTACGGCGACATTCCGTTTTCGGAAGCGCTGAAGGCCGACCTGACGATTACGCCGAAATACGACGCCCAGAAGGATATTTACGCCGGTTTGCAAACCCTGCTGGATGAAGCCAAAGCCGACATTGCCAAAAAACAGGGCCGGTTTCCGGGAACGGCGGATATGATTTATCAGGCCGCCAACGAAACCGGCCTGGATCGTTGGGTGCGGGCGGCCAACACGCTCAAACTTAAATTTTTTCTGCGGCTGAGTCAGGTCGATCCGGCTGCGGCCCGGGCGGGGGTTCAGGCGCTGTACGCCAGCAGCGGAACGGCCTTCCTGCGGGCGGACGAAAACCTGCATTTTGCGAACGGAACTGCCACCAATTCCGAAAATCCGCTCTGGCAGGCCAATTTCCGGCTGGCCAACAACCTGACGGCCAGCACGACGATCGGCAACCTGATGCTGCCGACGAATGATCCGCGTCTGCCGGTTTATTTTCTGGATGCGGATTTACGAACGCCCGAAATCGAGTACGTGTTCACACCCAACGGCACCACCTCGACCAACACGGCTTTGTACACTTCGTATCCGGGCAAGTATTTCATCGGGCAGCGGTTTTCGAACGGTACCATCAACGGCACCTCGGCCGCCAGCGGAATAACGGCTGCGGACGACAATGCGGCCAAAGCGCGCCCGGTGGTGTTGCTGGCCTACGAAGAAAGTCTGTTGCTGCGCGCCGAAGCCGTGGCCCGGGGCTGGGCCGGAACCACCACCGACGATCCGGCCAAACTGTACAACGAAGCCATCACGGCGTCGATGACCCGGTTTGGCGTTCCAGTGGGCGATTACCTGACCAAACCGGCGGTGGATTACAGCAAGCAGACCGACAAAATCAAGGCGATTAGTACCCAGAAATACCTGGCCTTGTACGGTCTGAATGGGGTAGAGGCCTGGTCGGAGCAGCGCCGGACCGGTTTTCCGGCCCCGACAGTTCCGGTGGTTAATCTGACGGGAAATCAGTTTCTGAAACGGCTGCCGTATGTCGATTCGGAATTGCAGCGAAATCCGAACATTGACGCCACCGGCATCTCACCCGGCGATGTGCTGACCCCCGTTTGGTGGGATGCCAATTGAGGCCAATGAACCGTATGAGTGTAAAGGGAACACTACTTTGGTGATCAAAAACCGGTCTGATTGGGCCGGTTTTTTCTTTGTCAAGCCATATGACCGCTCATCCCAAAACCGGTTCCATCCGGCAAAATCACCTCATTTGCGGTACGGCGCAGGGATGCCATTCCACTACTTTTAGTGCAATATAAGTTTGCAGAAAGTGAATCAGAGGTCACTTACACCCAACAGAAAACAGCAGATACGTATGAAACCAGTATTTAAAAGGGTGGCCCTCCTCCTGGCCCTGAGTGCGCCGGTGATGGCCGAACATCCGGGCATTTCCCCGGTTCCCGGCGACGAAAAAGAAAAGGCGGTTTCTACCTCGCCCAACGTCAGCCATACCAAGGCGATGGGGGTAGCCATTTACCAGTCGATTAAATCGGCCAAGATGAACCTGATGATCGAAAACTACATCGAAGTACCGCTGAAGGTGACGCTGACGAACGAGCAGAACGAAGTGCTGCACGTCGAGAAGGTGAGCAAACGGGTGAAAAAGTACTGGCGGAAATTTGACATGGAAACCATGAACGACGGCTTGTATACCTTCGAGGTCAGCGACGGTTTTACGAAAGTGACGAAGGTGTTCAAACTGGAAACCCGGAAAAGGGAGGTGAAAGAACCCACCCGCTTCGTGTCACTGCTGGAGTGAGGGGATCATTCAAGGGAAAATCCCCCGCTGCCGAAGGTTACGTGAGTCAAAGAATGCCGCTCTTTCACTCCGAACTTCGCAGCGGGGGATTTTTTACGGCTTCCCGCCCGGCGTACGGGTCCATAAATCGCCATTCTTCGTCCGGAGTTGGGACAGGTGCCCCTGCTCCGCCAGGCGCTGCAACGTGGCTTCGCTGTCCTGGCGGGAAACGCCCGCCAGTTCCGAATACTCACGCGCGGTAAGCGAAGGGTAGTGGGTGAATAAATCCTGCCACTGCGGATCAATTTCCATTTTTTGCGCCGAACCGTGTACCTTCCTGAGCGCAGTCTCGTAGGCTCCGTACGGTTTGAATCCGTACACGAATTCCTGTTCGCCCGAATCATTGACGAAAAACAAGGACGGGAAACCCCGGACGCCCAATTGCTTCCCCAGTTTCAAATCGTCCTCAAACCGGGTTTGGGCCTGCCCTTCGTAATCCTGTTTCAGCCGGACACTGTCGAGCCCGACCGATTGGGCCGCTTCTTCCAGGTGTTCCCAGCGGGTAATGTTCTTCTTTTGCAGGAAAACCATCTCCCGGATGGCCCGCAAAAACCGGATCGCCTTTTCCGGGCTCTGCAACTGGGCGGCTTTGAAGGCGATGGAGGGCGGATAGGAGGAAGGCAGCGGATCGTCCAGCCACACATCCCCGTCGATGGGCATGTCGTAGTGCCGACTCACGTCATCCCAATGGTGGGCGACGTCCGACGGTTTGCTGATGCCACCGCTGTTGTAGCTCCAGTCGGGCAGTAAACCGCCCATCCGGTATTCAATTTCCAGCGTGTGGCCATACTCAAGCTTTAGTTTGCGTAACTGGGGTTCGATTCCCCAACAGGTCGAACAGATGGGGTCGGTGTAGTAAATAATTTTCACCGGTTTTTTAGTGGCGGAAAGCGCCTGCGTGGGTTCCGCTGCCGCTGCATCGGGTAGTGCACACATTCCGGTTTCTATATCGCACAAAAGCGGATTTTGAGTCTTAACTTCCATCGTAATTTGGTTTACCTGCGCCCTGATTCGCCGGTTACCGGCGACACGGGGCATTCGTTATCCTTAATTTTTTACAAAGTTGGTGCGTTACTGGGTATAATGTCAATTAGTCAGAAAAAGTTGACTGGAAGAAAAATGCAGAAAAATGAAAAGGCCTGCCCGGCGGAGGAGGTACTGAAACTGATTTCGGGAAAGTGGAAACCGCAAATTTTTCGGTTGGCCCTGAACGGCCCCCTGCGCTTCAACGCCTTGCTTCGTCAGGTGGAGGGGGCCAATAAGCAGTCGCTAGCGACCGGTTTAAAAGAATTAGTGGAGGACGGCTACCTGGAGAAAGTCGTCATCAAGGCCAAGCCGCTGCATATTGAATACACCTTGTCCGAAAAAGGCAGGACGCTGATTCCGGTTTTTAAGCAATTGGAAATTTTATAAAAAAGGCGGCTGTCGCAAGTTCCTGTAAAACAGCGAGTCGAACAGAGCGCTCCGCCAAATGGAGAACGAATGAACCATTCATCGTCCCAACGAAAAGCGCGGTTTGGTGCGCGTTGGCACGGCAACATTTTTGTGCATGAGTTCCAGTTGCTCAGCGGCAAACCGGATCAATTTTTCCAACGGTTGATTCGTTCGTGTTAGGTGAAATTTATGATGATTTGAGTAGACGGTTTATGCTCGATTGAGTGAAGATGATGTGAAGGATTTACAAGGCTACAGGTTGGCAACAGTTCGGCAAGTAAAACAACTAAAGCGTACTGAAAGCCCCTTCTATAAAAGCCCCTTCTATAATAGAAAAGAAATCACGTTTGGAGTGGCGTTCCAAAATCACCGGTGAGTTTTCTATTTGCTCAGCAAAAGGAATACGCAGTTTTATCAATTTCCCCGAAAGCGTCCAAATCCCTTAATTGCACTCTATCCAACGTACTTATCTAATCAAAGCCTATTCTTTTCGAGTATCTTGCTGTAATCTCACAACAGACTTCTATTTTATTTGGCATATGGTACTATCTTTGATAGGATTAGGAAACGCTCTATTAATCAACCAAACAATGTTCCCAACTATGAAAACTTTACGCGATCTTCTTTGCGGGTCTGCTCTTGTAGCAGGCATCCTTTTTATTAATGGCTGTCAGCCCCAACAGGACCCTGCAATTGGTCAGTCCGACGCACCTTTGCCCGGTGATGCCAGGGCACGGGCGGCTGCGCTGGACAACCGCTACATCGTCGTCCTGAAAGAAGGGGCACTGTCCAGCCAGCAAATTTCTGATTTAGAGCAGCTTGCGGCTAAGATGGGCATTAATCCCGTGGAAATCTACCAGCGCTACAGGCTGGCTATCGAAGGATTTGCCGCCCGGTTAACCCCGGAACAGGTTGCGCTGTTGAGAAAAAGTCCATTGGTTGACTTCATTGAAGCAGACCAGATCGTAAAATTGGATGAACCGACCAAACTAGGCTTTACCACCCAGGCATCTACGCAGCAAGTCCCCTGGGGCATCCGGGCGGTGGGCGGTTTTGTAAATTACACGGGTACCGCAAAAGCCTATATACTTGATACGGGCATTGACCTTGACAATCCTGATCTGAATGTAGACGCAGCTGCGGGCTACAACGCCTTCACCTCGGGTGCTGATGCAGCCTCGCTGGATGATCTGAACAGTCATGGTACACACGTGTCGGGAACCATTGCCGCAAAGGACAACGACTTTGGGGTGGTTGGTGTAGCGGCAGGTGCTAAAGTAGTGCCTGTCAAAGTATTGGGTAAAGATGGCAGTGGCTCAACGTCTGGTATTGTCGCCGGGATTGACTTCGTTGGCCGTACGGGTAAACCCGGCGACGTAGCCAATATGAGCCTAGGCGGATTGGGAGGTTCAAGCGCTATGGAAAATGCCGTTAAGAAGGCCGCTAGCAAGGGCATTTACTTTAGTCTGGCTGCGGGCAATTCCAGCTTACCGGCCAGCTGGTTTTCGCCTGCCCGTCTCAATGCGACCAATGTCAATACGGTATCCGCTCATGACAGCCTGAGCAAGTTTGCTTCTTTCTCGAACTACGGCAACCCTCCCGTCGAAGTGGCGGCTCCAGGCGTTGCGGTGCGATCGACAGTGCCCGGCGGATACGCTACGTACAGCGGGACCTCGATGGCAGCCCCTCACTTAGCGGGTATCATGCTGGCGAATGGCAGCGGGAAATACTTCACCAAAGGGGTTGTGACGGGTGACCGGGATAAATCACCTGATAAGAAAGCTTCGCGAGTTCGGTAAGCCTGCAACACTTAATCTGTGCTGAGTTCTCCAACTATTCACAATCGAAATCTTTGTGAATAGTTGGAGAGCCAATAAATTAGGAAAGCTGGACGGATTGATTAATTCCAGCCACTGACGTCGAATAAATCCCCGCTGCTGGGCATTGTTGTCATTGAAGTCGTACCGTTTGTTGCCATTTGTGCAACCATGGCGTGTCGCCCGCGAGAGAATCAGGCCCGGACTGGCTAAACGCCGTTCAATGACCTGATGGTGCCCCTCGACGAGGAGCTGAAGAAATCCAAGATACTGGAAAGTGAGGAATTATTTAAAAACTACCGGCTACGTCGTTATTAACCTGTTTTTTCGTGAACTAAACTAGTTAACCCAATTGGCCTGGGTCAAAAACAGACGTCCGTTTGCAAAAGATCAAGTACGAACCAACTCTCGTAACCTAAAACGCCCGGGGCTGCTTCACAACCTTGCCTGCTTCGTCGATTTAGGGTCTGCCCCCACCAAGATCACTTCACGATTATTAAAGCTGATTCGGCTTCTTAAACCGCCGTCTTATTTTTAACAACCAGTTGTGATTTCACAAAAAACGAAGTTTCCCTGTTGCTCCAGCTTGTATCGCAAAGCAGCCAATAAATGCGTAAAAAAGGATATATTGGCAACCGAAAATTTCATTTTAACAAAGTGTCTCTTTGAAGCAATGCGTTTTTTTTGGTTCCAATGCGCCCGGAATTAGAAGCCTATGGCAAATAAAGTGGGTTTTTGGGTTCCTGATTTTTCGTGGCGTAAAGCATTACGCCAATTCTCAGGCACGATGCCTTTGGAGAACGGATCGCCTACTTTTCGGCCGGTTCCACCGGTTCCAGATTAAGCAGGTCCAGGACAATTTTCCACTGGCCCTGGCTGTCTTTTTTCCAGATGCGGAGGTAATTGCCGGTTTGTTTGGTGGACTTCCCGGCTACAGTGGCCAGCACCTGCGAATTGCCGTATACGTACCCCAGATCGCCGGATTCCGCCACGGAGGCATTCAAAGGAAAAAAACCGAGCGTAACGGGTTGTTTCAGCAACGAATCGATGCCGGGACGCTCCAGGAACGGTTGCTGGTTCATGCGGTAGACGCGCGTCTGGGGCGCTAAAAATTGCTTATACGTCGCTGCGGCTCCGCTTTTTTCCAGCGTTTTGATAAACTGGTTGTCAAAGGCCAGCAATTCTTCCCGGTTTTTGGTGGTGTCAGAACTGGTCACGCTGCGGATGCCCGTGGCGGCCCGAATGGCGTTGACGGGCGGACTGGACGGAGCCGGGTGACTGATGCCAATGTCGAGCGCGATGCGCCAGTTGCCATCGGCCTGTTTTTTCCAGAGCGTTACGTAGTGCCCAAAACCGCTGGGTTTGTCGGCCATTGTTTTGGGCCGCGTTTCCCAGGGGCCGGTGGTATACCCCAGATCGCCGGATGCGGATACATCGGCAGCAACGGGTTGCCAGGTCAGCTTCCCGGGACTTTCCGGGCCGGTTTCGAACAACGACCGGCCATTGGTCACCTTGCCTTTGGTGAACAAAATACCGTCGGGCGCCAGGTATTGCAGAAAGGCGGTTTTGGTGGTGCTGTCTTTGGAAAGCTGGGCAAATTTTTTCTCGGTATTGACCAGCGTCAGCAGCGGACTCTGCGCCACCGCCGTACCCGCGATCAGCAGCAGAAAAGCAACGGAAAAAGTTTTCATATTACATAAACGTACTCATGCTCGATTCGTTTGCCAATTGTTTCGCGTGTTCCTTGCCTAAATAATTATCAATCAGATAATGAGCAAGATACAAAACCGGTGTTAAGGCAACGGCGACGACAAATTTGTAGATGTAGTTGACAATTGCCACCGCAATGACCTGCTTGAACGACCAGTTGCCAAATAGGTAAAATGCGATGACCAGCACCACAAAACTGTCGACCAACTGCGAAACCAGCGTCGAGCCCGTGGCCCGCAGCCAGATTTTGCGACTGCCCGTAATGCGTTTGAGCGATTGAAAAACCGTGGCATCCAGCAATTGCGCCACCAGAAAAGCCGTGATCGAACCGAGGATGATGCCGAGTCCCTGCCGAAAAATCATGGCGAAGGCGTTGTTGATGTTCACCGGATTACCCACCGCGTCGGTTTTGTTGACGTCCAGCCAGAACTGCGCGGGGGGCAGCGTGGTCACGAAATAGATGATCAGGAAGCTGTAGGCGATAAAACCCGCCGTGACGTAAGAGATCCGCTTAACGCCCTGCACGCCGTAATACTCGTTGATGATGTCGGACGTAATGAACACCGCCGGCCAGATAACCACCCCCGCCGTCAGGTTGAAATCCAGGATAAAATCACCCAACAGGTGCAGTTGGGCCGGAGCAACGCCAAGTAAGGTTTCGGCCGAAAAAATCTTGACACCGATGATTTCGGCAATGATGGCATTGGTCAGAAAAACCGCACTGAGAAAAATATACAGATTGGTCCGTTTGCTGGTAAAAGAAGCCACGGGAGTTAGAAGTGATGCGTTATGAGTGAAGAGTTGAAAGCAGTGACAAGATAAAACTCATAACGCATAATTCATCATTCTTCCCTTATTTTCGTCGGCTTTCCAGAAAGGCTTCAATCCGGTCGAGGGCGGGGGTCAGGTCGTCGATGGAAGGCAGGCAAACAATCCGGAAGTGGTCGTTATGAACGTAATTGAAGCCGGTTCCGGCCACCACCAGCACCTTCTGTTCGTCGAGTAAGTCAAAGACAAAATCATCATCGCTGACGATGTTGAACTGCGACAGATCAATTTTCGGGAAAATGTACAGCGATCCTTTCGGCTTCACGCAGCTCAGACCCGGAATGGCCGTGATCCGGTCGTAGGCGTACTGAATCTGCCGGTACAGGCGTCCGGTGGGCAAAATCAGGTCGTTGATACTCTGGTATCCGCCGAGCGCGGTCTGAATGGCATACTGCGTCGGTACGTTGGCGCAGAGCCGCATACTGGCCAGCAACGTAAGTCCTTCGATATACGATTTAGCCCGGTGTTTGGCTCCGCTCAGCACCAGCCAGCCCCCGCGAAAACCGGCTGCCCGGTAGTTTTTCGATAATCCGCCCATCGAAATACAGAGCGTGTCTTCCACCACCGTAGCCATCGGGTGGTGAACGGCCCCGTCGTACAGGATTTTGTCGTAAATCTCATCGGCAAAAACAATCAGCTGGTGGCGCTCGGCCACGCGGGCGATGCCTTCCAGCACCTCTTTATCATAAACCGCCCCGGTCGGATTGTTCGGATTGATCACCACAATGGCCCGGGTGCGCGCGGTAATTTTGCTTTCCAGGTCGGCCAGATCCGGGTTCCAGCCCGCCTGCTCATCGCAGAGGTAGTGAACCGGTCTGCCACCGGAGAGCGCCACCGAGGTGGTCCAGAGCGGGTAATCGGGTGAGGGAACCAGCACTTCATCCCCTTCATTGATGAGCGCCTGCATCGTCAGCAGAATCAGCTCACTTACGCCGTTGCCAATAAATACGTCGTTGATCGCGACGTCTTTAATGCCCAGATTCTGCGTATAGTGCATCACGGCTTTCCGGGCCGCAAACAACCCCCGCGAGTCGGAATAACCCTGCGCATTCCGGATGTTCAGAATAATGTCGTGAACAATCTCATCGGGCGCATCGAAGCCAAACGGTGCCGGATTGCCAATGTTCAGTTTGATAATGGTGTAACCCTGGCTTTCGAGGTCGAGGGCTTTCTCATAAACCGGCCCGCGGATTTCGTAACGTAAGTCATTGAGCCGGTTGGACTTTAAAAAATTCATAGGGGTGCTGTTCGGAATAAAATGGCGACAAAGGTAGAAACTTTGGATTAGCTTCGGAAGATTCAATTGGCAATTAAGGGAAACCGCGCAGTGAGTTGCAGCGACCGGGAACTGGCAATACGCGTAACGCCATCGACGGCAACGTGTGGCGTCAGGCGGGCTTCAACGTGTAGTTTCCGTCACGACCTGACTGCCTTTGTACCCTGTATAAAAAATCTCAACATCCATGGATAGCTTCTTGTGGGGGGCAAACGTGAAAAAACCGCCTGCCATCCCCGTATAGTGCGAACTATACGGGCCGTTAAATTTCCAGTACGTTTGCAGTCGTTCGTTGACAGCGGTATAATGCCAGCTGTTCTGAACCGCTCCGGCCAGCAGGCCCATCTCGTAGCGAAACCGTTTTCGGGTCGGCATAACGGCTTTTTCCGGACTGGCGCAGGTGTTGTAGACCTTCACAATTCGCTCGTAGTGATTCCTGGAGGCCTGAAAGGTCTGCGGATTCAGCAAGCGGGTGAACGTGGGATTCTTACACTCCGTCAGGTGGGTCGTTAGCATCAGTAACGCCAGGTTTCCCCGCAGCGGCACAACCGTTTTAGAGGGTAATTGGATCAGGTGCGTCAAGCGGTCTTCCGGTTTCAGTAAACTATACAGGCTGACGTATCCCTGGATTTGCTCGTGCATAAAATACGTTTTCGTTTGACCGGCCTCGGTGAATGAAAGACCGAGCACGGATTGCTTGTCTTCTTCCAGGAAATAGCCAGAAAGTTGTTCCGGGGCGAATTCCCGGATCGAGCCATCGGAACCGGTCCGAAAATCAATCGTCTGATTCGTGCGCTGTCTACTATCTCCGGGAAGGGTGTCGCCCGCTGCAATTACGTATCCTTTAGTGAAAAATAATTGTGAATAGGATGGCCTGGCCAGGAAAGATAAAAAGCTGGTAAGCAATAAAACGTTGTAAAAATGATTCATGAAAAAGGAATCGGTAGAGGTAAAAGAGGGATTGATAGAATACTAGTTACTGCATCAAGGAGAGCTGGTTCGCACGAAACCGCAAAAAAAAGCCGCTGGTGGACCACCAGCGGCTAGCTAAAAGTTCTATCCGTGGGTCAGACCGTCGCAAACATCGACTTGGCTTTCGCTTCCAGCTGGCTTTCACCCATCAGGAAGACGTCCACCGCTCGCGCGGCTTCCCGACCTTCGGAAATGGCCCAAACCACCAGCGACTGACCCCGGCGCATGTCCCCGGCGGCAAACACTTTCGGATTGGAGGTAGTCTGATAATTAACGGCTTTCACGTTGCCGCGTTCGTATTCCAGTTCCAGGGCGTCGAGCAAACCTTCCTGCTGCGGATTCAGAAAACCGGCCGCCAGCAGCGCCAGCTCACAGTCAATGTCGCGTTCGGAACCCGGCACTTCGATCATCTTCATTTTGCCGTCTACGGTTTGCCACTCCAGATCCACAATCCGCAGGGCTTTCAGGTTGCCGTTTTCGTCGCCAATAAATTCTTTCGTGTTGATTGACCAATGCCGGTCGCAGCCTTCCTCGTGCGAAGTCGACGTGCGGAGCATCATCGGCCAGTTCGGCCAGGGGGTGCTTTCAGCGCGTTCGGCGGGCGGCATTGGCATCAGCTCAATCTGGGTTACGGATTTAGCTCCGTGCCGGTTCGACGTGCCCACGCAGTCGGAACCCGTGTCGCCACCACCGATGACGATGACGTTTTTATCCGTTGCCAGCAATTCACCGTTTTCGTATTTTGCCCCCCGGTGGTCGACCACAACCGGCCGTTCAGCCACGCGTTTGTTCTGCTGGCTCAGGAATTCCATCGCAAAGTGAACGCCTTTCAGGTCGCGGCCCGGAATCGGCAGATCACGCGGCACTGTCGAGCCACCCGTCAGCACAATGGCGTCGTAGTCGGCCAGGAGTTCCTTCGCTTTAATGTGTTCGCCCACGTTCGTGTTGGTCCTGAACACAATTCCTTCGGCTTCCATTACGTCCAGCCGACGGTCGATCACCCATTTTTCCAGTTTAAAATCGGGGATGCCGTACCGCAGCAAACCGCCTACCTGGTCAGCCCGCTCAAAAACCGTCACCGTATGGCCCGCTTTGTTTAGTTGCGCAGCCGCAGCCAGACCGGCCGGACCCGAACCAACCACCGCAACCTGTTTGCCGGTGCGTTTGGTGATCTTATTAGCCTGCACCAGGCCGCGAGAATAGGCCGCTTCGATGATCGATTTCTCGATAAACTCGATGGCAACCGGCGGTTTGTTGATGCCCAGCACGCAGGACGATTCGCAGGGCGCGGGACAAATGCGACCCGTAAATTCCGGGAAGTTATTGGTCGATGCCAGAATTTCGTAGGCATACTCCCAGTTCTGCTCAAACACCGCGTCGTTAAACTCCGGAATGATGTTTCCCAGCGGACAGCCGTTGTGGCAAAACGGAATTCCGCAGTCCATGCACCGGGCGGCCTGTTTCTGCGTATCTTCCTCCGCGTACGGTTTTTCGATTTCCTTGTAATCGTGAACCCGCTGCTGCGCGTCGCGTTTTTTGGGCAATTCGCGGGTGAATTCTAAAAATCCAGTGGGCTTTCCCATGTAGATTAAAGCGTATACGGTTTTTTAATCGGCTGAGGTCAACCGAATCACCCAAAACGGTGATTCGGTTGATTCTCTGGAGAATTTCGAAAGAAAACGGGTTGGTTTACTGATGAACCACATCGACGACGATGTCCTGGTAGACCACATTTTTGTCGCGGATCTGATCGGCGAGCGAAATGCCACGACCCGTAAGCGCCTTGCGGAAGTCCGTAGGCATCACCTTGACAAACTGGCCGATGAGATTGTCCCAATCCTGAATCAGTTGCAGGGCCACGTTGCTGGTCGTGTACTGGAAGTGTTTCTCCACGTACTCCTTCATGATGGACACATCCTGGCTGTCCAGCTTTTCGAGGCTCACCATTTCCGGATTCACCTTGGCAGCAAAATCGCCGTCTTTGTCCCAGACATAGGCCACCCCACCCGACATGCCGGCGGCAAAGTTGCGACCGACCGAACCCAGAATGATCGCCAAACCGCCCGTCATGTATTCCAGGCCGTGGTCACCAATTCCTTCGACTACAACTTTCGCGCCGGAGTTCCGTACGCAGAACCGCTCACCGGCCATGCCGCGGATGTAGGCTTCGCCCGAAGTGGCACCGTAGAACGACACGTTCCCGACGATGCTGTTTTCTTCCGGTTTGAACGGCGCCATGCGGTCGGGATACACAATCAGCTGGGCTCCGCAGAGTCCTTTGCCAAAGTAATCGTTGGCGTCACCTTCCAGCTCCAGCTTGATCCCGTTTGTGTTGAAGGCGCCAAAACTCTGGCCCGCCGTTCCGCGGAATTTGAAGTGAATGGATCCTTCGGGCAAGCCTTTGCCCGCGTGGATTTTCGAGATTTCGTTGGATAAAACCGTACCCACCGCCCGGTTAAGGTTGATGATCGGGTACTCGGCGTACACGGATTCTCCGTTTTTCAGGGCCGGTTCGGCGGCTTCGAGCAGGCTCCAGTCCAGAATGTCGGCCATGCCGTGATCCTGGTCTTCCTGCTTGAAGTTAGCCACATCGAGGCTGTTGGCGTCTTTGTAAAGAACCGCCGACAGATCGACATTTTCGTATTTCCAGTGCTTGATGTCTTTGCGAATGTCGAGCATTTGCGACTGTCCAACCATCTCGTTGATGGTCCGGAAGCCGAGCTCCGCCATGATTTCGCGCAGTTCCGTTGCCAGGAACGTAAACATATTCACAACGTGTTCCGGTTTTCCCGTAAACAGGGCGCGCAGGTCTTTGTTCTGCGTGGCCACACCCACCGGGCAGGTATTCAGGTGGCACTTCCGCATCATGATGCAACCCACCGTGACGAGCGCAGCCGTGGCCACCCCAAATTCTTCGGCGCCGAGCAGGGCGGCAATCGCCAGATCGCGGCCCGTCCGGATTTGCCCGTCGGTTTGTACCGTCACCCGGCCCCGCAGCTTGTTGCGAACGAGCGTCTGGTGCGTTTCGGCCAGCCCCAGCTCCCACGGCAAACCGGCGTGACGGATCGAGCTGAGCGGAGAGGCCCCCGTTCCGCCGTCGTGACCCGAAATCAGGATGTGGTCGGCGTGGGCCTTGGCAACCCCGGCGGCAATGGTTCCAACCCCGGCTTCCGACACCAGTTTCACGCTGATGCGCGCTTCCCGGTTGGAATTTTTGAGGTCAAAAATCAACTGCGCCAGATCTTCAATCGAATAAATGTCGTGGTGGGGCGGGGGCGAAATCAAGCCCACACCGGGGGTCGAGTGGCGCGTGCGGCCAATCCAGTCATCGACTTTATGACCGGGCAATTGACCTCCTTCACCGGGCTTGGCACCCTGCGCCATCTTGATCTGTAGCTCCCGGGCGTTGGTCAGGTAGTGGCTGGTGACGCCAAACCGTCCGGATGCCACCTGCTTGATCCCCGAGTTCATGTTGTCCCCGTTGGGCAGCAATTGATACCGCAATTCGTCTTCACCCCCTTCGCCGGAATTGCTCTTGCCGCCGATGCGGTTCATCGCAATGGCCAGCGTTGTGTGCGCTTCCCACGAAATCGAACCGAAGGACATGGCACCCGTCGCAAAGCGTTTGAAAATGCTTTCGATCGGTTCTACTTCGTCAAGCGGAACCGGAGTGCCCTTCCGGAACTTCATCAAACCGCGCAGCGTCAGCGCCTTGCGGGTTTGATCGTCGATCAGGTTGGCGTATTTCTTGTAAATCTGGTAATCGTTTTTCTTGGTCGCCTGTTGCAGCAGGTGAATCGTATCGGGGTTGAAAATGTGCGCTTCCCCGCGTTGTTTCCACTGGTAGACGCCCCCCACTTCCAGGCGGTTGGTCAGTTTATTGTCTTCAGGGAACGCCTGCCGGTGACGGACCAGAATCTCGCGACCGATCTGTTCCAGACCCATGCCGCCGATGCGGGAGATCGTACCCGTAAAGTAGGTGTCAACGACTTCTTTGTTCAGCCCCAGACACTCGAAAATCATGGCACCCTGGTAGGATTGCAGGGTCGAGATGCCCATTTTCGAGAAGATCTTCAGCAGCTCCTTGTTAACGGCCTTGATGTAGTTCTGGTGCAGTTTTTCCACCGGGTAATCGACCTGAATCAGGCCGCGCTCCTTCATGTCGGTAATCGTTTCAAAGGCCATGTAGGGATTCACTCCCGAGGCTCCGTAACCAATCAGCGTGGCAAAATGGTGCGTTTCCCACACGTCACCCGCTTCCACCAGAATACCGACCTGGCCGCGTAATCCCTTGCGAATCAGGTGGTGGTGGATGGACGAGGTCGCCAGCAGCGACGGAATCGGCGCGTGGTCGGAGTCGATGGCGCGGTCGGAGAGGATGATGATTTCAAAACCGTCTTCGATGGCATCTTCGGCGTAGCGGCAAATCCGTTCCAGGGCCCGCTCCAGCCCAATTCCGCCCTGATCGGCGCGGAAATAGGTGTTGATGGTTTTGGCCTGAAAGTGATTTTTGTCCACAAACCGCAGTTTGTCGAATTCTTCGATGGTCAGCACCGGCTGCGTCAGTTCGATCAACCGGCAGTGTTCGGGTTTTTCGCTCAGCAGGTTGCCGTTGGCACCCACGAACGAAATCAGCGACATGATGGCCCGCTCGCGGATCGAGTCGATTGGTGGGTTGGTCACCTGCGCAAACAGTTGCTTGAAGTAGTTGGCCAGGTGCTGGCTTTGGTCCGACAGCACGGCCAGGGGCGAGTCGGTTCCCATCGAACCCAGCGCTTCCAGACCGGTTTCGGCCATCGGTCCCAGAATCATCCGCAGGTCTTCGGAAGTGTAGCCAAACGCCTGCTGACGCTGCGTAATGTCCTGTTTCCGCATGTGACTGAACGTGCGGACCGGTTTTGGCAGGTCGGAAATTTTGATTTTATTTTCGTCGAGCCACTGCTGATACGGTTGTCGTGAGCAGATATCGGCTTTCACTTCTTCATCGCTGATGATCCGGCCCTCCTGCATGTCAACGACGAACATTCGACCCGGTTGCAGACGGCCTTTCTTGACCACCCGGGCGGGATCAACATCGTTCACCCCGGCTTCCGACGCCATGATCACCACATCTTCGTCGGTCACCCAGTAGCGCGAAGGCCGTAAGCCGTTGCGGTCAAGGGTGGCGCCCACAATCCATCCGTCCGTGAACGAAATCGACGCGGGACCGTCCCAGGGCTCCATAATGGCCGCGTGGTATTCGTAGAAAGCGTGCCGGTCGGGGTCCATGCTTTCGTTGCCGTCCCAGGCTTCCGGAATCAGCATCATCATCACGTGCGGCAACGACCGTCCCGACATCACCAGCAATTCGATGGCGTTGTCAAGGTTGGCCGAATCCGACTGATTCAGGTTACAGATCGGGCGCAGCATGGCCAGCTCGTCCTTGGTAAATAACTTGGACTCCAGCATGGCTTCGGCCGTTTTCATCCAGTTGACGTTGCCTTTCACGGTATTGATCTCGCCGTTGTGGGCAATGTACCGGAACGGCTGCGCCAGTTGCCAGGATGGAAAGGTGTTGGTCGAAAACCGGGAGTGCACCACGCCCAGGGCCGAAACAAGTTCTTCGCGTTGTAGATCCGGGAAATAATCCCGGAGTTGTTTGGTCGTTAACTGACCCTTATACGTAATGACCCGGCTCGAGAGCGAGGAGTAGTAAAAACTGTTTTGCAGGCCGGTTACGGTTTCGTTGATGATCCGGCTGCTGTAGTTTCGGATGATGTAAAGTTTACGCTCAAATTCGTCGGCGGTCAAGGTTTCGGGTTTGCGAATGAACACCTGCTCCATCTGCGGCTCGACGGAACGCGAACCGTTGCCCAGGTCGGACGAATCAACCGGAACGACGCGGTAGCCGATCAGTTCCAGGTTTAGTTTTTTGATGGTCCGGTTCAGAATATCGCGGCATTCTTTCCGCAGACGGTCGTCTTTGGGCATGTAGATCATCCCGACCCCGTAGTCGCCGGCCGATGGCAGGGAAAAGCTCAGCTTGCGGCATTCATCGACAAACAGTTCGTGCGGAATCTGAATCAGGATGCCCGCGCCGTCCCCCGTATTGGTTTCGTATCCAACCGCACCCCGGTGATCCATGCGCGTGAGCATCGTCAAGGCATCCTCCACAATCTGGTGCGATTTGCGGCCTTTTACGTGCGCGACGAATCCAATTCCACAGGCGTCATGTTCAAACTCAGGCCGGTAAAGACCCTGTTGCGGTGCGTTAGAAGAAGACATCGGCGTAAACTCTTTTGTGGTTTTGTTATTGAAAAAATGACAAAAAAAGTGGTCTACATGCAGGTTAAGGAAAAACTCGAAATGGAAGTAGACACTACTGTTTTTGCGTTGGAAGTGCAAGTTACATTAAAATATATTTTGTGAAAAGACCGAAATGCGGAATTTCATTTGCATCAATCATTTTATGATTTCGGTGCAAAATACTCTTGGTTAGTGAATAATTTTGAGAGATTTTACCGAAAATTTGAAGAAGTCTAAATAGGAAAAAACCGCTTTTTTTGCGGTTTTTTCTACTCCTAAATAGATAGTTGGGCTACCTGTTCAAGCAGGGGGAGGTATTCCAGCTCAACTTCCAGCCCAATACGGCCAATCAGCCCCGGTAGTAGTTTGCCGACGGTTTTTGTCCAGCCCGATTGCAGTTTTTTCTTCTGTAGACGCTGAATGTAGCCGGTCAGATCCGTGCCAAACGGGCGATCAGCCGCTACCCAGCGCGTTCGGATGTAGGCCATCAACTGAATCAGGGCGCCCAGAAGCAGCGGTTTTTTGACGGCATTTTTAAGTAGGGTCAGCAGGAAGAAATCGAAGCGGTACGGAATCCGGCCTTTGAATTCGCCGGTTTCGTAGTGGTTCGTAAGGGAGTTGTGCCGGATTCCTTCCGGCTTCAGGTGGTAAAAATGGTAGGGGAGCGTGCGGGTTTCCCAGCCTTTCAGCCGGGCCAAAAACGTATCGATTTCATCCTCCCCGCGGATGGTGTAAAACGGGCCGATCTCGTCGAAACAGCGCCGGCGGTAAATTCGGGTGGCGCCCCGCACCCCCGTCCAGTCGGTGATTTCTTCCGGAAGGCCGTCCTGTACCAGATGACCGGAGGCCAGCCCCAATTGCGGGTTTTGGCGAAATTCGGCGAAAATCTGTTCAAAAAAATCCGCCGGAAACGAAATGTCAGAATCGATCTTGACGACAAAATCGACGGGTTCATCCCGGATCAGTTCCCGGGCGTGGTTGAGCAGGGCTCCGCTGCGGCCGCCGGTGGTCTGCAGGTCGGGCCGGAAATCCCGGAGCGTAATGACGTCAATCCAGGGATGCTGCCGCTGGTAGCGCTGAATAATTTCGGGGCTTCTGTCGGTTGAGTTGTCATCCAGGATAATCCATCTCTGGGGCGTAACCGTCTGGGAACAAACGGATTGTAGGGTCCTTTCGATGTACTTCTCTTCATTTTTAGTGGGGGACAGGATGAGGTAGTTCATAACGGTTCTCGCAGGCTGCTCATTGGATAACGAATTAGCTGGGGTCGAGGTTGCGGTATTTCCAGAAGTAAGCCCGCCAGGTTGCCACCACGAAAATGCCGACACTGAGTGGCCAGAGCAGCGGCAAACCGTGTTTTCGGTAGAAATGAATCGTTTTTTGAATCGAGTTTACGGAATACCGATTAAAAAAACTTTTGAAAAAAACCGGAAAAGCCGGTTTCAGGTAAGCGGTTCCGGCGGCCGTTAACGAAACCCGGTCATAGACTACCGCATCCCACGAAATAAAAACCGGGATTCCGGCCGCCAGCGCCGTAAGGGCCAGGTCGTCGTCCGAACCGTACTGCGGAAACCGCCGTTCGTCGAGCAGACCGATCTGGTCAAAAACCGAAAAGGGGATGAGCGTGCCGCGACCGTTGAGGGCCTGCGTCGGATAATTTCCGGAAAACCGCTCCCGCTGAAAGGGGGCAAACGATTCCAGGTAATTGACGGTTTTCATCGACCAGAGAATGGTTTTTCGGGTGCCGCCAAACGTGATCCGGGCGGGTTGTTCGTAAGTCACGGAAAGGCTGCCCACAATGGCGTTTTTGCCCGCCCTGTGCTGCGCCTGCACCAGATTCCGGACATAATCCGGCTCAACGTACGAATCGTCGTTCAGGATCAGGACGTGATCGCAGGAAAGATGGGTTTGGGCAAACCCAATGCCCTGATTGACGGATTTGGTAAACCACCAGTTTCCGGGTCCCCGGACCACATGAACCCGCGGATAATCCTGTTGCAGCAGGGCGACCGTACCGTCGGTAGACCCGTCGACGACCACCACAATTTCAAGCGAAAAGGGGCCGGTTTGTTGCTGAAAGAGTTGATTCAGCAAGAGTTCTAAGTACGTTTTCCGATTGTACGTAGGAATGACAACCGCCATTGAATACGTAAAGTTCATTCGAAATAAGCTGGGGACAGGATGGTAAAATACCAGTCAAATATAAGAAAAATTACGTTTGTCGGCTGCTCATATTACCGTTTGATCAAGCTTGTACACTTCAGTACCAATTTTTGACGACTCATTCGTACAATTGTGGCGGCAATCGCGTTCTGTCGTCTACCTTCGTTCCGTTCAGAATCATCCGCATCATGCTGAAAACAGTCATCATAGGAGTTGTCATGTTGCTCACTGGCGGGACCGGTATCGCCCAGACCGCATCCGCCGGTTCACGATACCCGTTTTCGTACAAAAACCGCCAGCTTATTGTCGGTGAGGGGGGAGGATTTACGGGCGAATCGCGGGCGTATTACCTCTTGGAAAACGGCTACCTGTATGCCAAATCCGACACGGATTCGCTGTATACCCGCCTGGGCCGAAAATCAGCCGCTACCACCCGACGGCTGTTTAACGAGCTGGAAACCGGGTGCCGAATCAAAACGACCCGCTTTGATCAGCCGGGCAACCGCTACCAGTTTGTCACCTGGAAAAAAAACCGGCAGGAACACACCGTTACCTGGGGCAATGAGCGGCAACCACCACCCGCCCGGTTTACCAAATTCTACAAACAATTCATGGCCCAGATTCCGGCCGCTCCCTGAGTACAAAACCGTTTTTACAACAAATACACCCATGAAATCATTTTTATCATCTGTCTTTCTCCTGTGTGCCGTCGGGGCGCTGGCCCAATCTCCGCCGACGGGTTTTGACCGGAAGCTGAAAACGCAGCCCCCCACGCCCGATCTGGCGCAGAAGCTCAATGCCGAGGTGGCGGCTTCGCCCCGAACCGGCAACGTTCGGGTGGCTGCGGGAATCAGCCCGGTTTCCTTTTCGACGCAACCGCTGCATCTAAGGGTGGTGCGCGACACGGCCACCAACCTGCCGATTTACATCGAAAACCGCGCTCCGGTTCCGGCTTCGGCCAAAGGAGCGCGCGTGAGTGCCCGCGTTTCGGCTTTTGCGTTTATGAACCAGATCAAAACGCTGCTGAACGTCGAAAAACCGGAAGATCAATTCCAGATCAAAAGCACCGAAACCGACCAGCTGGGGCAGACGCACGTCCGGATGGCGCAGACGTTCCAGGGCATTCCGGTGTATGGCCGGGAGCTGGTGGCGCACCTGAAAAACGGAACCGTAACGCTGCTCAACGGGCAGTATAGTCTGATCAAAAATGCCACTGTGACGGCCCGGCTGTCGCTGGAACAGGCCACCGAGCGCGCTTTCCGGGATGTCGGCAGTGAATCGGTGGTGCGGACGTTCGGGCAGAATCTGTTCGATATGAAACCCTCGCAGGGGGCGCTGTGCCTCTATCCGGTAGCCGATAAAACCGTATTGGCCTACGAAATCACGATTCGGCCGAACCTGGTGGAACGCTGGCAATACATGGTGGACGCCCAAACCGGCGCAATCCTGAACAAATACAACCACACCTGCGGGGTTGATGGACCGGTGAAAGCAACGAGCAAAGACCTCAACGGCATTTCGCAGAACATCAACGGCTACCAGGCGGGTTCGACCTACTACCTGATGGATGCCGCCCGGGGCATGTTCGATGCCAAATCGTCGACGATGCCCCAAAAACCGGTGGGCGTTATCCTGACCTACGACGCCCGGAACAAGCGCACCGATGACGGCAATATGAGCCTGTATTACGTGACTTCCCAGACCAATTCCGACTGGAAACCGACGGCCATTTCGGCCCAGACCAACGCGGGTCTGGCCTACGAATACTTCCTGAAGGCCCACAAGCGCAATTCGCTAAACGGCAAAGGCGGCTCAATCTATTCGATCATCAACGTGGCGGAAAAGGATGGTACGGGCATGGACAACGCGTTCTGGAATGGCGGTTACATGGGCTACGGCAACGGCAACAAGAGCTTTAAACCCCTGGCCGGTGGACTGGATGCCGCCGGCCACGAAATGACCCACGGCGTGATCGAAAATACCGCCAACCTGATTTATCAGGATCAGTCGGGGGCCATAAATGAGTCGATGGCCGACGTATTCGGCGTAATGATCGACCGCGACGACTGGAACGTGGGCGAGGATGTGGTGCTGAAAACCGCCTATCCGACGGGCACCATGCGGAGCATGTCGAATCCAAACCAAAACGGTCCCAGTGTGCGGGGGTATCAGCCCAAAACGATGGATCAGTTTCTGGTGACCAAAAGCGACAACGGCGGGGTGCACGGCAACAGCGGGATTCCGAACTATGCCTTCTATTTGTTTGCCAACAAGATCGGGAAAGACAAAGCCGAGCAGGTGTACTACCGGGCCCTGACGAACTACCTGACGCTATCGTCCAAATTTCTGGATTTGCGGCTGGCGGTCATCCGGTCGGCGGGCGATCTGTACGGGGCCGGAGGGGCCGAAGCCAAAGCCGCGCAGGATGCCTTCGACGCCGTTGGCATTGTTGAAAGTACTACCAAACCGGAAGAGCCGAAGGATTTGCCGACCAACAACGGAACGGATATGCTGATGCTGTACAGCGCGGGCGATCAGAAGCTCTACACGGCCCCCATCAGCACGGGCAACCTGACGGCGCGGGTCAAGGCGGAAGTCAAGCACAAACCGAGCATTACCGACGACGGCAAAGCCGCCTATTACGTGACGACCGACGGCCGAATCCGGGCGGTGAGCCTGACCGGCGCGGTGGAAGAAGTGGTGGTGTCGAACGAGACGATCTGGGATAATGTGGCCGTTTCGCGGGATGGCAAGAAGCTGGCGGCCCTGACGAAAGAAAAAGATAAGTCGATCTGGATCTACAGCTACGACCTGAAAAAATGGAAGAAATTTCCGCTCTTCAACCCCACGACGGCGGAGGGAGTGACCACGGGCGAAGTGGAGTATGCCGACTCGTTCGAGTGGAATCATTCCGGCGAATTTCTGGTGTATGACGCCTACAACAGCCTGAAAAATGCCGACGGCGACGACATTAATTACTGGGATGTGGGATTCATCAATGTCTGGGACAAAGCCGGAAATACATTCGGCGACGGCAGCATCCTGAAGCTGTTTCCCAAACTGGAAGAAGGCGAGAGCGTGGGCAACCCGAGTTATTCGAAAAATTCGCCCGACATCATTGCGTTCGATTACCTGAACAGCATCGATGAAACCTACAGCATTCTGGCGGGGGATCTGCAAACCGGTAAACTGAGTGCGGTTATCACCAACACGACGATCGGGTATCCGGATTATTCGCGGCTGGACGACCGGCTGGTTTTCAATACGCTGAACAAAACCGGTGATGTGGAAATGGTGGCCATGATTGAATTGCAGGCCGACAAAATTTCGCCCAAAGGCGACGTAAAACCGCTGTATGACCACGCCAAATGGGCGGTCTGGTATGCCACCGGCACGCGGCTCGAAACCAGCAAAACCGCCCAGACCATCACGTTTAACGAAATCCCCGACAAGTACGCCGACGATGGTTCGTTTACGCTGGCAGCCACGGCTTCGTCCAAACTGCCGGTCAGCTTCGTTATTGTTTCCGGTCCGGCCACGCTTTCGGGCACCAAATTGACCCCGACCAAAGCGGGAGTGGTAACGGTGCGGGCCACGCAGGCGGGTAACGATCAGTTTGCCGCTGCCACACCGGTTGAACGGAAATTCAACGTGCTGGCGGTGACGGGAACCGAGCCGACCTGGGCCGATGCGCTCAAGTTTTACCCCAACCCGGTCAGCACGTCGTTGACGGTCGAGTTGCCGGAAGGCGAATATTCCGAGGAGGTCACGCTGACGACGGTTTCGGGAGCGACCCTGATTCGGGAAACCGGCAAAAACCGCCGGCATCAATTGGATACCAGCCAGTTGCCGTCCGGTTTTTACGTCCTGAAAGTGCAGACGGCGAAAGGCGTTGTGCACCGCAAAGTGGTAAAACCGTAAGGCCAGGGTTCCCGGTCAAAAGGACCAATGGGATAGCCCAAGAAAAACTCCGGAAGAGCGCCCTTGATTTGGTTCAGGACGCTCTTCCGGAGTTTTGGTGAACTACGGTCCTAAACCGGTTTTGACAGGAAGCCGCTGCGGGATTTTCGGACCAATTGCCGGGCGACCGACTCGCCAGCGATCCCGGATTTTCAGATTTCCGTCGTCTGGCCTTCAACAGCCAGGTACGTTTCCGGAAAAACCGCCCGGGCCTGCACCAGAAATTCCTCGGTGGTTTTGTAGCGGGACGAAAAATGGCCGATCATCAGCCGGCCCACCTCGGTCTGGCGGGCCGTTAACGCGGCCTGGCGGGCGGTGGAGTGAAAGTATTTTTCGCTGAGCGCTTCCATGTCCTCCAGAAATGAGGCTTCGTGATACAGCAAATCCACCCCGCGAATCTGGTCGAACATGGCTTCGTTGTAGCGGGTGTCGGAACAGAAGGCGTAGGAGCGGGGCTGGGGCGCGGGCAGCGTGAATTCCTCGTAACTGTACAGCACCTGTCCCTGATCGTCCAGAATGTCCTGACCGTCTTTCAGCAGCCGGTAATAAGCCACCGGCAGGTCGGTGGGCAGTTTGTCGGCAATGAGCTTCCGGCGCCGGTTTTTTTCCCGAAACAGAAAACCGGTACAATCGATGCGGTGTTGCAGCGGAATGGTTTCCACCCGCACCTGCGGATGGTCGAGCAGCAGCGTCGGTTGCTGGGGGTTCGTTTCCTGAAAATGAATCGGGTAATTCAGTTTGGTGTCCGAATAGCGGAACTGCACGGAGATGATCTCCCACAGCCCGCGCGGCCCAAACAACCACAGATCATCCGTACGGCCCGACAGATTCAGGCTCGACAGCAGCGGCACCAGGCCAAAATAATGGTCGCCGTGGAGGTGGCTGATAAAAATGTATTTGAGACGCCCCGGCCGGAGGTGATTTTCCATCAGCCGGTACTGCGTTCCTTCTCCGCAATCGATGAGAAAATAGTCGCCCTCGACGGTAATGACCTGGGCGGTGGTGTGGCGGTCCAGCACGGGCGTGGCCGAGCCGCTGCCGAGGATGGTCAGGTTGAATGTCATATTTTTCGTAAACTTGCCGGAATTGCATTCAGTTTCCAAAAACCGGCGAAATATTCAGACGGTTTGCGGTTTTCGGTATCCGGTTTTCGGTTGACGGCCTGGCGTGTACAGGCTGTCAAAGCGTCGCCCAGCGAATCGTTGCCCGACAAATCGTTGCCCGGCGAAAACCGGATACTGTAAACCGAATACCGTAAACCGTATACCGAAAACCCAAAACTGAAAACCCGTACTCAACTCTTCTTTATGCTGCATCTTGGTTTTGTAAGTGCCATTCTGGCGGAATATGATCTGGAACACGTGCTGGAATTTGCCTCCGAACACCGGTTCAAGTGCGTCGAAGTGATGTGCTGGCCCACCGACAACGCCGACGCCCGTCGGTATGCCGGGGTTTCGCACATCGACGTGGATCATTTCGACGGCAAACACATTCAGTTGCTGACCCAAAAATACGGCGTGTACATTTCGGGTCTGGGGTATTACCCGAATCCGCTCGACCCCGATCCGGAAAAGGCGGAATACTACCGCGAACACATCAAAAAAGTGATCCGGGCGGCTGCCCGGCTGGGCGTGCCGGTGGTCAACACGTTCATTGGCCGGAATCCGGGGCTGAGCATCACGGAAAACCTCCGGCTGTTTGCCCAGCACTGGCCCGCGATCATCAAAGTGGCCGAGGAAAATAACGTCAAGATCGGAATCGAAAACTGCCCGATGTGGTTTACGGACGATGAGTGGCCGGGCGGCAAAAACCTGGCGACGACGCCCGCCATCTGGGATCGGATGTTCGAGATCATTCCGTCCCGGATTCTGGGCTTGAATTACGATCCGTCGCACCTGATTTTTCAGATGATGAACGAGGTGCGGCCCCTTTACGAGTACAAAGACCGGCTGCACCACATTCACCTCAAGGACGTAAAAGTGTACCGCGACAAGCTCGACCGCGTGGGCATCATGGCGAATCCGCTGGAATACCACTCGCCGAAACTGCCCGGTTTGGGTGATGTGCGCTGGGGAGACTTTTTTGCGGCCCTCACCGACGTGCGGTACCGCGGCCCGGTCTGCATCGAAGTGGAAGACAAAGCCTACGAAGGCAGCGCCGAAGACGTCCAAACCGCGATTCTGACCGCTCGTAATTACCTAAGTCAGTTCCTGGTGCTTTAACTGTTTACGGTTTTCGGTAGCCGGTTTTCGGTTTAAAGCCAGCCGCTCCGAGACGGCGGCCTGGCGAAGCATCGCTGGCGAAAACTGAAAACCGGCTACCGAAGACCGTAAACCCAAAACCGTATTCCGGATGCCGAAATTCAAAGTGGCCCTCATCGGTGGGGGAAATATTGCCGATAAAAATCACATTCCGGCCCTGAAACAACTGCCGGATCTGGCGGAAGTGGTGGCCGTTTGCGGCCGAGATGGCGTCAAAGCGGGCGCGCTGGCACAGAAGCACGGCATTCCGCACGCTTTTACGGATGCCACCCTGATGCTTGCGCAGTGCAAACCGGATGCGGTCGTCATCAGCACGCCGAACAACCTGCATTATCCGTTCGCGATGCAGGCACTGGAAGCCGGCTGCCACGTGCTGTGCGAAAAACCGCCCGCGCTGCGCGCCCACGAAGCGCGGGAAATGGCCGATCTGGCGACCCGCAACGGGCTAGTGCTGGCGTATAACCTGCAACTGCGGCAAACCAGCGAATGGGAACTGCTGATGCGGAGCAAAACCGCCGGGCAACTGGGCGAGATTTACCACATCAAGGCCAATTTTCTGCGTCGGCGGGGCATTCCGGGTTGGGGGTATTTTACCGACAAAAGCATGCAGGGCGGGGGCGCGTTGATGGATCTGGGGGTCCACGTCCTCGACCTGGCGTTGTCGGCGCTTGATTACGCCGTTCCGTCGCAGATTCTGGCCAACACCTACGATTTCATCGGAAAAACCGGCGGGAAAGGGCTGATGGGGGCCTGGGACCCGGCAAAGTTTGAGGTGGAAGATGCCTGCATGGCGTACCTGTCGTTTCCAAACAACGCGTCGATCATGCTGTCGTCGTCGTTTGCCCTGAACACGCAAACCGACGTCAACCGGAATCTGGAGGTATTTGGCAGCAAAGGCGGGGCCAGGCTGTTTCCGTTCACGCTCTACACTGAGGTGGCGGGTGAATTGGCGGACGTGAGTTTTCCGTATCTGGAAGATCGGGATATTCAGCTCAAAAACACGGCGGCTTTTCTGGATGCCTGCCTGGGAAAACCGTCCAACGTTTGCACGGGTGAGCAGGGGGCGGTTTTGCAGGAGGTCGTCGAGCGGATTTACCAGTCGGCGGAACGGGCCCGGGCCTAGCACTGGGTTCGCAGGCGGTTTTTAAGTCCCCGAACTTAAAAACCGCCTTGTTCGCTTGACCGGGATTTGGCTAGTCTTCCGAGCTGCCGCCGAATTCGTAGCTATCGTCGTCTTCGCTGCGGAAATCGTTCTCGAGTTCGTTCATAAACACGGCATCGACGGCTTCCTCCACGGTGGGCAGAATGGTCAGATCCGGGATTTTTGCTCCGTCGAGGTAATCGATCACCTCATCCTGCTTGGTTACCAGAATAAACAGGCCGGACTCGTTGGTACACTGCCGGTTGATTTTCCGGATGATGGGCACCCCCGCATCGTCAATTTCATTGACGCCACTGATGTCGACGATGATGTTGCTGTATCCTTCCCGAAACAGGTTGCGGCTGAGGGTTTCAAACGTGGCGGGAACCTCTCCGCCAAAAACCGGTTCTTGGAGCGATACCAGCGTATATTGCTCGTTTTTTTCGATTGCGTAATTCATAGTAGGAACGAACTTTCCGTTTCAAAAATAAGTAACCGCGAGCGAACGACGGATGTTTTCTTCGATCCGGTGGTAAATCGTGTCGGTTTCGGAGCGAACAAACGACTGACCGGTGACGGTTTCGTAGAGTTCGATGTACCGGTTGGTGATCTGGCTGATCCATTCGTCGGTCATCGCCGGAATGGTTTGCCCTTCTTTGCCCTGAAACTGGTTGGCGATGAGCCACTCCCGCACGAATTCCTTCGACAACTGCTTTTGCTGAATGCCTTTCGCCTGGTTTTCGGCGTAGGAGTCGGCGTAGAAATACCGGGAGGAGTCGGGCGTGTGAATTTCGTCGATCAGGTAAATCTGGCCGTTTAGGGCGCCAAATTCGTATTTTGTATCGACCAGGATCAGGCCGCGCTCGGCGGCCATCTCGGTGCCGCGCTGAAACAGGGCCAGCGTGTATTTTTCCAGCTGAACATACTCGCTTTCGGGAACGATGCCCTGTTTCAGAATCGCTTCCCGCGAGATATCCTCATCGTGCCCTTCCTGCGCTTTTGTGGACGGTGTGATGATGGGTTCGGGTAATTGATCGGATTCGTTCAGGCCCTCGGGCAGCGTAACGCCACAAAGCGTCCTTTTGCCGGCGCGGTACTCCCGCCAGGCGTGGCCCGCCAAATACCCCCGAACCACCATTTCGACCGGGTACGAACGGCATTTCAGGCCCACGCTCACGTTCGGATCGGGCACATCCAGCAACCAGTTCGGCACGATGTCGGCGGTGGCTTTCAGAAAATGGGCTGCGGTTTGGTTCAGCACCTGCCCCTTGTACGGAATGGCCCGGGGCAGCACCACGTCGAAGGCCGAAATCCGGTCGGAAGCCACCATCACCAGCCGGTCTTCAAAATGGTACACATCGCGGACTTTGCCCCGGTAAAAACCGGTTTGCCCGTCAAAATGAAAGTTGGTCTCTTTTATGGCCTGATCAGCAGTGCTCATGGAATGAAAAATTAATTATAAATGTAAAATGATAAATGTTGAATGTAAAAGTTGCTTGTGGAGAAATCACTTTTACATTCAACATTTATCATTTATCATTTTACACTTTTAAATCAAATCTTCTCAATCACCAGCGCCGAAGCTCCTCCTCCGCCGTGGCAAATGCCGACGGTGCCGATGCGGCCGTTTTCCTGCTGCAAGATGCTGGTCAGGGTCGTTACGATGCGGGCGCCGGATGCGCCCAGCGGATGCCCCAGGGCCACCGCCCCGCCGTAGATGTTCAGTTTGGCCTGCGGAATTTCCAGGATTTGACTGCACACCAGGGCTACGGCCGAAAAGGCTTCGTTAATCTCGTAAAAGTCAACCGCGTCCGGTTTTAGACCCGCCCGTTTCAGAGCCGCCGGAATGGCCAGCGTCGGGCTGGTCGGGAAACTGGCCGGTTCCTGTTCGGCATCGGCGTAGCCCAGAATGCGGGCCAGCGGTTTGATGCCCAGTTCATCGGCTTTTTTCCGGCTCATCACCACCAGTGCCGAGGCACCATCGTTGATGGTCGATGCATTGGCCGCTGTCACCGTTCCGTCGGGCATGAAAGCCGGTTTCAGGTTCGGAATTTTGTCAAAAAAGACGTTTTTGTATTCTTCGTCTTCGGTGACCGTCAGGCTGCCCCTGGACTGCGGAACATCGACCGGAATGATCTCGGCCCCAAATTTACCTTTTTCCGTCGCATCAGCCACCCGTTTGTACGATTGGACGGCAAAAGCATCCTGCGTTTCGCGGCTGATGTTGTATTTTTTCGCCGTAATATCGGCGTAAACGCCCATGGCGCACTGGTCGAAGGGGTCCATCAAACCGTCTTTGGCCAGCCCGTCGATCAGTTGCGCATTTCCGTATTTGTAGCCAAACCGGGCTTTCGGGACGTAGTACGGCGCATTCGACATGCTTTCCATCCCCCCGGCGATGATGATATCGGCCTGCCCCAGCTGAATGGACTGGGCCGCCAGCATAATAGCTTTGGTGCCCGACGCACACACTTTATTGATCGTGGTGCACCGCACGCTGGGCGGCAAACCGGCTTTCAGCGTGGCCTGCCGCGCCGGAGCCTGGCCGAGATTGGCCGACACCACGTTTCCCATGATTACTTCATCCACCAGTTCGGGCGGAATACTGGCTTTTTCATACGCGGCCCGGATCGCCATGCTGCCCAGGTCGGTGGCCGAGAGCGGGGCCAGCACCCCGCCGAAACTACCGATGGGCGTGCGAACGGCCGATACGATAACTACTTCATTCATGTTCAGTGGTAAGTCTGTGGTTGGTTGATGAACGCGGTGACGATTGCCCGTCAATAGGTATTGAATTGCTGACGGACTTTGGCCGTCGATGCCTGTTTGCGCTGGTGAATATACTGCACTTCATTGTCCTGCATGGCATTCAGGATCGACAGGGCTTGTTCCTCCGACAAATTTAACGAGCGCAACCGGCGCAGCAGTTCATCCTTGTTGTCGCCCGGTTCCACCTGCGTGCCTGATTCCTGACCGCTTTCCGGCGTCACCTCGGTTTCGGTCCGGGTTGGCCGGGGCCGGGGTTTGGGGCGCTGGGCGAGGTGGGGGTTCGGTTGGCCCGAATAGGTTTTTCGGATCAGCTCGTAGTTGAACTGGGCCGGTTCGAGGGCCGGAACGGTGGTCAGCGCTTTTCGGAACAGGGTCAGCGCGGAGGCCGAATCGCCCTGCATTACGGCGAGAATGCCCAACTGGACTTCGGCGGCTGCGGCCAGGTCGGGCTGGTTGACCTGCGCCACCAGGCGGTAGTGCTTCTGCGCCTGGGCATACTGCCGAAGCTGAAAATACGAATGCGCCAGGTTCAGCCGGGCCGACGGTTCGACGAACAGGGTGGAATTGACCAGGGCCGCGTAGTACTCGGCGGCCCGTTTGTACTGACCGGCCTGGTAGGCCCGCAAGCCCTCCAGCCGGGCAACATTATCATGCGAAATCTTATCGAACGATCGGTTGTCGTACAACCAGAGCAGGACCGATAAAACCAAATAGGTCATAGTGGGTTTAAAAGCGTCCGGCAAAAATACAAACTCTTTTCACAAAGGGAACGCCGGTTAGAGCTTAAATGTTCGGACGGTGATCAGAACGTCGATGGCGATCAGGGCGAGCGCCACGGCCAGAAAATAATAGTATTTGTTGGTGGTCACTTCCAGTTTGCGCTGGTCGATCAGCCGGTTTTCGAGGTTCTGAATGGCCGCAATCAGCGGGCTCAGGTCGCCCGACGACGACGCCAGCTCGAGGTACGAACCCCGGGTGTCCTGCACAAACTGGCGCAGGAAGCCCCGGTTCAGGTGCGTATGAACAAGGGTGCCGTCTTTGGCGCGCAGATTTCCGCGGGGCGTCGGAATGGTGGAGCCGTTTTCGGTGCCGACGCCCACGACAAAGGGCGCCACGCCGTATCGCCGGACCTGAGCCGCCAGCGCCGGGTCGCATTCGCCGAAATCTTCGCCGTCCGTTAGCAGAATCAGGACTTTGGTTTGGGTCAGGTCCGAGGTTTCGGCCAGTTGTTTCCGGAGGGCCAGCTCAACGGCCGAGCAAAGGTTGGTGCCGGATTCGGGCACCAGCCGGGTGTTCAGCGACTGCACAAACAGGGCCAGCGCACCCTGGTCGGAGGTGAGCGGAGCGTGCACGTAGGCTTCGGTGGAAAAAACCAGCAGGCCGAAGCGGTTGCCGGGCAGGGCTTCGATCAGCCGTTTGAGTTCGTACTTGACTTTTTCCAGGCGGGTAGGGGGAATGTCGGGTGCGTCCATCGACTTCGACAGGTCCACGGCGATATAGATGTCTTTGCCTTCCGAAATCAGTTCTTTTTCGACCACCCCGAACGACGGTCCCAGCAGGGCGATCAGCAGCAGCGTCAGGTAGCCGGTGCGCAGAAAAAATTTCGGGATGGTGGCCCAAGCCGTGGTGCCCAGCTGGCGGGCTACCCGAAACGTCCGGAAAAAGTAGTAGCCGTAGAGCAGCAGAAAAACCGCAATAAACAGATACTCAGTTTGGGTCAGGCTGTGATTCCAATTCATGCACGCAGACGGCGGATCAGATCGGCGGCCCGGCCAGGGCGTTGGACTGCATCCGTGAAGGGGCTAAATTACGGGAAATAAGCGGTTGGCTGGTTATCGGCGGCCCATTGCTGCGAAACTTTTGGGGAAAACCTTTGGCGATACGGATGGAAAACTTCTATATTTGTGACCCCAATGACGCCAAAGCGGGATTTGGGAGGTGACTGGAGAGATGCCTGAGAGGCCGAAAGGAACAGTTTGCTAAACTGTCGTACTGGCAACGGTACCGAGGGTTCGAATCCCTCTCTCTCCGCCAGCCGTGCTCACGGTGAGAATAAACACAAACCGGTTTTCATTTCTGACAAAAAACCGTACCTTTGTGCTCTCAAACGTTTTCGGGGTGTAGCGTAGCCCGGTATCGCGCCTGGTTTGGGACCAGGAGGTCGTAGGTTCGAATCCTGCCACCCCGACGCTAAAAACCGCCTGAATCTCCGGATTTGGGCGGTTTTTTTGTGTTTATTGGTTTAGGATTTACTCGACGGCCGGGGGTGTTGACGGGCGGTCGTTTGCTAACTTCAGTGGCCCATTCCTGGTACTCTTTTTCCGTCTTGCCAGTGATGGCAACAAATCGCTCTAAATTCCGGCGAGCAACTTGAATTCTTCCATTGATTTATAGATAGTTAATTTTTAGATATCCTCTGTGAATTCTCCCGGCATTACGGATTGAAAAAGCGTTTTAACGAAAATATTTTGCGCTTATACTAAATGTTACCAATCTTGGAAAAATTTAGACAAAATAGTTATCTTTCCAAGATTATAAACTTTAAGCGCAAAAAACAATGAAAGTATTGTTTATTCAATTATCGGATATACATTTTAGAGAGAATAATAATCCCGTTTTAACTAAATCTGAAAAACTTTTTGAAGCTATTGCCAATAATACATTAGGTGTAGATAAAGTCTTTTTAATATTAACAGGTGATATAGCATTCTCTGGAACCGAGGGAGAATACAAAATTGCATATAATTTTTTTTATGATTTAGTATTGAAATTAGAAATATATTCAACATTGCCGGTTGACACAATTATGATACCTGGAAATCATGATTGTGATTTCAGAAATAAAAATAATTCACGTGAAGCCTTAATAAAATCAATTCAAACAAATGGAGTTGATATTGTAGATAATAGTATTATTGATATTTTAACAGCTCCACAGAAAGATTTTTTTTATTTTCAAAATCGCTTAAGTGTAAAGGATAATTGCACATTAGAAAGTAAAATTGTTAATATTTATAAATTCAAATTAAACGATAAAGAAATCTGTATTAATTGTATAAATTCAGCATACATATCTCAGTTAAATGAACTTCCTGGCCAGATGTTTATGCCCATAGACTTTATGGCCCAGGATATTGTCAATAAATCATCTGATCTTATTATCACTTTATTTCATCATCCTATTCATTGGCTTAATCCTGATAATAGAAGAGAATTTAAAGCTTTCATAGAAAGGAACTCAGATGTTTATTTAACGGGACATGAACATCAGAGCTCAATGTCTCTAATCTCTGACCTTGAAAATAATAATACTCTGTATATTGAAGGAGACGTCTTTCAAGAATCAAACGATCCTAACAAAAGTGGATTTAATTTAATATTTTTTGATTTAGATACAAATGAATATTCTATAAACAAATACCAATGGGAAGAAAATATATATAATAATACATCGTTAGGGAAAGGCAACATTTTGAAAGAGGTTTGCCTAAAATTATTAACTCATTTTTTTTAAACAATGAATTTAAAAAATCTTTAAATGATATTGGAGCGAATCTGACGCATCCAAATGTTTCACAGGTTGGATTAAAAGATATATTTTTGTACCCTAAGATTGAACAAATAAATTATGATGAGCAAAATTCGAAAGAAAGAGTACATTATATTTTTGATTCAGAATCTGTAATAGATTCTTTGGGAAATAACATAAATATTTCTATTGTTGGCCCTGAAAATATTGGAAAAAGTTCATTGTTGAAAATGATTTTTTATAAATTATATACTAAAGCTCTTGTGCCCATTTTGATCCAAGGATCTAAAATTACTCAAACCGGTATTGAAGATTTTAGACGTTCAGCGGCTGACGAGTTTTTGAAGCAATATCATTTTGATAGTTCCCAATATTTTTATCAACTTCCTAAAGAAAAAATTGTAATTATAATAGATAATTTTGACAAAGTTAAATTTAATAAAAAGTACAAAGGTAGGCTTCTTAATTCATTAAAATCATATTATGATAATATAATTATTTCTGGGAATGATTTGATGTCAATTGAAGATTTTTTAACTGAGGACTCTGCTGACAGTGTTCTTATGTCTTCATTTAAAACCTATAGGATAAGACCATTTGGACATCTATTACGGAGTAGATTTATAAATAAATGGATCACTCTTGGAAATCAAGAAATTATTTCTGAGGAAGATAGAATAAGGAAATTGAATGAATCTGAGGCCATTATAAATACAGTAACTGGAAGGAATTTAGTGCCGAATTACCCTATCTTTATATTAACTATATTACAGGCCATTGAACTCGGTAATCCATCTGATTTAACGGCCAGTACATTTGGTCACTATTACCAATATTTAATTCAGAAAGCGTTTGGGAATATTTTAAAGACCCAGCATGAAATTACTAGTTATAATAACTATCTAGCTGAACTGGCTTTTCACCTTTTTGACAAAAAGGTGAAAAGCCAAAGTATTGAGGAAATGAATTCGTTTGACAAAATATACAGGGAAAAATATACCATCACACATTCTATTCATACTATTATCGATAATCTTTGTAGTGCAAAAATATTGGTAGAATATGATAAAAATTTCGAATTTAAATATTCCTATATTTATTATTTTTTTATTTCGAAATATTTGTCTGATAATATTGATAATGATAATATTAAAATTATGATTACCTCGATAACAAAAAGAATATATCAAACGGAATTTGCCAATATACTACTGTTCTTAACACATCATTCTAAACATAAGTTTCTTTTAGAAGAAGCCTTGAGGAGTTCGAAAGATATTTTCAATGAATTGGAAGTTTTTAAACTTGAACAGAATAATAAAGTTTTTGCAAAGTTACTTAATTCTCTACCAAATAGAGTCTATGAAGCAAGAACAGTTAATGAATACAGAGATGAGGTAAATTATAATAAAGATGAAGATGAAAACGACAAAGATGAAGGATTGGTTCAAACTGCTGACTTGAATGATGATGTATCGAAAGTGGATATGATTTCAAAATTAAATTTGTCATTTAAAATGTTAGAAGTTCTAGGTCAAATTCTAAAAAACAATTATGGAAAGATTTCAAACCAAGTTCTATATAGCATAGTTGACGAGTCTTATTTCCTTGGTTTGAGAACATTAAACATTTTTTTTAAATCATTAGAGGGTAATATAGATAGTTTAATTAATCAAATAGTCCAAATTTTGTCTGAAAAAAATTATGATTCTAAATTGAAAATTGAACAAGCGGCAAAGAGGATACTGTTCGTTATAGTTAGCGAAATTACTTACGGATTTGTAAAGCAAATCTCTGAATCCTCAGGAACTCAAGATCTAGAACGTATTTACAAAGAAGTACTGTCAAAGAATGATTATAACTCAGTTAAACTCATAGATTTTTCAATTAAATTAGATCATTTTCGAAATTTTCCTAATAGCGAAATGAAAAAGCTGCATGGTGATTTTTTGAAAATACCTCTTGCTACAGATATTATGAGAAGAATGGTGATTGATTATTTATATTTGTTTCCAACTACTACGGACCAAAAACAAAGAATATTAAATTATTTAGGAATTCCGATGAGTTTTCAAAGAAAAATAGAATTTGATTCTTCAAAAAAGAAGTAAACATCTGGTTCAATTTTAATTCTTAAAATGGAATTTTTAGCGTCTTTTGATAGGCATGTTTTAGTTTGGTTTTGATACTTGATGTTTTTATAGTAACAAAATCCGCCCCAAAAACTTGTTGCAGATTCCGAAACTCGGTCAATCCGGCAGAAAGCACAACTGTATCCTTCTGATCAAAGCAATACCGTGTACCTATCCACAAGAGCCGATGTTCGTAAATGATTCGGCCACCAAAACTGGTTAGCTGGCAAACAGCCGAAATTGTAACACAATCACAATCCGGCGGTTTTATTGACTTTATGCCGGATTATGGGCTACTTACGGAAACTTCACACCGAAACGACATGGCACTCGCGTGGTTCATCTCAATCGTGATCCTGGCCTATTATTGCGGAAAGGCGCTACGGACTCCGGGCAAACCCAATTGGAACAAGGCGATTGTGTCGGCGCTCTTCTGGCCGTTGTCGATCCTGACGAACTGGCTGGCCGAAAAGAGAAATCCGCACTAACCACGACTCCATTCGATTTCGACCCTAACCCTCCCTTTTGATGCTGTCAACCATCCTGGCCGGGCTGGTAAGCCTGTCCGCGCTTCGTTGCCCTCCGCCCAGCTCCGCCGTTCGGGCCGACACCCTGTCCGTCAGCGGGCAATGCTGGGACGTTTCGACCGGCGCCGATCTCAAAGCCCGCATCAGCGCGACGGTGGGGGCGGAAGTCATCAAGGTCGGCGAAAGCAATGCCGTGGGCCAGTTTGCCATCCATCTTCCGGATTCGACCCGGTTTTTGACGTTCGAAGTTGAAGGCTACCCAACGACAACTGTGCCGGTGCATATGGTGGGAAAACCCGGAAAGAACGACCGGTTTGGGATCTCGCTGCCGATGATCAACCCGGATTCGCAGCAGGTGGTCCGAAACTATCCGGCGGTTTTGACGCCCGGCAAAAAACCGGAAAAACCGCCCCAGGGGGCTAAAGAGGTTTACTTTCAGGCGAAAGATGCCCGGACGTTCCGGCGTCTGCCGGCCACCGTTTGCTTCACGGATGCTGGCGGCCGCACCCACTGTGCGGCATTGGATTCGGTCCGGATTCCGTCGGCGGTCGGGCTAAAACCGGGTGAGAACTTCGCGTTTGAAGTGCGCTCGGCGGGTTACCAGACCTACCGGGGCAAGCTGGTGGTGGGGCCGTCCGGAAGCGAAGACGTTCTGTATCAAATCAAACTGTTACGGCTTAACAACGTGCTGGCGATGGCGTATGACGTGCCGGAAACTCTGAAAATTCAGTACGAATTTCGGGTCGCTAAAAACCGGGCGGTTCAAACCCGGTTTGACGTGCCCTTGTCGTATTTTGAGTGGAATCTTTTCAAACCGGGCGAAACGTATGAACTGAGGGCCGCGACGGAAGACGGGCGTTTGTTGCTGACGGACCAGTTTACGATGGAACCCGGTTTTAATTTCAAGGTGAATCGCTTGCCAAAACCGGTGTCGCCGAACTTGCCAACGGCGTCGGGGCCCGACCGGTTTTTCGACAGTACGGTTTTGTATTTTGCCCAGAGCGACTACACCCTGCGAAAAGACGCCAAAGGAAAACTGGACTCCATTTCGTGGCTCCTCATCCGGCAACGGGGTCTGGTCGCCCAGCTGACCGGCCATACCGACAACGTTGGAAACCGGGATCTGAACCTGACCCTGTCCGAGTACCGGACCCGCGTTGTTGCCAGCTATTTGCAGCAGAAAGGCATTCAACCCCACCAGCTTTCACCGACCTGGCGGGGCCCCGACTCGCCCGCTGCCCCCAACGACACCGAGGAAAACAAGACCAAAAACCGGCGGGTGGTGGTGCGGCTTTTCCCGAAATGAGGGCTGCCGAAGCAGGTTTCAGTAACGGATTGCTGCAATGGCGTTGACGGTAGAGGCTGCCAGCCAGACGACGGGCAACCGGATGGGCGGAAATCAGGTGGGGTTTTCTTGCGAATTGCGGCCATTGTTGTATTTTTGCGCCCTGAACGGCAGCATTCCGCCGGCTCATCCGTCCATTTCAGGTCCCGTAGCTCAGTTGGATAGAGCAACTGATTTCTAATCAGTCGGTCTTTGGTTCGAATCCAAACGGGATCACTTGATAATCAGTAGATTAGCCACTCATTTTAAAAGAGTGGCTTTTTCTTTGATACGCCGTTTGATACACAATTTGGGGTTGTTACTCGTCCACAATAGCCATTTCCCCCCGACTATTTTTGTAATTTCTTACACTTTTTGCAATTAAATCACGGATGGCGTCAGACGCGCTTATCTCGCGCTCCTCACAGGATGCCATAACTCAGCTTTGAGCTTGCTGCTAATTTTAATGTTCAAACTGCTGTCTTTCATTGTTTTAGTAAGTTGGTTACGTACTACTAAAGATAGCAAAAAATACGTATAACGTGAGTATAAATCAGGCACTTAAAGGTGAGTACGTTGTACACACGGCCCTATGAGAACTCTTGTACGTTCGATTAAGTCTTGTCAATTCAGGCTATTCTCACCATCTTTTAGGTCTCACTATAAATGCTGCACTACCGGCGAAACGGGTAATACGTATGAAAAGAATATTTACGTTCGTTGCCATCGGAGTAGCAGGGTTTATTCAATCATGTACGCAAAGTCATGGACAAACCCAGGTCAGTATCCAGGATGTAGTTTCTATTCGTCATGCGGCATTTAATCACAATGAAGTTAAAAAGAGAATCTCCACGGCTTATAGCATGGGTTACAAAATTGAAAACTCGATTACCTCCTGCTACAATCAAGATTGCTTGACCACATTAGTGTTTGCCTCTAGATAAGTTATGTACGCCATGGCAAAAAAGGCAGCTCAACAGGTAGGAGAACGGAAGTACGTAGCTAATTACAGGGTATCGACGGCAAAGCAGGGCCGGTCAGGGCTAGGGCTTGACGCGCAGAAGGCGGCCGTTGCGGGCTTTGTCAAAGATGCCCCAATCATTGATGAATTTATTGAGATAGAGTCTGGCAAGAACAACCAGCGCGAGCAGTTGCAGCAGGCTATCAATGCGGCCAAGAAACACGGCGCCACGCTGATCATTGCGAAGCTCGACCGCCTGAGCCGTAATGTGGCTTTCATTTTCGCGCTTCGGGACTCGGGCGTTAACTTTCAGTGTGTGGATCTACCCGAAGCCTCAACGTTGACTGTGGGCATATTTGCGACTTTGGCCCAACACGAGCGCGAACTGATCAGCGGCCGGACGAAGGCCGCACTGGCGGAAAAGATTGCTCAGGGTGCAAACCTAGGTAAGCCAGAGAATATGACGCACCAGGCGCAGCTCAAGGGTGCAGAGACCAACCGGCAGAAGGCAGCCAGCAACTAAAACAACCGCCGGGTGTCGGCAATGGTCGCCTATCTACGGAGCCAGGGCAAGACGTATGCCCAGATCGCCGAGCAATTAAACAAGGATGGATTCTTTACCTCTACCGGAAAAGATTTTCAGGCCAAGCAAGTGCAACGGCTCCACATACGGGCTGAAATGGCAAAAAATAATTGAAAAAACTTAAAGCTATTTACTGACAAAAACCCTTAGAGGCAAAGTGTTCAACAAAGGTTAGTTTCTTGACGTTGATTTCTAGTCTGAGTTAATGAATTGCCCATTCTCAACAGGTCAGATAGGGGCGGGAAGAATGATCGTGACTATTAATCTCTCGTTTTTGAGTCAAATCCCTAGTTGTCTCAATTGGAATTCGGCAGTCTGGTTTAATTGACGAAGCTCTTCCAACGTTCTTCTTTGGGCCTTCTAGCTTGCTTCATAGGTAGCGATAAGCGATTTACTTGAAGCGAGATTATCAAAACTGGGAGCAATATGCAAGCCATCAGCAAATTTAAAGCTAATGTGTTCAGTTCGTTTGATTTGCCGTGGTAGTGAACTAATATCCAGCCGGAGCCAATTTAAATGAGATTGCTTATCCATACGCCTGGCCGTTTACAGGGGCAAAAACATTATATTAGCTAAAATGCCTACTCTTGGCAGTCTTTCTAAATCTGGGGTATGATAGCCGTCTCCCACCAAAACTTTCGAAGGCCCAGTATGGTTTGTTCCCACCTTTCGGACTTAAAGTGTGGCCGTGGCTGATCGATTTGCCTGAATAACCGGAATGCTGCCGAGCCGTCAATGAAGATGAATGGGTAGTTATTGAGCGAAAAATAAGTTTCATGCCAGGTAGACGCTCTGGCTCCATAAAAGGACTGAAATCGCAAAAAATAACTAAGAAAACGTAAGGTGACTTACCTGCCCCCCCGAGGGCTATTCCTACGTAAAAAAGTCGGCTGCGATTTTAGGAAAGCTGCCTCAGTATAGTTTCCAGTTCGGTTACCGTTTGCATCATCCGCTGGAGCACATTGTCGGCTGTTTTGCCTGCTACCGGTGCTGCCTGCTCATCCTGAAGAGTTTTCTTTAACAATATTAACCGAGGGGCTATTTCATTGTTAACTCGTTCAACTAACTCATCGAGTTCCCGATTCCGGTTTTCCAAATGCCGTTTTACCGTTGTCAAAGCTTTGTTTGTTTTTCTTAACCCCAATAAATGCACGACCTGTTTGGCAAGTATTTGCAGGGCGGCAAGTTGGTCAGGCCTTAATTGTTTTGGCGTCTGATCAATGACACACAAAGACCCTAACGGATACCCATTGGAATCAACCAGGGGTACACCAGCGTAAAAAATAACATAGGGATCGCCGGTTACCAGCGGATTACCTGAAAACCGCTCATCATTCCTAGAATCTTGGACGATCAGGGTTTCGTTGGGATTTATAATTGCGTGGGTGCAAAAAGCGAACTCGCGGGGTGTTTCCCGGACCTGAAGGCCATGATTGGACTTAAACCACTGCCGTTTGTCATCGATCAGGCTGATCAAAGAAATAGGCGTCTGACAGATTCCTGAGGCCAACCGGGTCAGATCGTCGTAATCTTTCTCGGGCATCGAATCCAGAATATCATAACTTCTGAGCGCACGGGAGGAATGTACTGGGATTGGAACACGGGGTATATTTTCTTTAAACTGGAAGGTACATCCCCCCAGGCACCCATTGAAACAACTGGTAATACCTTTATGTATCATATTGGGTTGTTTGGAGGATACCGCACCCGTACCCTCAACAACTTGCGGACGATAACGTTGCCCTTTGGCGGGCAAGGCATCCAGGTTGTGACGAATCAAACTCCTCAAGTATCTATCAAGGCGGATTTATTAAAGGTTTTTGATGGCGTTACGGCCCTGAGTATTGCCCAATACCCCGATGTTATGATCTCGGCCAAATCGGCAGATATTGCCACTAATTATGCCCAGATGTTTCGGGTCGATCAGGTTACGAATTAAATTTGAGCATGAAAAGAAAAGTCATCCTGATCCTGCTGCTCTGTATAATTGTTTTTTGGGCTCAGGCCCACGAGTTCTGGTTGCAGCCCAACCGATTTTTTGCCGCCGTCGGCGATCTGATTTCCATCGAGGTGTTGGTCGGAGAAGGCTTTAAGGGAGAACGCTCCGAAGGCAAAAAAAACCGTATTGTCCAGTATAGCCACTGGATTAAGGCACTGCCCCGCCAGGACCTGACACCTACCTTATCCAAGGGCCAGTATGGCCTCACCTCCGTCAGGATGACCTCGCCGGGCACGCACCTGATTGCCCTGGCTAATACCAATAAGTACCTCTCGTTGAGTTCCAAAGAATTTCTGGCGTACTTGAAGGAAGATGGGCTGGACCTGGTGATTCAGGCCCGCCAGCAGAACGGCGAGTCATCTAAGCCCAGCCGGGAAGTGTACCGCCGGTGTGTCAAAACCCTGATTCAGGTGGGCTCCACGCCCGATGAAACTTTTGCCACGGCCACCGGCATGCCCCTGGAAATTATTCCGGTTCAGAATCCCTATGCGCTGAAAAGTGGGCAGACTGCCGAATTCCGCGTACTGTACCAGCAGAAACCGCTGGCGGGAGCTCTGGTCCGGTATTGGAACTACGTCCCGCCCAAAGGCACTTTGAAGCATGAGCAGCAACGGTCGGATAAAAAGGGTCGGGTTCGGTTTCCGCTTCGGCCCGGGCAAACGATGGTCAGCCTGGTCTGGATGGTTCCCTACGAAAAGTCCTCGCCCAGCGACACGACCCGGGCCGACTGGCAGAGTTACTGGAGCAGCTTGACTTTTGGCGGCCGGTAAGCGACGGAACACTCTTGGTATAGAATCCCTTTTGATGAAGACTATTTATTTAATCCTCCTGCTGCTGGCTGGTAGTCGCATATGTCTGGCCCAAACCGGCAGCATTTCCGGCTACATTGTTTCGTTTGATCAACGCCCTCTGCGAGATGTCTCGGTTCGCTTGCAAAACACCGCCTACGGCAGTATAACCGACGACAAAGGCTATTTCACCATGGCCAGGGTGCCGCCCGGCAATTACACCCTGATTGCTTCATCGCTGGGGTATTCGGTGGTGAAACAAAATGTGGTGGTGAGCAGCAAAAAGCCCACCGTGCTGGAGTTTCAGCTTTCGGAAGATTTGAAAGAATTGCAGGAAGTAACCATCACCAGCCGCAGGAGCTCCTACAAAACCGACCATTCGGCGCTGGCAACCCGCAGCGATATTCCCTTACTGGCAACGCCCCAGTCCGTGCAGGTGATTTCCCAGCAGGTCATTCAGGACCGGCAGGCGTTTACGCTCAATGACCTTGCCCCGTTACTGACGGGCGTCAAAGCCAACAATTCGATGGGCGGTTTTGCCTTGCGGGGCTTCACCGGCTACAACCCCAATGATGCCAGCTTTACCACCTTCAACGGCATTCGTGGCACCCTTTACCTGTGGAGCCAGCAACCGCTGCTTTACAATATTGAAAAGGTGGAGGTGCTCAAAGGCCCGGCCTCGGTGCTCCTTAGCGAAGGGATGCCGGGGGGAGTGATTAATTTTGTCACCAAGAAGCCCCAGGCCCAACAACAGCTGGAATTCACCGCCACCTACGGGAGCTGGAATGCCGTGAGGGTTTCGGGTGATGCCACGGGTTCGTTAACCAAAAACGGTAAGCTGTTGTACCGGGCCATCGTGGGCTACGACCGAACGAATAGTTTTCGGGACTACCAGGCGGTAAAAAATCTGTTTCTGGCCCCGTCGCTCACGTATCTGTTCTCTCCTTCGACGAAACTCAACCTGGAGATCAATTATGCCCAGCAGCGGGCCGTGCAGCAGTATGACCGGGGCACCTACGTCAAAGATAACGGCAATGAGACCTTCGATTTTAATTACTACCCGACCAACCTAACGGTTCAAAGTCCGTCCGATTTTGGTAAAACCAAAAACTCCTCGGCGACACTGACCTTTGATCACCGGATCAACCCCGCGCTTTCGCTGACGGTGGTCCAGCGCTACGTCCGGAGCCGCTTTAATTTCGCCGATCATTTTGTGGTGGGCAGTATTCGCAACGATTCCGTCAGCCGCACCTATTCGTATTGGGACTACGACCAGTTCAATGCCCAGACGACCGTCTACTTTAATTACAAGGTGGGCCGCGGCTGGGTAAAACACAGCCTCCTGGCGGGCATCGACTATAACCGCTTTGGCTGGTCTAAGAACGATTACCGCAACTCACCGACCACCCGCATCGCAATCCTGCGCCCGGACTACACCAATGATGTACCGGCGCCCAATCCCGCCGTTGATTACTACGATGATAACCGGCAGGTCACCAATCTGGTGGGTGGCTACGTGCAGGACCAGATTAGTTTAGGCTCTCAACTTAAAGCGTTGCTTTCGCTTCGCTACGATCGCTACCGTCTGAAGCAAGTTCCCCTCTCGGACCGGGATGATCTGCAAGGGGATGAATCCGACGCTACGGCCTGGTTGCCCCGCTTTGGCCTGGTTTATCTCCCCATGCCCAACCTTTCTTTTTACGGCAGTTACACCAAATCGTTTGCTCCCCAGTTATCCAATAGCGGGGGGGCGGGTGGGCCTTTTCCGCCCCGTCAGGCGGAGCAATACGAGGTCGGCTACAAAGGGGATTTTTTTAAAAACCAGCTATCCACGATGGTGGCGCTATACAGCATCGACTACACCAACATTCTGGCTGCGGATCCCACACCGGCCAACCCCAACCGGCGAACGGTGGTGCCTGGCACGCGGAGCAAAGGGCTGGAGGTGACGCTGCAAGGCTCGATGAAGGGCCTGAGTGTGCTGGCGGGCTATGCCTACAACGATCATGTGCTGACTTCTACCAGCACGCTGGGCAAACAGGGTGACCGCTACGTGAACGCACCCCATCATATCGCCAATACCCTGGTGAAGTATACGTTCAATAGCCGGGCTCTCAATGGGCTGAGCCTGGGGATTGGGGGGCGTTACACTAGCGATCAGGTGGGCAATCTAGCCCGACAATCGTTTATTGTACCAGCCTCCACGGTGCTGGATGCATTGGTCAGTTATCAATTTAACCGCTTCAGCGCTCAGTTCAACCTGTATAATTTGACCAATGCCCGCTATTTCAACGGCGGTTTATCCCGGAACACCGTGGCGTCCCTGGGAAATCCGATTAATTACAGAATAGGGCTAGCGTATCGGGTATACTAAGGGATTAAGGGACAGATAGGATATTTTTTGATAATATAACTACCTATCTAATGGTATGTTTGATAGTTTGATACATAAAGATTCATTTGTCTCACGCCTGGAGCATATTGCGAAATGACATTAGGTGGAGTTAGCTACCACAAATCTTTGTAGTTTGAACCCTTAATAAGCAAATCCCATGTTAATTGTTACAACGGTCAGTTTTAGCAGCTATGCAATCTAATAGGGATAACATAGTACGTTTGTAATAGTTGCGCAACTTCCTTATTTTGAATATCTTAAACAAGATAAAGAGCCACCAGTGTGAGCAAGTCTGTGGTTAACATGGGCCAACCCCGCACATTATGATCTGACCCACACTGGCCAATTTTGCAACCTTGAACAGTTCCATTGGCAAAACCCGCGTATACTATGCTAAGTGGCAAAGTTGGTGGCTGGTTATCAGACGAATATCAACTTTCTTTCCCCTTTCTCCATGAAAACGTATGTTGGTATCGATGTGGCTAAAGACTCGCTCGCCCTAGCATATGCTGAGTCAAACAACGTCTGGAAAACAGGCAGCTTTTCTAACTCACCGGAAGGGATCCGGCGGCTGATTAGTTTTCTTCCTCCAGCTGCTCACGGTGTGGTAGAAGCCACCGGGTCCTATTCGGTACTAGTAACTTATATGCTCTGTCAGGCCCAGATCTGCCTTTCAGTGATTAACCCTCGGCAAAGTCACCACTTTGCCAAGATGCGACTATCGGTCACTAAAACTGATGAGAGCGATGCGGTACTATTAGCTCGCTATGGTCAGATGACTCAACCAGCTATCTATCAAATGGATAGCGATGATTTGCTCAGACTGCGTCAAAAACGAACGTTGCTTCGCCAATATAAAAAGCACTACCGGGCGATGCAGAATTTGAAGCATTCGTTTTCGTCTCTACCGGTTAAAGATGAGCCTGTTCAAATCAGCTTGGCACATATTCTAGAGGAGTTGGAAACTGAAACGAAAACTTTAGTGAACGAGATTGAACAGCTTACCAAAGCCCATTTTAGTCAGCAGCTGAAGCGATTAACATCTGTAGTCGGGATCTCGACATCGATTGCCACGGCCTTAATTGAAGTAACAAGTGGCTTTGAGCACTTTCATTCGGCGAAAGCTTTGGCCAAGTTTATTGGTGTCGCTCCGGTAATTTATCAGTCCGGAAAACTGAATGCGGTGAAAGGGATTTGCAAGACAGGTGATGCTCAACTGAGGAGTATGCTCTATGTGGCGTCATGGTCGGCGATCCAGCACAATAAAGCGTGTCGAGAGTTGTATTATCGGCTAAAAGCGGCTGGCAAAGCATCGAAGGTAGCATTAATTGCAGTGGTCAATAAACTACTTCGCCAGGCATTTGCAGTCGTGAAGTTTGATCAAGATTTTGACCCAAATTATTTGCCAGTTTTACGTACTTGTGCTTGACTTTTAACACAGTTCATAATGCTGATAAGGCACTACCATTGGGAATATGAAATAGCCTCCAAAGAAAACCTAACAGGCGGGTGGCTCATAGTATTAGCAACAAGGACAGTAATTCACGTAATAATCATTGGCGGCAAATCGAACGGTATAATAAAAAGGGTGCCTGTCAACTATGACTTTTAATTTGATGATCCGTCAACTTAGAGTTAAATTCTTTTTTAATAGATGATAATCAATAAGTTATATTGATAAGTTCGAATCCAAACGGGATCACCTCGGTAGTCAATAAGGTAGCCACTCCGTTTAAAGAGTGGCTTTTTCTTTGATACCTAATTGAAGATATAATTGGTGTGGTATTCTTTCACGCCGGCCATTTCTCTCGATCCTCTTTGTGATCCCTGACCGGTTTTGCTAAAAATCGCCAATCACATCGGATGCGTATACGTCGCCCTCCCCGGGAGAGCTTGTTATCAATGCATCCAGGATTATAAATTATTTTCCTAAGGAAATTATCAGGGGTTCTTAAGCAAATTCTAAGGAGTGGCAGCCTATTTTGTATTGTCGAATGGATTGGGAGTGAGGTACTATTTATCCTGATTGTTCCGCGTTTTTAGGTTAGAGTAAATAGCCATTCGACTTTCGGGTGGCTATTTTATCAATGCCTGAAGGGCTGCTGGCAGCGGTGTATGGATCACAGGCAACAGGAAAATTAAAGACGGTTTTGTTTAAGCGCTGGTCTGTTCAGGATACCGCCGGTGAAAAGTTGAAGAATAGAAAATGGATCAAAGAAGCCCATTGACGTATGAATTGTACGAAACGGAAAACCAGAAAAATGTCCTGCAAGGCTAATCGGCCCGCTAAATTGTCGACCAAAGGGGTAACATTCAGGCACCGCGTTGACTGGACCGTGATTCTGACGGTCATCGTGTTCATCTTTGTTCTTTTGTTTAAAATTCAGGTTGAGGTGTCCTGAAAAAGGTAGCACACGGAAACGTTGGAATGTTTCCAACGAAAACAACCTGTTAGAGGCTGCCCTGTTGCCCCAGCGGGTTACGGGGAAGGAGGACTCGAAACAAGATGGGTTGTCCGGCTACGGAGGAAACGCTGATCTGTCCGCCGTGCAGACGAACAATTCGCTCAACCAACGACAATCCAATGCCATAACCCCGGGCCAAACCGGCAGTCTGGCCACTGCGGTAGAAAGGTTGAAACAGGTACGGCAAATCATCCGCCGGAATGGGCGGCCCTTCATTTTGAATTTCAATTCGGATGGCAACCGGATCGAACTGCGCTTTTACCACCGCCCGTCCGTCTACGGCAAATTTACAGGCATTTTCCGCCAGATTTTTCAGAGCCGTACTCAGGAGGGTTTTGTTGCCCGTTACCGTTAACTGGTCGGGGTCGTCCGGTAGCTTACCCAAATCGACGGCAACCGCATAACGCGGGTTGAGTGCGATTACCTCGTCGCGAATATCCCAGATGGCTTCGTCAATTCGGACTGTGTCGGTCAAAAAACCGGCCGCCTGGTCCTGACTCACCTGGGAGAGCAGTAATAACTCATGCGTCAGTGCCGCCAAATCCCGGACGTCATCGAGCACCGACCGAATGGTTTGCCGGTAGGCTTCCGGATCACGCTGGTTCAATAAGCTGACTTCCAGTTGCGAAGTGACCTGAGTAAGCGGATTCTGGAGTTCGTGGGATGCATTGGCCACGAAGAGCCGCTGCAAGCGAAACGACTCCGAAATGCGGTCGAGCAGCCGGTTAATGGTTGACGACAGCCGGCTGATTTCGTCTCCGTCGTCTCCAACCGGGAGCCGTTGATCCTGATTACTGGGAAAAATACGGCCCAACTGTTCGTCAAGCCGCTTCATGGGCCGGAGTGCATCACCGGCGTATAGCCAACCCGAAAACAAGGTAAGACCCGCAATGAGAATAAATAACACGATCAGTGCTCCCTGCAAATAACGCATAAACGATTCGCCGTATACGTTTTGTGCGAGTGCCAGCACCACATACTGAGCGGCTGGCTTTGAGGGTGTTGTGATTTTCAACGGGATGCCTAAACCCTCGTACCGGCCCTGGCGAAAATCCTGCCGTCCCTGCTTCCGAATGGCCAACAGACGATCCAGAGGAATCAGGGAAACCCCCGCGGGGTCGGTGGTAAAGATGATCGAATCCCGCTCATCCAGAACAATAATTTTTTGTTCGGGCAGCTGGTCCTTGCGAATCAAGCCAAATTGCCGAATCAACTCAAAATTCAACTGGTACCGAGTGAGCATTTCACCGTACGTGCTGGCCTTCCGGTCGAGTCGGCGGTAAAAATCGGAGGTGACAAAATACGCGCAGAAGGCATAAATACTGATAAAGGTAATCAGCAGAATGGCGGATACCAGGGCGGTAAATCGCAGCGCCAGACGGTTGCGGATGGTCATAGCGCCGGATTAGTGTTCTTTGAAAACGTATCCCATGCCAAACTGGGTATGAATGAGCTTGCGGTCAAAACCCCGGTCCATTTTTTTTCGGAGGTAATTGATATACACTTCCACCACATTGGTGTCGGAATCAAAATTGAGATCCCAAACCTGTTCCGCAATTTCGGATTTGGATAGGACCCGGCCCTGATTCCGCATCAGGAACTCCAGCAGGGCAAATTCGCGGGCTGTTAAATCGATGGGCTGTCCATCGCGGGTTACGATTTTGGCATCCAGGTTCATTTCCAGACCTCCGTAACGCAACGTACGGGCCGTCATCGCCACCTGCGTTCCTCTTTTGGTGAGCGAGCGTACCCGCGCCAGCAATTCGGAAAACTGGAACGGCTTGGTCAGGTATTGGTCGGCTCCAGCGTCGAAACCGGTGATTTTGTCATCCGTTTCGGCCAGGGCCGTCAGCAGCAGAACCGGCGTGGTAAGTCCCTCCGCCCGCAGTTGGCGAATCAGTTCATAGCCATTAATACCCGGCAGAATAACATCGGTAATGATCAGAGCGTAATTATTTTTCAGGGCCAGCCGACGGGCAATTAAGCCGTCGTACGCAATGTCTACTTCAAACTGACTTTCTTCCAGCCCCTGCTGAATGGCCTGTAACGTTTTGGGTTCATCCTCGATGACGAGCAGTCTCATGAACGATTGATAATACGGATTGTTCTCTAATAACCTCCTTTAGGGATAATAAGTTAAGGCGATTGATAAACTTGTCCAGCGTAATCCCGACGGTATTCAAGACGAAAGTTCAACCACCGAAATAGCTGCCGTATCAGCCTGTCCTGGCAGGCTGGAAACCTGCCTAAGTGCTGGAGTGTCCGTGATTTGATAGTGGGAGAAGGAGAGTGAAGAGGAGCGTCATGCCCCTCTTTTTAGTTTCCGCAGTTCGCGTTTAGGGATGTTGCTTCGTTTTTCCTGTTACTTTTGCCGGCAAGCTACCCTACGCTTTTACCATTACTTTTACGTACCTCAGCTCACGTAGGCCGCCGTATCGCCTGGGTAGCCTGAACCGGTTTGCCGGTTTTCGTTTTAAACGGCCCCGGTTCAACTAATGCGTACTGAAGTGGGTTGCCGGTTTTCACGCAGTGAATGAGGAAGTCAATTAAGGGCACTTGTTACGGGCCTGTTGATTGTTTTTAGCCTTTTAATATAATGGTTTCCATCTATTAAAAGTTATAAGTTGAGTAAGGTTCATATTTCCCTGTTAGTAATGAAGTCTTTACCATTTATCCATGATCCAACCGGTGTTCCAAAGCCGAAGGGTTTTCTAGACCGGTTTTTGGTTCGATTTATCAAAGACGAACGCGATTTGCCCTTTGTCCGGCTAATTGCAAAAATCACGGTGGTGCTTTTACCCCTGAGTCTGGTCCTTTATCTGCCTTTTGTAACGGGCGTATGGTGGTGGTGCCTCGCTGCCCTCCACTTTTCGGTTAATCATGTTGTCTTTAAAGGTCCCTTTGGCTTAATGTTGCATTGCACCAGCCACCGGCCGCTGTTCCGGGCTCGCTACCGCTGGATGAACCATTATCTGCCCTGGGTTATCACGCCATTCTTTGGACAAACGCCCGAAACCTATTACAGCCACCACATTGGGATGCATCATCCGGAAAATAACCAGCAGGAGGACGACAGTAGCACGATGGCCTATCAACGCGATAATGTAAGGGATTTTCTGCGGTACTTCACAACGTTTCTGTTTATGGGGCTGATCGGGCTGACGACTTACCTGACTCGCAAGAAAAGATCCAAGCTGGCTCACCGCGCGCTGATCGGTGAATTGTCTTACTTCGCGCTTTGCATTGGGTTGTGTTTTGTGAATTGGCCCGCTACTATGGTGGTGTTTATAGTGCCTTTTTTTGTTTCACGGTTCATAATGATGTTGGGCAATTGGACCCAGCATAGTTTTATTGATCCTCATCAGCCGGGCAATCCCTACACCAATGCCATCACCTGTATCAACATCAAGTACAATCACAAATGCTGGAATGATGGCTACCACATTGCCCACCACGAACGCCCTTCGCTGCACTGGACGGAATATCCCCTCTATTTTCAAAAGAGTTTGCCCTCCTATGTGACTAATCAATCCTTGATTTTTGAGGGGATTGGCTATCCGACTGTCTTTTTTTTCCTGATGACCCGAAACTACCCGGCGCTGGCTAAGAACGTAGTCAACGTTGACAATATGTTCGAAGATGAACAACAGGTCATTCGGATAATGCAGCAACGGACCCGGCCTTTTACATCGGCAGCTAAAGCCGTCGATTTACGTATGGTATCCTGACCAATTGGTAGACGACGTCTGGCTCCGATTCCTTTCCAAAACGCGAGCTAAATGCCTTTGAAGTGATCCATAAGAAGGGCAAGAACCACAAACCGCTGTCGTAGGGAACTCAGCGAGGTTTGAGTTATTTCGGTAGCCTTATTCGCACCTACTGCTACGACTTCGCTACTTCAGCGTTTTTCGCAGCCAGGCCCGTACCGGTTCATCGTACAACTTCAAACTGGCATACGCCAACACGATGGCGCCTGAAAAGGTGAGCATTGCATAAGGCCAGGCCTGCCCTAATGTAATGCCCTTGTGATTGCTTACCCAGGCGACATAAAAATAGACCAGCACATAATGCGTCATGTACAGGGGATAGGAAAGGTCGCCGAGGAACTGACAAATTTTCGCTTCCGCCTGATTGCGCACCACACCACTGGCACCGATATAAACAATGAGTGGAAAGACAATGATGATGCAAAACGCTTCGTACAAACCATTCATCCAGAGATGTTCGGCACCGCCTATTCTTGGCATCAGCAAAACAGCTGCCACCAGCAGGCTACACCACAAGAACGCATAGTTGATGGAGGTAGGCCGTGTTACCCGGGATAAAAGCAAACCGGCAAAAAAAGGATATAGGGTCCGCGTTATCCCAATACGCATGTGTTCCGCATTGAGTGTCCAGCCACCGGTAACGTCGCCGTTCGGATTCGTAACCGCAAAGTGCACCAGCCCGGCAGCGGCCAGAACGACAAAGCAAGCCAAGGCCTTGTTTGGTAATTTCCGTAGACCCAGCGCGTAAAGAATATTGGCTATATACTCAAAAAATAAGGACCAGCCCACACTATTGAGCGGATGCATTTCGAACCAGCCGCGAATATCCATCGACAGTGGGATGGGCAGAAGCGTGTAGCCAATCAGCATAACGACGATCAGTTTCCACCCCGGAACGGTATGAATAAGCGGCCAGATCGTTGAGTCGGTAAAGTAAAAACCGATGGCGCCGAGCGTCATGCCCAATACAACGAGGGGTTGCAGCCGCTCGAACCGGCGCCGAAGAAAACCGCCGATGGTTAATTGGTCCCATCTGTCGTCGTAGGCGTACCCAATGACAAAACCGGATAGAAGAAAGAAAAAATCAACGGCCAGATAACCGTGGTTTACAACATTGTCAAGGTGGCTGGTGGCAAGTGGCTCGGTCAGATGAAAGAATACTACGATAATCGCTGCTACACCCCGAAGTCCATCTAACAGGTGATAATGCGGCTTCGTGCCAAGTGTGTTATTGTCCATTCACAGCAGAAAAGTTGGGCAATATACGGTGGCTGGGCCAGGGATTACATGGAATTGACCTTTTATTTCTTCCGAACCGGTTGATTCAGAGCCATGGTAGAATTACAGTAGGGATCAGCCGCTTCCCGCAGTTAATAACCCGGGGAGTGTTTAATCCCTGGCGCTGCAATGCCCGCTGAAGCGTTGCTTCCGGGACAAACTGCCCGGCCGGCGGGCATCGTGAGAGGTGTCCGGTTACTACCTGACTCCTGCATGGTTACCCTGTTACTTACGGGGGATTGCTCAACCGACAAAATGATTTCCGCACCATGACCCGGTTTTTGAAGGTGCCGGAACAAAGAAAACAAACCAGTCAGACAAACCGCCTGACCATTTTATAAGAACAAACCGGCTTAGTACGGCCAAATCCTCACTTTCACCAACAACCCGGAAGCGGTGTGGTTTATACGGCTGTGGGATCGATAGAGGGGTTGTCTATATTAGTGTATAAGAGTGAATAGCCAGACGGAGACCTGTCTGGCTATTTTTTTTGAGCTACCTACCTACTTCCCTGCCGTCACGCGGTTAAACAGGGGAGTGGTAAAAGTGTTATGGATTGAAATAACCGGGCAAACTTCATTACCCGGTTATTTTTGCAATTCGTATCCCTGACCAACTTCCCACCTTACGACCTACGTTCGCAAGGTAAATCGTCCTGAAAAGCGTTAAGGAAGATCCGTGAACGGTAAACGCGGTTTAATCATGGGACGGCCTGGCTGGTCGTGCTGCACAAGCAGGATCGGTGCCATTTCGAAACGCTGCCCCCTTACCAGCGTCTGAAATTGATGCCATGCATTCCTGCCGGGCCCGGATCTTTTAAAAATCGGGTGGTCCTGATCGATGAGAGGACGGAATATATTCTTCAAATAGTTTATCATTCCATAAGCCAGACCTGGCGTACGTTGGTACATTCTACCTTGAAAAGATTTTACAGTCATGGCAATTGAATTAATATAAAACAAAATGAAAAGATCAACGACAGCTATCAGCGGTTGACGAACCCGACTCTGGTCATCAAAAAACCGATGAAAAAAAATAAACAAACAGAAAGCTAAAACCGGTGAACGGGCGACCCAATAAAGTGGAGACAAGGGGCCGTTGAAGAGGTAGCTACATACTAAACAGTTTATTGGCCGTTAAGTTGCTACGGACAGCCTTTTTATTTGAGGTCAGGCGTGTTGGGGACAAAATTTGCTGGAATAGGGTTAAGGTACAGCGCTTTTGTTTGCCATTTTTCGTCTTGATTCGGCTTTCAGTTAGGCTTTGATGCCGACGCTTTTTCAATCCTCTCTTCAATCTTTTGTACCCAAACGTTCCTGGGCGAAATGCCTTTGCAGCCCGTTAGCGCAGCTTTTCCGGTTGTATTCCAGTTAAATTCTACGGAGAGTGGGCGGTTTTGAACGGCTGCCTCCGGCCTTCTGCGGGTTTTCGCACGAATCTCTGCCATCCTTTCTGAAAATCGATAGGACTGATGGTCAAGGGCCACCACTTTAGATCCGTATGTAAAATAAATAGGGCCGGCAGGGAATTTAACCGCTCCGGGTACGTTATCTTACTATCTGCTTCTGCTTCATCAGTTTCGAAATGACAGGCCATTCAACCCTCTCATGGCGTTCCTCTTTTAGTCAGGCACTTCTTTTTCGGATTTAGTACGCCAATTGCGAATCGAACAAAATGGATCCGTCCGGCTTGTTATTCCGGACAGTCTTCGGCGTAGTTGATGTTGCAGACTACCTCCTGTCGACTTCTAAAACGGATTGCACAATCATATAAAACCTTTCAGTATGGATCAATTAGCCAGTAAGCTCCGCAAAATCAAAGAGAATTCGACTCAGACCACAGGCGGCTTTTGCCTCACTGATTTTCATGCCTCAGATGCCAACAACGGTTTGAAGCTTTTTCGGCTGCATTTTCGGCGGCAGGGTGCGTTGCGGCCAACCTCGTTTGATGTATCCATCCATTATTCCAGTAACTTTGTGGTGGACTATCGAGACCGGGATCAGGACACTACCCGTCTGCATTTTGCCGATAGTGAAGCCGTCCTTGACTATTTAACGGCGAAGTAATGGCCGATTTGGCAGCCGTAAATGGTGAGAAATTGGGTTTGACCGACTTTATAATTCCAAGTTTCGTTAACTAACGCTATCTTTTCACCTAAATCTCCACAGTATGGCCCAGCAAAAAGCTCCCACGAAAGGCAGCGCCAAAAAAGAGGCAGCAAAGTCATTAAAAGAGAAAAGAGCCGACAAACAAGCCAAGCGTGATAACAAAAAGGACTACTGATTTAAAATCAGTCACTTGTTTTCGCGCAAACGCAGTTCGGATGAGAATCGTTTAAACTCCTCAGAATTACTTGAATCGAATGGCTTGGAAGTTTGCTTCCAAGCCATTCATTGTTTATACCTGATACCGCACCAATGAGCGGGCTGATCACGGCCAACAGGCGATGAACCAGGCCGGTATGAACAAACGAAAGCAGCACCAAATAACCGCTCCAAAGGCCCTTTCGCAAAAACTGATCTTGACTTAACCAATTGGGCAACGCACGTAGCTGTTTATCGCTCTTGCCCAAAACGCTTGCCTTTAGGGGTTTTCTTCATAGGGATAAACCTCATAAATCATGGCCGTGGAGGTCCCGTCGGCAAAATCAATCTTTTTCAAAAGTCGCAATACGCCCTGGGTGAAATCAGTCAGTGAAGAATTAAAGGCAATGTAAAATTGACGGTATTGCGTTGCCACGGCCCCCCCGGTTTTAAAGACCAGATTGACCTCATAGCCGTCCACCCGTACATCAATCAATTGCGCGTCCCGTGGTAAAGCCACCTCATTAAAACCGGCAAACAGAATAATGGTGATTTGTCGGGCTGCGGTCATAGGAGGGAGGGTAAAACCGGTGGAAGAATAAGCGGCCTTTTAAGTAACACTGTGTCGATAGTCTTCCCGGCTCCGTCCGGCGGTGTTGACAAAACCGGGTTGGTTTGACAAACGGTTTTCCAACGGTTTAAGAGAGCTTCCCGGCGGCTAGAAAGGCGACCAAGGCCGATCGTAGGTCAAAAGCAACAGGCTCCATACGTCCTTAGTCAAGGTGCAACATCCGGTTTGACGGCGCCCACCGGTCAAAGCAGAGGAGTTATTTAAGGATTACTAGGCTTTTGACAAACCCAACCATATCGCTCATGGCATTTGATTTATTCGTGAATCCCTGGGCACCCAACTGTCGGCAGCGATCGGCCTCCGTTCCATCGGAAAGGGATGACCAGACCTGCACGGGAATGGCCTGGAGGTGCTCCTGGTGCTTCAGCCATACTAGGACTTCGGGAGCGTTGTAAGGGTATGGTCGCAGGTGGTAATCCAGTAACAACAAATCCGGCAGAGGCTCATCAAGAGCCAGACTGGTCTGTAGATCGGGAACGGTAAGCACAACTTTTACCTGAACCTGGTCTTTGTACACCAGTCTGATCGTAAATAACAGCAGTTTGCCGATGTCGACATGATCATCGGCGACTAACAAATAAAAGGGTTTCATCAGCAGCGAGCTTTCTGAATAAACTTTTCTTGCCTTCAGTTGCCCTAATTCGGGGGTTGAAATGAGGAAAAGGCCCGGATCAGGACAACCTCCAAAACGGTTACTTGCACCGTTGCTGGATACCCGTACTGCTTTTTGATGGTCGTGGTTGAAACATGAACCTTCCTGTTTGCGAAAGTCGAGTGCTTATTATTGGTGTAAACGAATCCGTCCCGACAGGTTGTCGGCCGGTATTTTTCGCAGGACGTATATTGGTACAGTTATTGTAGGGATAAAACCGTATATTCTCTGTTTTATTTTCGCTTACTACCCGGCTATCTGGTCGGGTTTTTTCTTTGGGTATCAGCGTGATCAAATACAGGAATGAAATATCCAGAATTGACAAAACTCAAGAGTTCTGTTTGGGAAATAGCTCAAGGAAAACGAGTGCTGACGCTAAATTTAACGGCCAGGCTCCTGCCCATTCACCCGCCTGGTTTTCTGAGCGAACAGAAATTTTATTAAGGCTGCCGGACCGGCAGGAGAATGGTGAACTGAGCCCCGGCCCGACCACTCGTGTTAACCGAAATAACCCCGCCATGATTCGCTACAATTTTTTTGCAGATGGCCAGCCCAAAACCCAGTCCTAAAAAGCCTGCGCTGGGCTTCTTATGGATCTGAAATAGTTTATCACTTAGCCCCGCTTCAATACCGGGACCGTTATCTCGATACGTAATCCGAACAAACTCTTCGTAGCGGTACTTGCCCTGAATAGCCCGGAAACCATTGTGCTCGATGAGTTGGCCCGCGACGGTCAGTTCAACCGCTACCTGGCCTGGCTGGGTCCGAAATTGAACGGAATTCTTCATAAGTTGGACGAACAATTCAATTAACTGCCTGGGATCTCCTTCGACCCGGGGCAACCCTTCAGTCGTCAGCTGAATGCCATCCGTTTCAAACTGCTGGCTGACCCTCGTCTCGGCTTCTTTCATAACCTGCTGTAAATCAACCGCAGTGAAACGGTGTGGGGCGGCTTCAAGCAGCAGGTATTCACGCAGGCGCCGGATTAATTCCCGCATATTCTCACTGGCTTCAATGATCCGGTCCAGCAACCTCCGGTCTTCCGCCAGCAGGTTTTCACGCACATCCTCCCGCAACACATCCGCCAGTAGGGCAATCTTTCGCAACGGCTCCTGGAGGTCATGAGTAATCAGTTTGCCAAATTGCCAGAGTTCCTGGTTCTTCTGCTGTAGCTCCACCAACTGGTGATCCAGTAATTGCTGGTGACGCTCCAGGGCTTGCTTGGCTTCGGCCAGTTCCTTGTTTTCACGCAGCGCCTGTTCGGCCAGATGTTTGGCCCGCAGAATTTCCTCCTCGTACTTTTGGCGCTGATGAACCGCCATGCAAATGCATTGATAGACCGGTGAATCACCCGGTTTTATTCTTGAGGCATTCAGTAGAACGGGCAGACTTCCGCCACTCTTCATCCGAAGACTCAGAAAAATTTCATCTGCTTTTCCCTGAAGTTTAAGCAACGGATAAAAATGGGTCTGGTAAAAAATCCGACTGGCAATCGTCAGCAGTGATTCGATGGATCGTCCGGTGACTTCCGGGGCGTTGTACCCCAACTGAGTAAGCAGCGTCCGATTAATGCTCACCAACGTTCCCTGCTCATCAAACTGGAAATACCCGGCGGGCATTTCATGGAATAAATCATCTGCCGGTTCACTCATAACCGGTTTTCAAAAGAATGCTGGAGGTATGAATTCATGGCTTTTATCGTCTCCTGGGGCGCACTCATGTGGGGGCAGTGCCCGGTTGCATTGAGCAGAACGAGCTGGCTATCCCGCAGGTGTTGATGAACGTACGTGCCGACTTCGACGGGGGCAATCAAATCCTGAGTGCATTGCAGGATGAGGGCCGGAACCGTCGATTTGACCAGATCCGAACGGTTATCGGATAAAAAAGTAACCTGGGCAAATTGCCGGGCGATGACTGGATCCGTGGAGCAGAAGCTCTCGTTTAATTCCTCAGTGACAGCGGGTTGGTGGGGATCATTCACCACGACCGGAGCCAGGAAATTAGCCCATCCGATGTAATTTTTATCCATGGTTTGCAGGAGCTCCTCAATGTCGGTGCGGCTAAAACCACCCCGGTAGCCCGCAGCATCATCGATGTAACAGGGCGAGGGACCGATTAGAATCAGGCGGCTGAAGCGTTCGGGGGCTTTCAGTGAAGCCAGCAGACCAATCATGCAACTGACGGAATGACCAACAAAAATGACATCGTTCAGATCCAGGGCGGAACAGATGTCGAGCAGATCCTGGGCGTAACCATTGAGATTGCTGTAGCGCTCGGGGTTATAGGCGGTGCGTTGAGACGAGCCCGAACCAACGTAATCAAATAAAATAAGCCGGTAGTTTTCCTCGAAGGCGGGGGTAATGTACCGCCACATCTGCTGACTGCACCCAAAACCGTGCGCAAAAATCATGGGCTGATGGCCGGAACCCCGGATGGTAACGTGATTACGGGCTAGAACGGACGTTTCCATGATTGCACTTATTTGGACTCTTTCAGTAAAGATAGGGAAAACCCTTTGGAACACTAAAACTTTGCTGGTCGGGGCCGCAAGAACCTGCGGTTTTCAGCCTCCTCATTGCGAACCTACTCAGCGATTGGTAAGCAATCTGAATGAGTTTAACCAGGCGACAACTGGGAAATGGGATCCCCGTACTCCAACCCCTTACCGTTGAAGCTAACTAGAACCGCAAGGGGCGCATTCGGAACTGAGTTAATAGGGAAATCAGCTACTTTAAACCGGTAAATATAGGCAAAAAGTAGCACCCTGACCGGGCGTACTTTGGGCCGAAATCGCTCCACCGTGGTTGGTTATAACTTTTTGAACAATTGCCAGGCCAATACCGGTCCCGGCGTACTCGCTGCGACCATGCAGCCGCTGAAATACTTCAAACATTCGGTCCAGGTATTTTTCGTTAAAGCCAATGCCGTTATCGATCACTTTGATGAGGTGATAGGCTTCGGCTTTCCGGCTGGGCTTTATCCCGACCGGAAGGTCATCGGCCGCCACCTGGCTGAGGGTTAGTTCAATCACCGGAGCCACTCCCAACCGTCGAAACTTCAACGCATTGCTGAGCAAATTGCTGAATAACTGACTCAGTTGCAGGGCATCACCCGCGACGGTGGGCAAGGGGGGGACAAGGACCGTAGCTCCCGTTTCTTCGACAACCAGGTCGAGGTCCTGCAGGGCATTTTGGACCACCTGATTCAACGGCACCTGCTCACTCAATTCGCGCTGGGTTGAAATACGCGAGAAATTCAGCAAGTCCCGAATCAGGGTGGACATGCGGCTGGCGGCAGCCTGCATCCGCTCCAGATAATCCAGTTCTGAACCCGATGTACCCAAAATCCCGGTTTTTAAAAGATCACCGAACTGTTGAATTTTGCGCAGGGGTTCCTGCAGGTCATGCGAGGCCACATAGGCAAACCGCTGCAAATTTTCATTGGAGCGCACTAACAGGTCATTGGACTCCAGCAGTTCTTGGGTGGTGGCTTCGAGTTCTTCGTTGATGGTGGCAAATTCTTCGTTGGCTGAACTTAATTCTTCATTGGCGGCTGCCAGCTCTTCGGTGCGCTGTTCCACCTGCTGTTCCAGGAGCAGTTGGTAATTGCGCTGGGCGGTAATATCCTGGGTAACGCCAACCATGCGTTCTGGCTGGCCATCAGCAGCGTAAAAAGGATTGCCCAGCGCCTGAATCCAGTGCAGGCTGCCATCGGGCCAGAAAACCCGGTACTCACTCTTATACGTGCGGTTATTGGCAATGGCTTCGGCGACGGCTTGCCTAACCGGTTGAACATCCTCGGCCACAATGGAATTGATCAAATCCGTATACGTGTAAGAATCATCGATTGGCCAGCCCAGATTTGCTTTGCACTGATCCGTACATTGCATTTTGCCACTTTTTAGATCCAGGTCGTACGAGCCGAGATGACCCGCTTCCAGGGCCAGATTTAGGCGTTGGTACGTTTGCCGGAGCTCCACCTGGGCGGCTTCCAGTTCGTGCCGCGCCCTGATTTCACCGGTGACATCAATGGCAATATCAAGAATGGCGTAAACCTGCCCCGCGGTATCACGCAAAGGGGTGTACGTAATGTTGTAATAGTTATTGGTCATTACTCCATCTTGCACGATCTGCACCAGCGAACCGAAGCTTTGGAACATCTGGCCGGAGGTATACACCTGATCTAAAATTTGCAGGAAAGGCTGGTTCTCGGAGATTAATTCAGGCATCACCTCCCGTAGTGGTTTGCCGCTGATGTCGGGCCCTTTCCCGACAATGTCGATGAAGGCCTGATTGGGCAGTTCAACGACCAGATCCCGGCCCACAAACAGACCCATGGCCGCCGGAGCGGTTGCGATGATGGAGCGGAGTTTGGCTTCACTAGCCAGTAAAGCATCTTCGGCCAGCTTCTGATCGTGCACGTCGACCACGGTGCCGATCATACCCAGGTAGTGTCCGTCGGAACCGAATCGGGGGCTTCCTTTATCGATGGCCCAGCGGTAGGTGCCGTCCCGGCGTCGCAGGCGGTACAATAAAGCAAAGCCCATGCGGTTTTCATTGGCTTCCATGAACTGTTTTCCGGCAACCTGCTTATCATCGGGGTGGGTGGCATCAAGCCAGCCGACGCCTTCAGCCTGGGCGGGCGTCTGGCCGGTGTAGTCATACCAATGCTGGTTTAGGTAGGTGCAGTTCCCATCGGGCTCGGTGGTCCAGATGATGGCCGGAACCGTATCGGTTAACTGCCGGGAATACGCTTCGCTGGCCTGAATTTTTTGGCGGGCCAGCACCTGTTCGGTAACTTCGACACAAACGACGGTTACACCGCTGATGACACCGTCCGGTTCTCGAACCGGCTCGTAGACAAAATCAATATAGGTTTGGTCCAGATGGCCATTTCGCTCGAGTTGAACGGTCAGCTCTTTGGCCACAAAGCGTTCGCCGGTAGTATATACCCTCCTCAACAACTCCTCAAAACCCTGACCACTGGCTTCCGGCAGCGCAGTAAACAGCGGCTTGCCAACGACCTGCTGCCGGGTACGTCCCCAGTACGCCAGAACCCGCTCATTGGCTAGGGTTATGACAAATTGAGGACCACTGAACAAGGCCATGGCCACGGGAGCCTGTTCGAGAATCTGGCGCAAGCGGTTTTCTCGTTCGGTCAGCTGGGAATGATTTCCCTGGTATTCCGACTCCGGCCCGTCCGGATGGTTGGCCTCGACAACGGTATAAAGAAGGCATTGGATCTGGCCGTCGTTCGTGAGTACCGGCTGAATGACCGACTTCCAATCCTGCTCGACAAACAAACCCGTTTCGGGATTGAAAATCGCATACCGCTGATGCTCCAGGTGTTGGGGCTTCTTCTGGGTCACTACCGCGTGAAGAGAGGCCCTTAAACTGGCAGGGCCGGTGGCTGCCGAATGATCAACTCCATTCGGTAGGGCCTCCAGGACGCTTTTGCCAATCAGCTCTTCCCTGCGGGTGTGGGTCGTCTGCAGATAGGCGTCCGTAACTCCAACAATGGTAAAGGTTGGGGCATCGGGCAATAAAATGAGGTGGTTTCCAGGTAAGGCATTGAGAACCAATAAGGCGTCAAAAGGCTGGTCAGTCATTCGGGATTCAAAATGTATTCAACTAACTACGTAATCAGAAAGGGTCCGGTAATGTTTCCAAACAAGGGGCAGCAAATTAAATTTGAGGTGGATTACGTTGTACCCGGGACCAGATGCCGCTGCTGACGGCTGGAATGGATTCCCTTCAGACACTTCCGGTAAGCCGCTGTAAATCGGAGTATTTTCAGGAATTCACGGACGCCCGGCGAACCTGCTGGTGCAGTTTACTCCAGCGTTCAACGGGTGAGTCGAGGGCTATGTGTCAGGCACTTACCAATCTAAAAATAAGCTGGCCGCCATTTTGGTAGCAATGAACCGACCTGAACCCACCCCTGCGAACGAACGCTCAGGTGCGGGGATAACGGGTGGGAATCAGTCCTCTTTTCGGTAGTAAATAGTGGGTAGCGCAACCGTTTCAACCCAGTAAAGGCGCAGGGCCTCCAGTAAAGTCTTCCAACCGCCAAGGTCAAACGGTTTGGCAGCAAACGAATTGGCTCCGGTTTCGTACGAATTGCGAATATCCGCCGGTGCCCGGCTGATGGTGAGCATCACGACGGGCAGTCCGTTATACTGCCTTTTGGAACGTAAGTAAGTCAAAAAGTCAAACCCGGTTTCCGGACTGTCCAGATTGATATCGAGCAGGATTAACCGGGGGCCGTAGCCTTCTAGGGAATGCAGGTAGTCTTTAGCCTCCTTTGCCGTCGCCACTTGGGTGAAGGTCGCAGTGGGAAAGCTGGTTGGGGCAACCCGGTTTAAAATTTCCAGTATCGTGGAGTCGTCGTCAATAAGCAGAATTTCGAATGTCGGGGGCATAGCTGAAAATGGATCGGGAAGAGTTAGTCACTATGCCTGATTGCCACAAAACCAGACTAACTTCAAAAAGAAATCGTGGGCACCGAAATGCTTTGGACGGGCCGACTTCCCGGAGGCAATTGGTCCTACTTCAGGCGGTTTTAGGTACCCGATGGTAAACTGATTGTTTTAAACCAATACTGCTTGAGCATTTCAACGTAAGCTTTCCAGCCTTCCAGCGATTCCGGCTTGTGCGTAAAAGCAACCGCACCCGTATCATACGCCTGCTGTATTTCGGGCTCTCCTTTTAAATTGGAAAGCATAATGATGGGAATGTGTCCCCGAAATTGGTGACGGAGTTGACTTAACAGCGAAAATCCATCCGTTTCCTGGTGAAAATCGATATCCAGCAGGACAAGGTGTGGCTGGGGTTTGGATCGATCGTCCAGATAATGGATAGCTTCCTGGGGAGAAGATTTCAAGACAAATTGGGCCTCCGGAAAAAATTGCCGGCCAACTCGGGTCAAGATCTCAAAAACAACAGCCTCATCATCGACAACCAAAATCTCGGGCTGCGGACCAGTTTGCATAAACCATTTGCGATTTAGGCAGCAAAGTAGGGTATAAATCTCCGCTATCCAACCATTTCTCGTGAAAACGTTTTTATTCGCCGGCTAAGGCAAAGCGGGCCCGAAGCCCGTTGCGGTTGCGCAGAAACCCACCCGGCAGGGCCCTCTTTTTTGCGGACCGCCCGAAGGGGCTTACGGCAAGCGTACCGGAATAAATGCCGGTTTGCAACTGCGGACTCCGGATTGAACCAGTACCGGTTTTCTTCCAGCCCGAAAGCGACCTTTTGAGCGGGTCCATAAATTTTGCTTAATAAACAGTATTATTGCAGCGGATCTTCCTTGACTTTACGAATGGCAAAGCTGTTGGCTTTTTGTTCCGTACGTCTGTACGGGCTTCTATTGCTGGCTATCCTGCCCATGCAGGGCTATGCCCGTCCCAGGCCGACCCCAAAAGCAATCCCCAATCAGTTTGAACACCTGTCCGTTGAGGACGGCTTGTCCAACAATTACATCACGTCCATTCTTCAGGATCGGGACGGTTTTATGTGGTTTGGCACCGGCGATGGACTCAATAGATACGACGGATCTTCCTTCACCGTTTATAAACCCGACCCCAGCCAGCCAACCCGTAGCTTTCAGAATGGCTTTGTAATGGGAATGTGCGAAGGCGATTCCGACCGACTATGGGCGGTTACGAACGGGGGTGGTCTGCACGAAGTAAACCGGAAAACCGGGTTGGTTACGCCACATCCCATTCAGGCGGGTCGGGCCAATCGCTGGAACACCCAGCTTTCGGTTTACCGGGACCGGCAACGCATTCTCTGGGTCAGCACCCAGGCGGGTCTGGCGCGCTATGATCCCGCCCGCCACCACTTCACCCTGTATCCGTCGCCCGACATCGACCTGGAGATTAAAACCGTCTTTGAAGACCGGCAGCAGCGGTTTTGGGTGGCCACTCACCGCGGATTGTATCTTTTCAACCGCGCCACCGGCCAGTTCCGGCGGATCGCCATTTCGGGCTTGAAGGGCCCGCAGCCTTCTTTTCAATCCTTTTTCCTGGATGAAAACGATGTGCTCTGGCTGGGGTGCTCGACGACGGGGTACAGTCTGTTCAAACTGGATCTGCGCCAGCGGCCGTGGATCCTGATTCCGTTCAACCCGGGCGGCCAACTCAATTCGTACGTGTGGCGGAACACCATCCATCAGGATTCGTCGGGTATGGTGTGGCTGGGCAGCACCCAGGGGTTGCAGGGGCTCAATCCGGTAACCAACCAGGTGGTTACCTACCAGTCCGATCCCAGCCACTACAAGGGACTCGCCAGCAGCAGCGCCCAGGCGGTTTTTCACGACCGGTCGGGAATGCTCTGGGTCGGAACCGATAACGGAATCGACCGTCAGGCCCTGAACACCAAAGCCTTTAGCGTTTACCAGGTGAAGGCCAACGAGCGCCGGGCCAGTGTGCCCGAAAACCGGACCTACGCCATTTTCAAGGATCGCCAGGGGCAGCTCTGGTTCAACAATTCGCCCATTCTGTACCGCCTTTCGCCGGACCAAAAACGGCTGGAACGAATACCCCCCGAAAACCGGGCCCCCGTGGTGGGGACGAACACCAACGAAGTGACCGAGTTCTTAGCCGACGATCAGGACGGAATCTGGATGGGGTCGTATGAAGGGCTGTATCACTACGACCCGGCGTCGCGACGGTTTGCCAATTATCCCTCCAAAATTCCGGCCCGGTACATAGCGGCCCAGCAGAACGGGGATCGGACGGTGGGGGATGTCTGGATTGCCGGTCATGGCGGTTTTGCGTCCTTCAACACCCGCACCCATCAGTACACCTACTATCCATATGAACCGGAAAATCCAAACAGCATTCCGGACAAGGACGTATACGGGGTCCTGGTGAGCCGGGTCGGCGAGGTCTGGCTGTTGATTCACCGCCTGGGCGTGTGCCGCCTGGATCCCAAAACCGGCCGGATGACGCGCTATTCTGCCGGCGCCCAAGGGCAGCTAAGCAGCAATGATGTCCGGTCCATTCACGAAGACCGGGACGGGACCATCTGGATCGGAACGCACCGGGGCGGTTTGAACCGGTTCGACTACCGGACGGGCTTGTTTTCGGCCATCACCCACCAGGACGGCATCCCCGGCAACGCCATCATCGGAATTATCGATGATGCGTCGGGAAACCTCTGGCTGAGCACCAATGAAGGCCTGTGCCGGGTCAATCCCCGCACCAAAGCCATTCAGAGCTACACGGTTTCGGATGGCCTGCCCAGCGACAATTTCAAGCATAACGCCGTCTTTCGGGCCGGCGATCAGCTCTTTTTCGGCAGTGAAAATGGAATTGTCCAGTTTAACCCCGACCAGATTCTGGAAGACAAGCGGCCTTTTCCGGTTTACATCACCCACCTGACGGTGATGGAACAGCCCCGGGCACTCACCGACACGGTAATCCGTCTGAGGCACGACGAAAACCTGATGTCGATCAGTTTTGCGGCTCTGGCCTACGAGCAGCCCCGGCAAAACCAGTTTGCCTACCAGCTCGTGGGCATCAACAAAGGGTGGGTGCAGAACGGAAACCGGAACGTGGTCAACTTCACCAGCCTGCCCCCTGGCCACTATACGTTTCGGGTAAAGGCCGCAAACAGCAACGGTTTCTGGACAAAAAACGAAGCCTCCATCCACCTCATGGTGCAGCCGCCGTGGTGGGCCACCTGGTGGGCCTACGGTTTCTACGCGCTGGTGGCCGGCGGCCTGGTCTGGGCGTATATCCGGTTTTCGGTCAATCGACTTCGGCAACGCCAGGAGCTTGAGCTGAACCGCCGGCAGGCCGAACAGCTCAAAGCCGTGGATGAACTGAAAACCCGGTTTTTTTCCAACATCACCCACGAATTTCGCACCCCGCTTTCGCTGATCATTGCCCCGGTGGAGAAAATGATTCAGGAAGAGCGTTACGACGGGCCGATGCTCAAACTGATTAATCACAACGCCCGGCAGCTGCTGCGGTTGATCAACCAGTTGCTGGATCTGTCCAAACTGGATGGGCAGTACATGGCCGTATCGCTCATGCGGGGGGAGGTCACCGATTTTGTTCAGCAGATCGTTGCGGTTTTCCAGCGGGCCGCCGAACAGAAGGGGCTTACGCTGACGTGTAGCCTGGAGCGTTTTCCCGATCGGGAGTACGTATTCGACGCCGATAAGTGGGAGAAAATCCTGACCAATCTGCTCGCGAATGCCCTGAAATTCACCGAAGCGGGCGGGCACGTGACGCTGAGCCTTTCGCCCGTTTGGACGGACGACGCAATGACGGGAGTCCAGTTTCAGTTGGTCGATACCGGCATCGGCATTGCGACGGAACAGGTACCGCATATTTTCGACCGGTTTTATCAGGCCGATGCGTCCACCACCCGGGCCCACGAAGGAACCGGGCTCGGCCTGGCGCTGGTTCACGAATTGATTCAATTGCTGGGGGGAAATATCCACGTCGAGAGCCAGGTGGGAGTCGGGACCCGCTTTCACTGGACCCTGCCGGTCGGACCGGTTTCCCAGGATCTGGACCTGCCGCGCGTGAACGGGATGCAGCAGCCGGTTGCCGAACCACGCAGCCCACTGGCAACGACGTCCGGTCCCGGTACGAATCCGCCCTGGGAGCAAACCGCCCGCCCGCGACTCCTGATCGTGGAAGATAACCGGGAGTTGCGGGAGTTTCTGGTGAGTGAACTGAACGCTGCGTACCACGTTTTGCAGGCCGTCGATGGGCAGGAAGGGTGGGAGGTAACGCAGGCCGAATTGCCCGACATAATCCTGACGGATGTGATGATGCCCCGGATGGATGGCGTTGAATTGTGTCAACGAATCAAAAACCACGCGGAAACCGACCACATCGCCGTCGTGATGCTGACGGCCAAAGCCGCCCAGCCCAGCCGGATTCAGGGGCTACAGCACGGCGCCGACGACTACCTATCCAAGCCCTTTAGCGTGGCCGAACTGCACCTGCGGCTCCGGAACCTGATCACCCGGCAGCAGAAATTAGGCGATTTTTACCGGCAGCAGTTCGCCCTGCCCACCCGGTCCAACGGAAAACCGGAAAGGGCCCCCAACGCCCCGGTGCTTATTCCGGAGGGCATCACCGATCCCTTTCTGATGCAGTTTCTTTCCGTGCTGGACCAGCATCTGGATGACCCGGCGGTGGGGGTTGACTGGCTGGCCGACCAACTGGCCGTAAGCCGGAAAACCCTGTACCGGAAAATCCAGAGCCTGATTCAAATGGCACCGACGGACCTGATCCGGCACCACCGCATCCGGAAAGCGGCCGAGTTGCTGCGGGCGGGGCATACGGTGGCGGAAACGGCCGATCGGGTCGGTTTTAGTACCCCCTCTCATTTCACGGTGGTATTCAAAGAACTCCATCAGCAGACTCCGACGGAGTACATCGCCAGCCTGATGAAAAAGCACTGACCAGGCGTTTGCGGGCTTTTTTCGGTAGAATGTCCCCAATCAGACGAAATCTGACCCTATTCCGATAGCCTCAGGAGCGGAAAAAGGCGATTTTTGCCTTACCAAATTCACCCCTTAACGTGAATTACGGTTCAGCTGGCTTAGCGGCCGGCTGGCAAGACGTTCTTTGCTTCCAGGTTACCGACGGGATGCCCCTCCAGGGCAGCATACCCCTGATGCACATTGATTGATTTTCGATTCATACGGTTTTACTGTTTTTGGTCTGCTTGGTAAAAAGTGCTGATTATCCTTACTATATCCATACTATTTCAATCTGTTAGTTAGTAGAAAGCATATTCGATAAAAAGGTATTAAACTGCTAAACCATGGCCACCACACGTTTATGTTCCGGACTAATTGGGCTGCTTCTTGTCCTTGAATTTTTGGGCTGTGTCGATCACCGCATTCCGGCCGTTGCGCCCGGTGCCAGCCGGTTACGGGTAAAATCCATTGCCCAGCAGATAACGGGCAGCAATAGCCTGAGTACCGTCAGCGCTTTCTCCTACGACGGCCAGGGGCGGCTGAGCTTGATTGTGGCTTATCAGCTACCCGATAGCGCGGCCACCCCCGTCGAAAATACGGTTTATCAGTATGATGGGCAAAACCGGCTCACGCAGGTGAAGCACTCCGTCGTTCGCCGGGGAACGGATGAAGAAACGTACACCCTGACCTACAATGGAGCGGGCCAGGTGGAGTCGTTGGCGAAGGAACCCGCTACCTTTCGGATAACACCCCAGTATGATTCCGATAACAAGATTTACCGCTATGGCAGAAGCATCAGCGTAGGCGGCCTCATGTCGAGCGGAGGAGGCACATTTACGTATACCGAAAACAATATAACGTCCACCACCGATGGATTGTCAATCGTTCGGACCGGAGGACCCGGCGGGAATGTGTACAGCCGATCAACGGCCACGACGTATACGTTTGATGACAAAATCAATCCCTTTTATGGCGTATTCATCGTTCCCGCGCCGGGGGTGTTTCAGCCGTTTGCCAATTCACCGTCGTATTTTAATCCCTATTATACCCTGTACGGCGGCATTGACAACCCCAACAATTTTAGTCAGAACAACATCCTGACCGCCGTCGATTCGCACGGAAAGACGATTGGCTACAGCTATACGTACAACGGGTCCAACCTGCCCACTTCCCGCACCACCACGACCAACGGGAGTGTGACGGAGGTCCTGCAATACGAATACGAGTCGTATTGAGTCGAAAGCGGTTTTAACGAAGCGCATGCCGTCCTTTTCTGTCCTAAGCGTGTTCGAAACCGTAAGCAATCAGCAAACGCTTACGGTTTCTTCCCGGATTTCGATCCGGCGGAGGGACGTTTCTGGGGCGTCGTGGTCGGTCCCGAAATGGTGATTTTGCCGTTTTTGACCTGCATCCGGTCCACGAAAACCACCCGCTCGTCGCCGGTTTTGGCGGTGCGGCCGTGGTAGACGCAGAACATTTCGCTGCCGTCGGGCGAGTAGGCAATGCTGTTGTGTCCGGTACCCGTCACGGAGCCGCCTTTGTCGACATTCTGTTGCAGAATCGGATTGTTAGCGGCTTTTTTAAACGGCCCCAGTGGCGACGAGGCCGTTGCGTAACCAATGGCGTAATAGCGACCGCCAAAATGATTTGCCGAGTACATAATGTAATACATATTCTCTTTCTTGAACGTAACGGAGCCCTCGGTCCAGCGACGATTAACCTCGCGCGCTGTCACCGAGCGGCTTTCCCATTCGGCCTGTTTGTCGTTGAGCCGAACCGGGGGGCGCAGCACCAAAACCGGCTGGCCGATGACGCCGGAAAAATCCGGTTTTAGTTCGACGCCGTACACCCAGCTTTCCTCAATCTCCTTATACCAGCCTTTTTTACGGGCAAAATCGGCCACTTCACTTGCCACGGGATGTTTGTAGCAGGCCCGGGAGTAATACAGATACGCCTTGCCGTTGGTATCAAAAAAAACATTGGCGTCGATGATCGGGTAGCCCGGATCAAAAACCGGTTTGTTGGCCAGGTCGACAAAGGGGCCGGTCGGCTTGTCGGCCACGGCCACCCCGATGCGGAAATTTTCCACTTCGTTCGTCGGGTTTTCTTTCCACTGTGCACTGTAAAACAGGTAAAACTTCCCCTTCACTTCGTACACTTCCGGCGCCCAGTAGGCACCCTGCCAACTGGCTTTCGGATCGCTCCACCCGTTTTTATTGTCGTGAAAATAGACCTGCCCTTCCGGTTTCCAGTTCACCAGATCGTTGGATGAATACGTAACAAATCCTTTTTTGGCTCCTCCGCCCGTGCCGTACAGGTAATATTTTCCCTGCGTAAACAGGATGTAGGGATCACCCAGCTTGATCGGCAAAGGATTGGAAAACGTGGTTTGGGCCACAGCCGGGCCCCAATGCAGCAGGGAAACAACGGCAAACAGGAATAGGAATCGTTTCATGGGAATGATCAAATGGGAAATGCCCAACGGTGCCCCACCCGGTTTTCACGGCGCGAGAGTCCGGGCGTTCGTCAGGTAAAAAATTGAACTCGCAAAGATAAGCCGGTCCGCCACTTTTTAGGAATTCCGGCGCGTTTGTTTTGCGACCGCCTTTCTCGGGCCATTGGTAAGAAATGGCCCGGCCCTGAAAAACCGGAAATTTCGGCGTAACTCCTTTGGAGGTGGACTTATAACGAAAGAATCAAGCCGATTGGGCAAGGCGGTTTTAGGAAGGTATACGAGCTTAAGCACTTTTGCAGGAATCGAAAAGAGGCTACGAAAACACTTCCGGAGACGAATCATCCCGAAACCGATACGAACGACGAAAAGGGGTCCGCAAGTGGAAAGCTACCGGAGAACTTAAAAATGGTGGTGGCGTTAGCTGAATACCCGGAAAAACACAGCCGGAAAACCAAAACGGAAGGAGCCGCTCTGGTGGAACCAGTTTGTGGAGGCATAGAATTTTACCGTGATAAGAAGGGAGTCCGCGAATAATTCGGTATTATTGGCTAAGTAATTATACGTCGTGTGTATGGCCCGGTTTCTCCTGTTTGTGCTGCCGCTGACCGCGGCCTTTTCTTCGTTTGTTTACCAGAAAAAAGCCTCACAATTCGGCAACCGCCCATCCGGTGGCTGACGGTCTGGCAAACCGCGATTTACATTCCTGATCGATCTCAATTTCTCCTAAACCAGACCGATGCAATCGTTGCTGATGAAATGCCTGGCCGTTACGTTATGCTTCAGCCTGCTGCTGACCGCTGCGGGCTTCGGGCAACCGACCCTACCTGACACCTTTACGGCCCTGCAGGCGCAACTCGAACCGCTGCCCGACTCGGTTCAGTTCGAACGCCTGAACAATTTCATCCGGGCCCGGGTTGAGCAGGGCAACTTTATGGAAGCGACAAGTGCTCATCAACGGATGCTGGTGATTGCAAAGCGGACCGGAAACCAGCTGTTTCTGGCCCAGTATTACTCATCGGCGGGCTATCTGGCCAAAAATCAGGGCCAGCCCGCGCGGGCGGTGGTCCAGTTTCAGCGGGCGGCCGCCATTTATCAGAAAACCGGTAAGTGGCATCGCCAGGTGACCGCCCTGGAGCGCATTGGCCAGACCTACGCCGACGTGCGCAACCTGCCCCTGGCCGAAAACTACTACAACCAGGCGCTGGCCATCGCCCAGAAGCACAACCTGCCAAATGATGTGTCGGACGTTTATTCGAATCTGGCGGTGATCTACGACCTGCGCAAGCAGTACGACAAGGCCCTGGCGGTTAACGCCCAAAGCATCAAAATTGCGCAGTCCATCGGCGCTGACTATTCCGTATCCTTACTGAATCAAGGCATTTTTCTCAAGAACGCCGGTCGGTACACCGAATCCGTGGCGGCCTACCAACGGGCGTTGCAGTGGGCCGAAGCGCACCAGGATACCTACCTGAAAGAATTTATTTATCACAACCTGCCCAACACGCTGCTGCAACTGAACCGGCTCGACGAAGCTGAATACTACATCCGGAAGTCCCTGAAATCGGTTCGGCAGATGCCTTACCAGCAGATGCGGCTCAAAGACAGTTACGAAACGCTGACGGCCATCTACGAGCGACGAGGGCAGTACCGACAGGCGCTGGACTACCACAAACAGTGGGTTGTTCACCGCGACAGTGTCTTTAATGCCGAGAAAAGCCGCCAACTGATCGAGGCCGAAACCCGCTTTCAAACCCGCGAAAAGCAGCAGCAGATTCAACATCTGGACGAGGACAACCTCCGGCAGAAACAGCAAGTCCGGGGCCTGATTGGCGGGGTTTCGCTGCTGATCCTGTTGCTGGGCATCATGGGCTGGCAGTACCGGGCGCTCCAGCGGGCCAACCGGCGGGTCAATCAGGCGCTGACGGATTTGAAACGAACGCAGGATCAGTTGATTCAGAAGGAAAAAATGGCGTACCTGGGCGAGCTGACTGCCGGGATTGCCCACGAAATTCAGAATCCGCTCAACTTCGTCAACAATTTCTCCGAGGTGAGCGCGGATTTAGCCCGCGAACTCCGCGAAGAACTCGACAAAGTAGACCTGCCCGCCGACGACAGATCCTATCTGGGGGACATTGTCACGGATTTAACCCGCAATCAGGAAAAAATCAACCAGCACGGCCAACGGGCGGCCGGCATCGTGCGGGGAATGCTCGAACACTCCCGGGCCAGTACGGGCGAACGACAATCCACGGACCTGAACGCCCTGGCCGACGAGTACCTGAGAATGGCCTACCACGGTCTGAAAGCCAAAGAAAAGGATTTCAACGTGGCGCTGGTGACGGATTTTGACGACCGGCTGAGCAGCGTCGAGACGGTTCCGCAGGACATCGGCCGGGTGCTGCTGAATCTCTATAACAACGCTTTCTACGCCGTTCAGGAGAAGCAGGGCATGGGGCAGGCAGGCTATCAACCCACCATCACGGTGCGTACGCATCGCCAGAACGGGCAGGTTGAGCTGCGGGTAAACGACAACGGTACCAGCATCCCCGAGTCCGTGAAATCCAAAATCTTTCAACCGTTTTTCACCACCAAACCCACCGGACAAGGCACGGGTCTGGGCTTGTCGCTCAGTTACGACATTGTAACCAAAGGACATGGCGGCACGCTGGAAGTGGAAACGCAGCCGGGCGAAGGCACTCAGATGGTGGTTCGGTTGCCGGGCTAACGTCTCCGGGTAGCCGGTTTTTCCAGCGCGTACTGCCTGGGTTGGCGGATTACCGTTCTTTGATTGATCCTCCCAAAGCCGCTTTTCAGCGCTATAGACCCGGTTTTTGTCAGGCGCGGCCGGCGCGTTCAGCCACCGGTTTGGGTTCAGCTACTTTTGCTGCGGCTTTTGAACGTAAACGGACCCGACAGATGAAACCCCTCTTCAATTTAATACTGGCTGTCCTTGTGACGGTTTTCGCGCCGGGCCTGGGCGTTGCCCAGGCAAAAAAAGTGCTGATCGTTTCCACCAACGTGAACACCCTGCAAAACCAGGCGAATGGAACGTTTCTGATGGAAATTGCCTATCCGCTGGCGGTTTTTACCACACTCGGAATGGAGGTTGATGTGGTAACGCCCCGGGGCGGCAAAGCCGCTATTTATCACCGGGGGGGCCTTCCGGATAGCTTAGCGCGCATTCAGGCGAACGAGCTGTTTGTTCGGAAAACGACGCATACGCTGGCGCCCCACCAGGTAGTCGCATCGGCCTACGCCGGTATTTTTTACCCCGGCGGTGGGGGGCAGTTTTACGATGTGGTCCATAACGATGCGATTGCCCGGCTGGCGGCCGCCATTTACGAGGGTGGTGGCGTGGTCGGGAGCGCCGGTCACGGGGCGGTTTCCCTGCTCAACATCCGGCTGACGGATGGCGGTTTTCTGGTAAATCAGAAAAAAATCACCGGTTTTCCGCAGGCAATCTCGGCCAGGTGGCTGCCCATCGACTGGGAGGCCGAATTGAAAAAACGGGGTGCCACCGTCGTCCTGCCGGTTACGGCGGCCGAAAAGGAAAACGGCGTGGAGTTGTATGACCACCGAATGGTCAGCGGTTCCTACGCCGAAAATGCCCAATGGGTGGCCCGGCAAATGGTTCGCCTGATGAACTGACCTAAAAACCGCCTGCCAAAGCCGCCCGTCGTTTCACACTTCGTTTCCGGACGCCCGGCCCTCCGCAAAAGCCTGAATGTTCTGGCAGGTGGTCAGCGCAATTCCCTGAAGGGCGTTGCGCGTAAAAAAAGCCTGATGGCCCGTGATCAGCACGTTGGGGAACGTCAGCAGGCGCATGAACGTATCGTCCTGAATGATCGTATTGGACAGGTCTTCAAAAAACAAATGACTTTCTTCCTCGTACACATCCAGGCCCAGATACCCAACCTGTCCGCTTTTCAGGCTTTCAATAACCGCCTGCGTATCGATCAGGGCACCCCGACCGGTATTGATCAGCATGACGCCCTTTTTCATCAGGCGAAGCGTGTCCGGGTTGATGATGTGATGGGTTTGGGGCGTCAGCGGGCAATGCAGGGAAAGAATGTCGGACTGGTGCAGCAGCTCGGCCAGGGAAACGTATTCGATTCCGATTCGATGCGCTTCTTCGTCTTCGACCAGATCAAAGGCCACCACGCGGCACCCAAACCCGCTCAGAATGCGGGCGGTTACTTTGCCGATTTTCCCCAATCCGAGCAGCCCGACGGTCTGACCAAACAAATCAAACCCCATCAGGCCATCCAGCGCAAAATTGCCTTCCTTGACCCGGTTATAGGCCCGGTGCGTTTTCCGATTCAGGGCCAGCATCAGGGCCAGTGTATGCTCAGCCACCGAATGCGGGGAGTAAGCGGGCACGCGCATCACCTGCAAACCGTGGTGTTGGGCGGCTTCCAGATCCACATTGTTAAAACCGGCGCAACGCAGGGCAATCAGGCGCACCCCCTGCTGCGCCAGTTGCCGGATGACGGCGGCATTTGCCCGGTCGTTGACAAACAGGCAGACCACCGGCGAATCGGTGACCAAACCGGCGGTGGTCTCATCCAGCGGAACTTTTAGAAACCGGAGCTGAAAGCCAAAGTCGGCATTCGTTTGCTCAAAGAACGTGATGTCGTAGGGTTTGGAACTGAAAAATGTAACCTTCATAGGCATTTCATCGGGGGATTACTTCGACGACCGGAAAATTTTCAGAACGGCCACGCTGGAGCGGCTGGCGTTTCATGGCTGGCAAGTTAACAACTTATCTTGGTGCGAGCCAGCATCAGGGTTGTGCGGACCGACGGTCTGGCTCAAAAGATTGATTCAGGATTCTTTCCCCAAAACTCCAATATCCGGACCATTTCCTCAATACTTCCCGGTTTTCATTCGGGCCGAAGTCCAGAACAGTTATCAATCGGACACTCAACACGCTGCAAACGATGGATACCAAACCGATCACGCCAACCTTACACGGAATTTTGGATTATGGATTCGCGGGCGTTCAACTGGCCGCGCCGTCCGCCCTGGGACTCAACGGGCAAATCGTTAAAACGTACCAGGCGCTAGGGGCCGGTTTTTTGGCGGTCAATGCACTTACGGATACGCCGGTAGCCCTGAAACGAGTGATTCCGCTGCCGGACCATCAGAAAATGGATGCGGTTATCCTGACGGGGCTCTCCCTGCTCACCCTGGCCAGCTTTATCCGGAAAGACAAACGGGCCCTTGGTTTTCATCTTGGATTTCTGGGAGCCGCCATCACCAATTACCTGTTAACCGACTATCAGGCTGGATCCCGAACGTAGCGTCGGTTCCCCAAAAACCGCCTGCGCCATCCCCGGACCCGAATGCCCGGCCGGTGGCCATTCAGGAGCAAATCAAACTCTAATCGCCCGGACCGGTTATGGATGGGATGGAACGCCAACCGCCGTTCAGAACTCCCTGACGTGAAGGGCTGAAAGCTGATCCGGGGCCGCCGTCCACTCCATTAATCAACCCCTAATTATGAAAAAAGGCTGGATCATTGCGCTTTCAATACTGCTGATCGGCGTCATCGGCGCGTATGTCTGGTACAGTCGGCTGAAAAACCGGGCGGAATCCGAAGGGGGCGCGTTCAATGACACGCTCAAACCCCGGCTGGAAGTGAGTACGCTCGAAATCACCAGCATCGACGACGACCGGATCAAAATGAATGTTAAAATGCTGATCGACAATCCCCTGCCGGTCGGCTTCAAGGCAAACCGGCTCCGCTACACCATTCTGATGGCGAACACGCCCGTGATCGAGGAATCGTACGAAAAACCGATCGAAGTCAGGTCCGGCGACAGCACCTGGGTGGTTTTGCCAATGGAAGTAAGCCAGAAAAAGCTCCTGACGGTGCTGGAAACCCTGGACCGGAAAGACATCGACAGTACGACGTATACGGTTCGGAGCACATTTGATCTGGACGTGCCGGTTTTGGGCGAGCGCACCTTTCAGCAAACCATTACCCGCCGGCTGCCCACTTTTTATCTGCCCGAAATCAAGGTGGAGGATCTGGATTTCGGAAAACTGGGACTGAAACGGACGGATATCAGCGCGAAGGTGGCCATCACCAATAAAAACCGGGTTCCATTTAATTTCACCGATACGCACTATACGGTTTCGATCGACGGCAAGGAGATTGCGGAGGGGGACCAGCCGGAAGCCATTCTGATCAAAGAACAGGCCACCACGCCCGTGGTTTTTCCGCTGACGATGCGGCCCGGGAACACCCTGGAGCTATTGCCCAAGATGTTGTTCGACAAAAAAGACACCCCGTTTCTGGTGACGTTTCGGTGTAAAATCATCGACAAGGGAAACAATTCGATGTTTCAGAACAGCAAAATGAACACGGTGGTGCGGGGTACGCTGGCCGATTTCAAGAAAGATTGATGAACCCTTGAAAAAACGCCTTTCTACGGGCGTTTCGCCCCCTGAAATGATGCGGTGAGAGGGCGGTTTTTTCTTGAAAAAACCGCCCCAAAATGATCGTTTTTGCGCCCGAATTTGTTTACTAAGAAACAACTCATGCATGGACATTAGCAAACTGACCGCTCCGCTGCGGCCCGAAGAAATCGAATGGCGGGTGCAGCAACAGATCGAAGCCAAAAACGGCAAACCCGCAAAATTGATCGTGGTTCCCTACATCACCAACCGCTGCGTTATGGAGCGCTTTGACGAGCAATTTGGCTGGGCTAGCTGGAGCAACGAAATCCGGGAGATCGAGGGTGGTTTCCTCTGTACAATTACGGTAACCCTGCCCACGGGTGCCACCGTCAGCAAAACCGACGGGGCCGGGCGCACGGCCGTTGAACCCCTGAAAGGAGGCATTTCCGATTCGATGAAACGGGCGGCTGTTCAGTTTGGTCTGGGTCGGGGTCTGTACAATTTCCCGAAAGTTTTCGTGGAAGTGGAAGGCAAATACATTCCGGAATGGGCGAACCGGCTTCTGGACGCGCTGGTGGATTCGATCAACAGTGGCAAACCGCAACGCGATGTCATCGTTCTGAAAGAAGAGCATGTCCGGCAGTTGCAACCGCCCCGGATAGCCAGTCCGCAACGGGCTGCGGCCTAGTGTATCACGGATTTGTCACGGAATAAAACCGGTCAGCACCTGCTACCGGTTTTTTAGTTTTCGCCCGCTAAGGAGCTCTAAATTTTAAGCTTTATTTTCTTTAGCAGAGTTTCCTGCTGCTCAATGACGCGCTCCAGTCGTTGGGAAAGCCGGTTGTTCCGGTCCGTCAGAGAGGCAATGCGTTCTTTCAGTTTCTGACAATCACCAGCAAACTGCTGAAGGGTAGTAGCGTTTAACTGCTCATCAAATTTTACCATCTCATTCCGGTTGAGGGAGCATCGTCCGGTAATCGCGGAAGGATGTTCGGCGAAGATGCTCAGATTGAACGGATTAGGATAGAAGACAGAGGGCGTTAAACGTATCAAATATACATTGAACAGGAGAGAATTGTTTGAAAATTTATAAAAAATCTTTACTAGTTTCTAAAAAGTAAATTCATGCGGTTTTTGCTTCGTCAGCCAGACGGAGGGTCGGAAATGGAGCGCATTCGGTGCGTTGATTCAGGAGAAATGGCCGGCCAGGCAAAGGTCCTTGACAAACTTGCACCAGTCCTGAAAGTTGAGGGGTTTTCGCGTGATTTCGTAGACGCCAATCGCCTGCGCGCGTTCCACCAGCGCCAGGGTCATGGTCTGACTGAACAAAACGACTTTGAGGGATCGGGTGGAAGGATTGTTTTTAAGCCATTCAACCAGCGTCAACCCATCCATGCCGGGCATGCACTGATCGACCAGGAGCAGGGTAGGCTGGCGGTCGGCTTGAATCGTTGCAATAATCGCCTGGGCATCCGTAAATGATTTCACCTGACAGCTGAGGGCTTCCTTTTTGAATGCCCGCTCAATGATGTCACCAACGGCCTGGTCATCATCGACGAGCCAGATGGCAGGCTTGTCTCGCATGATTCTGTTCCTTACGGAAAAGGTAGTTTATGAAGTAACGATTCTGGGCCGAAAAAGTCCATTCTTCAGCGAATTAATTTACCGAGACCCGGGCGATTGATCTACACCATACATGACTTGCTGGCGATTGTCCGGGCAGTTTGAACGGTGGCTGCCGATGTTTTTTAAGGCTGCATCAGCCGATGGCCCCTTCGGTCCCGAAAGTCAATCGGAGGGGCGTTGGTGAACTCATTATCAGACAAGAGGCTTTTTTAAGCCTAAATTACGAAAAGGGGGGCATCCGCTGCCCATAAAAATTCTCTAATTTAGTAGGCGGCAACGCCAACCCGGTTTTACAAAAATTGATCTTTGTTCCGTGCAAAAACCGCTCAGAATCAAGCGGTTTGGCTACTGGCCGGGCCCGCTTCGGGGCATTACTCCCTGATCAGGTGCTGGTCAAAACCGGCTGCCACCAGCGTTTCATACGCTTCCCAAACGTCTTGCGGAATGTCCTGCGGAATCTGAAATCCTTTGCGGGGATATTCCCTGATCCGTTGCAAATCGCCCACCATGATGTTAATCACCGCTTCGACGGACAGATCCGGGTTCGAATACTGATCCAGATAGTCTTCATACGAAACCTGCGGGGAGGTGACGTTCACCCGTTTTTCGGGCCAGACTTTCCGGAAGGTAGCGTAGCTCCGGCGTTCCATGTACGGTTTTTGAACCAACAGGAACCGGCCCGGGTCGAGGTGGCGCTCGGCCAGGAGCTTCTGGGTGAAAAGGACATTCTCACCGGTGTTCGTGGATTGGTTTTCAATCAGAATGGCGTGGGCCGGAACCCCCATTTCCCGGGCGATTCGGGCGAATTGATCGGCTTCGGGTTCGCTCCACATCGTTCGGGTAATAACGCCCAGCCCGCCCGAAAAGATGAGCAGCGGGGCCCATCCCGCCAGCCAGAGTTGCGCAGCCCGTTCGGCCACGCGCGTATCGTAGCTGCAAAGCACCAAAATCGCATCGGCGGGCTGGAGGGGCTGATTGAGCTGGTGGTAATTCCAGAGTTTCTTCGCTAGTTGGTGAACGGCGGGCGAGCGTGGAGTCATACGGGTTGATCAGGAAACGAGGCAAAGATACCGGCAAAACCGGGTTCTGCTGCGATTCGGCCTTTGGCGGTTGCAATTATTTTCCGGTTTTTCAGTGGGTGGGGAGTTGGGGATCGAAGGCGCGTTTCATACCCGGTTTTTGCCGAAAGTGGAATGAGAAAACGAAACGAATTGACTTCGGGAAATACAATTTCCGGATGATTCTGCCGTTACTTATGCGTCCAAAAACCGGATCTTGCCCGCCTGGCGGGATCTACTTCAACGAACATTTTGCTAATGACTTTTCTTCGTTTCTCCCTCGTCCGTTTCGCCATCGCCTTGTTTGTCACCACCTTCTGGGGCTGTCAAAACGGGGGCGTTTCGCCCGATAAATCCACTTCCAACTTCATTGTGGGTTGGGGCGACAGCCTGACCGAGGGCGTTGGCGGTACGCCGTATCTGAACGAACTCGAGAAACTGACGGGCTACAAGACGTTCAATGGGGGCATTGCGGGCCAGACCAGCACCCAGATTGCCAAGCGGATGCTGGCGGACAAGGAGAAACATTCGTACAACACGATCATCTGGGTAGGCCGCAACAACTACCTCGAACCCGACAACATCAAGGCCGACATTGCGGCCATGGTGGCGGCTCTGGGGCATTCGCGCTACCTGATCCTGAGCATCATAAACGGCCACATGGGACCCAAAGAGCAGGTTTTTGGCGATGGACACAAGGCGATCACGCAATTGAACGGCGAGCTGTATAAGCTCTACGGCGATCACTACATCAACGTGCATGCCTACCTGCTTTCCCAATACAATCCAAACAGCATGGCCGACATCATCGACCATACCGACGATGTCATTCCGGCTTCGTTGCGGGCCGACGAGCTGCACCTCAATTCGGCGGGTTATGCCAAGGTGGCCGAACGCATCAACCAAAGTCTGCACACGCTCACCAACCGGTAAGTAAAAACCGCCTTTTGACAGAAAACCGCCCGATCCGTCGGCGGGTGCGAAAAACCGGCCGGTTTTCCGGTTTCAGTGGGGAGCGCACCGAGGACCCGGTTTTTCGACGGGCTGTATTTTATGGATAATTCCTGGTGATTTTCCTGAAAAAATACAAAATTGGGAACAATCATTGCTTGAGGAGTGTCTAATCCGTAGGCACCACCGCTGCACCCTATGACGCGCCGACAGCATTTCGTTATTATTCTGATTTTAGGAACGCTCACCACGATCAGTCCTTTTTCCATCGACATGTATCTGCCGGGTTTTCCGGCTATTGCCGAAAGCCTGCACACGTCGATCGACAAGGTTCAGCTTTCGCTGACGGCTTATCTGATCGGAATTGCCTTCGGACAACTGCTGTACGGGCCGTTGCTGGATCGCTACGGGCGAAAACGACCGCTCTACGGCGGACTGGTGCTGTATTTGCTGGCTTCGGTGGGCTGCGCTTTTACGGATTCGATTGAAACGCTGATTCTGATGCGGCTGTTGCAGGCCATTGGCGGTTGTGTGGGCCTGGTTGCTGCTCAGGCGCTTGTCCGCGACCTTTTCCCGGTTTCGGAGATTGCCCAGGCGTTTTCGCTGCTGACGCTGGTGGTGGCGGTTTCGCCCATGATTGCCCCGACGGTCGGCGGCTATGCTACCGTGGCGCTGGGCTGGCACTCCATTTTCCTGATTCTGGCGGCCATCACGGCGCTGATTCTGGTGGCGATTTATTTTCTCCTTCCCGACGGCAAAAAACCGGAGCCTTCGATCTCGCTCCGGCCGGGGGCGGTGGTGGGGAGTTTTCTGACGGTTTTGAAACAACCCCAGTTTCTGACGTACACGCTCGTGGGGGGCATTGCCACCTCGGCTCCGTTTGCTTACATTTCCGGTTCGCCCGATGTGTTCATGAACATTTACCACGTCAGCGAGCAGCAGTACGGCTGGATTTTTGCCTTCCTGTCGATTGCCATCATCGGTCCGTCCCAGTTAAATCATATTTTGTTAAAGCGGTTCCGGAGCGAGCAAATCATTTTTGCCACGCTGACCTATCAGTCGGTGGTGGGGCTGCTGATGGTCTGGGGAACGTGGGCGGGCTGGTTCGGCCCCTACGGTCTGATTGCAGTTTTGTTTGCGTTTTTGCTGGGGCAAAGCCTGACCGGCCCCAATGCGTCGGCCCTTTCGCTGGCCCCCTTTTCACGGCATGCCGGAAGTGCCGCAGCGCTGATGGGCAGTTTCCGGATGGGCTTTGGCGGATTGGTTTCCGCGTCGGTCAGCGTGTTTCACAACCACACGGCCATTCCGATGGTGGGGATGATGGGCCTTTGTGTCCTCAGTGGCTTGGCGGTTTTACTCCTCGGCCAGCGGGCCATTCTCTACCGCTCCAAAAAAACCGGCGTTACCGAACCGCTCTCGGAAGTGGCCTTGTGAGAAGAGAAACCCCGGACTTATTCGTAAAACCGCTTCTTCCGAGTGATTTTCTGAAATCGCGCAGCAATTGGGCCGGTGTTCTGGCAGGTGGGTCAACCCGTACCAATGTTTCCGGCAAGGGCTCGGTTTCCATTTTTGGATGATTGCTCCATTGGGTCCGTACGGGTCGCCCAGCATGCGCATTTGACGGGACAGTGACGGGGTCGCAGTCCGTTTTCTCAATAAACTGCGCTTCGCCTTGATTTGAAATCGTTGCGGAATACGGACTTTTTTATACATTTAGCCGTCACTTCCGCTAATCCGTTATGAATGTAGCTCTGCCATCTGGGCCGGTGTTGAAGGCCCGGACCGCCACTCAGTTGATTTTTCTGGTTTGTGGTCTGGGAATGGCCAGTTGGGCGCCAATGGTTCCGTATGCCAAAGACCGGTTGGCGCTGAATGATGCCAACCTGGGATTGTTGCTGTTGCTGCTGGGGGCGGGCGCCATGCTGATGATGCCGACATCGGGCTGGCTGGTGAGCCGCTTCGGAAGCCGGATCATCATCGCCAGCGCCGTACTGGTCATGGCTGTTGCGTTACCCCTGCTGATTATTCTGCCATCGACGGCGGCCACCGCTGTCGCCCTGTTTGTGTTTGGCGCCAGCATCGGAGCCATTGACGTCGCCATGAACACGCACGGCGTCCAGGTGCAAAATCTCTACGGAAGTCCCATCATGTCGGCCCTGCACGGCCTGTTTAGCGTGGGCGGGCTTTTGGGGTCGCTGGGTCTGGGGTTTTTGATGAAGCTGGGGCTCAATCCGCTCTACGCCATTGTCAGTATTGCCGCCCTGATGATTCTCATTACCGTAAGCCAGTACCGGCATTTGTTCCCGGCCGAGGCCGAGCGGCAGGTGATGGCCAACTTTTCGGCCGGGGATGAAACGCCCGCGAAGACCCGCCAGCGATTCGGCTGGCTGCACGCTGGTGCCTTGTTTTTGGGACTGATGTGTTTTGTCGTTTTTCTGGTCGAAGGGGCCATTCTCGACTGGAGTGCCATTTTTCTGCGGGATACCAAAGGAATCGACCCGGAGCTGGCGGGGGCGGGGTATGCCGCCTTTTCGGTGGCGATGGCCGTCATGCGGTTAGTCGGCGATAAACTGGTGGCCCGCCTGAACAGCAAGACCGTGGTGGTGGCGGGCAGTTTAGTGGCCGCCGTGGGCCTGCTGATCGCCATTTTGAGTCCCTGGGTATTCGGGGCCCTGGCGGGCTTTGTGCTGGTGGGCCTGGGGGCGGCCAATATTGTCCCGGTTTTTTTCAGCGCGGCCGGCACCCTGCCCGGTATTGCCCCGACGGTGAGTATCTCGGTCATCACGACGATCGGTTATACCGGGATGCTGGCGGGCCCGGCTTTACTCGGTTTTATCGCTCAGCAATTCTCCCTTTCCACCGCTTTAGGATTCCTGATCTTGCTGTTGCTGGTGGTGACAGTGAGTTATGGCATAAAAGGGAAGGCGACGTAAAGAGCGGTTTGGAAGGCCAGCAGATCGAAAAAGGCCGTAGCGGTTTATTCCGCTACGGCCTTCGCTTTTAGGATTCTGAGCCCTTACTGATTGCCGGCTTCTGAGGTTGGTTGCTCCTGAACGGCGCTGGGGTCCATCCACATCACTTCCCAGAGGTGACCATCCAGGTCCTGAAAACCGTGTCCGTACATAAAACCCTGATCCTGCTTTTCGTTCGGGGTGGTGCCACCGGCGGCTACGGCCTTCCTCACCAGATCATCGACCGCTTCCCGGCTGTCGGCCGACAGGCAGAAAATGGCTTCGGTGGTTTTGCTTGAATCCGCAATTTCCTTCTTGATAAACGTTTTGAAAAAGGGCTCGACCAGCAGCATGAAATAAATGTCTTCGCTGATAATCAGGCAGGTCGCATTTTCATCCGTAAACTGCGGATTGAAGGAATAACCGAGTTTGGTGAAAAAATCGACGGATCTGTTCAGGTCTTTAACGGGCAGATTGACAAAAATTTTCGTTGCCATGTGTATTTGTGGTTTAAAGTTTACTGAACAAAGGTACGGTCGCTGCCCGAAAGAAAGGGCGTGTGAATGCGACAAGATGCGGGGTGTTTGCGACAAGATTTCCACTTCTTTTTAGGCCGCTGAATTCCCCCGAAAACCGCCTTCGGGATTTCGGTTTTTTCACGGGTTGTTACCATTTTTTAAACTATGGCTGCCTGGATCTGTCTATAGGTCATTCACCACTAAAAATGGAAACCATGAAAACGATTCATCATACATACCTCCTGATTCTGCTGACCGGGTTGTTGGCGGGTCATTCGCCGGCGGAAGCGCAAATTCTGAAAAGCTGGAGTCCACAGGCCAAAGGAACGGCCATCGGCGCGGGGACCGGAGCAGCCGCCGGGGCCATCATCCACAAACGAAACCGGGTTGTGGGCGGAGTGGTCGGGGGCGTTGTGGGCGGTGCGGCCGGCTACGCCATCGGGAAACACCTCGACAACAAGCGGAAAAAAGCCGCCTGGGAAGAAGCCGGTCGACGGGCGGCCGAACGCCCGGTGCTGGCGGCCAATACCGGGGCGGCCCCTTCCATTACGATGCGGTCTGCGGTGGTGGCAAAACCGGCGGTTAAATCCCCGGCACCAGCGCCGGCTTTCAGTGCGGTTCAGACGGCGAAACCGGAAGAAACCGAGACCAACCCGGCTTTGTACATTCTCAATCAGGGTTATCTGCCAAACCCGTATTACGGGGACGCCGACTCGCCGTACGGAGCCACGGAATACCGGCAAAAAAGCTGGTAACAGCACCGAACGGTTTTGTTTCATCACTTTTAACAATAGACTCATCATGAAATCATTCATCGCTCTGTTGTTGCTAACGATGCTGGGTACGGCATGTTCAACAACCACCGAATCGGTAAACATCCAGGAGCTGAACAAGCAGTTCATCACGGCCTGGAATGCGAAAGAGGCTGATAAGATTACGTCTTTCCTGGCCGACGACGTGCAGTTTGTGCAGGGAAACAGCCATTGGCAGGGCAAATCGGAAGTAAGCAGCAAGTGGGTAAAAGCCACGCTGCCCACCCTCGACGATCTGAAAATCTACGCGGTCAGTTCCGGAACGGACGCCAAAACCGCCTACGAAGCCGGAACGTTTTCGGTGGATGTGCTGCCCGAAAATCCGGGCGAACCAGGTGGGACCGGCTCCGGGAATTTTATGCTGCTCTGGAAAAAAAGCGCCGACCAAACCTGGAAACTCAGTTTTGTTCAACTGGAAGATTTGCCGGTACGCGCCGAATCGGGGCTGCTGTCCGCAATTCACCCATAAAAAATACCGGGTTTCGGGTTAAAAAGACGCCAGTCCACCGGCGTCTTTTTTGTTTTCCGGTAGATCCTAAAACCGCCTTTTCTTCTCATCCTTTCAATTAACCACTCATCCCGGTATTTCAACCGACAAAGTACTATGCATAGCAAGGTACCTTATGTTGTCATTACTTTTGAATCAGTAAACGGTCGAAGAGTAACTGACACCGACAAATCCTAACGCAAACAACAGATCCAATGAAAACTTTAATTGCTTCCGCCCTTATTGCCCTGACTTTGGCCACCACCTCCGCAGCGCTGGCCGACGGTAAAGAAACCGCCGAAGCCAAATCGACCTTTCAATCGGCGGTTTATCCGGTGATCAACAGCCTAAAAGTGAGTGTGAACGTCAGCAAGGCGAAAGACAGCAAAGTCAACGTCCGGCTGGTCAACGAAGCGGGGCAGACCCTGACGGTGTTGAAACTGGGCGAAAAAAACGAAACGTCGATCATCCGGTTTGACCTGAACAACCTCGAAGACGGTGTTTACAGAGTTGAGGTATCCGACGGTTTCAAAACGGACGTGAAAACCGTGAAGGTGCAAACCAGCGCCCCGGTTGACACCGCTTACCGGGCCGTCAGCCTGGACTGAGTGCGGCAAACCTTCACAATTTCATAACCCACCGGCACCGGGAATCGTGGTATATTTGTTCCGGCAAGTAAGACCCCGCTCAACGGTATGTCACATTTCCGATGTCGGTGCGGCAGAGCGGGGCCTTGCCGCTATCTTTTGCCTTCTCATGTTCATTGGGTAATCCAAACAGTCTGATGGCTTCCGGCAGGCTCTGTTTCAATGAGTTAGATACCACAAATCCCGGCCACTCGCCGGGATTTGTCTTTTATACCGCGATGAGTAGGGCCGACAGATCAGGGGAGCGTGGCGCTCTGAAAATAAAGATGCCGGATCTCGGACTGCCAGGTCGCCAGGTGTTGCGAAAGCCGGGGCGCAGCGGTTTTCTGCAAAATCAATTGCCGGAAAGCCAGACAGGAATTGAGCAGCTTTGGGGTCAAAACCGTTGCGCGACCGCCCGACGAGAGCAGGCTTACTTCCTGCGTTTGCTGACGAATCTGCTCGTTCAGAGCCAGCAGGGTGGTTTCGGACTGACCGTCGCGAACCGCCAGGCGAAGCAGGGTTACGGACGAATCCAGTGCAGCAATGGACTGAAGATGAAACTGGTGGATTTCCGGCCTGGCGGGTGCTGCCGGCGAAGCAAGGGACGGAGCCAAAACCGCCTGCCTGCAAAACCGCCAGGCGCCCCAGCCTGACAGCATCATGAGCATCAGCAGCCAGAACGCCTGATTGAACCGCCGGAGCAGCAAAACACGCAGAGAATCAATCACGCCAACAGTCGAAAGTTTCCGTAAAGATCGGAGTCCAGCATGACCTCATTGTGAAGCCAACGTGAACGATTTGCTAAATTGGGCGGCCAGGGAACGAATTACCTGGTTCGCGTGGCGGCATATCCCGGCGATTTTAGCTCGTCTTTTATTTTTCGGAAACCCCGGATGGCTCTACCACCCGGAACGTGGTGTTGCCCGTAAACGTGCGTCCGTAAACGTCTTTGGCCCGCACCTCAATGGTGTGTTCGCCCGCGGGTAGGTTTCCACCCAGCTTGGCCTTCCACAAATGGGTCGATGGAATGGGAGCGGAGGGCTTCGTACCGGCCAACGGTTGCTCTGCCGAGTCATACCGAAACCGCACGCCGAGCAAACCGGGGTCGGCTTCTTCCACGCGCGTCATCGGTTTCCAGTTGGTCTGGCCGATGCGGTATTCCAGTGAGTCGTGTTTGCTGCCCTGAAAGAAATTGGCGTACAGATCGTTCCGGCCAACCTGCCCTCGGGGAATGGCTTTGGGGGCATACAGGCCAATTTTGTAGGTTTCGGTCTGGCCCGCAATCCGGTAATCGAACGAATACTGGTTGCCGTTGAACGTCAGGAACAAATAACCTTTGGGCGTTCCGTCGCGCATGGTAGAAACCGGGACGCCCTGGGCGTTATTTTCCCCGGAATACCAGTCGCCCGAGGTTGTGCCCACGTTGTATTCGTGGTGGGGCGTAGCGCGGTCGAAGCCGGCTTCTTTGCCGTAAAAAAAGTGCTGCTGAATGTGGGTGTGGGCCGAAAGCGAGAGCGTGTGCGGAAAGTCTTTCAGGGTGTTGAACAACCGCTGCTGATCGGTTTTCCGGAACGACTCGTTTTCACCGGAAAGTGGAATGTGATGGCACAGCACCACCAGATGGTCTTTCGGAACGTGCTTCAGATCGTTTTCGATAAATGCCAGCTGGTCGGGCCGCAGACCACCCTGATACCCCGCCTGATCGCGCGGATCGGGATAAATAATATCGTCCAGCACGATGAAATGGACTTTCCCCTGCGTGAAAGCGTAGGTATTGGGGCCGTACATGGCTTCGAAACTCTCGTCCGACAGGCTATCCGCTTTCACGTCGTAGTTCATGTCGTGATTGCCCATCACCTGAAACCAGGGCAGGTCGAGTTTCCGGATCACGGCGTTGTAGGCACTGAACAAGGTCGGATTGTCGCCCACCAGATCGCCCAGACTGATTCCGAACCGGAAAGTGCCGGTTTTTCCCTGCAACTCCGAAACCACGCCCCGGTCGAAATGGCCGATCTGTTCGGTCGTGTAGGCCTGCGGATCGCCGAAAACCAGAATCTGATACTGATCCGGCTCGGCCTGTCTGGTCAGCGCAAAATCGACGGATTTGGGCAGGGGGCCGGTGGGCGAAACCCCCGCGAATTTCAGGCTGGGCGAGCCCTGCGGTTTGTGCCGGTAATAAAACTGCGGCAGGTTCTGCGGATTGACCGGAAGTTTGTAACCCGTCGGTTTGATCACAAACAGAATGTTGTCGGCGCCCACCGGCAACTGATAGCGACCCTTCGGATCGGTGAGCACGACCTCGCGGCCGTTCGAAACCGGCACCTGGGCGATTCCGGGCTCGGCGCGGTCTTTTCTGCCGTTCTGGTTGCGGTCTTCAAAAACAAAACCCTGCGCAGTGGTTTGGGCCTGTGTTAGCGCTGAACAGCTCAGCAAAGCGCCAACGAACAACCCGCGTATGGAATAGGGGATCGACATAATCAGAAGGGTGAATTAGACAGATGCGATGAAACCGTAAAGAAAACCATCCGGCAGGAAACCAGCTCAATTGATTTGTTACCAAATTATTAAAATAATTGACAAAACCGGATGCGCTTTGGGATCTGACGGCGCTGCCCGGCTCCCGGGACACCTGTTGCCGAACGGTCCGCTGCCGCGGTTAAAGGCGGTTTTGCAATGAATGGCCAGTTGCCTTTCGGATTAGCGACCTGCCGCCGACAGGGCTTTCATGCGTTGCCGGGGTCGCCGGGGCGTTGGGGTGGTCGAATTGACGGCGCGGTTCATGGCGGCCAGAAATAAATAATACCCCCGACCGTACCACGCCCGGAATTGCGCACCGGCATTGGCGTCGTAATGGGGCATAAAATCCAGCAAACGACTCAGATCAAACGAATGAGCGGCTACGCCAACCCCCGCCCGCTGGCCGTCCAGCGCATTGCAGGCCTGCTCGAAATGATTGGGTTGGGGAATCATCAAAACCGGTTTTCCGAGGTAAAAGGCTTCGCAGACGGACTCAAAACCGGCGGTTGTGACCACGGCCCGGCACCCTTGCATGGCATCCAGAAACCGCTGCCCGTCGATGGCGTGGTAGGTCAGCGCGTCGTCGATGCGTTCGTCAGTCGCCTGCGTCCCCGCGTGAAAACAACGGATGGGCAGATCGGGGTGCTGCTGGTGGGCTTTCACGAGCTGCGATACCAGACCCGGATTGGTGGTGTAGGCCAGCAGAAAATCGCCGGTGGTAGGCTGGCGTTCGATCACTTCGCGACGCAGCAACGGCGGAACCACGCGGACCCGGCTGCCCGGCACGTCGGGTTGCTGATCAAAGGACAAAGCCAGCATTTCGTGGGCCCGCCAGGCCGTGAGCCGCGAGGTCAGTTTAAACAGCAACCGATCGATCCACTGGCCCGCCGGAAACGGAAACCGGGGATGAAAGGCCAGGTATTGATGCGCCACGCAGATCATGGGCACCGAAGGCCGGTAAAAACCGTAGGCCAGTCCACCCAGCAGCTCGTAAAAATTAACGACGAGATCGGGCTTAAGGGCGTCAATGGCGTCCCGAATCTGGCGAATGCTGCGCCGGAACGTCCGAAAATTCCGAAGGGCCTGCCAGGCGGTTCTGGAAGGTTGCAAGGCGTGGGTTTGCGTATGGTAGACCAGACCGGGACTCAGCAGGGGCGTGATGGGTGCCCGGAACTGTTCGCTGAAAAACAGGGGCGTCGGGCGGTTTTGGGTAACGCCGACCAGCGCGCCAACCACCTCATGGCCAGCGGTTTCGACCAGTTGGGCAAACGAAAGAGCCTGCGTCAGATGGCCGCGACCTTCTCCCTGAACCAGAAATAAAATACGCATGAACGATAGCGACGGTTTTGGAAACGAATCTACTCCCCAGAAATGACCTGAATTTTATGGACCGGTTACCAATGCGCTCGTATTCAGCAGTTTTTCGGCGTTTTTCTTAACAGTTTCATAATAATCTGCCGGTGCGGATACCGCCGGAAACCCGCTACCTTTCCGCCTGATCTTGTTTTGATTCATCGTTTGCAACCATCAACACCGTCTTTTTCCCGGCCGGATTTTGGGCCGGATTTTGTCTGGGGCGCGGCTACGGCGGCCTATCAAATTGAAGGAGCCCACCAAACCGACGGTCGCGGGCCTTCCATCTGGGACACCTTTACGCACGACCGACGCTGGCGACGGCTTCGGGATCACGGCGATGTGGCCTGCGACTTTTACCACCGCTACGAAGCCGACCTGATTTTACTGAAGAGCCTGGGATTCCGTGCGTTCCGGTTTTCGCTGTCGTGGTCACGGATTTGCCCGGATGGCACGGGCCGGGTCAACGAGCAGGGGCTGGCGTTTTATGACCGGCTGATCGATACCTGCCTGCGGCTGGGCATCGAGCCCTGGGTGACGCTTTACCATTGGGATTTGCCGCAGGCCCTCGAAGCCAAGGGCGGCTGGACCAACCGCGCCGTGATTCGCTGGTTTTCGGAGTTTGTGGAGTGCTGCACCAAAGCGTTCGGACACAAAGTCAAGAACTGGATGGTGCTGAACGAACCGCTGGTGTTTACGGCGGCCGGCTATTTTGCCGGTGTTCACGCGCCGGGTCGGCGGGGTTTGTGGAATTTCCTGCCCGCCGTTCACCACGCCGTCATCTGCCAGGGCGAGGGGGGGCGAATCATCCGCCGGAATGTGCCCAACGCCCGGATCGGCACCACCCTGTTTTGCGCGCCGGTCGAACCGCAGACGCCGGCCCTTCGCGATGTTCGGGCCGCCGAACGCATCGATGCACTGGGAAACCGCCTTTTCATCGAACCGAGTCTGGGACTGGGCTATCCGGTTCGGGAAGCGCCCCTGCTGAAAGAAATTCTGACCAAATACGCCAGTCTGGGCGATCTGCAACGGGCGGTTTTTGATTTTGACTTCATTGGTCTGCAAAATTACTTTCGGCTGGTGGTGCGGCACGACTGGTTCACGCCCTACGTCTGGGCGCGGGAAGTAAAGCCCCGGCAACGCCGGGTAGCCGACAGTACGGCGATGGACTGGGAGGTGTATCCGGAAGGGATTTACCGGATAATTCGCCAGTTTTCGCAGTACGAAAAAATCAACGAAATCATCATTACCGAAAACGGGGCGGCTTTTCCGGACCAGTTGCGGGATGGCCGGGTGGAGGATCCGCAACGGGTTGCCTACTATCAAAGGTACCTGCACCAGGTGCTGCGGGCCAAACAGGAGGGCTTCAAGGTGGGCGGTTATTTTGCGTGGTCACTGCTGGATAATTTTGAATGGGCCGAGGGCTACCGGCCGCGTTTCGGACTGATTTACGTTGATTACCCGAGCCAGCAACGCATTGTGAAACAGTCCGGTCAGTGGTTTCGGGATTTTTTGACCCGCTGACCGGCGAGCCGGTTTTAGGTCATCCAGGATTAAAACCCGGGCGGTTTTCGGGATAAAATTCAGGCCGGAAAACCGGGTGAATGCGGGTGCGATTTGCCCCACTCAGGCTGGCAATTATCCAGGTTTGTGAATTTTAAAAGCAAGTATTTCGTTATCAGGTCGTTGTTGAAATAACCGTTTGCCATTCGTGTAAAATACGCGCTGTTTTGTCGAACGTACGGAATAGGGCCGTAACTTTCCGCGTCGTAATGGACAAGGTACCGCGGACGCGGGAAAAGGTTGTTCCGGAGGTACCGATTTGTTGTATTATTTTAAGCGATTTGTTGCCCGATAAGCCGAATGCAATTTTCTGAATTCTGCACAAGTCGGCTTAAGGATTAGTTTTAATGCAAACACCCGTAAAATTTACCAATACCGGTCGGTCGCAGTTTTTTGCCACCGCTCGCCAGCGCGTCGATACCTATTTCAAGGAAACCGGTATTTCGCCCCACGCCAACCGGGCCATGTGGTTTAAGGCCCTCTTTTTTCTGACCGGCTACGGGCTGCTCTACGGCCTGATCCTGTCGAATGTTTTTAATGCCTGGACCATGCTCGGCCTGGCCGTTTTACTGGGCATTTTTGCGGCTTTTATTGGGTTCAACGTCTCCCATGACGCCATTCACGGCGCGTTTTCCTCCCGAACTTGGCTGAACAAAATGCTGGGCAGCAGCTTTTATTTCATCGGGGCGAATCCTTACGTTTGGAAGTTGTCCCACAACGTCGTTCACCATACCTACACCAACATTTTCGGGCACGACGAAGACATCGACGTGGCGCCGGGGCTCATTCGCCTGGAAGACGGGGAAGCCTATCGACCGTGGCAGCGATACCAGCACCTGTACGCCCTGCCGCTGTATTCGCTGACGTCGCTTTCCTGGGTTTTTCGCAAGGATTTCGTTAAGTTTTTTCAGAAAAAAATCGGTCAGCACGCCAATCCGCGCCATCCCCGGCACGAATACATCACCCTGTTTACGACCAAGGCCGCTTATTATTTTTGCTTTCTGATTCTGCCGTATCTGGTGCTGGATTTGGCCTGGTGGCAAATCGCACTCGGGTTTATCACCATGCACCTGGTGGAAGGAGCCTTGATTGCCGTGGTTTTTCAGTTGGCGCACCTCGTGGAAGGTACCTCGTTTCCGGTGCCGGTCAACGGAATGAGCATTCAGGAAGCCTGGGCGGTTCACCAGTTGCGCACCACGGCCAATTTTGCCCCCCGCAGCAAGATGGCGGCTTTTTTCTGTGGCGGTCTGAACCGGCAGATCGAGCACCATCTGTTTCCCAAAATCTGTCACATTCATTATCCGGCCATCACGGCCATTGTGCAGCAAACCGCCCGGGAATTCGAACTGCCCTATCTGGAAAACAGGACGTTTTTATCGGCGCTGCATTCCCACTACCGCATCCTGAAAAAACAGGGCCGCATCGAATTGGCCTGACGTATTCACGGACGTCAACCCGCGTGGAGTTTTGCACGGACTGACGTTCGTGAATACGGATTGTAATAAAAACCGCCCGGTTTCGTCTAGGCAGAAGAGAACCTAATCCTTCGTACCGATGAAACTTGTTAAGCTCCTGCTCCCCGTCCTGTTGTATTTTCTGTTGATCAAATGCTCGGCCCAGCAGCCCGCTGGCTACCGCGTGAACGGGCATATTCTGGGCTTGCCGGACAATACCAAAATGTACCTGATCGACGGCGGGCAACGGAAAGTTGTTGATTCGGCGGTGGTTCGGCAGGAGCGGTTTGTGCTGAACGGAACCATGGCTGAACCGGCGCACATGTATCTGTACGCGGGCAAGGGCAGCATGAGCCTGAAACTGGCGGATATTCTGCTGGATAACCGGACCGTTACGGTGGAAGGTTCAAAACCGCTGTACGACAGCGTGGTGGTCAGCGGCTCCGACATCGACCGGCTCTGGAAAGAATGGTACCGGGAAGACCAGCAGATTGGTTACCAGCGTTACCGCATCAAACAGGTGCATGAAGCGCTGGTGGCGAAGGAAGACACCGCCAACGCCCGGCCCCTGAAGAAAATCGTGGACGAGATGACGGCAAACCGCATCGATCTGCTGAAGACGTACGTGAAACGCTACAACACCACCGCCGTGGGAGCGGCTTTGCCCACACTTTGTACGCTGAGTAATTACCTGACCAAAGCCGACTACCTGGAAATGTACCGGACGCTGTCGCCCACCTGGCAAAACTCCCGGCTGGGGCGGGAGATTCTGGCCGAAGCCGCCAAAAAGAATGCCCGACCCTAAGCGGCATTTTCCGAAATAACGCTGTTAGATTTATCCGTTAAAGTTCGTAGGTCACGGTTTGCTTGAGCACCGGGCCGCCCTCGGGCTTAAACGACACCAGCATGAGGCCCTTTTTACTGGTCTTTTGGTAAGAAGCCGACGACTTCTGGTAGACAATCCGGGCCGTTTCAAAACCCAGCATCTTTTTTTCAAAGGAACCGGCGCCGAACGTCAGCGGCCGGAAGCTGGCTTCGGTCAGGGCCGTATCCAGTTCCATCACCGTAAAAACCGTATCCTGTTTGGAAAGCCCCTGAATTTCAACCAGCAGCAAACCCGTGGCGCTGGTTGGTTCGCCTTCTTCGTCGATCAGGGCTACCGAAACAATCAGGCCGTCGGAGCCATCTTTCCGAACTTCAACCGCTTTCAGCAATTTGGGCGGATTCTCATTTTTACAGCTTGCCAACAGCAGCAAGGCCAACAGGTAGCCAGCAATTCTCATGGATCAGGTCCGTTAAAGGTCGTTTTTCCCTAATAACCTGGGAAAGTGGTTTACGGTTTTCGGTATACAGGTTTCGGTTTTCGGTATACGGTTTTTGGTTTACAGTTTTTGGTTTTCGGTATACGGTTTTCGACAGGCCGTCGCCACGCCGGACCGTCGCTACGCCGGGCCGTCGCTACGATCGGCTGACGCCTTCAGCGTTCAACATTCGTTATTCATTATTCGCTATTCAAAAATAATTGCCTCACCACCGTAGCGACGGCCCGGCGTAGCGACGGCCCGCCGAAAACCGTATACCGAAAACCGAAAACCGGTTCCCCGCTAGCGCGGCCATTTCGCCAATGCCTCGACGGTTTTTTGCGTTTTCGTGGCGGCTTTTTCCGGCACCAGCAAAACCGTCAGGGCTTTTTGGGAGCTGGCGGGCAGCACCACTTCAAAGCCGACCCGGATGGTGCCGGGGTTGGCGGCATCGTAGCTGTTGGGCGGATCGGTGGTCCAGGTTTTCAAGACTACATTGGCCGGTTCCCGAACTTCCAGGATCAGCTTCCTGCCGTCTTTGGTCAGCTCGGCTTTGTTGGTGCCGAGCAGCTTGACATCGGCCGGGCTGAGCATCGTCCAGCGAACCGTGGTTTCGGCCGCCCGGTTTTCGAGTTCATCCCGCACCACCACGTAGGCTTTGTCCACCAGCGCAACCCCCCGTGTGGCTTTTTGCAGGGATTCGGCGTAGAGCCCGGTCAAATCCGTAACGGCGTTCATATAGTCCGGTTTTTTCGAAAAGGCCGTGATGGGCGCTTTGCCGGTTACCTTCTGCAGGCTATTGTTGACAGTCAGCGTATTGTGGACAAAATTGTTGTACCGAAAGACCTGCCAGCGTTGCGAATCCTGGCGACCATTCCACAGATCGACTCCTTTCGATTCGAGCGATTCGTATTCCTGCATCCCAAAATCCATCGCCCAGCGAACGCCCTCGGCTTCCATCACAAACGACCCAACATCCATGTGCGCGTGGCTGGCCGAGGGCGTTCCGGCTTTCAGGCCCAGATACACAGCCGCCGGATCGGTCCAGGACGACCGCATGAGGGCCACCGGGGTTTTGCCCTGACCGACCCACATCAGCTCGTTGGGCGCGGCCATGGAACCCAATTTAACCCCCGCACTCCAGAGCATGGTCGCGGGCAGGAGCCGGTTTTTGACCACTTTCGTCGCGTCGTCGTTCATCAGGTGGGTGCGTTCCACCCACAGCAGCGACGGATTTTTCAGCTTTTCGGCAAACCAGAACATCGCCGGTTGCAAACCGCCCCCCAACCCGGAGTCGGAGTAGTTGAAGGCATTGCCCGAAGGACCGGTCATAAACTCCAGGTATCCGGCGGTTTTTAAAAAACCGGCCTGGGCTGTCAGCCCGAAATCCTGGCCAAAGGCTTTATCCAGCGCACTGATGAGCATGACGTTGAAGCTCGTGCCGTAGCCCCAGTAGCTGTAGCCTTCGGGGTAGGCGCCATCGGGACTGTACTCGGTCATTGGCAGGCTGACGGTTTCGAGCGCCCGGTTGATGATCTGTTTGCCCAGTTGAGGTTGCTCTTCAAAGATCGCCAGCGCGCCGTATACCATGCCCGCATTGCAGACCTGGTTCCAGTTGTTGGTTACTTTCAGCCAGTTGCTGTACTTCGGATCAAGCGAAGGTTCAATTCCTTTTTTGAGGATGGCGTCTTTGATGAGCCCGCGCGACGACTCGGCCAAACCCGAATACAGCCAGTCGTAGCCCAGACTGACCGCCATGGTCATTTCACCCACATCCAGAAAATGGGAGGGATTCCAGTCGCTGAAAGCCGCGATGGCCAGCATTTCTTTTTCGGCCCGGCGCAGATAGTTTTCCTGCTGGGTCATGCGGAAGGCGTAGGAAAGAAAAAAGAGCCGGCGCAGGGCTTCCCGGGATTTATCGAGCAGGCGTCGGCCAATCTGAATGCGCTGGAGCGGAGCAACATCGAGCAGCGCGTCGCATTCGGCCAGAATGATGCCGTGCATTTTCTGCCAGGTCGGGTCGGAAGTGGTGGTGCGTTTGATTGCGGCTTCTTCGCCTTTCAGGAGCAGGATGCGGGGGTGATCCGGCAGGCTGACCTGGGTGCCGATCCGATCGGTTTGGGCCGGTGCGGAACGGGAGACCAGCAGGAGGAAGGCAATGGTAGTCAGGACGGTTTTCATGGCTGGGGCAGGAATAGGTTCGAATCGTGTAGACAAAACCGGGTCGGGCGGGAAGTCTACCCATTGAATTGTAAACTTGCCGGAAAAAGTTACTTTTCCCGGGTTGGTAGTTTTTCAACGTTTCGTACTTTATGTACCAAATACATACTAACAGAATTTAAAACCCCGGCGTAAAGCGTCCGAAACCTTCTCGCAAATGGATTTTTTTAACATGAACCGCCGTAGTTTCCTGCAGGGTGCCACGGCATCACTCGCGCTTTCGACCCTGGGAGCCTACGGTATGGACCCGCTCCAGCAGGGAAAAACCTGGCGTGTGGCGCTGATCGGAACCGGCTGGTACGGCAAAAGCGATTTATTCCGGCTGATTCAGGTGGCTCCCGTTGAAGTGATTGCCCTCTGCGATGTCGACAAAAACATGCTGGATGCTGCGGCCAAACTGGTCAGCCAGCGGCAGAAATCCGGCAAAACGCCCAAGCTCTACGGCGATTACCGCAAACTTTTAGCGGAAAACCAACTCGACATTGTCCTGATCGGAACGCCCGACCACTGGCACGCTTTGCAGGCGATTGATGCCGTTAAGGCCGGTGCGCACGTGTACGTCCAGAAACCGATCAGCGTCGATGTGATGGAAGGGGAAGCGATGGTGGCAGCCGCCCGGAAATACAAGAAAGTGGTGCAGGTGGGAACGCAGCGCAAGAGCACCCCGCACCTGATCGAAGCCAAAAAGAACATTATCGATGCCGGTTTGCTGGGCAAAGTGTCGCACGTCGAAATGTGCTGCTACATCCACATGCGGGCCAACGGCAACCCGCCGACCGAACCGGTTCCGGCTTTTCTGGACTACGAAATGTGGACCGGCCCGGCCCCGCTGCGTCCGTACGACGGCCTGCCCCACATCCGCTGGTGGCGCACTTTTAAGGAATACGGCAACGGGATCATGGGCGATATGTGCATCCACATGTTCGACACGGTTCGCTGGATGCTGAAACTCGGCTGGCCCACCAAAATCAGTTCGGAAGGCGGTATTTACGTGCAGAAAGAAGGCAAATCCAACATTTCGGATACGCAGTCGGCGGTTTTTGAATACCCCGAACTGAACTGCGTCTGGCAACACCGCACCTGGGGAACGCCCAACAACCCGGATTATCCGTGGTCGTTCACGCTCTACGGCGACAAAGGAACGCTCTGGGCCAGCACCATGCAGTATGATTTCATCCCGCAGGCCAAAGGCGGACAGAAAATCCACAAGGATGTGGTGTACGAAAAAGAAAAGTATCCGGAAGACAATACCGAAGAGCGCATCGAACTGAACGCGGCTCCGGCAACCCGGCTGCACATGCTCGATTTCCTGGCGGCCATTGAAAAAAACAGCCGCCCGGTGGCCGACATCGAAGAAGGCCACATTTCGACCGCGAGCTGTCTGCTGGCCAACCTCTCCATGGAACTCAAGCGGCCGATGGTCTATGATCCGAAAAAACGGGAAGTGGTGGGCGACAAAGAAGCCACCGCCAGACTGTCCCGCGAATACCGTAAACCGTGGATTCACCCTGATCCGAAGAAAGTTTAGATGAACCGACGAACATTTGTATGCCTCGGAACGGCCACGTTCTGCAGTTTGCCCGCGCTAACAACCGCAACGCTGGCCCGTTCTTTTGCAATTGCACCCCAGGCCAAACCGGGCTGGCTGATTGATACCATCAAAGCCAATGACGAGCAAATCGGGAAGGTTCGTGCGAATCGGGTGAAAGAAACCGGCAGTCCGGCCTTTGGTGGCTTCAAGGATGCCGACGATATTCCGAACGCCCAGTCGACCGCCGATTTTGTCCGGCGGAGCTGTTGTGCGCTTTCCTGTCCGGAATCGACGTTTTACCGTTCAAAGGAATTGCTCGGCGAAACCGGGCTGGCCCTGCAGTATTTGCTGAAGCTCCAGCATTCGGACGGCACGATCGACCTGCCCATGACCAATTTTCATTCCACGCCCGATACCGGTTTTATTGTCAAGCGGTTAACCACAGCTTACAGCCTGCTGGACCGGTCGGGAACGCCGGGCGCCGAGCCGGTTCTGGCGAGCCTGAAAACGTTTCTGCAACGGGCGGGCGATGCGCTGGCGGTGGGCGGAATTCACACGCCCAATCACCGCTGGGTGGTGTCGGCGGCTTTGACCAAACTGAACACGCTCTGGCCCGACAAGCGGTACGTAAACCGCATCGAGCAGTGGCTGGGCGAACACATCGACATGGACGCCGATGGGCAGTACAACGAACGGAGTACGCTTATTTATTCGCCCCTGACCGACCGGCTGCTGATTACGATTGCCAAGGGGATGAACAAACCGGAGCTGCTGGAGTACGTTCGGCGAAATCTGGCGATGATGCTTTACTACATTCACCCGAATGGCGAGGTGGTGACGGACGCGTCGGGGCGACAGGACAAGGCGGGCATCGGAACGCTGGAAGGCTATTATTACGCAGCCCGTTACATGGCCTTGCAGGACAAAAACGGCGAGCTGGCCGCGCTGTGCCGCCAGATTGAGAAAACCGTGTTGAATAAGGGCGTTCATTTCCTCGATTATTTTCTGGACGATCCCGGGTTCTGGAACGAACTGCCCGCCAGCAAACCCTTGCCGACGAGTTACGTAAAACCGTTTCCGCATTCGGGCCTGGTCCGCATCCGGCGCGGCAACTGGGACGCTACGATTTTGAAAACCAACCCGGTTTGGCTCACGTTTTCGAAGGGCGAAGCGGTGTTGCAGGGCATCCGCCTGTCGGCTTCTTTTTTTGGGAAAGGCCAGTTTCAGACGGAAAAAATTGAGCAGCAGGGGGATAGCTGGGTGTTGACGCAATCGCTCAAAGGTCCTTATTACCAACCGGTTGCCAAAAGTGACATCGATCCGGCGGGCGATTGGGAAAAGATGCCGCACGCCAAGCGGAAACATTCCGAGATCCAGGAGTACGAAGCGAAAGTGACGATCCGCGAAACCGGCAGTGGGATGGAGGCCCAGATTCAGATTACCGGCACCGAGCACGTCCCGGTTTCGCTGGAGCTGATTTTCCGACCCGGTGGCAACCTGGCAGGCGTTACCAAACATCTGACCCGCGCCAACGCGCATTTGCTGAGCGCAGAATCGGGCTCGTATACCGCCGGAAAAGACACAATTACCTTTGGGCCGGGAAAGGCGCTGCACAAAAACGTGGTGTTGCGGGGCGCTTTGCTGCCGATGGATGCGCCCACGGTTTACCTGACCGGTTTTACGCCTTTTCAGCACACGATCCGGTTTTCGTGACCATCCCTACAAACCCTGACGGGGGTTGACTGTGGATAGCCTCGTACGCGGTGCGGGGCGGAAGGCCGGGGGGGCACCCCCGGTTAGCCAGGGTCAACCCCTGCGGGGTTGGTAGGGACGGTTTACGGCCGTTCTTCCAGCATCAGGTCTTTGTAGTAGACCAGGGCTTTGCCTCCGCCGTGGATCTGGAGACCGATCAGACCGGTTTGCGGAATGGTTGCGTCCGGTTCGGTATAGTCAATGGTCTGTTTGCCATTCAGATAGAGCCGGATTCGCCGGTTTTCGGCCCGGACCTCGTACTCATTCCAGTCATTGCGTTTGAGAATCTTTTTGATCAGTACGGAGTCGGGTTTGATCAGCGTTTTGTTCCGGCGCGATTCATCGTACAGACTCGCCCAGTAGCCGTCGCCCAGATCGGCCTGGTAGCCCGTCATTTCGTGCGCCGGCTCGGTTAGCCGTTTGCTCCGAAATTGCACCCCGGTGTTGATAAAACCGTCGGTGCCGACCAGCTTGAATTTACAGCGCAACACAAAATTGCCGTATTCGCGGGTGGTGCATAAAAAGTCATTCTTAGGGACGGTTTCCGTCAGTGACCCACCCACCAGCGCCCCGTCCTGAATGCGCCAGGTTTTGAGCGTGTCGCCCTCCCAGCCACGAAAGGTTTTGCCGTCGAAAATCCGGGTCGGTTTCTGCGGGGAGTGGCTCATCAAAGCCGTTAGAAAAACGGCGCCAGCGAAGGCACCCAACATCGAAAATTTCATGGCGTCGAAAGGTTTAGGCGTGTGGGAATCTGTTTTTTGACCGACACGTCCAGTACCGGCCTAATTTCAAACGTACTCAATCACTGCAAGGGGAACGGTCAGTGCGGACACTGGTATTCGCCCATTTCTTCTTTCGATGGCGTCGAGGAGGCCACACCACCGGCGGGGACGTCCGCTTTGGCAACCCAGGCAATGGCATTCAGGACGAGTTTGCGCATGTTGTCGTCGGCCCAGACGCGGTGAAAATGGCCGCCGGTGATGCCAAAACCGCGTCCGCCGTCGGGTCGCTCGCGGCACCAGGCCGTGTGTTGCGGTTTTCCGATTTCGGCCCGGACCGCCGGATTGCCTTCGTGCGGACCGTCTTTCCGGTCGAGGCTCGACGCGGGTGGAACCGTGGTCAGAATCGGCGTGACACCCGCCATGTTCGGGCGGAAGCGCATGTGGTAATACCACTCATCGTTGAGCGTAAACGGCTTAACGCCTTTGGTGATCAGGTGGTTGGGCAGGGAGGGGTAGGAGGCAGTCCAAACCGGGTTCACCGACCAGTCGGTTTCAAAATAACCGCCGATCCAATCCAGGAAATACGTACCGGGCGCGCCTTTGGGCACCTCAACGGCGTAATGAATACAAACCAGGCCAACGCCTTTTTTCATCAGGGCATTCACCGGCTCCAGATGCGGGTTGATCAGGTGGCCGGGGCCACCGTCGCCGTAAATCACCACCGCATCGGCCCGGTCGAGCGCCTTCGGATTGGTGGGCCAGCCCTCCGAAAAAACCTCCGTTTCGATGGAAGGAATGGTTTCCTGTAACCGTTTGGCCAGCAGAATGCAACCGGCCTTGTGTTCGTGTTCACCGGCCCCGTGGCTGCATTTGCCCGCAATGAACACCACCCGCTTTTTGGCGACCGGGGCGACAATACCGGCCGAAGACGGCGCCCCGCTGAACCAGGTTGGCAGCGTAGTAAAAGTCGCAAGAAGGCCAAGGACACTACTCAGGAACAAGGGAAAAACCGACCGCATGGTATTTTCTTTTTGGAATATTGACAAAAGAATCCGGCGAATGGTAACTACTTGAATTCCTGATCGGATTGGCACAGAATTGGTGGAAAGATGCCCACGCCGGGCAAAAACCGTATACAAACTTTCTAAAAGTATGGTCTGGTATTTGTGCGGTAATAAGTAAATAATCAGGTACTTGTACTTTATTGATAGTCTGTATATTTTTATCAATACCGCCACCAAATGAGAAAGTCTGTTCTGGTAGTTGAAGATCAGTCGGCGCAACGCAAGTTAATGGTAGATGCGTTACAACGGGCCAATTATACTATTTATCAGGCTGGCGATGTTCGGGAGGCAATCAATCTGATTCACCAGCAAAAACCGGATGTGCTGGTGGCCGATATGCACTTACCGAACGGGGATGGTACGGATGTGATTCGGGAAGCCCGGAAACTGCCGGGGACGCCCGTGGCGGTTATTGCCGTATCGATCGATCTGGCGATTTTAAATCAGAATATTACGGCTACGTACTCGGCTGACGCCTACTTATCCAAGCCGTTTCATCCGCGCGAACTTCTCAAGATTGTGGAGGAACTAGTGGGGGTATCGCTGTGATTTGTTTAAAACCCGCGCGTAGCAATTCCATCCCGATTTCTACGGTTACCACCCAGTATTTGCGTTCATCATTCGTAACAATCCACAGCGTATCTTCCTCAGATTCATTAAGTTGTACCCATGCCTGGGCCTGAATCGGATTATCGAACAGAATGAGCGGGGTATCAATAGGCGTAGGTAACGCTTGCAGCACAGCAAGCCACGTATCTTCATTCATAGGTGGGAATGCAAAACAGGTATGCGGATGTGAAAACGGTTAATGGATAAACCAACCCAACAAAACCGCCAGGAAACCAAAGGCTAAAGCGGCTGCAATGCGACGAATTTTGTGGGGCCTCAGGGCTTTTTGAAATGCAGAGTAGGCGTAATAACCCGCTATCAAACCATTCAGAAAAATTGAAAAGCCAATAAGGTAAACGGCCTGCATGGGATAAAAAGCCAGTATGTGAGTAGTTTCAACCTGGAGTAATTTACCTATAACAAAATCCGTGCCATCGCTAAATTTTGTTCCTGAAAAACGCCCTGCTTGGCGAAAAAAACGCATCTTATGGGTCTTGTTACCGCGTCTGGGAGCAAAATAAATTACAATATTTTAGAAATAATTACCGTTTTTGTGACTGAGTGGTACAAAATTTGTACTTATTAAGAAGAACGTTACTTATTCCGGACCCTTATGATGGCAACAACACTCCCAACTTCAATGTCCGGTTCTCAGGCCAACCTGCAATTAAATCCGAAATGGAGCCGGCAAGTTCAGGAGTCATTCGACCTCTACCACGATCTGGAGGTTTTAAGGGATAAAGTCCAAAGTCCGGAAGCGATTCAATCCATTGACGACAGCCAGCGGCACCTGCTGTTCACCCTGAACTCGATTTTCATGGAACTGGGCGCGGCCCCGCCTTCGTCGGAGCAATTTGCGCTCAAAGAGTTTATGCGCCAGATTTCCCGGCGGGTTCAGGCCGAAAACCGGCTGGTGAAATCCGTGATCAACCAGATCAACACGACCCTCCGCGTTCAGGATGTAAACTGAATCTGTTAATTCGTTTCTTGCCATCCCTCTTTTGTACATTTGTCAGGATTTTAACCCTCCTGAACCGATGTACCGTTTACTCCTCTTCTTCCTTTTTTGCGCCCGAATCGGGTTTGCCCAGTGGCAGCCGACCGAGTGGCCGGTTTTAAAGCATTACGACCGCAATCACCTCTATACCATTGCGTTGCCGCTCGGTGGAATTGGCACCGGTACGGTTTCGCTGGGCGGGCGCGGGGAACTGCGCGACTGGGAGATCATGAACAAACCCGCCAAAGGCTTCAGCACCGTCACGGTTGGCAACAACGCCCCGTTTTTTGCCATCAATGTGCAGCCCGCCACCGGAAAACCGCTGACCAAAGCCCTGCTCGGACCACTCGATCCCGCCGAATACCTGCATTATGAAGGTCGCCCGGCCAATCAACACGGTTTTCCCCGGTTTGCGGAAGCATCGTTCGATGCGGCTTATCCCCTGGGACAGGTGAATTTGTCCGATCCCAAAATGCCCGTCAAAGTCAAGATCAAAGGCTTCAATCCCTTGATTCCGGGAGATGCCGATGCGAGCGGTATCCCGCTGGCCGTTTTAGCCTACGAAGTGACCAATACCGGCAACGAAGCCCTGACCGTGGCGGTTTGCGGTTCGATGCGCAATTTCATCGGGAAAGACGGCAGCCAGGTCCGCAAAGACTGGAAAGGCGACATTATTCCGCTGGGCGCTAAAAAGAATCAGAATGTGTATAAAACCGGTGCCGGTTTTCAGGGAATTTACCTGTTTTCCGACAGCGTAAACCGGCAGGACCCGGCCTGGGGTACCATCGCCCTGACCACCAACAGCATCGCCGGCGTCACCTACCGCACCTCCTCGCGCTCCAACGACTGGGAGAACGCCATGCTCGATTTCTGGGACGATTTCAGCGCGGACGGCCGGCTAACCGAAAAAGATAAACTGGTAGACGACGACCCGCTGGCGTCGCTGGCCGTTCAGAAAACCATCGCGCCGGGGCAAACGCAGACGTTTACGTTTTTCATTAGCTGGCACTTCCCGAACCGCCCGGCCTGGTCGTCGTTTTCGTTGCAGCCGGGCCAGGAGACCGTCGGTAATTACTACGCGACGCAGTATGCCAATGCCTGGGAGGTACTGGCGAAAACGCTGCCGCATCTCCCGGTTCTGGAGCAGAAAACGCTTCAGTTTGTGCAGGCTTTTCTGGACAGCTCGTACCCGGATGTCATTAAGGAAGCCGCGCTTTTCAACCTGGCGACTCTGCGCTCCCAGACGGTTTTTCGGATTCCGAGCGGGCATCTGATGGGCTGGGAGGGCATTTTCGACGAAAACGGCTCCTGCTTCGGTTCCTGCACCCACGTCTGGAATTACGAACAGGCGACGGCTTTTCTGTTCGGAGATCTGTCGCAATCCATGCGGGATGTTGAGTTTAATTACGCCACCAACGAAACCGGGAAAATGAGCTTTCGGGTGATGCTGCCCTTGTCGAAAGCCCAGAATTGGAGCAATGCCGCAGCCGACGGACAGATGGGCACGGTTCTGAAATTCTACCGCGACTGGCAGTTGTCGGGCAATGCGGAATTCCTGCGGAAAAACTGGCCGCAGGTTCGCAATGTGATGCGTTACGCGTGGATTCCGGGCGGTTGGGATGGCAACCAGGACGGGGTAATGGAAGGGCGGCAACACAACACGATGGACGTCGATTATTACGGCCCGAATCCGCAGATGGGTTTCTGGTACCTGGCGGCCCTGAAGGCCACGGCCGAAATGGCAACGGCCATGAAAGACAAAGCCCTGGCCCAAAAATGCCTGGATCTGTACCGCAAAGGCAGCGCCTGGATGGACCAGAATCTGTTCAACGGCGAGTATTACGAACACAAAATTACGGACCCGAAAACGTTTACCTTTCTGGATTGGGAAAAGAACCCGGACGTTTCGGTGCCCGATTATCAGTTGGGGAAAGGCTGTCTGGTGGATCAGCTGGTCGGGCAGATGATGGCGCACACGCTGGGCCTGGGCTATTTGGCCAAACCGGAAAACGTTCAGAAAACGCTGCAAAGCGTGATGAAATACAATTACTTAGCAAACTTCTCCGACCATTTCAACAACATGCGCTCCTACGTTCTGGGCGACGAAGCGGGGCTGTTGATGGCGAGCTGGCCCAAAGGACGGCTGAAAGTGCCGTTTCCGTATTTTGCCGAATCCATGACCGGTTTTGAGTACTGTGCCGCCGTGGGAATGCTGTATGAAGGGCAAACGGAAGATGCGCTGAAATGCCTGAAAAGCATCCGGGACCGGTTCGATGGCCGCAAGCGGAATCCGTTTAATGAGCCGGAATGTGGTCACCATTACGCCCGCTCGATGACCAGCTGGAACGCCGTGCTGGCGTGGAGCGGTTTTCGGTATTCGGCGGTTTCGGAGTCGATGGCGTTCACCAGCCAGCCCGGTACCTATTTCTGGTCGAACGGGTCGGCCTGGGGAACCTGCACGATTGCCGCGAAGGGAACGGAAAACCGGGTGGCGCTGAAGGTGTTGAACGGAAAAATCCGTCTCCGCCAGTTCGAGCTCCAGCGAGTTGGCAAACAAGAGTTTAAGCAAAGCCAGGAGCTTGGCGCGGGCAGGACGCTGGATTTTACGGTGAAAAGATAGGAACGGTTTTCAATCCTGCATTTTTGATTGTGCATTAGTCATTTAACCCCTAACTTGCCGCTCAACAGCACCAATTACGCAGAAACTTGATTATTGAAACACGCGCCTACGCCCGTGCCGGGCTGTTGGGCAATCCTTCCGACGGTTTTTTTGGCAAAACGATTTCGATTTCGGTGCGAAATTTTGGCGCTTCCGTATCGCTGTATGAGTCGCCCGAACTGAACATCGAGCCGCAGCCGCAGGACACCAATTCGTTCCGGAGCATTTACCACCTGCGCGATGCCGTGGCTTCGCTGGGGTATCACGGTGGGGTGCCCCTCATTAAAGCGGCCCTCAAGCGGTTTTGCGAATACTGCGACCAGCAGGGCATCCGGCTTCCCAACAAGAATTTCACCATTCGCTACAGCACGTCCATTCCGCGTCAGGTGGGTTTGTCGGGCTCCAGCGCCATCATTGTGGCCACGTTTCGGGCGCTGATGAAATTCTACCAGGTGGAGATTCCCCTGCCGAATCTGCCGACGCTGGTGCTGAAAACCGAATCGGAAGAACTCGGCATTACGGCCGGTTTGCAGGATCGCGTGATTCAGTGCTACGAGGGGTGTGTCTACATGAATTTCGACCGGGAACTGCTGGAACAATGCGGTCACGGCTATTACGAACCCATCGAACCGCGTCTGCTGCCCAAGCTTTACATCGCCTACAAAACGTCGCTGGGCAAGCAGTCCGGCCGGATTCACAACGATGTTCGGTCGCGCTGGGACAAAGGTGAGGAGCTGGTGGTCAAGACCTTGCAGGACATTGCCGAGGTGGCGCGTCGGGGGCACGATGCCATTCTGAACCAGGAAGCAGAACAACTCCACGCCCTGGTCAACGAAAACTTTGACCTTCGTCGCCGGATTTACAACATTAGCGAAAGCAATCTGGAGATGATTTCGGCGGCCCGTCGCATCGGCGCGTCGGCGTCATTTGCCGGTTCGGGCGGGGCCATTGTCGGTATTTACAAGGACGATGACATGCTTAACCGCCTGTTTGTCACCATGAAACAACTCAACGCCCGCGTTATCAAACCGTACGTCGTTTAACTGAAGATTGAGTGAATGAGTGATTGAGCGAATAGGATCGAAGATCACGCTTTTTAATTTATTCTATCATTCACTCATTCTATCATTCAAAATTATGATTAAGAAAGCCGTCATTCCCGCTGCCGGATTGGGAACCCGATTTTTACCGGCCACCAAGGCGCAACCGAAGGAAATGTTGCCGATTATCGACACGCCGACCATTCAGTATGTGGTGCAGGAAGCCGTCGATTCGGGCATCGAAGATATCTTGATTATTACCGGCAAGGGCAAACGGTCCATCGAAGACCATTTCGACCGGAATTACGAGCTGGAAACCCGGCTGGAAGAAAAGGAAGACGAAGCCCTGTTGCTCGAAATGCGCCGGTTGTCGGACATGGCCGACATTCATTTTGTGCGGCAAAAAGAACTGAACGGGCTGGGCGACGCCATTTACTACGCCCGTCACCACGTTGGCAATGAGCCCTTTGCGGTTTTACTGGGCGACACCATCATGGATTCGGTGATTCCCGTAACCCAACAACTGATCGACACCTACGACCAGTACCGGGGCACCGTCATTGCCGTGGAGGAAGTTCCCGCCGACAAAGTAAACCGCTACGGCATCGTGGGTGGTTCGACGCTGAGTGACAGCATCATGGAGCTGAACACGCTGGTCGAAAAACCGGCCCTCAACGCGGCTCCCTCGAATCTGGCGATTGCAGGGCGGTACATTCTGACGCCGGATATTTTTGCCGCCATTGAGCAAACGCCCAAAGGCAAAAACAACGAAATTCAGTTGACCGACGCCATGTTGCTGCTGCTCAAACGGGAAAATATCTACTCGCACCGCATTGAGGGTCAACGGCACGACATCGGCAATAAGCTGGATTTTCTGAAAACCACCGTCGAATTTGCCCTGAAACGCAAGGAATTTTCCGCTCCCTTCCTGAAGTTTTTGAAGGAAATTGTCGCGGCTCATTCCTGAGGGGCTGACGAGCGAAACGGGCGGCCCGTGATTTTCGACCGGGACCGACCACGGATTTAACCCCTCGGAAAGCTTATTCGAACGCCACGGCCAGTTGCTTTTCCAGTTCTGCCCCGTGCAGTCCTTTGCGGATAATGTAGCCTTCTCGGTCAATGAGCATATTGATCGGGACGGTGCTTGTTCCGTATTGGGTTCCGATGACATTCCGGGGACCTATCCGGTCGGAGAGCTGCGTCCAGGGCAAACCCGCTTTTTGCAGGGCTTTTTTCCAGGCTTTGGGGTCTTCGTCCACCGAAATGCTGATGATCTGGAGCCCTTTGTTCTTGTACTGCCTGTACAGGGATTTAAGCTGGGCGTGTTCCCGGCGGCACTGATCGCACCAACTGGCCCAAAAATCGATAAGAACCACGTTGCCTTGGTAATTCAGCAAACTCACCGGCTTATTTTGCTTATCGGCCAAAATCAGGTTGGGTAAGTGTTGGCGCGCTTCGGGTTTCCGGTCAAATACCTGATCGTGAATGCGCCGGCCAACCGAATGCTGCTGAAGCGCATAATCCAGCCGGTTCCAGAGGTTTCGCGCTTTTTCTTTCGGAAGGGTAGGGAGAATTGTGCTCAGTTGAAAAAGGCTGACCAACGAGCCGGGATGAAGTTCAATAAAACTGGCTGATACAGCCGCAATGTCCTGCATTATGGTCCGGTACTGACCCGCATACAGCATGGCGAGAGCCGTATCCTTGCTACCTTTTTGCATCGTTTCACCGATTTTTTCTTCCAAATCTTTTCGCTTTTTTACGTAGGTTTCCAGCGATTTATCGAGAATCAACTGATGCCGTAGATGGAGCGAACCTACGATAGACAGGCGTTCAAGCGAATCGGCATCCCCGAGTATCGTAATGGGGCTGTTATCGAGGAGAAACGGTTTGAACCGATTCAGTGGTTCGCCCTGGATACCGATGGCGTAGTAATTTCCTTCACCCAAAACCCCCTGAAACGAAAAATGACCGTCGGTAGAAACGCACGAGTCCGCCAGCGAGCCAATCGGATCTTCCGGCCGAAAGGGCGGCACCAGAAAAACCGTCCGGCCTTTCAGGTTGGCCAGATAACCGTTGACGCTATAGCGGGTCGATTTTTGCTGACCGAAGGCTTGACTCGTCAGCAGGAGAGCACCAATGAGCAGGATGCGGTACATATCTATTGCATTTAAAATCAGATAGTAAGTTAGGATTTTAATTGTTCAGGAACAACTACAGATGTCGTTATTATTCCGGGAAAATTAAAAACCGTATTGCCCCTTAAAACCGCATTCAGGTAATTGACTTTAATCGTTCAGGAAGGCCTGCCCGACGCGCCAGACTTCTTCGAACGTGTTGTAGAGGGGTGTGGGAGCCAGGCGGATGCAATTCGGTTCGCGCCAATCGCCAATGATGCCCTGTTCGGTCAGGCGATTGAAAACCGCCCTGCCGTTGCTTTCGACGAGCAGCGACAACTGACAGCCCCGTTCGGCCGGATTCGAGGGGGTCATAAGGGTCAGAAGCGGGCCGGATTGCCGCAGCACGAATTCGAGAAAACCGGTGAGCAACGCGCTTTTCTGCCGCAACGCTTTCATCCCGGCTTCGGCCGTAATCTGCAAAGCGGCCTGATGAATGGCCATCCCCAACACTGTCGGGGTGCTGACCTGCCAGCCGTCGGCACCCGGCATCGGAACAAAGCCTTTGGTCATCTCAAACCGGCGCGCCTGGTCGTAGCCCCACCACCCGGCCAGTCGGGGCAGGGCGGTTTTGTGGTGGTTTTCGTGAATAAAAAGACCGGCCACTCCGCCCGGCCCGGAATTAAGGTATTTGTAGGAACACCAGAAGGCAAAATCAACGCCCCATTCGTGGAGTTCCAGCGGAAGGTTACCGACGGCGTGGGCCAGATCAAACCCGACCAAAACGCCCACTTCGTGCGCTTTTCGGGCAATGGCCGCCACGTCGAAAGCCTGTCCGGTGTAATAGTGCAAACCGCTCATGAGCACCAGCGCCAGCGAATGCCGGTTTTGCTCGATGGCCGCAAGAATGTCGGCGGTTTGCCAGGTGTAGTCGTTCGTTCGGGGAAAAACATCAATCAGGCACTCCTCCGGATTTAAACCGCGGGATTGCAGGTGTGTTTCGAGGGCGTACTGATCGGAGGGAAAATCACCACCGATGGTTAGAATCCGGTTTCGCGGTCCCTGCGGTTGGTAAAACGAAGTCAGCAGCAGGTGCATGTTGACCGTCAGGGTATTCATCGGGCACACTTCCGACGGTTTTGCGCCGACAATTTGCGCCAGCGATTCCTTGCAGCGTTCGTGAATGGTGAGCCACGGTTGTGTCCCTTCAAACCAGCCTTCCACCCCGCGCTGCTGCCAGGTGGCCAGCTCCTGCTCCAGGGCCGGGCGGGCGGTTTTGGGTTGCAGTCCCAGGGAGTTTCCGCAGAAATAAATCAGCGGTTCCCCATTCCGTTCGGGAATATAAAACCGATCACGGAAGGAGCGGAGCGCATCCTCCCGATCAAGCTGCCGGGCATAGGCCAACGAGTTCTCAAAAAGCATAGCTTTTTAGTTAAAAGTGATGAGGTAAAAGTTGTTCGCCCTGCGATTTGCTGACGCATTTTTAACTCTAAATTCATCACGCTTAACTCTTTCCTCATTTATGGCCTCCTTTTTTGCAGCAGGAGGGGAGTTTGGCGTAGCCTTTTTCGTCGGCGGTCACTTCGTCGGCGTCGTACCCGGTTTTTGAAATATTGGCCTTGATTTTGTCAATGTCAGTTTTCTTCGGGTTGTACCGGACCGTCACGACTTTGTCGTTCAGATCCAGATTGGACTCCTTCACGCCTTTTTCAAAAGCCAGGTTACGCTGGATGCGTTCTTTGCACATGGAGCAAACGGCCGAGGTCTTGATCTTCACTTCTTTTTCGTTGTCGTCGGTGGCCCGGGCGCCAAAACCGACGGCCAGAAACAGAAGCGTCAGAATACCAAATACGTGCTTTTTCATGCTATAGTGGGTTTAAAATGTCGTTTAAGGGCGATTGGTGCGGTTTCCCGGGATCATCATGGGCATCAGCGAGGGCGTAATACGCAGGTAAAGCTGACCCGAAACCGGTGTTTTTCCGTACTGTTCCTGCAAAAGCCCGTTTCGGGGAATCAGGCTGCCCGTCAGTTGAGCCCCCAGCACCAGGTCCGTTTGACCAACCCTCAGAAACCGGTAATTCATGCCCAAAGTCAGGTTGTTGATGGTGAGTAAGGTCTTTTCCGGAAAATCCTGAACCGGCACCGCGAGTTCCAGCGCCGATTTGGTAACATTTTCGTACCGTCCATACAAGGCCGTTGAACCCAACTGCAAACTGCTCTCGGCCAGGTACGCATTTTCGTGCTGACCATCGTGCGAATTCATGCCCCAGACCAGCGCCGAGGCCACATACCGATCGGGGCGTCCCAACGGTTTACTGTGCAAAACCGATGCCGTTGTACGAATAACATCGTGATCGGCTTCGAGAGTTTCCGGGCTCCTGATAAATCCCTGCGAAAACTGCACCGCCAGCGCGGGCGACGGATTCACCGACAGGCGGTACGAATAACTGTCGAAGCGCGGCCGGTCAAAACCGTACCGGTTTTCGTTGGGTTCGCGACCCGTAAAACTGGATACTTCGACTTTCGCAATTTTATAACGAAAACCCGCCGTGGCCACTCCAAACGTGATGTGCGTTGCGTCGGTCCAGTGGTGTCCCAGGGGCGAATCCGGATTGTTGAACGATGAAATCCGGTGCATGAAAGCCGGAGGGCCCAGCGCCGGTTCCCCGGGATAACCGACATACCCAAACACATCGGCATGGCGGGAAAGCGCGTAGGAATACCCGACCGATAACTCCGAAAACAGATCGTGCTGGTGCTGGCGGTCGATCAGGCGCTGGCCCCGGTAGGTTTCGCCCGATTGGAAAAGCAGCGGATATCCGCCCTTGCCGACGGTCAGCGGATCGAGCGAAAGCATGGCTTTGAAAGCCAGCAACCCGCGTTGGCCGACGTGCCGCTGGGCCATGCCCATCACGTAGTTGGGCGCATCGAAAGCCGTCGCGCGGCCCCGTCTGCCCGGATTGTTGAAATTCTGATTGGTGTGCCGGACAAAAACGCTGTAATGCAGCATCGTCATCCACGGTTTTCCGGACGTGCCTTCGGGGTGCGACATGTGCATGTACATCGGGGTGTGGTCGGGGTGCCAGGCCGTTCCGGAGGCATTCCGGTTCATGGACAGGTTCCGCGAATACAGGTGCGACATCATCGCCATGCCTTTTTGCATCTGCATCATGTCGTGCATGGCGTGGCCCATGGCGGCATGATCCAGGCTGTCCTGCCGCATCATCTTTTTGGCGGGTGGCATTTTCGCTTTCCGGCTGGTGTCGGCCAGAAAACCGCCGGCCCGCGCCGTCAGGGCAAGCGTCAGAAAAAGGACGGCAAAAAAAACGCTCAATCCCGCGTAAAGGCCCCGCCAAACGGGATTGAGCGGTACTGGTTTATGGATTGTATTCATAGCAAAGTTCGGCACTGAAAAACCGGTGCTCAGGCATTGGCCGAGAGCCGCCGGCAGTCGTCGGCGCAACGGCGGCAGGCTTCGGCACAGGCCCGGCAGTGGTCGTGATCGTGTTTACTGCATTCGTCGGCACAGGCGTCGCACACGTCGGCGCAGAGTACCATAAAATTCATCATGTGGGCAGAATCGCGGGCCGTCAGGCTGCCGCAGAGTTTGCAGAAATCGGCGCAGTCGCGGCAAAGCCGGATGCAGTCGCGCATCATCGCAACGTGGTCTTCCCGTAAACAGGCCGTCAGGCAGTGTTCGCAGGCGGCTGCGCAATCAAAACAAATCTGAACGTGTTGCTGATGGTTTTGCATCGTTTCCATACCGGTAAGGTTAACTTAGTGAATCGTTGATTTACATGTTTTTCGGGTACGGCAGGTGGTGCAAAGGTAGAACGGCAGGACGCCTGATAACGTACAAAACCCGGGCGCCGTTGTGCATCATTTTGGCGGCCCTACTTTATCAATTTCGGTTCGAAAAGCCGCATCCGTTCGTTTAAAATCACTCGGCGTCAGACCCACCAGCTGCTTGAACTGGTTAGAAAGGTGCTGCGTGCTGCTGTAGCCCAGCCGCCAGGCAATCTCACTGAGGGTTAACTCTCCGTAGCGCAAATATTCTTTTACTTTCTCGATTTTTTGCGCGATGACGTATTTTTCAATGGTCATGCCTTCCAATGCCGAAAACAAATGACTCAGGTACGAGTAATCATAGCCGATCTTCTGGGTCAGGAAATCCGACAGATTCTGATGGTCGGGGCGCTCGCGCCGGTCGTGGTGAATTTCGTTGATGACCAGCGCCTTGATCTGTTCAACCAACACGGCTTTGCGGTCTTCCAGCAGTTCAAAATCGTTGGCGGCCAGCGCCTGCCGAATGTCCGCCAGCGAAACCGCAGCCGGTAATTCGTCCACCTCGACATCGCCCAGCTCGACCTTGTGAACCGCCAGACCCAATTCTTCCAGGATGTCCCGGACGACGCGCTTGCACCGCCCGCAAACCATGTGTTTAATGAATAGTTTCATAGGAATTATCATCAAAACTGAATTGTCTCGAACCTGGCTTCGCAGAATGAACCGGGTTCAGCGCATCAGATTTTTAGTTTATACCGAAAACCGGCGTAGATCATCCGGCCGGTAATGGGACCCCAGACCCGGGCGGCTGCGTCGAAATCCCGGCCAAACGGGTCACTGGCACCAACAATCGGGTTGGCTTGCCGGAAATTACCGAGGTTTTCGCCCCCCAGATACACCTCCCACCGCCGGAACGCCCGGCTTACCTGCGCGTTGATGTTGAAAAAACCGGGTGCGTTTTCGCGGGGCATGTTCTGGTAACCCGTGTGTTCGTAGCCTTCGCGCAGGTACGGAATCCGGCGCGGGCCGTTCCATTGCACCGTAAAATCAGCCTTCCATTTGTCGTACGGCAGGGCGTAGCCCGCGTTGAACAGCACCCGGTCGCGGCTGACCATCATCCGGGGCAGCAGCAGACTCTCGCCAAACGTCATGCCCATCGACTGCCGGACGTCGAACAGCCGGTAGGCCAGTTTAACCTCCAGGCGCTTGATGGGCTGGTAATTGAGTTCGGCCTGAAAACTGTTGGAAAAGGAGCGGGCGTTCAAACCGGGCGCCGACCGGCTTGAGAGGTAATAAAAATGAAGTTCGCGCGGGTGTTCCAGGTCGGCCACCAGTTGATTCTGGAAGTTCGTTCGGTAATAATCCAGCGCCAGCGACGCCCGCTGGCCGAACAGGCTGAATTCCTGCGTCAGGCTGGTTCCGTAATTCCAGGAAACTTCGGCTTCCAGTTTATCGTCAAAATAAACCGCCCGCGAACTGACCAGGTAGCCGTAGTTTTCGGCCAGTGCGTTCGGCGTCCGGAAACCCCGCCCCGCCGAGGCCCGCAGAATCAGGTGATCGGTCAGGTCGTATTTGAGGTGAAACCGGGGCGTAAACTGCGCGCCGAACAAATTGTGAACGTCGAGCCGCGCTCCGGCCACCAGCGTCAGTTTGTCCAGGTACTTGTAGGTATATTCCCCAAAAACACCCGGCACCGACTCCGTTCGCGTCATCAGGGTATCCCGGTATTTTTCGCGGTACTCGTCCAGCAGAAAACTCAAACCGGCCTTGAACGAATGATTCGTGTTGTCGATAATCGACTGATAGATCAGGTTGCCGTAGAGCGTTTGCTGCCGGCCGTCGTAAGGTGTAAAGCCAAAAACCGAGTTCTGTTCGTGGTGGACGGCATTCAGAATCAGGCCCAGGCCCCGGTACGGTTTTTCGGGATACAGCCGGGCGGTTTTGGAAAACAGCTCGACCCGCTTCGTGGTGTTGGTAAAAGTGTAGGTAGGGCCGCTGCTGCGGTTTTCGGTGGCCTGCCCGCCCGTCCGATCTTCGTACAGCGCCTTGACGCCGAACTGGGTCATGAACCGCTCCGTTCCGTATTTGGCCCGCACAATGCCGTTGTATTGCGAGTACAGCGGCAAATCCAGAAAATTGTCGCCGTTCTGATCGACCCGGTTTTGCAGGGTGCTGGCGTGACCCAGAAAACCGACGCTCCATTTGTCAGTCAGCGGTTTCGACAGGTTCAGGTTGCCTTCCACGCGCCCGAAACTGTTGGCGTAGGCATTGGCCACGATGCGTTCCTGCGCATCCGGTTTTTGCAGTTCCACGTTGATGGCGCCCGTCATGCCTTCGTACCCGTTCACGACCGAGCCCGCGCCCTTGCCAATATCGATGGACGAGATCCAGGTGCCGGGCACAAAATTCAGGCCGAACGTTGACGCCAGCCCGCGGATGGTCGGAATGTTTTCAACGTTGGTCTGGACGTAATACCCACTCAGTCCCAGCATCTGAATTTGCTTGGCCCCGGTGATGGCGTCGCTGTAGGAAACATTGACGGATGCGTTGGTTTCGAACGATTCGGACAGGTTGCAGCAGGCGGCTTTGGCCAGCGTGCGGGTGGTCAGAATTTCGTTTTGAATGGGCGACATTCGGTCTGTCTGCGACGACGCGCCCTGCACGGTGACTTCCTGTAAAGTATTCTGACTGGTGAGTGTAACGCTCAGCTGGGTTTGATCCGCAACCAAAACCGTATCGGCTTTGAAACCGACCAGGCTGAATACCAGCTGGTTGGTGGCGTCGGATCGCAAAATTTCAAAACGGCCTTCGGGACTGGTCGTGGTGGTGACCGAAGTTCCGGCCCAGTAAATGGTAACGCCGGCCAGCGGAACGGTTTGGGAATTGACGCGCTCCGAAACCGTGCCGGTTACGGTCTGTGCTTGGGTTGGCAGGAAACTGAACAGGGTCAGCCAACCGACGATCAACCCCTTTCTGTAGATGGAATGTGGATGCATAAAAGTCGAATTGTGATGAAGAAAATAGCAGGAGCCCTGCACGCTGGCACGGACTTTACTTTTCAGCACAACCGAATCCTATAGCAGAAAACGTTGAACAAACGTGAGCAGGCTCCGCCCGGAAAGAAGAGGGGGCGAGTCGGCCCGGATCGTTGCTGATTCAGGCGTTACGGGAAATAAATCGTTGAGCAGCCAGCCGAGCACGGCAGCAACGCCAGTTCCGGCCACATCGGCTACCGATTTGATGAACTTGGCGACCAGTTGCGTGATGGACGACGAAAAGTCCACGTTTTCGTACCGCTGTTCTTCTTTACAGCAGTCGGTGCGTTTGACGACCGGACCGAGGGAGGTCTGGTTCGACACCGAAAACTTCTTGCTGTGAACCGGGCAGGTCGATTGGGTTTCCCGGTTCAGTGCCAGCGTCACTTTTTTTCCGCGCATCAAACACGTATGCTCGATCAGGCTAAAACCGGTACTGCTCAGCAGCACGATGCAGGCCATCAGGAGGTTGATGTAGGTGAAGAGGGCGCGTTTCATGGCGGTTCAAAAGTAGAGGTTCCCGCTTGTAAATGCAAGTGCAGGATTTTGTCATCCCGTACAGGATTTTGCGATTGGTGCGAAAACCACCGGTTTTAACAGTCTGGTAAAAAGAGAAAGAGGTGGAGCAGATGCTCCACCTCTGACAAACTTGTGACCGGTTTCTGACCGATTAATAGCCAGGATTCTGTTTCAGGACATCAGCCCCCAGCAAGTCGATCTGATCCTGCGGGATGGGCAGGAATTCGTTTTTGTTCGGCGTAAACTTGGCACCGCCCAGGGCGTTGATCAGTTTTTTGCCTTCGTAGTTCAGGTAGGCATTGACCTCCTTGTCGGCCAGGCCCCAGCGAACCAGGTCATAGAAGCGGTGGCCTTCCAGCGAAAGCTCCAGTTTCCGTTCGAAATACACCGTGGTACGGGCCGTTGCTTTGTCGGCAAAGTTCGTAGCCGGGTACACGTTGATCACGTACTTAGCCGCCGGCGCACCAGCTTTCATGACAAATCCGGCCGGATTGGCTGCCCGGGTGCGAACCAGGTTGGTATAGTCGCGGGCTTTGGTCAATGAACCCACTTCGATTTCGGCTTCAGCGGCCATCAGCAGCACATCAGCATACCGGATAACCGGGAAGTTGAGGGCGGTGTAACCCGGCGTCCAGGTGCTGTTATCCTGCAACGAACCAACGTCCGATTTGTAATAAGCGAATTTCTTCGGCGAATACGGTCCGGCGTTGGCCTGGTTCCGGATCCAGTCGAAACCCGGGTGGTCGATCCAGTCCAGGAACGGAATGCCGCGCCGGCCGATGACGTGGTCAATCCGGGGATCCAGGTTGCCGGCGTCCGGTGTAAAGGCGGTTTTTGACTGAACCCCCTGATCGGTTTTTACTTCGTTAGCGGCCTGGTTATACGAACCATCCAGCAACGGCAGACCGTTGGCATTGGTCCGGTACGAGTTGCCCATTTCAAACGAAGGAGCGAAAAAACCGCAGCAGTTGCCCGGGCCGTTCGGACCCGTGTTATACGGGTAGTTCAGGTCAAATTCCGGGTTGGCGTTGTTCACACTACCGGTGTTGGCAGCCGCCTGAACAGCAAAGACGGATTCTTCATTGTTGTCGTTCGACGCCTTGAAGTAGTCGGCATATTTCGGCACCAGACCGTATTTTTTGCCATTCGACGTTTTACCATTCGCAACGATCAGGTCAAACAGGGCTTTGGCTTCGGTGTACTTTTTCTCGTACATATAAACTTTGGCCAGGTAAGCAGCAGCGGCCCATTTGTTGGCCCGGCCCACGGCATCCTGCGTTTCGGGCAGGTTGTCATAAGCGGCTTTCAGATCCGCTTCGATCTGCGGATAAATATCCTTGTCGTTTTTCACCTTTTCGATGCCGGTTCCGTAGTCCATCGTCTCGTCAACGTAAGGAACCATGTTAAAGGCCCGCTTCAGTTCGAAATAATAGTGTCCACGCAGGAAGCGGGCTTCGGCGCCGATGCGTTTCTTGTCGGCGTCAGTTACATCCGGACCGGGGGTGGCCAGCAGCTTCAGGACGTTGTTGGCGCGGGCAATACCTTCGTAGTTCCCCCGCCATTTGTCGAAAATAACATCACCCGTGGTCAGGTATTCGAAACGCTGAATGGGGTTGATAGTCTGGAAGTCACCGGGGTCGGTTCCTTTGTTGGCATCGCCCCCGCGGATGCTCCCCCAAACCCAGTTGGACGGGCTGGCCATCCGGTTATCGCGGCCGTTGATCTGGCCGTAAACCGCAATCAGGGCACCCTCCAACCCTTTTTTGGAAGTTAACTGGGAGACGCTCACCTGGCCGGTGGCGGGTATTTCCAGAAAACTATCCTTACAGGCATAACCGACAAACATCAGGGTCGATGCGGTGGCTGCGGTAATTACTCCTTTTTTAAATATTGCTTTCATGTGTTGTAATGGCTTTTCTTTTTAGAATCCGATGCTCAAACCACCCAGCAACTGACGAGTCAGCGGATAGTTACCCAGGTCGATACCAAACTGCGTATCGACGTTACCACCGACACCGGGATCCAGGCCCTGGTATTTCGTCAGGGTGAACAGGTTATTGATGGAAACAAACACCTTGACGCGCTGGATTTTGGCTTTGTTCAGGAGCGCAGCGGGCAGGTTGTAAGCCAGCGAAACGTTCTGCATCCGCAGGTAATCGCCGTCTTCCACGTAGAACGAATTCGATTGGGTGTTGGTACTGAAGTTCGATGCATCTTCGAAAATCGGCGTCGTTGCTCCCGTGTTGGTGGGGCTCCACGAGTCTTTCACGCGGGCGCTGATGGCCGCACCGGCGAACGACGGGTAGAAGTCCGTGAACCATTTCGACACGTTGAAAATTTTGTTCCCCACAAAAGCGTTCAGGTACGTGTTCAGCTCGAAGTTTTTGTAGTTCAGTTTCAGGTTGAAACCTCCGCTGAATTTCGGAACCGGGCTGCCCAGGTACGTCCGGTCGTTGGCGTCGATTTTGTTATCGCCGTTCAGATCGGCATACCGGAACCGGCCAACGCCTTTCCCATCCTGCGCGGGCGAAGCCGTTACTTCTTCCTGGTTCTGGAATAAACCGAGAACTTGGTAGCCGTAGAAGGCCGAGATCGAATAACCGATCTGGTTCCGGATCGGGTTGATACCGCGGTAGCCCGGGTTCACCGTGGTCAGGTACGTCAGGCCCGGCGCCAGTTCGGAGATTTCGTTTTTCAGGAAACCGCCCGTCAGGGTTACTTCGTAGGCCAGGTCACTGGTCACTTTGCCCCGGTTGATAAGCTGGATGTCAATCCCTTTGTTGACCATTTTACCAACGTTTACCGAAGGTGCCGAAGCCCGGTAGCCGAGGGTAGCCGTAACCGGCACTTGGAACAGCAGGTCTTTGGTATCTTTCTGCCACAAATCAAGAATAACGTCTAATTTACCGTTCAGCAGGGTTGCATCGATACCGATGTTTTTCGTAATACTGGTTTCCCATTTTGCATCCTGGTTCCCGATCCGCGTCCGGTAGTAGCCTTCGAGGGTACTGCTGTTCGAGCCGTTGATGTCGTACGCCGACTGACCTACGTTGGCTGCGTACAAGCTGTACTGGTTGTTCGGATCGACGTTGTTGGAGTTCCCCATCGTTCCGTAGCCACCCCGTACTTTCAAATCCGTCACCCAGCTCAGGCCCTTCATGAACTCTTCGGACGATACCCGCCAGGCTGCCGAGAAGGCCGGGAACACCCCGTAGCGGTTGTTGGCCCCAAAGCGTGACGAGCCATCGCGACGAATCACCCCGGTGACGATGTATTTATCGTTGAAGTTATACACCGCCCGACCAAACAGGGAGTAGAAGTTTACCCCGCGTCCGTAGCCGCTGTTAACGACCCGGCCGCTGGCGGCTGTTGTCGTCAGGGTCACGTAGTTTGGATCAATTGAGAACGGATTCAAGCCGTTTCCATCAATGTTCCGACCTTTGCCGGTATTCAGGGCTTCCTGACCAATCAGGAATTCAAGACCGTGGATGCCAAACTTCTTTTTGTAGGATGCGGTATTGGTGAAGGTCCACCGGAAGCTGTAACCGCTGAATTCGTTGTAACCGAATGCCGAGTTGTTCTCGGAGTTTTCGTACTGCAACCGGTTGTAGCCATACCCGTAAAAGTTATCGTACTGACCACCGATCGTGCTCCGCAGGGTCAGACCCGGAATGGGATCGTATTCGGCGTACACGTTACCAAACCCGTTGCCGTTGAACGCGTAGTTGTCTTTCAAACCATCGCGGGCGGCCACTGGATTCTGGGGGTTGTTAAAGCCCTTCGCTGCCGTTCCGCCATAACCGCCAAATTCGTCGTAAATCGGAATGATGGAAGGCATCCGGAAAGCCGCCAGGATATTATTTTCATCGTCGGCAACCCCTTGTCCACCGTTGTCACCGCCTAAGCCCAACACCGACCGGTAGGTAAATTGCAGGTTTTCACCGATCCGGATTTTTTCGGATAAGTTAAATTCCGTGTTCGCGCGGAAAGTGTAGCGGGTAAAGCTGTTGTTCGTTAGAATCCCTTTTTGGTCCTGAGCACTGAAGCTGATGTAGTACCGGGCATAATCCGTTCCGCCCGAGAAACCCAGGGCGTGGCGCTGAATGGGAGCCAGACGCGTGATGGCATCGTACCAGTCGGTTCCCGCCTTGTTGGCCCGGACAACCTGATAAACGGCCCCGGCCTGCGGGTTAACGTTGTATTTGGCCCGCTCGGCTTCCAGGTCAACCGTACCGACAACGCCCGAACGGCCGCCTACGTTGATGTAATCCGGAATAACCGGCGTCGCGCCGTTGCCAAACTGCGGGTGAGTCCAGTTTTCATCGCCCACTTTCCGACCCGAATTCCGGAACGCATTCCAGGTCCAGTCGGCAAATTCCGTCGGGTTGAGCATTTCCTGGCCCTTGCCGGGGAATGTTACCCCATACTGACCGTCGTAGGAAATAGAGAGTCTGCGGGCGGTTTTTGATCCTTTTTTCGTCGTGTAAACGATTACCCCGTTGGCGGCCCGCGCCCCGTAGATGGATGCGGCAGCCGCATCTTTCAAAACCGTCGTCGTTTCAATGTCGTCCGGTGCCAGGAAGTCCGTTGAGCCCACCGGCACCCCGTCTACTACATACAGTGGTTCGTTTCCACCGAAAGCACCAAAACCGCGGACGCGAATCTGGCTCGTCGTACCCGGCTGTCCGTTCGTAACGACCGTTACCCCGGCAACCCGACCGGCCAGTGACTGCTCGACGTTACCGGTCGGAACGGCCGTCAAATCGCGTGATTTAACAATGGCGACCGAACCCGTGGTTTCGCGACGGCTGTCGGTCGTATACCCCGTAACAACCACCTCGCTCAGGGCCGTAACGTCATCATCTAAACGCACGTCAACCGAACTCCGGTTGCCCACTGCAACTTCAATGGATTTAAAACCGATGGCGGAAATAACCAGCGTAGGACTGTTGCCGCGGACGGCGATCGCATAATCACCGTTGGCATCCGTCGAGGTACCGGTCGTGGTGCCTTTGATCACCACGTTCGCTCCCGGAACCGGGCCGTCGGCACCTGACACTTTTCCTGTAATTCGGCGCTCCTGGGCCATCGCGTTTATGCTGAAAAATAACACAAACGCACCCAAGAAAGCAGACTGGAACAATCTGTAGAATTGTGCTTTCATAATAGGTTTTGTAATAATTGGTTTTATTTTCGTACTAAATTAAGAGGACTTTGGACATACTTCAAAATTTTCTCAGGAATATTATAAAAAATCGTGTTGCAACATTTTATTATAAGTTGTCAAGATTTTATTGTATACTATTGAATGTTAACAAATTATGTGGGTAGTAATAGGAGATAAAAAGTTTCATAAATTTTTGCTACGATTTGATTACTAGTCAAATAGCGATTTGATCGCAACGATTTTGCGTACTTTGCCGGAGAAACTGTCTGTTAATTCGACGGCTTTTTCCCCATCCTAAAAGTGAGTATTCGGCTTTGTATCCAGTCAGATTAAAAATAGTTTAATTTTTGTATTTTAATAAGTTAGTATATTATTCTTCAGGTATGCTTCAAAAATTAATTTTTGGTTGCTTTCTCTTTCTTTTGGGCGGTTTCGTCAGTAGCTGTCAGTTTTCCGGACCAACCCTTTTTAGCCTGCTTCCTGCCGAAGAAACCGGGATTACGTTCTCAAACCGGATGAATGAAAGTGATACGCTCAACATTTTAAACATCGATTATTTCTACAACGGCGGAGGAACAGCCATCGGCGATTTTAATAACGATGGCTTGCAGGACGTTTTTTTTACCGGGAATCTGGTGGCTAACAAGTTGTATCTCAATCAGGGTAACTTCAAGTTTACGGATGTTTCCGAAAAGGCGGGCGTCGGCGGAGACGGGAAATGGTGTTCCGGTGTGGCACTGGTTGATATCAACAACGATGGACTGCTGGATATATACGTCGGTGCGACCATCCGGAAATCGGCCCGCGACCGCGAAAATCTCTTGTATGTGAATCAGGGCTGGAAAGGGCAGAAAGCGGGTGTGCCGGTTTTTAAGGAAATGGCCAGAGAGTACGGCATCGCCGATGACAGCTACACGACCAATGCGGCTTTTTTCGATTACGACAACGACGGCGATCTGGACCTGTTTGTGCTGGTGAACATGGCCGAAAAATACCCGGGCGCCTACCGCAACAAAGTAATCGACGGTTCCTCGCCAACCACCGACCGGCTCTACCGCAACGACTACGATCCGAAACTGGGGCACCCGGTTTTTACCGATGTGTCGAAAGAAGCCGGTATCCAGCTGGAAGGCTACGGCCTGGGACTAAACATCTGCGACATCAACCGCGACGGCTGGAAAGACATCTATATCACGAACGATTTCCTGAGCGAAGATCATTTCTTCATCAATAACCAAACGGGCGGTTTTGGCAAACCGGCGTTTACGGACCAGGCCGGGCGGTTTTTCAAACACACCAGCAGTTCGGCGATGGGCAACGACGTGACGGATCTGAACAACGACGGCCTGCTCGACATTGTGGTGCTCGACATGCTGCCGAACGACAATTTCCGGAAGAAAATGTTTATTCCGCCGAACAACTACCAGACCTACCTGAACAACGAAGAATTCAGGTACGGGCACCAGTACATGCGCAACACGCTGCAAATCAATCAGGGATTTCGGCCGGGCACGCGCGAGCCGGTTTTTAGCGAAATCAGCCTGATGGCCGGGGTAGCGGCCACCGACTGGAGCTGGACCCCCCTGGCCGTTGATTTTGACCACGATGGCTACCGCGATCTGGTGGTGACCAACGGTTTTCCGAAAGACATTACCGACCGGGATTTCATGCTCTACTACGCCGACAACGCATCGGTGGCGACCAAAGACTACATGCTGACGCAGATTCCGGTGATCAAAATCAACAATTACGCGTTCAAGAACAGCGGCAAGGATCTGTCGTTCAAGGATGTTTCCAGCGAATGGGGCCTGATGACCCCCGCTTTTTCGAGCGGAGCGGCCTACGGTGATCTGGACAATGACGGTGATCTGGACGTGGTGATCAACAACATCAACGATTCGGCATTCGTCTACCGCAACAACTTAGTGGAACAGAAGCCGCTGGATGCCAATTATTTACGCATCAAATTCAACGGCAGCGAACAAAACCGCATGGGCCTGGGAACCTTGGTAGAACTGACCTACGGAAAAGGCGAGAAGCAGGTCTACGAACACACGATCTACCGGGGGTATCTGTCCACCGTTGAAAATGCGGCTCATTTCGGGTTGGGCCGTACCAAGACCCTGGAAACCGTACGGATCACCTGGCCCGCCCAAAATGGAAAACCGGGTAAGTCGCAGACGTTGCGCAACGTGAAAACCAATCAGGTGCTGACGGTCGATGTGAAAAACGCGACCGAAACCGCCCCGCTGCCGCCCGCGACCCCCGCCGGAACGCTGTTTCGGGACGTTACCGATTCGCTGAACGTAAAATTTGTGCACCAGGAACCGGAGTACATCGACTTCAACCAGCAGAAGTTGTTACCGCATAAATTGTCGCAATACGGCCCGACGCTGGCGGTCGGCGACGTGAACGGCGACGGGCTGGACGATCTGTTCATCGGTGGCTCACGAACCCAGAAAGGCCAGTTTCTGATCCAGACGGCGGCCGGCAAACTGGTTCCGCAGGATCTGCTGCCGGGTGCGTCGGGCGAGACCAAACCGGAAGAAGACATGGGCGCGCTGCTGTTCGATGCCGACGGCGACGGCGACCTGGACCTGTACGTTGCCAGTGGCGGTTTTGAGAGCGATGCCAACACGGCGGCTTACCAGGACCGGTTTTACGCGAACGACGGCAAAGGACGGTTTTCGCTTTCTGCGCTGGCCCTGCCCCAAAACCGCATCAGCAAATCCTGCGTCAAAGCGGCTGATTACGACCGCGACGGCGATCTGGACCTGTTTGTGGGCGGGCGCGTGGTGCCGAACCAGTACCCCCGGCCGGTGTCGAGTTTTATTCTGCGGAACGATTCAAAACCCGGTCAGCCGAAATTTACGGATGTGACCAAAACGGTGGCGCCCGGGCTGCAAAACATTGGGCTGGTTTGCGACGCGCTCTGGACCGATACCGACAACGACGGCTGGCCGGACCTGATGCTGGCCGGGGAGTGGATGCCGCTGACGATTCTGAAAAATGCGCAGGGGAAAAAACTCAGCGCCACTGCGGACGCACAACCGCTCAACCCGTCCATCGCCCAGCAAAAAGGCTGGTGGAACTCCCTGGTAGCCGCCGATTTTGACCGCGATGGCGACATGGATTACATCGCCGGAAACCTGGGTCTGAACTCCCTGGCCCACGCCAGCGACAAGGAGCCGCTGCGGGTTTACGCCAAAGACTTTGACAACAACGGTTTTTACGACGCCATTCCGACGGTGTTTTTTCCGGATATAAACGGCAAAAAGGGGGAATTTCCGTTCAACGGGCGGGAGGACCTGATTCGCCAGATCATCTCCATGCGGGCGCGGTTTCCGCTGAACAAGGATTTTGCCGTGGCCACCATCGACAAAATCCTGAAGGAAGACGAGTTAAAAGATGCGATCGTGCTGGAAGCCAACTACATGAAATCGGCTTACGTGGAAAACAAAGGCGACGGTCGTTTTGTGCTGCACGACTTGCCCGTTCAGGCGCAAACCGCCCCGGTTTTTGGCATGATTGCCGACGATTTTGATCACGACGGCAACCCGGATGTTTTACTGGTGGGCAACGATTTCAGCAATGAACTCCTGGCCGGGCGGCTCGATGCACTAAACGGCTTGTTGCTGAAAGGCGACGGGAAAGGCGGTTTTCGGGCGCTGAATCCGGAGGCCAGCGGTTTTTACGTGCCCGGCAACGCCAAAGGAATTGTTCAGTTAACGGGGGCCGGCGCAAAGGGCGGTTTGGGTACGTCGCTGATCGTCGCTTCCCAAAACCGGGGGCCGCTGAAAGTCTTCAAATCGTTGCAACCGACGCAACCCGTCCGGCTGAAACCGACGGATGTGGCCGCAACCGTGACGTATGCCAATGGCAAAAAGCAGAAGCTGGAGTTTTATTACGGCCAGTCGTTTCTCTCGCAATCAGCGCGGGAAGTCGCCCTAGGGAAAGACGTTAAAACACTGGAAATCATTGATTCCAAAGGGACGAAACGGCTGGTTTCGTTGCAGCCGCTGGCGGGGCCGTAACGGGTATACGGTTTTCAGTTTACGGTTTTTGCCGGGGCTGACGCGTTCATTATTCGCTATTCAACATTCGCTATTCGCTCGTTTGGATTTACTCTTTACTAGCGAATACTGACTGTTGAATAGCGAATGATGAACCGCAAACGCGCTTATCCTTCCTGCTCCACGACCTCGCTCAGCGGGCGGAGATTGGCGGGGATTCGTTCTTCTTCCACGTACGGATAAATGTCCAGAATTTTGGTGGTGTTGATGTCGGTCGTTTCAAACGGAATCAACATGGTGCGCAGGCTTTCCTCGATGCGATCGTAGGCTTGTCTGACGTTCTCGGCATTCACCAGCATCTGGTTCACGATGCGTTTCTCGCGGCCTTTGTCGTCTTCGGTGACGTAAACCACTTTGCACTTGTACCAGGTTTCCCCCCCATCTTCAAAATGAAACAGATCGGCCAGCCGCATCCGGGAGAGGGCCGTCACCGTGAAGTCGGGCGTATTGGCGGCTACCTCCTTGTACAAACGGGCTTCGGCGTCGGTGTACGAAACCGCGTCGATCAAGTACGCTTCGTTAATGGTTTTGAATTTTCCGGTAGGGTCCTGGAGTTGATAGCGAATTTTTCCCTGATACCAGCTTGGCATAACAATAGAGTTTTGGATGAAGGTAGTTTCGCGGAGGTGAGCGGAGAAACAGAGAGATAAGCCGGGACGTTTAAAAAAGACTCTGCTAAATTCTTTATTTCTCCGCTCACCTCCGCGAAACAACTAACGTTCAAAAATACAGAACTTTCGGTAGGTTCGACGGCTCATCCGGCTTTTTAGTTAGTTCGTCGGTGGACCGTTGTGACTGCATACAAACCCCGCCATCTTTGACAAAAAATAAGGACGCTTGAAAATGAATAACTTACCCGATTGGTTGATCCTGGCGGAAGCGTTGCCGGTTGAGCCCGTAAAAAATTACCTGCACCTGACCCTGTTGTCGGTGGGCCTGCTGGCGCTGGTGACGACAATCTGGTGGCAAACCGACAAGGAATCGTACGAGGAAGTGACGGAAGATTTGCGCATTACGGCGTTTGAAAAACTGGAAATCTGGGGCATGCTGAACGTGCTGGTTTCCGACGGTCCGGCGTATTCGCTGACCGCCCGGGGGTCGCGCCGGGCCATTCAGAACGTAAAGGTCCGGCAGCGGGGCAAATGGCTGAAAGTGGGTTCCGGTTTTTTCTTCTGGCACCGCCAGTATGATCTGCTGCTCACCCTCACCACCCCGCATCTGAGCAAACTGGATGTGTCGGGCGCCTGCACCCTTCAACTCACCGGTTTTCGGGAACTGACCGGCCTGGACATCGACATTACGGGGGCCTCCAACGTATCGTTTGAAGGGGAGGCCCAACTGCTGAACATCGACATTACGGGGGCGTCCCGGCTGACGCTGATCGGGCGGGGCAATACCCTGGCGGCCGACCTGACCGGCGCATCGACGCTCCACGCCCTGCAATTCCCGGTGGAAGACGCCACCGTGGAGGTGACGGGCGCCTGCACCGCTCAGGTATTTGCCAGCCGCATCCTGAAAGCCGAAGCGACCGGGGCCAGCAAAGTGCAGTACCAGGGCGAGCCGAGCGTGCATTTCGAAAGTTCGGGCGCCGGTTCCATCAAAAAGGTTTAGCCGTTGAACACCACCGATGAGAAATAAATTAAGACTTTGTGTTCTGTTGAGTTTGCTGGCGTTGCTGATTTACGGCCTGCTGGGGACCGAAGCCACCATTCCCTACGAAATCAAGTGGATCATTATCAGCACGGTGATCGGGAGCGGGCTGCTGATTTATATGGCTTTATCCTGGTTTATTCCGTACGTCCTGAACCACTCGGCCGAACAGTTGTCTCCGCAAAAACTGGTATCGCTAACGGTGACTTCCAGCGGAATTCTGGCGGCCATGACCGGTTTTATGGCCACGCTGGCCCTCGATTTTTTCGGAAACGTCGATTTTCGGCCGGTCGACTACTGCTCAATTGGGGGCTTGTTCGCGCTGATCACGGCGGGCATCACGGCGGTTTATTCGCTGAAGTCGTTCGTGCAGCGCTGGAAAGCGCTGCTGCTGATGGAAGAAGGCCTGAAGCAGGCGGTTTTGAAAGCCGAGTTCGAGTCGCTGAAAAATCAGGTCAATCCGCATTTTCTGTTCAATTCCCTCAATATTCTGAGCGCGCTGATTCCGGAAGATACCGGCAAATCCGTGCAGTTTGTCGAGCGGCTTTCCAAGGTGTTTCGCTACAGTTTGCAACATTCCGAACAGAATACCATTGAGCTGACTGCGGAGCTGAAAGTGGCCGAATCCTACCTGTTTATTAACCAGATGCGGTTTGGCGAGAGCTTCCGGTATACCGTCGACCTGTCGGAGGACGACCGAAACCGCCAGATCGTCACGCAGGGTTTGCTGACGCTGCTCGAAAATGTCGTCAAACACAACGAATGTTCGCTGGAAAAACCGCTGACAATCCGGATTTACACCGAAAAAGATTGCCTGGTGGTGTCCAACTCATTCCAGCCCAAAAGCCGGTTACGAACCGATTCGACGGGCATCGGACTGAAAAATTTACAAAACCGCTACGTGCAGCTGGCCGCCGACCGCCCGGTGGTGATCGGGCAGACGGAGCGGGAGTTTATCGTTAAATTACCTTTACTGGAACCGGCGGCCCATCGTACGGTTGAAAATTGAATACGGGAATGAAAATATTAATTGTGGAAGACGAGCCGCTGGCCGTCAAACGAATGGAGGGCTTGATTCGGGAAGTGGCTCCCGAGGCCGAGATACTGGGAAAAACCGATACCGTTCGGGCGTTTGTGCGCTGGTGGCAAACCAATGCGGCCCCCGATCTGATTCTGATGGATATTCAACTGGCGGATGGCCTGAGCTTTGAGATTTTTCAGCAGGTGGAGGTCAAAACGCCGGTGATATTTACCACCGCCTACGATGAATATGCGCTGCGGGCTTTTAAAGTCAACAGCGTCGATTATTTGCTGAAACCCATCGAACAGGAAGAACTGGCGAAAGCCATTCAGAAATTCCGAACTCAGCGCCAGACCGATGCACCCGCCGGAACGTCCGAAAATCTGGTGAAAATGCTGGAAGAGTTTGGCATTAAGCCGGTTGCCTACAAAAACCGGTTTTTGATCAAGCAGGGCGGCCGGTTCGACGTGGTTGAGACGGCGGACATTCTGTACCTCTACGCCGACGACAAGGTGGTTTTTCTGATTACGAACCAAAACCGCAAGTACATCGTCGATGAAACCCTGGACGAACTGGAGGCCAAGCTGGATCCCCGGCTTTTTTTTCGAATAAACCGCAAATACATTACGCATTTGTCGGCCATCGAACGCATTGAACCGTACTTCAACGGGAGGCTGCGCATCTGGCTGAAACACCGCCCGTCGGAGGAGGAAGTGTCCGTGAGCCGGGAGCGGGCCGAGTCGTTTAAAATCTGGCTCAATACCTGAAACGCGCTTTTAACGGCTTTAAAAAGTGGCATGACCAGCGGTCGTGACACTTTTTTTTTGCCCTCCTGTGATTTTTTAAATTTTTCTGCGAATAATAGAGTGTGAGACGATAGCGGGATGGGAAACGCTGGGAAATGGACGCTTACGTTTTTAAGGTTTCTCCATCTGCTTTATGCTTAAAACATGAACTTACAACCGGAAAAAGATCGATTTCTTGCGCTGATTGAAGATCATAAAAAAATCATTTTTAAGGTTTGTAATTCCTATTGCAAAGACGCTGAGGACCGAAAAGATCTGGTACAGGAAGTCATTATTCAGTTGTGGCAATCGATGAGCCGGTACAACAATCAGTATAAATTATCGACCTGGATTTACCGGATTGCCCTGAACGTAGCCATCTCGTTTTACCGGAGTGAGCATACGCGGAAAAAGCAGACCTCGTCGATTCATGACTCCCTGATTGACATCGCCGATGAAGATCCGGAATCCGAATCAAACAGTACGTTGCTGCATCATTTTATCAATCAGCTGGATGAGCTAAACCGGGCGCTGATGATTCTTTATCTGGATGACAAAAGTTACCGGGAAATGGCCGATATTCTGGGTATTTCCGAGACCAATGTGGCGACGAAAATCAGCCGCATCAAACAACGTTTAAAAGCACAGTTTTCAAAATTATAACCGCACGAATCATGGAACTCGATGAATTGAAAGTACTCTGGAATGATTACGATCGTAAACTGGATAAAAGCCTGATAATGAACAAAAACCTGTTCCGGGAGCTGAACCTGACCAAAGCCAAATCCAGGCTACGCAGCCTGCTGCGGGTTAAAATTGTCGAACTGATTTTTCAGTTTGTGATGGGATATTTTCTCATCCATTTTAGTCTGGTTGGAACTGGGAAAGCGCCATTCACCATTCTGGCTTTAACGCTGCTGTTTTTTGTCGTACTGACGGCCATTTATTCGGTCCGGCAGATCGGTATTATCGTTCAGATTAATTTTGATTATTCCGGAGCCATCGCTCCCTTGCAGAAAAAACTGGAGAAATTACGAATCCTGTTGTTACAGTACGTAAAGTTGTCTTATCTTCCGATTCCTTTGTCTCCGCTTTTTACCGTACTGGGCGCGGAAATCTGGTTTAACTACGATTTTTTTGCGAATGCCAATCCGCAATTCTGGCTGTGGAGTGTTGCAACCGGCGTCCTGTTAATCCCGGTCATTTATCTCCTGTTTTATCAGCTTAACAAGCGCGAAATAAAACCATTTTGGGTAAGATACGTGCTGAACGGATCGGGTTGGGGAAAAATCACCGCAGCGAACACTTTTTTAAAAGAAATCGAAGAATTTGAACGCGAAGATTAAAAGAATAACCATGACGACCCACGACCATCTCACTGCGCATTTTTGGTTAAAACCGGTTTTTTTCCTGGCCACCTTGCTGGGTATCGGTGTAGGAAACGCCACTGCGCAGGCCCCCGACTCGCTGACGCTTCAACTCGGAAGCCAGGTGTACGCTTCGACCTGCAACGTTTGCCACAAAGAAGGTGCGGCCGTGAAAGCGCCCAGTCAGGTGGCGCTGGGCATCATGACGCCCCGGGCCATTTTGAGCGCCCTGGAAACCGGCAAGATGCGCATCCAGGCCAGCCAGTTATCGGACGAACAGCGAAAAGCCGTCGCCCAGTTTCTGACCGGGAAAGTGTTGAAAGAAAGCGCCATGCCTAAAGAAGCCTTTACGGCCTTTGCGCTGCCGGTCCGAAAAACCGGCCTGGTGCAGCATTCGGGTTGGGGGGGCGATCTGGCCGGCACCGGTTTTCGGTCGGATAAGCAAACGGCTATTACGCCCCGGAATGTGGGCTCACTCAAATTAAAATGGGCCTTTGCCTTTCCGGAAGCGACCCAGATGCGCAGTAAACCGGCCCTGGTTGGGGATTGGCTGATCGTCGGAAGTCAGTTTGGCGAAGTGGTGGCCCTACACCGAAAATCGGGAAAAATCGGCTGGCAATTCCACGCGGACGGGCCAATTCGGGGCGCTATCAGTGTGATTCAGGATCAACGGGGCATCCGGGCTTTTTTCGCGGATAACATCACGAACGTGTACGCGGTGGATATGCAAACCGGAAAACTGATCTGGAAACAACGGGCTGGCGATCATCCGCAGGCGTCGAACACGGGTTCGGTGGCGGTGTATCAAAACCGGGTTTTTGTGCCCATCAGCTCCATTGAAGTGGCGATGGCCCTGGACCCGAACTACAAATGCTGCACGTCCTCGGGCGAGCTGGTGGCGCTGGATACCGGATCGGGCCAGGTGCTCTGGCGGCACCGCGTCATTCCGGACGAAGCCCGGGAAACCGGAAAAAAGAAATCCGGGCAGCCGTTTTACGGGCCGTCGGGGGCGCCGGTCTGGTGCAGTCCGACGCTGGATACGAAACGGGGGCTGGTGTACATCGGAACGGGCGAGAATTACACCAATCCGCCCTCGGCCACCAGCGATGCCATCCAGGCGGTGGATATGAAAACCGGCAAACTGGTCTGGTCGTTTCAGGCGACGGATGCCGATACCTGGAACCTGGCTTGCCCGGGTAATCCGAATTGCCCCGATAAAGTAGGCCCGGATTTTGATTTCGGCATGGCGCCCATTCTGGTGAAGGATGCCCGCGGCACGGAACGGCTGGTGGTGGGCCAGAAATCCGGAATGGTGCACGCCCTGAACCCGGACAACGGCAAGGTGCTCTGGCAAAACCGCATTGGCAAAGGCGGGATGCTGGGGGGCATTCACTGGGGCATGGCAACGGATGGCCAGTACGTGTACGCGGCCAATGCCGACAACATCTGGGCGATCGACCAGCGCGATTCGACGCGCAAAGCCGCACCTGGTTTGGTTGCCCTGGATCTGAAAGACGGGAAAGTAGTCTGGACCACACCAACACCCTCGTGTGGCGAAAACAAAGCCTGCGTTGCGGCCAACTCGGCGGCACCAACGGTTGTGCCCGGGCTGGTGTTTGGCGGCACCCTCGACGGCCACATTCGCGCTTACGACGCTGCCAACGGAACCATTGTCTGGGATTTCAACACGGTCCGCGATTTTCAGACGGTCAACGGCACGCCCGGTAAAGGCGGTTCCATCGACGGCCCCGCGCCGGTGGTTGCCGACGGAATGCTATTTGTCAATTCCGGTTACGGCATGTTCGGCGAAATGCCCGGCAACGTGCTGCTGGCGTTTGAACTAGAATGATGCGTTATGAATGATGAACGATGAATGGCTAACGCAGCGCAGTGAATTCATCGTTCATCATTCATAACTCATCATTAAACCTTGTAAAACACCCATTTCGCCAGTTCTTTGTACGACGGTTTCTTGCCGTACATCAGAATGCCGACGCGGTAGATGCGGGCCGCCAGCCAGGCGGTGCCCAGAAAACCGCCGATGAGCAAAACCACCGAGAGCGCAATTTCCCAGAACGGGACGCCGAACGGAATCCGGACCATCATGATGATGGGTGAGGTAAACGGAATCATCGACATCCAGAACGCCACCGCCCCATCGGGCTCGCGAATGACGAACTGCGCCATGATAAACGACAGTACCAGCGGAATCGTGATCGGGAACATGAACTGCTGCACGTCCGTATCGCTATCGACCGCCGAGCCGACGGCGGCAAACAAGGCGCTGTAAATCAGGTAGCCACCGATGAAGTAAATCAGGAAGCAGCCGATAATCAGCGGAATGTCCAGGGTGCTGATGGCTTTCAAGACCGATCCCATCGGATTGCTTTTTTGTTCCGTTTTCGGTTTTTCGGTGGCCGGGGCCTGCGCTTGAGTAGGGTCCGGCGCCATCATTTCAACGCGTTTTTGCGGCCCGATGCTTTCGCCAATGACGCTGGATACAATCGACGAAATACCAAACGTGAGCAGAATCCAGAGCAGGAACTGGGTCAGCCCCACGAGTGCGACACCGGTAATTTTGCCCGCCATCAGCTGGAACGGTTTTACCGACGAAATGATCACTTCGACGATGCGGTTCATCTTTTCTTCCATGACGCCCCGCATCACCTGTACGCCGTAGATAAAAATGGCAATGTAAATTACAAACGCGCAGAAATAACCGATGCCCGTGGCCGCGCCCGAACTGCTGTCTTTCTCACCTTCCTCGCTCAAACTGTAGGTGTCCGACGACACATCGGCTTTCGTGCTTTCGAGTACTTTCCGGTCAATACCGGCTTCCATCAGGCGGATGTTCTCGATTTCGCGCTCTACGGCGTTCTCAACGCCTTTTTTTACTTCCAGACTGACGTTCTTCTCGGCGTAGATTTTGAGCCCTTTCGGATTCTCCAGAATGTCGTTCGGAATGTGCACCAGCACATCGTAACCGCTTTTGGCAAAGTCTTTTTTGGCGGTTTCGACCGGCGTTTTCACCGGTTTGAAAACCAGCTCCTTCGTGTCTTTAAAGGTTTTGTCAAACTTTCCGCTTTCGTCGATCACCTCGACTTTCTTCTGGTCGATGTCGCGCATGGCGAAAAAAACCGGGACAAGCCAGAGGCAGGAAACCAGCAGGGGCGTCACGAAGGTCATGATGAGGAAGGACTTCTTCTTGACCCGGACCAGGTATTCGCGTTTGAGGATAAGGAAAATTGTTCTCATGGTTTAATGAGTGAAGGAGGAATGGGCGATTGAGTGATTAGATCAAAGAAAACGCTTTTAATGGCTGCGTTAGCCGTCCACTCAATTGCTCAATCACTCATTCACAATTAGTTAAGTAGTTGGGACTTCGCCGACGGCTTTGATGAAAATGTCGTTCATGGACGGAATGTTTTCCCCGAACGAGCGCACGGAGACGTGGTCGATCAGGTCGCGAATCAGGTCGTTAACGGGGGCGTCGCGCGGAATCCGGATGTTGGCGCGCTGGAAACCATCTTCCAGCGGTTTTTTATCCAAAACCGTGTAGGAGGGATTCAGGTCATTCAGAACACCCTGGTATTCAACGTGGTAGGTATGGGTTTTGAACTGCTCCTTGATCGCTTTCTTGGGGCCGTCGAGTACTTTTTTGGAGCGGTTGATGAGCGCAATGTGGTCGCAGAGTTCCTCAACCGATTCCATGCGGTGGGTCGAAAAAATGATGGTGCTGCCTTTCTGGCGCAATTCCAGAATTTCGTCTTTGATGAGGTTGGCGTTGATCGGGTCGAAACCGGAAAACGGTTCATCCAGAATGATCAGATCCGGTTCGTGCAGCACGGTGGCGACAAACTGAATTTTCTGCTGCATTCCTTTCGACAGGTCCTCAATGTGTTTGTTCCACCACGTTTTAATATCGAACTTAATGAACCATTCTTTCAGCTTTTCCATCGCCTGCCGTTCGCTAAGTCCTTTTAGCTGAGCTAGGTACAGCAGTTGTTCGCCCACCTTCATTTTTTTGTAAAGACCGCGTTCTTCGGGCAGGTACCCGATGCGGCTGATGTGCTCCTGGCCCAGCGGTTTTCCGTCGAAAAGCACCTGACCCCCATCGGGACCGGTAATCTGGTTGATTATACGGATGAGGGAAGTTTTGCCCGCGCCGTTGGGTCCCAGCAGACCAAAAATCTGGCCGCGCGGAATAGTGATACTCACGTCGTCTAAAGCCCGGTGCTGCGCGTACTGCTTGACAATACGGTGGGTTTCGAGAATGTTCATAGATAGGTTAAAAGCCAATTGGCAGAATCAATCGTGGATACGAAGATAAAACCGTCCGTCCGGCGCCATCCGGTTTTGGGACAAATGGCCGGGGAACAGGTTTGCCGGGGCAAATTAAGGAACAGTTAACAAGTAACCATGAATAATAAACAATGAATATCAAAGTGAGCGCCCGCCCGTTCATGGTAACGTATTCATTCCTCACTAAAAAGCGAAACGGGCTGCGGCCAGATGACCGCAGCCCGTTTCGCTTTTCAGCATCAGGCCTTGATAACAACGGTTTTGGCCCATTTATCGCCAAACCGCTTTCGTTCGTCGGTGAGGACCATAAAGGCATCGACGATTCCGAAAAACGGGATCATCAGCGACACCTGCCGGACAATGGCCGTTCCATAATCGCCCAGCAAACTTTGGCCGGTATCTTCCCGAATGACTTTAATTTTCATGAGTTTTTTGCCGATGCTTTGCCCGCCCAGATAACCGCCCATTTCCGGCAGCGCATCTTTGGTCAATTGGTAGCCGAGCATGAGGATCCACCCCAGAAAAGCCAACCGGTAACTGATGACCGTTAAGAGAAAAAAAGGAATATACGTAATCAGGCCATCGATCAGGGCTGCTAAAAAGCGTTGCGCCGGATCGGCTTTGACCTGCGTAGAAGGGGTGTTGAACACGGGTTGCATAATGAAGGTTAAGCGTTGAAAGGGTTAAAATCAAACCTAACCTACAGAATGTTAGCGAACAAATCCACTGGCTACCTTAATTTATAACGCCGATCGTCCGCCTTTTGTGTAAGCGGTCAATCCGGCATCGAAACGGAGTCAGCGGGCTTGACCAAATCACCTTCCCACTTGGAAATCACGCAGGTTGCGACGGCATTTCCGGCCACGCTCGTGGCCGAACGACCCATGTCCAGAAAGGGATCAACGCCCAGAATCAGGGCTAGTCCTTCCGGCGGCAGATCGAACATCGCCATCGTTCCGGCAATGACCACCAGCGAGGCCCGGGGGACGCCCGCGATGCCTTTGGAAGTAATCATCAGGGTTAGCAGCATGATGAGCTGTTGCTGAAGCGTGAGCGAAACGCCGTAGGCCTGCGCCAGAAAACCGGTGGCAAAGGTCATGTACATCATCGACCCATCGAGGTTGAACGAATAGCCCAGGGGCAGCACAAACCCGATGATCCGTGGGGAAATTCCGAAATCTTCGAGGGCCTTAATCTGTTGCGGCAGAGAGGCTTCCGAGCTGGCCGTGCTGAACGACAGCAGCAGCGATTCTTTCATCTGGGCCAGCAGTTTGAAAAATGGGATGCGCATAAACGCGCAGATTCCGGCCAGAATGACAAAGACAAAAAACAGCAAACCGCCGTAGAAACAAACCAGCAGGTAAGCGTAGGAAACCAGAATTTCGAGCCCTTTGGCGGCAACGACGGCCGTCATGGCCCCCAAAACCGCATACGGAGCCAGCTGCATGACGTAGCCCACCATCTTGAACACCAGTTCACTCAGCGCATCGAGGGCTTTCATCAAGCCTTTGCCTTTTTCGCCGATGGCGCCGAGCGCAATGCCAAAAAAAAGCGAGAAGACCACAATTTGCAGGATTTCATTTTCGGCCAGGGCCCGGAAGGCGCTGTCGGGAAAGATATGGAGGATAAATTCTTCCACGCTGTTCAGCTTCTTGCCCTCAATGCCCACACTGGTGCCCGATGCGGGTCGGGGCCAGCTCTGGATGGTGCCGGGTCGGGTGACGTTCACCACCACCAGACCAACCACCAGCGACAGAATGGTGGCAAAATAAAAGTAACCCAGCGTTTTGATGCCGATCCTTCCAACGACTTTAAAATCGCCCAGCTTGGCAATTCCGACCACCAGGGTTGAGAACACCAGCGGCCCGACAATCATTTTAATCAGTTTCAGAAAGACCTTGCTGATGAGTTGAAATTTATTCCCAATTGAAGCGGCAGTTTCCGGGTCCGACGTACTGTGCAGAATCTGACCAATGATGACACCCAGCGTAAAGCCGATAACAATTTTCGTCGTGATGTTTAGTTTCATTCAGATGAAGGATAAAGAGTAATGGGGCAGCGACGGGTCGAACCGAAACAAAAATAGAAGAAAAATCCGAATCAGGACAAAATGAGCCAGATTCGCCCGATTGTGAAATCACTGCGATAAATAACCGGACAAAATCGCGGGACCGGCCGGAGGACTATTCACTAAGTTGTCTACTAATTTCACATATCGTTTGCATGGAGAAACCGAAAACGGGCTATTTCAGGACGGTCTGACAAGAAACCGTTCCGGCCAGCGGCACCGGCAAAGCCGGATTGTTCAGCAACAGGTGACCGGGCTGTACCTGCTCCGCGCGACGGCCATGCAGGCATCGTGGCTGATTAAAGGGGTGAAATAAAAACCGGAAGCGTGTTTAAACCTGACCGAACGGCATCCCGACGGTGGCAACCGGTCAGGGTTAATTTTAGGCGAAAAGCTGCTTATAGATGGGTTTTCGGTAGGCAAAAAGCCCGTACATAATCGGATAAATCAGGAAGTCCGTTAGGATCGTGGGCGTTCGGAAACTGATTTCGTCGGCAATGCGGGTATGGTCGCCGTGTCGGATAATCCGGTGTTTATGCCGCCAGTAGGTGAGGAAAAAGGGAAGTTTAACGCCCTGGTCGATAAAGTAAATTTCGGACCCGGTTTCTTCCTGGTCGATGATCCGGCTGATCCAGTCCTGGCTGAACAGCAGCAAGTTGAGTCGCAGATGAACAAGGTCGCCTTTCCGGCTGCCGTCGAACCGAACGATCTTTACGGGCGGAAATGGCGGACTCAGTTTTTCGAGCAACGTTCGATCAAAACCGGCCCAGACCCGTCGATACTCCTGCTGAACGGTTGTCGCAATTCTGATTTTCATGGCTTACAAACGGAAAAGTCCGTGTCTTGAGGAACAGGTTAAGCGATCAAATGTTCACGTTACCTAATTTCCGGAAACACGGACTTTCTGCGTCGGCAGGCTTACAAATTCTCCAGAATCCGCTCAACGGAAACTTCCTGCCCAATGCGGGATTTCAGTTCGCTGATCGGAACGCGGACCTGCTCGGTAGTGTCGCGGTACCGGATCGTGACGGTATCGTCCTCCAGTGTCTGATAATCGACGGCGATACAGAAGGGCGTTCCGATCAGATCCTGGCGGGTGTAGCGTTTGCCAATGGCGTCGCGCTCTTCGTAAATCACCCGGAATTCGCTGCGAAGTTGCTTTACGATTTCCTGCGCTTTTTCGGGCAAACCGTCTTTCCGGACGAGCGGGAAGATGGCGGCTTTCACCGGAGCCAGCGCCGGGTGCAGTTTCAGGTACGTGCGGGTTTTCTGGTTTTCACCTTCGCCCACGACTTCTTCGGTGTAGGCGTTGCAGAAAACTGCCAGAAACAGCCGGTCGGCACCCACGGACGTTTCAACCACGTACGGGATGTAGTTGCCGTAAGGTTTTCCGTTTTCGTCGAGGTCGTTGTCGAAATACTGCTGCTTTTTGCGGCTCAGTTCCTGGTGGCTTTTCAGGTCAAAATCCGTGCGGGAGTGAATGCCCTCGATCTCGCGGAAACCAAACGGAAACTGGTATTCAATATCCACGGCCGCATTGGCGTAGTGGGCCAGCTTTTCGTGAATGTGGAATTTCAGCTTTTCGGCGGGCAGTCCCACGGCTTTGTGAAAGTTCAGCCTGGTGTCCCGCCATTTTTCGTACCACGCCATTTCGGTGCCGGGCCGCACGAAAAACTGCATTTCCATCTGTTCAAATTCCCGCATCCGGAACGTAAACTGCCGGGCTACGATTTCGTTCCGGAACGCCTTGCCGATCTGCGCAATCCCGAACGGAATCTTCATCCGGCCGGTTTTCTGCACGTTCAGGAAATTGACAAAAATGCCCTGTGCGGTTTCGGGACGCAGGTAAATCAGGCTGGCGTCTTCGGCCACGGAGCCCACCTGCGTCGAGAACATCAGGTTAAACTGCCGCACCTCGGTCCAGTTGGCGGTTTTGGAAACCGGGTCCACGATGCCTTCGCTGATGATCAGTTCGCGGACGCCGTTGAGGTCGTTGTCGCCCAGCAGACGGCCCATTTCGAGCAGCAGTTCGTGGCCTTTTTCGGCTTGCCCGTTGGCCGCGTATTCTTCGGCCTTCAGTTCGAGCAACTGGTCGGCGCGGTAGCGTTTTTTGGAGTCTTTGTTGTCGATCATCGGGTCGTTGAACGAATCAACGTGGCCCGACGCCTTCCAGGTCAGCGGGTGCATAAAGATGGAAGCATCGATGCCCACCACGTTTTCGTGCACCTGGGTCATGGCTTTCCACCAGACCGTTTTGAGGTTATTTTTCAGCTCCACACCGTTCTGACCGTAGTCGTAAACGGCCTGTAACCCGTCGTAAATTTCACTGGACGGGAACACGAAACCGTATTCTTTAGCGTGGGAAATAATGTCTTGCAGCGAGGTGGCCGGAGCCTGCGTTGGTTTTGCTTCTTCCATGATGCCGCAAAAATACGGATTTAGACCAGTCGCTGATAAAAATTTTATCTTTTTGCCCGATCGTGGGTGGAAGTGATCCCTTGAAAGGCTAAGGCTTGGCTAATACGGTTTTACGACTACATCCAAATTCTCTTTTCGTAATACTTCCGCCAACATTCGCAAACCCCATTCCTCGCTTCGCCGGTGGCCGACGGCCATCACGGCCATGCCGGTCTCGTCCACGGCTTTTTGTGCGCCTTTCCGGTATTGGCCCGTGACGTACAGGCCCGCGCCCCGGCAGGCGGCTTCCCGGATGAGTTCGTTGTTCATGGCCCCGACCACGGCCATCCGTCCCGGAACGTCCTGAGTGCCCGGGCGGGCGTCTTCATATCCACCAAAAAGCTTCGAAAACTGGGCGCACCAGCTCGCAAAATCACGTTCTGGAACGGTGCCGATCATGCCGATGGGCCGGGCCGGAAAACCGGGTGCCTGCTTGGTGCCCAGCATTTCGGTCGCCGTCCACGGCATGGACAACGTATTCGCCAGCAACCGGTTATAACCAATGGTCAGGTGTTCGTCAAAGGGCAGGTGGTGGAATAAAACCGGGATGTGGGTCGGTAAAACCGCCGGGTCGAGTTGCCAGGGACGGTGCAGCCAGAGCGTGCCGATCCGGTTTTTACTGATCCAGTCCGGCAGGTCCGGTCCGGGTTCGAGTGCCAGTCCCAGGCGCTGAACCGGCGCGTTGGGCAGATGCTGATCGGGGCGAAAATAAAAACCGCCCTGCTCGTCGGGTGGATACGCCGGGCTGTCAAATAGTGCCGACAAAAAGTGAATCAATTCCGGTACCAGCATCGGGGCGCTTTTTGCGGTGGAGCGGTTTACTGGAAGGTAGCCAGTTCGTTTTTCAGGCGTCGGATTTCCGCTTTCATCGCTTCAATGCGGTCCAGCAGGTGGTGGATCGCGTCCAGACCGTCGATGTTGATGTTCAGTTCATAATAGAGATTGCTGAATTTTTCGACGGACTGCAACTGGTGAAACGGAATGCATTTCTGCTCTTCCACCACCACCAGTTCAATCAAACCGTATTCCTCCAGGGACGAAACAAACGTGTGTTCGATGTTGTATTTCAGGCAGTAATCGTCAACAAGAATAACATCTTGGGGCAGCATATCACAAGCATTTACAAGTGAGACAATTCCTTGAATAACTCCTTTTGTTGGTCCGTCAATCCGGTCGGAATTTTAACCGAATACGTCACATACAGGTCGCCAGCCTCCCCTTCCTTTTTATACACCGGAAAACCTTTGCCTTTCAGCCGCACCTTCGTGCCGTTCTGCGTTTCGGGGCTTACCTTCAGCTTTACTTTGCCGCTGAGGGTGTCGATGGTGATTTCGCCCCCTAAAACCGCCGTGTACAGATCAAGGTCGACGGTCAGGTACAGGTCATCGTTCAGCCGTTTAAAAACCGGGTCGTCGGCAATCACAAACGTAATGAACAAATCGCCGTTGGGGCCGTCGTTGACCCCCGGGGCGCCCTGGCCTTTGAGCTTGATGACCTGGCCGTTGGTGATCCCGGCCGGAACCGTAATGCGAATGTTTTTGCCGTTGACCGTCAGCGTGTGCTGGTGGGTCTGGTAGGCTTCCCGCAGGCTGACGCGCAGCTCGGCGGTGTAATCCTGCCCCCGGAATTGCGTCTGCCGACCACCGCGCCCCCGGGCCGGTTCGCCGAAAAAGGATTCAAAGAAATCGGAGAAATCGCTGCCCGAAAACGAGCCGCTCCCGAAATCCGCCCCGCCCGAATGGCTGTACTGGCCGGATTGCCGGGCCTGCTCAAACTGGTCGGCGTGTTTCCAGTTTTCGCCGTACTGGTCGTATTTTTTGCGTTTTTCCGGATCGCTCAACACTTCATTCGCTTCGTTGATCTGCTGAAATTTGGCGTTGGCTTCCTGGTCGTTGGGGTTCAGGTCCGGATGGTATTTCCGGGCCAGTTTGCGATACGCTTTTTTAATGTCGTCAACCGAAGCATCTTTGCTGATACCGAGCGCTTTGTAATAGTCGATAAATGCCATAGTGGTTTTAAACGTCAAATCGTGAGGGCGGGGCATTGGTATTCTTGGAAGAAAACCAGCCGCCCGGTAATTTGTTTGCGTCAGTTCGGGTCAATCGTCCGCTAACTCTACGCATTGTCGGACACAAACTTGGCTTTCCTTTTCAAACCGGATCGTTACCTTCCGGGCCAAAAACCGTCTAATCAACAGGTGCCGAACGTGCAGGGCACCCCTAGCCGATGATTTGACTTTCAGCCTGACCATGAAAAAGGTAGTAGCCGTGCTCCGTGATTATTTCGGTGTATCCCAACAGGAAGCCCGGGGGCTGTTAGCGCTGCTGACGCTCACCGGTTTTTTGTTGCTGCTCCCGTTGCTGTACCGCCTGTGGGTGCCCGATTCGGTTCCGGATACCACGCAAACCGACCAGCGCCAGCTCGATAGCCTGGTTGCCCTGCTGGAAACGGGCCGCAACGAAACCGACGATCAGCGCGGGAGTCCGTCGGGTCGCTACGAACCCGCGGTTGAGCCCAAAGCCGTCGAACGGTTTGCGTTTGACCCCAATGCCATCGACGCCGGAAGCTGGCAGCGACTGGGCGTTCCCCGCTGGCTGGCCGAACGCATCATCCGCTACCGCTCCAAAGGCGGACAGTTTCGCAAAAAAGAAGACCTGCTGAAAATCTACGATTTCTCCCCGGAACTCTACGCCGAACTCGAACCGTATATTCGGCTTCGGGCCGACCCAAACGCTGAGCGGTTTGGTACCAAAAACCGGGAGCCGTTGGCCGGTCGTGGGGCGTTTCGGGAAAAACCGCCGACGGCCGAACGGCCAGCTTATTCCCGCGAACGGTTCCGAAAACCGGTTTTGCAACCGTTCGACCTCAATGCCGCTGACACGACGGAATTAAAATCATTACGCGGGATTGGCTCCAAACTGGCGGGCCGGATTGTGAAATTCCGGGATGCACTGGGCGGTTTTCACTCCACGGAGCAATACGCCGAAATCTTCGGGCTGGATTCGCTGGCACTCAGTGAATTGACCCAATACGGACGGCTGCAAACGCCGGTCAAAAAAATAGCGGTCAACACCGCGACGGTGGAAGAACTGGACCGGCACGTTTATCTGTCGAAGCGGCAGGCCGAGGTGATTGTCAATTACCGCACCCAGCACGGGCCGTTTGCGTCGCCCGAATCGCTCCGAAACATCCGGATTCTGGATGCCCGAACCATTGAAAAGCTAAAACCGTATCTGGAATTTTGAAGGTTTTACCGTTTTTAGACCTCCCAAACCTGCAAGGTCTTTTGAGACCTTGCAGGTTTTGAACCAATTAAAAATTCGGTTTCAATAGATACTTCATGTAAAAATCGTCGATGGCTTTCACGGCTTCGTCGGGCGTATCGACCAGCGAAATCAGCTTCATGTCACCGGGACTGATGTTGTTTTCCTGCCCCAGCATGACCTCTTCAAGCCAGCCAACGAGGCCCTGCCAGAACGTTTTGCCCACCAGCACGATCGGAAAACGCGCAATTTTCTTGGTTTGGATCAGCGTCAGGGATTCAAACAGTTCGTCGAGCGTACCGAACCCGCCCGGCAGCGCAATAAAGCCCTGCGCATATTTGACAAACATGACTTTCCGGACAAAAAAGAAATCGAAATTGATGTTCTTATCCGGGTCGATGTAAATGTTGCTTTCCTGTTCAAACGGGAGGTGAATGTTGAGCCCCACGGATTTGCCGCCCTGCTCGAAAGCGCCTTTATTACCGGCTTCCATGATGCCCGGACCACCGCCGGTGATGACGCCGTAGCCGTGCTTGACGAGTTTGGCCGCAATTTCCTCGGCCATCTGGTAATACGGGTTGTCGGGCTTGGTCCGCGCCGATCCGAAGATCGATACGCAGGGGCCAATTTTAGCCAGTTTGTCAAAACCTTCGACAAACTCGGCCATGACTTTGAAGATGACCCAGGAGTCGGCAATTTTTATCTCGTTCCAGTTGCGGTCCTGAAAAGCTTCCTTGATGCGTTGTTCGTCCGGGGTGAGCAGCAATTCGTCCCGTTTGGGGAGATCTCTTTTTATTTGGGAAACATTCTGTGTTTCAGATCGCTGTACTGTTTTTTCTGCGTCCATGTTGTGTATCGACTTAACGTTCGGGCGGCCGGGAATCCGGTTTTTCGTCGGCTGAAACCGGCGGTTTCACCCATTCCCTTTTTCAATCGCCAGACTCGGTGATGGTGGGTTACTTTTACGGAACAAACCGATCAGGCAGAAACACCGGGTTTGTTTGATAAAATTTCCAGCACGAATTGCGTTGATGCTGCTTGATTGATTGTTTACTTTGTCTAGAATTTCAAACAGCGAACGTTCAAAATTCTGAATCGGTGCCGGTTTTTCCGGGCAGTTTCGCCCAAACCGGAACATAATAACGTATAATCGCAGATTTAGTTTCAATTGTTACCGAAAAACCCATGAAACCCTCAATCGCCGTTGGTGCCGATCATGCCGGCTTTGCGTATAAACAGGAAATTGTGGCCTGGCTGGAAAAAGAAGGCTATCCGACGAAAGACTTTGGAACGTACACCGAAACCTCGGCCGACTATCCGGATTTTGCCCATCCGGTGGCACTGGCGGTCGAAACGCAGCAGTTCGACTGGGGCATTCTGGTTTGTGGCAGCGGCAACGGCGTAGCGATTACGGCCAACAAACACCAGGGCATCCGGGCGGCTTTGTGCTGGCTACCCGAACTGGCCGAACTGGCCCGGCAACACAACAATGCCAACGTTCTCTGCCTGCCCGAACGGTATATTTCGGCGGAAGAAGCCCTGGAATGTGTCAAGCGGTTTTTGACGACGGATTTTGAGGGCGGCCGGCACCAGACGCGGGTCGGCAAGATCAGTTGTTGAGGGCAGTTCCCTGCTTCAGCCGGTAGATGCCTTCCAGACCGGTTTTTTCGTAGGAAGCGGCCAGTGAAGGCGCGCGCTGGAAAAGCTTTTTGATCACTCCCTCTTTGTCAATGATGTAGCTGGGCGGGTCTTTCCGGAAATGGTCATACACGCTGATGACGCTTTCGTAATTGTCCAGGTTTCGCAGGTCGTATTTGGCCAGATCCCAGTTCAGATACGGGGTGGCCACCTGATTGTACCGGTAGGCGCTGAGGTCTTCGCCAATGACCAGGATTTTCTGATCCCGGATGTGCCGGTCGATGGGGGAGGTTTTGACCTGCAACGCACTCAGCCTTCCGAGTTCCCAGTTGGAGACGATGGGCAGCGCGCCCTGGTAGAGAATCAGCAGGGTAAAAACAAAAACGCCCGTAAAAATCAGTTCGGCCATCCATTCCCGGCGGATGGTCTGAAAATAGTAAGACGCGAAAAACGCCAGCGCCGGCACAAAACTGATGAACAGCATGGGGGCCAGAAACGGCATCAGGCCCACCGAAATCAGCGCCGTCAGGACCCAGATCATCATGATCTGCTGGCAGCGCTGCTGAAAATTGACGTAGCGGGTCGTTTGCCGAAACAGGGTCAGCAAGCCCAGCGTTCCCATTGCAAACGGCAAAAACAGCGATGCCAGCAGGGTCTGGAAATCCGTCAGGTCGTATTGCCGCACCCGGAAAACCGATGCGAGGAGGTTGCGGTTAAAATCCGCCAGACTGTCGGCCAGGTAGTAATACAAAACCGTCAGCAAAATCGGAAACGCAAAGCCAAACAGCAACAGCGAATGTTGCCGGAAACTGGCGCCCGTGAAGAGCAGCAGCGCCATGAGCGCCCAGATGATGAACAGCGCCGACGGCAGGTAAACCAGGGACGCCAGACTGATGTAAAAGCCAATTTCAAAGACTTCGTCGGTGGCTCCGCGCCGGTCCATCTGTTTCACCAGGGTCCCAAAGGCCAGCAGCAGAAAGGTAGTGGAAAGCAAAACCGGTGAGAGCGTGCTGCAATCGAACGACATATTCAGGAACAGGGCGTAGATCAGGCCGGGAATCCAGTTGCGGTCGGGATAAATATCGCGTACATTCAGCATCCAGTTGAAATAGAAAACCTGAAAAGCCGCCACCACCGTGCCCATGACGTGGTAGACCAGGTGGGATCGCCCGAACGTGAGGTCAATCAGCCAGTAGACCAGGGCCGACAGCGGACTAAGGCTGTCCCAGATATCCCGGTACAGCAGGTTGCCATTGTGCATTTGCTCACCGACCAGCATCCAGTTCAGTTCCGGAATGAGCAGGGGCGGTGGCGACAGCAGAAACGGCAAGCGGATCAGGATCAGCAAAAACAGCAATCCGACAATCTGGAGCGTAGCGTTAACCCGAAAAAAACTTAACAATTGATTCTTGGTTTTACCGTATGGGTCCGGGATTGGAACGACGAAATTAACGCTTTAAGGTGAAAGAAGTCGAATAAAAGGCGGATATTTGCAGGAGTACGCCAATGAACAATTAACACTGATTAATGAACAACAAAGGCTGATTATTGACGACAGATTAATTTTTGTTGTTCATTAAGCCTTGCTATTTGTTCATTACTTTTATAAAAATGGAATCGAAACGACAGCAGAAAGTAGCGCGGTTGTTGCAGAAAGACCTGAGTGAAATCTTTCAGCGTGACAGTCGGCACCTGTTTAACAATGCCTTCATTACCGTAACCAACGTCCGGGTTTCGCCCGATCTGAGCATTGCGCGGGTGTATTTGAGCTTTCTGGTCACACCGAATAAGGAATTGCTGCTGGAACTGATCAAGGAAAAAGGAAAATCCATTCGCCAGCAACTGGGCGACCGGGTGCGTCACCAGCTCCGGATCATTCCCGAACTGCATTTCTTCCTCGATGATACCGCCGAATATGCGGCCAAGATGGATGCGCTGTTTGCCAACCTCGACATTCCACCCGCGCCCGAGGAGGAAGAGGAAGAAGAAGAGGATGAGAAATAACGTCTGCGCCCACCCATGAACCTGCCCCTTTGGATTGCCCGGCGGTATTTTTTCTCGAAACGCAAGCGTAGTTTCATCAACCTGATCTCCATCGTGTCGATGCTGGGGGTGGGGGTTGGCACGATGGCGCTGGTGGTGGTGCTGTCCGTGTTCAACGGCATGGAGGAGCTGAACCGCATGATTTTCAAGACTTTCGAAGCCGACCTGACCATTGCGCCGGCGCAGGGCAAACGCCTGACGGTTTCGCCCGCTCTGTTGCAGCAGATCCAGAAAACCGGGGAGGTGAACCTCATTACGCAGGTGATCGAAGACAACGCGCTGGCCCGCTACCGCGACGGACAAACCGTGGTCAAACTCAAAGGAATCGACAATTCGTACCTGCAACGGCGGCAACTCGATACGGCGCTGGTGGAGGGCAAACTCCGCTTGCAGGAAGACGGCATCGATTACGCCCTGGTGGCCGAAGGGGTGCGGAATGCCCTGCTGATTTCACCCGAAGACCTCCTGACACCCCTGGAACTCTGGTACCCGCAAAACCGCAAAAGCTATTCGGTATTATCCGCCGATGCCTTCAACAAAGCGGACTTTGCGGTTTCGGGCGTGTTTTTCATCGAAGATAATTTCAACGATTACGTTCTGGCGCCGGTAAGCGTTGTGCGTGAGTTGGTTGGCTATCGGCAAAATCAGTTATCTTCGCTGGAGTTGCAGGTTAAACCGGGGGTGAAAATCGCTGCGCTGAAGAAAACACTGCAACAGCAATTGGGCGCCACGGTGGTGATCAAAGACCGGGACGACCTGAACCCGGATTTGTTTCGGGCCATCCGGATCGAAAAACTCTTTGTGACCGTCACGCTGGCGTTTCTGGTACTGGTGGCGTCGGTCAACATCTTTTTTTCGTTGTCGATGCTGGCCATTGAGAAGAAAGACGATGTATCCATTCTGTACGCCATGGGGGCCTCGCCTTCGCTGGTTCGGCGGATTTTTCTGTTTGAAGGCTCGATAGTGGCCTTTACCGGCGCCGTGGTGGGTCTGGTGCTGGGCATCGCGCTCTGTCTGTTGCAACAGCGGTTCGGGTTGGTGTCGATGGGCATCGAAAGTTCACTCATTGACGCCTATCCGGTGAAATTGCAAGCCAACGATTTGATCAGTACAACGCTCATTGTCATTGCCGTAACCATCATCGTGTCCTGGTTCCCGGCCAAAAAAGCAGCCGCCGTTTCGAAAGCCGTTGACAGTGTGCAGTAGCGAAATGGACTAGTATGGACTAAAAAACGAATTGCATCGTTTTGAACAAGGCAAAGTAGAATCATCAGTATGCTTAAGATTTTCCAAAACAGCGTTATACTCCTTCTTCTTTTCATCAACAGCATCGGGGCGCTGGGACAGGCCGCCCGGTCGGTCGATGCCGAGAAAAAAAACGCACTCCAGGGCACCAACGGTCCGTATAACCCGAGCCGCACGCTGCCCCACGATCTGGTGCATACGCGACTAGACCTGACCTTCGACTGGGTTCGGCAGTGGGTTCACGGGAAGGCTCAGTTGCGATTTAAACCGCATTTTTACCCCCAGAATACGCTGGATATCGACGCCAAAGGCTTTGAGATCAAGGGCGTGTTCCTGCTCGATACGCTGAAAACCGGGGAGACGGTTTTTGATACCCTGAATTATACGTACAACGACCGGCAGAAGATTCACATTCTGCTGCCCCGAACCTACACGCGGGCCGATACCTTCGACATTCAGATTGCCTACACCGCCAAGCCGAACGAACGACCGCAGGGCGGTAGTGTGGCCATTTCGGAAGATAAGGGGCTGTATTTTGTCAACCACGACGGCGCGGAGCCCAGCAAGCCCCGGCAAATCTGGACGCAGGGCGAGACCGAAGCCAATTCGTGCTGGTTTCCGACCATCGACACGCCGAACGAGAAAATGACGCAGGAAATTTACCTGACCGTCGAAAACCGATACCGGACGCTCTCCAACGGAAAACTGGTTTCGTCCACGCTGAATCCGGACAGTTCACGCACCGACTACTGGCGGCAGACCATTCCGCACGCGCCGTATCTGGCCATGGTGGCCGTGGGCGAATTTGCCTACGTGAAAGACTCGCTGGCGGCCACACCCGAGCGGGGGGCGCTCGAAGTGAGCTATTTTGTGGAACCGGCGTACGAAAACTCGGCCCGCGCCATTTTCGGCCGGACACCCGAAATGGTTGAATTTTTTGAGAAGAAATTTGGCGTGCCGTACGTCTGGGAAAAATACAGCCAGATTGCCGTCCGCGATTTTGTGACCGGCGCGATGGAAAACACCACGGCCACCGTTCACGGCGAAACCGTGCAGATGGACGGGCGGCAGCTGGTGGACGGCAATTCCGACGACGTGATTTCGCACGAGCTGGCGCACCACTGGTTTGGCAATCTGGTCACGGCGGAATCCTGGGCCAACCTGCCCCTCAACGAAGCCTTTGCCACCTACGCCGAATACCTCTGGCGCGAACACAAGGAAGGGGTTTATTCGGCCGATATGCACGGGCTGGACGATCTGAACCAGTATCTGGCCGAATCGGAAACCAAGCAGGAACCGCTCATTCGCTACCATTACACCGACCGGGAACAGATGTTCGACAGCCATTCCTACGCCAAGGGCGGCCGGGTGTTGCACCTGCTGCGCCGGGTGGTGGGCGACGAGGCTTTTTTTGAATCCCTGACGGTGTACCTGAAGCGGCACCGGTTGAAAACCGCCGAGCTGAGCGATTTGCGCGAAGCGTTTGAAGACGTGACCGGCCAGGACCTGAACTGGTTTTTTAACCAGTGGTTTCTAAAACCGGGTCATGCCGTCGTCAAGGTGGAAAAGGAATACCGGCCGGGCGGGGTGCAACTGACGGTTTTGCAGCAGCAGGACTCGACCCGCACGCCGATTTACCGCCTGCCGGTGAAGGTCGATATTTGGGTGAAAGGCCAGAAGAAAACCCACGAAGTGGTGATCGACAAAGCCAAACAGACGCTCAATTTTCCGGTGGAGCAACGCCCGGATCTGATCATTTTCGACGCCGACCACCGGATAGTGGGGACCATTGAGCAGGAGAAAAACAAACCGGAACTCGTGTTCCAGTTTTACCACGCGGACAATTACCGGGATAAATACGAATCGATTACGCGCTTGGAGGACAAAAGCAATCTGATCGATTCGACGGTTCGGCACATGATGATGGACGCCATGAACGATACATTCTGGAAAATCCGCCAGGTGGCCGTGGGCAATTTTGCCGAATACGACGGCTACGAATTTGCGGAGGTGGAGCGGATTGTGCAGAGCAAGGCCCGCAACGATGCAAAGTCGCTGGTGCGGCAGGAAGGCATCAATACGCTGGCTTCGTACGCCGATAACGTCAACGATCCGCTGTTTCGGGAAGCCCTGAACGACACTTCGTACGCCGTGGTTTCGTCGGCGCTGGATTCGTATCTGCTGTCAAAACCGGGTGATGCCAGTGAAGTCGCGTCCCGGTTCGAGAATGTGCCGAACGGCGATATTGTAACGGCGGTGGCGAATTTTTACGCCAATACGACTGATACCAGCCGGTATGCGTGGTTCATCAACAAAATGAACACCATGAAGTCGCAGGATTTGTACAACTTTTTGCAGGTGTTTGGCAAATACCTGATCCGTTCCGGGGCCGATACGCAGCGGCAGGCCATTCCGATGCTGGAAGTCATGGCCCGCACCAGCCCGGCGTATTTTGTGCGATTTGGGGCCTACCAAGTGCTCGGTTTGCTGCAGGATATTGAGGGCGTAAAATCCATGCGGAAAGACATCCGGCTGAGTGAACGCGATCCCAAACTAAAGGAGATGTATGAGCAGTTCAAAGATTTTTAAAACCGTATCCCCTTGAAAAACAAAACTCAATCAACCCCCATGAAGAAAACCGTATTTACGTCGCTTCTTTTCGCCTTTCTCACGATTACGGTGGCGCTGGCCGGCCCGATCGACGGCAAGTGGACCGGAAAAGTTGCCGATCAGCACGAACTGACGCTGGACCTGAAAACCGAGGGCGATAAGCTGACCGGAACCATTAGCAATGCCAACGGCGGACTCCCGATCAAAGACGGCAAAGTAAGCGGCAACGATTTTTCGTTCACTACCGAATTAAGGAACAATACGCTGCCGGTCAAAGGCCGGGTTGAAGGTGAAAAGCTGTATTTGTCGATCAACTACAACGGCAATGAAGTAACCGGAACGTTCACCAAACAGGCTGGTTCGGCAGGCACCGCAACGGCGCAGCGCCCCCGGATGAAACCGGAAGAAACCGAAGTCTGGGACCCGGTTCCGAAAGTGGTCACGCCCGGCAAAACGACCGTTGATGCGCCTTCCGATGCCGTCATTCTGTTCGATGGCAAAAACCTCGATCAGTGGGTGTCGGTCAAAGACAAATCGCCCGCCCAGTGGAAAGTTGAAAAAGGCGTGATGACCGTCAACAAAGCCGTTGGCAACATCGAAACCAAGCAATCGTTCAAAAATTACCAGCTTCACATCGAGTGGAAGATTCCCGAAAAAATTACGCTGACGGGCCAGAGCCGCGGCAATAGCGGTATTTTCCTGGCGTCAACGGGCGGGGGCGATGCCGGGTATGAATTGCAGGTGCTGGATTCGTACGAAAACAAAACCTACTCGAACGGACAGGCGGGCAGTATTTACAAGCAGGCCATTCCGTTGGCCAACGCCAGCAAAAAACCGGGTGAATGGCAGGTGTACGACATCATCTGGAATGCGCCGACCTTCAGTGCCGATGGTTCGGTGCAAAAACCGGCGCACGTAACGGTGATTCACAACGGTGCCGTCATTCAGAACAACTACGAGTTGAAAGGGGAGACGACTTACATCGGTCATCCGCAATACAAAAAATACGAATCGGCGCCCATCAAACTTCAGGCCCACGGCGACCCCAGCGAACCGATCAGTTTCCGGAACATCTGGGTTCGGGAGCTATAAGCGGTTTTAGATTCGGATCAAAACAAACAGGGGGCTCTTGCGGGCCCCCTGTTTGTTTTGGTTAAACGAGTGGATGGAAAGGATGAATTAAAAAGAAAAGGGCCGGGTTATCAGTCGTTTTCTACCGGCAGGACAGGGCGTGGATGGGTAGCAATTTCATCTTGCGGGCCAGGCGCTTCCGTCACCTGAACGCGCTGCATTTTATAATTCCGTCCCGCCAGGTTCTCCTGCGGTTTGTGTGGGACAACATAACCGTCAGCGGGCGGGGTACTCGGTACCGGCTGTTTGTAATTGGCAACCGTCCGGTTATCGAGACCGGGGGCACTAACGCCCGCGCCTTTCTGATTGGCCCACTGTTTGGCCACGGCGGCTTTGTTAGGGTGCTTGTAATTATGCGTTGAATACGTTCCATCGTTCCGGTTTTTGTCCTGGGCCGAAGCGGCCAGAATGGAAAGTCCACTAAGAGTAATGGCAAAAATGTATGTTTTCATGGCTGTTCTGTCTTTTTATGAATCAACCGGGCGGCATCCAGGTCCTCTTGGATCAATGGCTGGTTGATGGTACAAAGGTCGGCAGCCGGGGTTAGGCTCGTGTTAGAACCGCATTAGAACGGGGTTAGAAATAGGGTGAAATAAGGTTAAAATTAAAAATCAGCCTGGTTTTTCGGCTAGGAGCGGGGAAACGTGACGCGAAAAATGGTGCCGGTCTCAGCCGACGACTCGACCTGGATGTTGCCCTGGTGCAGACGAATGATGCGTTCGGTGAGGGGGAGACCGATGCCGTACCCCGGCAATCCGCTGGCGTTGCGTCCCCGCTGAAACGGCACAAAAATGGCCGACAGCTGATCGTCCGGAATGACCGAACCGGTATTGTGGACGCTTAGCTCCACGGTTTTTCCGGACATCGCCAGGTGCAGCGTCACCGAATGATCGGGCGAAAATTTGCCGCCATTGTCCAGCAAATTGAAAAAAGCCGTCCGCAGCAGCGGCTCACTCCCCGTCAGTTGCCAGTCACCGGCACCGGCCGGGTCGATTTGCAGGTGAACGGTATACGTCGGTTGTAGGCGCTGGATTTCCAGCCGAACCTGTTCCAGCAACTGATCGAGCTGGACGGGTCCCATCGGTACGGCGGACGAGTCCATGCTGGCACTCGCCAGGGCCAGCAGGCCGTTCGCCATGCGGTTCAGACCGCGCACATCATCGAGAACGGAGCGGAGGGTAGCCCGCAGTTCATCGGGCTCGTCGTCGGCCAGCAGCGACACTTCCAGCTGACCCGTAATGGCGGTGAGTGGGGTGCGCAGTTCGTGCGAAGCGTGCGAAACAAACGAACGCTGCAACCGGAAGGCGTCTTCCAGCCGATTCAGCATCCGGTTAAACCGCTGCGCCAGTTGCGTCAGCTCGTCGGCGCTTTCGGCTTCGGGCAGTCGCAACGACAGGTTGGAAGCCGTAATTTCGTCGATCCGCTGGTTGATCCGGTTGATCGGGCGCAGCATCCGGCCCACAAAAAACCGGCTGGCGATGAGCACAAGAGCTGTCATCAAAAGCCAGCTAATGCCCAGCAGTTGCGCCAGATTCCGGATCGTGCGCACGCCATAGGTGTCCACGGCCGAGGCAAAAATGACGTACGGATCGGTCGGCTCGGTAAACAGTACGCCCACCACTTCCCGGCTGTTTTTTCGCCAGTGAACGGTTTTCAGCAGCCGGACCCGGTCTAAAATCGCGGGCGTAATGGTCAGGAAATCCGTGCCGCTTTCGTAGATCAGGTCATTTTGGGCGTTGTAAATGATAATCTCTTCCTGCGGCAAAACCGTCAGTTGATTTTTGTCAATCAACTTGTAGAGCGTCGGACCGATGCGCTCCGGACCCACCAGCAAATGCCCGGCCATCAAGGCTTCAGCCCGCAGCCGGGTCCGGAACTCATACCCCCGGTATTGTTCGGCCACCAGGTAGAGCAGCAGGCAGAAAAGCGCCAGTAAAACCGACACAATCGCGGTCGATAGCAGAGTCAGTCGGTTGCGCAGGCTCATTTTTCTTTCAGCACATACCCCATTCCAATCAGAGTGTGAATCAGTTTGACGGGATAATCTTTGTCAATTTTGGCACGAAGGTAGCTCACATACACATCAATCACGTTCGTTCCGGTGTCAAACCCGATGTCCCAGACCTGCTCGGCAATGTCCACCCGCGACACCACCCGCCCGGCGTTGCGCATCAGGTATTCCAGCAGCGCATATTCGCGGGCGGTCAGCTCAATGGTCTGTCCCTGACGACGGGCCACGCGCTCGTCCAGATTGAGTTCGAGATCGGCGACCCGCAAAATCCGGTCGGAATCTTCCGTTCCGGCTCGCCGGAGCAGGGCCTTGATCCGGGCCAGCAATTCCAGAAAATCAAAGGGTTTGGCCAGGTAATCGTCGGCACCGGCTTCAAAGCCCAGCAGCTTGTCGGCCGTGGTATCCAGGGCCGTTAACATCAGAATCGGCACCCGGCGGTTCTGCCGGCGGATGTGTTCGGCCAGGTCGAGGCCGCTGATGTCGGGCAGGTTAACGTCCAGAATAATCAGGTCGTAGCTGTTGGCGTCGAAAAGTTGTTTTCCATCTTCCCCCGTTAACGCCACTTCCACCGCATACGCCTGCGTTTGCAGCCCTTTTTTGATAAACGTGGCCACTTTGGGTTCGTCTTCCACCAGCAGAAGATTCGTGAGGGTACCAGTAGTCATAAAATAGAGTCCGACAAGTCCAGAAAGGTACAATCCTTGCTAGCGTATTAGGGAGTTTGAAAAGCGGTTGCAAGGTACTGACTAACGAACACGAATCGAAATACAACGGAAGGATCATTTGCCGGAATAACTCCAACCGGTCTGTGGAGTCAGCCTAACCACCCGAAACCGTTTGGGCTGAAAGTCAGCCATTTCGTCTTTTTTGGTAATCGTTTGACGTCCGATGCTAAAAAGCAGACAAATTGGAAATTGACAAGTAGGTAAAAATACGGCTGGGGTGCAAAAAAATATACCGTCTAATAAATATAGCAGAAATAATTTACCAATTGTCAAAACTGGAATTTAAATTTGTCAGACAAAATTTTTAAACTTGCATAGGATAAAGCTGAGCGGTAGAAATAGTATCCATTTTGCAAGAAGATGAATTTCTGCCTTATTGGTTAGTGAACGATTTCTATTTTTGGTAACAATTGATAGACATCGATGGAAGTTTTTGCCGCCCGGAAATCTGGATTTTTATATAAGTAAAATTACGGATAAAGAAGCGTGTATAAATTCTTATAATTCCGATGTCTATTTTCAGTTGTTCGGTAAGCAGGAGAAAGTAAAGGAGGAAATTGATACCCGCAGAGTGTTCATTCGTCGTCATTTCATGAAAAGACCTTATTCGCAGATTGATCAGATGGTAGCGGAAGCGGTGCAGCAGCACGCCGACCGGACCGCCGTCGTTCACGGAGCCGAAAGCCTGACTTACCAGGCTCTGAATGACCGCGCCGATCAACTCGCCCGGGCGATTCTGCACCAGGTGCCTGACGCCGAAATCATCGGCCTGAGCACCACCCGCAGTCTGAGCATGGTGGTAGGCGTGCTGGCCATTCTGAAAGCCGGGAAAGCGTATTTGCCCCTCGATCCGACTTATCCCGTCCAGCGGCTGGAACAGATCATTGCGGATTCCGGCGTGAAAGCCTACCTGACCAATGCTGCCGACGAAGCCGGATTTGCCCGGTTGGGCCTGTCGGTCATTCGGGCCGATGAAGACTATTCGCTGGCGGCACGGGCGGTTTCGTTGCCCAATCCGGTGGCCTGCATTTTGTATACCTCCGGTTCGACCGGGCAACCGAAGGGCGTTTGCCTGGCTCATGCCGGACTGATCAATCTGCTGACCTGGCAACACGATCACGCCGTGGTCGGTCCCGGCCTTCAGACGCTTCAATTCTGCCACCTGAGTTTCGATGCGTCGTTTCAGGAGATTTTTGTGCCGCTCACGACGGGCGGAACCCTGCACCTGATCGACGACAGCTACCGGCTGGATGCGGGAAGGCTGCTGGGGTACATCCGCCAGAATAGCATCAACCGGCTTTTTTTGCCATACGTCGTCCTGCAATACCTGGCCGAAGCCGCCGAAGCCGAACCGGGTGTTTCGGATCAACTGCTGGAAATCATCACGGGGGGGGAACTGCTGAAAATTACGCCACAGATCGCCCGGTTTTTTGCCGACCGGCCCGACTGTACGCTGATGAACGTCTACGGCCCGACCGAAGCCAGCGTGTGGGTAACGGAGTTGAAATTGAAAGGGGATGCCCTAAACTGGCCCAGACTGCCCACCATCGGCCGGCCCATCGCTGGCCTTGAGGTGTTGCTGCTGACCGAAACCGGCGAGTTGGTGCCGACGGGCGACGTGGGCGAAATCAGCATTGAGGGGATTGGTCTGGCAACCGGTTACCTGAACCGCCCCGAGCTGACGGCCGAAAAATTCGTCCCCTGGGTGCACCCGGAAAAAGGTCCGCTGACGGTGTACCGTACGGGCGACCTGGCCCGGTACCAGGCCGATGGCTCCATCGAATTTTACGGCCGGAAAGACGATCAGGTTAAAATCCGGGGCAACCGCGTTGAACTGGGCGAGATCGAAGTCGTCCTGGCGAAACAGCCGGGCGTTCGGCAAACCGTGGTGGTGGCCCGTGAAGACCTGCCCGGTCAGAAACAGCTCATTGCCTACGTGGTGGCGACGGAAGCCGTCGAAACGGCCTCGCTCCGCAAAGCCCTGGAGCAGCAACTTCCGGATTTCATGATTCCGGCGCAGTTGGTCCGGATGGCGGAATTTCCCCGGACGACGAGCGGGAAAATCGATAAAAAACAATTGCCTAAACCGGGTAATCACCGGCCGGAACTGGGCGTATTATACCGCGAGCCGGTTTCCGAACTGGAGAAACAGCTGGCGGGCTTGTGGAGCGAACTGCTGGGTTTCGACCGGGTGGGCTTGGACGACAACTTCTTTGAACTGGGCGGAAATTCACTTCTGGCGCAGAAAACCGTAGCGGTGCTGAAACAGCAGCTCGATCAGACCCTGCCCGTAACGAAGCTCTATCAGCACCCGACCATCGCCGGGATCGTGGCCGCACTGGAACAAAAACCGGCGGTTTTCCACGCGGCCGCAGCGGGCCCAAAACCGCAAACCGCTTCGGCGGATGTCGCCGTGATCGGCATGGCGGGTCGTTTCCCCGGCGCCAGCACTGTCGCCGAACTGTGGGAAGTCTTGAAAGCAGGCCGGGAAACCACCCGGTTTTTTGCCTCGGATGAATTGGATGCGTCCATCCCGAACGCGACCAAAACCGACCCGGCTTACGTTCGGGCGCGGGGTGTCATCGACGGAATTGAGGAATTTGATGCGGCTTTTTTCGGGCTGACTCCCAAACTGGCCGAGGTGATGGATCCCCAGCAGCGGCTTTTTCTGGAAATCGCCTGGGAAGCCCTGGAGCAAACGGGCTATCTGCCCCGATTTTACAAAGGCCGCATTGGGGTCTATGCCGGTAGTGGGAACAATACGTACTACCTGAACAACGTCCTCACCAATCCGGCGGTACTCAATCAGGTCGGCGCTTTTCAGGCGATGACCGTCAACGAGAAAGATTACATCGCTTCGCGGACGGCCTACCAACTGGACCTGAAAGGCCCGGCCGTCAGCGTTTACTCCGCCTGCTCGACCTCCCTGCTGGCCATCGCGCAGGCCGTCGAAAGCATCCGGAAAGGGCAGTGTGAGCTGGCGCTGGCCGGTGGAGCCAGCATTACGGCCCCCGTCAACAGCGGGCATCTGTACCAGGAAGGAGCGATGGGAAGCCGCGACGGGCATTGCCGGTCGTTCGATGCCGACGGGACCGGTACGGTTTTCAGCGACGGCGCGGGCGTGGTGTTGCTCAAAAGTCTGGAAGCGGCTCAACGCGATGGCGACCGGATTTACGCGGTGATCAAAGGGGTGGGCGTCAACAACGACGGCGGAGGCAAAGGTAGTTTTACGGCCCCCAATGCCGAAGGACAGGCCGGAGCGATTCGGATGGCGCTGGATGATGCGCAGATCGACCCGGCTACCATTACCTACGTGGAAGCCCACGGCACCGCCACGCCCCTGGGCGATCCAATTGAAATGCAAGGATTGACGATGGCTTTCGGGCCGCAGCCGCGCAACCAGTACTGCGCCATCGGGTCGATCAAAAGCAACATGGGCCACTTGACGCAGGCGGCTGGCGTCGCCGGTTTCATCAAAGCGGCACTGACGTTGTACAACCGGCAAATTCCGCCCTCGCTGGGTTTTAAGCGTCCCAATCCGCATATCGATTTTGCGAACAGTCCGTTCGTTGTCAATACCCAACTGACCGAATGGGCGTCGGAAGACGTGCGCCGGGCCGGGGTCAGTTCGTTTGGGGTCGGCGGAACCAACGTGCATGTCGTGCTCGAAGAAGCCGTCAATGCACCGGAAGAAGCAGGGGAAGGTCGTCCGCTGCAACTGCTGACCTGGTCGGCGAAGTCGCCGGAGAGTGCCAGCGCCTACGCCGAACGGCTTTCGGGCCACCTTCATCAGGCACCGGAAGAACCGCTGGCCGATTTCGCTTACACGCTCCAGACCACCCGGCCCGATTTTCACCACCGGCGGTTTGCGCTGGCGTCCGATGCCGCCGAAGCCCTGGCGGTTTTGCCCCACGCCACCGCCCATTCGCTGACTCAACGTCCGGGCGATCTGGTGTTTCTGTTTCCGGGGCAGGGCGCGCAATACCTCAACATGGGCCGGACCCTGTACGAAAATGAAGCGGTTTTCCGGCTGGCGGTGGATGAATGCGCCGAGCTTTTGAAGGCTGACCTGGACCTGGATTTACGGGCTGTCATGTATCCTGACCAGCCCGGCACCGAAGCCGAAGCTCGCTTGACGGACACCCGCTACACCCAACCGGCGTTGTTTGTGACCGAGTATGCACTGGCACGGTTGTGGATGAGTTGGGGTATTGAGCCCACGGTTTTATGTGGCCACAGCATCGGTGAATTTGTTGCTGCTCATCTGGCGGGCGTTTTCTCCCTGCCGGATGCGCTGAAATTGATTGCGGGCCGGGGCCGGATGGTGAGTGAATTGCCGCGTGGCAGCATGTTGTCCGTCAGGATGGAAGCCGCTGCGTTGCAGGCAATCCTGCCGGAAACCCTGTCGATAGCGGCCATCAACAGCACCCATCTGTGCGTGGTGGCGGGTTCCGACGACGCGGTGACGGTTTTTGCGCAGCACCTGACCGCCGTAGAAGTACCCCATCGGTTGCTGACCACGAGCCACGCGTTTCATTCGGCGATGATGGACCCCGTCGTGCCGAAATTTGCTGAACTGGTAGCCAGCGTGTCCTTGCAACGACCCCGGCGAACGATTGTTTCGACCGTCACGGGGACATATCTGACCGATGCCGAAGCGACCGACCCGGCGTATTGGGCCAACCACCTCCGGCAGACGGTGCGGTTTGCCGATGCGCTCGACACGCTGTTCACCCGCCAGCAGCCGGTTTTTCTGGAAGTTGGGCCGGGGCAGGTGTCCACCACGCTGGTTCGGCAGCAGGCGGGGCCACGCCAGGCCGGGCCTGCTGCCGTTCCGGTTTTCAATAGCCTGGAGAAACCGAAAGGGAATCTGTCGGAATACCGGCTGATTCTCAAGGCGCTCGGGCAACTTTGGCTTCATGGCGTTGAGCCCGACTGGCAAGCCTTTTATGCCGGGCAGCAGCGCGTCAAGCGGATGCTGCCTACCTATGTTTTCGACAAAAAACGGTGCTGGGTCGATCCGGTTTTGCCGGTTTCTCAACCCACCCAATTTATAGCTGATACCCCAGTAACCGAAACACCCCTAAAACCAGAACAACCAAATTCCATGAGGCAAGACACTTTATTGACAAAAATTAAAGACATCGTAGAAAATGCGTCAGGCATCGAAATGTCCGGAATTCAGTCCGATCGGAGCTTTGTGGAGTTGGGGCTGGACTCGCTGCTGCTGACGCAGGTGGCAATGACCCTCAAAAAAGAGTTCAACGTCCCCCTGACGTTCCGCCAATTGAACGAAGAGTACGCCACGCCCGATCAGCTGGTGGCGTATCTCGATCAGAATCTTCCGGCCGATGCGTACCAACCCGCGCCAGCGGCTGCCCCGGTTCCGGTTTCGAACCCGGTTTTGCAAACGCCGGTTTCCGTGCCGGTGAACGGGTATGCCTATCAGAATCAGGCGGCTACCAACCCGGCGCTGGGGTTGATCTCCCAGCAGTTGCAGATTCTGGCCCAGCAAATCGCGTTGTTGCAGGGAAATAACCCGGTTTTGCCGCAGCCCGCGCCAGCCCCCGTTGTTGGAAGTACGAACGGCCAACTGAACGGGAAAGCGTCGTCGAACGGGCAGGGATCGGAAAAGAGTCCGTTGACCAAAGCCCCCGAGCTGACGGCCGAAGAAGTGGTTGAAATCAAAAAACCGTTCGGCGCGGCCGCCCGGATCGAACGGCAGGCGACGGACCTGACACCGACGCAACAGGGTTTTCTCCGGCAACTGACCGAGCGCTATACCCGAAAAACCGGGGGCAGCAAGAAATACACCCAGAAGCACCGTTCGCACATGGCCGACCCGCGCGTGGTGTCGGGCTTCAAACCGCTGACCAAAGAGCTCGTTTATCCCATCGTCGTAAACCGCTCGAAGGGCAGCCGGTTGTGGGATGTGGACGGCAACGAATACATTGACGTGCTGAACGGTTTCGGCTCCAATCTGTTTGGCTATCAGCCCGATCACATCAAGGAAGCGCTGCACGAACAGGTGGAAGACGGTTTTGAAGTGGGGCCGCAGCACGAACTGGCCGGTGAGGTTTGCGAACTGATCTGTGAAATGACCGGTTTTGATCGCTCCGCCCTGTGCAGCACTGGTTCCGAAGCCGTGCTGGGCGCCATGCGGATTGCGCGGACGGTTACGGGCCGGTCGCTGATTGTGGCTTTTACCGGCTCCTACCACGGCATCATCGACGAGGTGATTGTGCGCGGAACCAAGAAAATGAAGTCGTTTCCGGCCGCACCGGGCATCATGCCCGAAGCGGTGCAGAACATGCTGATTCTGGATTACGGCACCGACGAAAGCCTGAAAATTATCCGCGAACGGTCGCACGAAATTGCCGCCGTGCTGGTGGAAGCCGTGCAGAGCCGCCGTCCGGAATTTCGGCCCGTGGAGTTTTTGAAGGAGCTTCGTACGGTGACCCAAACCGCCGGAACGGTCCTGATCTTCGACGAAATCATCACCGGTTTTCGGATGCACCCCGCCGGCGCGCAGGGTCTGTTTGGCATTCGGGCCGACCTGGCGACCTACGGAAAAGTGGCCGGTGGCGGTTTGCCGATTGGTGTCATCGCCGGAAAAAAACAATTCATGGATGCGCTCGACGGCGGCCACTGGCAGTACGGCGACGCGTCGTTTCCGGAGGTTGGCGTCACGTATTTTGCCGGAACCTTCGTGCGTCACCCGCTGGCTCTGGCGGCCGCCCGGGCTTCGTTGCGTTACCTGAAACAGAAAGGCCCCGACTTGCAGCGCAGCCTGACGGCCAAAACCGAGTGGCTGGCCAGCACGCTCAACGCCGACTTCAGCCGCCAGCAACTGCCGTTCTTCGTGGCCCAGTTTGGCTCGCTCTGGAAAATCAAATACCACCAGGAAATACCGTACAGTGAGTTGTTGTTCACGCTGATGCGCGAAAAAGGCATTCACATCTGGGACGGTTTTCCCTGCTTCATGACCGAGGCCATCACCGACGCCGAAATTGAACACGTGATTGCGCTTTTCCGCGAAAGCGTGCAGGAAATGATCGAAGCCGGTTTTTTCCAGGCCGCGCCGGTCACTGATTCGATCGCCAGCGCATCGGCCGCGCTGAACGTGCCGCCCGTGGCGGGTGCGCGTTTGGGCCGGGATCAGTCGGGCAATCCGGCCTGGTTTGTTGCCAATCCGGATGTGCCGGGGAAATTCATGCAAGTAGACGCCAACTAAGACGCCAATGGTCGCATATTCCACACCAATTCACGTTCATGCTGTTGATTACGATCCGTTTGCGGGTCCCGAAATTAGCCGCTTGGTCCCTTCGACGGAGCCCCAGATGGAAATCTGGACGGCCTGTTTGCTGGGGGGCGATGAAGCCAGTCGGGCTTACAACGAATCCATTTCCCTGCGGTTTCGGGGCGTTCCGGATCGGATCGCGCTGGAAGAATCGTTGCAGTTGCTGGTCCGGCGGCATGAGTCGCTGCGGGCTGCTTTCAGCGCCGATGGCCGGCAAATGCTTATTTTCCGGGATCGGCCCGTGGCGCTGCACGTCGAAAATTATTCGGAAAAAACCGCCGACGAACAGACGCGGGCCGTGGCCGACTACGTTCGGCATGACGCCGAATTTTGCTTCGATCTAGGCAACGGGCCGCTGCTGAAAGCCGGTTTGCTGAAGGTTTCGGCCGACGATTGGTTTTTGGTGTTAACGGCCCACCACATCGTTTGCGATGGCTGGTCGATGGGTATTCTGATGCAGGATCTGAGCGCACTCTATTCGGCGACGGTTCAGAATCAGTTTGTTAGTTTGCCCGAGCCGGTTTTGTTCAGCCAGTATGCCGACGATCAGGCGGTGTTTGAGCGGAGCTCGGAGTATGCCCAGATTGAAAAATTCTGGCACGATCAGTATAAACCGGGGGTTCCGGTGGTTGATGTACCGACCGATTTTCCCCGCCCGCACCACCGGACCTACAAAAGCCAGCGGCTGGACTTTGAGCTGGACGAAACGCTGGTGTCGGCTCTCAAAAAGCTGGGTCGCGAAGCCGGTTGTAGTTTTGTGACGACGCTCGTGACGGCTTTTGATGTGTGGCTGCACCGCCTGACGGGGCAGGAAACCATCGCCATTGGATTGCCCGCGGCCGGTCAGTCGGCATCGGGCCATTACCGGCTGATCGGTCACTGCGTCAACCTGCTGCCGCTGCGTTCGCACCTTTCGGAATCCGTGCGGTTTGTCGATTTTCTGAAGCAGCGCAAATCCGAGTTGTTGACGGCCTACGACCACCAGCGGCTGACCTTTGGCAGTTTGCTGAAAACCCTCAGTATCGCCCGTGATCCGTCGCGCATTCCGCTGGTGCCGGTGATCTTCAACGTCGATATGGGCCTGGCCGACGGCGTGGATTTTCACGGACTGACTTACCAGCTCATCAGCAATCCCCGGGCGTACGAAAACTTTGAGTTATTTCTGAACGCAACCGGCTCCGAAACGTCCCTGACGCTGGAGTGGTCGTATAACACGCAACTGTTCACGGCCGAAACCATCGGCCGGATGATGACCGGTTTTGAGAACCTGCTGCGGACCATTGTTGCCGATCCGGCGGTTTTGGTGAATTCCCTGACCTGGGCGGTTTCCGACCAACCCCGGCAAGTGGCTGTTGGCCAGGAGGCAATGGTGAACTACCCGAAAGAAACGCCCCTGCACCGGCTGCTGGCCCAGACCGCCACGCAATTCCCGGAAAAAACCGCCCTGGTGTTTCAGCAGCAAACGCTGACGTACCGGCAGTTGCACGAAACCGCCAACCAGGTAGCGCATTATCTGATTCAGAAAGGCATCCGGAAGAATGACATTGTCGGGGTTTCCCTCGACCGTTCGCCCGAAATGCTGATCACCCTGCTGGCGATCCTGAAAGCCGGGGCGGCTTATCTGCCGCTTGATCCGGCTTATCCGCACGACCGCATTGCCTTCATGCTGACCGATTCCTCGGCCCGGATGGTGGTAACATCGCGAAAATACGCCGGTCGGCTGGACACAACGGTCCGGGAGCTGGAACTCGAAACGGCCTTGAGCGAATCGGCCGCCCTGTCCAGCAGCGAGCCGGTTGTAACAACCGGAGGCTCTGATTTAGCGTATATTCTGTACACCTCCGGTTCGACGGGCAAGCCGAAGGGCGTACTGATCGAGCAGCACAACATTGTCAATTTGCTGACGAGTATGCTGGATTGGCCGGGAATGACGCCGGACGACCGCTTGCTGGCGGTGACGACAATCTCGTTCGACATTGCCGGTTTGGAGTTGTTTCTGCCGCTGCTGGTCGGTGCAACGCTCGTACTCGCCGATACGGAGACGACCCGCGATGGTCGGCTGCTGCTGGAAGCCATTCAGAAGGAGCCGATTTCGGTAATTCAGGCGACTCCCGCAACGTATAAACTCATGCTGGCGGCTGGCTGGGAAACGCCCCTGCCGCTGAAAGTCCTGTGCTGCGGAGAACCCTTGTCGAAAGACCTGGCCGAAAAACTGACGGCGCGGTGTGCTTCGCTCTGGAACATGTATGGCCCCACAGAAACGACCATTTATTCGACCGGAAAACAGATTTTGGCGTCGGATTCGGTCATCACCATTGGGCGGCCCATTCAGAATACGCAGGTCTACATTCTGGATACCGACGGAAACCGCCTGGGCATTGGCTCGGTGGGTGAAATCACCATTGCCGGTGAAGGGGTGGCGCGGGGCTACCACAACCGGCCCGACCTGAATGCGGAGAAATTTGTGGAAAACCGGTTTGGCACGGGTTTGCTGTACCGCACCGGTGACCTCGGGAAATGGATACCCAACGGCGAAATTCAGTGTCTGGGCCGCATCGATCAGCAGGTCAAAATCCGGGGCTACCGGATTGAACTGGGCGAAATTGAATACGCCCTGGCCGGGGCCGACGACGTGCGGGAAGCAGTGGTGGTGGCGCGGGAAGACCGGCCCGGCGATCCGCATCTGGTGGCGTATGTGGTTCCGGAAACGGCACCCGTCAAAAGCAAATCGCCGAATTGGAAAGAACGCTGGGATGTGATCTACAACATGGGCGTGGCCAGTGAGCAGCAACTGGCGCTGGACGACCAGAACCTGGATGTGGCCATTGCCGAACAACTGAGCAACCGGAAAGACATTCGTCAGGAGGCCGATGCCTGGCTGGCGCAGTCGATCGAACGCATCAAAGCGCTGAAACCGCAGCGGATCATGGAAGTGGGTTGTGGAGCGGGGCAACTCCTGTTTGCCCTGGCTGCCGACGTGAAGCAGTATGTGGCGACCGATTATTCGCAACCGGCGATTGATAAACTGACGGAAAAAATTACCCAGCAGACGGACAAATTCCGGCATGTACGGGTTCGGAACGGCATGGCCGACGATTTTTCGGCCCTGGGTTCGTCGAGCGTTGACCTGGTTCTGGTGCACAGCGTGGCGCAGTATTTTCCGAATACCGCTTACTTTCTGAACGTGATCCGCAACGCCGTGGAGGTGACGGCGGCCGGTGGTTGCGTTTTCATCGGCGATATGCAGGGTAAGAATACGCTCCGGATGCACCACGCCTACGACCAGTTGCAGCGATCGACGGACGAAAAAACAGTGGCCGAATTTCGCGAGACGGTGGAACGGCGGGTGCAGATGGAAGATGAGTTTCTGGCCGATCCGGCGTTCTTTTATGCCTTGCCGCAGCTGATTCCCGGGATTGCCGGAGTTGAGATTCAATTGCGAAAAGGCAAATTCCGGAACGAAACGACCAAATACCATTACGATGTCTGGCTGTACGTCGGGAAAGCGCCCCAGGTGGTGACCGCAACGGTCGAACTCGACGGACGGAAGGTTTCGCTGGCCGCCATTGAACAGCAGCTCCGCACGAATCCGCCGACGGTGGTTTTCGTCAAGAACCTGTTCAACGAACGAACCGCCCAGGATTTCGCCCTTCTGCAACTGGTGAATCAGGCCGGGGGGCAAACGCCGATTCGCACCATCAAAGAAAAGCTGGCGCAGGCCGCCGTGGGCATTGATCCGGATTTGTTCTGGCAACTGGGCGAATCGCTGGGGTATCAGGCGCATATTCGGTGGGCGGTCGACGGAATCGACAACCGGTTTGAAGTGGTCTTTATTCCCAAATCGCTGCCAAACCGGATGCCGGCAATACCGGCGGGGGCGGTTATTCATGAATCGGTGATCGGGTCCTTCGCCCGCGATCCGCACAAAGTAAATCCGACGGTTTCGAAAGAACAACTCCAGCACTGGAAGCAGCGGGCCAAAGACCTGTTGCCGGATTACATGGTGCCGAGGGCGTTTGTGGTATTGCCCCAACTGCCGTTGACCCCCAATGGAAAAATTGACCGCAAGGCCTTACCCAAACCGGAAACGGAAAGTCTGTCGGCGGAACCCGTGGTGGAACGGGCGCGGAGCAAAGAGGAAGAATTAGTGGCTACTATCTGGTCGGAGGTGCTTCAACACGACAACATCAAGAACACTGACGACTTCTTTGAACTCGGCGGGCATTCGCTGATTGCCGTGCAGGTGATGACCCGAATCGAGAAAGAAACCGGGAAACGCCTGCCGCTTTCGACGCTTTTTGAATATTCAACGATTCAAAAATTAGCCAACCTGCTGCAAACCAACAAAAAATCCACAACCTGGAAATCGCTGGTTCCCATCAAACCGGCGGGGACGAAAGACCCGATTTATTTTGTTCACGGCGACGGACTGAATGTGTTGAAATTCAGCCATGTTGCTGGCAAGTTGGATGCCGATCAGCCGGTTTACGGTTTTCAGGCGAAGGGGCTCGACGGGCTGGACGAACCGCTGGATAGCATCGAGGCCATGGCGGCTTTCTACGTCAGCGAACTGCTGGAGCAGAATCCGCATGGTCCTTATATGCTGGCCGGTTATTCGTTCGGGGGGTACATTGCCGTCGAAATGGCCCGGATTCTGCGGGGAATGAACAAAAAAGTGTCGATGCTGGGTATTCTGGACACGGACGCCGAAATCGTGACATCGAAAATTCTGGACGCCCGCAACCTCAACAAACGCATCCGGCGCCAGTATCCCAAGCTAAAGTGGCTGGTTCATTCGTTTCTGCGTGATCCGGCCCAGACGATTGCGTATCAGAAGAATTATTTGCTACGGCGAATCGATGCCCTGCTGACGACCGTCGGGTTGCGGGAAGTGCCCAAACCGGAAGAAGCGTTGCTGCCGATTGAGTACATTCGCGAAAGGCTGGAAGGCGCCTACAAAAAATACATTCTCAAGCCCTTCGACGAAGAGGTGGTTTTATTCCGCTCCCAGAAACGGGTGTATTTTATCATGGATTTCGCCTTCCTGGGCTGGAAAAAATACGCGCGCCGGGATGTAACGGTTTACGAAGTGCCGGGCGACCACAGCACCATGTTTGATGCGCTGAATGCCACGGAAACCGCCCGGGTCATTCAAACGGCCCTGGATGACCGCAAGCGGCTAGCGAAATAAAGATGATGAGCGAAACCGCCCGGCTGGACATTGGTGAACTCGGTCATTCCATTGACTGGCAGCCTTTTACCTCTTGCCCGGTTAGGCCGGTTCGCACCGTCGTCCGGCTGCCGTTGGCGCAGTTTGACGCTGAGATGCCCCGCTTGCAGGCTTTTCTGTCGGACGAAGAAAAAGCGCGCGGAGCGCGCTTTGTGCAGCCCACCGACCGGGCGCGGTTTGTCATTGGGCGGGGGATGTTGCGGTTTTTTCTCGCCCGGTTTACGGAGCAGACACCCGGTGCAATTGCCTTTGAACCCGGGATTGGGAAGCCCCGGCTGCGCAACAACTCCGGACCGGCCTTCAATCTCTCCCATTCGGGCAACTGGATTGTGTATGCCTTTGATGCTGCAACGGTTGGTATTGATGTCGAATACGCCGACGGTCGCCAGAATTACACCGACGTTATCCGGTATCATTTTTCGCCGGACGAGCAACAGTTCATCGCGCGGTACGGACCCGATCGTTTTTTTACCCTCTGGACGCGAAAAGAAGCCTGGGTGAAGGCCACCGGACACGGCGTGGACGATAAGCTGTCGGCGGTACCATCACTGGCCGGATTTCATTCGCTGGCCACAAAACCGGGCGACCTTGGGCAACACTGGCTGGTGCGGAGTTTTCTGTGCAGCGATCACTATCCGGCGGCTCTGGCGTACCAGGGTCAAAACGACAATCCGCCCATTTCGTTCTACGAAGCAGAAGCGGCAATTCTCAATTGAGCCAGCAAGACTTAAGTTAATCGTGATAAAGCAGGAAGCGGGCCATTCCCGGTTTTTGCGGGCCTTATACCAGCTACCAATAGGGGATCGTTGCTGGCGTTAGGGACTTCCGGGCGGTTTTTAAGCAAAGAAAAGGGCAAAAAATGGACGCTGCTCAGCGAGTGGGCGGGCAAACAGGGATAAAACCGGCAGCTGGACGGAACCGCAGCGCACTACGCATCCTCGGAGGACGTATCTTCGTCGTACGCTGCCGAAGTCGCCATCCAGGCAATAATACCGATTCCGAAAATCTCCAGGCATCCAATCGTGGTCATCATGTTGCGCACACTCGGCGGACTCGTGATGACGACCAGAACAATAACAAGAACCAGAACGGCGAGGGAATCCAGCAGTTTTCTCAATGGATCGAAGATCGTATGGTGATGTTTCACACTTCAATTTTTTAACTACGACAACTACAGAACGTATATTGTCCCCTAATGTTACAAAATACCTTGAAATTGTCCTTTTAATGGCAAAAATAATTTTACCAAACGGATTGTTAATGCCATGAAACAGACGAAAACTACGTCATCAGCCATCTGCCAGACCGGACCGGGCGGTTGCCGCGAAGGAATTTGACTCGTCAAAGAAAAGAACGTACAGGATTCCAAACCGCCCGAAACCCGGGCGGTTTTTTTGTTGCAGAGCCGGAAAACCAGAAACCAGAACCCGCATTAAGGTTGTTATCAAGTTGTACAATTGGCGGGATTTGTGTTTCTTGACGGCATCTTCCGATATTCTTCTCTCAATGACAAAACCACAAAAAAAATTATTTCTGCTGGATGCGTTGGCGCTGATTTACCGCGCTCATTTTGCATTCAGTAAGGCCCCCCGCATTACGTCACGCGGTATGAATACCAGTTGTGTGTTTGGTTTTACCAACGCCCTGCTGGAGATTCTTCAGAAAGAAAAACCGACCCACATCGGCGTTGCGTTCGATAGCAGTAAAAAGACATTCCGGCACGAAACCTTTGTCGAATACAAGGCCAACCGCCAGGCCATGCCCGAAGACATCAGCATTGCCATTCCCTACGTGAAGAAGCTGGTGGAAGCCATGAACATTCCCATTCTGATTCTGGATGGTTACGAAGCCGACGACATTATCGGTACGATTGCCAAACGGGCTGCGAGGGCTGATTTTGAGGTGTTTATGATGACGCCGGACAAGGATTACGGCCAACTGGTTGAAGATCATATCTACGTATACCGTCCGGCTTTCATGGGCAAAGCCGCCGAAAAGCTGGGTGTAAAAGAAGTACTGGACCGCTGGCAGATTGAAGAAATCAGTCAGGTGACCGACATGCTGGGGCTGATGGGCGATTCGGTCGACAACATACCGGGGATTCCGGGCGTGGGCGAAAAAACCGCCCAGAAACTGGTTGCCGAATTCGGAACGGTCGAAAACCTGATTGCCAACGCCGACAAGCTGAAAGGAAAGCTGAAAGACAATGTCGTGCAATTTGCGCAGCAGGGCCTGCTTTCGAAACAACTGGCAACAATTCATCTGGACGTACCGATTGATTTTAACGAAACCGCCCTGCTGCACACCGAACCGGATAAACCGCGGTTGTCGGCCCTGCTCGAGGAACTGGAATTCCGGCAATTACGCAAGCGGCTGGTCGGCGACGAGGAAGTAGACCCCATTCCGTTCCCGGTGGTGCCTCGTTCGACGCCCAAGGGCCAGATGGGGTTATTTGATGCGGAAACCGTGCTGGCTCCGGCCGCCCAATCCGGAACCGATAACCCGTCGGGAACCTCGGATCTGCCGTTTGTGGAGGAGGACGTCTCGACCCGCAACACCGCCATCTCGGCTTTTGAAAGCGGAGCGCGGCCGTCGGTTTTGCCAAACACGACGGATAGGCAGGCCGACTGGACCGAAACCGAATCCGTTGAAAGCCAGCACGAACCCCGGCGAACCATTTATTCGGTGGTGCACGATTACCGGCTGGTGGATACGGCATCGTTACGCCAGAGCCTGGTGCATTACCTGAATCAGCAGGAAACCCTCTGTTTCGATTCGGAAACAACATCGACGGACCCGGTGGAGGCCGATCTGGTGGGCTTGTCGTTTTCCTACCGCAAGGGAGAAGCGTTTTACGTGCCGGTGCCGGCCGAACGCGAAGCCGCGAAGGCCATTGTGGAGGAGTTCCGCAGCGTGTTCGAGAATCCGGCGATTCTGAAAGTCGGTCAGAACCTCAAATACGACATGCTGATGCTGAAAAAATACGGCGTCGAGGTGCAGGGGAAACTGTTCGATACGATGGTGGCGCATTACCTCATCGAACCTGAACAACGGCACAACATGGACATCATGGCCCTGACGCACCTGAACTACGACCCGGTTTCCATCGAAACGCTGATCGGGAAAAAAGGGCCGAAACAGTTGACGATGCGCGATGTGGAGATTCAGAAGGTGGTCGAATACGCCGGTGAAGATGCCGATATAACGCTGCAACTGAAGGATACGTTTGGGCCGATGCTGGAGAAAAACCAGCTCAACAAGCTGTTTGACGAGGTAGAAATGCCGCTGGTCCGGGTGCTGGGCGAAATGGAGCTGGGTGGGGTCAAAGTTGATATCAACGCCCTGAAAGATTTGTCGGCCACGCTCGAAACCGACATGCGGCAGGTGCAGGGCGAAATTTACGAACTGGCGGGCGGGCCGTTCAACATCGGTTCGCCGAAGCAATTGGGCGAGGTGCTGTTTGACAAACTGAAACTCGATAACAAAGCCAAAAAGACCAAAACCGGTCAGTACGCAACCGGCGAGGAGGTACTGACCGAACTGGAAGCCGACCACGAAATTGCCCGAAAAATTCTGGATTACCGGGAACTGGTGAAATTGAAAAACACCTACGTCGATGCGCTGCCGCTGTTGATCAGCCCGCGCGATGGCCGGATTCATACCTCGTTCAATCAGGCCGTGGCGGCCACGGGACGACTGAGTTCGACCAATCCGAACCTGCAAAACATTCCGATCCGGACGCCCCGGGGGCGCGAAATCCGGAAAGCATTTGTGCCGCACAGCGACGAATTTCTGATCATGTCGGCGGATTATTCGCAGATCGAACTGCGGATTATGGCGGCTTTCAGCGGGGATCAAACCATGCTCGACGCCTTCAACAACGGTATCGATATTCATACGCAAACCGCCAGCAAGGTTTTTAAGGTTGGCCTGGATGAAGTGGATTCGGACATGCGCCGGAAAGCCAAAATGGTCAATTTTGGGATTATTTACGGGATTTCGGCCTTTGGCTTATCCCGTCGGCTGCGGATTCCGCGCAAGGAAGCCGCCGAGATCATTCAGGAGTATTTCGCCGGTTTTCCGGCCATCAAACAGTACATGGATGGCGCGATTGCCAAAGCCCGGGAGTATGAGTACGCCGAAACGATTCTGGGCCGTCGGCGGTATTTGCGCGACATCAATTCCCGAAACATGACCGACCGGAGTTTTGCCGAGCGCAACGCCATCAACGCGCCCATTCAGGGATCGGCGGCCGATATGATCAAAATTGCGATGATCAAAATTGATGAGTTTATCCGGGAAAACCGCCTGAAATCGCGCATGATTCTGACGGTGCACGATGAACTGGTGTTCGACGCGCACAAGGATGAACTGGATATTCTGAAAGAAAATGTTGCCGGACTGATGGAAAACGCGATTCCGCTGGCCGTGAAAATGGAAACCGGGATTGGATTCGGAAAAAACTGGCTGGATGCGCACTGATTAGAACGAACCTCGATGTTCGGTGTTCGTTATTCATTATTCGTGATTGGTTCAAGCCTCTTAATAATGAACAATGAACACCGAATAACGAAGGTCGGAAACGGGTGTGAAATCCGGACAAAACCGGATACCGAAAACCGCCTGATAACAAAGAATTAACAAGGTTTTTGGGAAAGAAGTCTGGTTTTTTTGTTAGTATAGAATCACTAATCCCTCTACCAATGAAAAACATTCTTGTCCCTACGGATTTCACCGGCACCTCTGACCTTGCCATCGCCTGGGCCAAATTTCTGTCCCGGCAATATAGCCGCGATGGGTTGGAAACCACCATCGTTCTGGCCCATGTAACTCAACCCTACATTCCGGATACGACTTTGCCGACGGGCGAAGTGGGGGTGGGGATTCTGGCTGCGCAGGAACTGGAGGATGTGGGCGAACTGAATTTGCAGGAACTGGCCGAACAACTCGAACGCGAAGGCTTTAAAACCCGGATCGAAACCCGGTTTGGCTCGGTTGACGGTGAAATTGTGGAGGTGGCCGATGAGCTGAAACCGGATCTGATTGTGATGGGGCGCAGCCACATCGACACCTTTTTTGACTGGCTGACCGGGAGTTCGGCGGCCGATGTCGCCATGACCGCCCACTGCCCGGTTCTGGTGGTCCCGACGCTCGAACACGGCAACAGCCATCCGGTTGGGCTGCAAAATATCGCCTACGCCACTCAACTGGAGTTTGACGAAAACCACATCCTGCGGCCGGTGGTGCAACTGGCGCGGACGTTTCAATCCAACCTGCGACTGGTAAAAATTAAGGCGGTCAATCAGCCGAACGTTTACGATGATCGCCAGTTTCTCGACCAGATCGAGGCTGAATTTGGCCGGGCGCGGTTCGCCGAGGACACCGTCGATGCCGATAACGTCGCCGAGGGATTGACCAGATACGTGAAGACGCACCAGGTTGATTTGCTGGTGATGGCCACCCGCGAACGCGATTTTCTGAGCAAACTGCTCAATCCCAGCCTGACGAAACGCATGGTGTTAAGCTCCGAAGTGCCGGTTCTGGTGTATCACGCGGAAGAAAATTACTGACGCAGCGACAGCCTGGCCGCGCCGAAATCTGGAGACAGGCGGTTTTCAATGCGTTCCATAACGTCCATTTTGAGTACCCACGGTTTGGTCTGAATACGGGCTGAAAACCGTGGGTATGTTGTATTTTAGCGGGAAGAAATCAGCTTATGGCCAAACGCCGGTACAAACATTCGGAGAAAAAAGTGGGAGCCTCGCCGGGTTCCCTGATTTACGTTGGTCAGGAGATCGATTACAAAACGACCATTCGCCGGATCGACTACAACGAAGCCAGCTACTCGGTCGAACCGGTAAAACGGCTTTCGGCCTGCGGAAAACCGGGTGACAACGCGCCCACGGTGTCCTGGCTGGACGTGGATGGGATTCACGAACCGGCCGTGATCGAGGGCATTGGCCAGCAATACCACCTGCATCCGCTGTTGCTCGAAGACGTCATGAACTCCCAGCAGAAGCCCAAAGTGGAAGAATACGACGGCGCGTACCTGTTTGCGACCCTCAAGATGCTGTATTTCAAGGAGCAGCGGCAGGAACTGGAAAGTGAACACCTGAGCTTTGTGCTGGGCAAAAACTACCTGATTTCGTTTCAGGAAGAACGGAAAGGCGATTTGTTTCAGCCGGTTCTGGACCGCATTCAGGCGTCGGCGGGCAAAACCCGGCGCAACGGCCCCGATTACCTGCTCTACGCCCTGATGGATTTGGTGGTCGATCATTATTTTCTGGTGCTGGATACCATTGGCGAAAAGCTGGAAACGCTCGAAAACAGCATCATTCAGCAGGTGGCCAGCCAGCACACGCTCACGCGCCTGTATACCTTGAAACGCGAACTGACGCTGATGCGCAAAGCCGTCTGGCCCGTGCGGGAGATGATCAACCGGATTTTGCTGGAAGAAAGCGACCTGATCCGACCCGCGACTATGCCCTTTCTGCGCGACCTCTACGATCACGTCATTCAGGTCTTGGACAGCATCGATTCCTACCGCGAACTGGCGACCGGTTTGCTCGACGTGTACCTGTCGACGCTGAGCAACCGCATGAATTCGGTGATGAAAACGCTTACAATTTTTTCGGCGATCTTCATGCCGCTAACGTTTATTGTGGGGGTTTACGGCATGAATTTTGACAACATGCCCGAACTGCACACCCGAAACGGCTATTTCGTCGTTTGGGTCGTCATGGCCGTTCTGACGGTTTTAATGGTGGTTTATTTCCGACGACGGCGGTGGTTTTAATACAGTTTACGGTTTTCAGGATACGGTTTACGGTGGCTGGAATGCAGTGGCCCCGGCGCAGGACGCACCGTATACCGTATCCTGAAAACCGAATACCTCTTTAAGCATGACTATTCAGGAATTTGAGATCAATACGGCCGCTGTGTATCCCCTGACCGACAGTCGGCAGGTGCTGACGGCGCTGCCGGGCGGATCGGCGAAGGCGGTTTTTTTTGCCATTCAGGGCGAGCACCACGATGGGCACCGGTATATTCGGGAGTTGTACCAGAAAAATGTCCGGCAGTTTGTTGTTGAAACCGCAGCCCTGACGTCCGAACTCCGGCACGAACTGGCGCAGTTGCCCGATGCCCTGATCTGGGAAGTAGGCAGCAGCCTGAAAACCTTGCAGGAATTAGCCGCCCGGCACCGCAGCCAGTTCGCCATTCCGGTGGTGGGCATCACGGGCAGCAACGGCAAAACCATCGTGAAAGAGTGGCTGGCGCAGGTGCTTTCGCCCGATTTCCGGATCCAGAAAAGCCCGAAAAGTTACAACTCCCAACTGGGCGTTCCCCTGTCGGTCTGGCCGCTGAATGAACAGCATACGCTGGGCATTTTTGAAGCCGGTATTTCAAAACCGGCCGAAATGCAGGCGCTTCAGTCGATTCTCCAGCCTACCATCGGTATTTTCACCAACATCGGTTCGGCCCACGACGAAGGGTTCCGGTCTCAGAAACAGAAGGTGGCCGAGAAACTGCGCTTGTTTCGGCAAAGTGAAACGCTGATTTACCGAAAGTCCTACGCCGAAATTGACGAAGAAATTCATTTGCTGCTGACCGCCGTCAATCCGACAATCCGCCTGATTAGCTGGTCGACCGAGCCCGGCGCGGAAGTCCCGGTTTCGCTGACGCAGCATTCCTACGGCACACTGATTCGGCTGGCGTGGGCGGGGCGTGCGTACCAAATCCGGGTTTCGTTTTCCGACCCCGCTTCGCTCGAAAACGCCACGCACGTGCTGCTGGCGTCGCTGGTGCTGGGCGTTACGGACGAAGCGGTTTTGCAGGAGCGGTTTTCCCGGCTGCGCCCCGTGTCGATGCGGCTGGAACTGAAAGAAGGCATTCACCGGAATCTGCTGATCGACGATTCGTACAACAACGACCTGGCGGGATTGTCCATTGCGCTCGATTTCCTGAACCAGCAGGATACCACCCGGCAGAAGGTCCTGGTGTTGTCGGACTTGCTGGAAACCGGTCTGAAGTCCGACGAACTCTATCCCGCCATTGCGCGGATGGTGGCCGAAAAAGGCGTTGGGCAACTGGTGGGAGTGGGGCCGGAAATCAGCCGGTACCAATCGGTTTTTACAATTCCGAGCCGGTTTTTTGACACGACAGCCGCCCTTTTGCAGGCCAATTTGCTGAACAAGCTAACCGATTCGGTGATTCTGGTGAAAGGAGCCCGGCGGTTTTCCTTTGAAACCGTCATTGACCGATTTGTTCAGAAGTCGCACCGCACGGTCCTGGAAATCAACCTCGATGCGCTGACGCACAACCTGAATTTTTACCGGAACAAAGTGGGGCCGCACACCAAAATCATGGTCATGGTCAAGGCGTTTGCCTACGGCAGCGGCAGTGCCGAAGTTGCCAGTTTGCTGCAATACCACCGGGTTGATTACCTGGCGGTGGCCTACGCCGATGAGGGCGTTGCGCTCCGTGAAAACGGCATCCGGCTGCCCATCATGGTCATGAATCCGGCGGCTCAGTCGTTTCGGCAACTGATTGATTATCAATTGGAACCTGAAATCTACAGTTTTCGAATTCTGGACGAATGGCGTCAGTTTCTGGCGGACGAAAAACCGCCGGCCACTGTTCCGCCCCTACACCTCAAGCTCGATACCGGCATGCACCGGCTTGGTTTTTTACCGGACGAAATTCCGGCCCTCGCCGAGGTGCTGACGGCTGATTCCGGATTGCAGGTCGCGACGGTTTTCAGTCATCTGGCGGGTTCTGACGAAGCCGAGCACACGCCCTTTTCGCAGGAGCAATACCGCCGGTTTATGGACGGAGCAACCCGCCTGGCAACGGCGCTGGGCTACCGGCCCTTGCGCCATCTGCTCAATTCGGCCGGCATCGTGCGACTGCCGGAATACAAACTGGATATGGTACGGCTGGGCATCGGTCTTTACGGCGTGGAAGTCAGCAAACTGGAACCGCAGCAGGTACAGGCCGTCGGCACCCTGAAAACCGTCATCAGTCAGATCAAAGAACTCCGGGCGGGTGAAACCGTGGGGTACAGCCGCCGGGGAGTGCTGACCCGCGATGCCCGCATTGCCACCCTCGCCATCGGATATGCCGACGGCTACGACCGCCGGTTGGGCAACGGCATCGGGCAGGTTTGGGTCAATGGTGTTTTGTGTCCGACGGTGGGGAGCATCTGCATGGACATGACGATGATCGACGTATCGGAGGCCCCGGCGCAGGAAGGGGATGAGGTGATGCTGTTTGGCGCAGCGGTTTCCATTGCCGAGCTGGCCGAGCGGATTGGCACCATTCCGTACGAGATTCTGACCGGGGTCAGTGAGCGGGTCAAGCGCGTATTTTTTCGGGAGTAACAAAAAAGCCCGCCAGCCGGAATCCGACTGACGGGCCTCATCTGTCCCCACAAACCGCTCTCACAGGGTTCTTCCGAGTAGGCAAACGCAGCGGCTTACCCGACTCATTGCTTGAGAGAAAAGACGAGTCTTTCACCTCAATAACTATTTTGGCAACTTGGCCCGGGCTTCTTCCAGGGCCAGCTTTTTCGTTTCCAGCTCTTTGGACGAACTCTCCTGTTCGGTTTTGTTCGTTTCGGTATCGCGCTGCAACTGCTCGAGTTCGCGGGCGTTTTCGTCCATCCGCTTCACGAGATTCTCTTTTTCTTTTTTGTTTCGTTCCAGATCGCGGACCAGTTTTTCGCTTTGCCGGGTCAGTTTTTCCTGCTTTTTGTGGGCTTCGTTGAACGAGTCACCGGCCAGTTTGATGTCGTAATTCAGCCGGGTGCGTTCGGCGAAATCCTTCAGCAGCGTTTCAACCTGATCGTACATCGCACTACCCGGTTTTGCATAGTCAGCGTTTCCCCGGTCAACGGCCAAAAAAATGGTCGCCTTGTTTTTATCGGTGGAAACCTTGCTGGCGACATTCAGCGGGTTGGACGACAGCGCCGGAATACTGGCCGACGGAATTTTATAGACCCCGTTGCGCCCGACGGCCACCTTGCCGTAGGATTTAGCCTGCGTTTCCCATTCTTTCTCAACGAATTTTCCGTCGATGGGAAGGTTGAGCGAAAGTCCCGGCAGCGTCATCTGATCTACTTTTTCGGTCGCCGACGAAACCGTCTGGGCCAAAACCGGCGAAGCCGTTGCGAGTACGGAACAAAACAATACGGATAAGAACAGGCGAAATACAAGCGTTTTCATTACTGTAACGATGGATGAATTAGTTTTCGTGTAATTAATAGTCGTTTCTTCCCGTCAAACAGGGTAGTGGCAAATACATAGACCTCGCCACCGGTTGCCAATCCAAGCTTTTTGCGCAGATTTTCAGCCGTTTCCGGGAAGTTCCGGACGCTCAGGTTGGCTTTTCGCTCCGGCAAAAAAACGTAAATTTCCTTTCGGTCCGGTTTGCAGTCGCCAACAATTTCAAACGAGCGGCCCGGAAAACCGGGTACGGGCTGATCGCTGGTATACAGGTGACTGTTCGGCGCCAGTTTGGTTACGCCAAACCGTTCGGCAAGGGTCCGAAAGGCGCCCGCTTTCAGAACAGACGCATTCGGTTCGTATACGTAACGCTGTGGAGCGCCAAATTGGACCTGAGCGGTTCGTTCGTCGGGTCGGTGGAAAACAAAGTACTCGTCCGGGCCGTTCGAGCGCAGGTTAACCGTCGTTACCTCAACGTTCGGCGGGGCGTTTTCGGTCAAAACAAACAAAACTTCCTTGCACTCATTATCGACCGAAACGACGTGGATGGCGGCCACGTCGGGGAGTTGCCGCGTCACGTTCTCGATATCGATTAGGGGCGAGGTTTTGAGCAAAACCGCCCGGGCTTTTTTTCGAAAACCGGTTTGGTCGTCAGATTGGTACCACGCCAGCACGTTGGGTTCGCAATCTTCCAGCCGAACCATTTTGCCACCCTGCTGATCCCGCCGGGCGGGGTCCAGATACAACCAGTCGGCGGTTTCGGTAAAGTGCCGTAAAAAACCGGCGGCATTCGGTACCAGCCCTTCTGACTGCGGAAATTCAATGTTTACGCCACCCAGTTTGGGCAGATTAAAAGCGGCCAGCTCCGCCAGATGGGGTTGCTGCTCGATGTACAGAACGCGATCGGCCTGCCGGGAAAACGCCAGCGCATCGACGCCCATTCCGCCCGTGAGGTCGATGACCAAGCCCGGTTTTTCGGTGTAACGGGCAAGGATAGAGGCTTTGTAAGTGGCCGTCCGCTCCGACGAAGCCTGTTCAACGGAGAGCGCGGGCGGCAAAATCAGATCCGGATTGGCGTACCAGCCGGGCAATTTATAGCGGGCTTTCTGGCGGGCCACCAACTGGGCCGTCAGGCTTTTTACCCGCAACGTTTTAGATTCCGGATAGCGCAGGGGTAACGTATGGGGGTCATCGGTTAGGTGTTCTTGTAGAAATGCTATTTCTTCGGAATTAAATAATATCATAATTTTTATAAATTATATTAATTATTTAAATATTAAAAAGAGATTAAAATTTATTTGACGATTTTGCAGATGGGAACGGATTGTTCTTCACTATCACACATAGACGAATTTTAATTTAATTACTTATGAAAGTTCTTAGCCCTTTCAGGTCGCTAGCAAACTATTCCATGTCGGCCTTCCGGTCGGACTTACCGGCGGGATTATCAGTTTTTCTGGTGGCCCTTCCACTTTGTTTGGGGATTGCGTTGGCATCGGGTGCGCCTTTATTTTCCGGCCTGGTGGCCGGAATGATTGGTGGACTCATTATTGGTATACTTTCCGGGTCGGAAGTCAGCGTGAGCGGCCCGGCGGCTGGCCTGGCCGTCATCGTGGCCGACAGCATCAATAACCTGGGTCAATTTGACGTGTTTTTGACGGCGGTCGTTATTGCCGGAATCATCCAGTTCGTTCTGGGCCTGCTAAAAGCCGGGAAATTTAGCGGTTATTTTCCGGACAGCGTAATCCGGGGCTTGCTCGTGGCGATTGGGCTGGTGATTATTCTGAAGCAGATTCCGCACGCCCTGGGTCGTGACAATGATTTTGAAGGCGAATTTGAGTTTCAGCAACTGGCCGACGGCGAAAACACCCTTTCCGAAATCTACCGGGCCGTCGTGACGGCCAGCATGGGTGCCGTCATCATCAGTGTGGCTTCGTTTCTGCTCTTGTTTTTCTGGGAAAAGTTAGCCAAAAAGGGCCTCGGTTTTTTCAAAAACTTTCCGGGTGCGTTGGCCGTGGTGGTTTTGGGTATCGGTCTGAACGAGCTATTCCGGGTTGCCATACCCGGCTGGTACCTGGGCACGTCGGCGGATCAGCACATGGTGCAGATCCCGAGCATCGAGCCCGACAAAGGCATTTTCTCGATTTTTTATTTTCCGGATTTCAGCGCGTTGAGTAACCCCAAGGTGTATGTGACGGCCATCACGATTGCAATCGTTGCCAGTCTGGAAACCCTGCTGAACCTGGAAGCCGCCGACAAACTCGATCCGCAAAAACGGGTGTCCTCGCCCGATCAGGAGATGGTGGCGCAGGGCATTGGAAATTTCATTTCGGGCTTGATCGGCGGTTTACCGCTCACGTCCGTGATTGTTCGGACATCGGCCAACGTCTACGGGGGCAGCAAAACCCGGGTATCGTCCATCACCCACGGGGTGTTTTTGCTGCTGGCGGTTTTTCTGGGTGCTCCGCTGCTGAACCTGATTCCGCTGTCGTGTCTGGCGGCTTTGCTGATTACGGTCGGTTACAAATTGGCCAAACCGGAGATTTTCAAAAAAACCTATAGGGAAGGCATCTACCAGTTCATCCCTTTCATTGTGACGGTGATCGGTATTGTGTTCACGGATCTGCTGATTGGTATTGGCATTGGCCTGGTGGTGGGCATCCTGTTTGTGCTGTTTACCAATTTTCAGGCTGCTTTTCGGGTCGTCCGGGATGGAAACAAAGTGCTGATCAAGATTCAGAAAGACCTGTATTTCCTGATCAAACCGCAGTTGAAGCAGGCTCTGCGGGAGTTGCAGCCGGGCGATCAGGTGCTGGTCGACGGCACGTACGCATCCTTCATTGATCACGATATTTACAACATTCTGCAGGACTTTAAGGAAACGGCTCATACGCAGGGCATCAAGTACGAGTTGAAAAATGTGGCATTAACAAAACGCAGTATACGCAGCCATGCACGCACACGAGAAGTTACTATTAGCGAATAAGGCCTGGGCACTCGATAAACTGGAGCTCGACGAGCACTATTTCGACAACCTGGCGGCTGATCAAAAACCGCAGTTTCTGTGGATTGGCTGCTCCGACAGCCGCGTTTCGGCCGAGGAGATCACGGGGACCACACCGGGCGAAATGTTTGTCCACCGGAACATCGCCAATCAGGTCATTTCTTCGGACCTGAACCTGCTCAGCGTGTTGCAGTACGCCGTGGAGGTGCTGAAAGTCCGGCACATCATCGTCTGCGGTCACTACGAATGCGGGGGCGTCAAAGCGGCCCTGCTCGACAAACGGTACGGCCTGATTGACAACTGGTTGCAGAACATTCAGCTGGTCAAGCAGAAATATGCGGATGAACTGAACGCAATCGCCGACGAACCCGCCCGGTTTAACCGCCTGGTCGAACTCAGTACGCGGGAGCAGGTTTTTAACCTGGGACATACGGCGGTGATTCAGGAAGCCTGGAACCGGAAACAGGAGCTGTGGATTCACGGCTGGGTTTTTGACCTTCACAAGGGCGAGTTGAAGGAAATCATCGATTTGTCGTCGGAAGATCAGTCGGCGGTGGATTTTGTCAAGGAATTAGGCACCGAAGACGGTCTGGCCAAAGCCCTCACCACCGACATTCGGTTGCTGACGGACAAGTAAATATGGAATGATGAATGATGGATGGTGAACGATGAATTACTGCCATAGCGCATTTATCGTTCACCATCCATCCTTCATCATTCTTTTGCGCATGTGTAGGAAAAAACCGGTTTATGTTGCTTTTTTATGCCGTTTTCCAAAACCCTACACAATTCATGCGCATTAAAAAAGCCGCGGCCACCGAAGCAAACGGGGTCTGGCGGGTCATTACGGCCTCCTCGGTTGGCACCCTCATCGAGTGGTACGACTTTTACATTTTTGGTAGTCTGGCGACCATTCTCTCCGCCCAGTTTTTTCCGAAAGACAATCCCACGGCCGGTTTTTTATCGACACTGGCCACCTTCGCTGCCGGTTTTATCGTGCGTCCGTTCGGTGCGCTGGTCTTCGGCCGACTCGGCGATCTGGTCGGGCGGAAATACACCTTTTTGCTGACGCTCGTTTTGATGGGCGGCTCGACGTTTCTGATTGGCTGCGTACCGGACTACGAGTCCATCGGGATGCTGGCTCCGGCGCTGGTGCTGCTGCTGCGGCTGGTGCAGGGGCTGGCGCTGGGTGGTGAATACGGTGGGGCCGCCACCTACGTGGCCGAGCACTCGCCCGACGGCAAACGGGGGTATTTTACCAGCTTTATTCAGACCACGGCCACGCTGGGGTTGTTCGTGTCGCTGGGCGTGATTCTGCTGACCCGGCAATCGCTGGGAACCGACGCGTTCAACACCTGGGGCTGGCGGGTGCCGTTCCTGCTATCGGCTTTTCTGGTCGGCATTTCCGTTTACATCCGGCTGCGGATGGAGGAATCACCCCTGTTCAAGAAGATCAAGCAGGAGGGCAAAGTGTCCACCAATCCGCTGAAAGAAAGTTTTGGCCGGAAAGCGAACCTGAAAATGGTGCTGCTGGCCCTGTTCGGCGCAACGGCGGGGCAGGGGGTAGTCTGGTATACGGGCCAGTTTTACGCCCTGTCGTTCATCCAGAAAATCTGCAATGTGGAGTTCGTGCAATCGAATTACATCATTGCGCTGGCGCTGTTGGTGGCCACGCCTTTCTTCGTCATCTTTGGCGGGTTGTCCGACCGCATCGGGCGCCGGAACATCATGCTGGCCGGAATGTTGCTGGGTGTGCTGACCTACCGGCCCATTTACCGCGCGATGTACAACCTGGCCGACATCAACCAGAAATTTGAAGAACCGTTCCGGCGGAGCATCGAAACCAAACAGGAGCGCGTTGAAGGCTCCAAAGAATTTAAGTCCACCACGTCCACGATCCGGTATTTTGACGACGGCACAACGTACCGGGAGATTCAGCCCCAGCCGGGGGCGGCATCGTCGGCGGTGATCAAGGAAGTGTCGCTGGGCAACGAAGCGTTCTGGCTCATGACGGTGCTGGTGCTGGTGCAGGTGCTGTACGTCACGATGGTCTACGGCCCGATTGCGGCTTTTCTGGTCGAGCTGTTTCCAACCCGGATTCGGTACACCTCCATGTCCTTGCCGTACCACATCGGAAACGGCGTTTTCGGCGGTCTGACACCGTTTATTGCCACCAGTCTGGTGGAAACCGCCAAGAAAACCGGGTCGCCGGATGCGTATTTGCAGGGCTTGTGGTATCCCATCGGAATCGCTGCGGTTTGCCTCGTGATCGGCGCGTTGTACATCGACAAAAAACAATACAAAACGGTTGAAGACTAAACCGCTGACTACTATGAATCCACTAAAAAAGACCCTGGGCCTGGTCTGGATGCTGACCGGAATGGCGCTGCTGCTGGGCTTGCCGTACCTGACCATTCAGAAACTCTCATCGGAAACCGCCAGCACGGAAGATTACGTTTTCTGGCTGGTCATCGTCGTTATTTTTCTGCCGATCACAGCCGGACTGGCCTTGTTCGGGCGGTATGCGTGGCAGGGCGAATACGATAAAGAGTAAGAAAACCGGCCCGGTAAAACCGGACGGGTTAATCAATTAAAAACAAATAATCGTAGTTTAGCAGCCTGAACTATGGCAATACAAGAAGATGAATTTCCGAATCCGAACCTTTGACGACTACCAGGAGGCTTATCGCTACAGTGTGGAAGACCCCGAAGGCTTCTGGGCCGAAATTGCCCAGAATTTTCAATGGCGCAAACCCTGGAAAAAAACACTTCAATGGAATTTTGACGAACCCAGCGTCCAATGGTTTGTTGGGGGAAAACTGAATATTACCGAAAACTGCCTCGACCGGCACCTGGCCGAACGCGGGGACCAACCCGCCATCATCTGGGAGCCCAACGACCCGCACGAAACGGGCCTGACGCTGACCTACCGCATGCTGCACGATCAGGTGTGCCGCATGGCCAACGTGTTGAAACGCAACGGCGTCGGTAAAGGCGACCGCGTTTGTATTTACATGCCGATGGTGCCCGAACTGGCCATTGCCGTGCTGGCCTGCGCCCGGATCGGGGCCATTCACTCGGTGGTGTTTGGCGGTTTTTCGGCCCAATCCATCGCCGACCGGATCAACGACGCGCAATGTCGTCTGGTCATCACTTCCGACGGTGCCTACCGGGGCAACAAGGAAATCCCGATGAAGGAAACCGTCGACGATGCCCTGGTGCAGTGTCCGAGCGTGCAGAAGGTGATCGTGCTGACCCGCACGCGCACCCCGGTTTCGATGTTCAAAGGCCGCGATGTGTGGATGGAACAGGAGTTGAAGCTGGTGACCGCCGAATGCCCCGCCGAAGAAATGGACGCCGAAGACATGCTCTTCATTTTGTATACGTCGGGCTCGACGGGCAAACCGAAAGGCGTGGTGCACACTTGCGGAGGCTACATGATTTACACGGCCTACACGTTTCAAAACGTTTTTCAGTACGAACCGGGGCAGGTTCATTTTTGTACCGCCGACATTGGCTGGATCACCGGCCACAGCTACATCGTCTACGGACCGCTGGCCTGCGGAGCCACTAGCCTGCTTTTTGAGGGCGTTCCGACCTGGCCGGACAACGGGCGGTTCTGGGACATTGTCGACAAACACCAGGTGGACATTTTGTATACGGCGCCGACGGCCATCCGGTCGCTGATGGGGTTTGGGCTCGAAAAAGTAGAGAACCACGACCTGAGTTCGCTGAAAGTGCTGGGCTCGGTGGGCGAACCCATCAACGAGGAAGCCTGGCACTGGTACGACGATCACATTGGCAAAAACCGCTGTCCGATTGTCGACACCTGGTGGCAAACCGAAACCGCCGGAATCCTGATTTCGCCCGTTGCCGGCATTACCAAAACGAAACCGACTTACGCCACCCTGCCGCTGCCGGGTGTGCAGCCAATTCTGGTCGATGAAAACGGGCAGGAAATCGAAGGCAATGGCGTGAGCGGTAATTTGTGCATGAAATTTCCGTGGCCGGGCATCATCCGAACAACCTACGGCGACCACGATCGCTGCCGTCAGGCCTATTTCAGCACCTACAAAGGCTTGTATTTCACCGGCGACGGCTGTCTGCGCGACGAAGATGGCTACTACCGCATCACGGGCCGGGTCGATGACGTGCTGAACGTATCGGGTCACCGCATCGGAACCGCCGAGGTGGAAAACGCCATCAACATGCACACCGGCGTGGTCGAAAGTGCCGTGGTGGGGTATCCGCACGACATCAAGGGGCAGGGTATTTATGCGTACGTAATTGCGGAAAGCCAGGTGTCGCACAGCGATGCGGATTTGATGAAACGCGACATTCTGGCGACGGTCAGCCGGGTGATTGGACCCATCGCAAAACCGGATAAGATTCAGTTTGTCAGCGGCTTACCCAAAACGCGATCCGGCAAAATCATGCGTCGGATTCTGCGCAAAATTGCCGAAGGCGAAACCGGTAACTTGGGCGACACCTCAACGCTGCTGGACCCGGCGGTGGTGGACGAAATCAAGAACGGTGCGCTGATCGGCGTGAAGTAACCGTGGTTTGCAGCGATAAAACCGGCTTTTCAGGATTAGTTTCCTGAAAAGCCGGTTTTAAGTTTTACGCTTCCAACGAAATGCCCCTTTCGGGAGTCTTATCGGAAAAAGAAGATATGATGAGAAGGCTACTTCTGATTCTGATGATCGTTGGCGGTGGATGGTTAACCCCCGCCCGGGCCTGCAGTTGCGTCGATGGCGGCCCTTTTTTGACCATTGCCGAGCGGGGTGCCTGGATGCCCGGTGTCCTGGTGGTGCGGGCGGAAGTGCGGAACCAGGAAGCCCACGGCATAGAGGTGAAAATTCTGGAGGTGCTGAACGGCCGCGAAGATAAATCGGTGATTCGGGTTTGGGGCGATCCGGGGTGGATGTGCCGGTCGTATACCACCGGTTTTAAGAAAGGCGAAAAACTGGTCCTGATTCTGGACCGGATTGACAATGCGTATTTCGAGGACGAACGGAACGGCGACTACGAACTGGGCGGCTGCGGAACGTTCGTCGTACGGGAAGGCAACAGCATTACGGGCCGGATTTCGGGCAACGATTCAGAAATGGCCCGCAACCGGTTCTTTGACGAGCTGGACGAAATTTTAAGCAAAAACCGCCCGGATATGGCCCGGATTTTTCCCAGCCCGGTGGTGGATAATTTCCTGACCGTCAACGTGCCAGCGCTCCAACAGCCGACTATTTCGGCCCAGCTTATTACGATGGCGGGGCAGCTGCTGCAAACCCGGCAACTCGAAGCCGGGAAACAGCACCAGGTGGATGTGTCGACGCTCGCGCAGGGAATTTACATCATTCTGTTCCGCACCGAACACCAGCATTACACCCGGCGGTTTGTCAAGCAGTAAAAACCGGGCGGAAAAGACCGCAAGAATCGGGTTTTTGGATAGCGTATCGCGGGGTAATTTTGGGGTATGCAAACGACAACAACCATGAACGCGCCAGAAAACCACCCTACGTACCAGCAAATTGCCCGGTCGATTGAGTTTTTAAACGAAAACTTTCGTCAGCAACCCCTGCTGGCCGATGTCGCCGACCGGGCCAACCTGAGCGAATTTCATTTCCAGCGGTTATTTTCGGATTGGGCGGGCGTGAGTCCCAAGAAATTTCTCCAATACCTGACCCTCGATTTTGCCAAGGAACGACTGCGCCAGGGCCTGACCCTGGCCGAAGCCGCCGACGAAGCCGGGCTTTCCGGAACGGGGCGCTTACACGACCTGTTCGTGGTGCTGGAAGGCGTCACGCCCGGGCAGTTCAAGCAGGCGGGCGACGGGGTAACCATCCGGTATGCGGTTTTTGATAGCCCGTTCGGTTCCTACCTGCTGGGTGTCATTGGCGATAAAGTCTGCAAACTGGCGTTTCTGGACGAAGCCGACCCCACCGACGAAGCCAGCATCGCAACCCGTTTTGCCACCGACTGGCCCGAAGCGCGGCTGGTGCACGAGCCCGAAACACTGCGCCCGCTGGCCGAAACCATTTTTTCGGATGCCGAGCGCAAGCCGCTGCGAATCCTGGTGAAAGCATCGCCGTTTCAACTAAAAGTCTGGGAAGCGTTGCTGCGCATTCCGGAAGGGCAGGTGGTTAGCTATGACCAGATTGCCGCGGCCATCGGGATGCCAACGGCGTCGCGGGCGGTCGGAACGGCCATCGGCTCCAATCCCGTGGGGTACCTGATTCCCTGCCACCGGGTTATCCGAAAAACCGGTTTATTCGGTAATTATCGCTGGGGAGCCACCCGAAAAACCGCCCTGCTCGGCTGGGAAGCGGCTTATTCGTTGCGTTAACAAGGAGAAAAGGAGGAAAGCAGGAAGAAGCCTCACCTCCTGCTTTCCTCCTTTCTTCCTTTCGTCCTTTTCTCCTTCCTCCTTTATTTCCTATGAATTCAATTAACTGGCCGGATGTGCATGCGTCGCTGCACAAAAATGGGTTTGCCATACTTCGCCAGGTTTTACGTCCCGAAGCGTGTCGGCAACTTTCGGCCCTGTACGAAAACCCGCAGCATTTCCGGAAAACCATTGTGATGGAACGGTACCGGTTTGGCGAAGGGGAATACAAATACTTTACTTACCCCTTGCCCGAAAAGATTCTAACGCTGCGCACTACGCTGTACGAAGCCATCTGTCCGGTGGCCAATCAGTGGATGGAAGCTCTGAACACCGGGATTCGGTATCTGCCCACACACGCCGGTTTTCTGGACAAATGCCGGCAAAACCGCCAGACGCTGGCAACGCCCTTGCTGCTGAAATACGGAAAAGGTGGTCACAATACCCTGCATCAGGATTTGTACGGCGCCGTATATTTTCCGTTGCAGGCCGTTGTTTTCCTGAGCGAACCGGGCACCGAATATACCGGCGGTGAGTTTGTGCTGACCGAGCAGATTCCGAGGGCGCAGTCGAAGCCGACGGTTCTGACGCCCGGCCAGGGCGATGTGCTGTTGTTTACGACGCAGTTTCGGCCGCAGAAAGGCAGCCGGGGCTATTACCGGGTCGCCATGAAACACGGCGTCAGCACCGTGCACACCGGAAACCGCTACACACTCGGCATCATTTTTCACGACGCCCAATGATTTGGCACCGCCATTTTTCACAAGACGATTCGGGAAAATTGGAACTCCGTCGCCTGATCAAAACCGGTGAAATCCGACTGGGTGGTAACGCCGTTCTAAAAATTTATGGGACGTTGCGGTGCCGGTCCGGTCAACGGATGCGGCCGAAAAACCGGGTTTTCTTTGCCTCGGAAGACGAAGCCATCCGCTGCGGTTTCAGGCCCTGCGGCCATTGTCTGCCCGAAAAGTACCGGCAATGGAAAAACCGGGTAAGCCACTAATCGCTTACCCGGTTTTTAACGAATTAGTCGGTGCCGGTCGTTCGTTCCAGCTCCACTTTGGCGATTAGCAAATCGTAAACGGCCTGCAGGCGGTTGGTTTGGGCCTGGCGAAGCGCCAGATCGGCGTCCATGACCTCACTGAATCTCGTCAGTCCCTGCCGGTACCGGCTTTGCGTCAGGGCGTAGCTGCGTTCGGCGGCCCGGATGACGCCCTCCTGCGCCCGGATGCGGTCCCGAGATTCTTCCAGCGTTGACAGATGGGAGCGGACTTCGTTGCCAATGAGTGCTTTGCTGTATCGCAGCTGTTCCTGAGCCTGCTCGTAGGCCAGCCGGGCCTGCTGAATTCTCGGGCTGTTGGCGGCATTGAAAACCGGGATGCTCACTTGCAGACCGAGGTAGCTAACCAGGGGCCAGCGGCTCTCCGAAAACCGGAAATTGTCTATCTGGGTCAACGTTCCGACCTGCCCGAACAGACTCAGCGTCGGCAAACGGCGGGCCTGCTCCAGCCGGATCTGCAACTGGCTGTTTTCCAAACCGAGCAGCAGGTGCCGGATTTCCGGCCGACGATTCAGCGCCAGCCCAATCACAGCGGTTTCGGCTTCAACCGGCTCCGCCTGAACCGTCAGGGAGTCCGTCAGGGTAAGCGTGGTGGCCTGGTCCGACGATTCGCTGAGGCCGGTCAGCACGGCCAGCTGGTTTTGAAGCAACGTGAGGGTGCGGTCGAGTTTGGATTGATTGGGCCGGAGGTTGGCCAGTGCCACGAACGCCCGGAGCGTGTCGGCATCGGTCGCCAGCTGCACCCGGTACAACGTACGCACCTGCTGCAAAACCTGTTCGGCGCGGGCCATGCTCCGCACCAGCAACTGCCGCTGTTCCTGCGCCAGCAGGGCGTTGAGGTAGTGGCGTTTAACGTCGGCAACCTGACGGGCCACCGTCGCCCGGACTTGCTCGCCCGCGAGTTTTTGCCCCAGCCCGGCCTGTTGGCGGGCGATGCGGAGAGTTGGCTGGATGACCGGCAGGGCCACGTTCAGGCCCGCATTGTACTGGTTTTTCAGGGCCGCTTCAATGGGAGTCATTCGGTTTTCGTCAAGCGAAAAACCGCCTTCGGGCGTGATCGAAAAGGCCGGGAAAAAGAAAACCGGCGGATTGATGTTGTACTGGTATTGAACGGCCGCGTTAAACGTGGGCAAACTCATCCGCTGCACTTCGGCGGCTTTCGCATCGGCCTTCTGCAGTTCCAGGCGCGCAATCCGGACCTCGCCATTTTGCTGACGAACCCGCTCGACCGCTTCGCGGAGGGAAAGGGCGCGCGGGGCCGATTCCTGGGCCAACGCGCCACCGGCAATGGTGATCAACAGCAGGGTGGTGAACCCGGCAGCGACCAGTTTTTCCTTTTTCCGTTCATTCTTTTCTCCCTTCCTTTTTCCTTCTCCGCTCACCCGCGCAATGATCCGGGCGAAGTAAAAATAAATAACCGGCACAAATACCAGCGTCAGGAACATCGAGCTGGTCAGACCGCCAATGAGCGCCCAGGCCAGACCGGTTTTCAGTTCAGCACCGGGTCCGGTTGCCAGCGCAATGGGCAGCATCCCGATGACCATTGCCAGGGTGGTCATCAGGATGGGACGGAGCCGAACGTAGCCCGATTCGAGCAGGGCGTCGATGACCGGCATGCCCTGTTCGCGGTTTTCGTTGGCGCGCTGCACCAGCAGAATGGCGTTTTTGGCCACCAGCCCCAGCATCATGATCATGCCCAGAATGGTGAAGACGTTCATGGAATTCATGGTGAGGGCCAGCGCGAACAGGGCCCCGACAATCGCCACCGGAATCGAGAACAGCACGACCAGCGGATACGCCCAGGAGTTGTAGAGCGCCACCATGACGAGGTACATAAACACGATGGCGGCCAGAAACATCAGGCCCAGTTTGCCAAACGAATCGTCCTGCAACTCCAGATCACCGCCGTAGGTAATGCGCACCGACGGATCGAGTTTCAAACCGGTCACGGCTTTCTGAATGTCGATGCCGATTTCGCCCGTGGGCCGCCCGATGGACTGCGAGGTGATCGTCATGGAATTGTCGCGGTCTTTGCGTTCCAGAATCGCCGGATTAAACGTGTCGCGGATGTCGGCCACCTGCTTCAGTTCCACGGGCTGACCCAGGGCGTTCGTCAGCGTCAGGTTGCCCAGCTGATCGGTGCGGTTCCGGAATGATTCGGCGTACTGAATCCGCATGGGAACCGATTCGTTGCCCTGCTGAATTTTCAGGTCGTCGAAACCGGCCAGGGCCGTCCGGATGGCCAGGCCCACGGTTTCGGTGGTCAGGCCGTAGCGGGCCAGTTTTTCCCGGTTGACGTTGATCTCAACCTCCGGTTTGCGAACGTTCCCCGAAAACCGCACATCGGCCGTGCCCGGAATCTGCTTGATGGCTTCCACCAGCCGCAGGGTTTCGGTGCGGAGTTTGTCGCGGTCGGAAGCGCCCACCATCAGGATAATCGGGGAAGCATTGTCGGACCCCAGAATCCCCAGCGGATACGCCCGAATCCGGGCGCCGGGAATGCCGGACGCCATTTCTTTCACTTCCCACGTCAGCGTGTTCAAGTCTTTTTCCCGTTCGTTGCGGGGTGAAAACGTAACGGCAAACTCGACCGCATTTTTGCTCGTCGGCAGGTTCGACCAGCCTTCCGGATTGGCCCCCACGTTCGTAAACACGCGCCGGACTTCGCTCATCCGGTACAACCGGGCTTCAAACTGTTTCGCATAGGCGTCGGTTTGCTCCAGTTTATACCCTTCCGGAAATTGCAGCACCACGTTGATTTCGCCTTTGTCGGTGGGGGGCATGAATTCGCCACCGATGAACCCGTTGCCGGGCAGCATCAGCGACGCACTGAAAAGGACAAAGGTCGCCAGTACGGTGGTTTTGCGGTACCGGAGCGCCGTAGCCAGCAGGATACGGTAAGCGCCCGAAAACCGCTCGAACCCGCGTTCGAACCCGAGGCCAAACCGGCCCATCAGCGTCTGGCCGGACAGGGTTTCGAGCTGGCCGAAACGCGAGGCAATCATTGGCGTCAGGGTGAACGAAACGAGCAGGCTGAACAAGGTCGAGATGACTACCACGAGCGAAAATTCCCGGACCAGATCGCCCACCAGCCCCGGCGCAAACGACAGCGGTACAAACACCACCACATCGACGAGCGTGATGGCCAGGGCCGCAAAACCGATGCTGTTCCGGCCTTCGAGGGCTGCCGTATGTTTGTCTTTGCCTTTTTCCAGTTGCTGGTAAATGCTTTCCAATACCACAATCGAATCATCGACCAGAATACCGATTACCAGCGAAAGGGCCAGCAGCGTCAGCAGATTAAGCGAGAAACCCAGCAGGTGCATGAAAATAAACGTCGAAAGCAGGGAAGCCGGAATGGCAACCATCACAATCAGCGAAGACCGCAGGCTGTGCAAAAAAACAAACATCACCAGCGCCACCAGCAACACCACCAGCATCAGATCGTGGTTGACGGCATCGGCAGCCGCCAGCGTGAACTCCGATCCGTCCTGCGCGATGGAAAACGTCAGTCCCGCAGCCGCATAGTCGGTTTCGAGTTGTTTCAGGACTTTCCGCGCGGCTGCGCTTACTTCCACGTTGTTGGCGCCCGACTGTTTCTTGATCAGGATGCCCACTGCGCTCCGGCCTTCAGGTTGGCCCGGTCCGGTCTGAACCATAAACCGGTTCAGGTTTTCCATTTCTTTTTTCAGCGACGAAACCGCAGCCACGTCGCCCAGCAGAATTTTCTGACCGGCGGGGCTGGTGTGCACCACAATGTCGCTGAGCTGAGCTACCGCGTCGGTTTTGCCAACCACCCGCACCGAATAAGCCGCGTCGGCGTCTTTCACGCTGCCCGATGGCACGTTCAGGTTCGACGCCCGAATGGCACCGACCACCTGCAAGACCGACAGGTTCAGGGATTTCAGGCGCGCGGCATCGAGCGCTACGCTCACTTCCGCTTCCGGCAAGCCCACAAACTGCACCTGACCCACGCCCGCAACCTGCGCCAGTCGCGGTTTGATCTGCGTTTTGAGCAGGGTGCCAAATTCCAGTTCCGACAATTTGCTGTTGGCGGCCACGCGCAGCAATGGCAGTTCCGAAATCGAAAACCGGTCGAGGGTGGGCGTTCGCGAGCCGGCGGGCAGCGTCGTGGTGATCTGGTTGACCCGCCGTTGCACGTCCTGCAAAGCTTTGTCGGAATCGACATCGTGCCTGAACTCCACCATCACTACCGACACGTTTTCGAGCGAGAGCGACTGCACCCGTTTGATGCGGTCGGCGGACGAAACCACATCTTCGACCGGTTTGGTAATACCGCTTTCCACTTCGGCGGGCGACGCGCCGGGATACGGGGTGGTGACAATAATGAATGGGATCGAGAGGTTGGGGAGCAGCTCGTACCGCATCTGCGAATAGGAGAACAGGCCCAGAATGCCCAGCACCACGAACAGGACAATGATCAGGATGGGGCGTTTGATGGCGAGGAGGGTCAGTTTCATAGCGTGCTTACGGTTTGTCCGTCTTTTAAACCTTCCGTGCCGCTCACCACCACGCGCTCACCGGCGCGCAGGCCGTTGCGAACCAGCAGCGTGGTGCCGACGGTAGAGCCGGTTTCGATGGTGCGGAGCGTGATTTTGTCAGCTTGCAGCACATACACCGCCGGTTGCTGGCTGGTGGTGACGAGGGCCGAACGGGGAATTGACAGACCGCTCACGGTCGTTGCGTTTTCAAGCGAGGCATTGGCCGTCATGCCGACGCGCAGCGGATGGGCTGCCGAGTTGGCCACCCGGATTTCGACCGGAAATGTGCCGGTTTCTCCGCCTTTCAGCCGAATCTGGTGAACCGTGCCGGAGACGGGTTTGCCCGGATACTGATCGAAGGCAACGGCGACGGTGCGACCGGGTCGGAACCGGCTCAGTTCGGTTTCGGGCACATTCACCACCAGTTTAACCGCCGACACATCGGTGAGGGTCAGGAGGGGAGAGCCGGGCGCGATAAACATCCCGCGATCGATTGTTTTCTGGGTTACGACTCCGCCGATGGGCGCGTAAACCACCGCGTCGCGCAATTGCTTTTTCAGCGTCAGCAGCTGCGTTTCAACCGTGCGAACCTGCAAGCGGGCGGTTTCGACCTCCGAGGTGGGCAGGTTGTTTTCGCGGTGCAGGGTTTCGTAACGCCTGAGATCAGTTTGCGCTTTGTGAAGCTGGGCCTCAGCCTGGGCGATGGCCAGGTCGGTCAGCTCCGTGTCGACCGTCAGGATGGGCTGGCCTTCCCGCACGGTTTCGTTGAGCTGGGCGTTGAGACTTCGGATGGTGCCCTGCGTGGTCGCGTTCATCTGCACTTCACGCCAGCACTCGGTTTTGCCAATGTACGAGGCCGCGTCCGTAAACGTTTGCTGCTGAACGGTTTCTACGGTTACGGTGGTTGCCAGCGGTTTTTGCGCTTCCCGAATTTGTTGTTGCTGTTTCTGTTTGTTGCTCATCAGCAGCGCAGCCGACGCGCCAATGAACCCAAAAACGGTGAGAATAATGAGTAACTTTTTCATTTGGTATGGAGTATGCGGTTTAAAAAGAGGAATGCTGCTCCGAAAAGCATGGCAAAGGTTGGTGGAGGGGCCTGCTTCGCCAGTGCCGAATCGCCTGAAACGGAAAAAGCCGCTCCTGAAGCGGCCGGGAAAGGGGACTAAAGAAGAATCCGATTAGGGCCGGGCTTTGATCAGGGGAAGCCGGACGACAAACTGGCCGTTGATTTCCTGAATGCTCGGAACCGGCTGTCCGAGCATCTGGTATTTGGTCAGGATGTTGCTCAGTCCCACGCCGTTGGAAAGCACCCGCGTCTGCTTTTTCTGGAGGTTGTTGCGCACCGATATAAAGGCCGGCTCGTCAGTTTGAATTTCGATCTCCAGCGGCTGTTCGGCCAGCACCACGTTATGCTTGACGGCATTTTCGAGCAGCATCTGGAGCGTGAGCGGGGGCAGCTGGTAGGTTCCAAACCGTTGATCGATTGCCAGTTTCAGTGTCAAACCGGCTCCGTGGCGGGTTTTAAGCAAATGATAGTACGACTGGATGAAAGCCAGCTCGGTGTCAAGATCGGTCAGGTTCTGTTCGTTGGCGCGCAGCACGTACCGGTAAACCGAACTGAGTTCTTCGGCGAACAGCTCGGCCTGCTGCGGGTTTTCGCTGATCAGGGCGGTGAGCGAATTGAGGCTGTTAAACAGAAAATGCGGATTCACCTGTTGTTTCAGGCTGTCGAGCTGCCGCTGCATGTGCACCTGCTTCAAACCGTATTCGCGCTCAACACTTTCTCTCCACCGCTGGTACGAATAAACGGATTCCAAAATGCCGACGGAAAGAATATTCGTAACCAGCCCCAGCAGCAGGGTCCAGCGAAAAATAACCGGGTCGAACCGGTAGCCGGGCAGGTTGAAAACCGCAAACAGGCCGTACAGTGTGCTGGTAAACAGGGCCGTGACGAAGACGTAAAAGAGCAGGCAATAGATGATTCGCCGGATGGACTGATCGAGTTCCCGGTATTCATTGCGCATGATCCGCATCCAGGCCACCATGACCCAGGCCACCAGCACATAAAGCGCCGTTTCTGCGATGGAGAACGGAATGTAGACGCTGAAATGAGTGAAATACGCCGGCCCCAGTACCAGATAATTGCCAAAAATTAAAGCCGGATAATTGGCCAGCATCACGAGGACATCGTATCGGTTGAGCGTAAAACACTCTTTCATAAAGGGTTCGTTTCCAGTCTTTTCATAAAGATACAAAACCGTCAGAAATATCAGAATTTCACCCGGGAGGCTGGCGGGACGGGTTATTGCCTGGTGTAGAGTTTTTTGTAGATTTGAGGACTGGCCTGTGCCACTGGTCTGTCATGAAACTACCCGCTTATTCCCGTTACGACTGGGTTTTACAACTTTTTTTTGTTCCGTTTCACATCAGCATTCTGAACTGGTTGCTGATTGGGCCTGCATTCTGGCAGAACCGGACCACGCTGGCCCTGGCAACCGGCATTACGCTGGTCGATACGTTTCTGAACTGGTATACCAATAACGGTATCGCCCTGAAAGTTAATTCGTTATATCCGGACCCCAAGCAGTACTTCAGCCGAACCATCCACCTGTTTATCGCCTGTGCGTTCAGTTCCATGCTGCATGTGGTGGTGATTTTCTTCGTATACTGGTTCATCGGGTTGCCGGGTTTTGTGCCGCAAGTGGCCCAATTGGCGCTGGGAATGCTCTTTACGACCGTTATTGCCGCCATTGTGGTGATTACCTACGAAAGCATCCACAGTTTCGACCACTGGCAGGAGTCGCGCCGGGAGATCGACACCCTTAGCAAAGCGCAGCTCAAGGCCGAACTGGTGATTTTGCGTCAGCAGGTGAACCCGCATTTTCTGTTTAACAGCCTCAATTCGCTCACCGCCCTGATCAGCGAAAATCCGCAGCAGGCCGAGCTGTTTGCCGAAGAACTCAGTTCGGTTTACCGGTATCTGCTCCGGAGTAACGAGAACCCGCTGACGCCCCTGGCGAACGAACTGGATTTTCTCCAATCGTATTACCACCTGCTTAAAACCCGCCACGGCGACTCCCTGAAGCTGGTGACCCACATCCGGCCCGGCACCGAAACCCGGCAATTGCCACCCCTGACCCTCCAGTTGCTGATCGAAAATGCCGTCAAACACAACGTCATTCTGCCCGAGCAACCGCTCACCATTGAACTCAAAACCGACGATCAGTACCTGATTGTGCGCAATAACCTGCAAAAAAAACAGACGCGGGTACTTTCCAACGGCGTGGGACTGAGCAACATCCTGACCAAATACCAGATGCTCGGACAGCCCATCCCGACGATCGAAGAGGATGGGCTGGAGTTCCGCGTTACGCTGCCGCTGGTGTAAAAACCGCCCGGCAGCTGGTTATTTTTTTACATTTTCCGCCAGTTGGAGCTGGGCATTCTTCTGGGCGATGTCGTTCTGGATTTTCGGAACGGTTTTCAGGTATTCATAGATCGCACCCACTTCGTGATCCGTCAGCATCGGCCGGGGAAACATGGGCTGTTTCAGAATCGAGCCGTCGGGCCGAACCCCCGTTTTTACCACCCGGATAAACTGGTCCTTCGTGTATTTTTGGGCAATACCGGTTTTTTCATCAAACGTTAGATTTGCCGTAAAAACCGGCTTGCCATCATCGCTTTTCATCTCGATACCGCCCCCGTAATAGCCCTTGCTTTGCTCCGGATGCGTTTTGCTCTGGTCGATCAGGTCGCCGGAATGGCAACTGTAGCAATCGCCGATGGCGTCAGCGGTGTACCGGCCCATCGCCACCTGATCCGTGCTGTCGGGCATTGAAATGAGGGCGGGCGAGTAGGGGAGCGGTTTCATCAGCGTGTGCGTCAGCAGTTTGGATACAAAACTCAATTCCGACGGGGGCGCTTCCTGGTTGGCGGGCTGCACCGGAAAGCGGTCGGAGCGCAGCCAGGCCACCACCGATTTCAGGTCTTCGTCGGCCATATTGGGGTATTGCGGCATAATCGGCGCAAAGGTCCCATCGCGCCGGACGCCAGTGCGCAGAAAATACATCAGTTCGCCGTCGGTCCAGCTGCCAATGCCTTTTTCGCGGTCCTGGGTAATGTTTTTCGAGTACAGCTTGCCGAACAGGGCCGGAACTTCGCCCAGGTACTTGCCCGTCAGGCGGTTTTGGTTGTCGGCATGGCAGGCCATGCACTGAATCTGGCCGATGACCTCACCCCGGGCGATGCGCGCGGGCGTCGGGTCAACCTTTTCTTCCGTAAGGATGGGCGGATCGTAGGTGGGAACGCCCGTGAGGGCCACGTAGGCGCAAAAACCGGCTACTAACAGCAGAACCGCCCCCAGGATCAGGCCGATTCCTTTAAAAACTTTTTTCATGGTAGTGAGTGCGTAAAAGAAATGGTGTGGAAAAGGGCCTGTTTGACGGGGCCGTCACAAAATTGCCTTTCAGGTTTCCATTTCTCAATCCTTAACTCGCTGAACCGTACGAACTTGGAGGTGAAGCGTCAAAACGAACGGGTGGTTTGCCAGCAGCAGGCAAACCGGGTCCGGAAAATAAAACCGTCGGGTCGTCTGCGTTTCTTTTCCGATCTTTAGGATTCATTACGGATTCCAAAGGACGTTTATCATGCCGCTTGTCCATCTCTCCAAAGACCTGATTCTGAAGCAGATTATTGAGTCTACCCCCGCACCAAAAATGGCAACTCAATACGACAACGTTCCGGCCCAAAACCGGGTGTATGTCGCCCTGCTGGAAAGCATCGTTTCGCAGCAAATATCGACCAAAGCCGCCGATTCCATCTTTGCCCGGTTTCTGGCCCTGTTCCCCGGTGGCTATCCGCACCCGGAACACCTGGTCGCCAAGTCGCCCGAAGAACTGCGGAGCGCCGGACTTTCGGGCCAGAAATCCCTGTACCTGCAAAGTGTGGCCGAGTTTGCGCTGACAAATCCGATGGATGCGGTCTATTTCGGTGCCATGACCGACGAAGAGGTGGTGCAGTACCTGCTGCCGATCAAGGGCGTGGGGCGCTGGACGGTTGAAATGCTGCTGATGTTTGTGCTCGACCGGCCCGATGTGTTTCCGATCGACGATCTGGTGATCCGGCAAAAAATGGTGCGCGCCTACGGATTAACCGAAACCGGCCGGGCCCTCTACAGGCGCCTGCACGAAATCGCCGAACCCTGGCGCCCCCACCGCACGCTGGCATCGCGGTATTTGTGGCGCTGGAAACCGGAAACGTAGAATGGAATGATGGGTGATGAACGATGAACGATGAATTGCGTTGTTTCAGCCCATTCATCGTTCATCATTCATCACCCATCATTCATATTTCGTTACTTCCGGGTGAATTTCCAGGATTTCGGAGGATAGATCGCCGGCTGGACTGACCGTCCAGCGCTCGGCGATGACGGTTTTATTGGTCTGGTCGATGTAGTTGATGTCGATGGCCGGGCCGTTCATAGACAGCATCGCAAAGCCGTTAAAACCCACGTTGCGCCGACGGATGCGCTCGCGAACCCGCTGGTCGTAGAACAGCAGTTGCCCCAGATGGCCGCGGTCGGGCGCATCGGTTTCGACGGGCATCCCGCCGTGTCCCACGCAGCGCCCCCAGGCCTGAATACCGTCCTGAAAACCGTATTTATTATAAAACGAAAGCCGGTGTTCGTGTCCCCAGAACCACAAAACCGGCCGGTCAGCGGCACCAAAGGCGGTTTTTAGCTGCCGGCCCACCACCGGGTGATCGTCGCGGAAGGACGAAAAATACGGGTGGTGACTCAGGAAAATGATGCCGCGCTTATCCGTCGGGTCGTTGAGTTTGACGGTTTCCGTCAGCCATTTGACGTGCTCGTCGCGCAGGTTGCAGTCGGGTTTGAACAACACTTCCAGAAAAGGCCGGTTGGTGGAATTGTAACCGGTATCGATGCCGATGATGCGCCAGTGTTTGTTTTCCAGGCAGAAAAAACCGGCTTGCTGCGTCGCAATTTCGGGGCCTTTCCGGATTTTCATGGCGGGCAGCAGTTTCTTGAAAAACGCCGTGCCGTTGGAATACATCTCGTGGTTGCCCGACAACGCCAGGCTGCCGTGTTTGCCAAAGTGCCAGGATGCATCCGGGTTGGTAAAATTGGTGGCCACTTCCTCCGGCGTTCCCACAAAGTAAACATCGCCGAGGTGAATCGTATAATCGGGGTCGCGGTCGCGGATCAGGGCGCCGATCAGGTCGGATTCGGGCGTGTCGGTGGCCCAGTCCGACACCAGCGCAAGGGTGACGGTTTCGGAGTAGGTATGCAGCGGATAAATGCCGTCGTCGCCGTTGGGAGCCGGATAAAACTGGTAGTCGGCTTTCGGGCCGTAGCGGCTTTTGATGTAGTGATAAGCAAAACCAAGCAGATTGGTGGCGAAGAAGGCGGCTACTTTGTTGGCCGCCGTACCTTCCTTCAGCCGTTTTTCGTACAATGCCACCTGCGTTTTAAGGTGGTTTTCCAGCTCCGTATGGCCTAAATCGACGTATTGTTCGGGTTCTCTTTTTTCTGATTTCATCGGCAATAAAGGCAATTTTCAAGGGAATGATCAATGTGAACGTGTTCCCTGTCCAAGACGTCTACATTTAGCATTCTACATTCTACATTTATGATTCCCTTTCTTCTTTCTCAACGCTCCCTCAACTGCTTACAAATTTACAACCTCCAGCACCATTGCAGCGTCGGTATGAAGCAGAATGTGCAAACCATCCGGCCGGACAGCAATGGCCCGGGGACTCAACTGGAATTTGGGAATGTCGATGCGGGCCTTTTTCCCCGCTTTCCCCCGCGAAAAGGCCGCTTCGATCTTGCCCGGCAAAAGCGTCAGGTGTTCCTGTAAGGGTATTTTCAGGGCCGCTTGCAGGGTGTCTTTCAGGGTGTCGTGCAAAAGCCAGTCGGCTACTTTGGCCAGCGATTGCTCGGTATGCATGTCGTAGTCGATGTCCCGGACCACCAGTTCCCGGCGAACCGTATCAAAAGCCGGGCGCCCCCGAAAATACAACGTGCCGCCAATGGCCCCCTTGATGTCGGTCTGAACAATCAGCGCGTGCTCGCCCCCGTAGACCTTGACGTCCTTAATGTCGACCAGATGGTTGATAATGTCGAGTTTCTTGCCCGCCACATAGGTATTCAAAACCGTGGTCATCTGGTCGTAGGGAATGCGACTGAGCAGATTAATGCGGGAGAGCATGGGCAACGAAGCCACTCTCTGGAGCTTTGGCAGCCGGGTGGTGAGCGGGTATACCGGTTTCGGGCCAAACTCCGAATCAACGTTGAGCTTGATGCGCATCGGAATGACCAGGGAGCGCGCGTTTCCCCGTAGCGGCCCCACCAGCACGGCAAACGGGCGGGGGAGCAGCCAGACTTTTTCGTAGGCTTTGTTGATCAGAATCGGTTTCTGAATGTCGCGCCAGACGGTGGCCAGTTCACGGTCGAGCCGGAGTTCGTTAAAAACCGCCTTGTCAATGGCGTCTTCAATGCCGTTCTCCCGTTTTTCCAGAATCCGGTCGGCCAGTTTGGTCACCGGAATGGCCAGGCCGAGCACCCGGATTTCGGGTTCGGTAATCCAGCGGTAATTTTCCAGTTCAACCCGCGTTTCCATGCGCCAGTCGTCGCGGACGGTCAGCGGGCTGCGAAACCGCACCTGGAGGGCGCTGTAAACCCGGTTGGTGGTGTCTTTGGGGCTGCGGCTGAGTCGCAGCGGGTTGCTGATCCAGATTTTGAGGGATGCGCCGAAGGTCAGCCGGTTGCCGTCGAAAGCCAGTTTGATGGGACCATCCCGTTCGATGTGCAGGTTCAGCGGCCGGGTGATGCCGTTTTTGATCTGGGCGTTTTCGACCAAAACCACGCCCAGCGCCCGGTTAATTTTGCTTTCCAGATCGGCTAACTCGAACAGGATCGGGGCGCTGACGTAGGAACTGTCCACCACCAGCGAATCGTCAAAATTGCGGGCGGCTGGCGGCTCGGGTTTTACGCGCTTGCAGGAAACCGCCCCCGCCAGGAACAGGGCCAGAAAAACCGTCAGAAGCAGCCAGGAAAGGAGTCGGGTAGGTGTATGATCATCCGTTATCATGTCAGGCCAGGAATACTTGTTACCAGCTACTTAACTGGTAATCGGCCTGCTTTGTTAAATGATGGTTTTGTCGTGTCCGTTGCACAGCCACACCCCTTCGAACAACCGGCTTCTTTCCGGAAAAAACTTTTCCACCCGCGCCAGCCCAGATACGCCAGCGCGACCACGAAAATAAGGCCGATGAGAAGCTCCTGCATGATTTAAGTTGGCTTGGTGAGGTCGTTAAACGCGCAATTATACTGCTAATGACTCCTCACTTTTAACTCGTAACTACACCCAATGGTTCCGTAAAGCGAGCTGGTAGGCGTGTTGGTAGTGGTGCTCGCCGTGCCAGGCGTAGTTGGCGAGGGCTTCGGAGAGCGTAAATTGCTTTTTGCTTTCGGGGTGGAAATACGTCCGCTGGAGCTGGGCTTCGGTTAGGGACTCCAGAACCAGCACCCAGCGCTGGTGCAAGTTGCTCAAGATCACCAGCGAAGGCGCGATGGACAAGTGGTAGTCCGGCAGCGTGGACCACTCGTTTTCGTCGTACGGTTTAATCGTTGGAATGGCCTCCGTCAGCGCCAGTTTGGTGCGAATGTAAGCATTCATGTGGCTGTCGGCAACGTGGTGCACCACCTGCCGGATGGTCCAGCCTTCGGGGCGGTACGGTGTGTCGAGCCGGTTGTCGCCCCACTTACCGACCAGTTCGGTCAGGTTGTGCGGAAAAACCGCAATGGCAGCAATGTGTTCCTGCGATTGCTCGAATGAGTACGTAGTCCCGAAGGAAAACCGGCCAATGGGATAGCGGAGGGTTTCGAGGTCTGTCATGGTTGCTCTTGATGGATGCGTTGCAGGCGGATTTTGAAAGGGCAATGGGCCAAAAACCGGGTCCAGCTCCGAAAAACCGGATCCGAAAAACCGGCTCGTCAGCGCGCTGGCAGGGGACCTTCGTTGTTCCAGTATTCTTCGATCACGGCCAGCAACTCGGGTTGCATGCCGCATCCGGCCAGAATATCCCCCCGAAACAGGTACTCGTCGCCCCCGTTGAAGTCGGTGACAATGCCGCCCGCTTCGCGCACCAGCAACACCCCGGCCGCCATGTCCCAGCTGTTGAGGTTGAATTCATAATAGGCTTCAAACCGGCCGCAGGACACGTAAGCCAGGTCAATTGCCGCCGAACCCATCCGGCGGATGCCGTGCGTCCGCTGAATAAGCGTGGCAAAAATGGCCAGATACCGATCCAGCCGATCGAGGATCCGGTACGGAAAACCGGTAGCTACCATACTTTCACCCAGGCTGGTGGCAGGCGACACCCGGATGGCCTCCGGGGTTCCGCCCGTTCGCGAATACCAGGCACCACCGCCCGCGCTGGCCGAGAAACACTCGTCGCGGCTGATGTCGTACACCGCCCCGGCCAGCGGAGTTTTGCCTTCGGCCAGGCCGATGCTGACCGAAAAAACCGGCAGTCCGTGAATAAAATTAGCGGTACCGTCGAGCGGGTCGATGATCCAGTTCAGGCCCGACCGGTTTTCGGTTTGCCCAATGGTTCCTTCCTCCGTAATGAAACCGGCTTCGGGCAGGAGTTGGTGCAGGGCGTCGACAATCTGCTTTTCGGCTTCCTTATCGACGTACGAAACCAGGTTGTTAACGTCTTTGTATTCAATTTTTTCGCGCGAAAACAGCAGGCTCTCCTGGCGGATGAAGCTCCCGGCCGACCGGGCGATGTCGTCGATTTGCTGGCTGATTTGCGTTAACTGAAGATCACGAGCGGGCATAGGTTGGCTGTTCGGTTTGGGTGGATGCAAAACGGTATTGGTGAAAGGCGCGGTACAGTAAGGTTAACCAAAAGAAACCGTAACCGTAGAGATAGTGGTGGAGAGCCGCATAAAGAATAAAGGCGAGCAGGCCCACACCTGTCAACAGAAAATAGGTACGGATGGTTTTGGAATTGGTCTGGTGCGACACCCAGAAAATGAGCGGCAGGTGCAGCGGCATCAGAAACAAAACCGCCGGGTTCCAGGTCGTGACGCCGTGGTCGGTGAAAAACCACAGGAAGATCAGCAGCCAGCCCCAGACGCCGGAAAACCCGAACAGCCAGCGGTCGAGCCAGAAACCGCGCAGCCCGCGTTTCTGCTGCCGGCGGGTGATCAGAAAAACCGCAACGAGCAAAACCGCAAAAACAAAATCCGGCGAAAGCAGGAAGGCCAGAAAACCGTTGCTTTCCTCCACCGTGACGGCCCGGAACATAAACAGGCTGTTGGCGACCAGCGAAGTGGCGCGTCCGTCGGGGGATTTGAGCTGCGCCCGTTCGGCTTCGGCAAACACGTTGTCGGGCAAATACATGGCCTCCCAGGCCGATGCGGTTTCGTCGGCCGGCCGACCAATGCCGAGGTTCATGCCCATCCGGGCCCAGGGCTGGGTCGTCAGGTAGTCGTTCATCCAGTCGCGGTAGGAGCGGGTCGAATCGACGACGTTGACAAACCGCAGGCTGTCGCCACAGGCTTTGACCAGCATATCGCGCGGGCGGGTGGCGCAGTTGTCGTAGTAAAACTTATAGCGGTATTCCCGGTTTTCGGGCAGTGCGTTGGTTTCCAGCATCGTATACAGCCGCTGCCGCTGCGCAGCCGACAGGTTCAGCACCTGCTCTTTCACCGAGCGGTTTTCGACCTGCGACGCATACAACTGGTTGGGCATCGGGTATACCGATACGTAATACGGCAGGGTGCCCTGCAAAAACTTTAAATAATAGTTATCGGTGTAGGACGCAAACGTTCCGTAATTATACACCTTGTCGACGCCGTACATCGGATCGCTGACCCAGAAAGCCGTATGGCCGAATGAGGTATAAACTTCGTCGCCCGGCGCCACCGTAATCAGGCTGATTTTGGCCTGGGGAGAAAGGGTTTGGGCAATGGAGGAGGATAAGAAAGGGGGAAAGGAGAAGAGGAGTAGGCAAAACAGGACGGCACAGCGCGAAAAGAATCCTCCGTTCCTCCCTTTCTCCCTTCCACCTTGCCTTTTATTTTCCCTGAACAACAATGACAATTTCACCTTTGATCGTTTTTTCGGCAAAATACGCAATTATTTCCTGGATTGAGCCGCGAACGGTTTCTTCGAACAATTTGGTGAGTTCGCGCGAGACGCTGGCGGGCCGGTCGGGACCGAAAACCTCGCCAAACTGCGTCAGGGTTTTGAGCAGCCGGTGGGGTGATTCGTAAAAAATCATGGTGCGCTCTTCGGCGGTCAGTTCGGTCAGGCGGGTCTGGCGGCCCTTTTTGTGCGGCAGAAAGCCCTCGAACGTAAACCGGTCGGCGGGTAAACCGGAGTTGACCAGCGCGGGCACAAAAGCCGTAGCACCGGGCAGACACTCCACCGGGATTTCGTTTTTGAGGCACTCGCGCACGAGCAGAAAACCGGGGTCGGAGATGGCGGGTGTGCCGGCATCCGAGACCAGGGCCAGCGTTTTGCCCGCTTTCAGTTGGGCGATGACGCGCTGCACGGTCTGGTGCTCGTTGAAAATGTGGTAGCTGTGGAGCGGTTTGCTGATTTCGAGGTGCTTCAGCAGGATGCCCGAAGTGCGCGTGTCTTCGGCCAGAATACCGTCCACCGATTTCAGCACCTTCACCGCCCGCAGCGTAATGTCGTCTAGGTTACCAATCGGGGTAGGGACGAGGTAGAGCTTCATGGATTTAATAATGAGAGAATGGGTGAATGATAGAATGAGTGAATAACCTGCCGGATGCAAATTTCTGCGGATCTATTCACTCATTCTATCATTCACTCATTCACAATTGAGTCGATCTCCTCCGCAAGCTTGCGGTCTTTTTCCGTGACGGTGTCGCCCGCGTCGTGGGTGCATAGCCGGAAGGAAACTTTGTTGTAAGTATTGGTCCATTCGGGGTGATGGTCCATTTTCTCGGCGATGAGGGCCACGCGGGTCATGAACGCGAAGGCTTCGCTGAAGTCCCGGAACGCGAAGGTTCGGGTGAGCTGGTTGTTTTCTTCTTTCCACATAACCGTACGAACGGGTTTTGGCCCGCTTTGTTTGGGAACGGCAAGTTAGAAGATTGTGGGGAAAAAATGAGGATTCTTTGGCGGAGTGTTGACAAAACAGAAAAACCGTCTTACTTTTGCAGCCACATACGTGACCAAAGAGGAATGGCGGAGTGGTCGATCGCGGCAGTCTTGAAAACTGTTGACTGTAACAGGTCCGGGGGTTCGAATCCCTCTTCCTCTGCCGAATCGTTTCAATAACCCACTTGTTGTAAGTGGGTTATTTTGTTTTCGGACGATTAGGTGCCAGCCGATCCGGATTTTAAAGCAAAACCGCGTTTCTTCCGGTGTTACTTCCACCCTTAATTCCGCTACGGCATCACTTTCAAACTTGGTAACTCTTCAAGCCAAGGCGGGGTTTGACCACCATTGGGGCTTATTCCAATTAGGCTTTTCAGTTGAAAGTCGGTGAGATCAGCGCATTACCGGCGCACTAAAAATTCGTAAAAGGTTTCGACGCCTTTGTCGTTGATCAAACCCGGTTTCCAGCGGGGCATTAAGGCCCCGATCCGGGCAATCTCTTTTTTCAGGGTAGGATCACGGTCCGTGGAGGGCACCAGTTTAGTGACCTTTCCGCTCCCGTCAATCGTGGCCGTCAACCAGGTCTTCCTGCCTAATTTTATGGGTTTTTCAGTATCCTGGACACTTTCCCGGATGAATTCCGCCAGTTCGCCATCACCCCCGGGGAAAGCGGGAGGGGACTGGGTTTTAATCGAAATTGCCCCATACGTATTGTATGTTACGTTGGGTTTTACGGGTTTGTAGCCTGGCTGGGCCATTGCTTCCCCCGTAGAGATTAGCCCAAGAATAGCGCCGACCAGGGCGATGCGACGAATGGAAGGTGAGATCATCTTTGCGTTTTTTTTCAAGATGCAGAACTGGATGTCACGGTTGCACCCGTATCTGAAAAGTTGCCGTAATAGCCGATAGCCGGTGGGCGACCGGCAGGCCGGCAGCCACAATACCGACAAGCCATTAGCTCAGCAGACGATGGAAAGACCGGAACTCACTATGTCAGAACAGTCCGTTACTGCTGGCTTACCCGTCTCTGGGCAAACAGCCAGTCCAGTATTCCGGGCGTGGCGTCTAAGCCGGGGGTAAGGTAGTGACCAACGCCCGGAAACTCGGTGTAGCGCGGGTGTCCCCCCGCTTGTTGGATTGCCTGGATGACCTTCCGGGAGCCTTCAACCGGAACATTCCGATCCTTTTCGCCGTGGAAGGCCCAAACGGCTACATTCGTCATGTTTCTGGACAGGGCAGGGTCGCCGGCTCCACATACGGGCATGGCGGCTGCAAACATGCCGGGCCGGGTTCCGATGAAATGCCAGGTGCCATAGCCCCCCAGCGATCCTCCCACCACGTACCGCCGGTTGGAGTCAATGCTGAATTCCTGTTCCAGGGCGTTGAGCAAAGCAAAAACAATCGTATCCCGGGGAACCAGGTGCGGCAATCCACCCCAACTGGTCCCCCGGGAACACTGAGGGGCCAGAATAAAGGCGGGGTATTTTTTTCGATTCTCCGGCTCCGTCAGGCGCTGAATTTCCCAACTGGCTAATTGACGAATGTTGTCCGTGCCGTAACCCGCTCCGCCGTGCAGGCTGACCAGCAGCGGATAACGTTGGGTCGAATCATACCCTTCCGGTTTGAGCAGTCGATACGCCAGGGTATCACCATCCCGGTTCGTAAACGTGCGGGCTTCGAAAAACCGGGCCAGGCGGATGGCTTCCGGGGGCGGATGAACGGCCCTCATTCCCTCGCCGAACAGGCTTACGCCCAGAAACAGAAACGCGGCAATACCGACGAATCGAGCTGCGTCCACCAGGGCTGTTTGCCAGCTGGACGGGTTCAAATCCGCTGGGTGGGACGGGCCGGCCGGTTGCTGCCAGAAATAACCGATGAAAAACAAGGGCTGTAAACTGCCGAGAAAGGAAAGCCACAGTTGCAACCGCTCCAGAGTTGGGGTACTTTGGCCCCTATGCGCCTGCATCGACCAGATCAACAGGGCTAACGCGCTGCATACCAGAAGGATACCGGACACACCTGCGGCTTTTAACCAGTTGTTTTTGCCCGCGTGTGAAAACACCAGACTGCTCGCTGCCAACAGGCCGGCTGCGAGATCCAGTATTAAAACCCATGGATAATAGGGTTCAAACGCCCTGGTCAGCGGAACAAGTAGACAATAGAGCAGCACCACCCGCAGCAGCGCGGTAGAAAAAGCAAACAAACCCGTTACCAAAGCCGTCCGGAACTGCCGAAGATAGTATTGTCGAAGTACATAGGCGGTACCACAGAAGGAAATCAGAGCAGCCGCCAAAAAGAAATTGGCGAACGAGGGACGCGTCAGCAGGTCGGCGCCCACTTGCAGATAGAGCAGGCTTTGGAAGAGGCCCATCGCCACGGTAAGGCCCAGAAATAAAATGGCGGCATGGTTGGACGGTTTTGTCATGATAAGGGTGGGGCCAGTCCGATCCGGCGTGATTGGGTATTCAGACGTTTGAAATTAAAAACTACCCGTCAGGAAACAAGGGGAGAAGCGTTTCCCAAGAAAGTCATACTCAATAAATAAGACCGGTTCTGTCGATTTTAGTACCTTTGGTCACGCAGCTACCTGAAAGACAAAGACCGCTTTAAAGAAGCATGAGCAAAGTTTCCTGAACCGGAGCGGGTAGAAGCCCGGCCATAGTGGATTGTCCAGGGCTCGGATGTTTGTCTTTGCAGCTGATGTGATTTGAAAAAATTGAGGTGTAAAGTGCCTGGAGGGTCATACAAGGATTGGAATGAAAATTCGCATCATACGGTTTTTCGTGTTGAGCTTCATTTGGGGACGTGCATTTCCCCAGCCCGCCGTTCAAGGGAGTATACCCGCTGAATTTCAGTCGGCTCGAACCATCCTGCCTCAGTATGTCAAGGCTCCCGATTCAACGTTTACCTGGACGTTGACGAAGCGGGTCGATTCCCCTCAGGGTATTTTTCTTGATCTTTCCCTGCAGTCGCAGACCTGGCGAAAGATTCCCTGGAAGCATCATTTGTACGTCTTCTTTCCGGCTTCTGGATCTTCCCAAACCGGATTCCTCACCTTACAGATGGACTTTGATGCCAGTCAGGCTCAAGCCGCTCTCCAGCAACTTGCCCAGACCACCGGCGTTCCCAGTGCCATCTTGTGCAACGTTCCCAATCAACCCCTTTTTGAGGGCAAGGAGGAGGAAGAACTGCTCAATTATACGTTTGAGCAGTTTCTGGCAACCAAAGAGACCACCTGGCCGTTGCTACTGCCCATGGTTAAAGCGACGGTTCGGGCGATGGATGTATTGCAGGCAGCCAGCGCACAGCAGGGGGGAGCGTCTTTAAAACAGTTTGTGGTGGCGGGTCATTCCAAAAGGGGGCATACGGCCTGGCTAACGGCTGCGGTTGATCCACGCGTAGCTGGACTCATCGCTCAGGGTTTCAATACCTTAAATTCGGTGGCTCAAATACCGCATTATTATGCCACCTATGGGGCATTGGATCAGTCGGCTTTGGCCGCCAAAGCCGTCATTGAACAAATCAGCAGCCCGGCGGGGCAACAATTGGTGCAGATCGTGGACGCCTATACCTATCGCCAGCAACTGACAATGCCTAAGCTGGTCATTGTCGGTACGAACGATGATTACACCCCCGTCGATGCCCTGAATCTGTACTGGCCCGGTTTAGCCGGCAGCAAATCAGTGTTGTCCTTACCGAATACAGGTCATGTTGGCGCCAATCATGATCCTCGCCTTTTTCCAACGGCTTATGCCTTCATTGAGACTGTTGCCCGGGGAAAACCAATGCCGACTGTTGAAAGTACCCTCGATCCAACAGCAAAGGGAGTTCGGTTGCTGGTAACCACGAAAGACTCCGCCGTGTCGGCCCGGGTTTGGACCGCTCATTCCCCGACCCCTGATTTCCGGGACGCCCGCTGGGAAATGAAGCCAGCCACTTCGGTGAATTCAACCGACGGCCGAAAAGGGCTTCCTGGCCGGCATCAGTATACGTTTGACTTGGAAAAACCGTCGTCGAGTCATCAGGCAATCATTGCCGAGGTCGAGTTTGCTTCTCCCAACAGGCGGTTTTGGCTGTCAACGATTCCATATGTCTTGAAAGCGCCGTAACGAGGAAGGAACCGCCGATTGCTTTCGGGGCCGCAGCCGTTTGTTCCATTTTGGTTTAGAAGAAACCACCCAAGGCTGATTCGCCTGAAGCCGGATCATACGTTGGGTGAATAGGCTGGCTAACAACTGGTTGCGCTTTTTTAGGAAGATTTCCTACCTTCGAATTTCCAGACCAATTTTTCCCGGTAAAATGAGAAAGCTGAAAACCGGACTGGATCAGCCAAATTCAAATCGAATCCGATGAAAAACAGAAGAATGAGTATCCTGAAACTGCTATCGATTCTGTTCGTTCCGCTGCTAGTGGCCAGCAACAGCATACATTCAGGTACGACAAAAAATCCACCCACTGGAGTTGCGGACGGTTTTCGCTCAGCCCCGACGCAGAGCGACTCCCTCAAGGCGGTTAGTCAATTTCTATTGAAAGCATCTGCCACTGATTTTCATAGTCATCAGCCACCCGTCCCAATCGGTTTTCGTGCGGTGAAAGTAGGCTATCTGAATACGGCCAAAGCTGAAAGGCAGTATGTTTTGTGCGGTGAATTTCTTTCGCAGGATAAGGAAGGGAGAAAGATTTGGACCCTTTTTGCCACCATTAAAACCTCGGATTATGAACAATGGATCGGGAATCAAGCGCTGCCATTCTGTCAAAATCCAAAAGTAAAGTGGGTTAAAGGGAATGATTTGTCTTCCGAATTGAAAAAACAGCTTGATTCGCTCCGGTAGCTATCGGTAGGGTGCCTGCCGATCAGGGGCTCCAGGAAATAAACGGGCATCACAAACGCAGGGGAGCTTTTTGGGAGCTGGCAATACGTGCGATAACAATGTGAAAGCACCGCATGATCCTTATCAAAAACCGTAGAAGAACGGTTTCTGTCTGACCCAGCATCCAAGCTGGGTCAGACACGATGAATGCTACTCACTCTGTTCATCCTTAATCCCTTTCAGCAGCGCATAAATGGCCATTGCGTGACCGTGGCCCAGCGAAAAATCCTCCGCGAGCCATTTGGTAATTTCACCCGCTTTCACGTCTGCTTTCAACAGACCCTGGGTCGTAAATCCTTTTTCCTGAGCCAGTTTGCGGAAATCGTCAGGGCCTTTGCCCGTTTTGGCTTTGATGGTTTTCAGATAGCCTTGGAAAGACATAAGTACGAAATTTGATGGAGGAAATAAGTAGCCGCCTGAGTACTGGTTGGCAAGGGCAAATATATCCGTTATGAAGCGTACTCACAGGGGTGATATGCGTCCTTTTTAGGGCGGATTACGTCAGTAGTGGTAAGATTAGGTTGAAAACCGACGTGTTGGCGTTCGTACGCGACGCAAACGATTCGACCTTGTCACCCAGCCTTCACCAGGGCGATAAAGTAACTCCAAAGACCAAACCGAAGCCACGCCCGATTTTCCTAAAGCAAAAACGGAATCAACATCTTTGTCCGTTTTTGATACGCCCGGTAGTCGGTTGGGAACAGGTCCAGCAGGCGGTTTTCTTCTTTTCGGGCGCTGTAGATAAAATAAGCGCCAAACAGCAGCAGCCAGATCAGCCACATGAATCCGGCGGTGACCAAACAGCCGAACATGGCCAGCAGAATGCCGGTGTAAATCGGGTGGCGGATGGTTCGGTAGGGCCCCGTCGTAACCAGATCCGGTTTTTCTTTCACCGACATCGGCATTCCCCAGTTACGGCCCAAATGCGTACGCGCCCAGATGGCAAAGGCGACACCGGCGGCACACAGTAAACAACCGATGGATTGCACAACGGAATGAACCGGAAAAACCGGGTAGTCGGCTAACCAACGGACGCTGAAATGAATAACCATTGAAATGACGACCGCAACCACCATCACCAGCCGCGTGAAAGAGCGCTCGGAGGGGTTCGTTGCAGGCAAGGTTTGTTTGGCTTTTTGGCTGAGGAAAAGCCAGACACTGAAAAAAACAAACCAGCAAAGCAAAATGAACAGGTTATACATTCCGGGGCACGCGTTGAAAAGGGCGTTCAGTAGAAACGAATGAGCCGGTTTTCTGTTCGGGGGCCCATCTCAAAACCGGATGTGGCTAAGACCCGGTTTTGAGGGTAAGCGAAAGAGTTGCTCCGACGAGCCGGTTTTTTGTACGAACCGGCTCGGCTTAAAACGTAAACCGGTAGCGCGTAAGCGGTTTTACCGTGACGTCATACGCGCTGCTCAGACTCAGTTGCTGGGCATACGCCCCGTAATACCGCACCAAAAAAGACTGGCGGCCCGACTCGGTGTTCAGGGTCAATGAATTGTGCTCATTGAGAAGCCGCATCGGCGGGTTGCCGTCCTGTACGTTCCAGGCAATGTGTCCGGTAAAGGTTTTCAACAGGGTTTCGGTTTTCGTTACCGGGTCATACCGAAACAGTTTGGTGATGCGGATCAACTGGCCGTTCACGGTTTTGTCGTTCAGGCAGGAAGCAAAAATCACCTGCCCGTGTCTGACCGACTGAAACGGCGTTACCGTCGGCAGATACTCCCACTCCACGCCGTCGGGAAGATGAATCGGGCTGCCGAGGCTGGTCGAGGGTTCTGGTTTTGGCAACGGGTTAGTGGGGGTGATTGTGACATCGGGCTGCTGACAAGCCAGGACGGCCCAGCTTACACCGAGTGCCAGAATGATTTTTTTCATGGTGTGATGCGTGAATTGTTGGTATGCAGCCGTAAAAATAACCGCAGCCCGTCACCCGCCGGGCCACGGGCCGGGATGAAAGGCGGTTTTGGGCGACCCAAATCCGGTAGAAAAAGGCTCAATGAGGAAACGGAGCGGCTCTAAAATGCGTACGTAACTACCAGCCCGCGCTGTCCGCGGCCCCCCAAGGCGGGCTGGAACGACAAGGCCCGGTTTTTGGACCGGATGCGGTGCAACGCCGGAATGCCGATGCCGCAGGCCGCGCCCAGCACGAAGCCCGTCAGCACATCGGTTCGGAAATGCTTGCCGGCCTGCATCCGGTTAACGCCAACCAGAACCGGCGGCACCGCAGCCGCCGTAAATAGGGCAATTCGTTTCCAGCCCCGGATGCGGTAGAAATCCGTCAGGATTTTGGCCCCGAAAAAGGTCGCCGTACTGCTGAACGCGACGTGGCCGCTGTAAAAGGAATTGGTTTTGGCGTTGCCGGTTTTTTCGGAAAGCGGCACGGCCGGATTATAAACCAGGGGCCGGGCCCGCCGGGTGGAAAAAGTGGTGGCAAAATACAGCAGGTTGTTGGCGGCATGCGCGGTGGTGTACAACGTCAGCACATCCAGCGCTTCGTGCCGGACGCTTTTACTCAGCAGCAGCAGCAGGGGGCTGGCAATGGATAGATTCAGAAACTGGTCGGAGCGGTGCTGCGCTGCGTCAAACCGGGCTGGATCAAAATAAGCGACCGGCCGGTCAAAGGCGTTGATTTGAAGCGGGTTGTATTTCAAGACCTGATCGGCGGTCAGGCTGGCGTAGCGGTCCAGTTGCCGAAAACCGAAAATGGACGTACCGAGCACCGCCAGCGATCCCGACAGTTCATAGGCGCGATGGACGCGGTAGGGCGACGGGCTGAGCGGGTCCGACTGACCCGGCGAAACAAAGGACTGGGTGATGAGCAGCAACCCCATCAGGTATTTTTTCATGACTACGGTGCGAACGGGCTAACAAGTATACCACTTATTAGGCAATGGAGCGGTTGCGGAAGGGCAAGGATGCTCCCAATTTGAATTTCCTGCATTCCCCTATTGCTGTCTCCACTATTGAACGCCAGAACCTGACAATGGGGATGCGCCGGTTTACACGCTTGATAAACAATTTTCCAATGAAGATTGAGAACCATTGCCACACGGTTACGCGGCACTTCGTTTACGACACCTTCGGCTAGGTTCATAAGACGGTGCAGGGAAATCCGGTGATGGCAGCCAACCGATCGTTGATCTGACAGGTGGATAAATCCCAGACCGTAAACGTGATTTAATTGGTAAAAAAAGAAGATTTTATAGTAAAATAGTTAATTAAAAACAGGGCGTTCCTTGCGGATACGCCCTGCCTTTTAACGATAGATAAATTTCCGATAGCTAGAGGGCAATGCCGTCTAGCTATTTTGTTACCCCATTTATATGATCAATTACTAGTGTATACAATTTGTTCACTATTATTGTTTAGACCAATGAAAAACAGTATAAAGTTTGACTATAAAAAATCTGGTTTAGCTGGAAAATCGTCAGTCCAGCAGTTCACCAGAAAGAAAAGCCGCGAAGGCCTAAAAAATAATATTCCCCTGAGTCTCTACGCCTTGTTCCTTAGTTGATAAAATCAAAAGAACAGCTACTGGCAACTATTTCGACAAAAACCGGTTCTTACTCCTTGGTACACAGCCGTTTTAATACCATTCTTCCTGTTTAAAATGCCTTCCCATAAAAAGATTCTTTCCTTTTATCTGGATGGCGGTCAGTATGCTGCTTCTGAATGCCTGTTCGCCGGGTGAAGGAAGTGTCCAGGCGTTTAAATTAAGTAAGAAGTAATGCCCCGCATTCTGAACACCTCCTGGTATGTGGCCGGTGGGGAGCGGGGTGTACCCTCCCCAAATCATCCGGTTTTCCTGCTTTTCTTCCACCTTATAACGCATAATACGCGTACGGTTCGATCTTGTTCGGAATGAGGTCAAAACCGGTCATCGTCTTGATGTTTATTTCGATGTTGCGGGCGATGGTGGTCATCGCGGTATCGGTCGGGGTGGTTCCAAAAGGGTTCTGAAGTTGAATACCGCTTTTTTCGACCAGCAGAAAACCGCATGAAATAATCGTTACCAGCGGCACATCCAGGTAAAAAAGATCGGCCTCGAAACAGAACGGCAGGATCGCCGAAAACATGTAGATAAACAACTGAAGGTTGAAGGTGTACGTGCGCGGAAAAGGCGTATTTCGGATCCGTTCGCAGCGGCCCATCGAATCGGTCAGGTTGTTGAGTGTCGTGCTCAGGTGGGTCATCTGAAAATCCGTCAGTTGCCCTTCCCGGTACAACTGGCTGATTACCAACCCCTGTTCGACCAGGATCGCGTTCGGTACATTGTCGGCGGTTAGCAGCCGTTCAGCGGTTCCATCGGGCAGAAATTCGCGCAGCCGCCCGGCAATTTCCTGCCCCCGCAGGCTGTCACCGAGCACAAAACACCAGGCGCAATGGCGTTGCACAAACCCCTGAAGCAGCGGCTGCCGGTTGGAGCTGTCGGGCAGAAACATCTGCAACTGCCGGATAAAACTGCGGCTGTCGTTGACAATGGCGCCCCAGATGATGCGGGCTTCCCACCAGCGGTCGTAGGCCTGGTTGGAACGAAACGCGAGCAGCAGGGAAATACAGGAACCCAGCAACGTCGGAATGGCAATTGGAATGGTCAGGTACCGGAGGTGAAAGAAAAATTTGGCCAGCACCACCATATTGGCAAAAAGAAAGATCAGCAGGGCTTCCCGCCGAATTTTCCGGAATAGAAAGGTAAACGGAATCGGTTTTTCTAGTAACATACGGTTTTGATTGGAACCCTCATTACTAAAGAAAGCCAGACGACCGAAGTCACCTGGCTTTTTACTATCGCTTAAAAGACGGTTATTTTCTCAAACAGGTACTTTTCACGGTATCCCCGCCCTTCAGCGATTAACATATTCATAAAACCGCCCCCGTTAAAATTTGTTTCAGAAAATCGAAAATATTTTTTCAGTTCCGCATCCGGGGCGGTTTCAGGATGATTTAAAACTGTCTGAAGTAATACTTAAAAGGCTCTGAATTAAGAACGCTATGGCTTTGACGCAGGACCATGGCTCCTTTCGCGTTGTAATAATAGACCGAGTAAAGATGCGTTTTGGGTTGAATTTTTAGATACAACGAATTACTGTCATTGAGCAGGCTTTGGGGGGGCGTGCCCTGCCAGGCATTCCAGTCGAATGGCGTCGTAAACGTTTTTAAGTAGGTTTCCCGGTTTTGATTGTACGAATCACGGTCGTAGACGACCGCCCTTGTAATGGTTTCTCCGTTGGGGGCTTTGCGGCCAATGGCGGTGGAGTACAGCACCACTACGCCGTGCGTCGGCGACGGAAAGGGCCGGGGTTTTGTCGTAACCGGAATGGTCTGCCAGTCGATATCGTCCGGAATGGTTGGCGTAACGGTCAGGTTGGCGGTTGAAGCGGGTTGTGAGCCCGAATCGGAAACCGGAGCAATGGTGGCGTCCGGCTGTTGGCACGCGGTGGCCGACCAAACCAGGGCCAGCGCTAACATAAGCTTTTTCATGTGATTGTGTATTTGTTAGGTGTGTTTGATTGAACACGACAAAGGTAGCGGAAGCCCGAAGCCAGCGGAACGGGTGAAAGACCGCCGGGATGAAAAGGAAATCTGGCGGATTCAAAACGGGTCCGGAACCGTCCAATGAGCGAACGGTTGCTGGAATTTGGGGAACTACACTAAGTTTTTGCGGCAATTCGGTGGCGGATCGGTTGCAGAAGAAAACCACAGACCGATGGAAAAGACACGTAAAACCCGGAGCGATATTCAGATCGGAAATCTGGAAAAAAAACAGGGGCTGGCCCCCGGCACCATTCGCAACCCCGACGGAACCGACGCCCGCAGCGACAAGGAACTGGGGACGTTACTGATCGAATTTGGCGAGCTGCATCTGGGCCGGCAGAGGCCCATTCCGACCCCCGATTACCTGACGGTGATCCTGGTCACCCTGGATGCCGCAATCCAGCAGACCGCTGACGCCCGGCAGGTTGAGGTGCTCCTGGCGCTTCGGGCCCAGACCCAGACCGCCATCGACACGCTCGGTTAAATCGCGGACCGGATGAAAACCGCCGGCACACCCGCCGACAGGCAGCTTATTTCCGAAAACCGCCGGACCCGGTTTTTGGTTACAGAGGGATGATACTGACACCTTACTCCACCGGTTATGCCTGCATCAACCTGAGCCTTCAGGCCCAGAAGGTGACGACCAACCGGGGCATGATTAAAAAGACATTCGCCGAAAAGGGACTGGCCTATGCCTCCGAACTGGCGCTGAAAAACGTGCAGGATCTGCTGACCATCGTCGACTGGAACATCGAACACGGTTTTGGCCTGTTCCGGATTTCGTCGGATGTGTTTCCGTGGGCGTCGGAATACCGGATCTCGGACCTGCCGGATTTTTCGGAAATCCGGGCTACGCTGGAAACCATCGGCCGGCGACCCATCCGCCTGACTACGCACCCCGGCCCGTTCAATCACCTGGCGGGGGAGGGAAAGGTGCTGGACAATACCATCAAAGACCTGGAATACCAGTCGGAGATTTTTGATCTGATGGGTCTTAAACCGTCGCACTGGAACAAAATCAACATCCACGCGGGCGGCACCTACGGCGACAAAACAGCGACTTTGGCCCGGTTTGCGCGTCATTTTGGGTTGTTGTCCGAAAACCTGCGCGCCCGGCTGACGGTGGAAAATGATGACCGGGTCAGCCTCTACACCGTGGCCGATCTGGTGCCGGTGTACGAAGCCATCGGCACGCCCATTGTTTTCGATTATTTCCACCACTCGCTGAATCCCGGTTTTCAATCGGAAGAAGAAGCGTTTCTGGCGGCCTACGACACCTGGGATGTACGTCCGGTTTTTCACTACTCCGACTCGCGCCAGCAGCGGGAAGACCCCGGCGCCCGGCGCGAAGCCCACGCCGACTGGCTCTATTCGGCGGTGAATACGTACGGCAAAGAAGTTGATATTGTCTTTGAATCCAAAATGAAAGAACTCGCCGTGCTGCGGCTGCGGGGTGAGGAGCCGGTTATTCCGCCCGCCGTGCAGAAGCTGATGAAGCAATTACCGGAATAGGGCGTCGGCGGCAGCGGTTTTTCCAGATCGTGCCAATCTTGTGGCAATTGAAGCGTAATTTCTGGCAACTCAGTGAGAATCGGGTCGTTCCGGCCGGATTGCTGGGGTATTATTGTACTGTAACGGCTTAATAACGGGCCGGTTCAGAACCGTAAACAACACCATGAAATTACGACACTACCTGTTAATCGGTTGGGGCCTTGCCATGTCCCTCACCGCCTGTAAACACGATCAGGACCTGGTGAATCCCGAGAATCCCGACGAACCGGGCATTGAGCTACCGGACGAATCCGGCACCGAAACCAAAGTCGGCCAGCCGAAGGGAAACGCCACCAGCAAAACCATTGGTCCCGAAGGCGGCACCATCGCCACGGCCGACGGCAAAGCCACCTTGACACTGCCCGCCGGAGCCCTCGACAAAGCGACCAGCATTACGATTCAGCCCATTACCAACGAGAATCCGCACGGGTTGGGGCAGGCGTATCGGTTTTCGCCGGAAGGTCTGAAATTCAGCAAACCGGCGACGCTGACGTTTCAGTATGATGCGGCAAAAATGACCAGTGAGCGCGCCGAGAACTTTGGCGTCGCCTGCCAGCGCGACAACAAGGTGTGGTACGACATTGCCGGAAGCAGCGTCAACACCAGCCGCCACGAAATCAGCGTGCCGATGGAGCACTTCAGCGACTGGACGCCCTACGAGCTGGCGCAATTCGATTTTGCCGTCATTACGTCGGGCATCGGGCAGGGGTTTTCGCTGCAACCCGGGCAGTCGGTTGATCTCTACGCCGGTTTGCTGACCTACAACGCCAATTACCCCAAAGACGCGAAAGAAAAACCGCTCAAGCAGGCCCGGGGCTTCGGGGAGAACTGGAAACTGATTGGCGAAGGCACGCTGAAAGACCGCAGCGAAGGGGCCACCTACACCGCGCCGGCGCGGGTGCCGAAACAGAATCCGGTGCTCGTTACCACGGAGTTGACCTTTCCGGGCAAGAAATTCAAACTAATGCTGAGTCAGAAAATCTACATCGGCCTGGAGACCTATTTCGACCTGTCGGTCAACAATTTTCCGCGTGAGGTATCGAATTTTGCCACCACGATCATTGGGAAGGAGACGTATCTGAGCTGCGTGGTGGGCGACGAAACGCTGATGCTGCGGGTAGGCACGACGGATTTGGCGGTCGGTAAGTATCCGTTTTACAGCGGAGCTTCGAAAGAAAGCGAAACCAACAAAACCACGGCGGTTTTTGGGTTGCACGACCCCGCCGTTGAAAAACGCTGGATGAGCCACTACTACGACAGTTGCCCCGGCAAAAATGTAGCGTCGCCCGGCAGTGTTCAGATCGAGGAGGTGGAGTTCACAAACGGGAAGAAATTTGTGAAGGGCACGTTCTTTGCCATTGTCTACATGGCCGAAGGCGTTTGCAACAAAAACTGGAAACTGGAGCAGCAACCGCTGACGGGTTCGTTCCGGATGGAGGTTTTAAAACCCTGATGAGCCGTAAACTGCCCGGAACAGAGTCGACGGTTTACAGGTTCTTTCCGGGCAGTGATTTTCCGGCAAAACCGTCGTAATAGGCGACAGCATCGACCAGCTCATAAATCGTCAGTTTCTTTTTGGTCAGGTAATCCGGGAGTTTATCGGGCGTGCCGTCCAGCGCGTCCAGCAGCGATTTGCGGGACAAACCGACGCGCCGGAGCGGCTGGTCGTCGCGCTGAATAAAGAAACTTTTCTGGCGGTTGTAGGTGCCGTCGAAGGCCTGATCGAGCGTATACGGTTCTTTCTCGACCCGGCGCAAACTGCATTTATACTGGGCCAGTAACCGGATTTTTCCGGCGTACAGCACCCGGTAATACGTCCGGTCGCCTTTGCTGTTGAGCTGGCTCACGAAGTGGATATCGTTGATTGTGAAGGCGTCCGGCGTTACGGTTCGGATGACGGAATCGCCTTCAAACTGGCACAGCACCTGGCTGGTCAGCAGGTTGTAGGCGATCTGACACGAAATGGCGTTCCGGCGGTTTCCGAACTCCAGGCTCCCGTGCTGCCAAACCGGGTAGGTCAGGTATTCGCTGCCCAGGTAGACGGTTTGCGAGAGCGACTGTTTCCGGTCGGTTCGGTTGACCAGCAGGCCAAGGGGGGCCGTATAGCCCTGGCAAATGGTGACGACCCGCTTCTGTTTGTCTTCCGTTACCACGCACTGACCCTGGCTCTCAACGGCGAGAACCGTGAGCAAGCCAACGAGGATCCGCACACGCTTTGTCATTTTCATTTACGAACCAGTACCGACGGCGTTCTGCCCGGGCCGCCCGGTTTTCTTCCGTGCTCTAAGATACTCGTTTCTGGGGATTTTGGCGCGTTAATTTCTGCCAAACAAGATAAAACCGACCGTTAAAACCGCCTGGTGTTGGACCAGGCGCCGGAAAAGGCTTCCGGAGAAAATGGATTTGGGCCGGTTCCTCATTCATCTCGTCAAAACCGCCTTTGGTCGGGTGGAAACCCGGTTTGGGCTGATCAGCCAGCGTCGCTTCAGGTGGGCTTTCAAAACCGCCTACTTTTGGTCGTGGTACTATTAAATCCACAATCACACCATGAAAAAACTCGTTTTAACACTTGGCGTCGTTTGGGCTGCTCTGGCCTGCCAACCGCAGGATGCCACCGTTAGCCCCCTGAAAAAACCGGTGGGCGAGGCTCCGGAGCGGACCAACGGCACCCCGGCCAGCCTGCCGCCGGCCCCCCTGGACTTGCCGCCGGGAACGCAACTGATCCCGCTGCCGACTGCCACCCACGGCGTTTACTATTTTTACACCCGCGAACTCGGCCGAACGCATACGCGGTTTCATCACGTTACGATTTCCATTGATGGCAAGTACGCGGGAACACTGACCAAAAACGCCCCGGAAGGCATCCACGTTCCGGCGGTGAACACCTTGCCGGGCGGGGCGGTTGTCTACGCAAAAAAACAGCCGGGTTTCCATCCGATGACGTTTACGTATTACGGGGAAAAAGGCGACGTGCGGGCGAGCTATTCGACCGACCTGTATCCGTATAATCAGGATCCCAAAGAACTGCATGCCTGGGAGCTAATGGCCTATTCCGTCGCCAATCCGAACTACCACGCGTCGCTGTAAAGGGAATCGCTGAAGAACTCTAACGCTAAAAACCGCCTGTCGAAACCGGGCGGTTTTTTAGCGTCCGGAAACGGGAAAACCGAAACTATCGCAGCAGAGCGTCGAGCGCAGGAGCAAGCCGTGCCGGACTCCCGGCCAGTTCATCCAGGGCGTCCATCAGGGCTTCGCAAAAATTGAAAAACGCCAGCTTCTGCATCAGAAGCGCCGGCGGGGTGGCGGTTTGGTAATGCCCTTCTGACAGAAGCCGCTCAACAAACGGGCGGCCCAGTTCGTCGTACACGTACTTGAGGTCCAGGTCCGGATCACCGATGGCCACGTCGCCAAAATCAATTACACTTTGGGGCCAGCCCGTTGCCGGATCGCACAGAATATGATCCGAACTAAAGTCGTCGTGAATCAGTCGGTTGGGGTATTGAAAATGCAGCGGGTTGCCCAAATACGCCCGAAACCGCTCATCGATGCGGTTTCGTTGGGAAGGAGCAAGAAAAGGATAAAGATCCGTTTGAAGTTCCTCATAATCCGTTTGGTAGTCTTCCTGCGAATGGTGAATTTCGACACCCAACCGGATTGCCTGCTCGACATCGAACCGGTGCAGTTCCGTTAAAAAACCGCCGATCAATTGCAGGGTTTTGGTTTGATGCTCAGGTGATTGCTGACCAAAGTCGGTTTCGTTCCACGTACGACCGGGTAGCAGCGGATAGCCCGCAAACGGAAGCCGGTTTTCGGGATTGGTGCCCACGAACTGAACATTGGGCACCCGGAGGGGCAGGTGCTGCAAATGGGGCAAAAGTGCCAGCTCGCGGGTCAGATGCCGGGCCACCTCGGCGCGTTTCGGAAAGCGAAAAATGAACTGATCATCAACCAGGTAAGCCCGGTTGTCCATCCCTTCGCCCAGAAACCGGGCGGTTTTAAATGCCTGGTCAGGAAACGCACGGGCTAGAATGTCAAGGACGGATCGGGGGCTCATCAGGCTGCTTGTTTCGACTCAAAATACTTGAAAAGGAAGCTCTTTCATCGTTTAAAGTTGCTCAAAAACCGCCTGAAATCCGTACCAGGCCGCCGACAATTTTTCGGAAAACCGGTGAAATACGAAACCGGGCTGACAAGCGTATTTAAGTAAACCATGGACTTAATGAACACGAAGCTCACTCAATACTTTTTGGTGGTAGCGAGTGTCTTTTTTCCGGGCATCGCAACGCTTGCTCAGGAAAAACCGCGGATCGGTCTGCTGCTGGGGGGTGGCTATCCATTCCAGAAAATAAACGTCCTTGAGTATCGATCCCTTGGGAGAACCCGCTTTATTGGATTTGATTTTGCCCCACCGTTTCGCGTCGGCGTTAATTTTGAGAAGCGGTATGCCGGTCGGTTAAACCTGGGGTTCGATCTGAGTTATTTAGTAATGCGGCAGTCCATAAAAAATTCGGACCGGAAAGTGGTGATGCGCAACTATTACGACTATTCGGTGCTTTCTCCGTACCTGAAGGTAGATCTGGTGAAGCGGACGTCGCTTTCCATCGGGCCGGATGTCGCTTACCTGCTTTCCTTTCGTCCTGTTAATCCTCAACTGGCTGCCAATCCGATTCCGACGGCTCCGTATATTCCCACGAAATTAGTGACTTCGTTGGTTGCTAAAGCGCATTTTGAGCCCATTGATCGGCTGGAAGTCCAGTTGGGTTATTACTACAGATTGACCAATTTCAGCGAATTAAGTCCAATCGGTCCCCGCCCGACGGCGCTGTTTTACAGCAATTACCTCCAGCTGGGTATCAAATACGGAGTGTTCAAAAACCGGGAGAAGTTGCAAAACGATTGGCCGTGATTCGTTTGGACCCTTAAAAGAAAACCGTGCCGGTCATCCCGGCACGGTTTTGCTGTCAAGAAAATTTCGACCACCGGCAGATCATCAGTATTTCCGGTTTTTCCGGTGCGCCACCACCTGTTTGGCCATTTTACCAAATTGGCGTTCCGTGCGTTTTTTGTCCGTTGCACTGGTCTGATAATGAGCCTGTTCCCGGGCCAGTTTTTGGTGACTGCGGTATACCGAAGCGGGCAGTTCGCCGGTTTCCAGGGCTGCGATGACGGCGCAACCCGGTTCGTGTTGGTGGGTGCAATCGTCAAACCGGCATTGTAAGGCCAGTTCCGCCAGGTGCGGATGGTTCACCGAAACTGGTGCATCTTCCTCCAGCGTTACCCCGAATTCGCGCATGCCCGGGGCATCGATGATCAGGCTGCCCGACGGCAGCAGCACCAGGTTCCGAACGGTGGTCGTGTGCCGACCCTTGTAATTCGCCGTGCTGACGGGACCTTCCCGCTGCAACCGATGGCCCAGCAGGGCGTTCAGCAACGTGCTTTTGCCGACGCCCGACGAGCCCAGAAAAACATAGGTTTTCGCCGGTTTCAGAAACTGCGCAGTCCACTCGTCCAGACTGTTCGGATCGAAGGCGCTGGTCAGTAAAACCGGGCTTTCGTACCCCAGTGCCCGCACCTGCTGGCGGTACGCTTCCGGGTCGGCTACCAGATCTTTTTTGTTCAGAACCACGATGGGCGCGATGTGGCATTGCCGGATTTGCTGCTGGTAGCGTTGTAAGCGCATGAGGTTGAAATCCCGATCCAGCCCCTGCAGGATAAAAGCCGCATCGATATTGGCCGCCATGACCTGCTTCTGGCTGCTTTTTCCGGGCGATTTTCGGGCTAATTCGTTCTGCCGGGGCAACACCGCCGTGATGATGCTCAGTTGATCGTAGGGCCTGAACACCACCCAATCGCCCACTTTGGGCAGGTCCCAGGTTTCGGTGCTGTTCAGTAAGGCGCCGGATACGGTCGCTTCAAGGGTGCCCAATCGGCTGATGAGGGTATGCTTAAATCCCTCAATGGTCAAAACCCGACCGGGTTCCAGTCCCGGGGTGCGTTGAGGATTGTACTGGTTTTCAAAGTGGATATTCCATCCGTAGGATTGCAAGATGTCCATTGCTAAAATTGTCGAATGCCAGGGCCGTACGAAACCGGTTTGCAGTTCGCAGGCAGCTTGAGTGAATGAAAAGGAATGGCAAACAGAAAGGACGCAGTGAACCCGTTAAAGCCGGAAAATTGCTTTAAGAAGGGCCTGCGCTAAGCGACAATCTCGGCCAGGGGGCAATATGAAGGAGCAGACGGTGCCATCGGGACAAAGGTAACGGTTTTTTTGTAAATACCAGAAGACCAAAACGTTGACATACTGGAAAATGCCGAAAATCAACCCCTTGCCGGTTTTGGCCCGGGGTCGAAAACCGCCGGGAAAGCCCGTTGCCTCCTTTAATAGCCGGTTTTTGGCGCAATTTTGTAACTTGTTCGGCGAAATGTGTATACAAAGCGAGCGACCACATTCGGACTGTCCTGACCCTTATGAAATTCATCCTGCCCCTTTTGTTTTTACTGTTCGGCGGAGCCGTGACCGACGCCCAAACTCCCAAACTTGACAGCCTGGACCGTTTGATTGCCAAAGCCACGACGGATACGGCGCGAATTAACCGGGTAACCACCAAGATTAGTCTGTTAAGCGAAGTCAACATTGATTCGGCGCTCAGCCTGAGTCTGCGGACCGTTGAAAAGGCAAAGCAGATTGGTTACAAATCGGGGGAAGCGATGGCCCGTCTGCTGGCCGCCCAGAATTACAACTACAAAGGCGAGTTTGCAACGGCGCACCAGTACCTGAAAGTGGCTGAGTCGATGTTTGTCGCCCTGAACGATTCGTCCCGAATTCAGAAAGTGTACAATACGTTCGGGGCGATGTACGGCATGCAAAGCAAATACGACAGTTCGATTAGTTACTTCGAAAAAAGTGCCGCCATCGCCAAACAGCTCAATAACCGCGCGGTTTTGGGGACGATCTATTCCAACCTCGGCGCTTCGTACCAGATGCTGTCCAACCTACCGCAGGCGCTGCATTACCAGCAACTGTCCCTCACCATTGCCGAAGCCGAGCAGGACCGCAACGGCCAGGCCTACAGTCTGGTCAATCTGGCCAATACGTACAAATTGTTGCGGGACTGGAAAGGGGCCGAGCAGCGCTTCCAGCGGGCCATCCGGCTGGCGCAGCTGGAAGGCATCAAAAACGTGGAGTTATACGCCTACAGCAACCTGGCCGCGATGTACACCGAAACGAACACGCAGCAAAAAGCCTATGAGTTTGCCCTGAAAGCCGCCAACCTGGCCCGGGAAATGGGCGATCCGGGCATCGAAGCGACCAGCCTGTCACGAGCCGCGACCAACCTGGCGAACCTTAAGCGGTTTGGCGAAGCAGAGAAGCTGAACCGGCAGGCGATGGGCATTGCCGACGCTTCGCGGCAACCGCTCAACATCCACCAGACCTACTCGGCCATGGGCAGCATTCTGAAGATGCAGAACAACTGTGCAGCCGCCATTCCTTATTACGAGAAGAGTTTTGAGGTGATGAAAGAGGCCGATATCTACGACGAGCAGACGGGGATCATTTACAGGGAATTGTCGAACTGCTACGAGGCTGTCGGCAATTACCGCCGGGCGCTGGCTACCTACAAAACCGCAGCCGCCATTACCGATTCGATTCGCGGCAAGGAAAACGTTCGCAAAACCACCGAGCTAACGATGACGTATGAGTTCGAGAAAAAGCAGCAAACCGCCCGCGTCGAACAGCAAAAAGAAAATGAACTGGCCCGCACCCGCCAACGGGCCCTGCTGGCTGGTATGGGCCTGATGCTGGGTTTGGCCGCAGTTTCGTTTTACGCCTTTCGCACCAAACAGAAAGCAAACGGCCTGCTGCAACAACAGAAAGAAGAACTGGAACGAACGCTCGGCCAACTGCAATCCACGCAGTTGCAATTGATTCAGTCGGAGAAAATGGCCTCGCTCGGTGAGCTGACGGCCGGAATTGCCCACGAAATCCAGAACCCGCTGAATTTTGTCAACAACTTCTCGGAAGTCAGTACGGAACTAGTCGAGGAGTTGAAAGAAGGGCCGATCCGGGCCGTTGCCGAATCGGAGCGGGGGTATGCCACCGAAATTCTGGGTGACCTGACGCTGAATCTGCAAAAAATCAACCACCACGGCCGCCGGGCCGACAGCATCGTCAAGGGCATGCTGGAACACAGCCGGACGTCGGGCGGGGAGAAAAAACGGACGAATCTCAACGCTCTGGCGGACGAATACCTGAAACTGGCCTACCACGGTCAGCGGGCGAAAGACAAGGAGTTTCAGGTTGAGTTGATTACGGATTTTGAAGAATCCCTGAAACCGGTCGAGGTGATGCCCCAGGAGCTGGGCCGGGTGCTGCTGAACCTGTTCAACAACGCCTTTTACGCCGTGCGGGAAAAACAGAAAACCGCCTTGCCCGCGTATCAACCCACCGTAACGGTGCGCACGCGCCGGAACCGCGACCGGGTTGAAATTCAGGTAACCGACAACGGAATTGGCATTCCGGACGGGGTGCAGCAGAAAATTTTCCAGCCATTTTTCACAACCAAGCCCACCGGCCAGGGCACCGGTCTGGGTTTATCCCTGAGCTACGACATTGTGACCAAGGCGCACCAGGGCACCGTCGAGGTGCAATCAAAACCGGGGGAAGGTACGCAGATGCTGATTCGCCTGCCGGTGTGAGCGTTGACTGGCGGTTTCGATCAGCGCAAATTCACCCCGTGGTCGTTCGGGAAGTCCTCCCCACTCCAGATTTTCTGGGCGCTCCATTTCGCCGGGGCATCCGCCCAGAAGGGGTCCGTTGGGGGCAAACCGAGGGGCAGAAAGATGTTCGTTGCCAGGTACAGGCTGCCCTGGTTGTTGTAGACATCGGCCAGATCGGGCTGCGAACCATACAGGCCGATGGTCAGCCAGCCTTTTTCGTAGGTCGAAGGACTTTCCAGCGTCTTTCGGATTACGGCGGTCAGCGCCCCCCGCACCTGAGCCGGTTTCAGGGACTCGGGCAGGGTTTTCCGCCGGGCCACGTCCGCCAGGTGCTGAAAAACCGCCCCCCGGTACACAATCGAGCGCCCGGTGACCGGGAAGGTGCCGTCGGCGTTGATGAGTCGTTCCTGAAGGATGGCGTACCGCTCATTCCGCTTTTTGATTTTGGCAATCATGCCGTTGTAGGCCGTGGTTTTTTGGGCGATAATTTCCGTGATCGCGGCCAGATACGGGTGGATGACGTAACTGTTGTAGTAGTCGAAGGCATACGACGGTCCGTCCGAATACATGCCGTCGCCCACGTACCACTGCTCCAGTTGCTGCAAGGCGTAATCAACCCGCATGGGGTCCCAGTCGTAACCATACTGGCAGAGAAAAGCCTCATTAAGCGCCGAAAACAGCAGCCAGTTCGAAAAACCGGGTTTGTACCGGCGCGTACTTTTCAGGGCCTGCACCCAGCGTTCCTGATCGGTTTTGCTCAGGTTTTCCCACAGCCAGGGTGCCCGGATCAACCCGAGCGCGATAAAGGACGCATCGACCAGTTGCTGACCGCCGAGGTCAAACCGCATGTAATCCCTGGCCGTCGAATCCAGGGCGTTGGACAGCCCTTTGAGCGCCCATTGCCGGTACTGATTCCGGAGGGCCACCTCATCGGCACTGCCGCCCTCGCCCTGCAACCACGGCGCAATGCCGCTCAGCACCCGGCCCAGCACTTCAACGTACTGCACCTTGATGCGCTGCTCCCGGTTGTCGACCCGTTTGGAAACGATCTGGGGCATCGCAATTCGCAGGCTGTCGTGGGCCAGATTGTACAATACCGGCCTGACCATTTTATCCAGTTCGGTCAGCCAGAACGGGCGGTCGCTCAAGGGCGGAGTTTTTCGGGCAGCGGTTTTGCGCTGGGCCATCGCCGGCAGACTCCAAAAGGCAATCAGCAGACTGGCAAGAAGCCAGGTGGGGATACGGTTTTTCATTCTTTAAATGCGTATGTACACGGTTTGACGGGTTGGGGTTGAGCCGGACAGTGCGGACTCCGAAGCAGAAAAATAAGGAGCAGGCTGAAGGATCGCATGGGGGCCAACGGATGAAATGCAAGGACAAAGTAAAGAGGAATCCCGGATTTACGTCGTCCTCAACCGGGCGGTTTTCCAAAACAGAGGGAACGATTGCCAGAACCGGGTCGCCCTATCGCACCAGCTGCTCAACCAGCCGTTCCAGCGTTGGGGCCGCATCCTCACACAAGCCGGTGTGCATGGGCGAAGTTTGCACAATGGTGCTGCGGTTGGCGGCCAGCCAGCGAAATCGGGCCGCAATCGGCAGGTGCCCAATGGGACCGCCTTCGGACCGACCCGCGCAGATTTTCTGAAAAACCCGCAGCCGTTCCCGCAAATCCGGCAGATCAAGCTCACGGCAGAAAGCCCGCAGCCGGTCCTCGTTCAAGTCAAAAACCGTTTGCAGAAATCCCTGCGCCGGGCAGTACAAAATAACCCCCACATTCATGAATTCTTCGCGTTCGACGCGCGGGACTACGCGGATGACGGCGTACTCAAATACGTGCTTTGGCATGCTGCGCTTCCTTGACAAAGATTTCAGAATGGGCGAGTCGGGTTTCCAGAAAACCGGTGTACATCCGGCGTTTTTCTTCCACCGTCCCGGTAAAATCCTCACTGACGAGCCACGCATCGGGCACCAGATCGACAATGGACCGAATCAGGTCGGGCGTCAGAACCGGACGAAATTCGGCATCGACCGCTTCGATTTCAGTGGCCCAGGGCAGCAAAACGTGATCTTTGATGGCCGCAAACGGTTTTTTGGCCTGTTCTTCCCAGTTTTGCCCCGCGTGGTGGAAATACAGCGATGCGCCGTGGTCGATCAGCCACAGTTCGCGGTGCCACATCAGCATGTTGGTGTTGCGGGCGGTGCGGTCAACGTTCGTAATGAAGCAGTCGAACCAGACAATCTGCGACGCCAGCCGGGCGCTGACGGTATTCAAAACCGGGTCGAAAGTCGTGGCGCGGGACAAAAAATGCAGGCCCAGGTTCAGTCCTCCGCTCGCCCGCAGCAAATCCTGAATTTCTTCGTCGGGCTCGGTTCGGGCCATGGCCGGATCGAGCGTTGCAAACACAATTTCGGGAATTCTGAAGCCCAGTGCGCGGGCCAGCTCTCCGGCAATCAGTTCGGCAATAAGCGCCTTGACGCCCTGACCGGCCCCCCGAAATTTCAGGACGTACAGAAAGTCATCGTCGGCTTCGATAATGGCGGGCAACGAGCCGCCTTCGCGCAGGGGGGTCACGTAACGGATCACTTCGACCGTTCGGAGGTGGGGTTCGCGGGTACTCACAAGGCGTTTTCGATTAACAAAATTTGCTTCGTACGGGAAACAAATTTCCGGGTTCCAACGGGAATGGGCGGGAATTTAGGCCATTTTTTTGAGAAAACGGGCGCGATTTGCCGAATCGTTCCGTCAGGATAGGTGAAAAGCTTTACCTTTGCGCCAACGAACATTCTGCCAAAACCGCATGTCTGCCGAAACGACCGATCAGTTACCAACGCTCGAAACCGCCCGCAAACTGGGCCTCCTTCCCGACGAATACGACAAAATTAGTGTCATTTTGGGCCGTAAACCCAACTTTACCGAATTGAGTATCTTCTCGGTTATGTGGTCGGAGCACTGCTCCTATAAAAATTCGATTGTCTGGCTGAAAACCCTGCCGCGCGATTCGGAGCGGATGCTGGCCAAAGCCGGTGAAGAAAACGCCGGTCTGGTGGACATTGGCGACGGTTTGGCCTGTAGTTTCAAGATTGAGTCGCACAACCACCCCTCGGCCATCGAACCCTACCAGGGCGCGGCTACGGGGGTCGGCGGGATCAACCGCGATATTTTTACGATGGGCGCCCGGCCCATTGCGCAGCTCAACTCGCTGCGGTTCGGCAATCCGGATTTGCCCAAAACCCGGCGGCTGCTGAAAGGCGTCGTGAAAGGCATCGGCGACTACGGCAACGCGTTCGGGATTCCGACCGTGGGCGGGGAGATGTATTTTGACGACTGTTACAACGTCAATCCGCTGGTCAATGCGTTCTCGGCGGGAATTGTTGAAGTCGGGAAAGTCGCCAAAGCAACGTCCTACGGCGTCGGCAACCCGGTTTTTATTGTCGGTTCGGCCACGGGCAAGGACGGTATTCACGGGGCTACGTTCGCGTCGGAAGACATTTCGGACAAATCGACCGAGAAACTGCCGGCGGTTCAGGTGGGCGATCCATTCATGGAAAAACTGCTGCTGGAAGCCTCGCTGGAAATCATCGGAACGGGTTATGTGATTGGTATTCAGGATATGGGGGCCGCCGGGATCATCTGCTCGACCTCCGAAATGAGCGCCAAAGGAGAACACGGCATGATCATCGACCTCGATAAAGTGCCGACCCGCCAGCCGAATATGCAGCCGTTTGAAATCCTGCTGTCCGAGTCGCAGGAACGGATGCTGGTCGTGATCGAGAAAGGCAAAGAAGACGTTATTCAGGGTATTTTTGATAAGTGGGATTTGAACTGCGAGCAGATCGGCACCGTGACGGACACCGGTCGTTTGCATTTCTACCGCCACGGGGACCTGGTGGCCGACGTTCCGGCGCACGACCTGGTACTGGGCGGGGGCGCCCCGCAGTACCACCGCGAGTACCGCGAACCGGCTTATTTCCAGGAGTTTAAGAAATTCCAGATTTCGGAGGTGCCGGACGTAGACGCGGCTGAAATTCAGAAAGTTGCCAAACATCTGCTGTCGCACCCGAACATCTGTTCGCGCCGGTGGGTATACGAGCAATACGATTCGATGGTGGGAACGGCCAACCGGAGCACGAACGTGCCGTCGGATGCCGCCGTGGTCAACGTCAAAGGAACCGAAAAGTCGATTGTTATTACCGTCGATTGCAACAGCCGCTACGTGAACGCCGACCCGAATACCGGGGCCCAAATTGCCGTGGCCGAAGCCGCCCGGAACATCGTTTGCACGGGTGGTGATCCGCTGGCCGTGACCAATAACCTGAACTTTGGCAATCCCTACGTGCCGGAAGTGTACTGGCAGTTTGTCCAGGCCGTCAAGGGGATGGGCGAAGCCTGTCTGCGTTTTGCCACGCCGGTGACGGGTGGGAACGTCAGTTTCTACAACCAAAGCTCCGACGAAGGTCCGGTTTTCCCGACACCGACGATCGGGATGCTTGGTTTGATGGAAAATCCCGAAAACCGGACCACGCTCCGGTTTGGCCAAACCGGCGACCTGATTTATCTGGTGGGTCAGTCGAAAGACGACATTGCCTCCTCGGAATACCTGTATTCGTACCGGGGCGTGAAGGCATCACCGGCACCGGCTTTCGATCTGGAAGAGGAGTTTGCCTTGCAACAGGCCGTTAAAGAGTTGATTACAAACAAACTGGTTGTTTCGGCGCACGATGTTTCGGACGGTGGTCTGCTGGTAACGCTGGTGGAATCGGCGATGGCGGCCGATCTCGGATTCAGCATTCAAACGGACGGCGGTTTTCGGAAGGATGCGTTCCTGTTTGGCGAAAGCCAGAGCCGGGTCGTGGTGTCGGTTTCGCCGGGAAAACAAGCGGAATTGGAAGCGTTGCTCCAGAAAACGGCGGTTTCGTTCCGGTCGTTGGGTACGGTTTTGGCGGAGAATTTTGTCGTCGATGGGGAGACGATTTTGTCGGTTGCTGCCGCCAAAGACCTGTACGACAACGCCCTGAGCCGGAAACTGGAAGCGTGAGTTTATACGCGTATGGAAGCTACTTCAATCAATAAACAACTTTTTACGGTCGAGCAATATTTCAAGCTGGAACAAACCAGTGAGATTCGTCACGAATTTTATAAGGGACGCATGTATGCAATGGCGGGGAGTACGCTCCGCCATAATTTACTGGTTGATGCCGTAAAAGATTTGTTCAAAGCTCATTTTCGTCCTAAAGGGTGCGGAGTATACTCGGAAAGCGTCAAAGTTGAAGTCATCAAAGAGGGATATTATCCGTACCCTGATATAATCTTAACTTGTCACCCTTTTGATTTGCGTAGTCAATACATCATTCGGCAGCCAAGCCTGATTGTTGAAGTTTTGTCGAAATCATCGGTGGCAGCCGACCGGGGTTTTAAATGGCAGGAGTACCAAAAAATGTCGTCCTTACTGTATTATTTGCTAATTGACCAAGTGAAGATGGCCGTTGAGTTATTTGCGCGGGTCGAACATACTGATCAGTGGACGTATCAGGCTTTCTACAAGCTGAAAGACGTTGTGGTTTTTCCGAGGTTGGATTTTGAATTGACAGTCGGGGCTATTTACGAGGGCATTGATATGACGGTGGATGAGGGCGAGGACGTGCAGGAAGACGCATGAGCCAGCGCTATTTTATCCAGCTTTCGTACCGGGGGACGGCCTACAACGGCTGGCAGATTCAGCCCAACGGCATCACGGTCCAGGAGGTGCTTGAAGAGAAACTGAGTGCGATCCTGCGCGAACCCATCTCCATCATCGGCAGCGGCCGTACCGATGCCGGTGTCCACGCCGAACAGCAATTTGCTCATTTTGAGATCAATCGCCCGCTTGAACTGACGGATTCCTTTATTCATGCGCTGAATTGCATGTTGCCCCCCGACATTGCCATTCAGACCATCTTTCCGGTGGAACCCCGCGTTCACGCCCGGTTTTCGGCGGTTTCCCGCTATTACCAATACCGCATTCGGCGGCAGAAAAGCCCGTTTCTGGATCGGCTGCTCTACGTCTTCCGGCCCGATCTGGAGGTAGAGAAGATGAACGAAGCGGCCGCTTTGCTGTTTAAGTACGACGATTTCGAAAGTTTCAGTAAGGTACGGACGAAGGTTGCGCACTTCCGCTGCGACATTCACCGGGCGGAGTGGATGGCTGCGGGCGATCAGCTGACGTTCCACATCCAGGCCAACCGGTTTTTGTACGGCATGGTTCGTACGCTGGTCGGCACAATGCTGGAAGTGGGGCAGGGGCGGATGACGCTGGCCGAATTTGAGCGGATTCTGCTGGCCAAAGACCGCACGCAGGCCGGTCGGTCGGCGCCCGCCAGTGGCCTTTTTCTGGTCGAAGTGGGTTATCCACCGGGCCTTTTTGTAATAAAATGATGAATGATAAACGATGAGTGGTGAATTAAAGTTATTTTGGAAGGATTCATCGTCCACCGATCATCATTCATCATTCGAATACCGTGATTAACGAATTTCAGCAACTTATTCGGGCGTATCGAAAAACCGACTTTACCCAGCGGAAAGCCGCACTGGCGACGGTCGTTGGGTTGACGGGCTCAGGCTACCGCCGGCCGGGGGCTCGCATGTACATCACCGACGATGGCCAGTGGATCGGCGCCATCAGTGGCGGTTGTCTGGAAGGTGATGCCCTGCGCAAAGCCCGGGAAGTGATGCAGAGTCGCCAGGCACGTTTGGTCACGTATGACACGACCGACCCCGAAGGCGAAAACTTTGGCATCGGTCTGGGCTGTAACGGTATTCTGGACGTGCTGATTCAGGCCATCGACCCGGGCGATCCGGACAATCCGCTCGAAACGCTCGACCGGGTGATGCAGGAACGGCGGCCGCTGACGTTTGAAACGGCTCTGCCGGATGCGGCCGGGGTGTTTGTCGAAGAACTGAAACCCGATATTCAGCTGCTGGTTTTCGGGGGTGGCTACGACGCTGTGCCGCTGGTGCAACTGGCCAAACAGATTGGCTGGCGGGTGGTAGTAACCGACGATTGCGTGGCCCATCTGCAACCCCGACGCTTTGGCGTTGCCGACGAAATGCTGGCCGTTCAGCGCGACGACATCCGGCGGCAGATTCCGATCGACGGTTTTTCGGCGGCTGTCCTGATTTCCCACAATTTTAAATACGACAAGGCGGTTTTGCGGGAACTCCTGCAAACCGACATTCGCTACATCGGTCTTTTGGGGCCTAAAAAACGGGGTGATGCCTTGCTGGAAGAAGTGGCTGATGTCGTAAATCCGCAGGATGAAAACCGGCTTTTCTGGCCGGTCGGGCTGGATGTGGGGGCAGACAATCCGCAGGAAATTGCGTTATCAATTCTGGCGGAAATACAGGCGGTTTTCCGGAAAACAACGGCCCAGCCGCTGAAATTCAAGAATGCGCCCATTCACCAGCCGGTTCAATCTCTTAACGTAATTGCCGAAAACCGGTAAGGTTTCAAAACCTTACCGGTCTGAATCTTCTATGAACATCGCCATCATCATTTTAGCGGCTGGAACGGCTTCGCGACTTGATCACCAGCCCAAACAACTCATTAAGTGGGAAGGCCGGACCTTGCTCCGCCGGGTGGTCGATGCGGCTTTGGTCACGGCGTTTCGGCCGGTGGTCGTGGTCGTTGGAGCGCATAAAAACCGGCTTTCGCCCGAACTGGACGGCTTGCCTGTAACGGTTATCGACAACCAGCATTGGGAACAGGGGCTTTCCGCATCGGTCAAAACCGGGTTGGCGGCCGTGTATCTGACCCAGAAAAACATCGATGCGGTTTTGTTTTTACTCACCGATCAGCCTCACGTGACGACCGGTCTGGTCCAGCAGCTGGTGCAGGTGTATGAAGAAAGCGGCAAAGGCATTGTGGCTGCCCGTTACGGCGGTAGTCTGGGCGTTCCGGCCCTATTCGACCGCAAGTACATTCATGAACTCCTGAGCCTGGAGGGCGATTCGGGGGCAAAAAAAGTAATCCTCAACCACCCGGACGATTGCGCCGAAGTGGCGTTTAGCCAGGGTACTATCGATCTGGACACGATTGAAGACGTGCAGCGGTTTTTGGGTATTTAAACGCAATGAACCGGGCAACAGGTAAAACACTCAGGGATGGGCCGCACTGGCTTCTTCGAAAAGCCGCATTGCCAGCAGGCCATTCCCAACCGCTCCACCCGCCCGAATCGCTGCCGCAATGAACACGGTTTCCGCAATCTCTTCGCGCGTTGCTCCGGCTTCAACCGCGTTGTTGATGTGTGACTCAATGCAATAAGCGCATTGGGTTGTCAGGGCAACCGCCACGGACATCAATTCCCGGTATTTGATGGGGATAATGCCATCTTTTCGTTCTGCCGTGTGTTTGAGGTTCATGAAAGCGGCCGATTCCTGGGGAGCAGCCTTCAGCAGGGTATTGGTATAGGCGCGATCTTTCGGGGTCTGGTACTCAGCCATAGTATTTTCGAAAAAGTAGGTTTATAGGAGCAACTCCGCGTTAAGGTAGAAAAATTACGTGAATAGGCGGTTTTAATTATCAACCTCCCGGATGGTTGGGCGGTTGTCAACCGTTCGCTGCTCGTACGAAAGCTGAAAGTCGCTTAAATCCGGGCGGTTTTTGCGCGCCCGCTTCCGTTCATACTCGTAGATCAATTGGCCCAACTGATACAGAAACGGATGCGCCACGCTCTCGTATTCATACCGGTTGTCGTTCAGGATCTCATCGCGGTTCACGTAAATGGTGGCCGACAGCATGAACTCGACCTTATTCGTAAAATCGGCCACATACGATGCATCGGTCATAAAACCGTACGCCCAGCCCACTTTGTTGAACACCCGCACCCCCTCGGGCAAGCGGTGGTGCAGGCTATCCCGAAAAAAGAACTTCACGTAGCTATCGTAATACGGATCGGAATCGTAGTTGGGATAATTGGTTTCGCCCGGGAACTGCGACAGGTATTGGCGCACCAGGGCGTAATCATCCTTCGTTAGCGTAAACCGCTGTTTCGCCGGAACCGAAAGCGGAAACAACACCGATTGCAGGGTTTGCTGAAAGGCTTCCAGCGGATACGTGTTGCGCGTCGTAAAATCAAACGGCTCGTGCACCAGACTGTCGCTAGGGGTTAGGTAAGCTTTCCCGATTTTGGCAATCCGGCGAAAATCGAAGGCATCCGGGTTATACGCTGCGGGTTGGGAATAAAGCAGCCTGCCGTCTTCCCGAATAAACCGCACAGGGTTGGTGTGCCGGTTTTCTTCCGGCGTCATCCGGACAAACCGGTGCGTGATGCGGGTATTGCGATAGCCCTTGGCGTGCAGGGACCGGTTGATGGTTTGCTGGCCGACAAACTCGTACAACCGGCTGTAGGCATCGTTGTCGCTCACCAGAAACGCTTTTTTGATAAAGTGGGCAATCGACGGAAAACCGGTTTCGGAGGTGTTGTCCCGCCATTCTTTCGTCTGGCTCCGGTTGGCGCTGTCGAACTGCATGGCGGTGTATTTGGTGACACCCGGTTTTTTCAGCGTGTTCAGCTTTTCAAGCGCCAGCAAGGCCAGTGGAAGCTTGACGGTCGAAGCCGGGTTGAAGTAGGCCGTGCTGTCAACGTGAAAATAAAAAGGGGTAAACGTCGGTTTATTGCGGATGTCCCGGTCGATGCGGGTATAGATGATCTGGAGCCGGTACGTTTCCGGGTGCCGGATTACTTCCTGAAAAACCGGGTCCGGATGGGCCGAGAACAGGCGGGTCAGCAGGGAGTCGGTGCGGGGCTGGCCGCGCGCGGTCGTTGCTATCAGCACGGCGGCTACCAATCCGATCAGTTTATTCATGAACGAAGGTAAAACGCAACGCGCGAATAAAAAAAGGCAGGAAAACCGGAGTCTCCCTGCCAGAACGAAACATGATTTCAAAAGCTTAATTCCCTCTGGACTCCAGCTTCACCAGCGCGTCGATCTCGTCTGCTTTCAGGGCGACGTTGTAGATCCGGACCTCATCCAGCGAACCGGTCAGGTAGCTGGCCCAGGACTGGTTGGTGGCTGCGGTGGTCAGGCTGGGGGTTGTCTGAAACTGCACGGTGCCAAACACCAGTTGCCCCGGTTTGTTCCAGGCCAGATTGCCGAATTTTTCGACGGTGCTGGTGGCGGCTTTTGCCCCGTTCACGTACAGACTGAACGTGGAGGAAGTGGCATCGTACGACAGGGCGATGTGATTCCAGGAATTGTACAGATTCACGATGTCCTTTTTCTCGACCCAGGCATCTTTGGTGCCGTTCTGGATGTGGGCCTTGAGAATTCCGTCCGTCGCCGTGCCGCCGTTTTCGAAAAACATTTCCAGGTTTCCCCAAAAACCGTCTTTCTGAGAAAGTCCCACCAAGCCGATGATGCCACCGGCGGCCGTGGTGGATGGGCTGTTGACCCAGTAACCGACCGTAAAACTCTGGAGCTTCAGGATGGCGTCGGTGGGATCAAACAGGACGTAGCCTTTCTGGGCACCTTTCATAGCCTGCCCTTTCAGCCCGTTGCCAAAGGTGGTTCCGGTGTTGACGCCCGCTTTTTTCGAGACTTCATCCACGTAATTGCCGTTGAACGGCCAGTAACCGACCAGATTGGCTTTGGCAATTTCGCCGGACGAGGAAAAACCGCCAATGGAAACCGCCGGTGCGTAGCTTTCCGGATCGAATTTCTCGTAGCAGGAGGAAAGCCCGATTGCCGCCGAAACCGCCAGAACCAGCGACCATATATTGAGAGATAGTTTCATAATCAGATTGGTCGATTAATGGTTAATAACCCGGATTTTGCACCAGAACGCCCGCGCTCAGGTCAATTTCGTTTTGGGGAATGGGCCACACTTCATTTTTGTTGGCTTTCCAGCCTTTCGGACCAAAGATCTGGGCCGCCCGGCCCTGCCGGATGACGTCGAAGTAACGGTCAAATTCCAGCGCCAACTCCGCCTGACGTTCGCGCCAGATGGCCGTCCGGAGGGCGGTTTTTTCCGTAACCGTCACTTTGGGCAGGACGGTGGTGCTGGTTCCCCGGGCCCGGGCGCGAACCAGTTCAAGCGACGCCAGCGCCTGCGCCGAATTTCCCAGTTCGTTGGCGGCTTCGGCATTCATCAGCAGCACTTCGGCGTAGCGGATGACCCGGATGTTTTGCTGGGCACCTTCGTTAAAACCGCTCACAAACAGGTTAAACGGAACATACGACTTCTGATTGTACATCGGGTTGTCGCCCACGGCCGGGATGGCATCGCCCTGGGGGGTGGTTTCTCCCCGGAAAATAATGGTGGCATCCCGCCGGGGATCGCCGGTTTCGTAGGCATCGGCCAGCGCTTTGGTGGGAACGTTGAAGCCCCAGCCTCCGCCGGTCACCCCGCGAACCCCCTGAACCTGCGAATACTGCGAGTTGGACGCGTCTTTGTTGCTGGCAACCAGTTCGTTCTGAATTTCAAAAACCGACTCGGTCGAGTTTTCATTGTTTACCCGGAACAACTGTTCGTAATTTCTGACCAGTGAATACTGTCCCGACGACATAACCTGGGTGGTCAGGTCAAACACCTGCTGCCATTTCTGCTGGTAGAGGGCAACTTTGGCGTGCAGCGACAAAGCCGCTCCTTTGGTGGCCCGGCCCAGATCAGTCGCGCCATAGCTCTGGGGCAACACGGCAGCTGCTTCGCTCAGATCCTTTTCGATAGCCGCGTAGACTTCGGTTTTGGGCGTGCGGGGCAGGTTGTATTCGGACGCATTGGCCGGTAAATTGAGCCGCAGCGGAACGTCGCCAAACGCCCGAACCAGGCGGAAATACGAATAGGCGCGAACAAATTTGGCTTCGGCCAGGTAGCGGTCCCGGAGGGTGGAAGACATCTCGATCCGCGGAACGTTGTCCAGGACCTGATTGGCGTAGTTGATGTTCTGGTATTGTCCCGACCAGAAACCGCCCAACTGACCGTCGCTGGAGCCGACGGAAAAGTTGTCGTAATCGTTGAAAAACGTAGCATCCGTCGGGGCGCTGCCTTTTTCCGTTTCGTCGGAGCCGATGCTTTCAATGGCGATGGCCGCAAAGGCGGTGTTGTTCCAGCCCCTGAGGTTCGCATACATGGCGTTGACGGCTTTGGTCGCGTCTTCTTCGCTGGCCCAGAAAACCGCATCGGCCTGTTTGCCCTGCGGATCGGTTTCCAGAAAGCTTTGTTCGCAGGCCGAAGGGAGCAGTACCAAACCGGCCAGACCGGCATACAGCCCCAATTGCCGAAAGGTATTTTTGAAATCTATTGTTTTCATGTTCTTGATTCCGTCTTTAGAAACTAACATTCACACCGAAGTTATAGGTTGCCGACAGCGGATAAACGTTGGCATCGATTCCGGCCTGGGTCGGCTTGTTTTCGTTGGCCCGTACTTCCGGTGACAATCCTTTGTAACTGAAAAAATTAAAGGCATTCTGCGCGTTGGCGTATACCCGCAGTTTCCGGAGTTTTAGGCGTTGGGTCAGTTCCGGGGAGAACGTGTAGCCGATCTGGGCATTCCGGACCCGGAAATAACTGCCGCTCTGGACGTAGAAGGAGTTGGGCAAATAATTGGAACCGCCCCCAATGTTAACCGATGGGTAGGTGTTGGAGGTTCCTTCGCCGTGCCAGCGGTTGTCGTAATAATCTTTGGTGAAGTTTTCGTTGCCATACCGCCAGCCGAGGTTGGCATTGTAAACATCAACTCCGGCCACGCCCTGGAAGTCGAGCATCAGATCGAAATTCTGGTAGTTCCAGTTGGTATTAATCCCGTAATTCCATTTCGGATTCGGGTTGCCGATCATCTGACGGTCCAGGCCGTTGATGGTGCCGTCCGGTGAGCCATCGGTTCCGCTGATATCCCGGTATTTGAAATCACCCGGTTTGGCGTTGGGTTGCGCCGAATTTTTGATTTCATCCTGGTTCTGGAAAATACCATCGACAATGTAGCCGTAGAACGAACCGATCGGATCACCCACTCTGGTCCGGGTAGCCAGGGCTCCGCCGGTCAAACCGACCCCACCATCGTAAATCGGATTGGCCCCCGACGTGACCGAAAGGACTTTGTTGTTGTTCAAACCGGCGTTGACGCCGATATTGTATGAAAGGTCGCTGTTGATTTCGTCCCGCCAGCTCAATGAGGCTTCAAAGCCCTGGTTCTGGAAGTTGGCCTGGTTGCCAATAATCCGGCTCGACGAGGTGCCGATGGAGCTCAAAACCGGAATGTCAAAAATGGCCCGCTCGGTTTTCTTAACGTAATAGTCCAGTTCGACGGTTAGTTTTGATTTGAGCAGCGACGCTTCAAGACCCACATCCGTTCCAACGCCCTGTTCCCAGTACGTCACCGGCGGAATGATCGAGTTGATGCTGGCACCGGTGTACAGTTGTCCACCGAAAATGGCGGCCAGATCGCCCCCGCTGGCTACGGTCAGCGTCGACAGGTTCGAGGGAACGGACGCATTCCCGATTTTGCCCCAGCTCGCCCGGAATTTCAGGTTATCAAAAACCGTCTGGTTGCGCATGAACGCTTCGCTGCTGATGATCCAGCCGACCCCCACGGAAGGAAAGTAGCCCCAGGCATTGCCACCCTGAAAGAATTTGGACGAACCATCGGCGCGCAGGGAGGCATTCAGCAAATAGCGGTCCTGGTAGGAGTAATTGACCCGCCCGAAGTAGGAAGCATAGGTGGCCAGATCGCCTTCGTCCACCACATTGCGGCCGTCTGCGTTGCCGAGCGTCAGGTACAAGTCACCCTCCCGCGTGTAGGGAACGTTCAGCGCCGAGGCTGTTACTTTATACGACTGATCCCGCTGGGCCGACTGGCCAAGCAGGGCCGTAAACACATGATCGCCCAGGTCTTTGGTGTAGGTCAGGGTATTTTCCAAAATCCAGTAGCGGGCTTGTGGGCGCGTAAATTCCAGCCGGCTGGTGGTGTTTCGCTGCTTGAATGTCGCCACGTATTCGGGCACGTAGTTACGGGTTTCATCCTGCGAATAACGCCCTCCGAAACTCGTTCTGAACGTGAGGCCGTTCAGGATGTTCAGTTCCGCGTAAACATTCCCCGTCAATAAGGTTTTCTTCGTGAACTGGTTGAAATAATCGATCGTTACCTGCGGGTTGAAGTTGTTGCCGTCGCCCAGGTTAAAGTCGTTGGGATCGCCGTAGGTGCCATCGGCGTAATACACCGGCACAACCGGGCCAGCCGCGTACAATTGCCGGAAAATACCGCCCGCTTCATCCTGCGAGTTGCTGAACGATCCGGTGGCGGTGTAGCCCAGCTTCAGGCTTTTCAGAATCTGGAAATCGTTCTGAACGCGGGCCGTGTACCGTTTAAAGTTGTTTTTTTCAACGATCCCATCCTGATTCAGATAGCCCAGCGAAAAGTTATAGGTCGATTTTTCACCCCCGCCACTGACCGAAAGCTGGTGGTTGGTCACAAAAGCGTTGCGCAGCGCTTGGCGGTACCAGTCGGTGCCTTCGCCGTATTTGGTCGGGTCCAGAATCGGTTGGTTGCCGTTGATCGCGCTCAGTTCGTTGACCATCGTGGCGTATTCGTTGGCGTTGGCCATTTTGATCTGGTTGGTCACTTTCTGGTAGCCCACAAAACCGTTGTAATTGACCACGGCATTGCCCGATTTCCCTTTTTTAGTCGTAATCAACACCACGCCGTTGGCCGCCCGCACCCCGTAAATCGACTGGCTGGAGGCATCTTTCAGAACGTTCATGCTTTCAATATCGCCGGAATTCAAGAAGCTGATGTCGTCGAACCACACCCCATCCACTACGTACAGCGGGTTGGGGCTTCCGTAGGCCGTTCCAACGCCCCGGATGCGGATCTGGGGCGCTTCACCCGGTTTTCCGGAGTTGCTGATCTGAACACCGGCGACTTTTCCCTGAAGACCACTGACGGCGTTCATCGACGGTTGTTTGATAATTTCCTCCCCTTTGATCTGGGCCACCGAGCCCGTCACATCCAGTTTGCGCTGCGTGCCGTAGCCCACCACAACCACCTCGGCCAGGGAACGGGCATCGTCTTTCAGTTCGACGTTGATTGTTGTCTGACTGCCCACCGTGACTTCCTGGGGAAGCATCCCGATCATGGAAAAGACCAGTACCGAATTTGGCGACGGGACTTTGATGGTGTAGGTGCCGTCGGAACTCGTTGGCACCCCGGTTGTCGTTCCTTTCAAGAGAACACTCACCCCGGGAAGCCCCGAAGCATCTGCCGCACTGACTTTCCCCGACACACTGATCTCCTGCGCAAATGAGGTTGCACTGCAAATCAGAAAAACCAGCAGGTACGATAATCGTACAATAGTTTTCATTGATGATGAATGATTAATTGAATTATTACGAGAATTAATTGAATCAAATGTACGTATACCAACTCTAATTCTCCTTTAAAGTTACTACATCATTACCACATCAAAGGGAATAGTACAATGAAATCACCTGTTAAATGGTATTTTTCTTGAAAAAAGACAGCGAAATTTGAGGTTTATCGCGCCGGTTCCGTTGGCTTATTATCGAACAGAAAACCGGTTTTTGGCGCTAATCGCAAGAGTCTCTCAGAAGCAAAAGGCAAAATCCTTCCATACCAAAACCGGGAATCGGATTCCGAAGGGATTGGGAAGCGGTTTTGGAGGAGCAGGGCGTTGGAAAACCGGGTGGGAAAACCGGGTCGGTCTGGTTTAAAAATCAACCCGGTAGTAGAATACCGGCAGGAAACCCAACTGATATTCCTGTTTGATGAACGTGCCATTGGGTTGGGGGGCGTAACTCAGCGTCAGAATATTCTGGATGCCGAGCACGTTCACGAAATCAACGGCGATGGTGTGCGTCAGCCGGTTGCGGTTGATTTTATAATCTACCTTCAGATCGAACCGCCGGTAGTCGGGAAACTGTTGCGTGTTCCGCCCGGCGCTCTGGTAAATTATTTCCTGGGCCGCCTGCGACCGGGCTTCGTCGACCGGGCCGTACCAGCGCCCACCGATGGCCGTAAACTTAGCGCCTACGTTCAGACTGGTTTTGCGGAACGTAAATTCTTTGGCAAAAACCGCATTGAAAGCGTATTTGCCGTTGAAATCCGTGTTGCGCAAAACGCCGTCGGAACCCTTGTATTTGGCGTCAAACAGCGAACCGGTGACCAGAAAATAGTAGCCGTCGCTGAAAAATTTCTCCAGGGTCAACTCGGCCCCGTAATTGCGCCCGGTGCCGGAATTGACCAGTTTGCCCGGAAAAACCCGGGTAAAACCGGAGCCCGTGTTCAGGATGGAAAACGAACTGCGTTCTTCCTCCACGGGCACATTGAATAACTGCTGATAATACGCTTCCACTTTCAGCCGAAGATTCCGGCTCAGCAAGCGGTCGTACGCGGTGACGTAATGCCAGCTTTTGGTCAGGCCGGTGTGTTGGTTGATCAGAAACGGAATTTTCGCCGGGTTCCGCAGGTCGTTCCCGTAGAAATACGTATACGTCGGTTGAATCTGACTGTGCAGGCCGACCGCAGCACTTAGTTTTTGCCGGTTGGGTAGATCCCAGGCCAATCCCGCGCGCGGTTCAACGGGTGAAAAACTGTTTTTGTTGAGGGAGAAATACAGACTCGTCAAACCGGCGCTCAGGGTCAGCCGGTCGGTGAGACTGACCCGCCACTGCACATAGGGCTGGAGCAACAAGGCCGTCTGACGGGCGTCCCAGCGGTATTCCCAGGGACCCAGTTGAGTGGGCAGCGTGGGAGAGGTCGTAACGACCCGCGCGCTGTCGAGGAAGTTGAAAAAGAGCAGATCGGTATTCAAACCGGCTTTCAGCGTGCTGCGCGCACTGAACTTGTGGTTGACCGATACCGCCAACGCGGTTTTCGTCTCGGCAAAACGGTAGTCAAGAATGGGAGCCTTGCGGGTAATTTTGTACCGGTTATTCTCGATCACCGGCCGACCGTCGGCATCGTATTGAAAGAACAGGTAATCGTGGTTGGCATCCTGGGCGTTGCCCGACAGGGCCAGGGTCGCTTTCAGGAACGTCTGGCGGCTGAGCGGTTTTTCATAGGTGACGCCCAACACGCCCATGCGCGAGGTGTAGTACTGATCGCGGTCGTTTTGCCCGAAAATATTGCGGTCCGAGACTTCCTGCCCGCTGATGAGCAGGTCGATGGTGCTGGTGCCGCCGAAGCCCCAGATGGCTACTTTTGCGTTGTTTTTCAGCGGAAAATTCAACCGGAACGACGCATCCTGGTAGGTCGGAACGGCCTGTGTGCCAATATCAATCCCGGCTTTCTTGAACAGCCAGAGGTTGGCGTAGCGGTACGTCACAAAGTACGACGACCCGGTTTTTCGGGAAATAGGTCCCTCGAGCGCTCCTTCGGTGCCTAAAAAACCGAACTGGAGCATGCGCTGGTGTTTTTCGTTGTTGCCGTTGCGCAACCGCAGGTCGAATACCCCGGCAATGCCGTTGCCAAATTCCGAGGGAAAAGCGCCCGTGAAAAAATCGGAGTTTGCCAGCATTTTATTGCTGATCACGCTCACGGGGCCACCCGTCGTTCCGGCAATAGCAAAGTGGTTGGGATTCGGAATGCTGATGCCTTCGACGCGCCACAGCACCCCGCTGGGCGAGTTTCCCCGAATGACAATGTCGTTGCGGGAGTCGTCGGCACCCTGCACCCCGGCGAAGTTGGACGCCATCCGGGCGGGTTCGCCCCGGCTGCCGGCATAACGATCGGCCTCATCGACGGTAAACTGGCGAGCCGACACCACTGCCATTTCGTTGCGGGCGTCGCCGGTTCGTTGCGCCTTCACGGTGACACCGGCCAGTTCTGTAACCGACTCTTCGAGTTCAACATCCAGAATCGTTTCCCGACCTGCATCGACGATGATGTTGTTGAGCAGTGCTTCCTTGTAACCGATGAATGAGATTCGGATGGTTCGCCGGCCAACGGGTACGTTCGGAATGCGGTACCGACCGAGGGAATCGGTGGTTGCTCCCAGGCTGGACGTAGGAGCGAGGGTATTTTCCAAAACCTGAATCGTGACGTCACGCAACGGGTATTTGGATTCTGTATCGAGAATCCGACCGCGGACGGTTTGGGTGAAAATGGTTTGGGCAGACGAGGAGAAGAGAAAGCTAATGTAAAAAAACAGAAAGAAAAGGTATCTCATACGTACGTTGTTGTTCTAGAGAATTGCGCCCAGCAGAAAGGAAACGGCAAAAACTGCGACAGTTCCCAGCAAGGTCCGAAAGTAACGCCGACCCTCCCGTTTGCGCTCGTCTTTGGTCATTTCCCGGTACGGTTTCATGTTTTTGGTCAGGGCGCGGCCCAGAAAATAAAGGCCGCCTGCCAGAATGCCCGTCGCCAGCAGAAGGACAAATACCGCTAGAAAACCCTGATTGGAACAGGCCAGCCGACAGGCTAATCCACTGGCTCCGTACGAAAGTGCCAGACTCGCCAGAAACAGCAGAATATAGCCAATTTTAGTGCCGGTCTGCGGATTTCCGTCGGCAGTTGGCACCACGCTGGTTTGGTTCGGGAGAGCCGCCAGCGTTAGGGAATCTTTCGTTTCCCGGTAGGTGACCGAGCGTTCGCTGGCAACACTGACGGATGGTTCCGGATGCAGGACTGTCCGACCACTGATGCCACCAGCGACGGTATAGGCCAGAAAGTTAATGAAAAACAGACTAAAATAACTGTGCTTCTGAAACCGGAACCGGGGCCCGGATACCAGATCGGGCAGCCGAAGCTCCACGTAACGGCAAAGCACAACCCGAACGGCGATCAGGCCCGTCAGGAGGGCGGCCAGGTACCAGCCCGGCTGACGGGCTAGCAATGAACTGCCTACGGTGATTCCAATGGCGGCATTGGTGAACTCGGAAAGGATAATCAGTCCGGCAGCCGCCCGCTGGTGCTGACTGGCAAAGGCCGAAAGCGCATCTGTTTTCATCAAGCGGACAGAAGGGTTGATTGCACCAAAACCGGGTGAAACAGAAGGTGAAAATCGTTGTACCAGAACAAACGAACTCCTGCCGGACTAAGTTTAGCATATTTTTATTACCAAACCGGCCGCGGAAGGCAGGATTTAGTAACCGGTCAACTTTTTTGCCGCAAAAAGCGGTTTTAGCCCGGGAGGAGGGGAAGGTCGGCTGGCGGGGTAAACGAACAAGAAAAAGGGCGGATCGAAAATCCGCCCTGCACTTTTTTAAAGAAGTCGTTTGATGAGTTGATCAATGGATATGCCCTCGGCTTCGGCCTTGAAGTTTCGGACAACGCGGTGCCGGAGAATCGGGTAGGCGACGGCCCGAACGTCCTCGATGTCCGGCGAATATTTTCCATTGAGCAGCGCGTTACACTTAGCCGCCAGAATCAGGGCCTGCGACGCCCGTGGGCCCGCGCCCCATTCCAGGTACGTGTTGGCGTCTGGTGAAGCCATTTCGGTATTGGGGCGGGTTTTGTGCACCAGTTTGACGGCGTATTCAATCACATTGTCAACGACCGGCACCCGGCGCACCAGGTGCTGGAAAGCCATAATTTCGTCGCCGGAAATAACTTTTTTGACCTGATACCGCTCATCGCTGGTCGTCGATTTGACAATATCCAGCTCGGATTGGTACGAAGGATAATCCAGAAAGACATTGAACATAAACCGGTCCAGCTGCGCTTCGGGCAACGGGTAGGTTCCTTCCTGTTCGATGGGGTTTTGGGTGGCCAGTACGAAAAACGGCCGATCCAGCGGATATTTTTGGCCCGCAATCGTCACGGAGTATTCCTGCATGGCTTCCAGCAGCGCCGACTGGGTTTTGGGCGGGGTCCGGTTGATTTCATCGGCCAGGATGATGTTCGCAAAAACCGGCCCTTTGATGAACTTGAACCGGCGTTCCTGGTCGAGTGTTTCGGAGCCCAGAATGTCCGACGGCATCAAATCCGGCGTAAACTGAATCCGGTTGAAGCTCAGATCCAGCGCTCCGGCGATGGTCTGGATGAGCAGCGTCTTGGCGAGTCCCGGCACACCCACCAGCAGACAGTGTCCCTGACAAAAGATCGCCGTCAGCAGCAGCCGTACGGTTTCTTCCTGACCAATGACGACCTTCGAAATCTCACCGGTTAACTTTTTATACGCTTCATTCAGCGCTTCAGCAGCCGCCACATCAGAATTATACTGTACCACAAGGAAAGAGGTTAAGAGTTGGATAGATAACTGATGAATGATGAATTATGAATGGGCTGGCATTGAGTCGATCATCGTCAATCATTCCTAATTCATCCGTCGGCTACGGTCCTTCGGTTTTGCCGGACCCCAGAATGCGACAGCTTTCAAATTCAGGATCAACGTTGATGTACACATCGCTGACGGCTTTTTTGAACCATTCATCGATGGCTTTATTCTTTTTGTTGACCATCACAATGTTGGCAATTTTTTCGTAATCGTCTTTCAGGCTGGCCGAGTGCGGGGCCACTTTTTTCTTGAAGTACAAAAGCCGAACTGACGTTTTGCCGTCTTCCAGGCGGTAATCCATCGGGTGACTGACCGTAGCGACTTTCATTGTATCGAGCGTCATGTACAGGGTGTAATCCATGTTTTGATCGAGCGGCATAAGCGAGCTGTTCGACTGCTGATCCCGGATAACTCCCCCCGCGTCGGCGGTTGCCTTGTCTTCGGAGAAGTCTTTGGCGGCTTTTTCAAACTTGATGCTGTCGGCCACAATCAGGGTCCGGAGGCTGTCTAAAAACCGGCGCGGTTCGGTCAGATCCAGCCGATTGTAATCGGGGCGGAGCAGGATGTGCCGGGCGTGGTATTCCGCACCGCGCACTTCGATGAGTTGAATCAGGTGAAGGCCATATTCCGATTCGACAATATCCGACATTTCGTTGGGTTTCAGCTTCAGGGCGGCTCCTTCAAACTCCGAAACCATCTGACCGCGTTTGGCAAAACCGAGGCTGCCGCCTTTTTGGGCCGAGCCCACATCTTCGGAAAATTCGGTCGCCAGTTTGGCAAAGTCTTCGCCTTTTTCAACGCGCTCTTTCAGGCCCAGCAAGCGTTTCCGAAGGTCGTCCCGTTGTTCTTTGGTGACTTTCGCCAGCCGCACAATGTGTCCGATTTCCACCTCCGCCGGAATATACGGCAAACTATCGGTCGGAATGCTGTTGAAAAACTTCCGGACTTCGTTGGGGCTTACCTTTACTTCGTCCGTAATTTTGGTTTGCATCCGCTGGCCCAGCATTTGTTCTTTTACTTCGGCCCGCAGTTCGCTTTTCAGGGCTTCGATGCTTTTTCCGTAGGCTTCCACCAGGTTTTTTTCGGAACCAAACTGCTGAACCATGTACGACATCCGGCTGTCCATCTGGTTGTCGATGAGCTTGTCATCAACCGTCACGGAGTCGATTTCGGCTTTGGCCAGCAACACCTTCTGCACCACCAGACTTTCCAGCAACTGGCAGTCGCCCGGCGCCTTCTGGTTCTGCTGCGCGTAGGATTGGCGGGTTTGTTCAAGATCCGATTTCAGCACGAAGTAGTTATCAACTTTCGCAATGATCTTGTTTAAGCTAACTCCTTTTCCCTGCGAAAAACCGGGAGACGCTGCCAACGCCAACAATGCCGTGAGCAGGAAGGAGGACAGAATGCTTGATTTCATTAAAGACTTCATTCAGGTTTATTATTCAATATTACGGATTTCGGCAGGATTTATCGCCATGCCTGATTCGCGAATCTGTTAAATGATGTTAATACCCGGTTTATTTTGTCAGCTTCCGGACTTCTTCGTCATTCATCTGAACCGGGTGCTGCTGCTTCAGCCGGTCGAGCCACTGCTTTTCCAGAAGCGCCTGATAGTCATTGATCACCGCACCCCGGGCTTCGTCAAAGGTTTTCAAACGGGGCGGCTCCACCTGATCGATTTTCACCAGCGCCACTTTGCCCTCGCGCCGAACGGTGGTCGTTCCCGCCTGCCAGTCGGCCGCGTCCAGGTAGGGATTGGCACCTTTGGCAAAAAGGCCTTCCGTTAGTCTGACGGCATTCGGGTCTTTGGCATTCAGGATTTTCTCCACGTCTTTTTTGGACGACGAGAACAACTGGAAGGTCACGCGCCGGGCTTTGTCAGTTTTGCCCGTGATGCCGGGCCGGAATTTGCCGTGGTCTTTTTCCATGATCCGGACAATCGGGATTCGATTGGCCGTCAGGAAGTTAACCACGGTCCGGATCCGGCTGGCTGAAACCGTGTCGCGCTCCGACGCATCGGCCGAACCCGAAACTTCGACCAGATAATCCGGATTTTTAATCAGTAACACCAACAGGTCAAACAGGGTTTCCCGTTGCTTGGCCGACAGCGCACTCTGGTTAGCGCCGTAGCTGAGTTCTTCGACCGACCGCCGGAGCTGATACGGACTTTTGGTCAGCATTTCCGAGGCCTGTTGAATGGTTTCGTCGTTCGGCGCGACCAGCACCGATGCCACCGCCCGCTGCTCATACCAGTATTTTTCCTTGTTGGCATCCCAGTAGGCCCGCTGGCCGAGCGAGTCGGTCAGTGATTTTTCCCAGACGTTCATTTCCATCACTTGCGAAAGCAGCACGCCGTCACGAATGTCGTTCATTAACGATTTGAATTCCGGGTATTTTTTCTCCAGCCCGGCTTCTTCCTGTTCAATCAGTTTGTCGTCGACAAAACGCCGGAACAGCCGTTCCATCTGAACCGTTGCCGAAGAGCCCGGTCCCCGGCGTGGTTGCTGCCGACGCAACACGGTTTCCAGAAATTCGTTGGCCGTGTAGGGTTGTTTATTGACGAGAACAATCGGTTTTTTCTCAATAGCCGGGTTCAGGGTTGCCGGCAGTTTCCATTTGCCATCCAGCAGACTGCTATCGGCCATCGCCAGGGTTTTGATCAGAACGTCCGGCGCTTCCGCCACCGTATACGTTTTGCGCAGCCGTTGAACCAGCGCCTGGCGGACGATTTCGGCCCGCGTGTCGGTCACCACTTTCTGGCGGAGCGTGCTGGCCATCGAGTCGAAGGATTCCAGGGGTTGCCGTTCCACCAGCCGAACGATGTGCCAGCCGTAATTGCTCTGAAACGGTTTTGAATAACTCCCGGGCTGCGACAGGCCGTAGGCGGCTTCTTCGAACGGTTGCACCATTTGTCCCACTCCAAAGACGGGCAAAACCCCGCCGGTGTTGCGCGACTCGCGGTCGTCCGAAAATTCTTTCACCAGTTTTTCAAAAGCTTCCCCCTTGACCAGCCGATTGTACGCTTCGTCGATGCGGTTTTTGGCCGCCCGCTGGCCTTCGTCACCCCCGCCCGAAACGGTCGCGCTGGGACTGATGCGCACCAGAATATGGGCCACCTGCACCTTGCCCCGGCTGGACCGTTTGTCGAGCACTTTTACCAGATGATACCCCGAACGCGAACGAACCGGCGCCGAAAGGCTGCCAACGGGCGTCGCATACGCAGCGGTTTCGATGGGGTAAACCACCTGAAAGGCCGTCAGATAGCCCAGGTTGCCGCCGTTCGTAGCCACCGTCGGGTCGTTGGAATGTTGCCGGGCTGCCGACGAAAAATCGGTGCCGCCGAGCAACTGTTTCCGGACTTCCAGCGCGGCCTGGTAAGCGGCCAGCGTATCGGCCGGAGCGGCATCTTCGGCCACGGCAAACAGAATGTGTGAAACGTTTACCTCTTCTTTCAGCCGCTCGTAGGCTTCGGCGGTCAGGTGTTCAATGACTTCTTTATCATTGAGATACGACTGCGCCAGTTGCTTGCGGTAGGTTGCAATTTCTTCCCGGAAACCTTCGGTGGTGTCGCGGCCTTCCTGTTCGGCGGCTATCACTTTTAGTTTCAGGTTGGTATATAAGTCGATGTATTCACGGAGGTCCGTCCGGCGCGACGAATCACCGCTGATCTGGTTCTTGGTAAACGACTGAAAAAACTCGTCGGTGGTAAAGGACCGGTTTCCCAGTTTCAGAATAACCGGATCGGGTGCTTTGGTGGCCACAGGAGCCGACGGTTTACAGCCCGCCAGCAAACTGCCGAGCAAAAAAATAACAGGCGCTTTTTTTGAAAAATGAATGGAGATCAAAACAGGTATGAATTGCGGTGAATGGTTTTTCGCGGCACGAATAAAGAAGCAAAACCGGTGAGAATCCGTCACGATTTAATCTTCTTTTCGCATTTGTCAATCATCTTCCATCTAGAATTAACGATTGGAAGCGGGCTTTATTTTTATTCGTTTGAGTTGAATATCGTATTCGACCTGGTATTCAAATGAATCGCGCAGGTGGCGTCCTGAAAACCGGGCTGGTACGTGCATGATTGCCGGTTTTTTCGATTTCCGGGCCTCGGGACTGTCGCGCAGTTCGGCGCTGCTTTGGCCCAGAATATCGTCCTGATCCAGCCGATCGGTCAGCTGAATGCCCAAACCGGCCGCCGTCAGCGCCGTCGTGACGTACTTCAACGGCGTCAGCAGTTCGGTACCCAGCTCAAAAAAACCGGTGGGCACCTGAATCCAGCCGTTGATGTCGCGAATGCGCTTGATCAATTGCTGCGCCTGCGTGTAATCATCGACTTCGATCAGCACCAGCGAGGCCACAACCTTGCCGCCTTTCGGAATCGTCACCTGCACCGGAACCTGGTTTTCGAAGGAAAGAACCGCTCCCTTTTTCACGTTTTCGACGCCCCAGGCGCCGGACGCAACGCCGACCAGTCGGTTTTGCCGGTCGAAAGCCGTCAGGGACCAGGTCATCATCAGTTCGTCTTTTCGGGTAATGGTTTCTTCCAGATTGACGGCTTTCAGGCTCCCCAGTTTCATTTCCGCCGTGAGCGGTTTTTGACTGGAACAGGCCGAAAGCACCAGGAAGAACAGCAAACAATACGGTTTCATGTGTGAATATCAGGCAACTTCTTCAATAACCGACGCGCCTTCCGACCCATCGCCGTTGGTCCAGCGCCAGCGTTCGTGCAGGCGAATCCGACCATCGGCCAGGATTTCGGGCGTCGAACGACAAACACCGGTGCGAAACAGGCCGTCGGTGTTCAGGTGCTGGTACGTCATTTCCAATTCGCCATCCGGCAGGACTTTGGCAATCAGAAACCCTTTAAGGACCGAACCGCCCCGGTATTCCGCCCAAACCACTTCGTTATCCTGGTGGTACCAGAAGGTGGTCGCTGCACTGACTTCGCCGTTTTCGGTGTTGGCCACCGAGCGGAAAACCTTCCCGTCGTACTGCATCAGTCGATGGCGGGTTCCTGCTGGCTCAGGCAATGGAAAGCGCCCAGCCCCCAGACAATTTCGGTGGCGTCGATGCCCACCACGTTCCGGTCCGGAAAACAACCTGTCAGAATGTCGATAGCCGTCTGGTCTTTATCGCACCGGAATGTCGGAACAATAACCGCGCCGTTGGTGATGTAAAAATTGGCGTAGGAAGCCGGTAAGCGCTGCTCTTCGCTAAAAACCGGGTCGGGCATTGGCAACTCGATGATGTTCAACTGCTTCCCGCTGATCAGGCGCATGTCTTTCACCTCGCGGTGAATTTCCTGCAGAAACGGATAATTTTCATCATTGGGGTTATTTTCAGTGGCAATCACCACCGTGTCTTCGTTGACAAACCGAACCGTATCGTCAATATGGCCGTCGGTATCGTCGCCCACAATGCCTTCTTCCACCCAGAGCACCTGCTGAACGCCGTAGTAATCACACAAATGCTGCTCGATCTGGGCTTGCGTCAGGTGCGAATTCCGGTTTTGGTTCAGCAGACAGGCGCGGCTGGTCAAAACCGTCCCCCGGCCGTTGAACTCCACCGCGCCCCCTTCCATGACAATGCCCGGATTGACGTAGGGCAAATGCCGGTAATGCGCAATTTCGACCGGAATCAGGCCGTCCCGGTCGTAGGGCGGGTATTTTCCACCCCAGGCGTTGTACTCCCAGTTGACGATGATTTTTTCCTTGGAAACCGGGTTGATCAAAAAGGCCGGGCCGTGGTCGCGGCACCACGAGTCATTAGTCGGGTGAGGCAGGAGCGTAACCTTCGACAGATCGATTCCCGCCATCAACAACCGCATTTTTGCCGTCTGAATTACGGTTTCGTTGTGGGCGTTGATGCAAACCGGCTCGCTTTCGCTGATGGCCCGGATGAATTCGAGGTAAGCCGGAAACATTTTTTCCTGCCGCTCATTCGACCAAGAGGCTTCAGTATGGGGCCAACTGAGCCAGGTTGCAACGTGGGGGTGCCATTCGGCCGGAAAGAAAAAACCGTTCCGGGCCGGAATGAAGGGGGTGTTTGTCGGTTGATGCTGGGAGTGTATCTTCATGCAATTTTTTCGATCACACCACAAAACTACAAAATTATGTCGGCATGCCGGATGCGAATCTTTCTGTTGGTTGGGTTGTGCGGGATAGCTTCGCTCGCTTCGGCGCAGGATCGTCAGCTGAGTGATGACGAATTAAACCGGCTCAGAATCTGGCACCCCGCCTACAAACCCCAGACACCACAGGAACAGGAATATTTTAAAAAGTATTCTTCGCCAACTGCTTACGAAACGATTGGGGAACTGGCCGACCGGATCGCCCAAAAAAAGGATACGGTTCAGGCGTTGCAAATCAACGTTGCGGTTTTGCAGAGGGGCGGTGTCGAACGGCTGGCCGAACTAAAAGAGGTCCGGCGGCTGAATCTGGACGTTGATTCGGCCACGGCGACTGGGACGTTATGGCGGGCCGTTGGCCAACTAAAACGCCTGCAGCGCCTGACGATTGTCCAGGTCAGCGCTGACCCCCGACCGGTGCTGCCAACATTTTCACTGGGGTTGCCCGCCGAGTTGCGGCAGTTGACGAATCTGGCGCAGCTGGAACTGGTTCTTCACCAGGCCGACTGGGCGCAGTCATTGGCCACGCTGGCCGGGATGCCCGCCCTGCGGAAGCTGACGCTGGCGGGCAACGGCCACCTGGCGACCCTGCCACTGGAGATTGGCAAGGTCCGGCAGTTGACGTCCCTGACCATTCGAAGTGGCGGTAACGCGGTTCGTATACCTACATCCCTGGGTGAGTTGACGGCGCTCAAGGAATTGCATATGAATTACTTACAGTCTGATCAGGCCACTGACTGGACGTTTCTGAGTAAACTGACGGAACTGGAAACTTTGCAGCTGTCGGGGACCAACCTGAACCGCTTGCCCGGACTGCAAAACCATAAAAAGTTACGCTCGCTGGAGCTCCAGGGAAATGAGCAGTTGACGCTCTCGGAAGACACATTTGAGGGGCTGACGGCGCTGGAAAAAGTAAATCTGACCAACTGCAAATTGCGGCAGTTTCCGGCCAGCCTGGCGCGAATAGGCGGTCTGAAGGAATTGCAGTTGAGCTACAATCTGTTGGGGGAATTGCCTGATTCGTTTGGTGCGCTGAAACAACTGGAAGTGTTGCAGCTCAGCAGTTGCCAGTTGCAGAAACTGCCCGCTTCAATGGGCGAGTTAAGCCGGCTGCGAATGCTTGATCTTTCGAATAACCAACTCGATACGCTGCGCTTTTCGTTTGACAACTTAACCGGCTTAACTTCTTTATCCCTCTTCAACAACCAGCTTCGGTATTTGCCGCCATCCCTTGGTCGATTAACGGTTTTAGACCAGTTGAATGTCTCGAATAACAAACTCGTTCAAGTACCGGAAACCCTGGGCGACTTGGCAAACCTGTCTAATCTGTCACTGGGAATGAACCAGTTAACCCGGTTGCCGGCGGGTATCGGGCGATTGCGGAAGCTCCGGCATCTGGAGGTCACGCAGAACCAGTTGCAGCAACTTCCGGCCGAAATCGGGCAGCTCCGGCGGTTGAATCAACTGAACCTGAGTGCGAATCAACTGACGGCACTGCCGGAAGCCTTCGGGAATCTGGACTCCCTGCAAATGCTTGATTTGTCGCGCAATCAGTTGACAGCCGCACCCGGTTTTTTGTTTCGTCTGACCGCTTTGCAGAGTTTAAACCTGATGGAAAACAAGCTGAGTGCGCTGCCGAACGAACTGGGAAAGCTGACCCGCCTGACGTATCTGGTTCTCGCCAACAATCGCCTGATCAGCCTGCCGCCGGAGCTGGGGAAGCTAGCCCGACTCCAGACCCTCTTAATCTCGGACAATCCGCTGGAACTTCTGCCCGAAACCGTGGCGCAGTGCCGGGATCTGGTTTCCATGTATGCCCGGAACACGAAATTGCGGATGCTGCCCGACGGAATCACCAAACTGCCCCGGCTGCAGGAGGTCGATTTGTCCGGCAATGAACTGACGATTTTACCGACTAAGCTCGGAAACCTAACGGAATTGCGGTCGCTGCGCCTGGGTCGGACCCGTTTGCTGGCCTTGCCGGAATCCATCGGCCGGTTGACGAAGCTGAATACCCTGCAGATTGGCGAACTGGAAAATGTGGTGACGACCGAATACGCGGGTTTGCACCAGTTGCCCGACAGCATTGTCTACTGCCAGGACCTCACCACCGTGCAGCTAGCCAACCAGTTTGGGCTCGACGGCGACGATACGTTTGCCAAAGTGAGCCAACTTAAGAAGCTGATGAATTTGACTTTGTTCCGCTGCAACCTGGAACGGCTCCCGGAAATGGACTGGAAAAACTTCCCGGTTTTTCAACTTTCGCTCATGCGAAACCGACTGAGCGAACTGCCGGTTTCCATGCTGGAAAGTCCTCGTTTGCAGCAGATTGGCTTGTTTGAAAACCTGCTTCCCAAACCGCTGAATACCAACTTTGGCAGCAAGGAAGCCCTGCGGCTGGCGTTCAGCGAAGCCGGTTTGCTGGCGCTGAATCAAATTGCCAAACCCAACCGGAACGTTGCCCAGGCGTATGCTCAGAAAGCTTTTCAGATGGCCGGGCAGCGCAATTGGACCGAAGCGTTTGCCAGCTTCGAGAAAGCCATCGAGTATGCCTCCGACACCCTGCGGGTTGTGCTGTTTGCGCAACGGGCCGATATGCACGTTTTTCGTCAGGAGTATAAAGAAGCCATCGCCGACTACGACCAGAGCATCCTGCTGGCCAATCGCCTGACGAAGGGCGTTTCTTCGCAACAGCCGTTTCAGAAATTGCAATTCGACCAGCCCGCCGTGCTGGCGTTGCGGGGCCGGGCCCACGCGAAAGCGAAACTGGGGCAAATCGAGGCTGCCGCTGCGGACATTGACCTGGCCATTCAGCGGATCACGGAGATCAGGGGGGATCCGCAATTGATAGGCAGCTTATGGATCGAACAGGGGCGGTACCGGACGCTGAAAAACAACGTTCAGGAAGCCAACGCGAGTTACCGGAAAGCCATTGAGGAATACGAGAAACAACCCTATGCGAATGTCGCCATTAAGCTGACCGTCGTTGAACTGCACCTGCTGGTGGGCCAGCCCGATCAGGCGCGGAAAGCGTTGCAGCAAATTGACAAACGTGAACTGATCCGGGGCAACGCGACGCTGGAAAAGTACCTGGAAGGCACCATTCAGGTGCTGAAAAGCGAAAAACCGGATGCGGATGTGCTGGCCGAGTTGAGTCAGTACGTATCGACGCATTCCGATCTTATTCTGGGCTGGAGCTTTGAGCTGTACGAAAACTGGTTGCCGCGTTCCGGTTTACCAATGGAAAAACAGGCGGTTTTACAGCAATTGACCCAACTCACCCAAGAACGGCTGCCAAAAATGGATTAGAACAGTTTACTCCAGGCAAAGCGAATGAGGAGGAGCATTCCCACAAAACCGACGATGATGTAGACAAACGGAATGTAAGTAACGGCGTAAATGCGGGTGCGGTCGATGAACCACAAAATACCGATCACGGCGGCAATGAGCGTCATGAAACCGGATAATTTACCGAAACCGGGAATGTAGGAAAACGGAAGTTTACGCTTGATCAGCATCAGCGTGGCCACCATGGTCACCACGGGCAGCACCTGCGTGATCAGGTTCATCTGCCAGATGCTTTGGCGTTCAAACAGAAAGAGATAGATGTTGAGCGTGACGGCGAAAATGCCCGGAATGCAGGCCAGATACACCAGCGTTGCGTAGACAAACCGCCACCGCCAGATTTTCTCCGCTTTCTCGCCCGACCATAAATTGACGATAAAAGCCAGCGCCGGGATCAGCAGCAGAAAAACCGTCAGCAGGGCGGGGTTGGAAGAAACGTACTGGAAGAAATCTTGTAGGGTCATCGGGAAAACAAAAAGAGTTGTTTCGCGGAGTTCAGCAGAGACTCCGCGAAACAACTCATAATCTTACAAGGTCAGCAAGTAACCAATGGTGAAGTTGGCGTCCCAGTCGAAAACAAACTGGTTGCAGTTGGTGCCGTCGGCGATGGCTTTATAGATGTTCACACCGGCTTTGGTTTTGGCTTCGGTCGATTTATACGCCGAGGGCGCATTCAAAACCGTGTAGCGTTCTTTGCCATTGCGAACTTCTTTTGCCAGCTCGAAGGGCACTCCACCGATGATGAAACAGGTTTTGCGGTTGCCCGCCGGAATCTGTTCGGCTTTGGCTTTCACTTCGTTATACACCTTGGCATCGTCGTCGCCGTTCTGGAAATACTTGGCGCCGTAGCTTTCCAGCGCGGAGGTTTTACCGCCATCTTTCCACGAAATCTTGGTGTTTCCGGAGCCAATGTCCACCACAAAACCGTTGCTTTCAAATTCTTTTGGCAACACCGACCGCAGCGCCAGCCGGCCTTCCTGCTCGGGCGTCACGGTATTGACCACGTAATTCAGGGACTTCAGGGCCTTGATGATTTTCTGCGTATTGTCGGCTTTCACCGCACCCGAGCTAACCACGAAATGGATATCGCGACCCGCCACGCCGTAATTCAGCATCTGGGAAATGTATTTTTTCAGGCCCTCGCGCACATCCTGATCGGTCGCCATGTTTTCCAGCACCAGGCTATTGCCGAATTCGGATTTTTCCAGTTTCCAGTTTTTCTTGGGATCAACCGTGATAACGAACGAGTTGAAGCCGCTGGCTCCCAGTTCGACGACGCCTTTCAGTTTGCCATTTTCGGGCGCGGGCGGGGTGAAATTAAACGTCGGTCGGGAACCGCCCGCGTCGGTGGCTTCCGTATCGGCAGTCGATTCCGTAGAGGCTTGTTCGGCGGATTCGGAGGACGCGGATGGCATCGAGGGAGAGTCGGCCGCTTGTTCGGTTTTGTCCTTTGGCGACAGTTTTTTCAGCAGGTCAACTCCGCCGATGTATTTAAAACCGAAATAAATAGCGGCCAGGATCAGAGCCGTGATAAGGAGCCTTCCGGCTACGGTCAAGCGTTGCATAAATCTTACTTTTGAATGATAGTGAATGAATGGGTAGTAGGGCCAGAAACCAGCGTGATGAATGGACGATAGAATAAGCGTATGAACTTCACTAGTCACTCATTCTATCATTCACTCATCACTCGGCGACCCGGTCAAAATTAGTCCAGCAAACTCCGATATCCATCATCTTTCGGGGGATTGATCTGGCGGTTCGGCACCGGGGGCGGAGTGGTTTCGTTGGCCTGAATAATTTTGAATTCGCCGTGGTTGTAGGCTTCGAGCAGCGCCTGGCCTTTGTCCGACAGGATACCGTTCTGGATATCCACCGAATTGATGAAATCCATCGACATGTCCATTGCGCGCTTCATTTCGCCCAGCTTTTTACTCATGTCGTCCTGAATGTATTCCATCGACTCATCGAAGTAGAACTTCTTGTCCGGGTTGCCTTTGAAAATGCTGATGGCGGTCCGCAGGGCGTTGGAGCTTTCCTTGACGATCTGGTATTCAGCTTCTTTAAGCTTTACCTTGATTTCCGTCTCCTTGATGATGTAGTCGGCGCTTTTGTTTACTTTTTCCATGAACTCCAGCACCGTGCGCATGTTGCGCTGGAGCGGTTGGAGTTTTTCGTTCATTTCCTGCAAACCGGCTCCTTCGATGGTGGCAAGCTGGGCCGCTTCACGCATGCCCGGGCGGTCGGCCAGGGTATTGGCTTTGTTGGCTTCGGCAAACTTCTGCTTAATATTCTCGTTATTCTCGGCAATCTTGCGGTTCAGTTTCACCAGCTGACCGGCCAGCGTGTCAATCTGCCCCTGCATGTTGCGCCGTTTGTTTTTCAGATCGTCCACGTAAATCTTCATGATGGCGATGGGGTCCAGCTCGATCACAATGCCTGTCAGTTTCCGCATCATCGTCTTGTACAGAAAGAAAACCGCCGTCCGCACATCCTTGCTGGTAAACAGGAAGATGATAAAGCCGAGCACCGCCAGCAAACCGGCCAGATACAGGGTGTTTTCGGTCACCCGGATGAGAAATTCGACGATTCGGTTGAAATAAACCAGCCCCATGGCACCAATGGCTGCCAGAAAAAACAGCCCTGAGATGCCTTCCGGACGACTCCAGAACGACCGCTTGTCGCCGTCGTCGGTTCGGCCACCCACTTGTGAGAAATCAGGAGTTGACGCCATTTTTTATCGGTTGAAGTTTAAGGTTTAACGGGTAATGGTATGCGGTTTACGGTTTTTGGTTTACGGTGGGCCGCCGGAACGGATGCCTTCAGCGTTCAACATTCGAAATTCAATATTCGGTATTGGTCAAAAAGGCGCCCGCCAACCGAAGCGCCGGCCCGGCAAAGCGTCAGCCCGGCGAATACCGAAAACCGTATACTGAAAACCGGATACCGTTATTTAATGTATTCCCCCAGTTTAAGCAAATCCCGCTTGATCTGACCGAGAAAGACGGCCAGGGTCGCTTCGTAATTGCTTTTATTCTGGGCAATTTTCTGGCTTTGTTCGTCAATTTCGCCCCCAATTTTGGCCAGTCGGTCGTTGTTGACGTCGATCTTTTTTTGGAGTTCCAGAATCTGTCTGGCCAGTTGTTCGTTTTCGGTTTGCAGTTGCTTCTGTTCGTTGGTCAACCCGCCGACCTTTTCATTCAGGGCCGCGTCCACCGTTCGGGAAAAAGCCTGCTGGTCGTTAGTCAGCGCCGAAAGATACTGATTGGCCGAACTAACCAGAACCGCCACATCGCCGGAACCGCCCATTGCCTTGAAACTCGCCCAGGCGGCCTGGTACTGCTGATCTTCGCTCAGGTTAAGATTTGCCAGGTTCTTCAGGGTTTCCCGAAACTCGAAGTAGTCGGGGCCCGGCTGATTGGCTTTGGACAGCACCGACGCAAAGTGATCGACAAATTTGGTGTCGACCGAACCTTCCGGACCACCGACCCCGACCGGCGACGGACTGGCCATGGGCCTGGGAGCCGAAACCGGCGTCCCCGGATTGGAAGGTGCCACCACCGGATTGCTTTGATTTTGCGGAACCGTCGGAACCGGTTTGTCCGTTGCCGGCGCGTCCTTGATAAAAAGATTCAGGAGTCGTTTTCCGAAGCCATCCAGCCCCGGATTGTTTTCTGGTTGTTCTGCCATCGTGTTTTCGTTCAAACGTTTCGCTTATGCGGATGAAAGACGGAACAATATTAGGTGGGTGCAAGATGAGAAAATAACCGTTTTAAGCCAAACGGTTCCCTTGTGGCCTGTAAGGAAAAAAACAAGGCCGAAGTCAATGTAGATACATTAAAACCGGCCTTTGCAAAAAATCGGTAAACGGAAAAGACGCTAATCAGGCTTTCTTGCGGCCTCCGGCGGTTTTTGCCATGGTTGCCCGGCCCAGGTAGATTTCGTCGCCCGTCAGATTAAGGGTCGTGTAAAACTGGTAGCCATCTTCGACGTACCGCAGCATCACCTGTTTCTGCTGGCCGGTTTTGCCGTACGGCTGCGTGGCCGCTACCAGAATCTGATTGCCGTTGACAATGGCCCGGACAAACGGTACATCGTGCGTTTTGAGCTGATTGCCCGTGTATTTATACCAGGTCTTTCCACCATCGACCGAACATTCCGTTTGCTCGTTCAGGTATTTTTCGCGGCCATTGAACAGGTCGCCATGGTGCTTGAACAACCGCCAGAGGCCGTGAATATAATGTTCGTAACAGGCGTAAACCCGGTCGTTGCCAAGTCCCTGCAGATTGACCTCCGTGGGCGTTGGCTGGTCGGGTTTCAGTTCGTTGGCGTCGTCCCAGAACAAAACACCGTAGGCGCCCGTAAACCAGTAAAAAACCGCAACGCCCTCGGCAATGGCGGGCGGAGCCGCGTTTTTGGCTTTTTCACTGTTTGGAAAATCGCTGCTCTGGGTGTTGAACAGCCACTGCCACGCAATCCGCTTCTTGGGCGAAAGCTTCATGTTGACCTCCTGCTCGTGCAGTAAAGCCGCCAGCCAGTGGCGCGATCCATCATCGTTGTGCCTGATGGAGTAATCAAATTCCGGATACAGGTAGTAGGTGCCGGGCATCTGGAAATCAATGAAATCCGAATAGGACTTGCCCACAATGTCGTCGGGCATACCCCGCTGGCGGGACGTTTCCGTTTGCTTGGCGGGCATATCCCAGAGCCAGTCCGGACGGGCATTAAAATCACGGGCCCGCGAATACCCGTACCCATTCAGCGGAACCGGCGCAATGGAGCCGACTTCGGTATACGGACTGAGCCACTGCCGCAGCGTTTTCGTCATGAAAACATACAGGTTGGCGTGTTCCTGCCGGTTCATTGGATTGCTAAGGCCTTCGTTCTCAATGTCGAAAAAGATCTTTCCGTAGGTAATCAACTTATTGTCGGGCGCGCAGTCGCCAAAATTCTCACATTCACCGTTGAGTTCCTGGATGGCTTTGGCAATGCTGTTTTTAAAGTTCGGATCGCCCCACGGACGGGCATACCAGGTTTCCGGCGCCCGGTCGCCCAGGCGCGACCAAACAATGTTGAAAGGCTCCTCCGCCATGTAGCCCTGGCCGATGGTCAGCGCCCGCTGCGACGGTTTCAGGCGGCTCGTCCAGCCCTCCGGTTTTTGATTCCACGGACTCCGGAATTCTTCGGGCGCCATCCGGCTTTTGTCGATGGACGAGAAGCCCCGGCGGAACAGTTTCGACCAGTCCTGTGCAACGTGCAGATTGCGCCCGGCGGCATGAAACGTGATGGTTTTGGTCGCGGGGAGCGTAAAATCGCCGACCACATCGGGATTCCAGTAGCCTTTGCGGGTGGTGGGGGTAAACGCCTGCCGGGGCGTCGGGGTCAAAGCCGTCGAACGGGGCAGGGCTCCCTGGTGAACAACGGTGACGGGCTCCGGGCCGCGTACGTAATCGAGATACCAATATCCGGCTCCTAACGTTCCGGCCACTAAAGCAGTCAAAAAAAACTTCATACGGTTGGTCATTCGTCTAAATAACGTTTCGTGATCGGCTGGTACGAATCAATGCGCCGGTCGCGGAAATAAGGCCAGGTGGTGCGGTATTTGTCGGTCAGATCCAGGTCAACTTCCTGGACATGAACCACTTCCTGCTCGTGCGGGGCCAGATACAGCAGCGAGCCGTGCGGATTGGCTACAAACGAACCGCCCCAAAACCGCTGGCCTCCTTCGACCCCCACCCGGTTGACGGAAACCACATGCACTCCGTTGGCAATCGCGTGGCTCCGCTGGATGGTTTGCCAGGCGCTGTACTGTTCTTCGTCCACCTTCGGGTCGGTTTCTTCCGTATCCCAGCCGATGGCCGTCGGGTAAAACAGAATTTCGGCACCCATCAGCGAGGTGATGCGGGCCGGCTCCGGATACCACTGGTCCCAGCAAATCAAAACGCCGATTCGGGCGTATTTCGTATCAAATACCTTGTAGCCCAGATCGCCGGGCGTAAAGTAAAATTTCTCGTAATAGCCCGGATCGTCGGGAATGTGCATCTTCCGGTATTTGCCCAGATACGTACCGTCAGCGTCCAGAACCGCCGTGGTGTTGTGGTATAAACCGGCGGTGCGTTTTTCAAACAACGACGCAATGACGACGGTATTGGTTTCGCGGGCGATTTTACCCAGTCGTTCCGTGGTGGGGCCGGGAATGGCTTCGGCCAGGCTGAAATTGTGGTGATCTTCCACATCGCAGAAGTAAAGCGAGCGGAACAGTTCCTGTAAACAAACAATTTGCGCACCCTTCGCGGCCGCTTCCCGAATGCCTGCAATGGCTTTTTCAAGATTGGCCTCCAGGTCGGCCGAGCAGGACATCTGCACCAGGCCAATGTTTACTTTTTTAGACATGGTTCGGAATGGAATTAGCGCTCCGGCCCCATTCGACGGGTCGAAGGACCGGCACCGCGTTTTAATTCGCTGAGGTCAAAATCAAACGGCAGCTCATTCATGCATTTGAAATGACCCAGCGGGCAGCGTTCGTAGCCAATTTTAGAACACGGACGGCACCGTAACGGTTTATTTTCGAGCGAAACATAATGCGTCTGGTACGGATACATCCCCAGTTGTGGCGTGGTGTTGCCCCAGATGGCGTACACCTTTTTCTTGAGGGCGGCCGCAATGTGCATCAAACCGGTATCGTGGCTGAAAACCAGCGCCGACTGTTGCAGCAACGAAGCCGACTGGTTCAGATTGTACTTCCCGCAGGCATTGTAAATCAGCTTGTCGCCCAACGCCAGGCGGACCTCTTCGCCGGCGGCTGCGTCTTCTTTTCCGCCCAGCAAAACAACGGGATAATTTATTTTCCGGCACAGTTCAATCATGCGCGCGACGGGCAATTTCTTGGTGTTGTGCTGTCCGCCGATGGCGTAGGCCACAAATTTCCGGCGGTGCGTCGCGGGAATCCATTCCGGTTCGACCATGTCTTTGTACGGAATGAAGTAATCCAGCCCCCGGCCATCGTTGACAACGCCGAAGGATTTCGTGGTTTTCAGATACCGATCAACGACGTGAACATCGGGCATGGTCTTCACCTTAAACCGCACGTAGAGCCATTTTTCCCAATTCAGCTTGTCGAAACTGGACGACCGGACGCCCAGCCGCAACTTGATCTGCAAGGTCCGGAGGTTGTTGTGTAAATCGATGATGTAGTCGTATTGCTCGGCCCGCAACTGGCGGATCAGCTCACTCAGGGTTCCGTCCAGGTAAAAACCTTTATCAACGTAAGGGTTGGATTCGATCAGGGCGTGGAAAGACCGCTTGGTGCAAAAATGAACCTCCGCACCCGGCACCTGTTGTTTCAGGCAGCGAATCACCGGTGTCGTCAGCACGATGTCGCCGATGGAAGAAAACCGGATGATCAGAAATTTTACGGATGGTGTGTGCATTTGCCGTCAAAATTACGATAAATCGCGACTACCACCAACCCGGTTTTTGCGTAGTCCGGTATAAACTGGTTTCGCAGGGGTAGCAGGGGTCGGGCGGTACCAGTTTATAATTGGGCGGACCGGTGAGCGTGGGCGTTCCTATGCCATCCAGACGATCCACGTACAAAGCGCTCACGGCAATACCGACGGCTCCAAAATACCCAAAAACCGGCTCGTTGGGCGCGCTGACACACCGGAGGTTGCCCCGAACCGTCGCCGGAGCCGCATCGAACAAACCGCCGGTATTGGAAACCAGTTTGCGCACACTTTCAAAAAACCGGAAAGCCCCCGCACTGATGGTCTGCTGTTCGACCTCAAGGTAGTACCGCAGATTCGACGTGTACGGCACGCGCGTGATCAGCTGGCCGCTCAGCACTTTGCCGTTGATGGCTGCGTCGGACCGGACGTTCAGGCAGTCGTAACACCGGACAATATCCCAGCAGGGCGAACAGCACTGTTGGTCGTAAAAGATATCCGAGAACTGGGATTGACGGTAGGTATTGCACACCTGAATCTGCTCATAATGGGTCCAGGTCCAGCGGTAATAATCACCGGCCGTTTCGGAATCTTTGAGATCCACGTACACGTCCCAGCCGCTCCGGTCTTCGGAGGTCAACGCAAACGGATCTTCCCGAAACCGGTAGTACACGCGCTGAATCGGCACGGCGGTTTTCAGCAGTTCCAGCTCCGATTCATACTGTTTGCCCGTCTTGGTCTGGATCGAAATTTTGTAACTCCGTCCGGCGACGCCCTGCATCCCGTCTTTTCGGGTTTGATAAACTCCGGTATTGGGCGTTTCCTGCAACACTTCCTGATTGCCCAGATTATCGGTTAAGGTCACCGTAGCGCCGGAAGTAATCAGATTCAGGCCCGCGAAGGAGTAATCGCTGGTCTGCGTTAATTTGACCGAATACGGCCCCGGCTGATCGGTGATCATGCCTTCCACAACCAGCGACGGCTCAATGGATTGGGTTTCGGGCTGGAAAGGCGACAGGCAGGAAACGGCGCCGAGGGCCATGCTGGCAAAAAGAAAAAACGGACGTAAAATGCTCATGGAACGGGCAGTTATTGGTCCCACCACCGTGGCTTTTGGGGGGTTCGGAAGGGGCTTTCGACGCAGGCAATGCAGGGAGCCAGTGGATTGGTCTGAATTCGTTTGAAAACCGGGAAGCCAACGGCGTCTTTGGAGCGATCAACCTTCAGGGGCATCACGCTGATTCCGCTGGCCCCGAAATAACCGTAAACCGGCTCATCCGGATGACTGACACACCGCACATTGCCACCAACGGTCGCCGGGGCCGAATCGAACAAACCGCCTGTGTTGTTGACCAACTTCCGGACGCTGTTGAAAAACCGGAACGCGCCCTCGCTGATGGACTGCTGTTCCACTTCCACGTAATAGATTCCCCGCGACGTAAACGGCACACTGAGAACGAGTTGCCGGTTGATGGCTTTCCCGTTGACGGCGGCATCGGAACTGACGTTGATGCAGTTGCTGTAGCACTGGTTGATGTCCCAGCAGCTCGTGCAGCAGGGCAAACCGGTGAATATGCCTTCCGAATTGGCATCGTCCGAAACAAAACAGGCCGCGGTGAATTCGTAGTTTTTCCAGGTCCAGCGGTAATAATCGCCGGATGATTCGGGGTCTTTGGTATCCAGATACACGTCCCAGGTGTTGCGCTTGTCGTTGGTAGTCGCGAAGGGATTGTACTGGTATTCGTACGTCAACTGGCTGATCGGCGGGGCCGCTTTCAGGAGTTCCGGAGCCGATTCATACTGGCGCCCGTCAGTGGTGTTGATTGAGATTTTGTAGGAACGGCCCGAAATTCCGCGCATCCCCGCTGCGGAGGTCTGGTATGAACCGGGCTGGTTTTCCAGCAACACTTCCTGGTTTCCCGCGTTATCGGAAAGGATAACGGTGGCCCCCCGTACGTTCAGATTCAAACCGGTAAACGTATAATCGGCGGTATAGCTCAGGGTGACCGTATACGGCCCCGGCTGATCGGTGATCATGCCTTCCACCACAATTGACCGGCCGATGGTTTGCGTGTCCGGCTGGTAGGGGGTCAGACAGGAACTCACCAGACCGAGCAGCAGCACCAGAAGCGGGCAGAAGCGGAGCAGGGTTGCCAGGGATGCGGTTTTTACGATGCGTTTCATAGATCTCGAAACCGTCAGAATTTGAAATTGTACGTCAGCGATGGAAAAGCCGACCCGAACACCGAGAGCTTGTAGGCGTCGTTCAGCGAGGCCGAATTCAGCTTGAAAAACACCGAATACGCATTCTTCCGGGCGTAAACATTGTAAATCGAAAACACCCAGCTTCGCTCGTAACGCCGTTTTTTAGCCGGGTCCTGGTTAAACTCGACGGCAAAATCCAGCCGGTGATAATCCGGGATCCGCTGCTGGTTGCGGTTGATGTAGATGGGAACGATGATGCCGTTGACGCGCGCCCGGGCGTAGGGCTGGGTCACGGGCCGACCGGTGCTGTACGTAAAATTGAAGGAAACGTTCACCCGGTTATTGGGCCGCAGGGTGGCCATCGCGTTCAGGGTGTGCGGTTTGTCGAAGTTGGCGGGGTAGGGGTTGCCGTTGTTCACCCGTTCCTGCGGAAAAACACCGTTGATGGTGTAAATCGAACGCGAATACGTGTAACTGAGCCAGCCGATCAGGTGCCCTTTGTTTTTACGAAGTTGCGTTTCCAGCCCATACGCCTGCCCGTTGCCCTGCAACAACTCGGTTTCGGGCGTGGCATTCAGCAGCAATTCCGCACCGTCTTTGTAGTCGATGGCGTTTTTCAGGGTTTTGTAGTAGACCTCCGCCGAGACTTCGTAGGCATTTCCGGCCGTATTCCGGAAATAACCGACCGACCATTGATCCGCAATCTGGGGTTTGATAAAGGAGTCGCTCAGTTTCCAACGAGAAATGGGCAAAGCCGCTGTGGTGTTCGTGATTTGGTGAATATACTGCCGCAGCCGGTTGTATCCGGCCTTGACCGACTGCCCTTCGGCCAACGTCCAGCGCAGCGCCAGCCGGGGTTCGATGCCGCCGTTTTGGTGGAAAATCCGGCCTTTCGGGTAGGTGGCCGAGGAAGTCGCCGTTTCGGGTTCGCGCGGAACGCCTTCCTGATAAATGGGAACCGTAGCGGCTCCCCGGTTTAGCAACCGGGAATAGCGAATACCGCCCAGGATGGAAACCGCATCGTTGATTTTCCATTCGTCCTGCGCATAAACCGCCAGTTCATAGGCCTGTTCAACGGGGAGTGTTTTCGGCAAAACGTTGGATAAGTAGCCGGGAATGAGCCGGTTGGGCTGGAGGTAATAATCGATCAGACTGATACCGCCCTGCAACTGGTGATTGTCGGTAGCCGCAATGCTCAGATCGGCTTTCAGCTGACGGTGCAAAATCTCCGACGTGAGCCGGAAGGAATTGGCCGAATCGGGCGCGGAGGTTTCGGGGCGGTACTGACTGAAAACCGCCGTGGTGGTGAGGTTAAACCGGTCGTTGATGAAATAATTCCACTTCAGGGTGCCGTTCAGCGTGCGGTATTCGAAAATCGTGGACGAAGCGTTGACTTCCACGCTGGAAAGGGAATCCGACGCCAGTTTAAAATTGTCGAAACTGTGGTAACCCGTGAACGTAACCGTGTGCTTTTCGTTGGGTTGAAATTTGATTTTTGTCGTTAAATCGTAAAAGTTGGCTTTCGTTTCCCGAAGGCGCGGGGGCATGAGCTTGAACAGAAAATCGTTGAACGACGCCCGCCCGGCCAGCAGAAACGACAGTTTTTTGTTTAAAAGCGGCCCTTCGATCCCCAGACGGCTGGCCACAAGCCCGATGCCGCCGTTGACGGAGATGCGCTCCGTTTCCGGTTCTTTCACCCGAATGTCGAGCACCGAAGCCGCCCGGCCGCCCATGCTCGGCGCAATACCGCCCCGGTTCAGGGTTACATCGCGGACAATATCGGGGTTGAAAACCGAGAAAAAACCCATCAGGTGACTCGAATTGAAAACCGGTGCGTCGTCCATCAGCACCAGGTTCTGGTCGGTGCTGCCTCCGCGCACGTTGATGCCCGGTGCGCCTTCGCCCACGGTGGTGACGCCCGGCAGCAACAGCAAGCTGCGCACCACATCCGCTTCTCCCATAAAGGCCGGAATCCGCTTGATGGTTTTGATGGTCATCTGCGTCACGCCCAGTTCTACTTTCTTGACATTGCGGTCGGGCGATTCGGTCGTAACGGTCACTTCTTCGAGGTCTTTGGAATCGTCCTCCAGCAGAATTTCCGTTAAAATCGTCTTATCGAGCGTAATGGTGCGGGTCTGCGACCGAAAACCGAGGTGTGAAAACTTGACGTTGTAGGTGCCCGGCGGGAGCGGAATGACGAAAAAACCGTCACGGCTGGTGTTAACACCCCGGCGGTTTTCGGTAATAAAAACCGATACCCCCTGAATGGGCTGTTGAGTGACCGCATTCCGCACGTAGCCCGTCAGCGAGTGGTGGGAAGGATCGGTTTTGGGCTGAGCAACAGCGAAAAGAATAGAAAGCCAACTGCACGCAATGGTGAAGTAGAAAAATCGCATGAATGTCAGGTCGTAATAATTGGTTTCAGTTTTGTAAAGATCAACTATTGACTAGTAAATAGCCAATAATCGTGCTATTAAAATTCTATCCAATAGGTGATCAATCCAATTCTTAAACTCCTTTCCTGCGGTTCTGGAGGTACGTTTCGAGTTCGGGTAAGGCGAGGGCGTTGAACGTCATGGCGGTGGTCAAACCGCCTTTGCGGGCCACGGACACCCCGTAATTCATGTCGTGAAACCCGGCCATTTCGTGAGCGTCCGGATTGATGCTCAGCATAACTCCCTTGCTGACAGCGTATTGAATCCAGCGCCAGTCGAGGTCGAGCCGCCAGGGGCTGGCGTTGATCTCGATCACCACCCCGCGTTCGGCGCAGGCATCAATCACGGCTTTGTAGTCGATGGGGTAGCCCGCGCGGGCCAGCAGCAGCCGACCGGTGGGGTGGCCCAAAATGGTAGTAAACGGATTCTGAATGGCGTTGATCAGCCGGGCGGTCGCTTTTTCGCTGTTCATCGACAGGTTGGAGTGCACCGACGCCACGACGTAATCAAACGATGCCAGAATTTCCTCGTCATAATCCAGCGAACCGTCACCTAAAATGTCGGATTCAATGCCTTTCAGAATTTTGAATTTTCCGCCAAACTGCTCATTCAGCCGGTCAATTTCTTCGTGCTGCTGTTTGACGCGGTACGGTTCCAGTCCGTGCGCGTAGGATGCCGTTTGGGAGTGGTCGGCGATGCCGAAATAGGAAAAGCCCAGGTCGCGGCAGTAGGTCGCCATTTGTTCGAGCGAGTGCTTGCCGTCGGAGTAGGTGCTGTGGTTGTGCAGAATCCCGCGCAGAGCCTCCCAGGTAACCAGCTCACGGGGGCTGTGGGTTTGCGCCCAGTCAAATTCCGTACGGCCCTCCCGCATCTCCGGCACAACATAAGGCAAACCGGCCCGTTGATAAATTGCTTCCTCGGTTTCGGCCGGAAAAGCCATGCTGGTCTGAAGCAAAGTCCAGCCCGACGGGCCCGCAACGGCCAGGTGTTTCTCGGCGGCCGAATGCGTAAAGAATTTACCCTCAAACTGCTCGGGCAAAACCGTAATGATTTCAATCAGAACTTCGTAGCCACTGGCCTGTCCGCGCCAGACAAAGGGACTGGATTCGATTTCGTTCTGTTCGAGGTAAGCCAGGGACTTGAGGGAGGCAAAAGCCGCAACCGGATCGGTGGTGCTGATGACAAACTGCACGCTGTCGACTTCTTCGGTTTTCCGCCGGACCTGCCCGGTAATTTCGACCCGGCTGAACTCTTTTTCCAGTTCTTCGAGCAGCCTATTCGCCAGCGCTTCGGCTTTGTCCATGCGGAGCTTGCCGGTCTGGTTTTGCAGAAAAGCCAGCGATTCGAGAATGGCCTGCTGCGTTTTCTCACCGAACCCTTTGATCTTGGCAATTTCACCGCTTTCGCACGCCAGCCGCAAATCACGGAGGTTGTCGATGCCCAGGTCGCGCCAGATAATCCGGATTTTTTTGGCTCCGATGCCTTTGATCCGGAACATTTCCATCACCCCTTCGGGCGTCTGCGCCAGCAAGTCGTCCAGGTCCTGGAGCCGCCCGGTTTCCACAATTTGCAGTACCTTTCCGGCCACCGCCTTGCCCACACCCGGCAGCTTGATCAATTCCGGAAACGACAGTCGGGTCAAATCCTCGGCGGTTTTGTCCAGGTTGAAGGTCGCAGCCTGATAGGATCTGATCTTGAACGCATCCCCGTCGTGGAGCTCCATCAGTTTGGCCGTTAATTCCAGAATATCGATAATTTCGGTATTGCTCATGGTGTTGGTCGGGGACTGTTTGTGGAACCAAACGCTCTACGACGGTTTAGTTGTTGGCCCGTTGTAAAAGAAAGTTGGTCTAACGCATTGATTATGTATCGAATCTGATTAATTTAATTTCCCCAACAACCCTAATCCCCTACATGGACCCACGCGACCCTCATCTTTGGAAGCAGGCGAAAGCCCGTGCCGGTTTCAAAATGCACCTGCGGACCTATCTGTTTGTCAATGCGGTTCTCTGGCTGATCTGGCTAATCATTTCGCTTGTTTTTCAGGAAAAGTGGGGGCTTTATCCCTGGCCAATCTGGGCCACGCTGGGCTGGGGCATCGGATTAATCTCCCATTACTTCAGCGTCTACCACGGTTTCAACGAAAAAAATCTGGCCGAGCGCGAATACGAGCGACTCAAACGTACCCACGGACTTTAACCGTGGGAATCAGACTCCGGATTCGTCAGACGGCCACCGGCGCTTTGATAGCCGGGAACGGATCGTAATTCTCCAGCTTAAAATCGTCGTATTTAAAATCGAAAACCGACTTCACCGCCGGATTAATTTTCATGGTGGGCAGCGGACGCGGTTCGCGGGACAATTGCAGATGAACCTGATCCAGGTGATTGAGATACAGGTGCGTATCCCCGCCCGTCCAGATGAATTCGTGGGGCTCATACCCACATTCCTGGGCAATCATCATCGTTAGCAGGGCGTAAGAGGCAATGTTAAACGGCACGCCCAGAAACACATCCGCACTGCGCTGATACAACTGGCAGGAAAGCCGGTTTTCGGCCACGTAGAATTGAAACAGGGCGTGGCAGGGCGGCAATGCCATGTTGGGCACATCGGCCGGATTCCAGGCCGAAACAATGATCCGGCGCGAATCCGGGCGGTATTTCAATTGCTTCAATACGTCCTGCAACTGATCGATCACCTGCCCGTTCGGTCCTTCCCAACTGCGCCATTGCTTGCCGTACACCGGGCCGAGTTCGCCGTTTTCGTCGGCCCATTCGTCCCAGATTTTAACGCCGTGTTCGCTCAGGTAATTGATGTTGGTGTCGCCCTTGATGAACCACAGCAGTTCGTGAATCACCGACTTGAGGTGAATTTTTTTCGTCGTAACGATCGGAAAACCTTCCTGTAAATCGAAACGCATCTGGTAGCCAAACACACTCAGGGTACCGGTGCCGGTGCGGTCGGTTTTCGGGGTGCCGGTGGCCAGAATATGACGGAGCAGATCGTGGTATTGTTTCATACTGCCAAAATAAAAAAAGGCTTCCGGGTTCAAAAGCCTTTTGGGAGATAAAAGATTTAGGATAAATGAGAATCGAAACGAGACCAAGGGCAAGGTGTTCGTAGTCTGGCCCTTAACCCTTCAAATTCATTCGTCTCCATTTGCGGGTCTATCCCTTACCCTTATTTTTCAATCGTCAGAGAATACGTGATGCTGGCCGTTGGGCGGATTTGCGCCGTCGCCGAGCAGTACTTATCCATCGACAGATCAATCGCCCGGCGGGCCTTGTCTTCGTCCAGTTCGCCCTTCAGAACATAGTGCAGGTGAATCGAATGAAACGGAGCAGGCGTGGTGTCGGCGGGGCGCTGACCTTCCACCGTAATCCGGAAGTCTTCAATCACCTGGCGTTGTTTTTTCAGAATCAGAATCACGTCGATGGCGCTGCAGCCGGCTAAGCCCATCAGCAGCATTTCCATCGGGCGGGCCCCGGCGTTGTGGCCGCCAATGTCAACGGCGCCGTCGATGTGAATGGGTACGTCGGAAACACCGGTTGCCTCAAAGTGGAAGGCGTCATCGACCCGATTCAGCTCTACTTTCATCGTGTTCGTTTTGGGCGGAACGGTATTGGTTTGCTCACTTTGCATGGTTTTTTCGTTATTGCGTAGTGGGTACAAAATTGCTTATTTCTTATAAGTTACGTAATTTCACCTAAATAAATTCCTGACGGTTATGTCGGATAAACTATTTGATTTAAAAAACGATAGACGGCTTAGCGTCTACTTATACCGGACCGGATTTGGTTTCTGGTTATTGTATATTTTGATGGGAGCCCGTTTTATGCGGGATATTGTCATATACCGGACCGACTGCGCCATCTTTTCCTTTTTTCTGATGGTAATGGCCTTATCGGCGTCGATGTATTATGACTACCACCATCACCCTGCCGAATTCGAGCAGAAAAAGAAATGGCTGATCATCCTGTACATGATTCTGGCCGGTTTGGTATACGTCTTTATTTTGCGGAAAGAACCCTTCGATTTATCCCAGCTCCTGCCCAGGTTTTAGGATTTCATCACCTTCGTTATCTCGTTGAGACGTTCCAGCTTTGCCTGAAAGTCGCCTTTCAGCCGGTTGCGAATGGTTTGCAGGTTGTCCAGCGTGGCCTGTAACGAGTCCGGCAAAATTTCTTCCAGCACCTCCCGAAACCGCTTTGCAAAGGTGGGCGATTTGCCATTCGTTGAGATGGCAATTTTCAAATCCCCTTTTTTTACCACCGAGCTGAGGTAATAGTCGCACAGTCCGGGCGTGTCGGCCACGTTGACCAGAATCCGGCGGTTTTTGCAGTCGGCCTGCACCTGAGCGTTCACGGCTTGCTCATTCGTGCCTACGATAACCAGATCCTTGTCGTCCAGAAAACCGGGTGCGTAGGTGTCGTAAATTAATTGAAGATTAGGGTGTTGCCGGGCGAGTTCGACAATTTCCTCCCGAATGGCGGGCGCTACCAGGGTCACCGGAGCATTGGGCGCATTTGACAACAAGGCCGTCACTTTTTCCAGTCCGACATAACCGCCCCCCACCACCAGCGTTTGCAGGTTCTCGATTTTGACAAAGATTGGGAAGAGGGTGTTCATGGACGGAAAAAGGGAAGTAAACCGCTACCGGCTATCCTTTTCAAGTTAGCATTTCATTGGGTCTATTCCTCTAGTACTGGAAATAGGATGGACACTAACTGGAAACGTAGCCAGCTAATTTGATTCTAGCTCTGGGTGATGGCGTTTTGTAAATGGGCTAATTGAATGTTTCGCAGCCGGGCCACTTCGCCCACCACGATGATCGCCGGGGAGCTGATGCCCGAGCTGGCTACCTGTTCGCCAATGGTCGCAACCGTGGCGGTAACGGTTTTTTCCTCCGTTAAGGAGCCGTTTTGAATGATCGCAACCGGCACGTCGGTTTTTCCACACGCGCCAAAAACCGCCATGATCTCGGCCAGTTTGTGCATGCCCATCAGAATGACCACGGTCGCCGTTGACTGAGCGGCCAGGTGCAAATCGTGCGAAAGCTGACCGGTTTTGGTGGTGCCCGTCACCACCCAGAAGCTTTCGCTCACTCCGCGGGTTGTCAAGGGAATGCCCGCCAGCGCCGGAACGGCATAACTGCTGGACAGGCCGGGAATTACTTCGGTTTCGATGCCGTACTGCCGGGCGTACTCCATTTCTTCGTAACCCCGTCCGAAAATAAACGAATCACCGCCTTTCAAACGCACCACGTGCCCGTATTTCTGGGCGTAATGCACAATCAGGGGGTTAATTTCTTCCTGCGTACACGAATATTCGTTCAGCCGTTTGCCCACATACACTTTCAGCGCATCCGGTTTGCAATAATCCAGTAAATCGGGGTGTACCAGCGCATCGTACATGACCACATCGGCCTGCTGCAACGCTTTTACACCTTTAAGGGTAATCAAATCCGGATCACCGGGACCCGCCCCAACCAACGTTAATTTCATATGTAAAGGAGGAGAGGAGGAACGAAAAAGGGGAAAGGAAGATCGTGCACTCCTCCTTTTCTCCCCTTTTTCATTCTTCCTTTTTAACTGTCTTTTGCAATCACTAATTCCTGCAATTCCGGCAGGCCATCCTGCTCGATTTGCCGTTCGCGGTAGGCGCGGACACTGTCCAGAAACGACGCGGCTCTGGCAATGAAGGACTGGGCGAATTCGGCGCTCGGTTCGCTTTTGTTAATGCTGAATACGAGCGTTTTAAACTCACCTTCCTGCGTGTGAAAACCGGCTTCCCCCAGGAAGTTTTTGTCAAAATCACTGACAATTCCGTGCTGGGTGTTGGTGTTAATGTCTTTCATCATCAAACCGCCTTTAGCACCCGTAATCAAGACGTTGTAGGCGTGGTAGATGGCGTCGGCCCAACGGCCGTCGGCGTAGGCTTCGCTGGCCCAGCTCAACTTGTCAGTGCCTTCGGTCAGGGTCGTGGCGACGAGGTCGATCATAACGCCCGCGCACTCGCCAATCCCGATTTCCGTCACAAACTGTTCGGTGTGATCCCAGTCGGTGTAGTCCTCCTGCGAAAGGGTTTTCAGATCGGCCAGCGGTTTCAGAAACGAATAAAAATAATTCTTGCCCTGGCGCGCATAGTAATCACTGTAGTATTCACCATCGAAAGCGTTGGCTTCGTAGTCGCGCAGCAACAGCCGCAGCGCATCCGGTCCGCGTTTGGTAGGAACTTTAACTACTTTATCCCCGAACAGACCTTCGCCTTTGCCGTTGAAACCGCCCCCCAGCAAGACCTGCAAAGCCGGAATGACATAAGCGCCGTTTTTGACGGAACTGCTGTGGAAACCAATGTTCGCAACCGAATGCTGGCCGCAGCCGTTCATGCAACCCGAAATCTTGATTTTGATGTCGTTGTTGTAAATCAGGTCGGGGAACTCGGCTTTCATCATTTTTTCCAGTACCCGCGTAATGCCGTAACTGCTCGAAATGGCCAGGTTGCAGGTATCGGTGCCGGGGCAGGTCGTAATGTCGGCCGTCGAATCAAAACCGGGATCGGCAAGCCCCAGTGCCTCGAGTCCGGCGTGCAAAGCAGGCAGATTTTCGGGTTTTACAAACCGGAGCAGGTAGCCCTGGTTGACCGTGACCCGAATGTCATCACCGGCGTATTGCTTCACCAGTGACGCCAGCGCCCGGGCTTTGTCCGAATGCATATCTCCCAGCAAAATCCGCAGCTGAACGGCGTACCAACCCGTTTGTTTCTGCTCGAACACGTTGGTTTTCAGCCAGGCCTGGTAACGTTCGTCGGTTGACAGCTCCGCGGGATTCTGCTGTTGCCCCGCAGATTCAACCTGGGAAGCGCCACCGAGTTCCGGATTGATCGGATACGTTTTATTCTTCAACGCCAGCCGTTCTTCTTCCACCCGGCGCAGAAATTCTTCCAGGCCAATGTCCTGCAACAGGAATTTCATCCGGGCTTTGTGCCGACGGGAGCGCTCGCCGTACCGGTCGAAAACGCGGATACACCCTTCAATGAAAGGAATCACCAGGTCTTCTTCCAGAAACTCATAGGCGGTTTCGGCCATGTAAGGCTGCGCGCCCAGACCGCCCCCGATCATCACTTTAAAACCGCGTTGGCCTGCTTCGTTGACGCGGGGAACCAGCCCAACATCGTGCATGTAGCCATAAGCGTTGTCTTTTTCACTGGATGACAGCGAAATTTTGAACTTCCGGCCCATCTCCTGGCAAATCGGATTGCGGAGCAGGTAATCGAAAATACTGTAGGCGTAGGGCGTAATGTCAAACGGCTCGTCGGGGTCAATGCCGGCTTTGGCAGCGCCCGTCACATTCCGGACCGTATTGCCGCAGGCTTCACGCAGGGTGATCTTGGCATCTTCCAGATCGGCCCAGAGCTGGGGCGTATCGGCCAGTTTGACAAAATGGAGTTGAATATCCTGCCGGGTGGTCGCGTGCAGGTTGCCCGTTGCGTATTTGTCGGAAATATCGGCAATTCGGATTAACTGATCAGCCGTAATGCGACCGTAGGGCAATTTGATGCGAATCATCTGCACACCGGGCTGGCGTTGGCCGTATACCCCGCGTGAGAGCCGAAATTTACGGAAATGCTCCTCGGTCATTTCGCCATCCGCAAACACGCCAATTTTTTTCTGGAGGTTCAGAATGTCGCGTTGGGCAACGTTGCTGACGTTATCGGTGAATTGAACAGACATGATTTATCGCTTTAGTGAGATAGTCGATAGAATTAAAAGACTAATACTTTGAACAAAAGGCCGGTTTTTTCCGGCGCGCTGCTATCTGGTTTATAGACAAATGTACTTATTTATGAGTTCCTGAACGGACGCAAACCGGCATACTTTTAATTATTGCTCATAACTAACCGTTATGCAAAATGTTGCCGGATGCCGGACGGAGTCATCTTCAAAGTCCCAAAATGCAAAAACGGTGCCGCTATTTTAGTAGGGCACCGTTCGGGCTTCATGGATGTAAATGGCTGCTTATTCGGCCTCACCCTGAAGCATCAGCGCTCCCACGGTTACGTTCGACGTTTCATCAATCAAAATAGCGCCACCATTGACCCGGTTTTTGGTATACGGATCGAAACTGACCGGTTTTGCCGTTTTAAGAATGACTTTGGCAATGTCATTCAATTTGAGGCTCTCGATGTCTTCGTTCTCCTCGTACGTGTTGACGTTCAGTTGGTAGACAATGGCACGAATGGAGCAGCGCGTGCGAAAGGTGCCGTGTTGCAGGGTGTATTTATTGCCGACTTTCAGGGCTTTGGTATCCATCCAGCACAGCATGGCTTCCACATTTTGGCTCACAATCGGCTGGTTGTCGGACTTGACAATCAGGTTACCCCGGCTAATATCTACGTCATCGGCCAGGTGCAGCACGACCGACATGGGCGCAAACGCTTCGTCGAGGTGGGTTTCGGCAATCTCAATGGCATCAATGGTGGATGTTTCGCCGGTGGGCAAAACCGTCACCGCATCGCCTTTCCGGAAAACACCGCTGGTAATTTTGCCGGCGTACCCCCGGTAATCGTGCAGTTCGGCGGTTTGCGGACGAATGACGTACTGAACCGGGAAGCGGGTATCCGTCAGGTTCTCATCCTGATCAAGCTCGACGGTTTCCAGGTGGCTCAGCAATGGTTCGCCTTCGTACCAGGGCATGTTGGCGGATTTGTCGACCACATTATCACCGTTCAGGGCGCTCAGCGGAATGTACGTCACCGGACCGAAATTCAGCTTCTGAGCCAGTTCGTTGTAATGAATGCAGATATTGGAAAAGACATCCTGCGAATAACCGACCAGATCCATTTTGTTGACGGCCACCACAATGTGCGGTATGCCCAGCAGCGACGCGATCAGCGAGTGTCGCCGGGTTTGCTCCACCACCCCATGCCGGGCATCGACCAGCACCACCGCCAGCTGGCAGTTGGAGGCTCCCGTCACCATGTTGCGGGTGTACTGAATATGCCCCGGCGCATCGACGATAATGAACTTACGCTGGGGGGTCTGGAAATACCGGTACGCTACGTCGATGGTAATGCCCTGTTCGCGTTCGGAGCGCAGGCCGTCGGTTAGCAGCGCCAGGTCAATTTCGCCTTCATCCCGGCTTTTGCTGGCGCGTTCGATGGCTTCGAGCTGATCGGCCAGAATGGATTTTGAATCGTATAACAGGCGGCCGATCAGCGTGCTTTTGCCGTCGTCGACGCTACCTGCGGTAATAAATCTTAGAAGGTCCATTAATTTAATTTTCAATTTCAATAAGTTCGTCACCTATTTGAAGAAGAGGCTTTACTGTTGGGCTAGATTTGCCAGAGGAAATATGGAAAGATTTACCAGATATAAATACATCGCCCTCAGAAGAGAATCTAATTTCAATGTTTGAAAGCGCTGTATTTTGTTTTGGGCGATTTAACTTCTTCTCTTCTTCACGCGAAAATGACCTGCCCAATTTTGCACTTTCTTTGAGCATTTCGTCAGGATCCAAATCAAGTGGTTGTGTTCCAGGAATACCGGGAACTCTGATTTTTACTCCTGAAAAAGCAAGCGTATTGTCTTTGATATAAGCGGTCATAAAAACTTTTGGAGAAGTCAGCTTTTTTAAATAGTTATTAGAACCGGTTCTCCATTTTTCAACCTCTTCTGTATAATCATTCAATCTGATTTCTCCATTCGACCACAGTAGTACCACTTTATAAGGTTCGACCTGTAAAAGCTTTTGGGGCCTGATTAATTGCCGCTGTATTCTTGCCATAGGGTCATTAATCGTTTTTTGTTTTTAGGATCAGCTACATATTCGGTTACTTTTTTAAGTTTCCTTATGGGAAGCGAACCTTTAAATATGCTTGCATCATCAATCACAATTAAAACTTCATGCTCAGCAGATTTTGCATGGATGTGCGGAGGAGGATGATCTTTAAAGTATAATTCAATTTTAAGTTCTTCAATAAAAGCTACGGTCGGCATTTTGATAACAATAACGGATAGTTTCTATCCAATCAAAAATAACCGCCTTTTTTCCGGTCTTCCATGGCCGCTTCCGACACCTGATCGTCGATCCGGGTTTCGCCCCGTTCGCTGATGCGGGTGGCCTGAATTTCGGCAATGGCGGCTTCCAGCGTGTCGGCATCCGACTCCACGGCCGCCGTGCAGGAAATATCGCCCACCGTCCGAAACCGGACTTTCCGGGTCACAAGCTGGTCGGTTTCTTCCGGCTGAATGACGCCCTTTGCCGTGGCCAATAACTTACCGTCGCGCAGAATCAACTCCCGTTCGTGGGCAAAATAAATGCTCGGCAGGGCAATGTTTTCGCGTTTGATATAATTCCAGACGTCGAGTTCGGTCCAGTTCGAAATCGGGAAAACCCGGACATTCTCCCCTTTATGAATCTTGCCGTTGTAGGTATTCCAGAGTTCGGGCCGTTGCAGCTTGGGGTCCCAGGAGCCAAATTCGTCGCGCACGGAAAAAACGCGCTCTTTCGCCCGGGCTTTCTCCTCGTCACGCCGGGCACCACCGATGCAGGCATCAAACTCAAATTCTTCGATGGTATCGAGCAGGGTAAACGTCTGCAGGGCATTCCGGCTGGCGTTTCGGCCCGTCGGTTCTTTTAGTTTTTTCTCGCGAATCGTGTCTTCGACGTACCGGACAATCAGCTTTTCGCCCAGACTTTCGGCCAGCCAGTCCCGGAAATCGAGGGCTTCCTGAAAGTTGTGACCGGTGTCGATGTGCACGAGCGGAAACGGAAATTTGCCCGGCCGGAACGCTTTCAGGGCCAGGTGCACCAGCGTAATGGAGTCTTTTCCGCCCGAGAACAGGAGCGCGGGCCGTTCAAATTGCCCGGCAACTTCGCGCATGATGTGAATCGCTTCCGATTCGAGTTGATCTAGATAATCTAACTTCATTCTTAGTGAGCGAATTAGCGAATGAGCGATTGAGTCATAAAGTGAGCGGTTTTGAAAAATCACTCCAGCACTCCATCACCCCTTCACTCATTTAGCGTGTAATCCACATTCTTTCTTTGAATTATCTTCCCACCACCAGCGGCCGGCCCGGAAGTCTTCTCCCTCCTGAATCGCCCGGGTGCAGGGCTGGCAGCCGATGGAAACAAAACCGCGGTCGTGGAGCGGGTTGTAGGGCACGTTGTTTTTGCGCACATACGTCTTCACCTCGTCGAACGACCAGTTCATCAGCGGGTGGAATTTGAAGAGTTGGTGCGCGTCATCATTTTCCAGTTGCGTCATGGTCTGGCGGTTTTGCGACTGCTCCGCCCGGATGCCCGTGATCCAGATTTTGTTGCCCGCCAGCGCCCGGTTCAGCGGTTCGACTTTCCGGATGAAACAGCATTCTTTCCGGTTTTCGATCGACTCGTAGAAACTGAACGGCCCCTTGGCGTTTACCATTTTTTCGAGCGGTTCGCCTTTCGGGTAATACGCTTCAATTTTGGTATCGTAGCGGCTGTTGGTTTTCTGCCAGACCTGATACGTTTCGCCAAACATCCGGCCCGTATCCAGCGAAAAAACCCGGATCGGGATGTGATTGGCCAGAATCATGTCCGTAATGACCTGATCTTCGTAGCCAAAGCTGGACGAAAAAACAACCTGACCCGGAAACAGCTCGGCCAGTGTCCGCAAGCTTTCCACTTCACTTTTGCCCGCCAGCAGATCGGCCAGACTTTCAATGGTATAAGAAGGTTCTGCTATCATAGCGTCCCTGTGGGCTTCGCCCGGTATTATATTTTAAATTTAGCTATAGTCAACTTACTTGAGTGCAACGGGCTTTCCGCCAGCTTTCGCCGATTGCCGGGCCGCATCCAGAATTTCCATCACCACCATATTCACTTTCAACGATGACAAATCATCCGTCGATTTAGTTTCACCGCGTACCACCTGCGCCAGATAATCGAACGGATCGGAAACCGGCGCGTCGGTTTTGGCGGCTTCGGCGGTCTGCTCGGCTTTATCGCCTTTAAGCCGAATCCGCATCCGGGTTCCGTCCAGCGTGAACACGTACCCGGTTTCACCGTACACCTCCATGTCCTTGCGGCTGAACGGCCAGTTCCACGAGGCCTGAATCACCACCTGCGCTTTCGGATATTCCAGAACGATGGTGGCGTCGTCGTCTACTTTCGGGTACACATCCGGCTTGATCTGCAACGTAAACGCACTAACCGTACGCGGTTTTTCGCCGTTTAGCAACCAGGTTGCCAGGTTGGCGCCGTAACAGCCGAAATCGAACAGGGCTCCGGCGCCGTTTGTTACCGGATCGGTCAGCCAGGCCACAAATTCCTTGTTCATCTGGGCCGGCCCGTCGTGGCCGTCGTGCACCACAATCCGGCGAATCGGACCAATTGCCCCTTCTTTCACCGCCAGCTGATACGCTTTGTGATTGCTGCCGTACCAGGTAGTTTCGTAATTGGTCAACAAATGAATGTTGTGCTTTTTGGCCAGGGCTTCCATTTGCCGGGCCTGATCAATGCTGACGGCCAGCGGTTTTTCCACCATTACATGAATCCCGCGGGGCGCGCACACCTTGACGACATTGATGTGATTACTGATTTCGTTAAAGGCCGTGACGGCATCGGGCTTGGTTTTGTCCAGCATTTCCTCGACGGTCGAATAAACCAGACTCATCGGCAAATTGTACCGTTTCAGATACCGCTCGGCCACTTCCCGATTCGGTTCGGCAATGCCGACCACCTCAATTGTGGGGTCACCGGTTTTCGTGGCCCGGTTCAGAATCCAGCCGACGTGCGAGTGCACCAAACCAACCACGCCGATGCGCACCGGTTTTTTCGTATTCTGCGCAAAAAGTCCCGAGTTTGACAAGATCAGAACAATAAAGGTTAGACTGATTTTCAGATGCTTCATCGCTCACCGGCTTTCATGAGAATGGCTATTTCGATTTCTTTGGAAAATCTAAAATCAGTTTTTGTGCGTAATTCGTTTAATAACTGGTCCAAAGAATTCACTAAACCGGCTTCCTTGGCTTTCAGCAAAACCCCAAGCGTCCCAATAATTGATAGACCTAATTCCTTAGCAACTGAACGCCCTTTAGCTTCATCAATTATTAGTGTGCATTCAGGAAGTGAATTTGCCAGAGCGATCGAAGTGGCTTCACCTTCATCTAATCTGTGTTGCAATTCATTCAAAAAAACGTTCGGCTGGATATAGACAATTTTAATCCAATCTGGTAACAGAAACTTACATTCATTCGCTACAATAGTGGTTACGGTAACCGTGTTGTAAAGTTTTTTAAGCAAATCAAGAAGTCCAATTTTACGAAGAACAATTAGACAACTTGCATCCGCTATGATTACCATGCCAGTTATAAATTTTTAATATCCTCCGGTGTCTCTCCAAAGATCGAAATCCCGTAACGACCGATTGATTCAAGAAATTCTGCCTTGCTGATGCCCACCATTTCGGCTGCTTGTCCAGAGGAGAGAAGTCCCTTTTCGAATAGTACGCCCGCCAACTGCATCAACAAATCACGTTCATTAATTGAATCCGGCAGTTGAATGGTTAGCGTTTTCATGATCGTCTAATCGAAAGGTAAAAATCAGTAAAGGAAATGAACGCGTCACTCGACCGCCGACTTCACCGCTTCTGCCGACTTCGCCACCGCCTGCTCAAAATCCGCCACCAGATCGTCACCGTCCTCCAGACCTACCGACACCCGAATCAATCCTTCAGTGATGCCCAGAGCCGCTTTCTCATCCGGTTTCAGTTTGGAGTGCGTGGTCGTAAACGGATTTGTGACGATCGTGCGCGTGTCCCCTAAGTTAGACGAAAGCGACGCAATTTTCAAGGATTCAAACAAGGCTTTGACCCGATCAAAACCGCCTTCGACTTCAAACGTTACAATGGCGCCCCCCGCGGCCATCTGGCGCTGGGCCAGCTCGTGCTGCGGGTGGGAGGGAAGAAACGGGTATTTGACGTGCTGCACGTCCGGGTGCTGTTCGAGCGCCTGGGCCAGTTTCAGGGCGTTGGCGCAATGACGATCCATCCGCAGTTCCAGCGTTTCAAGGCTTTTCGACAGGGTCCAGGCGTTGAAGGGCGACATTGATGGACCCGTATGCCGGGCAAAAAACCGGATCGGGGCAATCAGTTTTTCCGGCCCGACAATCACACCGCCCAGCACGCGCCCCTGCCCATCCATATACTTGGTGGCCGAATGAACCGAAAGGTCCGCGCCAAAGTCGAGGGGCGTTTGCAGAATCGGCGTGGCAAAGCAGTTATCGACGTTCAGAATAAAACCGTATTTGTTTTTCAGCCGCCCCAGCATTTCCAGATCGACCAGCTCCAGCCCGGGGTTGGAGGGCGTTTCCAGGTAAACCATCTTCGTGTTGGGCTGAATGGCCGCTTCCCATTCCGCTTCCGTCGCGCTGGCATCCACGTAGGTATACGTAATGCCCCACTTAACCAGAATCTGCGAAATGATCTGGTGGGCCGAGCCAAACAACGCCCGACAGGCCACAATATGATCGCCCGACTTCAGCAGGGCGGCCATGCTGGCAAAAACCGCAGCCATGCCCGTGGCCGTTGCAATACCGGCTTCGGCATTTTCGAGCATGCACACTTTATCGACAAACTCCGTGACGTTCGGATTGGAAAACCGGGAATAAATGTTGCCTTCTTCCGATTCCTCAAACAGGGCTTTGCCTTGTTCGGCGCTTTCAAACGTAAAACTGGAAGTCAGAAACAAAGGCGTCGAATGTTCGCGATACTGCGACTTCTTCGTCTGGATACGGATGGCTTTCGTTTGTTTTTTCATGAATGCGAAGCTAGACAGGGGAGTCAGGACAAGAGATGATTGTTTTTCTAGTCTCTTATTTCATTTCCGTTGTCTTATAAAACGACCGACAAAATATTACGCAAACTTACAATTATTACGACGACTCCGACCATGATCATCATGGCTTTTATGGGCAAACGGGTCGAAAGGAGGGCGGCAATGGGAGCCGCAATCATGCCGCCCAGAATCAGGCCGACGATGATTTGCCAGTGCGTCAGACCAATGAGGGTAACAAAAGTCAGGGAGCTGGAGAGCGAGATGAAAAATTCCGCCAGGTTAACCGAACCGATGGTGTAACGCGGATGCCGCCCGCTGGCAATCAGGGTCGACGACACAATCGGTCCCCAGCCACCGCCACCGATGGCATCCATCGTCCCGCCAAACCACGCCAGCAAACCAATTTTTTTGATCGGTTTTTTCTTGTTGCGTTTGGCGAGGGCTTTCTTGAGGATCAGAACCCCCAGCACCGCCGTGTACACCGCCACCGCCGGTTTGATATACATCGAATATTGCTCGAGCGACACCAGCACGTACGCGCCCATACAGGCCCCGATCACGCCCGGAATCAGCACGGCTTTGAATAATTTACTGTTGACGTTGCCAAACCGCAGGTGCATATAACCCGATACCCCGCTCGTGAAAATCTCGGAGCTGTGAACGCTGGCGCTCACTGCCGCCGGACTTACGCCCACCGTCAGAAGCAGGGTCGAAGCCGTTACGCCGTAGGCCATGCCCAGCGCGCCATCGATCATCTGAGCCACAAAACCGCCCGCCAGATAATACCAGAAGTCGTTGTTAAATTCCAGCGTAGTCAACACCAGCGTCAGCCGGTCGAGTGTAAGGTAACTCAGCAGCAGATGCCCGACAATCATTAGCGACAGGGCCGAAAAAACGTAGATGGCAATTTCCGTGCGGTTGCGTCGGCGGAGCAAAACCGGGCGGGTTGAGACATCCGGTGCCAGGCCGATTTCGGAATCCGGAAAGGCGGATTGCAGCAGCTTTACCTGTTCAGCCGCAGCGTCGCCCTGAACGGTTATCTTTAACCCATTTAAGTTCAGTCCGACGGGGGTAGTGGCTTCTGGAGAAGAGTCGGAGGCTGAAACAGGCTGCATAACTAATTAAGTATATATAGTTAGTAGAGAAAATCTGTCGTGAAAAACGGCATTTGGAATGTGCCGCCGGGTTCATCAAACGAAAGTGCAAAGGTGGGTAATCTATTGGATTAAAGCAAGAAAAAGTCCCTGTGATGTTATGGCTTCTCGGCCGGGTACGAAATTCCGGAGGGCGTAATTCCATTCAATTTTCGAAAAAACGGGCCATTTCCGGCCAGCGGCTGGGACCCGAAAGCGGGGCAGGACGAATTTGACAATTCAAACTTCAAAAGTGCCCGGAAATTTAAACAGGATTTTTGCCGCTGGGTGCAACGCTGTTCCGTTTTTTTTCATCTTATAGACAGTTTTCAATACCTGCTCATTACCGCCAATCTCATGGTGTCCATTCCAGGACATCCAGTGTCCAAAAATGGACGAAAAAGGAGGATTTTGTACGCATCAATACCCATTTCAAAGCAATTAAGGCGGTTTTTTACCTTGGCCCCAGATTTGTTCTGCAAATATTGAATTAATAATAACTTTTATTTCCAGTAAACAACAAGCACAAGCATCATGAAAACCTTCCTTCCAACCCGGCCCGGACTCCGGAATCTGCTGTTCTTTCTTTTTTTCGGTACCGGCTTTGTGGCACATGCCCAGTCGGACTATTACGCGAAAACCGACTCATCGAAGGCTTACTGGAAAATTCAGACCGACTTCTCGAGCCAGAACACCCTGATCCGGTTTTTTAACAACCGCCACGAGCCCATTTATCAGGAAACGCTGCCCGGTCGATACGTCAAGCTGACCAATCGGAACATCCGCCTGTTCGACGAAATGCTGCAACGGTTGCTGACGAATCAGCTGGTGTCGGCGGAGGTCAAAAGCCATGAGTTGATGGCGGCCAGCACCGGTGTTCCGTACCATGTCATTTCGGTCCCTTCGTCGAAGCCGGTTTCGACGTCCTATTTTTTAGCTCCCGTTACTGAGCCTCTGAACATCAGTCCGATGCGCTCCGATGTGGCCATCAGCGATGCCGGTAAACTGAAAGTTCACGCAGTGAACCTGCTGGAAGAACCGATGCTGGTTACCCTGCTGGATGATCAGGGCCGGTATATTTTTAAGGAAAAGGTGGCCTTGTCGCACTACAGCCGAACGCTGAATGTGACGCAGTTGCCGGAAGGCCGATTCCGGTTCGAAGTTTCCGGCGCTCAGAAGGACTATTCTTACCGGCTGCTGATTCAGGATAATCCCCGGACGTACCAACTGAAAACAATTCGCTGAAGGAAACCCGGCGGGGCCGCGGGCGTTCGTCGGCCCTAAAACCGGGTCTGTCCGGGTTTTTCGGGATTCCGTCCTTTCTATTTAGCGGTTTGAGCCGGATTGCGCTGTTTTGTCAAGCCTTAATTCTTACCAGTTGGTACGTCAGCGGACACTTTCTGTACGGTTTCGGACAGGCGGTTTTTAGCAAAAGGCCCTAATCAGCATGTATTGGCCGTTTTTTGATCTGGCAACAGATTTGTCTTACAAAGTTTGAATAAATACTACCTAATTAAACAAACTGTAAACAACAAGCACAATCCCATGAAACCCGTTCTCAACTCAATTACCAAAACCGCTGGTCGCCTGCTGGCCGTTGCTTTTCTGTTGGTTAGTGCGCTGGCAACCGCGCAGCCCCATTACCGTTCCGTTCATGAACCGGGCAAGAGTTACTGGAAAATTCAAACCGACTACGCCACCCGCAACACGGTCATCCGGTTTTACAACGCCCAGAACGAAGCCATCTACCAGGAGACACTTTTGGGCAAATACGTGAAGCTGAACCGGCGGAACATTCGGTTGTTCGACGAAATGCTGAGCCGGGTGGTCAACAGTCAATTGCTCGCTTCGCAGGTGAAATCCTACGATCTGATGGCGTCCAATGTAGCCGGTTTTGTGCATTATAAGGCCGTTAATCATCTGGAGGAGGAAAGCACTCTGGTGTCAATTTCGGAAAACCGGTCGTTTGTGGCCAATACGCTGGTCAACGAAGCGGGAAAACTGCGCGTCAATTTCTCCAATCCGAATCAGAAAAAGGTGCTGATTGAGCTGACGGACGAAACGGCGCGGACGGTGTACTACAACGAATCGAGCCATCTGGCGGGCTACAACCGGTATTTCAACATCACGCATCTGTTGAGCGGCAAATACCGGCTGCAAGTCAACAGTCCGGAGCAAAAACTGGCGTACTGGCTGACGGTCGACAAACCAAACCGCCAGTACGAATTAATCCCGGTCAAATAAGCCGGAAAACCGTCGAACGCTGTTCGGGTTCGGACATTCAAACTGTACGAATTCGGACAGCGGTTTTCTGAAAAGTTGCTCATACGGCCTTCACAGGCCGTTTTTTGTTTCTGGCAGAAGATTTGTTCTACAGAAGTTAATTATATCTCCTGGCCATGAGACGATCGTATTTAGGTGAGTTTGAAGAGGTGGTACTGCTCACCGTGGCGGTTTTGGGCGACAGTGCCTACGGCGTTGCGATCACCGACGAACTGGACCGGCAAACGGGCCGGGCCGTCAGCATCAGCGCGGTTCATGCGGCTTTGCACCGGCTCGAAGAGAAGGGAATGCTGAAATCGCACCTGGGCGAAGCCACGGCGGAGCGCGGTGGACGGCGCAAGCGGCTGTTTTCGGTGACGGTTTTGGGCAGCCGCACGCTCCACGACATCCGGTCCGTCCGCGAACAGCTCTGGGATTCGATTGCGCCGAATGGCTTACCCGCGGTTAGTTTATAGGCTGAATGCATAATTAATAATGAATGTAATGTTTGTAAAAATCTGGTAGACAGGTAATTATTCATTCTTAATTGTCTATTCGAAAATATGAAAGAGTCCCCGCCCCGTTGGGCCGACCGGTTGCTGGAATGGTTTTGCGCTCCGAATCTGGTCGAGGAGATACAGGGCGATTTATACGAACGATTTGACCGCCGGGCCCGCCTTTTCGGAACCGCCTACGCCCGTCAGCAATACGTCTGGGAGGTGCTGAAGTTTCTGCAACCCCAGTTCTTGAAACGAAAACCCGATCCTTTTAAAAACCCGAGCTGGACCGCCATGTTACGCAACTATTTCACGATTGCCTACCGGACTTTACTGCAACAAAAAAGTTACGCGTTCATCAACGTTTTCGGGCTGGCACTGGGGCTGGCGGCCTGTATCATCATTTTTCTGGTGGTTCGCAACGAACTGTCGTACGATGCTTTTCACCAAAAAGCCAATCGCACGTACCGAATGGTGGTCCACGGCCTTGATTACAACCCCAGTGTGTCGTTTTCCGTAGCGCCGGCTTTTCGCACCGATTTTCCGGAAGCAGAGCAGGTTTCCCAGTATTTTTACCAGCACGAAACCCAGATTGAGATCGGCAAGAAGCGGTTTCTGGAAGAGCATTATGCGTTCGCCGACGCGGCTTTTCCGCAGGTCTTTGATTTTACGTGGCTGACGGGCAATCCGAAAACCGCCCTGACCGAGCCTAATACGGTGGTTTTGACCGAGCAGATGGCCCGGAAATATTTTGGTGACCAGAGCGCAATGGGTCAGACCATCCGGATGGATAATCAGCGCGACCTGCGGGTCACCGGTATTATCCGGGATTTGCCGGCCAATACGCACCTGAATTTCAATTTTCTGGTGTCCTGGGAAACCATTCGCAAGGAGGTAAACCTCCGGGATTTCTGGTCCATTCAGGGCGGTTATCTGTACGTGGTGTTGCCCCAAAACCTCTCTCCGAAGCGCGTGGAAGCCCGCTTACCGGCTTTCATGAAAAAGAACTGGGCGGACCAGTTTGAAGGCGATTGGGGCGATCTGCTGCTGCAGCCGCTGCTGGAAATTCACTTTGACAAACGGTTCGGAACGCAAATTACCATGCCGCGCTCCAAAGAAACCATCTACGGACTGGCGGGTGTAGCGGTTTTTATCATCCTGACGGCCTGCATCAACTTTGTCAACCTGGCCACGGCCCAGGCGGTTCGGCGGTCGAAGGAAGTCGGCATTCGCAAGGCGCTGGGGGCTTTCCGGCGGCAGTTGGTGGGGCAGGTGCTGGGCGAAACCACCCTGCTGGTAACGCTGGCTGCGGTGGTGGCCCTGGGGGCGGTCTGGGCGTTTCTGCCGCTAACCAAACCCCTGCTGGACATTCGAATCGACGCTGAACAGCTTATTCAATGGCCGGTTCTGGCGGCCATCGCGGGCATTTTGCTGGGCACCATCTTGCTGGCGGGTTTGTATCCGGCTTTTATCCAGTCGGGTTTCCAGCCCATCCGGGCGCTCAAATCCCGCACTACGGAAGGCACCTTTGGCGGCATGGCGGTTCGCAAAAGCCTGGTGATTATGCAGTTTGCGATTACGCAGGTACTCATCATCGGAACGCTGGTGGTGGCTTACCAGATGGATTTTTTCCAGAATCAGAATATGGGTTTCGACAAAGAAGCCATCGTTTCGTTCGGAACCGGTGAAAAAGCCGATGTGCTGCGGCAGAAATTGCAGAACAATCCGGGCGTTGCGCAATTCAGTTTTGCGTCGGCGGGTCCCGCCTTTAACCGCAATTTTGCGCCTTTTTCGGCACCGGACTTTGGCATGATGGAGAACGACGTCGTGGAGGTGAAAATGGTCGATGAGAATTACATTCCGATGTATGGTCTGACGATGCTGGCGGGGGATCCAGTCGTCAAAACCGCTGAAACCGACACGGTTCGGAGTGTGGTTGTCAACCAGACGCTGATTCACCGGCTGGGCATTCAGAAAGAAACCGACGCCATCGGCAAACGGCTGCGGCTGGCGGGCGGTCCGGCCCTGATTCGGGGCGTGGTGCGGGATTTTCAGAGCGAATCCAAGCACGGCAAAATTCGGGCCTGTGCCCTGTTTTACGAATCGCGGGCTTTTCGGCAGACGAGCGTGAAACTCCGGCCGCAAAACGTTCGCGAAACGCTGGCGACCATCGAAAAAGACTGGACGGAACTGAATCCGGATTACCTGTTTACGTACGAATTTGTCGATGAGCACATTGCGAAGCTCTACACGCAGGAGGAAAAAATGTACAACGCCTTCCGGTTATTTTCGGGTATTGCCATTGTCATCGGCGGTTTGGGCTTGTTCGGGCTGGTGTCGCTGATGGCCGTGCAGCGGACCAAGGAGGTGGGCATCCGGAAGGTGCTGGGGGCCTCGGTGGAAAGCATTGTGGTGTTGTTCTCGAAAGAATTTGTCTGGCTGATGCTGATTGCGTTCGTCGTGGCGGCTCCGGTGGCCTGGTATGGGATGGATCTCTGGCTCCGGGAATACGCATACCACATTGAGATCGGACCGTCGATTTTCCTGGTCGCCATTCTGATCACCTTCGCCATTGCGGCCCTGACCGTCAGTTACCAGAGCATTAAAGCCGCGCTGGTGAATCCGGTGAAGTCCCTGCGGTCGGAGTGATGAGTTAAGAGTGATGAATGATGAATTATAAATGATGAGTGATGAATGAAGGGTTTAACACAAGGCGTGTCAGCCAACTCATCACTTCTCATTCAACATTCTTCAAAAGTTATGGAACCCCACAAGCCGCCCCGCTGGGCCCGCCGATTGCTGGAAATCTGCTGCGCTCCCCACTTGCTGGAGGAGGTGGAGGGCGATCTGCACGAGCGGTTTTTGCGGAATGGGCGGCTGTTTGGCAAATCCTATGCCCGGCGGCAGTACGTCCGGGAAGTGCTGAGTTTTCTGAAGCCCCGGGTGGGCGGACCGGTTTTTTCCAAGCGACAAGCGTCCTCCCAGCCGTCAACGTATTTATTACAACCAGCTATGATTCGTAACTATTTCAAAACCGCCTGGCGAACGTTACTGAAAAACCGGTTTTACTCCCTGATCAACATGGCGGGCCTGACCGTGGGGCTGGCCGTCGGGATGCTGATCCTGTTGTGGGTGCAGGACGAACTGAGTTTTGACCGGTTTCACGCGAAAGCCAGCCAGATTTACCGGCTCGAAAACCAGGTGGGCACCGGCACCAGTCAGCAGATCTGGACCACCACCGTAGCCCCCATTGCCGAAATGGCAAAACGGGAAGTTGCCGACGTGAAAGACGCGGTTCGGATCAGCGACGGCGGCTTGTACACCCTGTATAAATACCGGGATCGGACGTTTGTGGAAGAAAAGGCGGTTTTTGCCGATCCCACCTTGTTTACGGTTTTTGATTTTAACCTGATCAAAGGCAATCCGGCCAATCCGTTTCCGGGCGACCATTCCGTGGTGTTGACCGAAACCACCGCCAAACGGTATTTCGGCGAGGACGAGCCGATTGGTAAAGTCATTACGGCCGACGGAAAAACGAGCTTCACGGTGAGCGGCATCGTTCGGGATTTTCCGAAAAATTCCAGCATCACCGGCGACCTGTTTATCCCGATTTCAAAGTGGTTCAAAACCATATACGCGAATCGCCAGGATGGCCGGAACCAGGATAATGACTTCCACGAATTTGCCTACGCCACGTATTTACAACTGCAACCGGGGGTTAATACCGAAGCCTTGGCCACCAAACTGCGCACGATTCACCTCCGCAACAAACCGGACGATACTGACCTGACCTATTTGTTGCAGGCATTGCCCAATATGCACCTGTACCGGGCCGACGGCAGCGAGGGCGGTATGGAAACCGTGCGGATGTTCGTCATTATTGCCGTATTGATTCTGGGCATTGCCTGCATCAATTACGTGAATCTTTCCACGGCCCGGTCCATGTTGCGGGCCAAGGAGGTGAGCATGCGAAAAATTGTGGGCGCGGCCAAAAGGCAGTTGTTTCTCCAGTTTATCGTCGAAACCGCGCTGTTATTCACCTTGTCGGCGGGCCTGGCAATTGGATTGATGAGCACGCTGATGCCGTTTTATAACCAGCTTACGGGCAAAGAACTCACCATCGATTTCACGGACGCCCACATCTGGCTGGTGATCGGTTTCACCATTGCCGGCACCCTGCTGGCATCGAGCATTTATCCCGCCCTGCTGCTCTCGTCGTTCGAACCCCTGAAAGTCCTGAAAGGCAAGGTGTCGGCGCGGCTGACGGATGCGGTTTTTCGGAAAATGCTGGTAATCACGCAATTTGCGGTTACGGTTATCCTGATTTCCGGAACGTTGATCATCAGCAACCAGCTGGATTACATTCGTTCCAAAGATTTGGGCTACGATAAAACGCACGTCTTTGCTTTTTTTCAACGGGAAATGGCCCCGCATTTTGACGCCGTCAAAGCCGATTTGCTGCAACAGCCCGGCGTGGTGGGCGTAGCCCGCGGCAACAACAACATTGTGGAACTGGGATCGCAAACCGGGTCGAATTCGTGGGACGGCAAAGAACCCGGCGAAACCATGATGATCCGGCCGATGGCGGTCGATGAAGAATTCGTGCCCTTCTTTAAAATGACGATGCAGCAGGGCGCCAATTTTACCGGGGGCGTCGCCGATTCCCTGCATTTTATCCTGAACGAAACCGCCGTTAAAGCCGCCCGCATCAAAGATCCCATCGGGAAACGCTTCAAGCTCTGGGACCGGGAGGGGACGATCGTTGGAGTGGTCAAGGATTTCCATTTTGCCACCATGAAGCAGAAAATCGAACCCTCGGTTTTGTATTACGAACCCCGGCACGCGGGCCGGATCTACATCAAGACGACGGGAAAAGACGCCCCCGAGGCCATTGCGGCCGCCGAGCGCTTGTGGAAACGTTACAATCCGGATTATCCGTTTAACTACGCGTTTCTGGACCAGACGTTTGATAATCTGTACAAAGGGGAGCAGCGCACCGGCACGCTTTTTACGGTTTTTGCCACCATCGCCATCCTGATTTCGTGCCTCGGCCTGTTTGGGCTGGTGGCTTACACGGCGCAGGTTCGAACCCGCGAGATTGGCGTGCGGAAAGTGTTGGGTGCCAGTGTATTGGGTATTATTCAACTGCTGGCGAAGGATTTCGTCAAACTCGTTCTGATTGCCATTGTCATTGCGGTGCCGGTGGCCTGGTATGCGATGGACCAGTGGCTGGCGGGATTTGCATACCGCATTGCGGTTCAGTGGTGGATGTTTGCCGGGGCGGGTTTGCTGGCCTTAACCATCGCCCTGCTGACGGTCAGTTTTCAGAGCATCAAAGCCGCAGTAGTGAATCCGGTGAAGTCCCTGCGGTCGGAGTGATGAGTTAAGAGTGATGAATGATAAATGATGAATGAAGAGTTTAACACAGAGCGCGTCAGCCAACCGCCCGGGCGGCCCCCTCATACCGCCTAATTCATACCTTCTCATTTTCTAAAGAGTATGGAACCCAACAAGCCGCCCCGCTGGGCCCGCCGATTGCTGCAAATCTGCTGCGCTCCCCACTTGCTGGAGGAGGTGGAGGGGGATTTATACGAGCGGTTTTTGCGGAATGGGCGGCTGTTTGGCAAATCCTATGCCCGGCGGCAGTACGTCCGGGAAGTGCTGAGTTTTTTGAAACCCCGGGCCGGCGGTCCATTCTTTTTTAAACGCCAACCGGCTGAGTATCCAACAACTTTTCTAATGAACAGCAGTATGCTTCGCAATTACCTGAAAATCGCCTGGCGGAACATCGCCCACAACAAATCATTTTCGGCCATCAACATCCTGGGCCTGGCCCTCGGCATGGCCTGTAGCCTGCTGATTGGACTCTGGATTCAGGACGAATTCAGCGTTGATGCCCACCACGCCAACGGGCCGCAGCTTTACAACGTCATGGAGCGCCAGTTCTTCGACGGCAAGGTTGAAGCCGGCCCCGGAACACCCGGCCTGCTGGCCGCCGAATTGAAAAAAGAGTTTCCCGAAATTGCGTATGCCGCCAGTCTGTCGTGGGAAGAAGAGCGGACCTTTTCGGTGGGAGAAAAGCTGAATAAGGAAAAAGGCCGGGCCGCCGGAGCCGACTGGTTCCGGATGTACACCATTCCGCTGCTGGCCGGTACAGCCGAAAATGCCCTGGATGCGCCAAACAAAATCGCTATCTCGCGGAAGCTGGCCCAGAATTATTTTGGCAGCGTCCAGGCGGCAGTGGGCCAGAGCATCCGGATCGCTAACAAGGATGATTACCAGGTCAGTGCGGTTTTTGAGGACCTGCCGACTGCCAGCTCGGAGACCTACGATTACCTGCTGAGCTGGACGGACATGCTGAATCGCAACGAGTGGTTGAAAGACTGGGGCAACAGCGTACCCCAGACCCGCATTATGCTGCAAACCGACCGCAACGGGGTTTCGGCCGACCCCGCGCGGCTGGAAGCGAAGATGCAGTCTTTCCTGAAAAAGTACAAGCCCAATATGCAGGCGAAAGGCTATGACATTCAGTTGTTTCTGCATCCTTTTCAGGACGCTTACCTGTATTCCAATTTCAAGGATGGCTACCCGAACGGCGGGCGCATCGAATACGTCCGGCTGTTTGGCATCGTGGCGGTTTTTATTCTCCTGATTGCCTGCATCAACTTCATGAACCTGGCCACGGCCCGGTCCGTCAAACGGGCGCGTGAGGTGGGAGTGCGGAAGGTGGTGGGGGCCGGGCGCAACTGGCTGATCGGTCAGTTTATTGGCGAAGCGCTGGTGTTGACCACGCTGGCGCTCGGCATTGCGCTGGTTCTGGTCTGGGCGTTGCTGCCGACCTTTAACGGCCTGACCGAAAAGCACATCACGTTTCAGCTGACCAGCGCGTCCTTCTGGCTCATGCTGCTGGGCATGACCTTCGTTACCGGTCTGGTGGCCGGCAGTTATCCAGCGCTGTTTTTGTCGTCGCTGAACCCGATTCGGGTGCTGAAAGGGAGCGTGCGGTTTGGGTCCGGGGCGCGGCTTTTCCGGCAGGGGCTGGTGGTTTTTCAGTTTACGCTGTCGATGCTGCTGATCATCGGCACCATCGTCGTCTACCGGCAAATCGATTTCATTCAGACCAAAAACCTGGGGTTTGACCGGGAGGGGATGGTTTACATTTCGTCGGAGGGTGAGCTGGCCGGGAAATACGAAACCTTCAAACAGGAACTGTTGCAAAAACCGGGTGTGGAGGCTGTTACGTTCATGGACGGAACGCCCACCAACGGTTTTGGCAGCACGAGCAACGTTCAGTGGCCTGGCAAAGACCCGAGCACGAATATTCATTTTCAATTTACCAAAGTGGATTACGATTTCGCCAAAACCCTGAAAATCAAGGTAAGCGGCCGGGATTTCTCGAAAGATTTTGGGGCCGATTCGACCAATTTCCTCATCAACGAAACCGCAGCCCGCCGGATTGGCTACAAAGACCCGATTGGAAAACCGCTGACGATGTGGGGCAAAACCGGGACGATTATCGGGGTTATCACCGATTACCACCAGAGTTCGATGCACCTGGCCATTGAACCGCTGATTGCCAAACTGGAGCGGGGAGCCCACCAGAAAATGATCATTGTCCGCATTCAGCCGGGCCAGATCAAGCCGGCGATGGCGGGTCTGGAAGCGGTGGCGCGCCAGCTAAATCCGCAGTTTCCGTTTCGCTACACCTTTGCCGATGAGTCGTTTCAGGCGCTGTACCGCAGCGAAACCGTTGTCGGAACGCTGGCCAATTACTTTGCCTTTCTGGCCATTTTTATATCGTGTCTGGGCCTGTTCGGGCTGGCGGCTTTTACGGCCGAGCAGCGCACGAAGGAGATTGGTGTTCGCAAGGTGCTGGGCGCGTCGGTGCCGAGCATTGTGGGGCTGCTTTCGCGGGATTTTCTGAAGCTGGTGCTGGTCGCCATCGTCCTTTCCTCGCCCGTTGCCTGGCTGGCCATGCGTCAGTGGCTGCAATCGTACGTGTACCGAATTGATATGGAGTGGTGGATTTTCGCGCTGGCCGGTTTTCTGGCCGTCGGCATTGCCCTGCTGACGATCAGTTTCCAAAGCATCAAAGCCGCACTCATGAACCCGGTGAAGTCTCTGCGTTCCGAATGATGAATGCTAAATGATGAGGTAGGACGGGGCCGCCCGGGTGGTTAGCTAACGCATTCAATTCATCATTCATCACGCATCATTCTCCAAAATCATGGAGCACCACAAACCGCCCCGCTGGGCCGATCGACTGCTGGAATCCGTCTGCGCTCCCCACTTGCTGGAGGAGGTGCAGGGCGATTTGTACGAGCGGTACGGCCGGGATGTGACGCGGGCGGGTGTTGCCGAAGCCAATCGCCGGTTTGTCCGGAATGTGTTCCGGTTTCTGAGGCCGTTTGCCCTGAAACGTCACGAAAATTCGTATTCAAACCCTTTTCTTTTGCATCCTGTCATGATCCGTACGTATTTCAGAACATCCTTTCGCACCCTGGCCAAACACAAGGTTAGCGCGCTGATCAACCTGTTGGGGCTGAGTCTGGGGGTAACTGCCTGTCTGGTGATTTACCTCATCACGAATTATGAGTTGAGCTACGATACGTTTCATCCGGATCGGGAGCGGATTTACCGCCTGATCGGCACCGAAAAGTTTAATCCCCGGGCGGATGCGCATCCGGCGGGTTTTATTCCGAATGCGGTTCCGGCGGCAATCCGGCAGGAAGTGGCCGGGCTGGGAACGGTGGCGGCTTTTCACAACATTGAGTCGGCGGTGCAGATTCCGAACGGAACGGAAAAACCGAAAACGTTTGAGCCCCGGGACCACAGCCTCGACAATGCCGAAATCATCGTGGCCGATCCGCAGTATTTCGACATTTTCCAGTATCAATGGCTGGCGGGTGATCCGAAAACCGCCCTGCGGGAACCGTTCCAGCTGGTGTTGTCGGAGAAGAAAGCCCGGAAATATTTTGGCGATCTGCCGCTTGAGCAAATGCTGGGCAAGCAGGTTATTTACTGGGATTCGGTGCGGGTCAATGTCGCCGGGATCGTAAAGGATTGGGGAAAACCGACTGATTTTACATTTACGGATTTTATTTCGTTGGCAACGGTCCGCACGAGCCAAATGAAACGGAGCATCGATCTGGATCAGTGGGAGGACATCTGGTCGTCCTCGCAGGCTTTTGTCAAGTTGCCGGAAGGGGCCAAACCGGCGCAATTTGATAGCGCTTTCCTGCAATTTTCCCGGAAACATTTCCAGAAAGAGTTCAAGTTCTGGCCGGGCCTGCAACCGCTGTCGGATCTGCATTTCAATGCAGATTTTGTCGATAATTATTCCCGAAAGGCCCACCTGCCCACCCTGTACGGGATGATGGGCGTGGCGGTTTTTATCCTGCTGATTGCCGCCATTAATTTCATCAATTTATCGACGGCCCAATCCGTTCAGCGTTCGAAAGAAGTGGGGGTTCGGAAAGTGCTGGGCAGCAGCCGGAAAAGCCTGATTGTTCAGTTCTTGAGCGAAACCGCCCTGCTGACGCTGGTGGCGGTTTTCACGGCATTGGTGCTGGTCAAGCCGATTCTTTCGGCGTTTCAATCCCTGACGCCTAAAGGGCTGACGTTCGATTTGCTGAGCCTGCAAACGCTGCTTTTTCTGGGCGTCGTGGCCGTTGTGACGGCTTTGCTGGCCGGTTTTTACCCTTCTCTGGTGCTGTCGTCCTACCAACCCGCCCTGACGCTCAAAGGGCAAAGCGCGCTGAAGGGCGGACAGAAAGGGTATTTGCGCAAAGGTCTGATTGTCTTCCAGTTTACAGTTTCGCTGATCTTCATCATCGGCACACTGATTGTCGAACGGCAGCTGAATTACATCAGAAACAAGGACCTGGGTTTTTCCACCGATGCGATCATCGAGGTCAAGTCGGGCCGGGCGGGCAAAACCGACGTGCTGGTCGAAAAAATCAAAGCGCTCTCCGGCGTCGAACGGGTATCGAAGCAGTGGTTTCCGCCCATGGGCATGAGTTACATGATGACCAAAATGAAGTATTACGGCAAGAAGGAAATCGAGCTGGACGTTTCGGCGAAAGTGGGCGACGAGAATTTCATTCCGCTGTACGACCTTCGTTTATTGGCCGGACGCAACTACCAGAAAAGCGATTCGCTGCGGGAGCTGGTCATCAATGCGACGTTTGCCAACCGGCTCGGTTTCCGAAAACCGGCGGATGCGCTGAACCAGTTTCTGGATTTTGACGGAAAAAAATACCCGATCGTCGGCGTCGTGGATGATTTTCACGAACAGTCGTTTCATTCCAAAATTGATCCGGCGTTCATCGGGAACTTGCCCCAGGCCCGCAACATTGGGGTCAAGCTGGCCGGTCGGAATGTCGATGACGTAAAAACGACGCTGGCTCGCATCGAGCAACAATGGAAAGCTGTGCACCCCGACAAAAAATTTGACTACGATTTTCTGGACGACCGGATTGCGAGTCTGTACGAAAAAGAACAGAAAACGAGCCGGTTGGTCAATACCGCGACGGCCGTTGCCATCCTGATTTCCTGCATGGGTCTGTTCGGGCTGGCGACGTTCACGGCCGAGCAGCGGACCAAGGAAATCAGCATTCGGAAGGTGCTGGGTGCGTCGGTCGCCGGAATTGTCACCCTCTTGTCAAAAGACTTCCTTAAACTGGTGTTCATTTCGCTGTTGCTGGCTGCGCCCGTTGCCTGGTGGGCCATGAGGGAGTGGCTGAAAGATTTTGCCTATAAAGTTGACATCGAGTGGTGGGTTTTCGCGCTGGCCGGACTCCTGGCGGTTTTCATTTCCCTGCTGACGATCAGTTTCCAAAGCATTCGGGCGGCTTTGGCCAATCCTGTGAAGAGTTTGCGGAGTGAATAGTTTCTGAACGGTATTGTCTGAACGTCTTGAACTCGGATTCCGCAGATTAAGGGATTAACCAGGATATAAAAGATTGCGGTAGCCATCCTGGCTAATCGTTGAATTTGCGGAATTCAGGTTCAAGACGTTTAATCTGCGGAATCCGGGTTCAGATGCGACAAATTCGTACTTTTGCGGCTCTGATCATTTTAAATCCAGTTCAAGTGATTATTCCAGTAGCTCACCGGGCCGGGCAAACGCAGGAGTACTATTTTTCGGTCAAGCTGGCCGAGGTGCGAAAACTGCTGGCGGCCGGGCATGACGTAATTAACATGGGCATCGGGAATCCCGACATGATGCCGTCTGATAATACGCTTCAGGTACTTTCTCAATCCGCCCAGCAAGCCAACGCCCACGGGTATCAGCCGTATAAAGGCACCCCCGGTTTGCGAAACGCCATCGCCGGTTATTACGCCCATACGTACCAGGTTTCGCTTGATCCCGAGACGGAAGTTTTGCCCCTTTTGGGTTCAAAAGAAGGTATCACGCACATTTCGCTGACGTTTCTGAACGATGGCGACGAGGTGTTGGTGCCCGAACTGGGCTATCCGGCGTACCGGGCCGTGAGCAAAATGGTCGGTGCGCAGGTGAACGAATACCCCTTGCTGGAACAGCAGGGCTGGCAACCGGACTGGCAGGCTATGAACGGATTGGTGTCCGATAAAACGAAAATCATCTGGCTCAATTACCCCCACATGCCGACGGGCGCTCCGGCCACACGGGACCTGTTTGAAAAAGCCGTCCGGTTTGCAAATGACCACCGGATTCTGCTTTGTCATGATAATCCGTACAGCCTGATTCTAAACAAAAAACCGCCCCTGAGTCTGCTTTCCATCGACGGCGCTAAGGACGTAGCGATTGAGTTGAACTCGATGAGCAAGTCGCACAACATGGCGGGCTGGCGGGTTGGCTGGCTGGCGTCGTCGAAACCGTACGTCGATGCGGTTTTGTCCATCAAGAGCAATGTCGATTCGGGGATGTTCAAGCCCGTCATGGACGCGGCTGCCGAAGCGCTGACCAACCCGGATGCCTGGCATCAGGCGCGAAATGCGGTTTATCAGGGACGTCTGGAGGCAGCCATGGCTTTTCTGGACGCGCTGGATTGTACCTACGCCGACGATCAGGAAGGCATGTTTTTCTGGGCCAAACTGCCGGAAGAAATTAAGTCGGCCGAAGAACTGGTGGACGATTTGCTCTATAAAAAGCACATTTTCATTGCACCCGGTTTTATTTTCGGACCGAAAGGCAGCCGCTACATTCGCCTGTCGCTCTGCATGCCGAAAGAACGGATCTGGGAAGCGGTACACCGAATTTCAAAATAACTTCCGCTCAACTCTCTAGTTTTCCGCTTAACTCCGCGAAATAGTCCAGACGAACTGGTTCGCGGAGTTAAGCAGAGAAGAGCCTAACGGAGAAAAAGATATGACGATTACAATTGTAGGGGTTGGTTTATTGGGCGGATCATTTGCCCTGGCGGTTCGGGAGAAATACCCGAAAGCGAAGTTTGTGGGCGTTGATGCGTCGCCGGTGCACGGGCAACTGGCCCTTGCCAAAGGCATTGTCGATGAAGTTAAAACACTGGACGAAGCGGTGGCAATCAGCACGCTGGTGGTGCTGGCCACACCGGTCAACACCATTCTGGACCTGCTGCCGCAGGTGCTCGACCAGTTGCCGGAAACGGCCACGGTAACGGATCTGGGCTCAACGAAAGAACAGATTTGCCAACTGGCCGACCGCCATCCGAAACGGGCGCAGTTTGTGGCCGTCCACCCGATGGCGGGAACCGAAAATTCGGGGCCGGGGGCGGCTTTCCGGGACTTGCTGCCCGGCAAGAACCTGATCATCTGCGACCGGGAGAAAAGCCAGTTCGACAGCCTGAAACTGGTGGAAGCGCTGTTCAGCGACATCGGCATGAAGCTGTTTTACATGAACCCGCAGGAGCACGATCTGCACCTGGCCTACGTATCGCACCTGAGCCACATCAGCTCGTTTGCGCTGGGACTCACCGTGTTGGAAAAGGAAAAAGACGAGCAAGCGATCTTCGATATGGCCAGCACCGGTTTTAGTTCCACGGTTCGGCTGGCGAAAAGCTCCCCGCAGATGTGGGCGCCGATTTTCGACCAGAACCGCACAAACGTCTCGCAGGCCTTGGCCGATTACATCGAATTTTTACAGCGGTTTAAAGTCCTGATTGATGAGCAGAACCTGAAAGATTCATCGGAATTCATGGCGCGTGCTAACCAGATCCGCCGGGTCCTGGAGGGCATTGACCGGAAGTAAGATCAGGCTTTTGACGTTTCGCGTACATTTTTGAAAATCTGCCTTGCCTGCTCAATATTGGCGTTCTGAATAAAGTACGCAATGGCCGCTTTACCGATTCCGAGCGTCGCCGAAGTGGCAATGCCGGCCGAAATCACGCTGCCCCCGCCCGGAAACAGAAATTTGATGGAAGCCCGGGCAACCTCCCGCAACACCAGCCCGGCGCTAATGGTGGCACCGATGGCCGTCAGAAATTCTTTGGCGGTTTCCGGGCTCAACTGCCGTCCGGCTACGTAGGCGATGGCGCTGATCAGGGCAATTTGCAGGGCCGTAATCGGTACAATATCGCCAAATGGAATCGGAACGGCGGCTATTCCGCCACAAATGGCCGCAACGATCTGCGTCAGGCGGTTGGCAATCGATTCCTGCAAGGTCTGAATCTGGCTGAGCCGGGCAAACGCCAGTTTCCCTTCTTTCGGTAATTCGTTAAAAATAAAATCCAGCAGGGTATCGATGCGCCAGCGTTCGTCGGAGCGGAGCACGTCGTTTTTCCAGGACTGATACGAGGAAACGCCCAAAACCGTAATCAACGACTCTTTCAGATACAGATCGGCTTCGAACTTGGCTTTCAGCAGGTTTTCGATGACGGCCACGCGATCCCGCTTTTCCTGCAAATCTTCCGGGTCTTCGTCGTTGGGTTGGTGCAAGCGAACATTTTTGGGTTCCAGCGTGTCGCAATGCGTGGCCACCACCAGCACCGGTGGCCGGTAAGTATGAACTTTTTCAACGGTTTGGCTGATGATTTTCAGCGCATCCAGGTCGTGGTCAATTCCGGCATCGGCTTCGGTAGCCTTGATCAGAAACAGGATCATATCCGGCGCTTTTTCGTTCAGAGCCGTCAGAATCGATTCAATGGGCGAGGCTGCCCGGTCGGCTTCGTCGGGGCGCGAACCTTCCTGCAAACCGCGCGTGTCCAGAATGTCGATGGAACCCAGTTCGCCCGAATACGGCCACCAGGTGGCTGCGCCGGTTTGGGCTTTTTCGTGACCCACCTCGGCAACTTTCTGCCCAAAAATGGCATTGATGAGCGAGGATTTGCCGCTGCCCCGCCGGCCAACCAGCGCAAAGCGGGGCGCGCGGGTATCGACTAGTAGCTGGCGGAATTCCTGAATTTGCTGGCGGACTTCTTTCGAGACCTTTTCCGGTACGCGTTCCAGCAGAGACTCCAGTTTCTGAAGCACTTCGCTGAGCTGGGATTGCAGGGGTTGACTCATCCTGATCGAAAAAATGTGTTGTCAAGTATAGGGAAATAACGACCAAAATGTTTTCGAAATCTACAGCATCGGTTAAATCGTAGGTCTGATGTGCCTTATTTTTGGGTGACCAGAATACGCTTCCAACGGTTTCGGCCCAAACCGGGTCCAGTTTTCTGGCGACTAAACCCCTGCTTTATGAAAAACCGACTACTCCTATTACTTTCTGCCATGCTCTGGCTCGCTTGCCAAAATGAAGCGTCCGAATTTGGCATTGAACCGGGCGGAAACACCTACAACGATGAAGCTTCGCCGGTTCGGAAATTACTTTGCGGTACGGCCAACTGCCTGGATCCGAATTCGGTGGAACACTACCAGTACAACAAGGACGGAAAACTAACGCGGATTGATTATCAGTACCGAACGTCGAGCGGGAAGCTGGAGACGTTTTCGTATGTCGAGCAGATTTACAACAAACACGGCAATCGGGTCGGGAAAATCCGGTACGGTAAATACGGAACCAGCTCGGATTGGGTAGCCCAGGAAGAGTCGGAGTATGCGTACGAAAATGGATTCTTGAAAGTTGAACGGAACTACTACAACCAACGGAATCCGGACCAGCGCGTATTGACCGGTTCGGTTGAATATGATTTCAAAGACGGCCTGAAAAGAGGCCAGCAGTGGTTTGACGCCAATCATCATTTAAGCTATCGCGTTGCGTATGAGTACAAAAATGAGGTGTTGACGCGCGAAACCTGGTATTCAAATGACGATAAAGTGATGCGGTATCTCACGCATTCCTTCGCCGGGAGCCGTCGGCAGATCAGCGAACGCATGCCCAATCACGATGAGTTGATCGCGCTGGTTGAGAAAACTTACGACAAGAAAGGGCGGTTGTTGACCGAAGAAACCAAAGTAAACAATCCCCTGCTGTGCGTCATGGTGCCCGGAATGGTGCGGTACGACTATTAGACTCGACGGTTTATTGAGCGCTGGAAAAGGCAATCCAAATCGGATTGCCTTCTTTTTTTCCGGGACTCGCCGGGCAAATTCTCCGGTTTGGGAAGTGATTCTTCTGACTGGCGCAGGTAAATAAGGCTGACAGCCAGCGAGTTTATGGCCTTGTGGAAGGATTTCGGTTCGTGTATGAGAAATCAATCATTTTCATTGCCTTGCTTATCCGTGCTGAAGCAGGGGCGCAGTTGGTCATTCGGATGGTTCAGGAGGCTTTCTACGCGAACGCGATGTGGAAACTTCAGAGGTGAATGGGCGGGTAGGGGTGAGCGTGCCCTTGGTTTAATGAAATTTAGCCCTTGTAAAGTGAAACAGAACGGCCAAACCTTGTATCTTGTGCCGATTCACCATTCCTAGAAAAGACATGACGCACGCACACAATGCCGATCAGCTTCTGAACATTACGCTTCGGGAGTTGACCACTGATCCGGCTCATTTTCAGCCTATGGCGAACAGCTTTATTGACCAATGGGTTCGCGCGCTGGGCTCCGGACACCGGGTGCTGGACGACATTACGGATGAGCTCGAACAGCTAAAAGCGGCCCTGGCAGCGGGTAAAAGCCTGCAAATTGCCGAGTCGCTGCATTCGCTGGCCAAACTGACCCGTAAAAGTGTGGAGAATGCCGATGAGGAGGCAAAGGCTAAATTGCAGGAACTGGCGACGACGCTGGATGCGGTTTCGACTGGATTAGGAAGAAAAGGAAAGTAATACTACCAATGAACCATTAACAATAAATATTGAAACCGGGTGGCCAGTCATTATTCATTGTTAATGGTTCACTATTCGTTATTCAGTTACATCCCGCAGGGTAGCGATTTGATCGCGGGTCTGGCGGAGTTCGTCAAGCTGGGTGCTGAGCGTCTGGCGGATGTGCGACGGAATTTGCTCATCTTCCAGTACTTCTTCGTATTCTTCGACGGCGGCATTTTCGCCAAAAACACAGGATTCCAGAACCGTATGGCGGTCTTTGCCCGTAAAAGCCGATTTGATGTCAATCCAGGCGCGGTGAATTTTGCTGCCGGTGCTGGTTTCTTCGACGCCCGGAACCTCACCACCGATGCGGACAATGTTATCGGCCAGTTCGCTCCGGAATTTCCGGCTTTGTGAAGTCAGGTTTTTGAACAGCGAAGCCAGTTCAGCGTCCTCAATATCTTCGGCCGCTTTTTCAAATCCATTGATGCGGTCGTTGTTAATTTTGACCAGGTCGTTGAGTGATTCAACAATTTCGTCGTTTGTCATGATCAGGTTATGAATTAGTGATTACTCTTCTAACTGCGTCATGGAGGGAATGTTTATTAAAAAAATGTTATCAGAAACGATTTCGAGTGTATGAACAGCAGGCCCATTTTAGTGATCGAGGATGAGCCGCTGGTGGCCAAAAATCTGAGGAATCAAAAACCACATTTGAGAACTACCACCGCTGGCAGCAGGGCGGAAAAACCGCCGACTTCGAAGCCTAGTTGCAGGATCTGCTGGAGCATCTAACGGCTCCCAACCGGAAATATAAACATCGGTTTACGGGATGATATCCCCTCGTCCTTTCCTCCCTTCGTCCGCTCCTCCTTCGCTTTTTATTCTTCTTTCTGGATTTTCTGAACGCGCACCAGATCAATCCGGGCTTCGTTCATCGACAGAATGGTAAAGGTGAAAGGGGGCATTTCGATCACGTCGTTAACCGCCGGAATCTCGCCGTTAACCGCCAGAATCAGTCCGCCCAGGGTGTCGTAATCTCCTTCTGGAATCGTCCAGCCGTACTTTTCATTCAGGGCTTCAATTTCGTGCCGGGCGCTCAGCAGCCAGGTGGTTTCGTCCAGCTGGCGTTCGTCCCAATCTTCGTTGGTGTCGTATTCATCCTGGATTTCGCCAAAAATCTGTTCAACCAGATCCTCGACACTGACCAGGCCCGACGTGCCGCCAAACTCATCAACCACCAGAGCCAGGCTCTTGCGTTCGGCCAGAAACTTTTCGAGCAGCAAACGGGCGGGCATGCTGTCGGGCACCACCCGAATGGGCGTCAGGATGCTTTCGATGGTTTGCGGTTTTTGAAACAACGACAGCGCGTGGCAGTAGCCGATTACATCGTCGAGGTTATCGCGGTACACAACAATTTTGGAGTGGCCGCTTTCCTGAAAACACTGCTTCAGCTCATCAATGCTGTCTTCAACATTCACCGCCGTGATTTCCGTGCGCGGAATCATACAGTCGCGTACGGACACATTGCGGAAATCGATGGCGTTATTCAGAATCTCGGTATCAATATCGATTTCTTCCTTGTCGGCGGTATCGGCCTGCTTCTGCTGGTTGAATTGCTGGAGGTAATGGTTCAGGTCGATCAAGCCGAAAACCGGCCGGATTTCAGAGTACTTGCTGCCCGGAATAATCTTGACGATGCCTTTAGTGAGCCAGACCATTAGCCGGACAATGGGCGCAATCGCCTTGTAAATGATCCAGATTGGAATTGCCAGCCGTTCCATGAAGGCATCGGGGTGAATCAGCGCCAGGCTTTTGGGCACGTAATCCGCAAACGGCATGAAGAGAAACGTCAGAATAAACGTTTCGATGACAATAAGCGTAACCGGGTGGGTAAACAGGTCGGGCAGGTAAGCCGCCAGCAGAGGATTCAAAACCGTAACGCCCAACACGCCGTACAGCACCAGAAAAAGCGTATTGCCGGTCAGGGTCGTACCCACAAATAAAATAGGCTGTTTCAGAAACGCCGAAACCAGTTTTTCACCCAGCGGACCCTGTTTACTGTGCAGTTCGAAGTAGAGCCGATTGACCGACTGATACGCCATTTCGACCGCCGAGAAAAAACCGGCCAGTACCAGGGCAATCAACGCTCCGATCAGAATGCTGTATGATTCCATAATATTTCTGAACTCGGATTACACGGATTAATCCGAGTTCAAGACTTCTTTTTCCGTTTGTTTGGCTTAACCGGAACCGGCGGTTTTTGTTCAGGTCGGTTCAGGTGCACACCACGAACATACAGAAAAGCGAGTAAAAACGCCAGACACAGCATCAGGAGCCAGTAATGTTCGCCAAACGTGCCGGTTCGCCGAAACTCCAGGACCCAAAGAATCAGGCAACCCAGCGAAAGCGCGCCCAGCACGGTTTCTGAAATTTTCATAAACGGCTGACGGGAGTGGGCCTGACCGCAACCGGTTTCTTTTTGTCCCGCATTTGCGTGAACTCCCGGTAGCGCCGAATGGCCGCCAGTGAGAAACCGATCACCAGCACAAACGTACCGATCCAAAGCAGGTTGATGAGCGGCATCTCCTTGGCTTTCATGACAATATAATCGCGCTGGGTCGTGTTGGCCGTGAAGGTGAACAAACCGGTACGCGGATCAATTTCGTTTAGTTGCAGCCGCAAACCTAACTCCTGGTTGGTTTCGGCCTGCCGACCCACCATGCGGTCTTTGATGATGAACGCCGGTTTCAGGACGTACTCCCGTTCTTTATCCAGGATCCGGACAACGGCCTTTACGGCTGCGTCATTGGGCCCCAGTGGGGTGCCTTCCACCTCGCGGGTTTGTTCGATGTTATCAAAAACCGCAACGTAATCATTCACGAAAAACGTGTCTCTGGGTGCAATCCGGTAGGTTTCGGTGGGGCTCCAGGTTCCCTCACTGCTCGGATCGGGCACCGTGGCCACGTAGGTGTACAGATCTTTTCCGGGCATCCGCCGGATGTCAGGGGAAGGCAGAAAACCGCCTGCGCCCATTTGTTCGTTGATCTGTCCGCGCGGGAACAAGGTAAAGATTTTTCCGCCCGGTTCGCGGTATTCCACTTCGTAATAGGTGTTCTCCGGGTGAAGCGCTACCGTATCGCCTTTTTTGTGGTACAGCTTGCCTTTTTGCTCAATATCCCGCATCGCAATTCCGTGGAAACTAAACTCCGGACTCGCGCCCATCAGGGGTTCAACCCAGTCGCGGGGTACGTACTCCGGTACGTCGCGAATCTCGATGCGCTGGCCCCGGTAGGTTAGCAGATAACCGCTCATTTTCTGCGGCTGGTTGAGCCACAGGATGACGTTTTCTTTGTTTTCTTTATTGTCGTTCTTCGTAAAATCCTCACTTTTCGAGATCAGCAAACCGGTGCTGTTGAGCGACACGATTTTAGAATACCCCGAGGAAAACAGCACCCCAATCAGCATCAGGGCGGCCCCAATGTGCGCCACTGCCCCGCCCGACATCCGGTAGTTGCCCCGGGCAACGCCCCACAAAATGCTGACGTTGGCCACAATGGCAAAAACCGAGGTGGTAAGCAGCACCATGAACGCCGGTTTGGTGATGTTGCCGAGTGCAATCAGACCACCGCTGATGAACAGTGAAATGACCGCGGGCGTAATCAGGGCGTTGAGGTTATTCTTGCCGGTTTTGCGCCACCAAACGTACTGACCAATTCCCGTCAGGCCGGCAATGAGCGCAAAAAACCAGACCTGGAATTTGTTGTAATGCGCCACCTGATCGGCGGGCATGGCAATGTTGGGACTAAACCCGAACGCTTCCCCAATTTTGTTGTAAACCGGGAACGAGGTGGTATTCAAGACCTGAAAACCGGCCAGACAGAGCACAATGGCGCCAATGAACAGCCAGAATTCGCGGGAATAGACCGAACTTTCTTCTTCGTCTTTCTCAATTAATTTCCATTTCACGGCAATCAGCGCAACGGCCAGCACCACGAAAACCAGCATGTAAATCAGCAACTGGCCCGATAGTCCCAAATCCGTAAACGAGTGAACCGACGCATTGCCCAGAATACCGCTACGGGTCAGGAAGGTGGAGTAGAGAATGAGCAGAAACGTAGCGACCGACAAGATGATCGCGGTTTTTAAACCCGTCGAACTTTTTTTCGCAATCAGCATGGCGTGGATGGAGGCAATCAGCACCAGCCAAGGCACCAGCACCGAGTTTTCAACCGGGTCCCAGTTCCAGTAACCGCCAAAATTCAAGGTTTCATAAGCCCAGTAACCGCCCATCAGAATCCCAACGCCGAGCACCATCGCCGAGAACAACGCCCAGGGCAGGGCGGGGCGCATCCATTCCCTGGTTTCGTTTTTCCATAAACCGGCAATGCAGAAAGCAAACGGAATCAGGGTGGTTGCGTAGCCCAGAAACAGGGTCGGCGGGTGAATGACCATCCAGTAGTTTTGCAGCAGCGGATTCATGCCCTTGCCATCTTCCGGAATATAGTTGGGGTTGGTCAAAAAGATCGGCGTATCCGGAATCGCTTCCCGCAGCAGCAGAAAGGGCGAACTCCCAATTTTAAACGTACCGCCAAACACGACGCCCAGAATCATGGACGCCAGAAACGCCTGAACCAGCGCAAAAACCGTCATCATGGGGGCTTCCCACTGCCGCGAACTGGTGCTTTTGGCGCGGTCGTCGCGGTTGGTGTAAATCAAAATGACCCCCAAAATTACATTCCAGAACAGCCAGAGCAGAAAACTGCCTTCCTGCCCGTGCCAGAAACTGGATATAATGTATTCCGTCGGCAGCGCCCGCGAAGAGTAATTCCAGGCGTAATGGTATTCGTAATAATGGTTGGAAATGATGTAAAACAGGCAGGCAACAATACCGAAAATCGCTACGCCGTGGACGTAAAAAGCCCCCCGCGCCAGCCAGCGCCACTGGGTTATCTCCCGATGATTCTGCAGCAGTTCGTTGCCCGCCAGCGCAATCCGCAGGTACGAAAACGTGGCTACCAGAGCCGTTACAAAAGAAAGGATGACAAAAAGGTGACCAATCTCACCGGGCGTTGTATGAATCATGCTTGAGGTGCTCGGAATGGTTAGTTGCTGGTTGAATGGTAAGTTGATGGCTGTATGCGCACTATCGCCCAACCATTCTTAACCATAAAACCGCCTGGCCATTGGTGTTATATCGTTGCTTTTTTCGCTTCGTATTCTTTCGTCTCCAGTTTGTTTTCCTGGTATTTCGACGGGCACTTCAGTAGAATTTTATCGGCGCGGAAATGGTCGCCGTCCATGCTGCCAATCACCACCACCTGTTCCGAACGGTCGAAGTCCTGCGGTTTGGGGGCATTATAAATGACTTTCTGCGTGCGGTTTTCGGCATCGACCAACGTAAATTCAAAGTGATTCGGATCAATCTGGGGTTGATACGTCATATTAATGATCTGACCCTGAGCGTCTTTGGATAATTTTCCGACAACGTGAACGCCGTCGTTTTCACCACTTTGCGCCATTTCGGCAGCCTGCGTAAAGGTAACGTAAGAGCTGGCATCCCCGGCAGTCGAGATAATGATCCCGATCGCCAGCGCAATCACAATAATGCCTAGAATATGGGTTTTTTTCATTGGTATAGGGAATGAAATTGGATGGGAAAGATGGGAAGAAAAGGCGCAGGAGACCCTGACGATCGTGAGCTATCCGGCCACTTTTGCTTCTTTTTCGTTCGCCAGGGTTTAGTTAATCTCCTTTTCCAGCTTGGTGATTTTGGTCTCCAAGCGAATGAGGTACAGAATGACGCCCGCGAAGGTGACCAGAAAAACCGCCACGACGACCCAGATTTTACCATCGGCCCGAAGCCGGTCAGCCATCTCAATTTCCTGAGCCTGGCTGCTGAACGACAGCAACAACAAAAAGAAAAGGACAAGGAATCTATGTACCATAATAGGAAGTAATGTAAAGTGATAACACGTTTTAATGCGTAATCATTCCGCCGTGGAATGGGCTTTGGGCTGGATATCGTTGACATTATCCAGGCGGTCGCGCAATCGACGCAGCCGCACGCGCAGTTGCGTCATCCAGACGCCCAGCAGCGTCATCCCGATCACCGCCGGATACAGCACCAGCCGCATGCCGTTGTCCATGTCATATTGCCCGAAAGCCGGGTTGCCGCCGTTGCCCGGATGTAGGGAGTCGGTCAGGCGGGGTAACACAAAAATAAGCGGGACAAAAACCGCAAAGGCAAAGATGTTGTAAATCGCCGAAACCCGCGCCCGGCGCAGTTCATCGTCGAACGAATTCCGGAGAATCAGGTAGGCAAAATACATGAGCATGCCGACGGCCACGCTGTTCAGCTTGGGGTCGTTCGGCCAGGGATCTCCCCAGGTCACGCTCGCCCAGAGCGAACCCGTCGCACAGCCCAGAATACCGTATAAAATGGCGGCATTGGCAAATTCAACGGAAACATGATCGTCGTCCAGCCGCCCTTTTCGCAGATACCGGACGGCGTAAACCATCGAGGTGAGCATCAGAATAACCATCGAAAACCAGAGCGGGACGTGAAAATAAACGTTCCGGATGCTTTCGTTCAGAATGGGCTGACGCGGCACGGTTCCCAACAAACCGACCCAGATCACGTACGTCATGATCACAACGGCCAACGCTTTCCACCAATGTTTTTTCATAGTCTTTTTAGCTTCGCCATAAATAGGGAAATAACATCACCGACAGCACCAGCACAATGGCATCAATGGCCAGTAAAGTACCGATTTCGTCCAGACTTACGCTACGATCCAGGCCATCAAGTGCGTTTTTTGATACCCGAATCAGCATAAGCAGCAACGGAAGCACAACCGGGAAACTCAGCACCGCCATCAGCGTCGCGCTGTTTTCGGCCTTGGAAGCGATGCCGGCCACCAGCGTCAGCGAAGCGGCAAAACCGATGGCGCCCAGTAACAGATTAACGATGAACAGCGGAAAATCCATATCCTGCCCCGGAACGCCCATTACCAGCGTATAAATGCCAAAGCCCAAACCGGCCAGCACCAACATCAGCATCGTGTTGTAGGCAATCTTCGCCAGGATGATTTTCTGCGGACTGATCAGGGTGTAGTAATACAAAAGCCGCCCGGAACGTTCCTGAACAAAGCTTTTGGCAATGGCATTGAAGGCGGTGAAAAGCAGAATGATCCAAAAGAGCGCATTCCAAACCATCGGGGTCAGTTGATTCCGGCGCAGACTAAAGCTCAGGTAACAGACAAAAACCGTACTGACGATGTACAACAGCATGCCGTTCAGGGCGTACCGTTGCCGCCATTCCAGCCGGAACTCCTTGCCGATTAGGACACTGATTTGGTGCATCGCGCTATAGTCGTGGGATTGAACCCGTACTTTTTCTAAAAGCCGGATAGTCAGTTCTAACTATCTAACTCAGATTTTTGCAAAATTACAACACAAACCCCAGTTCCGCTTGCTAAAAATCCGGTTTTTTCGGATTGCCGGTTGCGTCGGGCGGTAAATGGACGGGATCATGGGAATTCGTCAATTCTAACTACTTTTGCCGTTCGCGTAATTGCGTGCGGAACCGCTAATTTTTACTACCAACCTTGTAAAAACCGGTATTTCGCGGTTAATTTGTAATTATTCTAAATAATTGGTATATGGTTACTCGAAGGGAAGGCAGACGCAGCGTGGCCGATTTAAAAACCGGTGAGAAGGCCGTGATCCAGTCGTTTACAGACCCGTGGATGTCGCTCAAACTGCTTGAGATGGGGTGCCTGCCCGGGACCGAAGTTTCGCTGCATTGCAAGGCTCCGCTGGGCGACCCGATCTGCCTGAACGTATCGGGTTACTGCCTGTCGATGCGGAAATCCGAAGCCGCTACCATCCTGATCGATTCCCATTAATGGTTAGTCGGTTTTTGAAAACCGGCTGTTTTACGCTACTGAATCATTGAAATCAAAACCAGTCATAGCCCTTGTTGGTAATCCGAATTCCGGGAAATCGTCCTTGTTCAACGAATTGACCGGGCTTCGGCAGAAAGTAGGAAATTTTCCCGGCGTCACGGTTGATAAAAAGTCGGGAACGGCTTTTCTGGATGCCAATACCGAAGTGGTAGTGGTCGATCTGCCGGGGGTATACAGCATTTACCCCAAATCGGCCGACGAACAAATTGTAACGGATATTCTGGCCAATCCCGACCATCCCGATTACCCGGACGTGGCGATTGTGGTAATCGATGCGTCTAACCTGAACCGGAACCTGCTACTTTTCAGCCAGATTCAGGATTTGGGCGTGCCGGTCATCCTGGCCCTGAATATGCTGGATATTGCGCAGCAGCAGCAACTGGAAGTGAACGCCGTTCGGCTGTCGATGCAGTTGGGCGTTCCGGTGGTAAAAATCAACGCAAGGGTGGGCGAGGGGCTCGATTTGCTGAAAAAAGCCGTTGAACAGCAAATCGCCCAGCCGGTGGTTGCGGAAAAGCTTTTTTTTGATCCTGAACACCTTTCGACGGCCATCAACGCCGATGTAAAAGGACTGATTTCGGATGTTCGGCAGCAATACAACCTGACGAATAATTACCTCGCCCTGCAATACGTCATCCAGCACGACGGTTTTTCGTTTTTGGGTGAACCGCAGCGGGTTGGACTGGACCGCCTGATCGAGAAGCACCGCTTCAACGAACTGGATTTTCAGACCAGCGAAACCATCGGTCGGTATCAGCGCATCGGCGCCGTGGTGAAAGAGGTGGTGGTCAACCGGCGACCGCTCGACCAGTCGACCTGGAGCCAGCGCATCGACCGGTTTTTGCTGCATCCAATCTGGGGATACGCCATTTTCGCCACCATCCTGCTGCTGATTTTTCAGGCCATTTTTGCCTGGGCACAACCCTTTGTCGACTGGATTGATGAGGGCATCGCCTGGCTGAACGGTACGCTGCACGAAAGCCTGCCCGGGGGGCCGCTGACCGATCTGCTGACCGACGGAATCATTGCCGGGGTGGGCGGTATTCTGGTTTTTATTCCGCAGATTGCTTTTCTGTTTTTGCTGGTTTCCATCCTCGAAGAATCCGGTTATATGTCGCGCGTGATGGTGCTCATGGATCGCATCATGCGGCAGTTCGGCCTGAACGGCCGGAGCGTGGTGCCGCTGATTTCGGGCGTGGCCTGCGCGGTTCCGGCCCTGATGGCAACCCGCAGCATCGGGTCCTGGCGCGAACGTTTGATCACCATTCTGGTAACACCGCTGATGAGTTGCTCGGCCCGCTTGCCAATCTATACCATTCTGATTGCACTGGTGGTGCCGGAAAAAACCGTCCTGGGTTTTCTGAACCTGCAGGGGCTGGTGATGATGGGCCTGTACCTGCTCGGTCTGGTGGCGGCACTGCTGGCGGCTTATGTGTTCAAATTGATTGTCCGCGCGCGGGAACGCAGCCTGTTTGTGATGGAGCTGCCGACCTACAAATGGCCGCGCTGGAATCACGTCGGCATTACGGTCTGGGACAGCGTGAAGTCGTTTGTGTGGCAGGCGGGTCGGGTCATTCTGGCCATTTCAATCGTGCTCTGGGTGCTGGCTTCTTACGGTCCTGGCGACACGATGGAGCAGGCCGAAAACCGGGTCCGGAGCGAATCGGCCCGTCTTCCGGCGGAAGAACTGGAAAACCGGGTGGCCTCCGAGAAACTGGAAGCGTCGTATGCCGGGCGGTTTGGTAAAATGCTCGAACCGGCCATCAAACCGCTGGGGTACGACTGGAAAATCGGTATTGCGCTCATCAGTTCCTTTGCGGCCCGGGAGGTTTTTGTGGGCACGATTGCTACAATCTACAGCATCGGAAGTGCCGACCCGGAAAATGACACCACCATTCGTCAGCGGCTCGCGGCTGAAAGGAATCCGGATACGGGCGGGCCGATGTATACCCCGGCGGTGGCTTTTTCCCTGCTGGTTTTTTACGTTTTCGCCATGATGTGCATGAGCACCATTGCGACGGTCTACCGGGAAACAAAGGGCTGGAAATGGCCAATGATTCAGCTGGCGTATATGAGCGTGCTAGCCTACGTGTCCGCGTTTCTGGTCTATCAGCTCATGAAATAAAAAAACAGATTTCATAGAAGAAACAGGATCGAAATCACTGTGTCTTATATGAAATCTGCTTAGTATTTTAAAACGATCGTATGAATTACCAGAGCAATCCTTTCGAGATGATCGGATAGATGAAGTGAAAAAGGATGTAGGCAAAAATCATGACCGTCAGCACGCCAAGTAACGAAATCTGATCGATTTCAAAACGGAACCGGCGGCTCGGGCGATTTACTCTCCATTCTTTCTGAACAACATTTCTCATGGTAACTTTCAAATTATGGTGTGGTGTACGTATTTATTGTGGTGTATTGGATATAGTTGCAAAATTCAGGAATCCGGCTGGTTTTGCGATGCGTACAACTACGTGATTTTAAAAACAAGTAGTTTCCGGTTCCGCACCAGCCTTAATTACTCAGCTTATTTTCAAATTTTATTCCAGTAACGTTCGATTCCGGTTTTCCTCTTCTCTTTTCCTTTTAAATAGTTGAAAAACAGTCCGTTTCGTCCTGATAAATTGCGAAAAGGCGATTTTCGTTTCGCCACAACCGGATTAAAATCCAGGAAGTGGGGATTATTTTCCCCAACCACTGTGAAACTTTTACACAGATAGGACCCGAGTATATCTACGATGGTTGCAGGGGATATAGACTTTTTGATAGAAAATAAATTTCAAAGCCAAACGGGAAGCGGGGATGAATGGACAAAAGGAGAATGATTCCTTCGTCCTTCATCCCCGCTTCCCGTTCTCGTTCTTTGTTTTAATCCCAACGCAGCGCTTCGATCACGTCGGATGCGATCAGGCCGATTGGACCGCGTTGTTCGGCCACGCGGTCGCCCGCCCGGCCGTGTTCAAAAACGCCGAGTACGGCCGCTTCCACTGGATCGTAGCCCTGCGCCAGCAACGCCGTCAGGATACCGGTCAGTACATCACCGGTTCCGCCGGTGCTCATGCCCGGATTACCGGTTGAATTAAAATGCGTGGTTCCGTCGGGCGTGGCAATGGCCGTATTGGCGCCTTTCAACACCACCACGAAGCGGTTGCGCTGCGCAAAATCGCGCAGGATGCCCAGTTTGTCGTAATCGCTGGTCCAGCGCCGGGTCAGGCGCTCAAACTCTTTCGGGTGCGGGGTCAGAATGCTGTTTTTCGGAATCTGATCGATCAGATCCCGGTTTTTGGCAAGCAGGTTAATGGCGTCCGCGTCGATCACCATCGGTTTTTTAACACCGGCAAGCAGTTTTCGGAACATTTCCAGCGTTTCCGGAGCCGTGCCGATTCCCGGCCCGACTCCCACCGCCGAATAGGTATCCAGCTCCGAATCCGCCAGATCGCTTTGTCCCGTCAGAATGTGCAGGTGGCCGTCCGGCTGACACATTGCTTCGGGTACGGTAGTTTGCAGAATTTCGTAACCGCAGCGCGGAGTCTGAACCGACAGCAAACCCACTCCCGACCGCAGGCAGGCCTTGGAAGCCAGCACCCCCGCCCCAATTTTGCCGTAACTGCCCACCAGCAGCAGGGCGTGCCCAAACGAGCCTTTGTGCGAAAACCGGTTGCGGGTGCGGAGCAAATGCCGGACTTCTTTTTCAGTGGTATAGAAATACGTCGTGGGGGTTCGTTCGATAAAAGCCCGGCTCAGGCCAATATCCACCCAGTGCCATTCGCCCACGTACAAACTCAGCGTCGGCAACAGGAAAGCCAGTTTGGGCAACTGAAAGCTAACAGTAAAATCGGGCTGGACAATTGTGGCATTCGGACCGTTTGGGGAGTCGGTAAACAAACCGCTGGCAATGTCAACGGCCACCACCGTGGCCGGGCTATGGTTGATGGCATCAATTACCGACTGAACAATGCCCTCGGTGGTTCGGGACAAACCGGAACCCAGAATGGCGTCGATCACCACTTCTTTGGGCCGGATTACCGGTATATCCCGCTCATTTTCAATGTAATTGATGGGACTGATGAGCTTCAGGCGCCGGTGGTTATGCATAAAGTCCTCGGATTCGCGGGGCGCATAGCGGACCACGTACGTCTGCACCGAATAGTCCAGTTGCGTCAACAGCCGCGCAATCGCCAGCCCGTCGCCCCCGTTGTTGCCCAACCCGCAGAAAACCCGTACGGGGCGGTTTTTGTCAAAACGGGCCACATACCAGTCGGTAAAGGCCTGGGCGGCCCGCTCCATGAGATTAAGGGGAGCGATGGGTTCGTGTTCAATGGTGTACTGATCGAGGGCGCGGTGTTGTTCAACGTTGAGAATCTTCATCAGATTTAACGGCAGTTGGTCAGTGGATGGAATGGCGGGCGTTAGACGCTCCAAAGACGAAATAGCTAAAAACCGCTTAACCTTCCAATGGTTCAACGGTCAATCAATTTATTTCAGTCTAACTATTTATAAAACGGAAAATAATGGCTACATTTGCGGCTTAATAAGAATTTCATACCCCCGAAGATATCTACGGTCATGAGTGAATTAATTAAACTGGTCGAATCTGAAAATGCAAGTCGCCGGACGGGTTTCCCCGACTTCCAGGCAGGCGACACAGTCAATGTACACGTTAAAATCCGCGAAGGAAACAAGGAACGGATCCAGGTTTACACGGGTACGGTGATTCAGCGCCGGAATCCGAACACCAACGGCGAGACGTTTACGGTACGCAAAATTTCAAACGGTGTGGGTGTAGAACGGATTTTCCCGATTCTGTCGCCAAACATCGATAAAGTAGAACTGGTTCGTTTGGGTAAGGTACGTCGCGCCCGCCTGTTCTACCTGCGGGGTCGTCAGGGTAAAGCTGCTCGTATTAAGGAGCGGAAAACCAAAGTCAGACAGCCACAAGCGTAACATTGTTCCTCTTATCAGGAAGGAAGCTGTCTGCAAAGACGGCTTTTTTTGTTGAATTAAAAAGTATGCGTGACGAGTTGGCTGAGGTGCTGAATGCTTCATTTCTAACTCCTCACTCATGATTCATCCCGCAAAACATGCTTGACTTTTTCAAATACCAGGGAACGGGCAACGATTTTATCCTGATCGACGACCGCGCCGAGACCTTCCCGGTTTCGCAGGAGCGCATTGCCGGCTTGTGTCACCGGCGGTTTGGCATTGGGGCCGACGGGCTGATTCTGCTCCGCAATCATCCGGAATACGATTTTCAGATGGTTTATTTCAATGCCGACGGGGCCGAAGGCAGCATGTGTGGCAACGGCGGGCGGTGCATCGTGCGATTTGCGCATGACCTGGGGTTGTTTGAAAAAGAAACCCGGTTTTTAGCGATTGATGGCGAACACCTGGCCGTGGTCGATGGGGGTAACGTTTCGCTGAAAATGAGTGATGTAACCGCGGTCGATCAGCAAGCGGAGTACGCCTTTCTGAATACCGGTTCTCCGCACTATGTCAAACTCGTGGAGGATGTGGAGTCGATGGACGTGGTGGCCGAAGGTCGTCGGGTTCGCTACAGCGGGACGTTTGCCCCCGGGGGCACAAATGCCAATTTTATACAATCAATCGCCGAAAATGCTCTGTACGTCAGGACGTATGAGCGGGGCGTTGAGGACGAAACCTATTCCTGCGGTACGGGAGTGACGGCTGCCGCGCTGGTTGCCCACCAGCAACTGGGGATGCAGAGTCCGGTTGCCATCAAAACAGTGGGAGGAGATTTACGGGTTTCTTTCCAGAATCAGGAGGAAGGCGGTTTTCGGCAGATCTACCTGACCGGTCCTGCCGTGCGCGTGTACCGGGGCTCGGTGGCGGTTTAGGAAGATCCGGTTAATCTTCGGCCCCCAGAATTCCACCGTGGAGGTGATACAGGCGCTTCTCCAGCATTTCGGGCTGGCGGCAAAGATCTTTGGCGGCCACCCGACTCCGGACGCCATTGGTACAGACGACAATGATGCTGTCGTACGGGGCCAGGTAATGGCGTTTGTTGCGAATTTCGGCCAGTGGGATGTTCAGCCCACCAATGTTAAATTCTTCAAATTCCCATTCGTCGCGTACGTCGACGATGACGGTTTCCGGTTCCATCACCAGTGACTCCATTTCTTCCGTTGTAATGTCGGTATAGGTTTTCGTATTCACGGGTGGATGGTCATAGACGGGTGGTGTTATCCGGCTTTACTGCATACGAAACACCAAAAACCCGGGCCGTGTTTTTCGCCGGCCTAAAAATGTTCATTTCAAGGGTTGGCGCATCGTTCACAAACCGCCAACCCGGTTTTCGCGTGTGCCTGCCGCCCCGTTGTTCTACCGGCAAGGGGCGAAAGGGCTGACAAGTTGTCAGACCCGCCGGCTCTGGAACAGTTGTTGGTACCGGGTGGGCATCGGTTTATTGTGTCCATCATACGCTAACCATAGTATTATTATGAGCTCGACCATTCAGGAAAAAGGTCAAATTTCGATTCACACGGAAAACATCTTTCCGATCATTAAAAAGTTTCTTTATTCTGACCACGAGATTTTTCTGCGTGAACTGGTGTCCAATGCCGTCGATGCCTCGCAGAAATTGAAAAAGCTGGCCGGATTTGGCGAATTTAACGGTGAACTGGGCGAACAGAAAGTAACCGTTACGCTTGACGAAGTAGCCAAAACCATCACCGTCAGCGACCGGGGAATCGGGATGACGGCGGAGGAAATCAAGAAGTACATTAACCAGATCGCATTCTCGGGCGCGTCCGAATTTCTGGAAAAATACAAGGATAAACTGGACGAGAAGGGAGCCATCATCGGTCATTTTGGCTTAGGCTTCTATTCGGCGTTCATGGTGGCTGATCAGGTTGAAATTATTACGAAATCATACCGGGAAGGCTCGGAAGCCGCCCGCTGGATCTGCGACGGCTCTACGGAGTTTGAAATTACGGAAGCCGACCGCGCCGACCACGGAACGGACGTGATTCTGCACATTGCAGCCGATTCGGAGGAATTTCTGGATAAAACCCGCCTTCGCTCCATTCTGGAAAAATACGGCCGGTTTTTGCCGGTTCCCATCGAATTTGATGGCGAAACCATCAACAATACCACGCCAATCTGGACGAAATCTCCTTCGGAATTGACGGACGAAGACTATCAGAATTTCTACAAAGAGCTCTACCCGATGTCGGAAGAGCCTTTGTTCTGGATTCACCTCAATGTCGACTATCCGTTCAACCTGACGGGGGTGCTTTACTTCCCGCGGGTGAAAAACGATTTCCAGATCCGGCGCGAAAAAATTCAGCTCTACAGCCGCCAGGTGTTCATTACCGACGAGGTTAAGGACATTGTGCCGGATTTTCTGATGATGCTGCACGGCGTAATCGACTCGCCGGATATTCCGCTGAACGTGTCACGGAGCTTCCTGCAGGCCGACAGCAACGTGAAGAAAATCAACGGGTACATTACCCGTAAGGTCGCCGATAAATTAGCGGAACTCTTCCGGAACGACCGCAGCGGTTTTGAGCAGAAATTCGACGACATTGGCCTATTTGTCAAATACGGCATCATCAGCGATGAGAAATTCTACGAAAAAGCTAAGGATTTCTGTCTGGTGAAAAACGTGGAAGGAAAGTATTTTACGTTTGACGAATTTACGGCGGCAGTTAAAGACAATCAGACGGATAAAAACGGTACGACGGTCTGGCTGTACACCAGCGATCGCCAGAAACAGGACGGTTTTATCGGGTCGGCGCGGAAACGGGGCTACGAAGTGCTGCTGTTCGATACCGTGATCGACAGCCATTTTATCAATACGCTCGAATACAAACTCGAAAAAACCAGCCTGAAACGGGTTGATTCGGATACGTTTGATAAATTGATCGACAAGGGCCTGAGCAACGAAAGCGTTTTGTCCGAAGATGATTCGACGAAGCTGAAAACCTTGTTTGAAGAAGTCCTGGAAAACAAAACCGCAGCCGTTACGGTCGAAGCCATGCCGACCGACGAGCTACCGGTTATGATTACGTTGCCGGAATTTTTCCGCCGGATGAAAGATATGTCGGCCCTGAGTGGAGAACGGAATATGTTTGGCCCGATGCCGGACAGTTACAACGTTGCCGTCAACGCCAACCACCCGCTGGCTGATCGCATTTTGAAACTGGGTGATGCCGACGAACAGAAAGTGTTGATCAAACAAAGCCTGGATCTGGCGAAACTGGCACAGGGCATGCTTTCCGGCGCGGACCTGACCGCGTTCATTCGCCGGACGGTTGAAACGTTATAAGGAAAATACGGTTTTTAGGGCTAGAGGCTGACGCATTGAAAAGCGTCAGCCTTTTCTTTTGGTTGGATGTGTTCAACTCAATTGTACGGGACGGGTAGCTTCGTCGGTTATTGCTTTTCAACCGGTTTTAGAACCGACCTGGCCGGAATACAGATTAAAGCCCGCTTTCTGCGCTTCCGCTGGCATTCATCCAGGGCGGCTTCCTGATCAGCGAGCGTGTCCCGCAGCGCATTAATACGACTACTGGTGGTGAATCGGGCCAATGCGTAACCCGCCAGAGCCGCAAAGGCAATCAGGAGCAGTAGTTCAAACAAGGCAACATGCGGGCTGAAAGGATCGGAGGTAACCATGGGATTGGGACTGTTTAATCCAACGTTAGCTTAGGTAAAAACCGGCTAGAACCGGAGCTGCCTACTGCGTATGGCTGGCTTTCTGGCAGGCTTCGACTTGTTTTTCGGTGGTGTTGATCTGATTTTCGAGGTGGCGAATCGTTGCGTAGCGCGCGATGTAACCGATAACGAAACCCAGTGCGCCGGAAGCCAGCAGGATAATCCAGTGTTGCAAAACTGCGTCAGACAATTGGTGAGGGTTCATTTTAACTAATCAATACCAGGTTGAGTATAACTATTTGAATTTAGACTCAAACCGGGGATGAAAGTCATTCGTACCCAGATTGTTTTTTGTAACACCTTCGCTATCAGCTAAAAAGAAAAACCGTATTTGAGTTCTGATTGACTCAAATACGGTTTTTAGTACCTTATAATATATCGACTGGGCGGTTTTTAACGGTTCATCGAAACGAGGAATTCTTCATTATTGCGGGTGCCACGCATACGGTCGAGCAGGAAGTCCATCGACTCCATTGCGTTCATGTCGGCCATGTGTTTGCGGAGAATCCAGGTGCGCTGCAACGTTTCTTTGTCGAGTAGCAGGTCTTCCCGGCGCGTACCGGAAGCCAGTACATCGACGGCTGGGTAAACCCGTTTGTTCGATAGTTTCCGATCCAGCTGGAGTTCCATGTTACCGGTACCCTTGAATTCTTCGAAAATTACTTCGTCCATTTTGGAGCCTGTGTCGATCAGCGCCGTTGCGATAATGGTCAGCGAACCGCCATTTTCAACATTCCGAGCTGCTCCGAAAAACCGCTTCGGTTTGTGCAGTGCATTGGCATCAACCCCGCCCGACAGAATCTTGCCCGACGACGGAACTACCGTGTTGTAGGCACGGGCCAGACGCGTAATCGAGTCGAGCAGAATCACGACGTCGTGACCGCATTCGACCATCCGTTTGGCTTTTTCCAGCACCATCGACGAAACTTTGACGTGCCGTTCGGCCTGCTCATCAAACGTTGACGAAATCACTTCGGCGTTGACGCTGCGGGCCATATCGGTTACTTCTTCCGGACGTTCATCGATCAGCAGAATGATCAGGTAAACTTCCGGGTGATTTTTCGTGATGGCATTGGCGATATCTTTCAATAAGACGGTTTTACCGGTTTTCGGCTGGGCAACGATCATACCCCGCTGGCCTTTGCCAATGGGCGTGAACATGTCTACAATCCGGGTTGAATACTGGTCGGCCCGGTAGCTCAGGTTCAACTTTTCTTCCGGGAAAAGCGGAGTTAGGTATTCAAACGGAATGCGGTCGCGGATTTCCTCCGTTGTTTTACCGTTGACCGACGAAACGCGCAGGAGGGCAAAGTATTTCTCGCCTTCTTTGGGCGGGCGGATCTGACCGCGCACGGTGTCACCAGTTTTCAAACCAAAGAGCTTGATTTGTGACGGTGATACATATATGTCGTCGGGGCTGGCCAGGTAGTTATAATCTGCCGACCGCAAAAAACCGTAGCCGCCATCGGACATAATTTCCAGGACGCCTTCGTTTTCGATGATCCCATCAAATTCCCGAACGTGCTGATTATACTGCCGGCGAATGCGGTTGGTGTATTCGTCCTGACGAACGACATCGCGCTGCTGGCGTTCGGGCTGGGCCGGTGCCTGACTGGCTGCCACCTCGGGTTGAGCAGCTTGCTCGGATGGTGCGGGAGCCTCCGGTGTTGCCGGAGCGGCCACGTCAACCGGAGCTGCTTCCGTTTCAGCGGGTGCGGTATAAAAATCGTCCGTATCGGGTTCGATCGACAGATCCAGCGCCGGCTGATCGACTTCCAGCTTCTGATTGCGGAACTGATCATTGCGCGGCCCGCGATCCGGACCTGGTTTCCGATCGTTGGGTTGGTTAGCGGGCGCTACCGCCGGCAGGTCTTCGTTTTTGCCATCACCGTCTTTCCGAATCCGCTGGCGGACCCGACGCGGATCGTTCGGATCGCTTTGTTCGTTTCGGGCCGGGCGGGCGGAGCCATTTTGGTCGGGAGTACGCCGGTTTTGAGGACGAACCGCCTGGCTTTCAGAGCCACGGCCATTCTGAGTTCCTTTTTCCCGGTTTGGGCGAAACGTATTGGCCCGGTTTTCATCGGTCGACTCGACGGATGCGGGGGGCTGAATTTCGGGTTGAGTGGGTTCCGGAGCCGGAGCTTCTTCAACCGTCGGTACCGATTCAAGGGCGGGCGTTTCCGGGCGCGGGCGACGGGCAGCACGCCGTGGCGCTTCCGTTGCAACGGCCGGAGCGGCTATTTCGGGGGCTGTAGAGCCGTTTTCTGAAGCGGTCGGAATGGGTTCAGGTTGTAGGGATTGCTGATCTAATATTCTGTAAACCAGTTCCTTTTTGTTGAATTTGTTAATGTCGCGAATACTGAAAGATTCAGCAATTGCTTTCAATTCAGACACGAGTTTCTGATCGAGTTCTTCCTTATTGTACATAAAAAGCCAGAGTAAGCAAAGAGGGCTTTACTTGATGAATTTGAGATAATTGTCGCTGCGTTGAACCGTTGTGCCGGCGAACTGCGGATGATGAATCCAAAAGAGGAAAAGAGTGCTTAAAATTTTACGATAATTTACAAGTCAGATATTTGCTTGACCTACGCACTTGCAGCCACTGTTTCGGTATGTACACCTGATTACGCGAAGGCGCAATGCGGTTGTAACGAGGGACAGTTTGTTCAGGTGGATTTGGCTTGCAGCCTCAGATTACACGGATAAAAGCAGATACCACTAATTTGCGCGTCAGCAACATGTGATCGCAATGTTAAGAGATTAATCCCGCTTTGTCAACAAGAACGTGTAAAACCGGTAAATGTTTTGTTTGAATCAAAAATAGAGCCAAAATTTATGGCTGTTTTTCGAGCGGAGATTCGGTCTGCGTCCGAAGATATAACATTCTTGATGGAAAAGCAAACTGCCCGTTGTATTGTTTAACAATGGCCAGCAACTGATAGTTCACTTCCTCTTTAACCTTGTTAAATTCCCGCCAGTCGCCGGTGGCAACGTAGAATTGAATCAGGATGTCCAGCGAGCTTTCGCCGAAGGTGTCAAACTGAATCAGAGCCGGATTCTGGTTTGTTTCGGTCTGACTATCAAGATACTGGCGAATGTCGCTGATGATCGCACGGATGGTTTCGGGGGAGGTGTCGAAGGCCAGCCGAAGAAAAAATTTGGCGCGTCGCTGGCTGCGCTGGGTCAGGTTGTCGAGCGATTGGGAAATCATGAGCCGGTTTGGAACGGCAATCTGGCTGCCATCGTCGGTGCGAAGCCGGGTGCTGCGAAAACCGATCTTTTCAACGGTGCCCGTCACCTGATTGGGTCCGGTTCCGGCCGTTACGGTGTCGCCGGTAATGAACGGCCGATCGAGCAGAATGGCGAAAGACGCAAATAAATTTTCGAGGGTTTCGCGGGCGGCCAGGGCAATGGCCAGACCGCCGATTCCCAGGCTGGTCACCAGAGCAATGACGTTGACATCAAAAACAATGCTGAGCGTGGCAAAGAACGCCACGGTCGATACCCCCATAATCATCAGATCCCGGACAAACGGCACCAGTTGATCGTCGAGTTTGGTCTCGGTCAGTTCGGCCCGCTTCTGAAAAATCAAACCCACGAATTTGACAAACCGGATGGCGATCCAGGTCAGCGCAATGATGATTGCCGTCTGATACAACCGAATGATGATCAGCCGATACCCAAATTCCGTGCGCGCAACCAGGCCCCACTGTTCGGGAATCGCCAGTCGGTCGAAAGCTAGAAAAAGCATGATCAGCAGGATGAAGAACTCAATGGGTTTACGGAGCAGACGAATGAAATCGCCGATGGTCACCGATCCGGAATCGGGTTTGACGAGCCGGTAGAAAAACCGGCTCAGGAGCATCGACAAGACCCGTTTTAACCATAATCCCAGCAGAATAATGAGGATAAACCCAATCAGGTTACCGACGGAGTTGCCCATTAACCGCTGTTCAAACCACCTCATTACTGATTCCATGCCGCATTTTAAGCAATTTTAACACCCAAAATTGAGGAATCTGGTACCTATTTGCAATTTTTGCAGCGATGAACATCGCGATTGATTGGGGAAATAGTGCCGTTAAAGCCGGTTTTTTTGAAAAGGGAGAATTAACCGCCGTGTATTCGCAGCTGACCGTCGAAAACGTTCGGGAGTTAGTCGGGATGACTCCGCCGGCCGCTGTCGTGATTTCGTCCACCAATCGCCCGGCGGAGCAATTGCGGGAGTTGTTGCCACTGCAACCGGAAACGATCTGGCTGGTGGTGGATGGGAATACGCCGGTGCCCATGGAAAAGCGGTACGATACGCCCAATACGCTCGGCACTGACCGGATTGCCTCGGCAGTGGGGGCCAAGGTCCGGTTTCCGCAGGAAGCCTGTCTGGTGATTGACATGGGCACCTGTGTGACCTACGATTACGTGGACGCCGACTCGGTTTTTCACGGTGGGATGATTTCTCCCGGTTTTCGTATGCGATTTCGGGCGATGCATTCGTTTACAGAAAGATTGCCGCTGGTTGAGCCCGACGAACGCCGACCCTCCCTGCTGGGTAAAAATACCCGTCAGGCCATGCAAGCCGGTGTAATCAACGGTTTGCTGGCCGAACTGAACGGAATCATCGACGCCCATCGCCGGGAAAATCCGGCGGTGAAGGTGGTAATCTGTGGCGGAGACGCTCCGTTTTTTGAAAGTAGCCTGAAACCCCCCATCTTTGTAGTCCCGGAACTAGTACTGATCGGATTGAATCGTATTTTACAACATAATGTCAACTTTTCGTAACGGATGTTATTCCGTCTTATTTACCGGCCTTTTCCTGCTCGGGACGGCTCTATTGACGCCCGTCCAGGCGCAGGGTATCGGCAATTCTCCCTACTCGTCGCTGGGCATTGGTGAAATCTACGGCAGCAGCAACATTACCAATCTGGGTATGGGCGGACTGGGAACGGCCTATGCCAACAGTTTCTTTCTGAACAGTGTCAACCCGGCTTTGCTGGTTCGAAACCGCTACACCCTGTTTGAGGTCGGTTTATTGGGCCAAAGCAAACAGATTGCCGATAACCGGGGTCAGAACCAGCAGGATTTTGGTGCGAACCTCAGTTACCTGACGTTTACATTTCCGATTACCAAGTACTGGTCGTCGGGCATTGGTTTGCGGCCCTACAGTTACGTGGATTATCAAACTACGCAGTATCAGAAAGTGCCCGGCACGATTTACGAATCCGAATACATTTACCGCGGTCGGGGCGGCCTCAACAAGGCCACGTTTACCAACGGTTTTAGCCTGACTAAAAGCCTCTTTGTGGGTTTTGAAGCGGCTTTTCTCTTCGGTAACATCACCGACGATTCGGATTCCCGCTTGCTGATCGGCGGAAATGACATCACGGTTAAGCGCTCTACCTTAACCAGTTACAGTGATTTGGTGTGGCGACTGGGCGCGGTTTGGCGCCCCAAATTGAACAAAGACTGGTTCCTGAACGTCGGCGCAACGGTTGATCCAATGACCAAACTCGGCGGAAAATCGGTGGATACCTATCAGCAAATCGACGCCAGCGGCACCCAGATTTCCAATCCGGACACGCTCAGCACCCGCAATGGGGGATCGATTACCTTACCCGCTCAATTCAAAGGCGGTATTGTGCTTGAAAAAACGCAAAAATTGGCCGTTGGGATTGATTTCGCTTACCAGCCCTGGTCGAAATTCACCCGGCTGGGCGGATCGCCGGGCAATCTGAAAGACAGTTATTCCATCGGGGCGGGTCTGGAATTTACGCCCAAAACCCGTTCGTTGCGTTACCTCGACCTGATCCCGTACCGGCTCGGCTTCAATTACACCAAACTTCCTTACGCCGTTGGCGGAAACCAGCCGGATGACATGAGTGTCAGCATTGGCGCATCCCTGCCGGTCGGCCAGTTTGTCAATTCGCTGACGATTTCGCTGGTGGGCGGGCAGCGTGGTACCCTTGCTTCGGAACAAATTCGGGAGCGCTATTTTAAAATTGGCATCGGTCTGTCGCTGAATCAACCCTGGTTTCAGCGGTATAAGATTGATTAAGCCGGTTTGGGAAGAACCACCGGTTTTTACCGTTCACTCAATGCTGCGAACCATGTCGGACCAACTGGTGTTTTTTGGGAATAGAATGGTTTTCAATTGATTGCAATGCTTACGAAGTTTCCTGTTTCAGTACTCCTATTGGGTTTATTCACGTTTGGATTGACGGCTTGCCGGGAGGAACCGCCCGCCCAAAAATCAAAACCGTATACCGGGCCGTTAGAAGAGATCAACGATGTGCAGATTTTGTACAGCGAATCGGCAGAACTGAAGGTGAAAATGAAAACGCCTTTGCAGTATAAATTCCAGTCCAACGACCGGGTCTATCCAAAAACCGTCAACATCGAATTTTATGGTCCCGACCGGCAGGTGGAAACGACCTTGCGCGCCGATTCGGGCCGGTATGTTCACGCCCAGAATTATTACCGGGTGATGGGGAATGTGGTGGTGATTAACAAGAAAAAGAATCAGGAGTTATACACACCGGAACTGAACTGGAATCCGACTACCAAGAAGGTTTACACCGAAAAACCGGTCAAAATCCTCAGTAAGAAAACCAACGAACGGCTGGAAGGTGTCGGGTTGGATACCGATCAGACGTTCTCACACTACTTTATCCGAAAACCGACCGGTATTTTCCGGCTCGCGGGCAGCAATTAATTCGGAATCGCCTGCCGTTCCCGCTGCACCCGGCACGTATCCAGAATTTTACTGGCTTCTTTCACGTCCGTAATGACGGCTTCGTCTCCCCATTTGTTGTAAATGTAGGTGGTTATTGCGGCAATGTCGATGTCGGTTAACTGACGGTTGGCTGGCATCGGGCGGTTATAGTTCCGTCCATTGACCACGATGGGCCCCTGTTGGCCGTAGCGAATCAGGCAGATAACCGTTTCCTTATTTTTCAGGTAATCCGAACCGTTGATGGGCGGATAAAGCGCTTCCAGCCCCTTGCCGTCTTCCTGGTGGCAATTGGCGCAGTGCTGCGTGTAAAGCTGGTAGCCTTCGACAAAGTATTTCTCCTGTTTAAGCTCCGACTGGCTCTGGCAGGCCACTTGAAAAAAGAGCGACATCAGACCTAAATAAACCGCTGCTTTCCTCATTTTTTCTGGTATTCGGCAAGCAGTCGATCCATATCCGCCATGAGTTTGTCGGCTCCTTCTTCCGTGGTGCCATCGTACATTCCCCGAACGTGTTTTTCCTTATCGACCAAGACAAAATGTCCGCTGTGGAGCAAACCGCCCGGTGCCCCGGCATCTTCCTGCGCCACCACCATGTAACTTTTGCCGGTTTTGAAAATTTCTTCTTTCTTACCGGTGACGAATTGCCACTGTGGACCATTAATGCCCAGATTGCCCGCAAACTCTTTCAAAACAGCCGGGGTATCATGCTCGGGATCAATGGTGTGTGACAGAATCATGACGTCCGAATTGCCTTTGAACTTATCATAAACCCGCTTCATCTGGGTTTTCATTTTCGGGCAAATCGTGGGGCAGGTAACAAAAAAGAAATCGGTGACGTAGATCTTGCCATCGAAGTTTTTGTCGGAAACCGGCATACTGTCCTGATTGGTAAACTGAAACGCCGGAATCTGATAATAAACTGTATCGGTAACGGTTTTTCCATCAATGACTTTGGTAACGGCATCACGCTCGCCATAGATGGGCAGGCGGTTTTCGGACGAAGAGCAGGCGGCAAAAAGGGCTGCAACGGCAACCAGCAAACCGGGTTTAAGCACTGAAAACATACTCATGGGAGGCTAACGAACTGAAACGGTGAACACCGACACGTTTCATAGTAATCAACACGCTTAGTTCGCTAAGAATTTCTTAGCCTCGGCAATTCCACCATTTATTTTCACTTTGACCTCGTTTATCCGCTTCAATTCCCGATCCAGATACGCCTTAGCCTGAGCTTCGTCCATGCCTTTGAGGGTATCGGCCCGGTAGTGGTGCATCCAGTCGTACATCAAGGTATTGGCCTCGGTTAGCGACTGATTGATGGCCATACCTTCATCCTGGCGGCTTTTTAAACTGGCCGAGGTCGGCGTAATTTTTGACAAACTGTCAATCTGCAGACTTATTTTTTCTTTAAAATCCAGCATCACATCCTCCTTTGGCATGATGGAGTCGTGTACCGCCATCACCTGATCCTGCATCTGCTGGATTTCTTTTTTCGAGTCGGACGGCTGGCAGCTGGCGAAGGCAACACCGAGGATGCTGGCGGAAATGAGGAGTTTTTTCATGGGATAAGAGGAACGATTCATGCGTAAACTTAGGCAGCTTTCTGGGATAAAAGTTCTTTGGCGTTTTTTAAAACGCTGGGTGACGGGTTATTGCCACCAATCATCTGGGCGATTTCCTGAACCCGCTCGTTGAAGGTAAGTTTTTTGACCCGGCTCACGGTCCGGTTGCCCGAATTGTCCTTGTAAACAAAATAATGGGCTTTTCCCTGCGCGGCAATCTGGTGCAGGTGCGTGATCGCAATAATCTGGTGGCTGTGGGCCATGTCGCGCATCATATTTCCCATCTTGATGGCAATCTCACCGGAAACTCCCGTGTCGATTTCGTCAAAAATGATGGTCGGCAACGAGCGTTTGCTGGCCAGAATGTACTTAATCGCCATCATGAGCCGGGAAAATTCACCACCCGATGCGACGTTTTTCAATTGCTGCGGTTTTACGCCTTTGTTGGCACTGAAAAGAAACGAAACCGTATCGATGCCGTTGTTGGTGGGTTTGGCGGTTTCCAGATTGATTTTTAACGATGCATTGGGCATCCCCAAATCGGCCAGCAGGCTGCCCACCTGTTTCTCAATCTGCGGAATAACCTCGGCGCGCGAAGCCGAAAGGACCTCGGCGCTGGCCATCAACTGTTGCAGAGCAGCTTCATTTTCGGCTTTCACCCGCGCCAGTTCTTCGTCCGAATTCAGAATCTTGCTTACTTTTCTCTCCAGGTCAGTCTGGATTGCCAGCAGTTCCGCAACGGTTTTGACGGCGTGTTTGGTTTGCAGCTGATAAATCAGGTTCAGACGCTCGCGGACGGATTCGGCGCGCGTATCATTCGTCTCGATATGATCTCCTTCCGTGTTGATTTCGTTGGCCAGATCGCGGAGTTCGATCAGGGCGCTTTGGGCGCGGTCGCGAATCAAGCCGAAACGGTCGGCCAACCGCGTGACGTAATTCAGGTTATTGACGACATTTTTCAGGTATACCACCACCGACTGTTCGGCATTATCCAGGTAATCCGATGACAACTGAAGCCGTTCCTTGATGTCTTCCGCGTTTTCCAGAATGGTTAATTCCTGCTCCAGCAGCTCCTGTTCGTCGGCTTGTAGTTCCAGCTTATGAAGTTCTTCGTACAGAAAATTGTTGTAGTCAAACTCCTTTTTCATCGCGGCCGTTTCGGTCAGCAACTGGTCGTAGGCTTCCTGGGTGAGCCGGAAAATCCGGTAATCGTTGCGGTACTGACGCAGTAAAGGATCGTTCTGGGCGTAGGTATCGACAATCTGCAACTGGTATTCATTGGAACCCAGCAAAACCGAATCGTGCTGCGAATGGATATCCATTAACTGGCTGGTCACCCGGCGCAGAATATCGAGCGTTACCGGGGTGTCGTTGACGAAGGCGCGGGATTTGCCGCTGGGGCTGATTTCGCGCCGAACCACGCAGGTCGTGTCGTAGTCGAGGTTTTCCTCATCAAATAAATTCTCGATGACATAGCCCGAGACGTCGAAAAAACCTTCGATGACACACTTTTCGTCCGGATTGTACAGGGCTTTCACATCCGCCCGGTTTCCCATCAGCAACCCAATGGCACCGAGCATAATGGATTTGCCAGCCCCGGTTTCGCCCGTAATGATGTTGAGGGCGGTGGCAGGGTCCATTTCCAGATGTTCAATCAGGGCGTAGTTTTTTATCAGTAAATGCGAGAGCATGGCAAAATTCTAAAAAGGAGCCTTTTCGTCCAGAATAACTTCCTCAATGGTCTGAATGGGAACAATGTGCCCGTGGTTCCGGTGATCCCGGACCGACAGGTCAGCGCCTAGTTTTTCGATTAGCCGGCCCCGCAGGGTTCGCCCGTCGATAAAAACCACATTCACCTCCGCATTGATCAATTGGGCAACCGTTTCAGCGGTCCAGTTGTTCAGAAGTTCCGTAGCCCGAATGCGAATTAAGCGTTTCCCCATGAATTATCGGAGTAACTTCCGGTAAACTTCGGTTTTGGCCGGGTCGAGCGTGGACAGGAGCGTGAAAGCCTTCTGCCGTTCATCGCGCGAACCTTCGTTCATAATGTTGAACAATTCTTCGCCTTTGGCGTCAAAAAACGTGTTGACTACAATGGAGTTGGGCCGTTGCTGGCTTACCTGCCGGATGGTCGTCAATACATCCAGAACCTGCTGACGGGAGCCGGTTGGATTGGTTGTGAAATTATCCAGCGCCTGACGATGGTAGGTATACAACGCATCGTGATAGGGAATAAACTGCTGGCTTTGCAGATTTTCAATCAGCCAGTAGCGGTTTCGAATATCGCCCTGAGCACCCCAGGCACCTCCGCCGACGGTTTGGTTGGCCAGCGACATCACATTGTAAGCCCGCTGAAAAAACAGCTTCCCGCCCTGTTTTCCGAACGAATCATAGTCGACGCCCAGCGCAATCAGGGCGTGAAAGGCCAGCAACGAAGTGAGTTCGCTTGAATAGGCGTTCTCGTTGTAATACATCGGATCGTTCGGACGGTACGGAAAGTTAAAGGAGTTGTCAATATACCGGAGCGTAACCGTCTCATAGTTGGATCCATAAACCGGCCGCATCACAATCACCTGAGCGCGCCCTTCGTAGTAATTCTGGGCGGGTACTTTTAAAATGTCGATGATCAGCTTGCAGTTGATTCGTTCTTCCGGATTGAAGGCATCACTGGTCCAGCGCCGGTTGTTCATGAAGTCGGTAATAAAGCCCTGAAGCTGCGGAAAGATCTGGCGGTCAGTCACCTGCGTCGAATTCGCCTGGTTAAAGTTAACCGTTACCTGACAGTTTAGTTCCTGCGCCAGGGCCATTCTGGCCGACAAGCCAATCCAAGCCGCTACGATCAGAAAAAGTAATTGAATTTTCATACCATCGATAGCTGTTCCTGAACGAGATTGAGCAAATCTTCGGCCACTTTGTCCTTTGCTTTCAGATCAAATTCGTAAACCCGTTCGTCTTTATCAATAACGGTAATTTTGTTGGTATCGTGCCCAAAACCGGCTCCTGAATCGCGCAGCGAATTCAAGACGATAAAGTCAAAATTTTTGGCCCGCAGCTTCGCCGTGGCATTGGCTCGTTCGTTCTGCGTTTCCAGCGCAAAACCGACCGTAATCTGGTCCGGTCGTTTCTGCTGGCCCAGGGTGGCCGCAATATCGACGGTTTTAGCCATTTCCAGATCGAAGGTCGCTTCTTTCTTCTTTATTTTCTGGTCGGCCGGGTGGAGGGGCGTATAATCGGCTACGGCAGCCGCCAGTATGACTACTTGAGCTTTGGGAAATTCTTCCGCCGTGGCTTCGTACATTTCCTGCGCCGAACGTACCTGAATTCGCCGAATGGTGGGGTCGGGGAGAGGCAGCACCGTTGGGCCGCTGACGAGCGTAACGTCGGCCCCGGCGTGGGCAAATGCCCGTGCGATGGCGTACCCCATTTTACCACTCGAATGATTGCTGATAAACCGTACCGGGTCGATTGGCTCCTGCGTGGGACCGGCCGTAATCAGCACCCTTTTGTGCCGAAAAACCGGCCGGTGGGCAAAATGCCGTTCCAGGTCTTCCACAATGTGTTCCGGTTCCGCCAGCCTTCCTTCGCCCACCAGACCGCTTGCCAGTTCGCCGTGTTGGGCTTGAATGAGCTGGTTACCAAAGGACTCCAGCCGCCGAAGATTTTCCAGCGTTGCGGGATGGCGGTACATGTCCAGATCCATGGCGGGAGCCAGAAAAACCGGACACTTGGCCGAAAGATAAACCGCCGATACTAAATCGTCACAAAAACCGTGGGCCAGCTTGGCCAGCGTGTGCGCCGATACGGGAGCGATCACCATCAAATCCGCCCAAAGCGCCAGATCGACGTGGTTGTTCCACTGGCCGTCGCCCGAAGACTGGTTGATGAACTCGGAAAGGACGGGGCGTTTCGACAGGGTGGCCAGGGTCAGCGGGGTAGTAAAATCTTTGGCCGCCGGTGTCATCAGAACCTGCACATCGGCTCCGCGTTTCACCAGCAACCGGATCAGCAAAGCCGACTTGTAAGCCGCGATGCTGCCTGTTACCCCAAGAAGTATCTTTTTCCCGGCCAGATGAGACATAACCACAATCTAAAACACAAAGCTAAGCGAAGAAGCACAACGATCACAGAGAGAGGTCGCATTGGCGGTTTTCTCCGTGGTCTCTGTGCTTCTTCGCTTAGCCTTGTACTTACCTGAAAAAATTAGAGCGAGGTGTTCGTTTCTTCCTCAACGGTACGCCACTGCAATTTACCTTCCAGAAACTCGTCGGTTGCAACGGTGGTCGGCTTCGGCAACCGCTCGTAGTATTTTGAAATTTCGATCTGCTCGCGGTTTTCGAATACTTCCTCCAGGTTGTCGACGGCCGACGCAAATTCGGAAAGTTTATTGCTGAGCTCTTCTTTCATTTTGCTCGAAATCTGCCGCGCCCGTTTGGAAATAATCGAGACGGATTCGTACAGGTTACCCGTTGCGGCCGCAATCTTGTCGGTATCGCGGGTGATGATAGAAGGATTATTTGCCATAATGAATGAGTTACAATTGTCTGATTAATACCTTCAGAAACCGCCAGTTACTGGGCTGTTGCCGTAACTTTTGCGGGTTTCTGCTGCTGGTTCAATTTTTCTTTTTCCTGACTGGCAATCGTTTCCAGTTCTTTCCGGCTGTCTTCGTACATCCGTTCGGCTTTTTTCAGTTCCGTACTTTTCGGAAACTTGTCAACCAGCGCCAGGTAATACGTCACCACGTCCTGATGCCGTTCTTTCAGCTTGTCGGCGAAGCTGTTTTTGGCCAGATGGTACTGCGAATCGACCCGTAGATACGCCAGTTCTTCGTTGTACTTTGAATCCGGGTATTCTCGCAGAAAGTTGGTGATCGAAACCACCGCCGAACGGTAATTGAAAATGTTGGCCGAACTGGTTTTATAATATTGTTTGGCCTTGTCGTAGGCTTTCAGTTCGAGTTTGTCCCGCAAAACCGTGATGTACTGCGTGCACTCCTGCCGAAATGGGCTTTGCGGATTCGCATTGATGAAATCCTGCAAGGCGGCCATAGCCGTCAGGGTGTTCGACTGGTCCAGGTTGTAATTGGGGGAATCCTTGTAAAGCGAAAGCGCGTAGAAATACATGGCCTCGTGCGCGTAGTCACTCCGGGCGAAGGTTTCGTAAAACTGCTTGAAGTGAAACGCCGACAACTGGTAGTTCTGTTGCTGGTATTCGCAGTGAGCCCGGTAAAATTGGGCCATTTCCGATTCCGTGCTTCCTTTCAGAATGGGAATCAATTCTTCGAACAACAGTCCGGCTTTATAAAATTCTCCTTTTTTAAAATACGCTACGGCTGCCTGATACTTCTGCTCATCGGTGCCGGTTTTCTGTAACTTCTGAAAGGGGCTGCACGATGTGATCATCACCAGCAGCACGACCACTAACGTACCTGCTTTCCAAAATTGCTGCATAAGGATGCAAAATTAATAAAAATCTCTGTAAGACTAACGATTACGGGCCGTAAATAGTGCAGAATAAGAGGGGAGTAGCGTACAAAAAATAAGCAGTAAACAGCGCACTGCCTACTGCCTATCCGAAATGGAGGGTAAGATCATTGGTGGCTAACCATTAATTTTTTGGTGGCCATTGTTTTTCCGTCCAGTGATAATTTATAAAAGTACATTCCGTGGGGCATTCCGCTGGTCACGATCCGGATTTTCCGTTCGTTCCGATCCAGAACATATTCGCCCACCTGGGCCCCGAGAACACTTTGAAAAATAAGCTTGGCGTCTTTCACCGGGCCGAAAATTTGATAATCAATTTCTGCACTTTTATCGGCCGGATTTGGGTAAATATTAGAAACCGTGATCAGCTCGTTGGTATACATACTTTCGTCAACCTTCTGGGTTTCCGCAGTGTTCGAGCTGTTTTCAACCGCAACCAAATTTCGGGGTTCTGAACTGGCCGTGCGGGCCGGCGTTTTGACGGACGATGTAGTTTGTAACTGATTGCGGTAAAACTGATTGAGCGTAGCGTTTTTCTGAGCAGTCGCTCCACGATCCAGGCTGGTGATGGTCTGGTTTTTCAGGAAAGGGAAGTTGCGGGTTTGAATCACACGGCTCGTTGCCGCGGGTTTTTGCCCCAACTCCAATCGGCTTTTGGGCTTGCTGCTATCGCTCTGCGCCATGAGGCTCTGCGATACCAGAAGTGCCAATCCGGTTAACCAGGCATATAAACGTACAGGTTGTTTCATAGAAATTCATTCAATAACTGGATGGATATAGTACCCCATCACAAACATATTTAAAAAAAGGAGAAAGTCAACGACCACTTCCTCAAAAAATTGTTTTTCTTCTGCTTTTTTGTCAGTTAGAACCTAAACGCACTCCAAAGGTTTAAAGCGACGCGAAATTTTTGTCAAAAATTATTTAGTTGCCGGTTTTTCGCACCGGTTTCTTGTTCAACTCCCGTTCCAGATCGCTTTCTTCCCCTACCGGCGGAACGATGTTTTGGCCCGCTGGTTTCGAAAGAACATCCGGTTTTTTCATGAAACCGGTCGATACACTGTCAGCCGGTTGCGCGGTTTTCTTTTCAGTCACCACCGGTTTTTTGACTTCAACCGGCGGAACCGGCGGTAGTGTCAGGGTTGGACTAGGCTCGATACCCGTTGTTTTTTCTGGTGCCTTGGCCGGAGTCGACCGGATCAGGCTTTTAATTTTGGCCTCGCTTGTCGGTATTTCCCGTTTGATCGTGGCCGATGCATCGGCCGGAGCAAGAACGTTGTTGACCGGTTTTTTACCGGCAAGAACTGGTGGCGTCGCCGTTGAATCCACCAGTCCGGTCACGCGGGCTTTGGTGGGGCGCTCGGCGATCCGCCAGTTGAACCCATCCAGTTTTTTTTCACTTTCTTTCATTTCCTGCGGAGGAACCAGCTTGGAGTCTGGCTGCCCGTAGAAACTGATTTTCTTGACTTTCCGGTCGGCGAACCGGATGGTCATTTTACTGCATAGGACCCGGTTCATTCCCACCATTTTATTGTTATCGTCGACGGCGAAATAGAGGCTCTCACCATTACCTTCCACAACAACGTGATCAATATCCGAGCGGTCCAGTTTTCGGTCGTATGCGAAATAGGATGTCAGGGTCCGGCCTTTTACCTGGTTAAAATTCAGCAATGTATCCTGTGATATGACGAAAGAATGGCCCCGAAGTAACATTTTGTTAATCCGGTTATTTTTCATCAGGGCCGTTATTGAATCGCCTTCCATCTGATAATTCGTACTCCACACGATCGGGTCCCGGAAAAAAAAGATCGTCGAATCAGCGGTTTCGTACACAATGGAATCACATTTACTCTGCAAATCATTCTTGTAAACCAGCACATTTTTCTGACCGATCAGCCGCCGGTAAGTCGAATCCGCCGTTTTGCTTCCTTTGAGCCGTTTCGGGTTGGGAAGCTCAAACGACCAGAGCGTATCCGCCCGCATGTACAGCGTATCCGAACTGGTAATGCTCTTGACGAGCGCCCGACCAATCATCCGGGCGACGCCCGCTTTTCGATTATACCGGCCAAAATCGCCGGTCAGGATCGTTTTATCGCCTTTCGCAAACAGAATGACGTTCCCGCGGGCGGTGTAAAAGTCATTGGCGTTGTTTCCAAACAGCGTATCGCCCGTCAGCGTATATTTCTCGGTTTCGATGGTGGCCCGCCGTTGAAAATTCGACAACCGTGACACCGTATTATAATCCCCGTCTTTGGCAATCAGCGTTCCTTCCTTGCTCACAATTTTCGTGGGCCCCTGAAACGTGGCAATCTTGCTGAATGAATTATACAGCAGCGAGTCGGCGGTCAGCGTATACTGCGGGTTCAGCAGTTTGACATTCTCCCGAAACGTAAACAACTTGGTCCGCGTATCGTAATAGCCTTCCCGGCTGGTCAGAATGTTTTCCCGGTCAACGATCCGGCCATTAACGGGGTAATGCGCAATGCCGTTGGCCATGTCGTATTCCAGTTTTCGGGTGGTCAGCGTCATTTTCCGGTCTTTCAGAACCACCGTTCGGCCCGTCACATTGGCTTGCCGGCTGGTGCCATAATAAAAAACCGTATCGCCCTTCACACTCAGCGTATCCCCCTGCGTCATGCGCACATTTCCGTAGGCTTCAATGACGTTGGTGGTCAGATTCTGGATCGCCCGGTCGCAGTACATCTGCATATTTTTATGCTGGAGATGGACATTGCCCGTCAGTTTTCGAATTTCTTCCGTTCCTACTTGCAAACCTTCCAGCTGGTCGGAGCGTTTCAGAAGCACAATATCATCCGTACCACCCGCCGAGGGACTGCCAGTCTGAGCGTTTGCCGTACCCGCCAGCAAAACCAGTAGCAAAACCAGAAGCCTGTGTATCATTTTGTTACTATAGACGCACGTTTTATTCAAAGGGTTGCGATGCATGGAAAAAAAATCTTTGATTTGAGCCGGTTTTCCAGGTAAATCCGATGAGCCAGCGGCAAAAATGGATGCTGGTCGGCATGAATCCGTTGATTCCTGTCCGTCAGGTTCAGATCATTTACTACTGCAAAATTAGGTATTTGATCAAAAACCGGGTTGATAACTTCCGGCTTTTAAGTTTTATTAACACCAAAACCGCCTAAATCATTACCTGAATGAAAGGAAAAGATGGAAATAACAGCCAGTGAATCAGGCCGGTTTTGGCAACGGTTCCCTATTCAATCTTGATTTTTAACATTAGCCCGGCCGGATTGACCCCGGCTACTATAAGCAGCCATGAAAAAACACGGACCCTTACTGCTGATTTTGGCGCTCTCAACAGCACTGCTGAGCTGCGATCCATTGGACAAGAAATACGAAAAGGAAAAGTATTCGGAGGTGATGGCCGACCACGCTGACTCGGCCAATCGATCGGCCTTCAACCGGGCCACCGTCGAGAATGATGTCAACGATGTCCGCAATGAAGATTTTACGTATCAGGAACTGATTGACCAGGGGAAAGCCTTGCAGAAGAAGGATTTAACCAAGTCGAATATGGCCCGGTAAGGCCGGCTTTGCTTCGCTCTGTCCCTGTCAAGTAACCAAACGTTAAATGAAACCGGATACCCAACACGATTTCCCCCGTAAGGATCTATGCGCTGATTTCCGGAACTTTGTGGAGTCGCAACGCCTATTCGATCCGGGCGACCGGATCCTGCTGACGGTCAGCGCAGGAATCGACTCGGTGGTGATGGCGGATTTGTTTCGGTTGGCAGGGTTTCAATACGGCATCGCCCACGTCAACTTCCAACTGCGCGGGGACGAATCGGAAGGCGATGAAGCATTTGTCCGGGCGCTGGCGGAACGGCACGGTGTGCGGTTTCATACGGTGCGGATGCCCGCGAAACAACAAGCTCCCAAATCCGGTTTTTCGACCCAGATGGCAGCCCGTCAGTTTCGCTACGAATGGTTTGAGAAAATTGCAAAAGATTCTGGCTATGAGTGCATTGCTACGGCGCACCACCAGGACGACGTGCTGGAGACGGTTTTGCTGAACCTCGTTCGGGGCACTGGCCTGAGCGGTTTGCGGGGCATTCCGGTCCGGCAGGGGCGCGTCATCCGGCCGCTCTGGTTTGCCGACCGGGCTTGCCTGGAAGCACACGCCCGCCAGCACGCGCTGGCATGGCGGGAGGATAGCTCCAATGCGTCGGACTATTACCGCCGAAACCGCCTTCGCCACCAGGTGATTCCGGTTTTGAAAGAAATCAATCCCAATCTGGTGCTGACGTTGCAGACCACGCTGGCGCGCATCCGGGCGGCCGATGCCCTGGTCGGGCGGGAAATACGCCAATCCTGGGAAACGCTCGCCCAGAACCGCCTGAATGGGGTTGCTTTGCCGGTGCAGCGATTGATTGACCTGCCGGAATGGGAATACCGGCTGGCCGAATGGCTGAAACCGTACGGTTTTCAATACGCCCAGCTTGGGCCGCTCACCGAAGCCGTTCGCTCCGCCGGTTTTGGCCAAACTTTTTTCTCGGCCACGCACCGGGTAATTCGGGACCGGGATTTTTTACTCATTGAACCTCTTCAGGCGGCTGATAACGAGCAGGTTGTGATCCGTTCCTTGCCGGATTCCGTCATACCGGTTTTTGGTGAATATGGGCTGCATTGGACCTTGATTGAACCGAGCGAAGGCTTTCAGATTCCGGCCCATCCGCAGATTGCCTGCCTGGATGCCGACCGGCTGCAATGGCCACTGACCATCCGGCGCTGGCAAACCGGCGACCGCTTTCGCCCATTGGGTTTAAAAGGAAGTCAGTCGGTTGGCAACTTTCTGACCAACAGAAAAGTATCAGTCACGGAACGACGCCACGGTACGGTGCTGCTGTCGGGTAACCGAATCGCCTGGCTGATCGGTTATCGACCCGATGATCATTTCCGGATCACCAGCCAGACCCGGCGCATTCTGCTGATCGAACAGAAAGTTAGTCAATCGTAGCCATCGCGCCGGTATTTCGGAAGCTATGCTGATCAAAGTGCGATGTACAAGCAATTTTGGCACTGGTTTTGTTGGAATCTAGGGTGAAAACCCTTTCATTTCACCATGAACTACGGACGACTGTTGCTGCTAAGTGCGGTTTTGAATATACTGGCACTGACGGTGCAGGCACAAAGTGCGCGCCTAAAAGCGGCTAATAAACAGTTTGAGAATCTGGCTTACGTAAATGCCGCCCGCGCCTACGAGGATTTCCTGCGGTCGGACAAACGCAAGGACCCTGCCGAAACCCAGGAAGCGTATACCAAACTGGCGTATAGTTACCGCGCTTTGCAGGAAACGAAAAACGCGGAGCGGATCTATGCCGACCTGCTGAAGGAATTTCCCGAAACCGACTCGAAGAATTACCTGTATTATGCCCAGGCTCTGGCGGCCAATGGCAAATACCGCGATTCACAGAAGATGTATAGCAAATACGGTGAAAAACAGAAAGAAGATTTGCGGGGCCGGAAATTCACCGTGTCGTACATGGATCTGAACCGGTTTTATCAGGATTCGTCCTCCTTCCGGGTCGATTTTTTGCCGATCAATTCCCGGCAGGCTGACTTCAGTCCGATGTATTACCAGAACGGCCTGGTCTTCGTTTCGGCGCGGGACGAATCCGGTCCGGTCAAGCGGGTTTTTGGCTGGAACCAGACCCCGTTTCTGGATTTGTATTTTTTTCCGGACACCGCCGAGCTGCACAAAAACGTTGATCTGGCCGCCCAGGTGGCTTCGCTGGGTGGAGGAAATGTTACCGCTGATGCTGTGGAAGTCGCTTCGCTGGAAGAAAAACCGCTCTCCAAAACCGAGGTGTTCAGCCGGACGCTCAATACCAAATACCACGAAGGGCCCATGACGTTTTTCAAGGACCAGAGCCGGGTTGTTTTCACCCGAAACAACACCGCCCGGGGAAAAGGCGGAAAGAGCGCCGACGGGGTGCGGAAACTGAAGCTGTACACGGCCGAAAATGTTAAGGGAAGCTGGCAAAAGGTGGAAGAACTGCCGTTTTGCAGCAACGATTACTCGGTGGGGCACCCCGCCTTATCGCCCGACGATTCCAAACTCTTTTTTGTGTCGGATATGCCCGGCGGTTTTGGCGGAACGGATATTTACGTCGTCGAGTACAAAGACGGACAATGGTCGACGCCGGTCAATATGGGCCGGGAAATCAACACGGAAGGCAACGAAATGTTCCCGTACGTTGACGAAACCAATACCCTGTATTTCTCGTCCGACGGCCACGAAGGACTGGGTGGGCTGGACCTGTTTTACGCCGAACTCCGGGAGGGCATTGCGTTCAAGGGGGTGCAGAACATGGGGTATCCGATCAATTCGGAAAAAGACGATTTTGGCCTGATTTCGACGGGCAACCGGGCCTCCGGCTATTTCAGCAGCAACCGGAAACGGGGCTCCAGCGACGACAATATTTACAGTTTCCGGCGGACCTGCAAGCAGTTGAATATTTTTGTTTATGATTCCAAGACCAACGAGCCGATTGCGGTTGCCGACGTGCGGGTGATTAAAGCCGGTGTCAACCAGGACCTGCGGTTCACGGGGCCCGACGGAAAGTCCGGTTTTTGCGTGGATGCCAACATCGACTACGAATTCAAAGCCATCAAGGAAGGCTATGCCCCCAACAGCATCCGGTTTTCAACCATGACCCAATCGGAAAATCCGGTGATGACGGTATCGATTTACCTGGAAAAAAGCGAAAATACGCTGGTAAAAGGAACGGTGAAAACGGAGGTGAATCAGCAGCCCGCGCCGGGGGTTACCGTCACATTACGCAACGACAAGGATCAGTCGGAGCAGAAGGTGGTGACCGGTGCCGACGGGAAGTATGAATTTGAAATGAAACCGGGCGCGCCGTATACGCTAACGACCCAGAAAAACCGGTATACGGCCAGCAAAGAACAGTTGCCGAAACTGAAAACTGGAAAAAATCCCAAATTAATTGAAAAACAGCAGGGTATTTACGGCGAGGGGGATGTGTTTGAGTTGAAAAATATCTATTACGATTACAACAAATTTTTCATCCGTCCCGATGCCGCCCGTGAGCTGGATCATGTGGCAACCCTGCTGCGCAAATTTCCGGAAATGAAAATTGAACTGCGGTCGCATACCGACAGCCGGGCCAACGACGCCTACAACCTGCAACTGTCGACGTACCGGGCGCGGGCAACGGTGGATTACCTGGTCAACCACGGCATTGATCCCAGGCGTCTGAGTGCGCAGGGATACGGCGAAACCGAAATTCTGAACGGCTGTACCGACGAGGTGGCCTGTCCGGAAAGCAAACACCAGCAAAACCGGCGCACCGAGTTTAAAATTGTGGCCGTGCAGTAAAAACCGGGTTTCAGATCAGCGTACCGCCGTCGGCATGAAACAAACTGCCCGTGCAGTAGGCCGAAGCGTCGGAGGCCAGGAAAAGGGCCAGCGGGCTGATTTCGTCCGCGGTCCCCATGCGCGGAATCGGCAGCCGTTTGGTGAAATGATCCAGAATGGCGTCGTCCTGCCAGAGCGCCTGGCTAAACTTGGTTTTGATCAGCCCGGGGCAAATGGCATTCACGCGAATCCCGTCGGCTCCCCATTCCTTCGCCAGCACCTTGGTGAGCATATTCAGGCCCGATTTGCTGACGCTGTAAATGCCCAGGCCGGGATCGGGCGTTTCGCCGGCAATGCTGCTCATCATGATGATGCTGCCACCGCCCCGGGCTTTCATGATGGGATGCACCAGTTTACTCAATTCGAAAGGCGCCTTGATGTTCACCTGCATGATTTTGTCGTAAGCCGCCGGGTCGCAGTGGAGGGCGGGGCCAAAAACCGGGTTTGTGGCGGCATTATTGACCAGAATGTCGATGCCGCCGTACAACTCCAGGGTTCGGTCGACGAGGTGGCGCAGTTGGTCGGTGTCGCCAATGTGGGCGGCAATGCCGGTGGCGATTCCGCCCGCTTTCCGGATATCGGTGGCCACGGTGTCGAGGCTGCTTTGCCGTCGGCTGCTGATGACCACGCGGGCCCCAAACCGGGCAAACAGCCGGGCGATGCTCTCGCCAATGCCTTTGCTGGCTCCGGTAATCAGCGCAACTTTACCGTTTAAACCAAAAACGGCCTGATCCGCATTTTTTGCAGGTAGGTTTTCCATTGTTGATTGTATCTTGGCCCCATTTCGTAAAAGGGATGGTTGCAAACTATGGGTAAAATTGAACAATTCAAAAATAAGGTAGGATCGGTTTTATGCCAACGGGAGAAAGTATATACCAGAGATCTATTTATTTTCGTTGCCGTTAAACAGTGATCGATCCAATCCGCCCTTCAACCATGACCCCAGCACCTACCGATCTGCCTTCTTTTGTTCGCTCCTGGCGCCAGTTATACCTGCTTGTGATCGGTAGCCTGCTGCTCGAAATTATCTTGTTCTACTGGTTTATGCAGTATTTTTCATGAGCAGTCTCGATTGGCTAATCCTGGCGGGAACACTGGCAGTTATTATTATCTATGGCGTAATCCGGAGTCGGGGCAACCGAAGCATGGACGACTACCTGCTGGCGGATCAGTCGTTGCCCTGGTACCACGTTTGTCTGTCGGTGATGGCGACGCAGGCCAGTGCCATCACGTTTCTGTCCGCCCCCGGTCAGGGCTTTACCGACGGCATGCGGTTTGTGCAGTTTTACTTTGGCCTGCCGCTGGCCATGGTCGTGCTGGCCGTCACGTTCGTTCCGATTTTTCACAAGCTGAAAGTTTTCACGGCTTACGAGTACCTCGAATCGCGGTTCGACGCCCGTGTCCGGGTTTTCACGGCCCTGTTATTTTTGCTGCAACGGGGTTTGTCAACGGGCCTTTCCATCTATGCCCCGTCCATTATCCTATCCACCATTCTGGGCTGGAACATTTTCTGGACGAACATCATCATGGGCGGCATTGTGCTGATTTATACCGTGACGGGTGGGGCCAAAGCCATATCCTACACCCATTTGCAGCAAATGCTCATTGTGACGGTTGCCATGTTTATTGCCGGTTGGATGACGGTTCATTTATTACCCGCCGGGATGGGTTTTGTGGACGCGCTGGAAGTGGCCGGAAAAGCCGGGCGACTCAATACGATTGACCTCAAATTTGATCCCGACAGCCGCTACAACCTCTGGTCGGGCTTGATCGGCGGTTTTTTTCTGCAATTGTCTTATTTTGGTACGGACCAGTCGCAGGTTGGGCGGTATCTGACCGGACAGTCGGTGGGCCAGAGTCGCCTGGGCCTGCTGGCAAACGGCATGCTGAAAGTGCCGATGCAGTTTTTGATTCTTTTGGTCGGGGTGCTGGTATTTGTCTTTTACCAGTTCAACCCTGCGCCGGTTTTTTTCAATAAAGTCGAAACCGACCAGTTGCTCACCAGCCCCTACGCGGACCAATACCGCCGGCTGGAAGCGCAGCACGAAGACATTGCCGCCCGCCGTCAGCAGGCGGTTTTTGGGTTGAACAAAGCGCTTTCCGACAACAACCCATCGTCGGTGGAGCAGACCCAGGCGGTCATCACGAAAACCGAAGAAGAAGCCAAAGCGGTCAAAAGTCAGGTGGTGGAGCTGATCAAGAAAAACAACCCAACCGGCGACACCAGCGATGTTAACTATGTTTTTCTCCGGTTTGTCCTCGATTTTCTGCCCCACGGATTGATCGGTCTGCTGATTGCCGTCATTTTTAGCGCGTCGATGGGTTCCATTGCGGCAGCTTATAATTCACTGGCCTCTACCACGATCGTCGATATTTACAAACGACTTTTCTGCCAGAAATACTCGGACAGTCATTACCTGAGGGCTTCCAAAATTGCAACGATCATCTGGGGCATCTTCTGCATCATCGTTGCCCAGTTTGCCAGTAAACTCGGCAGCATGATTGAAGCCGTCAATATTCTGGGTTCGCTTTTCTACGGCGTTATTCTGGGGATTTTTCTGGTGGCTTTTTATTTTAAATCAATCGGTGGAAGAGCCACGTTCTGGGCCGCGGTGATTACGGAAGGGCTGGTCGTTTGGTGCTGGCTGGCCGAATTGACTGCTTTTCTGTGGCTGAACGTGATCGGCTGCGTACTCCTGATTGGCATTGCCTGGCTGCTGGATCAGGTTATTCCTTCGAAAAAGCCGCAGGTGATCAACGAATAAGGCCCGAATAAAAAATCCCCGCGCTCAGGTTGTTGAACGCGGGGATTTTTTATTCGGGCCATCATCAGACTTTCTTTTTCTTTCCTTTCAGGGCTTTGGCCGGCGTGGCCGGAATCAGCGCCTGGTAATCCGTAACGCCTTTCTGAATACCGTCTTTATAAAACCGGAAAACCGGATCATTGGACGCTTCACCCAGGGTCAGTGCTTTCTGGGCCAGCGGCAGCGCTTCCGACACTTTGCCCATTTTTGACAGAATCTGCGCTTTGATCCAGACGTTGGCGTAGGTTTCTTTCAAACCGATTGACTTGTCGGCCCAGGACAGGGCTTGGGCCAGGTTGCGGTTTTTGGAGAGATTCCAGTTGGCAGCGGCTTGCAAAACCCCGGCGTCTTCGGGCTTTTCGGCGACGGCTTTTTCAACGTTGGCCTGCGCATTGGCGAGCACATCAACGCGCAGGTTGGCCGTGGCCCGCGTATCGGCCCAGTAAAAACTCAGGTTGGCCGTGCTGTCGGTCAGGTCGCTGAAACCGATGGTAAAGGTCTGGTACGGGCGGGCGGCTTTTTCGGTTTTAATAGCCACCCGAAGCGCATCTTCTTCTTTTTTGTAGCCGTTCGGAATGCCTTCTTCCGCGCTGGCCGTCTGGTTTTTGTTGAAAATAAGCGTCCATTCTCCTTCGTTCGGAATTGAAAAAACCGAGTAGGTTCCTGCGGGCAATTTCTGGCCCTGCACCATCACATCGGTAGTGGTTTTAAACGTGGTGGCGGCATTCGCGCCGGTTCGCCAGAGTTGCCCCAGGGGAGCCAAAGGCGTCTGGTTGCCCAAAGCCGCCCGGCCTTTCAAACTGGGGCGCGAATAGATTAGGGTAAAATCGGTCGTGCCAACCGTCTGCATCACGGTCGCACCGGGGCTGGCCTGCGGCAGTTTGATCTGGGCCGCGGCATACTGAGCAACGACGATCAGAATGGCGACAAGGGAAATTTGTTTCATGGTTTCAGTTAATTGTATGTCGTAGTAAAATTAGGGCGAAATTGCGGTTTTTTTACCGGAAACTTACTATTGATTTTTAGATTATGCACCGTCAGGCCTTATTAGATTTATTGGAATGCCACCAGCCAGTTGACGAAACGGAACAGAACATGCTGGCCCAGACCATTCACTTTGTCAAAAATCACCCGGATTGCTTTGAACGCCAACTAAAGATCGGACACGTCACCGGCTCCGCCTGGATTGTCAGCCCCGACCGTCGGCAGGTTGTCTTGCTGCACCATGCCAAACTTGACCGCTGGTTTCAGCCCGGTGGCCACGCCGACGGCGATCCGGATATTCTGGGGGTTGCCCGGCGCGAAGCCGAAGAGGAAACCGGTTTGCCGAATGTGCGCGTAGTAAGCCCGGCCATTTTTGATGTCGATGTTCACACCATTCCGGCCCGGGGAGAAGAGCCCGAGCACCTGCATTATGACATCCGGTTTTTGCTGGAAGCCGATACCGGCCAGCCGTTCATCCGGACGCGGGAAACCAAAGGCGTCCGGTGGGTGGATGTTGATAAAATCGCCGAATTGACGGCCGAAAAATCAATAATCCGAATGAATTCCAAGAAAAAAGATATAAACTAGTAATATAGTTATAAGTTGTCGTGTTATATTGGCAACGAAAACAGAAGAGCGGTTTTCGCAGTACAACAAAACCACAGGATACCATGAAGACGATAACAATAACCTGTTTAGGTTTGCTGGCGATAGCCTTGGCTATACCGGCGACTGCACAGAATAAATTAAAAAGCGATCCGACGTATTCGACGGCAAATTATAAACACCCTAACAAAGCGGCAGCCGCCCGGGAGTGGGAACCCGAAAACGGGATCGAGTTTCGGAGACGCAAATCGAAGCCGCAGAACATTGCCACCTACCGGGAACAACAACGGCGCGGAGGCATCGGTGATCCGGCTATTGCCGTACCGGCAACTCCCTCGATGGCCAACCGAAACTACAAACAGCAAAACCGGATGGTTAATCCGCAGCCGGCCAGCAAACCGGAAGTAGCCACTAATCGGGTTGAAGCCGACGAAAGTGTAGGAAATTAATCCCAACCTTCCGACTCAAAACCACCTCCGAAACGGGGTGGTTTTTGTTTTTAAACCCCAGGCCAGCGTAATGCAGTGTGGTTCGTAATACGCGAGGAAATCAAAAAGAGCGGCATTTCTCGGAGTTCCAGAACTCTGCATCGGGGCGCATCCGGCTTGTCCGCACAGTTATTTTCCGCTGAATTTTGGCGGAAACGGCGTTACGATCAGCGCCACGACGCCAGATTGGTTCGGGCTGTGTGCAGGATTTAAAAAGCGGACGAACTGCTCCGGTACCGGTCTGGCCGGTGAACGAAAGCCCCGCGTGTCGTTGGCATCACCGGTTTCCCGGCAAATTTATCCGCTAATACTTCATCAGTTTCACCGTCCGTTTGGCAGAATCGCTCGAAAGCGTCAGAAAATAAAGGCCCGGTGCCAGGCTTAGCGACTGTAGCGAGAAATTGGCGGCCCGGTCGGACGCGTATTTCTGCCGCCAGACCACCTGCCCGGCCGAATTGGTGACCGTTGCATCGATGGTTTGGTTCAGCGGTATTTCGTTCCACTGCACCGTCAGCCGGTCGGCGCTGGTGAAAGGATTGGGGTAAATCAGCAGGGCATTTAATTCGGCCGCCAAAGCCGCAGCCCGCTCAAAATTCGGAATGCCGTAGCCCAGTTCACTGTCGGGTTGGGTAGACTGACTGCCCGACCGGCGCAGACACTCAATCACCTGCTGAACGGTCAGACGCGGGTTGGCCTGCCAGAAACCGGCCGCCAGTGCGGCCACCAGCGGAGACGAATAGGAGGTGCCGTTGCCCGCCGTAACGGTTCCGCCGGGTGAGCCCAGCGCGGTGCCGGTGCCCAGCGCCACCAGATCCGGTTTGATACGCCCGTCGGGTGTGGGACCAAACGAACTGAACGGCGAGCGGATGCCGTTGCGATCGACGGCGCCAATGGACAAAACCGTCGCCACGTCGGCCGGCGCGCCGATGTAGCGCCAGGGGTCGTTGCCTTCGTTTCCCGCCGAAACCACCACCAGAATACCGGCTTCGGCGGCCCAGCGGGCGGCCCGGCTGATGAGTGTAATCTGGCCGTTCAGGTCATTGTAAGTGTGATTCTGGGCCGGATCATCGAAGGTCGTATATCCCAGGGATGAGTTGATGACATCAGCCCCGGTGCTGTCGGCGTATTCGGCCCCGAACAGCCAGTTGGCTTCTTCAACCGGGGTTTCAGTGAACGCATCTTCGGTTCGGAGCAACAGGTAGGAAGATTTATAAGCCGGACCGATCAGCTGATTTTCCTGATACCCCGCCATGATCGACAGGACGCTTAACCCGTGGGAATCGTCTTCGTAAACGCTGGTTTCTTTCCGGACAAAATCATACGTTCCAACCACCCGGTTTTCCTGAAAAAGCGGGCTTAGATACGGCACCTGGTTGGCGTTGCGAAAACCGGCGTCCAGAATGGCCACCAGCATCCCTTCGCCCCGGTACCCCTGCGCGTGCATCTTATCGACCCCAATCTGAAGCAGTTGTTCGCGGGCATTACCGTAGAGGCTGGGGTCTTCCACCTGTTCCCGTTTGTTCGTGCGCGGGTTGGCCGTTCCCTGCGCAAACCCGATTCGGGCGTTGCCGATGGATCGATTGGCTTCAATGCCCTGCACAAACGGCAGGGCCCGGATGATCGACAGGTTGGCTTCGGTCGTTTCTACCAGCACGGCGTTGGCCCAGCGCGAGCTAAACCAGATTTTGGCTCCGGTTTGCTGAAGCGCGGCTACGTAGGCCGGATTGACGGGTAGATCTTTTTCCAGAACCGCAATTCCCTGGCGGTCGCGTCGCTGGATGGCGCGCGGGGATAAAAACTGTTCCGGCCGGGCGGTGGAGTAGGGCGAATTGGCCTTGTCCCGGAGCAGGACCAGGTATTTGCGGCTTTGGGCCTCCGCCAGCAGGCTTCCGGTGACCAGTAAAAACAGAAGAAGTACGGTTTTTTTCATATCTGTTCAATTTGATGCGGTTTTCGATAACCCGGTTTTTGGTCAGTTAGTATTCACTCTACCAGGGCCACCGGTTTTAAATGGGTTTCGCCGGAATACATTCGGGCTTCGGAATACACCGTGATGCCCAGCAGTTTCCAGTTTAAAATGCCCGTGACGCCGTATTGGCAGTTCGATTCGGGGCCTTTCAGCGTAATCGCGGTTGCCGTCCACTGAAAACCACTCACGAAGCCTGACAGAGTAGAACTGGCTTCCACGGCGACGGTTTCCAGCGTAGTTTTCTGGGTGCCAAACAGAATTCCTAAATCAGTATGGAAAAGTCCGGTTTCGTTTAGGGCAACAACGGAATAATGCGTCGATTGGGGACTGATTTCACCTTTGGGCGAAAAATTCCAGGTCTGGGCCTGAGGACTTCGGTGACTGCTTTTCGCTCCGGAATGAGTCCCGAACGAAAACAGGCCCAAAACAAAAACCGCAGCGGCCAGCATCCCCATCTTTTCCCGAACCAGCCGGGTCGCCCGAAAGCAGATGACCACGAACGAAAGGAGGAATGCACAATTGAGCAGGCTCCAGAACACGTAGGCCATAGGGTTCAGTTTAGCGGTTTTTCAAAGATACGCACTCCTCCTCATTTCCGTTCAATCGCATTTGCGTCGTCGCCTTATGAATGATACGCATTTCTGGTCCGGTTTTGTTGCACCCCCGGAAAAATTAACTAAATACTAGCCAGGTTGTTCCGGTTTTGATTTACTGGTCGTCCAGAATCCGGACGCGGCCATTCGCCAGCTGGGGGCAAGGAACTACTGCGTTTCTTCCAACTCTATGCGAAAGATTTGCCGTTCGATAAATCACTTTATAACGTATCGCCTTCCTCTGCTTTTCTTGCCGAAAAAAACGCAATCCTTCACCCTTCGCACCGATGAAAATCTGGATCCGCACCTGCATCGTTCTCAGCTTGTTTTCGTTTATGCCGGTCAAAAAACCGGCTTCGGCTCCCAAAGCGCCTTTCACGGGCATGACCACCATTTCGTGGATCGGTTTTGGAAATCTGGTGGTTAGCTCGCCCATCCCGTTGGGCGTTACGAACATGACTGCGCCAACGCCCTTTGTGTACCCCAAAAAAATCGATAATCAGGTGAGCTTTTACCGGGAGGTTCTGCTGGTGAACGCCAGTTTTAAACCCGGTAATCCGGTGACCCAATCGCCGATATACGGCAACTGGTTTGTGCGTCGGCAGGTGCTGAGTGTGAAAAATGGGAGCACGACCCTCCTGACCACCAGTAATTTATACGTCAACGACAAGGCCGAAGCCACGGCCAGCACCGATCAGATTCTGCCGTTAAGCGCCACCCACGTTGAATACCAGATCGGGCGGACGCAGAAGATCGTGAAAAGTGGTGGCCCCGGTCAACTCCCCAAAGTAACCACCGTGGAGGTGTTTCCGCACGATGCCGTCCGGATCGCCGTTCCCACGGCCTGGATTTCAGCCAATGCCTGTCAGGTTAAGACGCAGCCTTCCCTGGTGAGACCGATTCCCTGTGAATTTCAGGTGGTTAACTTTCAGTTGATCGGTAAAAGCGGGAAAGTGATCTACGAAACGAAGTCCATCGAAACGGGACCACCCATCACGGTGCCCACTGGCGAATGGAAAAAAGAGGAAGGACAGCACCAGTATTTTGACGCCAAATGGACCGTAAAACGGATTCACCAGCCGGTTTTTCCGGTTAATAAAGGATATATGGTGAATTGGGGGAAATCCGGAAGCGATTTTGCGGCCGAGGTTGATGCGTACGGCCCGCTGAAAACCGGTCTGCAACTGGACAATACGATTGGGAAAGAGTTTACGATCACGGTCGAAGTGAAAAGACCAAAGCCCAATACCGGTGCGGGGGAGAAAACCGGGGAGTTGATTTTGGAAAATGATGTGACGAGGACCAAGTTTACGGCCACCCAGATGTTTGGTGCCATCCGGGGTGAAGCTTACATTAAGTTGAACTGGAGCCCGGGCCAATAAAAAACCGCAAAACCGCTTAATAGGCGGTTTAGCTAAAACGTTACCGGTTGGAGCGAATGGCGGGCATCGAAAAGGCCGCAGTTTCCGGCTCCCCGTCCGACTGGCGAAAGCTCTTCATGATCCAGCCGCCCCCAATCACGTCGTCGCCTTCGTAAAAAACCGCAGCCTGGCCCGGCGCAATGGCCGAAACGCCCTGTTCGAACCGGACTTCGATGCGGTCATCGGCGGTTTGCCTAATTTGGGCGGGGGTACCGGGGTCTTTGTAGCGCACTTTCGTGACGGTATCGAGCGGTTTTTCGATCGAGGTATATTTCTGGAGGTTCAACCGGCTGACCATCATGCCGTCGCGGTACAGGTCTTTATCGACTCCCAGAATCACTTCGTTGGTGTCTTTCCGGATGTCGGTTACAAAAACCGGGTAACCGAACGCAATGCCTAGTCCTTTGCGCTGCCCGATGGTGTAAAACGGATACCCTTCGTGTTTGCCGACCACTTTCCGGGTGCCGGTTTTGGGATCTTCCAGAATGAAATTGCCCCCGGCCACCGCCTGCTCCAGACCCGGCACGCGCCGTTTCAGAAAACCGCGGTAGTCGTTGTCGGGCACAAAACAGATTTCGTAGGATTCCGACTTGGTGACCAGTTCCGTAAAACCGCGTTCGGTGGCCATCGCGTAGATTTCCGATTTTCGGAGGTGGCCCAGCGGCAACTTGGTGCGGCTCAGACTTTCCTGCGAAACGCCCCACAAAACGTAGGACTGATCTTTCAGGGTGTCGATGCCCCGCGAAATGACGAACCGCCCGTTGGCCGGGCTGTCGTCGCCCACCTGCCGGATGTGGGCGTAATGGCCCGTCGCAATCGACTCGCAGCCCAGCCGGTCGGCCCGTCGCAGCAACGCGTCCCACTTGATGTGGGTGTTGCAGAGAACGCAGGGATTGGGCGTCCGGCCTTCGAGGTATTCACCCGTAAAATGGTCGATGACGGAATCGCCGAATTCGGAGCGGATGTCGAGAATATAATGCGGAAAACCGAGGTTGACGGCGATGTTGCGGGCGTCGTTGATGGAGTCGAGGCTGCAACAGCCGGTTTCTTTTTTGCTTCCCCCCGAAGAGGCATAATCCCAGGTTTTCATGGTCATGCCGATTACTTCGTAGCCTTCTTCGTGCAGCAATACTGCCGCCAGGGAGGAGTCGATGCCGCCACTCATGGCGACCAAAATGCGTCCGTGTTTGCTCATGCTTATCTGACAAGGTTCAAAGCCTTGCGATAATTAGTGGATAAATGAAAGGAGAGAATGGTTGTTCCCGACTGCAAAAGTACAAAGTCTGGTAACAAGTAGTATGGTTCGTTTGGTTTCAGGCGGTTTTGCGGTCTTCGTTTTGCAGATGCGTACGGTGTAGCACCCCCCACTTGCGGAGCGATTCGATCACCTCATTCAGGGATTCGCTGTGGGGTGTCAGGGCGTAGGTTACCTTCACGGGAAAGGTATCGGCCACCGTCCGTTTGACGAGCCCGTTCATTACCAGATCCTGCAATTCCTTGGACAAAACGCGGTCGGTGATGCCGTGAACCTCGCGGGCAATCTCCCCAAACCGCTTTTCCCCGAAGGTCAGCGCGACGATGATGGGCAGTTTCCACTTGCCGTTCAAAACGTCTAGCGCATCCCGAATCGGCCGCAGAATGCTCACGCATTCCGAATGAGTTATGTTGACTGTTGTTTCCATCAATTTCGTTGGCTATCCTAAAGTATAGCACTATACAAAGGAATAGTGCTTACAAATGAATAGTAAATATACGTAAATTTGATTCATAAATTAAAAACCGGGGCGCAACTAATTCTGGCGGCCCTCTATTTCAACCATGGAAACACAAACTGCCTTGCAAAACCGGGTAACCGAGCGAAAAATAGTTACCCTGCATACCCCCGCTGCCCAACCGGGTTTTCTGGGACCGGGTCATACGGCCCGGGCCGTCATTCAAACCGGATTTGCCGTCAGTGATCCGTTTATCCTGCTGATGGACGATCAGCTTGACAAAAAAGGCGGAGAGCCGGTGGGCGGCCCGCACCCGCACGCCGGTTTCGAAACCGTAACGCTTTTACTGGAAGGTGAAATGGGTGAACCGGAGCACCTGATGAAAGCCGGAGATTTTCAGATGATGACGGCCGGCAGTGGAATCATCCATACGGAAACCATTGAGCGGGAAACCACCATGCGGCTGCTGCAACTCTGGCTGAACCTGCCTAAAAAAGACCGCTGGGCTCCCCCCCGGCTTCAGGATTTTTCCGCCGAAAACGTGCCGGAAGTGGTGCAGGACGGATTGAAAATCCGGCTGTATAGTGGTTCGCTGGCGGGCCTTTCGTCGCCCGTTCAGAATTACGTGCCGGTTATCATCGCCGATATTCAGTTGCAACCCAATACCACCACCGTGCAGCAGATCCCGGCTTCGTACACCGCCTTTCTGTACGCCATTGGGGGCAGCGTGCAGGTAGGCGACGATAAGGTGCTGCATCCGGATCAGGTGGGCTGGCTCAACCGCTCGGAAGAGCCGGGCCAAAGTGAATTGAAGCTGACCGCGGGCGAGTCGGGTGGTCGGGTGATTCTGTACGCCGGCCAGCCCCAGGGCGACCCGATCGTTTCGCACGGCCCGTTTATTGCCGACACGCAGGAGGACATCCGGCGGTTGTACCAGGAGTTTCGGCGGGGCCAGATGAGCCACGTCACTACCTTGCCGGAAGCGCGGCAAATGAAGTACTGATTCTGGTTGGAACCGGAGCGCGGCTGCCGCGGAGGGAATGAATTCAGGCGGTTTTTACCCGTTTTGATTCGCTCCCTCCGCGGCAGCCGCGCTCTCCTCAAAGACGGTTATGAGATAATTTGAGCTTTCGCTGGCATCGGAACGGGATCCGGATTTACCTTTGCCCTACTTTTTCCGGATTCATCCGACATCCCTTTAGTTATCGTTTCTCAGAATGGCTCTCAGCACAATCGTAAAAATCAGTAATGTTACCAACCTCAGTGATGCCCGCTACTGCGCCGGGATGGGCGTCGATCTGCTCGGTTTTTCGATGGACGAAGGTTCGGAGCAGTACGTGGCTCCCGACAAATTCAAGGAGATCCGGTCGTGGGTGACGGGTTTGCACATTGTCGGGGAGACGGCTTCAATGGACGCTATTGAAATTGAGCAGCTCGTCGAATTATACCAGCCGGATGTGCTGCAGATCGAAGAGTCGGCCTTGTTGCCGTATCTATCGACGTTTGATTGCCGCATTATTCTGAAAGCCGACCTGTCGCTGATGACGCTCGATCAGCTCGAAACCTTTTTTTCGTCCATTCAGTCGGATCAGGTCGACTATTACCTGCTCGAAAGCAAAGGCGCGGTCAATCTGGATGACGAACTGAAAACCGTGTTGCAGCACCTGGCGGCCCGCTACCCGGTTTTGCTCGGAATCGGTTTTGCGGCCGACTCCATCCACGATCTGCTGGCCGAACTGCCCATTCAGGGCATTGCGTTGACGGGTGGCGACGAGGACCGGCCCGGTTCGCGCGATTTTGGCGAGCTGATGGACATTCTGGAAATCCTGGAAACCGATGACTGAATTATTAGGTAAAGCCCGGTAGTATGTATTACCTATTATCCGGTAATCCGTACTTTCATCCGAACCCGCGTCCATTCTTCCCTTCTTTCTTTCAAGCTACCGAAAACCGCTCTAGGTTTACAGCGTATTTTAACTAATACGCTCATGACTAAACGCTTAGAACGTTATCGCGACGAAGCCATGTTGGGCGGAGTAGCCGCCGGAATGGCCCATTATTTCAACATTGACCGGACCTTGATCCGTTGTTTGTTCGTAGCCGGGTTTTTCCTGCCGCATGTTCCGTCCCTGATAATTTACGTTATCTTGTGGATTGTATTACCGGAACGGGTTTCCGGCTATTATCCTGCTTATCAATCTGAACCTTCAACTAATCTGTACACAACCATGAATACGAATGAACGCAATGGCAACCTCGTCGGTGGGGCAATTCTGGTCGGCATCGGATTTCTTTTTCTGCTCGACCGCTGGTTCGATGTCCGTTTCGGGGATATGTGGCCGCTAATTCTGATCGGGATCGGTGCCTGGCTGATTGTTAAAGACCGGAATCGCAACAACGACAACACTCCGCCGTCCAATGACCGGTATACCAGCGGGAGTGATCCGTACAATACCGGCACGAACGATCCGTACTCGTCCAACAATCCACCCCAACAACCGCTCTAACCCGCCATGAACCGAACAGGCTTATTCTGGGGTATTGCGTTGATTACGCTGGGCGTAGTCTTCCTGGGACATAATTACGACTGGTTCCACATCGACTGGAGTTTTTTCTCGCAGTTCTGGCCGGTGCTGATCATTCTGGCCGGTTTGAACCTGATTTTTTCGCGACGGAATGCCGGGGCTGCGCTGGTCACTACGGTTTTGCTGGCCGTAGCGGCCCCGCTGGCCATCGTGGGGGCGTTCCACGGAGACCGCTGGCATAACGACCATTTTGAATACAATTCGGATGACGACGACGATGACGATAATCAGGATCAGGAGTCGGACGACGCTGACGACCACGACCGGCCCCGGGTACAGACCAGCCACATTGCTGAACCCATGGACTCGGTTATTCAGCAGGCCAGCCTGAAGTTTGAGAGCGGAGCGGGGCGGTTTTACATTGGGGCACCCTCCGACAGCCTGATTGAAGCCGATACGCGAATGAGTGTCAGCAAATACAGCATGTCGGTCAGTCGGAGCGACGAAACGCGCTCGGCGGAGGTCGAACTGAAGCTGGACGACGACGAAATTGATCTGAAATCGGGCGAGCTCGTCAATGTGGTGGATCTGCGCCTGAATCCGAAACCCACCTGGTCGTTCGACTTCGGGATCGGGGCCGGACAAGCCAGCTTCGATCTGAGTTCGTACGCGGTGCGGTCGGTTAAACTGGGCGCGGGTGCTGCCGACATCGACCTGAAGCTGGGCGATCGTGCTCCCCAGTCCGATGTGAAAATTGAATCGGGGGTTACGTCCGTTACCTTAAAAATCCCGAAAACGATGGGCTGCCAGGTGGAGGCTCAGGGGGCATTAACCATCAAAAAACTCGATGGATTTATTGAGATTGGGGGCGGGGTTTATCAGACGTCGGGATACGGTGCCAGCCCTAAAAAGATCAATATCAATTACGAAGGAGGAGTCTCACGTTTTGCCGTTGAGCGGTATTGAAATAAGACCACGCTGCTAAGGCATAAATACAAACAAATACCTGTTGATACGTAAGTAGGTCATCTGGTGAAACGGCAGTTTTACCAGATGACCTTTTTTATTGCTGCTTTGCATTGGGGCCGGGTCAGTGAAACGGAAAATGAGTAATAATCACTAAAAAAGAAACCGTGTTGGTAAGTGACAATTGCTTCTGATAATTATAAGACGCCTGATGTCTAAAATCAGCATAGGTAGAACGGATTAAAGCATAAAATCCGGTTTTTATAAACAATAAATGTGTAAAATAATTATGCTGCCGTTTGATAAATTACTATTATTTTTCTTTGCAGGACAGTGGCTAATTCTGTAAAATTGGTTGAGAATAGGGCTTAACCTTTATTTTATAAGTATTTATCATTAGTGTATATACAAAAATAAATTTACTTTTGTCAGTGATATCGGTACAAAACACAATACGTAAATTATAGCGCATGGGATGGTGAAATATCGTTAAGCAACCGCAACGTCTCCCCACCATCCGACCTACTTTTCTTTTCCTCTCTCAACGAAGCCAGCCTAAAGCGTCACGCTATAGGAATATAATTTGTGCAAACAACAAAATAACTTATCATCCTGCCCTTATGAATTCTACATCTACTTTTCGAAAGCCCTTTTACGGCTTTTTGGTTTGTCTTTTCTGCCTCGGGATCATACCGTTGAGCGCGCAACCGATTCCGGTCACGCCGGGTTATTTTCAGGTTGATCATGGAATGAAACTGATTGTTTGTAATAAGATTCCGACGGTGCCATCGACTGCCCAGACGGTCACGCTGGTTTTCGATAAGGACTACACGTTAGCCAGTTCCGGCGAAGCGCTCCAGGTTGGCAGGGAATATACGCTGGGTAGCGCGAACGGGAATTACAAGCTGTTTTTTACCAGTTTTCCCATCATTTCGCTTAATACCGGCAACGTTGAAATCAGCAATGATGAAAACCGGACCAGTGGAACCGTATTAGTAGCCGACCCGTCGAAATCCCTGTTCACCACCAGCATGGGCATCCGGATTCGGGGCAACACCTCCCGGCTGCACCCGAAAAAGTCGTACAACATGGAGCTTTGGAAAGATGCGGCAAGCAAAGAGGAGTTTGAAACTTCGTTGCTGGGGATGCGCGAGGACAGCAAATGGTTGTTTAAAGCCATGTATAATGAACCGCTGCGGGCTAATAATATGACATCGTGGAACATCTGGCTGAAAATGCATCAATTGTATTATAAGGCGCAAGAGGCCGATGCTTTGCCGGGTATCCGAAATCGCTATTGTGACGTATTCATCAACAACTCGTACAACGGGGTTCATATGCTTACCGAAGACTTGGACCGTAAACAACTCAAACTCAAGAAGACCAAAGACAATGGCGAAATTCGGGGCGAGTTGTATAAAGCAGGCTTCGGTTCCGATGCCTCCGGGTACAAAAGCGTTTTCAACAAGAATGAGCTGCCTCCTTTTAACAACAACTCCGAAGTCTGGGCGGGTTACGAAATGGATTACCCGAAAGAACCGCGTTGGAATTCGCTGTTTGACCTGACAACGTTTGTCATAAAATCGTCGGATACGGATTTTAAAAACCAAATCGGCAGTAAATTCCGGCTGGATAACCTGATCGATTATTTTCTGTTCCTGAACGCAATTGGGGGTGTCGACGACAATTTCGGGAACAACCAGTTTGTGGCCCGGTATAAAGAAAATGAACCTTACTTCTACGCACCCTGGGATCTGGATGTGACGCTCGGAAATGTGGATGGTACGACGGATCCGGTGGCCGGACGGATTGGAACCAACGGTTTATTTCACCGCTTGCTGACGATTAACCCGAACGGTTTCAAGTCTAAAATGCGGAAAAGATGGTTTGCACTGCGGCAGGGCGACTGGTCGACCGCGAACTTCAAGAAAAGCCTGACCGACAACGTCACGAACCTGACGAACGACGGAGCTTACAAGCGGGAAGGGTTGCGGTGGCCGGGTTCGTTAAATCCGGCCGAACACAACCCGGTTCTGACCTGGATCGAGAAACGGCTGGCTTTTCTGGATCAGTATTTCGGCGAGTTTCCGGACGAAGATCCGTCGGCGGTCGAAATCAATTTACAGGGCTTTACAGCACAGGCCGTGGGTAGCGAAAAACTTCTTCAATGGACCACCAGCCTGGAAAAAAATGCCGCCCGGTTTGAGGTGGAGTTTAGCGCGAATGGATCGGCGTTCGCCAAAGTGGGCCAGGTGACGGCGTCGGGCAACAGCACGAGCGAGAAAGCGTATCAGTTTACGCATCCGGAGGCTTCAGCCGTGGCTTATTACCGCCTGAAAGTGTTCAACAAAGACGAACTCTACACGTACAGCCCCGTGGTGTTGGTCGGAAATTGCCCCAGTCCCCCGGCAGTCCCCACCCTCACCGCCAGTGTAACGGCCATTAATGCCGGGCAAAGTCAGCTTTTGAAAGCAGCGGGATGTGCCAACACCGTCGTGTGGAATACCGGCCAGACCGGCACCCAGATTACGGTAACACCTACTACTACCACCAGCTACCAGGCCCGTTGCCGGGAGACTGCCGGATGCGAAAGTGACTTATCGAACCCACTTACCATCAAGGTCAACGTCCAGACGGCGTACGATGGGTACCTGAGTACGGCCAGTTGCAGCGTAATTTCGGGCTGGGCGTGGGATAGTAAAAAACCGAATGATCCCGTACTGGTGGAAATCCTGGATGGACAAACGGTGGTCGCAACGGCGCTGGCAAATATTTACCGCTCGGAATTGCAAACCGCCGGAAAAGGCAACGGGATTCATGCGTATGCGTTTGAAACGCCAAAAGCCCTGCTGGACAACAAATCGCATGTACTATCGGCCCGGGTACAGGGCAGCACGACGGCGCTAAAACAATCTCCCCGGACCATTACCTGTCCACTGGCCACCTACGCCCCGCAGCCGCCAACCATTGCCGCCCTGGCGGCCACGATCAACAAGGAGTTTTCCTGGTCCTTACCTACGTTTACGGATTTGGACTACGCCACGATGTCTTACAGTTTGAGTGGGTTACCCGCCGGGCTGACCTTTGCGATGATCGGACGGAAAATTTCGGGCATCCCCACGGAAAGCGGAACCTTCAACCTGGTTTACAGTGCTAACGACGGCCAGACCAGCAATTCGACGCCGGTAAAACTGGTGGTGAGCAACGCTTCGTCCGAACCGACCAATCAACCCCCGGCGGCCCCCACGGTTTCGCCCCTGTCAGCGACGGTTAATGCGGCTTTTTCCGCAACCCTGCCCGGTTTTACGGATTCCGATCCGCTGACGTATAGCCTGGATGGGCTGCCTAATGGGTTAGGTTTTGCGCCGGGCACTCGCCAGATCTCGGGGATTCCTACGGTGAGCGGAACGTTCAGCCTGACGTATTCAGCCAACGACGGACAAGCATCCGAAACGGCCCTGATTTCGCTGGTGGTGAGTACTACGGTTGTGACACCACCCGCCAACCAGCCGCCCCAGGCACCGGCGGTGTCGCCTTTATCAGCCACGATTAATGCGGCATTTACGGCCACGCTGCCGGTTTTTGCGGATACCGATCCGCTAACCTACGCGCTGGCAGGCTTGCCCAACGGTCTGAATTTCAATGCCGAAGAACGCAAAATAACCGGCACTCCCACGGAAACCGGGCCTTTCAGCCTGACCTATTCGGCCAACGACGGACAGGCGTCGAACACCGTCCTGATTGCACTGGTGGTGAGCAACACGGTAACGGCGCCACCGACGAACCAACCCCCGGCGGCCCCCACGGTATCGCCCTTGTCGGCCACGGTCAACGCGGCATTTTCCGCAACCTTGCCCGAATTTTCGGATAGCGATCCGTTGACGTATGCGTTGGCCGGTTTGCCGGGTGGGCTGATTTTTACGGCCAGTTCGCGGAAGATCACCGGTTCACCCACCACCAGCGGAACGTTTAGCCTGACCTACACGGCCACCGACAGCCAGGCTGCCAGTACAGCCGTGGCGGTAGCATTCACCATCAGCCCGGCTCACTCGCTGCCCTCATCGACGACCTTGACGGGTAATTTCGAGGGCTACCTCGACAAAGTGGAATGCGGCACGATGCGCGGCTGGGTGTGGGATCGCAACAAACCGAACACGCCCCTGACAGTCGAATTTTTCATCAATGATCAGTCGATTGGAACCGCCAGCGCCGATATTTTCCGGCAGGATCTGAAAGATGCGGGCAAAGGCAACGGCGCCCACGCCTACAGCTTCACCACGCCCGGCCGTATCAAAAATGGAACGACCTACCAGATTAGTGCCCGGGTGCAGAACAGCAACTACATCCTGAAAGGCGCACCCAAAGCCCTCAATTGCCCGGTCGAAGGCACCCCGGCGAACCAGCCCCCGCAGGCCCCGTCGGTGAATCCGCTGGCGGCTACGGTAAACGCTTCTTTTTCCGCGACTCTGCCGGTTTTCACGGACACCGATCCGCTGACCTACGCGCTGAGCGGTTTGCCCGGTGGCCTGAATTTCAACGCCGGTTCGCGCCAGATTAGTGGCTCACCCACCGAAACCGGGACCTTTACGCTGACGTATTCAGCAACGGATAACCAGGGGGGCAGCAATTCCGTGGCAATCGTGCTGAAAGTCAGCGCGGTTTCCTCAGAACCACAAGGACCCGTAACGGGTAATTTCGATGGCTATCTGGACAAAGTGGAATGCGGCAGCATTCGGGGTTGGGTTTGGGATCGCAACAAACCGAACGCAGCGTTAACGGTCGAATTCTTTGCCAACAATCAATCCATTGGCGAAACCGTTGCCGATATTTTCCGGCAGGATCTGAAAAATTTGGGCAAAGGCAATGGCGCCCACGTGTATAGCTTCACGACGCCCGCCAGCATCAAGAACGGTACGACGTATCAGATCAGCGCGAAAGTGAAAAACAGCAATTATGTATTGAGCTGGTCGCCGAAACCCCTCAACTGTCCGTCGGGCAGCCGGGTAGCCGGAGAAGGAGCAGAGGCAGAATCCGTGGAGGGGCTGACGGTTTGGCCCAATCCTTCGAACGGGCAATTTGAGGTGCATTACCGGCTGGAGGCCGGTTCGGCAGGGGAGTTGTCCATCCTGGATGCTTCAGGCCGGGGCTGGTACCGCAAAACCGTAGAAGGGGAAGGACCGCAGCATCAAAAAGTGTCGTTGTCGGGTGCGCAGGGGATTTTCATCATCCAGTTGCAGCAGGGTAAAACGGTGAAAAGTAAGAAAATTATCATCAACCCCTAAGGCAATCAGGCTGAATGTATAACGGATTGGGTGTATAGAATTGAAAAAGAAGAGCGCGTCGTGCTCTTCTTTTTTTATACCCGGTTTTTAAAGAAATCCGCCGAAAGATAATTCATTCCTTCTTTTCTTTATTAATTCCAATCTATTGTTGTATTTGTAAAAAAAATGACACCAAATAATTAAATTAAGCGAAGCCCATGAGGATAAAATTTACGTTTCTAAAACCTTCATTTTGCCGCCTTGACCGAATCATTTTATTGTTTTTTTTACTGGAAGCGGTGCACGGTCGGGCACAATCTCTTTCCATTGAGCAGGGGCGGTTTCAAATTGACAAATCCGCCAAAATTATTGTCTGCAATCAACTTCCGGTTTCGTTGGGTGAATCACCGGTAAAGCTGCTTTTCGATCAGCAGGAATTTGCTGTTTCAGGCGTTGTAACCAACTTCGAAATCGGCAAGAAATACAGCGTGACGAAAGACGGTACAACTTACGCGCTGTTTTTTACCAATTTCCCAATCATCCGAATCAATACCAATAACGTTAAAATCAGCGAAAACGACGATTTAACGCGGGGATCGGTGTCGATCAATCCGGCATCCGGCGCTGCGTTTACGTCGTTTATGGGAATCAAAGTGCGGGGCGCAACCTCCCGAACGTACCCCAAAAAATCGTATAAAATTGAGCTTTCGCAGGACGAAGCCGGCAACGATTCGCGCGATGCGTCCCTGCTGGGGTTGCGGGAGGATAGTGAGTGGCTGTTGATGGCAATGTACAACGAACCGATGCGGCTGACCAACGTGACTTCCCACGCGCTCTGGCTGAAAATGCACAAATTATATTACGCTAGCAAGGAACCGGAGGCCAATTCGGCGATTCGGACGCGCTATTGTGATGTGTTCGCCAACGATACCTACCTGGGGGTTTATGCGTTTGCCGAGGACATGGACCGGAAGCAACTGAAGCTGAAAAAAACCGGGGACAACGGCGAAATCCGGGGTGAATTATACAAGGCCGACGGCTGGTCCAACGCAACAACGTATGCGTCTCCGCTGCCACCCTACAATGCCAACGCGCAGGAGGGCTGGTACGGTTATGAACAGAAACTTCCCAAAGATCCCTACCACTGGGCCAATTTATACGACTACCTGAAATTTGTGGTTAATTCGTCCCCGGAAGTGTTTAACGCCAATATCAAAACCTGGCTCAGGATTGATAATGTAGTCGATTATTTTCTGTTTTTAAACCTCATTCGCGCAACGGATAATACCGGCAAGAATGTGATTTTGGCCCGGTACAAAGAAGGGGAACCCTATTTTTTTATTCCCTGGGATTTGGACGGTTCATTCGGGTATTTGTTCAGTTCCGGAAAAGCCAACGTGACGAATGATATTCTGACCAACGGCTTGTTTAACCGGCTCATGAACCGCAACTCCGATGGATTCAATTTTAAGCTGCGCAAACGTTGGTTTGAATTGCGAAAAAATGAATTGTCGACGGCGAATTTAAAAAAGGATTTGTCGGATAATAACGCCCTGCTGAAAACCGAAGGAGCCTACGATCGGGAGCGAATTAAATGGGGTTCGTCGGTCGATAGTGAAGCGCTGGCCTACATGCATACCTGGGTGGAACAACGCACGGCTTATCTGGACCAGTATTTTGCCACCATTGCGGAAGAAGGAGCGGTGGTGAACAACCACGAAGGGTTTTTATCGACGGTCAATTGCTCATCGATCAGCGGCTGGGCCTGGAACAACACCGCGCCGAATACGCCGGTCACGGTTGAGTTTTTTGAAGGGTATTCCATCGTGGGTGAAACTTCCGCCGGTGTTTTCCGGCAGGACCTGAAAAATTCGGGCAAAGGCAATGGTGCCCACGGTTTTGACTTTGCGATGCCCGGTTTTTTGAAAGACGGAAAACCACATTACATCAGCGCCCGCGTTAAAGGCACCGGTTTTGTGCTGAAAGACTCCTATAAAACGTTCAACTGCCCGGGCAACGGAACGGGAGCGCCCACCAACCAGCCGCCCCAGGCGCCGGCGGTATCGCCCTTGTCGGCCACGGTGGGGGCGGCTTTTACGACGACCCTACCCGGTTTTACGGATTCCGATCCGCTGGCTTACACGCTTTTCGGCCTGCCCAACGGTTTGACCTTTACCGCCGGTGAACGCAAAATTACGGGTTCGCCCACCGTGAGCGGAACGTTTAGCCTGACCTACACGGCCACGGACGGACAGGCGGTGACCCCGGCTTTTGTTTCGCTGGTGGTTAGCAATCCGGTTTCGGAACCCCCTACCAACCAGCCGCCACAGGCTCCGGCGGTTTCGCCCTTGTCGGCCACGGTGGGGGCGGCTTTTTCCGCAACCCTGCCCGGTTTTACGGATTCCGATCCGCTGGCCTACACCTTGCTCGGCTTGCCCGATGGCCTGACTTTCAACGCAGCAGCGCGCACCATCACGGGTTCGCCCACGGTCAGCAATGCCTTTAGCCTGACCTATACCGCGCTGGACAGCAAGGGGGCGAGCAGTTTTGTGCTGATTACGCTGACCGTCAGTCCGGCTTCGCCGGTGCCGCCTGTCACCGTAACGGGGAATTTTGACGGCTACCTGGATAAAGTCGAATGCGGCAGCATCCGGGGTTGGGTCTGGGATCGCGACAAACCCAATCTGGCCTTAACCGTGGAGTTTTTTGCGAACAATGTTTCGATTGGAACCGCCAAAGCCGATATTTTCCGGCAGGATTTGAAGGATACGGGCAAAGGCAATGGCGCCCACGTCTATTCGTTTCCGACACCCGCCAGCGTCAAAACCGGCACGAATCACCAGATCAGCGCCAAAGTTCAGAACAGCAATTACGTCTTGAAATGGTCGCCCAAATCGCTGAACTGCCCCGTGGGAAGCCGCCTGAGTGGCGAAGAAATGGCTGTCGAAGCCGTTGAAGGTCTGGCGGTTTGGCCGAATCCATCCGACGGGCGGTTCGAAATTCGCTACCGGCTGGAAGGCGGGAAACCGGGTGAATTGTTGGTGATCGACGCGGCCGGCCGGGGCTGGTTCCGCAAAGTGGTCGAAGGCGAAGGGGTGCACCGTCAAAACGTGTCGCTATCGGGTGCGCAGGGGACGTTTGTGATCCAGCTGCGGCAGGGCGATACGGTTAAAAGCCGAAAAATCATTCTCGGTCGATAAAACCGGGTTGGAAAACAGGAGGGCCCGGTGTGGGTCCTCCTATTTTTTGAAAACCAGCGCTTTGATCGGTTGAATCCGGGTGGCAATCAGGGTGGGCAGCCAGAGAACCAGTGCGATCAATATGACGGTGGCGATGTTAACCAGCGCAATCATCGTAAAATCCCAGGCAATCGGAACCGTGTCCATGTAGTAATTCTTGGGGTCGAGCGGAATCAATTTAAAATAATACTGAAGGGCGCACAATCCAATGCCCACTAAATTGCCAATCAGCAATCCTTTCACGACCATGTTCAAACCGACGTACAAAAAGATGCGCCGGATCAGGGTGTTCGGACTGCCAAATGCCTTCAGAAGCCCAATCATCGGGGTTCGCTCCATCATCAGCACCAGCAGAATCGCCACCATGTTAAAACCGGCCACGAAAAGAATCAGCACCAGAAAAATGCCGGTGTTCTGGTCGAGCAGCACCATCCAGTCGAACAGCGGTTTATACGTGTCCGTCACCCGCACGGGACGCATATCGGGCGATGCCGCATCCCGAACCTGGCGGTAGGTATTGTCCAGTTGGCCGAAATCATGGACGAAAATTTCGTAACTCCCCACCGAATCCATGCCCCAGGCGTTTAGTTGCTGAATCAGGCGTAAATCGCCGATAATCATCACGTTATCGCCTTCTTCCAGTCCGGTATCGTAAATGCCCGTTACCTGGAGTTTGCGGGGCCGCAGCGTATTGCCGATAAAATACATGATGACATCTTCGCCCACATGGAGTTGAAGCCGGTCGGAAATCCGCTTGCTGATCAGAATCTGGCAGGAATAATTGGGGTTGCACTGGCCACTATCCGTGAAAAACCGGGGGATGGTGCCCGCTACCAGCGACGATTGGAACAGGCTCCAGTCGTATTCGCGCCCGACGCCTTTCAAAATGGCGCCCGATAGTTCATCGGCGGTTTTGAGCATCCCGGCTTTGGTGGCAACAGCCTGAATATGACGGATGTTTGGAATGTTTTTGGCCTGCTGGAAAAGGGGCGTTTTAAGCGCCAGCGGGGTTTCTTCGTAGGAGTTATTCAGCGAAAATTTGGAAACCGTAATGTGGGAGCCAAACACAAAAATCTTCTGCTGAATCCCGTATTTGTACCCGAACAAAACCGCAAAGGCCACGATGATGCTGGCTAATCCGACGGCAATGCTGGCAATACCAACTTTGGTAACGGTAGCCGAAAAACTCGTTTTGGACGTGTGACGGATGCGCCGGGCAATAAAAAACGGAACGTTCAAGGGCAAAAAGATTAGCGGTCAGGAGCCGGGTTGAAAACCGGTTTTGTTTCATTAACTGAAAAAGTAGAAACCGGTTGACCGTTTTCGATAAAAAAATCACATAAATGTAACAGATTTGCAGCATAAACAACCTGTAACCATGACTTCATCCGGAAAATTGCTGCTGCTGATGGGCCTGCTGGCGGTTCTGGGCCTGCCCACCGGCTGTTCGGGGCAATCCACCCAAAAAACGCCCGCTTCGACCGCGGAAGGGATTCGGACCGGGGCCGAACAAATGAATTTATACCTGCCTTCGCTGCTGGGCAGGAAAGTCGGGATGATTGTCAACCACACCTCCGTGGTCGGCAAAACCCACCTGGTCGACACCCTGCTGTCGAAGGGCGTTCAGATCAAAACCATTTTTGCGCCCGAACACGGTTTTCGCGGACAGGCAACCGATGGCGAAAAGGTTGCCAACGGCCGCGATCCCCGGAGTGGGGTCCCCATCATTTCCCTGTACGGTGCCAACCGCCGACCCACGAAGGAGCAGCTGGATTCGCTGGATGTGTTGATCTTTGATATTCAGGATGTGGGAACCCGGTTTTACACCTACATCAGCACCATGCATTACGCCATGGAAGCCTGCGCCGAATATAAAAAACCGCTGCTGGTGCTGGACCGCCCGAATCCGAACGGGCGCTACGTTGACGGGCCGATTCTGAATCCGCAGTTCAAGTCGTTTGTGGGCATGCACCCGATTCCGATTCTGCACGGGCTGACGGTCGGGGAACTGGCGCGGATGATCAACGGTGAAAAATGGCTCAAACCCCTGAAAGGGACGATGGAACTGCTGTGCCCGCTGACGGTGGTACCGGTTAAAAACTACACGCACCAGGAACCGTACACCCTGCCAGTGGCCCCTTCGCCCAACCTCCCGAATCAGCAGGCCATTTTGCTCTATCCGACGCTCTGCCTGTTTGAGGGCACGGTGGTGAGCGTGGGTCGCGGAACCGACAAGCAGTTTCAGGTGATCGGTGGACCGGAAAATCCCAAATTCGGGCCCTACCAGTTTACGCCGGTGGACAAACCGGGGGCCGTCAATCCACCCCAGGAAGGCAAACGTTGTTACGGGCTGGATCTGTCGGGTGTCGATGCCAGCAACCAGGGTTTGTCGCTCCGCTACCTGATCGAGTTTTACAACAAAGCCCTTGACCGGGACAAGTTTTTTCTAGCGACCAATTACATTTACAAACTGTATGGCAATGACCAATTGCCGTTGCAGCTTAAACTCGGCCTGACGGAAGAGGCCATTCGGAAAACCTGGGAACCCGGTTTAGGGCAGTACAAAGAAAAACGCACGAAATACCTTCTTTATCCCTGACACTGACCGGTTACGAAATCCAGTCAATAATCCGCTGAAAAATCCGGGAATTGCCCTACGATCTGTTGGTTAATCCAATCAGAACGGTGATATTCGTGTTGATTCGTTACAGGTCATATGAAAATAAAATTTCCTGTTTATTTTTGGATTGTTTGCTTTCTTTTCCCGTTGACAACCGTTGCCCAGGTTTCGGTGAAATGGCAGAAATGGCCGGCGGTTTTGCAGCTTTATCCCCGCGACGATCAGAACAAAGCCGAAGTACCCATTGCGGGCGTGTTGCAGTCGGCGGTCTATTCACACGCATCCGTGCTGGTGTTTCAGAACGGCAAACGCTGGAAATACCAGCGGGTGGCCGTTACAAAAACCGGTACTCAGTCTCAATTTCAGCTCAATCCGACCATCAACGCCGGTTTATACCTGTATAAATTTGCGGTGTATGCTCGCACTGGCTCCGACTCGGTGCTGGTCGACACGCGCGATAACATCGTGTGCGGAGACGTTATTCTGTTCAACGGGCAATCCAATATTACGGCCTATTACCCGAGTGATTATTTTTACCGGAATGAGTACCTCCGGACCTTTGGCAATAGTGCTTCTGCGACACCAGACACCCTGTGGCATTTGTCGAATGTTCAGGAAGGGCAGAATGGCCGGATCGCCACCGAACTGCAACGGTTGATTATGGAAAATTACGGCATGCCTACTTGTCTGATAAATGGGGGCGTAGGCGGAACTTCGCTCAAAGACCACATTTACCGCAATCCTGCTAATCCGGCCGATCCCACTACCTTATACGGCCGGCTCCTGTATTGGGCGCAGAAAGCGGGCGTCGCCAATCGCATTAAAGCCTTCGTCTGGCGACAGGGCGAAAATGAGGCCGGGGGCGGAACGGCAGAAGGTTATGAGGAAAGTATTCGATTGCTGTATAAAAACTGGCAGGCCGATTTTCCGGACGTGAAGAAATTTTACTTCGCGCAGGTCAATCTATTGGCTAATTATAACACGGGGGCTGCTCAGTTGCGGGATTTTCAGCGTCGGACACCCCAGATTTTTCCGCGCACGGAAGCCATTGCCACCGTGGGGCTTTCGGCTTACGACGGGGTGCATTACGGGCCACCGGGTCAGTTTCAGTTTGCCAACGAGCTTTTTCGCATCATTGCCCGCGATTTTTACCAGTCGAAAGACGTAGCGGGTATTTCGTCGCCCAACCTTCAGAAGGCGTATTACCGCACCAAGGAAAAGCAGGAACTGGTGCTGGAGTTTGAACCCGGCGCCAGCATGGTCTGGAAACAGGATACGGTTGTGGACGGCACGACGAGGGATATTCGGGATTTTATTTACTTCGATTACGCCGGAGTGCAGCAGGGCCGCGCCATTGCGAGCGGGTCGGCGGAAGGAAATCGGGTGTACCTGAAACTCAGCAAACCGGTTTCGGCCACGACCATCACCTACCTGCCCGATAGTTACGAAAAACCGTTCGGTGGCCCTTTCCTGAAAAACAGCCGGGGCATGCGGGCGCTGACGTTCCACAAAGTCGTCATCGGCGAACCAAAGGAACCGGAACCCGCGCCGGATACGCTTTACGCCGGTACGCTGGAGGTGGCCAGTTGCGACACCATCAAAGGCTGGGTGGGCAGTTCCAATTACCCGGATGCTTCGTCGATCTCGGTGGAGATTCTGGCGAACAACACGGTCATTGGCTCGTTGAAACCGGCCGAGGTTCGGGCCGATCTGAAAAACGGCCAACGCGGTTTCCGGTTCCCGACGCCGGAAGCGCTGAAAAACGGCCAGAACCAGACCATTTCGGTTCGGGTGAAAAACAAAGCCTATGTGCTGGCAGGCAGTCCGAAAACCTTCACCTGCACCAAAGAGCCGCCGATTCTCAGTGTACCCGGTTTGGAAGTGCTGAACGTCAGCGTCTATCCGAACCCCACGCAGGGGCGAATATCCATCCGACTGTTCATTCCGGGCGGGAAAACCGCCACCCTGGGACTGACGGACCTGACCGGCCAGCGGGTCTGGGAGCGCGTTGTTGTCGGAGCGGGTAAACGGCACGAGGAAGTCGTCGATATTCCCGAATCCATGACCCGGATGCTGCTGGTTTCGGCCGAAATCGACGGCCGGAAAGCCGTTCGGAAGGTGCTTATGAACCGCTGAGCCGTCCGGAGCGCAAGGCGGTTTTCCCTGTTTCGGGCTGCAACCCGACGATTACTTGAAGGGATTCAGCGGTTTCAGTTGTCCGGTTCCCAAAAACACCCTAATTTTGGGTTTTAGAAACGTACCATGACAACCGAACAAATACTTATCCTCGATTTCGGTTCGCAATACACCCAATTGATTGCCCGCCGGGTGCGCGAACTCAACGTGTACTGCGAGATTCACCCCTACAACCACATTCCCCCGATTAGTCACGATGTCAAAGGCGTTATCCTGTCCGGCAGTCCCTGCTCGGTTCGGGACGATGACGCGCCGATGGTCCATCTGGCGGCTTTTCGGCATAAATTGCCGGTTTTGGGTGTTTGCTACGGCGCCCAGCTCCTGGCTCACACCAGCGGGGGTGAGGTAAAAGCGTCGGCCATTCGCGAATACGGCCGGGCGAAATTGAGTACAGTCAACGCCGAAAATCCGTTGCTGAAAGGACTGGAGGCCAATACGCAGGTCTGGATGTCGCACGCGGACACCATTACGTCGGTGCCGGAAAATTTCCAGATCATCGCTTCGACGGAAAGTGTTCGGGTGGCGGCTTTTCAGGTGGCGAATGAAGCAACCTACGGCATTCAGTTTCACCCTGAAGTGACGCATTCGACGCAGGGAAAAACGCTGCTGAAAAACTTCGTGGTCGATATCTGCGGTTGTTCGCAGGACTGGACGGCCGAGTCCTTTGTTGAATCGACCATTGCCGAACTGAAACAGAAATTAGGGAACGATAAAGTGGTGATGGCGCTGTCGGGCGGGGTGGACTCGTCGGTGGCGGCAACGCTCGTGCACCGGGCCATCGGACAGAATCTCTACTGCATTTTCGTCGACAACGGCCTGCTCCGGAAAGACGAGTTTGAAAGCGTGCTGGAATCGTACCAGGATTTGGGCCTGAATATCAAAGGCGTTGATTCCAAGGACCAGTTTTATCACGCGCTGACCGGTTTGACTGACCCCGAAGCCAAACGCAAAGCCATCGGAAAAACGTTTATCGACGTGTTCGACCAGGAATCGCACCTGATTGAAGACGTGGACTGGCTGGGGCAGGGCACCATTTACCCCGATGTGATCGAGTCGGTTTCGGTGAAAGGACCGTCGGCCACCATCAAATCCCACCACAACGTCGGCGGCTTGCCCGATTACATGAAACTGAAAGTCGTGGAGCCGCTCAATACCCTGTTTAAAGACGAAGTGCGGGCGGTCGGCAAAACGCTGGGATTGCCCGATGCCATTCTGAAACGCCACCCATTTCCCGGCCCGGGTTTGGCCATCCGGATTCTGGGTGATATTACGGAAGAAAAAGTCCACATCCTTCAGGAAGTAGACGCCCTGTATATCAACGGATTAAAGAAGTACGGTTTATACGATCAGGTCTGGCAGGCGGGGGCCATCCTGCTGCCCATCCAGTCGGTGGGGGTAATGGGCGATGAGCGAACCTACGAACGGGTGGTCGCGCTGCGCGCCGTGACGAGCGTCGACGGGATGACGGCCGACTGGGCGCACCTGCCCTACGAATTTCTGGCGGACATTTCCAACGAAATCATCAACCGCGTCAAAGGCGTCAACCGCGTCGTTTACGACATTTCCTCCAAACCGCCCGCTACAATTGAGTGGGAGTAAAAGGTGAAATGATGACTTAGGAATGAGGAACGATAAATGGCTGACGCAGTCATTACTTCATCGTTCCTCATTCCTAATTCATCATTTAAACCTTAGTCTTCAACGCTTCGTCCGTTTTCTTCTTCCTCATCTTCGTACAACGTGCTTTCGGCCAGATCGGGTTCGGGGCCGGGCAGGTTGCCGGATGGGCTGATTTCGGGTTCCAGTTCTTCACCGGTGTCCGCGTTGTTGCGGGCCATTGTGGAGGCCACGCCCTGATTTTCATCTTCGGCCGGGTTGTACGTTTCCATACGGTTTTTGAGTTAGGTCCCGCTGCGGGTTACTTTCCCACCGAGGGCGTAGTTATCGTCCTGGTGGTGATCGTGTTCGCCCGTAGGGTCACCATCTTGGTCCACCGGCTCGTCGTCGAGTTCGGTTTCTTCCTCCCTTTCGTTGAGTTCGTCGTTGTCGCCATCTTCAATGGCCGCACCACTTTGGTTCGTAAACAGGTCGGGGTCCATGCGCCAGGCCCGCGAGCTGATGAGTTCCGGATTTTTCATACTGTTTTTGACATGGTTCAGGGAATAATACAGACACGGACTGAAAGCTGCGTGATCCCAGCCGTCTATACGCTAATAACCACGCGGTTGAGGAAAGGTTTTTTTAGTAACTTACCTGCCTTAACATCTGAACCTGTGAAAAACCTTTTGATCCTGTTGGCGCTGGTGGGGCCCCTGATTGGCTCGGCACAAACCGCCCGCGAGCCGTTATTTACTTCTTTTGACGGCACGAAAATCCATTACGAAGTGGCCGGTGAAGGAAAACCGGTGGTGCTGGTACACGGTTTTATGGGCACGGCCAATTCGTGGCAAAAAGCCGCCCTGCGACAAGCGCTGCTGGAAGCCGGCTACCAGGTGGTTCAACTGGATTTGCGCGGCAACGGCCTGTCCGACAAACCGCATTCCGTGACGGCCTATCAAAACGACGCCGAAGCCCGCGACATCATGGCGTTGATGAAGCACCTGAAGCTGAAAAACTACGATGCCGTCGGCTACTCGCGCGGTTCGATCATTACGGCGCGTTTGCTGGTGCTGGATAAAAACCTGCGCTCGGCGGTTCTGGGGGGCATGGGTGCCGATTTTACGGACCCGAACTGGACTCGCCGGATGGCTTTTGCCGAGTTGTTCAGCGGAAAAGCGCATTTGCATCCGGAGTTTCAGGGCGCCCTGAATTCGGCCAAAACCCGGGGACTTGACACGCTGGCACTCGGTTTTCAGCAACAGGCGCAGCCCTCGACCAGTCCGGCGGAGTTAAGCAAGGTTCAACGACCGGTTTTGATTATTTGCGGAGACCAGGACGAAGACAACGGCCGGGCCGGTGACCTGGCGAAGCTCCTGCCCCGTTCAACCCTCAAAACCGTACCCGGCAACCACGGCAACACCTCGGGTTCGGAAGCTTTTGCGCAGGAGGTGCTGGCATTTTTGAAAAAATAAAGCCGCCTGACTTATCCCAAAACCGCCGGATTCATTCTGCCTTGAAGGCAACCGCTTCAATTTCCACCAGATAATCCGGATTGGCCAAACCGGCCACCAGAATTGTGGAAATGACGGGCGGTTTTTTCAGTTTCTGCAAAAAGCCCTGCGCCCCTTCAAATCCCTGGCGCAGATCCTGGTCCTGCCTAATGTAGATCGTTAATTTGAACAGGTCGTCCAGCGTTGCACCACTGGCGAGCAGGGCGGTTTCAACGTTATTTAGCGCCTGTTCGGTTTGCAGGGCAATATCCCCTTTACCAATGATTTCCTGGTCTTTGGTAATGGCGTTTTGGCCGCCAATGTAAAGGGTGCTGCCGGGTCCTTTGGTAACGGCAACTTGCGAAAAAGCGGGATTTTTCAGCAATTCGTCCGGGTTCAGTAATTCGATGCTTGCGCTCATCGGGTTTTTTTGGTTAAAGCTAACGCGCTGGAATGGCTTTTAAACTCCTGAATAACAAGCGATCCGGCCATCTTGTTACGGTTCTGTAATCGGTATTTGGTACAAATTGCGTATTTTGGGTGGGTTGCTGCTCGGTTCACTGTTAACTCACGAATGATGCGGGTTTCATTTCTGCTTATCTTTTTTTTTATCAATACATTTGCCTGTACCCAATCCGCTGAAAACCTGAGCCTTCCCGGTTTGCAGCAGCCCGTTGAAGTTCTCCGCGACCGCTGGGGCGTTGCGCACATCTACGCCCAGAACGAACACGATCTGTTTTTTGCGCAGGGCTACAACGCAGCTTCCGACCGGCTTTTTCAGCTTGAAATCTGGCGTCGGCAGGCCACGGGAACGGTGGCGGATTTGCTCGGACCGGCGGAAGTCAAGCGCGATCAGGGAACGCGGCTGTTCCGGTTTCGGGGCAATCTGGAGCAGGAGTTGAAACACTACCACCCGCGCGGACCGCAGATTGTGAGGGCTTTTGTCGACGGCATCAATGCCTACATCCGGCAAATCAGCCAAACGCCCGAGCGGCTTCCGGTGGAGTTTCAGGTGTTAAAAATCCAGCCCGGATTCTGGACGCCGGAGGTGGTCATCAGCCGCCACCAGGGTTTGCTGGAAAATGTCCGAACCGAACTCGACTACGGGCGGCTGGTGCACCTGTTGGGACCGCAAAAACTCCGCGAACTGGGGTGGTTTGAACCGGTTTCCAAAACCGGCGAACCGGATCTGGTCCTGCATGTCAACGGCAACGAGTTGTTTCAACCCATTCTGGAACATTACGAAGCCTTCCGGCTGCCGATCCGGTTTTCGAAGAAAGACCGGGGGCTGGGCGCGACGGAGGAGGAAGCCGCCCGCTGGTTTGAAAACGAGAAAAAGTACGTGGGCTCCAACAACTGGGTGGTGAGCGGCAAACGGTCGGCGAGCGGTTTTCCGATGCTGGCCAACGACCCGCACCGGGCGCAGGGCATTCCGTCGCTGCGCTATTGGGTGCACCTGCACGCGCCGGGATGGAACGTAGTGGGAGCGGGCGAACCCGCCCTGCCGGGTGTTTCCGTCGGCCACAACGAGTCGGGGGCGTGGGGACTCACCATTTTTGAAACCGATGTTGAGGATTTGTACGTTTACGAAACCAATCCGGCCAATCCAGACCACTATAAATACCGCGGCCAGTGGGAAACCGTGCGAGTTATTTCCGATACCATTCCGGTCAAAGGGCAAAACCCGCAGCCTGTGCAACTGAAATACACGCGGCACGGGCCGGTGGTGTTTGAAGATCGTCCGAACCGGAAGCTGTACGCCGTGCGGGCGGCCTGGCTGGAAACCGGCTGCGCACCATACCTGGCCAGCTTACGGATGAATCAGGCGGGCAACTGGAACGAGTTTCGGCAAGCCTGTGCCGCCAGCCGGATTCCGGGCGAGAACATGGTTTGGGCGGAACGAAAGGGCACAATCGGCTGGCAGGCCACCGGTATTTCGCCCATCCGCCGGAACTGGTCGGGTCTGGTGCCGGTGCCGGGCGACGGCCGGTTTGAGTGGGACGGTTTTCTGCCGATTCCCCAGTTGCCCGGCCGGGTAAACCCACCGGAAGGTGCGCTTATCACGGCCAATAACAACCTGATTCCCAAAGGTTTTAAAAACCGGGATGCCGTAGGCTGGGAGTGGGCCTCGCCCGCGCGGGCCGAGCGGATTGCGGAGGTTCTGAAAGCCAAACCGAAACACGCACTAGCCGATTTTAAACGGTTGCAGGCGGATTATCTGTCCGTTCCGGCCCGAAAACTGGTGCCTTTGCTGGGCGGTTTGTCCGCATCTTCCGAACCGGTCGAATGGGCGCGGCAGCAGTTGCTGAACTGGGATTTCAAACTGGAACCCGGTTCCATTCCGGCGGCTATTTATGTGGCCTGGGAAACCCAGTTGCTGGGGGCGTCGTACGAAGTGGCGGTTCCGCAAAAAGCCTGGAAATACCTGCATTCGATTCCGACGGAGCGCCTGCTCGAATGGCTGCGGACGGATTCAAACGGGGCCTTAAAACCGGTCGATCGCAATGAACTGCTGCTTGTCTGTCTGGAAAATGCGGTGGCCGATTTGACCCAGCGGCTGGGCTACGACCGCACGCACTGGTGGTATGGGCAGTCGGGCAACAAACACATCCAACTCGTGCATCCGCTCAGTAACCGGATGGCGCCGAAAGAAGCCGGCGAATACGCCATCGGCCCGGCGGACCGGGGTGGTTACGGGGAAACCGTTAACAGCACCGGCAACAGCCTGAACCAGGAATACGGCGCCAGCTTCCGGATTCTGGTCGATACGGGCGATTGGGACAAGACGCTGGGCATCAACAACCCCGGCCAATCGGGCGACCCCACCAGTCCGCATTACCGTGATTTATTTCCGATCTGGGCCCAAAACGAGTACTTCCCGGTTTATTTTACGAAAGAAAAAATTAAAACCGTCACGGAAAAGCGAACGGTTTTAGAGCCGAAGTAGGGTTACGGTTTTCGGTTTTCAGTATTCAACATTCGATATTCAATATTCGCTATTCAGGAATGACGGCGCCAGCCAACCGAATACCGAGACGTCGGCTCGGCGAAAACCGAATACCGTAAACTGAAAACCGTAAACCGTATACCGTCACCCAGTCACGGTTTTAGCTTTTTCAGCAAACTCCCCGGTAGCTTCACCATGGCCAGACTATCGGAGCGGAGCGCGAACGAACCGAATACATCGCGCTCCACCAACACCGCCGAACTGTCAAGGGACGTGACCAGGGCGGTTTCAATCCGGTTGGTGGGTTTGGTGTGCAGCTCACTGCCCTGGGTGTTCGTGACCGTCAGGTTGCTAATGGTGCTGTTTTTAATCAAAACCCCCGCGTTTTGCTGAACAACCGCCAGTTGATTCGCATCCAGTTGGTCCAGCGCGCAGCTGATCCGGCTGGTCATCAGCGTTTGCAGCGTGGGCGTCAGAATCACGGCCGCCGGTGCGGCATCAAAATACTGGTTGGCCCGCGATTGCCAGGGTGTGTCTTGGGGTTTGTAGGTGACCACGAGCGTATCGCCCAGCGTGCGGTACGTAAAGTCGGTTTGGACCCGTTCGGGCAGCCGGATTTCGGCGGTTTTTCCGGTTTGCACGCCGATCAGCCCCGCGTTGTTACCTTCCAGCTTCAGCACCCGAAACGGTTTCAGCCGCACGGATGAAAGCCCGTAAAAAGGGTCGTCAAAATTGATTTTGTCGTGCTCCGCTTTCAGAGCCACATTGCTGCCGATCAGGGTAAACAATCCGATGGCGAACAGGACGATCAGTAATTTATTGCTAGTTTTCATGGGTGTCAGTTTACGGTATACGGTTTTCAGTATACGGTTTTTCGTTTATGCCGGGCCGACGTTTCGGTCCAGTTGAATGCGCCAGCCAACCGTATACCGAAAACCGTATACCGTGTACCGTCTGCACTATTTGAATTCAACGGCAAGAAACGCTCTGTACCGTTCTTCGATTTCTTCCAGACTGATGTTGAGCAGGTAGAGATTGCGGAAAAAGTGGGGCAATTCGGTTTCCATAAACTGCTCCCGGCGGTAGGATTTGATCCGTTCCGGCGCTTCTTCAGCCGCGAAATAACCGATGCCGCGCTTGTTGTAAATGATGTCTTTCTGCTGCAAAAAATCGTAGGTCCGCATGGCCGTGTTGGGGTTTACTTCCAGCTCCACGCCCAGGTCCCGCACCGACGGAATGCGCTCGCCCGGCGGCCACTGCCCGAGCAGGATCTTCTCACAGACGTAATCGGCAATCTGGAGATAAATGGCTTTTTTATCCTGAAAATCCATACTCAGAGTTCTTTCTCTTTGAAACGTACGTAAGCGATGTACCACATGGACGGCACGGCCAGCAGCAGGATGGTGAAAATAACGAAGCGGGGCGCACCCGTTAACGTGACGTTGTACCAGCGCCGGTTCTGGATGAAACTCACTTCCTGAAACAAGGAATGATAATACAGCTCCCGGGGCGGGAACAGTCGTCGGATGATGAACTCATTCAGGACCATGTTGGTAATAAAAAAGATGAGAAAGGCCAGCACGGCGGTTTTGACAAAGGGCACTTTCGAGAAATAAATTGAGCCAATCAAAAAGAAGGAAGGCGTAGCGAGCATCATATACCGCATCTCGTTCGGCACATGGCGGCTGGTTAAGTCCAGCAATTCGTAGCGGGGACTGCCATGGGGGAGCCGGGCGTTGATGACCGAAAAACAAAGCCCCTCGACCGTATAGAACGCGGCCAGAAAAACCGGTACAAACAGCAGGAGCATCAGAAAAACCACCAGAAATTTTTCCAGCTGGGAAGCGGGGAGCGCCAGGTGGGGAATGCCCCGAACCGGCGTGCTCACCATTCGGAACAATTCGCTGGCGAACCAGGCGCCGGCTCCGCAGAAAATAAAGTTGAAAAACGCCCCGTGTTTGTTGTAAATGGATTCGCTGAAGACCGAAAGCCGGGCCATATCGGGGCCAATCAGGATCAGGCAAACGCCGAACAAAACGCCGGTTCCGAGCAGGTAGGATTTGAGGTGTTCGGACAGGTGAAGATTGAGCACGAGGCCGAAACGGTGAAAACTGAAAGTTTGGTTCATGGGCGTTAAACAAGAGCGATGAGACGGGAAACGAACGACAACAGGGGTGCGGGCAGGTCCGCGAGGTAGGCGGTCAGGAGCAGGTGTAGGATGGGCAGGAAAGTCATGATCATCAGCGGAAAAGGTTTTTGATGCCGGCGCGATTGGTGACCACGGCGTTGAAAAGCCGCTCCAGATCCACCCGGCTGTCTTCCTGTTCGACGTTTTCCTGCACCACCGAATACCCGCGCAGCGACGGCTCGGCGTACAGCACGCGGTCGGCTTCGGTGACGCTGCTCCGGGTGCTGAACGTCAGCCGGTCACTGATTTCGGTCAGCGAGTGATTGAGCAGAATTTCGCTTTCGTCGATGATGATAATGCCGTCGATGAGGTTGTCGAGGTCCCGCACCTGGTGGGTCGAGATCAGCACCAGCCGGTCGGACGACAGGGCCGAGGAGACCACTTTCCGGAACTGGCTTTTCGACGGAATGTCCAGGCCGTTGGTGGGTTCGTCCATGATCAGAACGCGGGTGTTGGTTGCCAGCCCGAAACTGATGATCACCTTCTTTTTCTGGCCGTACGACATCGCCGTGAGCTTCTGGTCGGGCGGCACGTCGAATTCGGCTAGGTATTTGCGGAATTGGGCCTCGCTGAAGTGGGGATAAAACGGCCCCATCGTGGCAATGTAGCGGTTCAGCGAAACCGACGGCAGGTAAATTTCTTCGGGAACGTAGTAGAGTTCCTGCAAAAAAGCCGGTTCGCGCTTTCGGGGTGAAAAACCGGCGACACTGACCGTGCCGGCCGTCGGGTAGAGCATGCCGCCCATCAGCCGCAGCAGGCTCGATTTGCCCGCGCCGTTTTTTCCCAGCAACCCGTAGATGCTGCCCGGTTTTAGGGAAAGGTCCAAATCCCGAAACATGGTTTTCTGCGGGGTATACCCGAACGTCAGCCTGCTGATCTCAATCATAGTTTTAGTGTACTATTTATCTAATACACTACAAAAGACAACTTTTGTTTTTACAATGTCAAGTGAGTTGGGAGAAATTCCTGAAAATTATAAGGCACAAAACGAAATGTAAATTTTCACAATTCCAACCGTAAAAATTGGGTAGGCTTTCGATTTGCATATTTTTAACTTTACAATCCTAAAGATTAAGATATGCAGATGGAAGTTTTCATGCTTGGGCCAATTTACAGTTTTCAGCCTGTAGTTAGTTCTGATGGTTTGATAAACAAAGAAGGTTTAAGCCTCTGTCATGATCCTAGCATCTTTCCTAGGTACTTTAATATTGAATCACTAAAAAAACCATTTGGCTCAATATTAATTGATAATCTTCTGAGTGATCCTTTCTTTGCATACCATGGCTATTTCGATGATAATGAACATATATTAGGGTATTCAGAATATGTTCAAGATGAAATTGATGCTATTTGTACCTCATTTTGGTTTATAAAAGACAATTGTATAACCTCTAAGGAACTGTTTGTGATTCCTGTAAATCACAGATGTACATATAAGGTAAGAGACTTCATGTATTCAACTGCGAAGGGAACATACGAGAAAGTAACATTTACCGAGGATGAGTTAAAGCAGGCGCGTGTTTACTACGATTACTTTAAGAAAACTAGGATACCAGTTTCTGACGTACCTCAACCTATACTCTTCAATATTGGTGAAAAGATTCAGCCCGGAACAGTAGATGAAGTTATATTTAACAAGCTAACACGAATTTCGAGGTCGATTCTTTTTCTTCAGCAAGCGCGTGCTACTACTTTCTTGCCCTTAAAAATTGCATTTTATATCCAACTTCTAGAGTGCCTATTTTCAGCAAACGACAATGTTGAAATCAATCACAAAATAGCGGAAAGAGTTGCTTGGTATTTAGGTGGTGAAGGAACAGAAAAAGTTACTAATTATGATTTCGTAAGAGAAATGTATGGCATCAGGTCAAAATTTGTACATGGGCAAATGCTGGAGAACAAGCATATAAAACCTGGTACCTCACAACAAAGTCAAACGAGCTAGATAATTTAGTGAGAAAAGTGCTAAGAGATGTTGTAATGAACGATTCTGTAATTTTTAATGGAAAAGACAGTGAACTTAGGACTTGGTTTTCAAATTTGATCTTTGACAACAGACTATAAAAAGACTGACCATCGGCCAGTCTTTTTTAACCCTATTTAAACGCACTTTAAATCACCAGCTAATAGCCTCGATGTCGGCCAGCGTTTCAGCCTCGACTAATGCCTGTTGCTTAGTGTGAAAATTGGACTGTAAGCCCGAATACCAGGTATAATAACCCTCACCAGCGGCCACGATCTGGGCAACAGTGTGCGGAGCCGGAAAGTAGTCCGCCGTAGCACTTTCGGCGCAACTGAATAAGCCATCGACTCCACGGCTTTAAACGTTCAGGGCGAAATTCTTAATGAACCTCAGCGAGGCATCGGGTAGGGGTAGGTTATTTTCACGCAGGTGCCGGTTGGTGACGGCAAAATCTGGCAATCGCCCCCCGATTCGGCCATCCGGTTCTGCATATTGCCCAGGCCATTCCGTAAACTGCTTTTCTCGCTGGGTGTAAAACCGCTGCCGTTGTCGCACACCTCGATTGTCAGCTGGGTCGTGGCGGGGAGCATCCGCAGGATGACCTGGCTGGCCTGGGCGTGTTTCACCACGTTGTTCAGGGCTTCTTTGACGGTCAGAAAGACGTTCCGCCGATCGACCCCCCGCATGGGAACTTCATTGGGTAACTCCTCTACTTCGGTCCGGAGCGTGAGGGACGTATTGTCGATGAACTCGCTGGCGTACGAGCGCGTGTAGGCAATCAAACCGTTCAGGCTGTCATTTTTGGTATTCAACGACCAGATAATTTCGTTCATGGACGTTACCATGTCGGCCGAAATACTCGAAATCTTCTCGACTTCGGGCGTAGTGGCGGCACCCATGCGGTTTTTGACTACTTCGCTGAGCAGGCCAATGGCGGTCAGCGACGCTCCCAGATCGTCGTGCATCTCCTTGGAAATCCGCAGGCGCTCTTTCTGCTGACCCTGCAATTCCGACTGCACCACGGCCAGTTCGCGTTCCCGAACGGCCGCCAAAAGCGCCGAATCGGCCGTGCGCTGCCGCTGACGGGTGTATAAATACGCGAACACCAGGGCGCCAACCATGCCCAGCGTGATCAGCGCAGCAATGACCAGCCACAGATTCTGGCGTTGCTGCTGCACCTGCAACTGATCAATACTCCGCTGTTTCTGGGCCAATTGCTGCCGGGCTTCGGCCTCTTTGAGTTTTACTTCATAGTCCTGCAGCAAACTTTTCGTTTCCTGATTCGTCAGAGAATCCGTGACAATAATGTATTCATTCAGCCAGTCAACCGTCGCTTTGTGGTTGTCCAGCCCCTCCGTTGCCAGGGCGTACTGGTAGTAGATACTCTGAAATTCGGTCAGTCCGGCTTTGGTTTTCCGGGCCAGGGCGTAGGATTCGTCCAGCATTTTCTGGGCCCGGGCATACTGCTTCATCTGGTTGTAGGTTTCCGCCAGGGTCATCAGCAAATGCAGCTCATGGCGTTCGTTGCCCAGCACCCGGCTCACCCGCAGGGCTTCGCGCCGGTAATACAGGGCCGAATCGTAGCGCTGGGCCTGCCCGTGTTCAAAACCGATGTTGTTGTAGAGGTTGATCATGAAATCCAGGTCGGTTTTCGGGTCAATCCATTGTTTGGCTTTCTGGTAATAAGCCAGCGCCTGGGCGGGTTTCTCCAAGTCGCTATACACCACGGCCATACTGAAATAATCGGTCGCGATGGCCCGGCGGTCGGCTTTTTCCGTCGTCCAGGTCGAATCAAGCGCCAGGGACTTTCCGTAATAAGCCAGCGCTTTGTCGTACATGCGCTGCTTCTTGAAAATCAGCCCGAGGTTCTGATTGATGATGGCCACGTTTTTCAGGTTTCCGGTTTGACGCATGTAAAGAACGGCCTGCTGGTAGTTGGGAATGGCTTCCTGATAACGTCCCATAAAGAGGGCCGTGTTGGCGACCGCGAAATAACTCAGTCCCAGGTGCCACTTGGAAGTATCCTGCCGGGCTTTCTGAACGGCCGCCAGGGCAATTTTGCGGGCTTCCTCGTGCCGACCCATGTTGTTGAGCTGGTAGGTCAGCAGCCGCATACTTTCAAAGTAGCCTTTCGTGAAGTTTATTTTCTGCGAGTGGGTGTGGGCTTTCTGGTAATGAACCAGCGCGGCCGCGGGCTGACTGGTTTCCACGGCTTCACCTTTTCTCAGCAGGTTCATAATAGAGCTGGTATCGGTCGGATTGGGGACCGACTGTGCCAGGCTGGTGCCGGAGTGGACACCCAGCAAAAGGCCTAAAATCCGGAGCGTTCGGAGCCACATAGCCACTGTATTTTGAAAAATCCTGATTGGGTAGTCAACGATTTAAAATTTACGCTGCTACCAGCAAGCTACAAACTTTATAAATACATTCTTTACTCCCGCGGGCTCCACCTGCGTGCCGGAGGCTGAAAAACCGGACGAGCCGGTCCAAACGGGTATTTTTATGGAAATTCCACCACGGCGCAGTCCGGCCGCTCCGCGCGTCTGTTCGCGCATCAGCCTGATTTTTACGATCATTGACCGGATTCAACCGGTTCAATTTGGCATTCATCTATGAAAAACCGGCATTCGGCGATTTTAAATGGGCGGTTTGCCCGTTCGGGCCTAATTTAGTTCGACTAAGTGTTCGCACTTGGTATGTTTTGTAATAATTGGTTTTATTTCGCACAATCCCCGGTACTAACCGGGGATTTGTCTTGGTAACGGATTCATTCCGGCCCAAACCGGCATCCGGTTTCGTACGGACTCACCCGGTTTTGGCGTATTACTCCACCGGGACCCCTCAACCAATTTCTTCACCATGAACACGGCGACCATCTCGAATCAACTGAGCAATCTTCAGAAATGGCAACTCGCGGCCAGCGTGTTTGCCATTTACTGGCCCATCCGGGTGTATGCCAACTGGCCAATCCTGCCCGATAACGTCCCCGAGGGCACCAACTGGCTTTTTCTGAATCGCGTCTGGCCCCTGTGGGTGATGGAAATCGTATTCACGATTTTGTTTTTTGCGCTCTGGCTCAACGTCACGGAATGGATTCAGCAGCGGTTTTTCAATCAGCTCGGCAAAGAATTTCTGGTGGAATTCAAGCTGCCGGCCCAACTGGCTACGCTCGTGGTAGCCGGGGCGCTGGCGGTTTTGTTTAACCTCGTTTTCAGTTACCTCTGGGTTTCGATTGGGAGTTTGCTGGAAAAACAGCTGAATTATGCGCAAATGTCCACCTGGCGCTGGTTCATCGATCCGGCCTGTCTGCGGGTCGATATTGAACGACGCCGGAAAATCAACGACGGATTGACGGTGATGGCCATGCTGTCGGGGTTTTACCTGGCGGCCAACCGGCGGGGCTACAAACGACTGGAGGATTTGCGGGTCAAAGGCGAACAGTTGAAGCAGGAAGCCGTTCAGGCGCAGTTTTCGGCCCTGAAAAACCAGGTAAATCCGCACTTTCTGTTCAATAGCCTCAGCATTCTGTCGTCGCTGGTCGAAACCAACACCAAACTGTCGGTGCAGTACATCAGCCGCCTGTCGAAGGTCTACCGATACATTCTGGAGCAGCGCAACGCCGAACGCATCAGCCTGAAGGCCGAACTGGACTTTCTGGCTTCCTATCTTTTTCTGCTCAACATCCGGTTTTCGGACAAGCTCCGGGTGGTGATCGACATTCCGGAAGGCGATAAGGCGCGCTACGGCATTGCCCCGCTCACCCTGCAACTGCTCATCGAAAACGCCGTCAAACACAACCAGATGTCGAGCGAAAAACCGCTAGTCGTCACCGTTCAAAAACAGGCGGATCAGATTGTCGTCCGCAATGGCATTCAGCTTCGCCCGCGGGCGGAAGTTTCAACCGGGCTGGGCTTGCAGAATATCATCAGCCGCTATACCTTGTTGACGGACAAACCGGTTGTTGTCGACCGGCGGGAAGATGAATTCGTGGTTCAAATTCCGTTGCTGCCATGAACGTACTGATTATTGAAGACGAGGAACTGACGGCCCGGCGGCTGATCAGTCTGCTGCACGATTACGATCCGCTGATTCAGGTGCTGGCGCAGTTGCCTTCGGTGGCCAAATCCATGCAGTGGTTTGAGGACAACATCGAGGTGGAGCCGGATCTGATTTTTCTGGACATTCACCTCGAAGACGATCTGGGGTTCAACCTGATTGACCAGCTCGGCCTGACCACGCCGATTATTTTCACGACGGCCTACGACGAGTACGCCCTCCAGGCTTTCAAGGCCAACGGCGTCGATTACCTGCTGAAACCGATTGATGCCGACGAACTGGCGACGGCCATCACCAAGTTCAGAACGCTGCGCCAAAACCGGGTGGAGCTGTCGGTTAATTCGGATGTGCTGGAGCAAATGCGGGCCAACTACCGGCCCAACACCTACCGCGACCGGTTCATGGTAACGGTGGGTCCCCGGCTGTTTCAGATTCAGACCGACGATATTGCGTACTTCTTTTTTGAAAACAAAGCGACCTTCCTAACCACCCGCCAGGGCCAGAATTTCGTCGTCGATTACAGCCTCGATAAGCTCGGCCAACTGCTGGACCCCAACCAGTTTTTCCGGGTCAACCGCTCGTTTCTGGTGGCGGTTTCGGCCATTCAGTCCGTCTATACCTATTCGGGCAGTAAACTCAAGCTGGATCTGCTGCCCGAAGCCCGGCAGGAAGTGTTCGTGAGCATCGACCGGGTAACGACCTTCAAGGAATGGATGGGACGGTAAGCGGGCATTCGGCCGCCAGCCGGCCAGCCCGTGGCCGACGCGTAATACAGCATGAAAAGCTTTAATTCAGAGCTTTCAGAACGGCTTTTGTCGATCCGGTTTTCGAGCCCGCCAGGGGTCGGAAATATCAATAATTTTACTGAACAACATTGGTTCGCGGCCGTTGTAGGGGGGAGTTGTCGGCCCATCCGGTTTTTCGGAAAACGCCGGTTTCTCGGTTTAGTCAATAAAAAACAACTCCAAAAAACATGGCAACGTCAAAAAAAGGAAACGAAGGCGAATTGAAGGAATTATTCGTGGATGAATTAAAGGACATTTACTGGGCCGAAAAACACCTGACCAAAGCGCTGACCAAAATGGCCAAGTCGGCCACTTCCGAGGAATTGCAAACCGCTTTCGAAACGCACCTGGCCGAAACCGAAAACCAGATAACGCGACTCGAGCAGGTTTTTGAAGCGGTGGGTGAAAAAGCCGCTGCCAAGAAATGCGATGCCATGGCCGGTTTGATCGAAGAAGCCGAAGGGCTGATCGAAGATACGAAAGAAGGCAGCCTGACGCGCGATGTAGCGCTGATCTCGGCGGCTCAAAAAGTGGAACACTACGAAATTGCTTCGTACGGAACCCTCAAAACGCTGGCCGGGGTGCTGGGCTACGATCAGGCCGCTCAACTGCTGGAAGAAACCCTGAACGAAGAAAAGAAAACCGACGTTCTGCTGACGGAAATCGCCGAAGGTTCGGTAAATGAATCCGCGAAAAGCGAATAAACACTGAAGTGGAAAGAAATGGGGTGGGCAAGCCGGACGGGCTTTCTCACCCCATTTTTGGGTTCAGGGCACCGGGCCGGCAAAACCGGGTGGTACGACGACGTATACGGCCAACCGGCCAGGCTCCAAAAGTCCGGAAGTTGCCCCGTTGCCTTACTTTTTAGCCAAAAAACCGGACCGGAATTCGGTAGCTTCGGTTAAAATGGCAGGAATATGGCATTAAAACCGTCGTTTGTTATGCGGAATAATCCTTACGATAATCCCACGTACTGGCAACCCTCGACCAAAGCCAGTGAGACCTCGCAATGGGTATCGGGTCTCGATGAGCAATTGAAAAACGCGACGCACCGGGCCGCTTTGCCGCTGCCGTTTGAACCGCATCCGCTGCAAATCTGCCTGACGACCCACTCTTTCTGGCTTCTTTTTTCCTTCGGAAAGGCGGGTCAGCTCGCCATCCGGACTTGTTTTGATCCGCAATCGATTCACCGGTATAAGCAGGTACGAAGCCGCAAAAATGCCGTGGAATACGAGATGCAGGGTTCGCTGGGCACTTTTCGGGTAAAGGTGGAACGACCCGATCCGAACCGCCCGTTGATTCGCTACACCACCTCCCTGAAACCGGAACACCCTTTCACGGTGCAGGCTTTTCCGCGCGATTTGTACGTGCTGGATGGGGCGTCAGATCCGCTCACCACCGAAGGATTGGTGTACGTGAGTCAGACGGGACCGACGGCCGGGTTGACGTATTTTTCCGCGGTGCAGCCGGAGGGACTTTCCGTTGTTTACCTCCAGAATTTTACGGCCCTGGCCGGTTATTTCGAGGCTACGCAGACCGATCCGACCGACACGGTAGACGTGCAGTGGCCGGAAGCCGGTTTTTCCCTGCCTGCGTCGGAGAAACCGCTGGTGGCTGGGCAGGAGCTGGTCTTATCGGATGCGTTCCTGTATCTGAGCGATTCGGTTCCGCAGAGTGAATTTGCAGCCGCCGACCAGTTTCTGGACGTCATGGCCGGTCTTTACCTGCAATTACCCAAACCCGAAACCGACTATTACCACTGGCCGAAAACCGCCGAACGCAGCGTTCAGGCCCTGACGGATTCGCCCCACTGCGGCCGCCGGATCGGGAAGCAGTATTACCTGAATGCCTACGTTGACGCGACCCAGAAACCGCCCGAAAGCATGGTCCAGCTCGCCATTCTGGTGCCGCTCCTGGAATACCGCGAGTGGCTCGGAAAACCGGTTCCACTGGCCGACTCGCTCCTGAAAAACCTGCCGTCGTTTTACGATGAAACCCACGAAACCATCATGCGGTGGTTGCCGAGTGGTGAATTTAAGGAGCAGGAAGCTGCCAAACGCAGTGAAGAGCAGGACCCGCAAAAAGTTGACTCCTGGTATCTGCTGCACACGCTGATGAACCTGGGGCGACTGGCCGAAAAAGGCGATCTGGAAGGCAAGGCTCTGTTTTTTCGTTCGCTGGAGTATGCGATTCGGGCCGCGCATCACTTTGGATACGACTGGCCGGTTTTTTACGACATCCGGACGCTGGAGGTGGTCAAGGCCGAAACCGACAAAGGAAAAGGCGGGGAACTGGATGTGGCCGGTCTGTACACCCACGTCATGCTCCAGGCCTACGAACTGACCCGCGAATTGCGCTACCTCAACGAAGCCGTGGTGTCGGCGGAGCGGTTGCGCGGCAAAGGGTTTGAACTCCTGTACCAGACCAATATTACCCTCATGAGTGCGCTGACGCTGGCCAAACTCTGGCGCAACACCGGCAACCGCCTGTATTTTGATCAGAGCCGACTCTGCGTCGCCAACGTCGTGGCCCGCATGTGGATCTGGGAGGGCGGTTTTGGCCTCGGGAAAACCCGCAGTACGTTCATGGGCGTGTCTCCGCTGAGGGATGCGCCGTACCTGGCGGCTTACGAGGAAGCGGAAATTTTTGCGACCATGCACAATTACCTCAAGGAAGTAAACCAGGATCTGTCCGATCCGACCCGGCTGCTGTTTTCGGAATACTTTAAATACGTCCTGCACCGGGGGCGGTTTTATTACCCCTCGGAATTACCGGCGGACACGGTTTGCCAGCAGCCCCGCGAAGGCCGGGTGATTCGGGATTTGCCCATTCCGCTGGAAGACATGCCGACGGGCTGGACCCAGGCGGGCGAAGTGGGGCAGGAGGTGTATGGCGGAGCGCTGGCCTACATTCTGACCACCTACGCCTATAAAGAATTTCGGGATGTACCGGTGGTGGTTTTTTCGGACTATCCGATTGATCAGGCTGAATTTCAATTAGTAGATAAAAACAGCGGGTATATAATCATCCGGCTGGCTGGCACGGCGGACGGTTTTTGTCGGCTCCGGCTGCTGGCCAAAAACCGCACCCTGCCGGACGTGCAGCTCGTTGACGGGGATGATCCGGATGCCCCGGCCCTCAAACCGGCGAAAACGGAGACTACCTACGTAGAGTATCAGGTGCGGGGGCATCAACGGCTTCGGGTGGAGTGGAAAAAGAGGGGAGCCTGACCGGGACGCTGGTAGTTAATTCAAGGAGATTTTAAACACGAGAAATGCGATGGAGGAGAAAAATGCACTAACCGATGGTCAATCATTGCGCGGCAAACGGATCATCATTACGGGCGGCACCACCGGCATCGGGCGGGCCATTGCCATTTTGCTGGGGTCGTGCGGTGCCCGGATTTTTACGTTCGGGCGGCACCGGGAGCCGCTGGACGAAACCCTGGCCGCCATCCGCGCAGCGGGCGGACAAGCCGACGGTCTGGTGGCCGATGTTACCAGCGCCGATGCGGTTCAGCGGGTTTTTCAACGGGCTGACGAGCAACTGGGCGGTCTGGATATTCTGGTGAATTGTGCGGCACTGGGCGGGGGCGGGCTGAGTGAGACCCCCGATTCCGACTGGCGGTATATTGTCGAAACGAACCTGGTCGGTTTTCTGGCCACGACGAAAGAAGCCCTCAACCGCCTGCACCCGCAGAAACGGGGACATATTGTGTTGGTGGGTTCGATGAGCGCCGATGTGCGGGAATCGGGCAGCTCGGTGTATGTAGCGACCAAAGCGGCCATCCAGGGATTTGCCGAAAGCCTGCGCAAAGAAGTAAACGAAGCGGGCATCAAGGTAAGTCTGGTAGAACCGGGCGCGGTGGGTTCCGATATGCAGGAAACGACACCCGGGGAAGAACGCCAGCGACAGCAGGAGGGCAGCATGTTGCGGGCCGAAGACATTGCCGGGTGCGTACATTACATTCTAACCCAACCACTGCGCTGCGATGTAGTTTCCGTCCAGATCCGGCCCCATCTTCAGTTGATTTAATGGTTTTATAGCATGGCATTTGCAACGGATCTGCTGGTTTTTTCGCCCAATGACATTGACCTGACGTTTTCACCGCTGCGGAAAACCGTGTCGGCGGCTACCTACGTTCTGGGCGCTTTCAATCCCGGGCTGGCGCGGCTGCCCAACGGCAATCTGCTGATCATGGTCCGGGTGGCCGAAGCGCTCAACCAGCCCATCATCGGCGAGCAGATTCACACCATTCGCTGGGACGCTGCGAAGGGGTATTTGCTGGATAAGTATCCGCTGGCGACGGTCAATGCCGCCGATCCCCGCAAGTTTCAGGTGCTGGGACATCCGTACAAAGTGATGGCGCTGACGTCCTTGTCCTGGCTGTTGCCCGTTGAGCTGACTCCCGACGGTACCCGCGTCGTGCAGGTGCATTACGACAAAATCATTGCCCCCCAGAAACCGTATCAGGAGTATGGCGTGGAAGATGCCCGGATCACCCGCATTGGCGAAACGTATTACATGACCACCTGCTCGGTGAGTTCGGAGCGCCATTCCACCACGCTGTACACCTCCACCGACGGCCTGAATTATGCGTTGCAGGGCATCATTCTGGATCATCAGAATAAAGACATGGTCTTTTTTGAAGGGACAATCGACGGGCGGTTTTTTGCGCTTACCCGGCCTTTGGGCGATTTGTATTTTGCCGCCCGGCCCGACAGCGACTATTATCCCGGCCCTTCCATCAACCTGGCTTCCTCGCCCGACGGCCTGCACTGGAAGCCCTCGGATGAGCCCCTGATCCGGCCCCGCAAAGGCTCGGCTTCGACCATGAAAATCGGCGGAGGCACGCAGCCCATTCGGACCGACGACGGCTGGCTGGTGCTTTACCACGGCGTTGAACTCCGCGGGCTGGTGGGAATTTACCGCACCTTCTGGGCGGTGCTGGATGCCGGTGAGCCCCGAAAAATCCGGCATTGGGAAGATCGAAAACCTATTCTGGAGGCTAATCCGGCGCTCACGGAACCCATCAAAGACCAGTTGTACCTTTCGGATGTGGTTTTTACGACGGGCATCGTTGACGCGGGCGATCAGTACATTGTCGCTTCGGGCGAGTCGGACCTGGCCTGCCGGATTACGCACATTCCCAAATCGGAGTTTCGCCTGGCCTGATGCGGGAAGGCGGTTTTTGCGTTCGATGATTCCAACGCTTTCCCGGTTTTCGAAATCTATGGGGGAAAGCTTTGCCTGATGAAACCGTTTCATGTTCCGTTCCGGACGTTCTTCCTGGGTGGGTTGACGGGCCTGCTGCTTGCCTGCGAAAAACCGGATACCGAAAAACCGTGCTTTGCTCATGAGTCACTGGAAACTACGCCCTGGCTCCGGGCGCATCTGGCGGGTTTTCAACAACCGACCACCGGGCCGTTGCGGGTGGTGGTTTATGCGTACGAAGGGCACTATTACCTGGCTTTCGAAAATCCGCGGCTTTCCGCCCCCATGGCCAATGTATTCAATTGTGCGGGGCAACGGCTGCCCGAACTGAAAATCGAGTATGATCGGTTTATGAAACGGGCCAAAGACCGGGACGTATTGCTGGAGGAAACGTATTGAGCGAATTTACAGCGTGTTATAACCGTAATTCGCACTAAACACGTGCCCCACCCGGACCTGAACGCTGATGAGCAGCTCGCTCTGCGTTGTTTGATCGTCGACAATCAGGGGGCGCCAGCGGGGCGTTTCCCGCAGTGCGGAAATGAGCAGATTCGCCAGCTCGCGTTCGGATTCCGGCCGGTGTCTGAGGTAGGGAAGGGGGCGGAGGTTGAACAGAAAACCGTCTTCCGAAACCGTACCTTCCAGGGTGATAAAAACCGTGGGTTCCGTGGATTTGACCCGCCCCAGCCGTTCTTTCAAAAACTGCGTGAATTTCCGCGAACCCCCATCAAATTCCGCGTTTTGGACGAGGGGCTGGCAGGACGTTGGGTCGCCTTCCGGCGTAAAACACTGGCCCCCTTTCCGAACCTGCCCCAGCCGGTAAAGCTCCCGCCGTTTCAGGGTTCCGTCGCTGTAATAAGAGAAAAACGGCCCGTTGATCTGGTTTTCTTTGTAGTCGCAGGTCCAGTGCACTTGCCCGTTTGGGTACCAGGAGCGCGTTTGCCCGTGGCGGATTCGGAGCTGAAAGTCCCGGTAATGCTCTTCCGAAAGCTTCCGGTTATTTTTGTCGAAGGTTCGGACGGTTGCTACTTTCTGGTGCCGGTCGTGGTAAGTAATTTCTTCGATGGAATTCCGGTATTCCCGGCGTTCCACGCGCTCTTTCGTCCGGCGACTTTTTTTCGTTTCATCGTCGGGGCCGGCCATCAGCAGACTCGCCATGAATAAAAGAAAGAAACTCTTCATCTATTCAGCAAAAGTGTGGAAAATCGACTAAAGAAGCGGTAATATTGCCCGCCATACGCAGACCCGTTGCGTAAACCACCCGAACGGGTCTGCCCGGAAATCGTTCTTCCGGTCTATCCATTCTTACTTTTATTCAAGATACCAAATTAACCGGAACGCATGAAGTTTGTTGCCATTTGTTTTTTTCTCAGCCTGTTTTTTTTCACCGCTTCGGCCCAGCCGCCCAAACCGCCCCGCGCAACGGTTACCTACCGCAACCCGGTGATCGCGGGTGATTTTGCCGATCCGTCGGTTATTCGGGTTGGCGATACGTACTATGCGGTCGGTACGTCTTCGGAATGGGCGCCGGCCTACCCGATTTATTCGTCGCGGGATCTGGTCAACTGGTCGTACGTAGGACCGGTTTTTTCAACCCTGCCTGACTGGACGATGGGCAGTTTCTGGGCCCCCGAGTTATACCACCGGGAGGGTACATTTTACGTCTATTACACCGCCCGCCGGAAATCCGACAAACGTTCATACATCGGCGTGGCTACCACCCGCGATCTGCGTCAGGGCTTCACCGACCACGGTTTGCTGCTCGAGTGGACCTCCGAAGCCATCGACGCTTTTATCATCGAAGATCAGGGGAAACGGTACATAACCTGGAAAGCCTACGGCCTGGACAAAGGCAAAGCCATTGAATTATTGGGGGCCGAGTTGTCGCCCGACGGGCTAAAAGTTACCGGCAAAGCCTTTACTCTGCTGACGGCCGACCGCAACACCTGGGAAGGCGGTGGCGCAGAAGGACAGGCGCTCTTTAAACGGGATCGGTATTTTTACATGACCTATTCCGGAAACGCCTGCTGTGGCTCCAACTGCAACTATCAGGTCGGTCTGGCGCGCGCCGAGAAACTCCAGGGGCCGTGGGAGAAGTTCGCCGGAAACCCGGTTCTGGTAAGCGACGACACCTGGAAATGCCCCGGCCACGGAACCGTGGTGACCACGCCGGATAACCGGTATTTTTATCTTCACCACGCTTACAACGGTGTCGACTTCACCCAAACGGGCCGTCAGGGTGTTCTGAGCGAACTGGTTTGGGACGAAAAAACCGGGTGGCCGGTTTTTCGGTACGGAACGACCACGCCCGCTCAGGCCGAGGCATTCGTGCCAAAACCGCATAAAGTTGATTTAGACGTCGCACTCGATTTTGCAAAACCGGTGCCGGCGGTTTCCTGGGTTTGGGATGTGAGCCAGCCAAAACCGGATTTTATGGTCAGTGAAGGCGCACTGAAGTTGAAAAACGCGGCAGCTACTCCGGTCGGAAGTTTTCTCGGAATGGTGATCAAAAAAGGAACCTACTCGTTTTCGGTGGTGATGAATCCGCAGACCGAGCTCTGGCAAAACATCGGCCTGTACGGCGATGCCGGTAACGCGCTGGGATTGGGCGTTCGCAACGGCCAACTCGAACTGTGGCAGGTGAAAGACGGGGTCCGGCAGGTGCTGAAAACGCAGTCGATACCCACCACAACCGCCGTAACGTTACAGCTAAAAAGCCGTTTCGGCCAGTTTTATGATTTTTACTGGTCGGCGGAAGGCGGCAAACCGGAGCGCCTGACCACCACGCCGGTGGATGGCGCCTACCTGCCCCGCTGGGATCGGGCCCCGCGCGTTGGGCTGAGCGTTTCGGGCGAAAAACCGGGTAGCGGCTCGGTTCGGTCAGTAGCGTTGGACTATGAATAATAGCGCGTTTTGCCGCTCCGGGGCTTATTTATACCGCTTTTCAGTTGGCCAAACGTTGATGGTTGATTTCCTGCGTGGGCCGGTTTTTCAGGGTAAGCCGCCCGTTATAACCTTTAGGTAATCGAAGAACGCTTTTTTGCGCGGGGAGCTGATCTGCCAGTTGATCGGTGGCGATTGGTACCCATCGTCGAAACCTTCGCCTTTCATGCGGTAGTCGAAGAAGCCCCAGGATGCGTAGGTGCTGGTGGCGGCCTGAAAGTTGTTGGCCGGTTGGTCGAAATTGAAATGGTCGTCTTCGTTGAACACTATCGGCATTTTTCGGTAACCGGTGACAGCGCGGGTTTGCTGCACCATTTCGGCAATCCGGGCCGGATCTTTCACGCCGTTGCCGTGGAGAATCAGGTAATCGGCTTCCTGCACCACGTTCTCGCCCGGAATTTTGCCACCGCTGTAGCTCGTGCTGACCAGAAACCGGTGCCCCCGGATTTTCTTTGCTTTCACGCGTTGAATGAGTTCGTGGACGCGCTCGGCTTTCAGAATGTCGTGGTCATATTTAAGGTCGCATTCGTTGTTAATTTCAATCAGGACGTTCCGGTAACCCAGATCCGCCAGCGTTTCAACAATGTTATCAACGGCATGCACAACGGCGGCTTCATTTTTTAAATACTGATCCTGCCCGAAGTAAAACAGGCCGAGAATCGCGACCATGCCCAGTTCGTCGGCTTTGTCCAGAATCTTTTTCAGCCGGTTGTAGTAATACGGGTCCCAGCTTCCGTCGGGGTTGAACATCGAATTGATCCAGGGCTGGTCCTTCGAATACCCTTCCGGACTGCCACCCTGTAAATTGAGCGTAAACGCCAGCAAACCGTGCGCTTTCCAGACCGGCATGGCCGCCAGGAACTCCTCCGTATTGCGGTTGGGGTCCCAGGTTTGGGTGTCGGCATACGCCCATTTGGCGCGGGTTTCGCGGTTGCGATCGTCGTAGATGCCCTGCACCATTCGGGCGTTGGGCAGCAACCCTTCGATCTTGTGGCCGTTCCAGCTGCGACCCGGAAAGGTCGGTTTTCCGTTGATGAAAAACTGATCGCCTTTGATCGAGAGAACGGTTTTGCGTTTGGGCGGTTTTATCGTTTGCCCCAGAACCGGGAAATGCAGGAGCAGGAAGCTGGCGGACAATGCCAGCAGAACGAAGCGGGACGTGGGCATGGTGGTTCAGGAACAGGAATCCGGGGGTAAGATATTCAATTCCCGAAAAAAGAAAAAGGACACCGGTTGGGTGTCCTTCGTTGTATTCACTAGCTTCTGCGGTTGCTGTAACCCCGGTTGCGCTCCAGCTGGTTGAGCCGGTCACGCTGGCGGGAGGTCAGCACGGGGAGCAGATCTTTGCGTTTCTGTTGCAGCAGGTCGCGGTATTCCCGGCGGTTGTTGCGTTCGGCCCGCGTCAGACCCCAGCGTTCGTAGCGATCCTGAATATCCCGGATCTGACGTTTCTGGCGGTTGCTCAGGTTCAGTTCGTCCTGCCAGCGTTCCAGCTTGTTCTCCAGCGGAATCTCCCGGACGTTCGGATTGTCATACTGGCCGTAGCGATCATCGCGCCGATCCCAGCGATCGTTGGTGGTGGTCCGTTGCGTGGTACAGCCGCCGATAAATAAACCCAGCGCGGCTACCCATATCGTTATTTTTTTCATGTTCGTATTCTTTGCTGTTGATTCTGGGGTTTGGACCCTTCCGGCCCGCGAAGGTTTAACGGCGGGTCGAAAATTGCCCCAAAATGTAAAAGCCCCCGGAAAGTCCGGGGGCTTTACTGTATAAAAGGTCGATTGCGTCAATCTACACTACCCGGTCTCCACGGATCAATCGCAAAATAATGGCAATTACGGCGATCACCAGCAGAACGTGAATGATGTTGCCCATACCAAAACTACCAAAGCCTAACAATCCGACTAACCAAAGGATGATCAAAATCACCGCAATGACATAAAGCAAATTTCCCATGACGTTTCCCTGTTTTGGTGAATGAATACTTTTTGTATACCCATCAGAGTAGAAAAATGCGTGCCAAAGCCAAAAAAGTCGGTTTTAGGGCTATTTTAGGCTTTTTTGCCGTAAAGTTGTACCCATAAATGACACAGTTTAGGGCCACAATGTAGAAGAAATTACCCAATTGGAACCAAACAAAAGCCCCCGGCCACAAGGCCGGGGGCTTTCAGAATTAGAGGCAAGGGCTGATTACATCATGCCGCCCATGCCGCCGGGATGGCCATGTCCGGCTCCACCAGCGGGTGCTTCTTCCGGTTCGTCGGCAACCACACATTCCGTCGTCAGCAACAGACCGGCAATTGAAGCTGCGTTTTCCAGCGCCAGACGCGTTACTTTCGTCGGGTCGATGATACCCACACCGATCAGGTTTTCGTATTTGTCTTCGCGGGCGTTGTAACCGTAGTCACCTTCACCGGCTTTTACGGCGTTCACCACCACTGAGCCTTCGCCACCGGCGTTGATGACGATGGTCCGCAGCGGAGATTCCAGGGCAACCCGGATGATGGCTACCCCGGTTTTTTCGTCTTCGTTCAGCGTGTTTACGCTGTCCAGGGATTTGATGGACCGGATCAGGGCAACGCCACCACCGGCCACGATGCCTTCTTCAACGGCAGCGCGGGTTGCGTGCAGGGCATCATCAACGCGGTCTTTCTTTTCTTTCATTTCTACTTCGGTAGCGGCACCGATGTAGAGAATGGCAACACCGCCTGACAATTTGGCCAGACGCTCCTGCAGTTTTTCTTTATCGTAATCCGACGTCGTGTTTTCGATCTGCGATTTGATCTGATTCACCCGACCCGTGATGTCTTCTTTTTCACCAACACCGTTGACAATCGTCGTGTTGTCTTTGTCGATGATGATTTTTTCGGCCTGACCGAGGAATTCGATCGAGGTGTTTTCCAGTTTAAATCCGCGCTCTTCGCTGATCACCTGACCACCCGTCAGGATGGCGATGTCTTCCAGCATGGCTTTCCGGCGATCGCCGAAGCCCGGTGCTTTCACGGCGGCTACTTTCAGCGCACCCCGGATTTTGTTCACCACCAGCGTCGCCAGGGCTTCACCGTCAACGTCTTCTGCGATGATCAGCAGCGGACGGCCCGTCTGAGCCACCTGCTCCAGCACCGGCAGCAGTTCTTTCATCGACGAAACTTTTTTCTCCGAGATCAGGATGAACGGACGCTCCAGTTCGGCTTCCATTTTCTCGGTGTTGGTTACAAAGTACGGCGACAGGTAACCGCGGTCGAACTGCATCCCTTCGACGGTTTTTACTTCCGTTTCCGTTCCGCGCGCTTCTTCTACCGTGATCACCCCTTCTTTACCTACTTTTTCCATTGCGTCGGCAATCATGTTACCGATTTCTTCGTCGCTGTTGGCCGAGATGGTCGCTACCTGAGCGATTTCTTTCGACGTTTCGATGGCGCGCGACTGCGATTGCAGGTCTTTCACCACGGCCGTTACGGCTTTGTCGATTCCGCGTTTGAGGTCCATCGGGTTAGCACCGGCGGCAACGTTTTTCACCCCGATCGAGTAGATCGCCTGGGCCAAAACCGTTGCCGTCGTTGTTCCGTCACCGGCTGAATCAGCGGTTTTGGAAGCCACTTCTTTCACCAACTGAGCGCCCATGTTTTCGATGGCGTCTTTCAGTTCAATTTCTTTGGCTACCGTCACACCATCTTTGGTGATCGCCGGTGAACCGAATTTTTTATCCAGGATAACGTTCCGGCCTTTCGGGCCCAGCGTTACTTTCACGGCATCCGCCAGCGTATCGACACCCTTCTTGATTCTGTCGCGGGCATCCGTATCAAAGAATATTTTCTTAGACATTGCAGTTAAAATGATGAGTTATGAATGATGAATTATGAATGACCATGCAAAGACGAAGTGACCGGAAAAATCAATTCATCGTTTATCATTAATCATTCATCATTAATTGATTAGATGATGGCAAAAATGTCAGACTCACGCATGATGAGGTATTCTTTGCCTTCAACGGTAATTTCAGTACCGGCGTATTTGCCATACAAAACCGTGTCGCCAACCTGAACAGTCAGGGGTTCGTCTTTTTTGCCCGCACCAACAGCCACGATCGTTCCGCGCTGGGGTTTTTCTTTCGCCGTGTCGGGGATGATGATACCAAATGCGGTTTTTTCTTCAGCAGGCGCTGGTTCAACCAGCACCCGGTCAGCCAACGGTCTTACGTTTACTTTACTTTCCGTTACTGCTTCCATAATGGGGCTTGTGTTTTAAAAGGTTTTAAATTGTGTTATTCTGAACAAAGGCTCGACGGGTAATGCCGAACTGACGGTCGATTTTTGTCACTTATTGTGCCAGAAGCGGTTTTCGTGCATAAACTGACAAAATTTCCGGTTTTCAGTGTCAGTTTGGTAATCAGCCGGTTAGAGGATAGCGTGTATGGTTTGAGAAATAAAACGCCAAATTCAATTTGGCAGAACGCTTTTTTTTCTTAACTTCCTTATCGACAAGTCTGACTTTTTTTTCTTCCTGAGTACCTATGAAAAAACTTCAGAAAGAGTGGTTGACGCAGGGATTGATCGATTTAGAATATAAAAAATTTGTCGTTCTGGCATATCTGAAACACGTTCAGCAACATTTCTCTGACAAAAAACTGTATCCGGACCTGACGGAATTACGCGAGCATTACGAGACCGGGCTTCGATTTCGGAACCGCAAAGGTACGCTTTCTGCCTCATTTCCCAAGGACGCCACCGGAATTGATCCTGAAAGTCTTACGGTGCGGTACCAGCCCCGGCAGGCGGACGGAAATTACCTGACGGAGATTGACTCAATTATCAATTTCGCCCTGCCCCGGTTTAACCAGACCCTGACGAATGGTCAGCAAATGGCCGACGAACTGGCCGCCAACCTGACGCTGACGCCCATCGGGATGGTACCCCTGCGCCGGGACGAAGGCTATCTGTTTCTGCACTGGTCCTCGCATTCGCAAACGCATATCTATTATTTTAACCTCACCTGGGCCAAACTGGCGCTGCCGGGCCTGAGTTTTCAAACGACGCCCACCCAACCGATCCGGACGCGCTACATCGACTCGGTCCGGAAAGGAATTGGCGTGACCTACGAAACCCTGAAGCGGGAATTAATCCGCCAACGGCCGTACCTGCCCAATCCGGCTACGTTCATGGTCGAATCCAAAAAGCGCCTTCCGCTGGAAGAAACGCTGCTCCCGATGGCCGAGCGCCTGGTGGAGCGGGAAGTTTCGGAATAAACCTTGAAGAGTTATTGCGCGGAGTTACGCAGAGGGGTAAGAGTTGAACAGAGAAAATTTAAATGACTCCGCTAAACTCCTTTCCCTCCGCGTAACTCCGCGAAATAACCAGTTTGACTCCGCCAAATCCCCCAAATTGCGGGAATCGGGACTGCCATACGGTTTTTTATTTTGTCGGACACTTGATCGACAACTGTATGAACGTTCCAACTCCTTTCCTCTTTTTCGCATTTCTGCTTTATTCCACCCTTATTTCTGCTCAGCAATTGACGGCCACGCCGGAGGGCGGCAACAAAAAAGCGTCGGTTTCCGAACAGATCGGTCTTGCAAAAATTACCATCGACTACAGCCGCCCCGGCGTGAAAGGACGGGAAGGCAAAGTCTGGGGCACTCCGGTGGCGCATTACGGGCTGGTCGATCTGGGGTTTGGCAGCAGCAAAGGGGCGCCCTGGCGGGCCGGTGCCAATGAAAATACCGTAATTTCCTTTTCAAAACCGGTAAAGGTCGAAGGGAAAGATCTGGCCGCCGGAAGTTACGGGGTCCACATGCTGCTGGGCGAAACCGAGACGACGGTTATTTTTTCCCGGAACTGGACTTCCTGGGGCAGCTTTTTCTACGAACCCTCGGAAGACGCCCTGCGGGTAACGGTTAAAAATCAACCACTCGACCAGAGCGTGGAATGGCTGAAGTACGAGTTTCTCGACCAAACCGACCAGTCGGCGACCGTGGCCCTGTTGTGGGAAAAACGGAAGATTCCCTTTAAGGTGGAAGCCGACGTAACCCAAATTCAGGTTGCGTCCTTTAAAAATGAATTGCGGAACGCCCAGGGCTTTACGTGGCAGTCGTTCGTTCAGGCGGCTACCTACTGCGTTCAGCACAAAACCGATCTGGATCAGGCGCTGGTCTGGGCCGACCAGGCCGTCAGTCTGCCGTTTATCGGTCAGAAAAATTTTCAGACGCTCAGCACCAAAGCCGTTGTGCTGGTGGCGCTCAGTAAACCGGGTGAGGCCGATGCGGTCATGAAAGAAGCGGTTCCGATGGGCAATGTAAACGAGTTACACCAGTATGCCCGCACCTTGCTCCAGCAAAAACGGAACAAACAAGCGTACGAAGTATTCAAAATCAATTACGATAAGAACCCGAATCTGTTTACGACCAACGTCGGCATGGGACGAAGTTTGTCGGCGTTGGGCGAATTCAAAAAAGCGTTGCCCTACCTGAAAGCCGCGCTGCCGCAAGCTCCGAACGAGCTCAATAAAAACAACGTCATGGCGATGATTCAGAAGCTGGAAGAAGGGAAAGACGTGAATTTGTAATGAGGTTGCTGCCCAGAATTAATCAGAGATGCTCTGAAAACCTCTGATGCCCTCTGATTACCCCTGTGCATCAAAGCGTCTGCCGGAAATAATCCTGGCCCATCTGAATCGCAAAACCGGCTTTTTGGTACAGATGCAGGGCCGCTTCGTTGGTGGAATCGACCTCAATCATGATGCTTTTGGCCCGCGAATCTTTTTGGAGCGATGCCAGTGTTTGAAGCAGAATACCTTTCCCAATGCCTTTACCCTGGTAAGCCGGGCTCACGCCCAATCCAATAATCCAGGCGTTGGTTTGTTCAAAATTCACGGCGACCATGCCAATGGCCTGGCCGTCGATCAGGACGGCATACTGGGTCAAATGGGGCGTGTTAATGGTGGTTTGGAGAATCTGGCGGGCTTCTTCGACGGTACCACCGAAAATGGCCTGGCTTAATTCGGTCAGCGGTTCCAGCTCGGCCAGCGTAGCTTCAAGGAGCTGGATGGGTTGGGCCGCAGCCGGGATGGTCAGGGGGGCGGTTTGCCAGGTTAGTTGATACTCGGTATTGGAGTAGGTCGCGCCCAGGTGGCGCACAAACGCCTGACCAGCTTCGGAAGCTCGTTCGGTGATGAGCAGCATATGCTGGTAATCATACGACCGGGCCGCTTCGGCGGCCACGTCGAGCAGGGCCGAAAAACACCCTTTGCGCCGGGCTTTCGGTAGCGTATACCCCCCAAACTCGACCTGGCTGATGGTGGGCGCAAAAGCCGACAAAAGGCAGATCAGTACCCCGTCCTGGTACAACAGAAACCAGTTCGGCATCGACTGGAAATAATTCATGGACTTGTCCCAGTGGATGGTCCCGTTTAAACCGTCTTCCGATTTGCAGATCACTTCGAGGGCCTGGGCCGCCAGGTATTGTTCCTGCGTCAATTCGGTCAGCGAGAGAATTTTCATGCCGCAAACATACTCGTATTACAACAGAAAAACCGGGCTTTCGACCGGCTTTTCTGTTCGAATCCATCCGGTTTTAATGTACGGTTTAACCAGCCGTCGGCGGGTTCGGCCAGCCCGGGCTGGAGTCGCTGGATGAGGCTAATAAAACCGGGTCGGTGTTGGGGACACGACGAACGCCCGGATGCCACCGCTTTTTGTTCCCGGGTTACGCCGAACGGATTTTTAACGGCTATTCGCCGGCAATGGGGTCGGGTTTACCGTCCGGGTCGTTGGTAACAAAACCATTGGTCGGAATGTCCCGCCCGCGAATCAGCAGTAAACCGGCAACGTGTGGAGACGCCATCGACGTGCCGGACAAAGTGGCGTAGCGGCCATTCAGATAGGTGGACGTAATGCGCACTCCGTAGGCGCAGACATCCACCGTTGGGCCGTAATTGGAAAACGACGCAAACTTGCCGGATTGATCCATGGCCGAAACCGTAAAGACGTTGGCGTGGTTGATGTTGGCCGGGGCGTATTTCTCGGCCGACTCGCCCTCGTTTCCGGCGGCAATGGCAAACAGAATCCCTTTGTTGGCAGCCTGGGTAATCGCCCGTTCGAGCGTCGTCGACGTGCCTTCGCCACCAATGCTGATGTTGACCACATCCCCGGCTTTCCCGTTCTGGTAAACGTGCGAAACCGCCTGCACCAGCGTCGATAATTTACCTTCGCCTTCATCGTCGAGCACCCGCAGGCCCACCAGGGTGGCGCCCGACGCAACGCCGGTTACGCCAATCGTATTATTGATGGCACCGATGATGCCCGCGATGTGGGTGCCGTGGCCATTTTCGTCGTCAACGGTTTTGCCGGTTATGAACGATTTGCTGCGGTTGGCATCAACGTTCAGGTCGGGGTGGTCGAGGTCAAGGCCGGTATCCAGAATCCAGGCGGTTTTGTCGGTATTCAAATCACCCCGCCCGTAGCTGGTTTGCTTCACATTCCAGGTCAGCGTCGAGGTGACGGCCACATCGACGCAATTGCACAGCGAAATAATCCGGTCGGGTTCCACCAGTTCGACGCTGGGATCGGCTTTCAACTGCTCGGCTTCGGTGGCGCTGACGTGGGCCAGAAAACCGGTTTTTTCACCCGAGAACAACACCTGCGCGCTCCGGTCGTTCAGGCCGTGGCGGCTCAGGAGCTGCTGCACCGCCGAAGCCACCCGGGCGTTGGGAATCACCGGCAGATCGTCGGCCGGTTTGTAGGTGACAAGGTAGGAATTGGCAATAACCTGACCGTTGTTGACGGAGGATTTCACCAGGCAATCACCCGCAGGGCCAATGTCCTGATCAGACTGACAACCAATGAGAAAAGAAAAAGCTACGGCGTGAAAAGCCAACGTTGATAAATACGCTAAGCGCATGAATTCAGAGTAAGAAAGCTTAATAAATTTACGTAGCGCCAGGACAGAGAATTCGTGTAGTTACACTTAAAAACTATTAGTATAACGACCAAAAAACTAAAAAAATTGCATAACCTGACCAACGGATTGATTTTCAATAACTGTGCCGAACTAGTAGAAAAAACCGTTATTTTGCTTTTTTGGAAATACGAAATCCGCATGAAAAAATTAGTAGTCGCTGGCTTGCTCATGGCCTTTTGGGGCCTGGTAACTCCGGCGTCCTTTGCGCAGGATACCACCCTGACCATCCGGGCCGTTGAGGGCTTGAAGTTCGATGTACCCCGCTTTGTGGTGCGTCCCGGCACCCGGATCAACCTGACGCTGGACAATTACGACGACATGGCGCATAATCTGGTGGTGACGCTGCCCAATTCCCGCTTACGGGTGGTCAATACGTCGCTGGCGCTGGGCGATCAGGCCGTGAAGCTCAATTACGTACCCCGAACCCCGGACGTGGTGGCCCATACGCCGGTGGTTGAACCCGGCAAATCCGAAAAGATCAGTTTTGTGCTCGATGAACAGGGGGTTTATTCGTACGTCTGTACGTACCCCGGACACGGTTTTGTGATGTACGGCGTCATTTACGTCACCAAACGCCCGGCCAGCGTTCCGGCGCTGGACAAAGACCCGAACGTGGCCGCCAACCGCAAGGACGACATGACGGGTCACGGTCACCACAAGGCCGATCATCCCTACGACCTCAAGTATCCGGCAATTTACCGAACGTTCATGCCCGATTCCGGCCCCGCGTCGATTGCGGTGGGTCTGACGTCCAGGCAGGCCTATTGCTGGGATGCGGGGGCGTGTCGGCTGCGGTATGCCTGGACGGGCGGTTTTATCGACCAGAGCGATCATTGGGACGGCAACGGCAAGAAACCGACACACGTCATCGGTGACGTTTATTTCCGCGATCAGGGCGGTTTTCCGATTCGGCTCGGCACGGCCAGTCACCTGCCCGATGTCAAATTCAAAGGCTACCGGCTGATTAACCGCTACCCGGAGTTTCGGTATCTGGTCAATGGCATTGAAGTGCGGGAAATGATCAAACCGTTGCCGACGGGTCGCGGATTGGTCCGACAATTTACGCTCGGCACCATTTCCGGACCGGTGTATTTCGTCTGCAAATCCGGCGATGGCGTGAAATACCGGCCATCGGTGGGCAAAATTCAGGACGGCATGGTGCGTTTGCCGGTGGGAACCAGGAGTTTTACGATTACGATGATTGCCGAATAATGAAAGATAAAATCAAGAGCCTGAATCGCCTGAAAACCGGTCTGACGGCGTTTGCCGTCGTGAGTTTACTGCATCTGACTGGCTGGGCAAAACCGCTGTTTCCCGCCGACACGATCACGGATTATTACGAGGTTGAGACCATACAGATGCCCAAAGGCCTGACGGCCGAAACCGACGGGCTGGCCGTGATGCCCGACGGCCGGATTGTAGCCGGTTTTCACCGGGGCGAGATTATGATCTATAATCCCAAAACGAAAGCCTGGAAACTGTTTGCCGAGGGGATTCACGATCCGCTGGGCATCATGGCCGTCAGCAACAGCGAAATTCTGGTAATGCAGCGGCCCGAACTGACCCGCGTGAAAGACACCAACGGCGACGGTGTGGCCGATTTATACGAAACCGTAACGGATGATTTTGGCCTGTCGGGCAACTACCACGAGTTTGCGTTTGGCCCCGTAAAAGACAAGAAAGGGAACCTCTACATTGCCCTGAATTGCGCGTCGAACGGGGCCGGAATTTTTCCGGAAGTGCGCGGCAAACTCGACACCCTGGGCCGACCCGGCCGGATGTATTCCGCCGTGCCGTACCGCGGCTGGATCATGAAGCTGACCCCCGACGGCAAGCTGCACCCGTTTGCCAGCGGTTTTCGCTCCCCCAACAGCATTGGTTTTGATGCCAGCGGAAATCTGTACGCGGCTGATAACCAGGGCGACTGGCTCGGCACGAGCAAGCTGTATCAGGTGCAGGAGGGCAAACACTACGGTCACCCGGCGAGCCTGTTGTGGAAAGACGGTTTTCCGCACATCACGCCCATCAAGTTGCCGGTGAAAGTGCTCGATAGTCTGCGGACGGTCGAGAGCGTGGCGTTTCCGCACAGCCGGATTGCCAACTCGCCCACACAACCGGTGCTCGACGAAACCGGTGGGAAATTCGGGCCGTTTGCCGGAAAAATGCTGATCGGCGAAATGGACCACCCGTACCTGATCCGGCTCATGCTCGAAACCGTTGACGGACAGATTCAGGGGGCCTGCGCGCCGTTTCTGGCCGGTGCGGGCTTGCGCAAAGGCAACAACCGGCTGGCGTTTGCGCCCGACGGCAGCCTGTGGCTCGGTCAGACCGATCACGGCTGGGCGGGCGATGAGGGCATTCAGCACGTCCGCTGGAAAGGAAAAGTTCCGCTCGAACTGGCCGACATGAAACTGACGCCGACCGGTTTTGCCCTGACGTTTACCCGGCCCCTCGACGCGGCAACCGCGAAGCAAGTCGCTAATTTTCAGTTCAAACGCTATTATTACGAATACCACGAAGCCTACGGTTCCAAGCAATTCGATCTGCAACCCGTGGCCGTGACGAACGCTGAACTCTCGCCCGATGGTAAAACCGTCACCCTGAAACTGGCCGAACTGAAAGCCGGCTACATCTACGAACTCGAACTCGGTAAACTTCGCTCCACCACCCAGCAGAACCTGCAAAACCGGCTGGTTTGTTACACCCTCAACCGGCTTCAGCGAAATACGCAGGCGAATCCGTAAGAAAATCTCTACTTTTGCAGTGAAGAGAAAGAGTTATATCGCAGCGTAAGCGGAGTTGAAAAGAGTTAAGTGGAGCCTCTGTTTAACTATGCTCTTCTCGGCTTAACCCGGCGATACAACTTTCTACAAAACGCATATTCTTTTATGTCCGAATACAACCACAAGAAGATTGAAGAAAGCTGGCGGGCGTTCTGGGAAAAGAACCATACCTATCGCACCACGAACGACGCTGCCAAACCGAAATTCTACATCCTCGACATGTTTCCGTATCCGTCGGGGGCCGGGTTGCACGTCGGACACCCGCTGGGCTACATCGCTTCCGATATTGTTACCCGCTACAAACGGCTGAAAGGCTTCAACGTGCTGCACCCGATGGGTTTCGACTCGTTCGGGCTGCCCGCCGAGCAGTATGCCATCCAGACCGGCCAGCACCCGGCCCTAACGACCGAACAGAACATTGCCCGCTACATCGAGCAATTAAAAAATATGGGTTTCAGCTACGACTGGGACCGCGAAGTTCGCACCTCCGACCCCACCTTTTACAAGTGGACGCAGTGGATTTTCGGGGAGTTGTTCCGCAGTTGGTACAACAAAAAAACCGACCGGGCCGAACCCATCGAAACATTGATCGCCAAATTCGAAGCCAACGGCACGGGCGGAGTTCAGGCCGTGGCCGACGAGGATGTCACGAGCTTCACCGCCGACGACTGGAAGGCCAAACCGGAACGCGAGCAGTACGAAATCACCCTGAAATACCGCCTGACCTACGTAGCCGACGCGGTGGTGAACTGGTGCGCGGCTTTGGGAACGGTTTTGGCCAACGACGAAGTAAAGGACGGCGTGTCGGAGCGGGGCGGTTTTCCGGTCGAGCAGAAATTGATGCGGCAGTGGATGATGCGCATCACGGCCTACGCCGACCGGTTGCTGACGGGGCTGGATTCCGTCGATTGGTCGGAGTCACTGAAGGAACAGCAGCGCAACTGGATCGGGAAATCGACGGGAGCGGAGGTGAGTTTTCAGATCGAACACCGGGTCGAACGCATTAAGGTTTTCACCACGCGGCTGGATACCATTTTTGGCGTGTCGTTCATGGTGCTGGCGCCGGAGCACGAGCTGGTGGCTGAACTGACCACGCTGGAGCAGAAACCCGCCGTGGATGCGTACGTAACGGCGGCCAAAATGCGCTCCGAGCGCGACCGGATGGCCGATGCCAAAACCGTATCGGGGGTGTTTACGGGCAGCTACTGCATCAATCCGTTCGATGGCGCGCGCGTGCCGATTTTTCTGGCGGATTACGTGCTGGCGGGCTACGGAACCGGGGCCGTGATGGCTGTTCCGTCGGGTGACCAGCGCGACTGGGCGTTTGCCAAACACTTCGACTTGCCGATCATTTCGATTCTGGACGCCCAGAAAGAAATTGACAAACAGGCCGATAACACCAAAGAAGGCCGTTACATCAACTCCGGAATGGTCAACGGACTGACTTACCAGGAAGCTTTGCCGGTTTTGGTCCAGTTTCTGGAAGAACACGGCATCGGCAAAGCCAAAATCAATTACCGGATGCGCGACGCGGTTTTCAGTCGCCAGCGGTACTGGGGCGAACCTGTGCCGGTTTATTTCAAAGACGGGATGCCGTACTTGCTGGAGGAATCCGAACTGCCGCTGGAGTTGCCCGCCGTTGACAAATACCTCCCGACCGAAACCGGTGAGCCGCCCCTGGCGCGCGCCGAGGACTGGAAATACCAGGAACACTATGAGTATGAGCTGAGTACGATGCCCGGCTGGGCGGGTTCAAGCTGGTACTGGTACCGTTACATGGACCCGCAGAACGGGCAGACGTTTGCCGATAAAGCCGCCATCGACTACTGGCGCAGTGTGGATTTGTACGTCGGTGGTTCGGAACACGCGACAGGGCACCTGCTCTACAGCCGGTTCTGGAACAAGTTCATGAAAGACCGGGGCTTTGTGCCGGAGGAAGAGCCGTTTAAGAAACTGGTCAATCAGGGCATGATTCTGGGCCGGTCGAATTTTGTGTACCGGGTGAAAGATTCGGTGGGCGAGGGGAAAACGCCGGTTTTTGTGTCGAACGGACTGAAAAATCAGTACGACGTAACGCCTTTGCACGTTGACGTAAACATTGTCGAAAACGACGCGCTGGACGTGGAAACGTTCCGGAAAACGCGCCCGGACTATGCCGAAAATGCGGAATTCGTCCTGGAAGACGGCGGCCCGTCGCACGGCAGGTACCTCTGCGGGGTTGAGATCGAGAAAATGTCGAAATCGAAATTCAACGTCGTCAATCCTGATACGATTGTGGAACGGTACGGTGCCGATACCCTGCGCTTGTACGAAATGTTCCTGGGGCCGCTCACCGACGCCAAACCGTGGAATACCAACGGCATCGATGGGGTGTACCGGTTTTTAAAGAAATTCTGGCGTCTGTTCTACGAAGAACCGACTGAAAACCGCCCCGGCCGCTGGCTGGTGACCGACGAAAAACCGACGCCCGCCGAGTTGAAAGTGCTGCACAAAACCATCCGGAAAGTGGCGGAAGACATCGAAAACCTGTCGTTCAACACCTCGGTGAGTGCATTCATGGTCTGCGTCAACGAACTGTCGGGCCTGAAATGCAACAAAAAGGCGGTTTTGCAGGATTTGGTCGTCATTCTGGCGCCGTTTGCGCCCCACATCACGGAAGAACTCTGGGCGGCCTTGGGCAACGAAGCCGGTACGCTGAGCTACGCCGAATTTCCGGTTTTCAACGCGGCCTATCTGGTGGAAGATACCATCGAATACCCGGTGCAGATTAACGGTAAAGTCCGCACGACGCTGGCGTTCCCGGCGGATGCGGCCCCGAAAGAGATTGAAAACGAAATTCTGGCGAATGAGGTGGTGCAGAAGTGGCTGGAAGGAAAAACGCCGAAGAAAGTGGTCGTGGTGCCGAAACGGATCGTGAACGTGGTGATTTAAGGTATTGCCCAAAATCCTGAAACCGTATGACTTCTCCCGATGTAAAAACCGGCGAAACCATTAAAATTCTGACCTACAACCTCAACGGCATCCGGTCGGCGCTGAGCAAGGGATTGACCGGCTGGCTGGCGCAGAATGCGTTCGATATCCTTTGTTTTCAGGAAGTTAAGGCCACGCACGATGTGGTGGATTTGCTGCCGTTCGAAGCCTTAGGCTATAAATACCATTGGCACGCGGCCGAGAAGAAAGGGTATAGCGGAGTCGCCACATTTTCCAGATTTCCGCCCGATCAGGTGGTGATGGGCTGCGGCATTCCGGCCTACGACTGCGAGGGCCGGATTCTGCGCACCGACTTTGGCGACCTAACCCTGCTGAATTGCTACTTCCCGTCGGGCACCACCGGCGAAGTGCGGCAAAGCGTGAAAATGCAGTTTCTGGCGGACTTTTTCGGGTATGTTCAGGAGCTGCGCAAAACCCGTCCGAACGTCATTGTCGTGGGCGATTACAACATTGCCCACACGGCCATCGACATTCACGATCCGGTGCGGAACAAAAATTCGACCGGTTTTTTGCCGGAAGAGCGGGAGTGGATGACCCAATGGTTCGACAGCGGTTTTGTCGATTCGTTTCGCTACAAAAATCCGGGCCAGATTGCCTACAGCTGGTGGAGCTACCGGGCGGGCGCACGGGCCAACAACAAAGGCTGGCGGATCGATTACATTTCCGTGAGCGAGCCTTACAAAAACCGGCTGATTGCCGCCGGACACGAACCCCAGGCCGTTCACTCCGACCACGGACCGGTTTGGGCGGAATTTGCGCGATGAAGGAATTATTTGACATCAACAGCATCGTTTTTACCGTGCTGGGGTATCCGATGAGTTACCTCGAATTTTTCGGAACGGTAACGGGAGCGGTGGCAACCTGGCTGTCGGCGCGGGCGCATATCGTGAGCTGGCCCGTCGGTATGGTGAGCGTCGCCCTGTTTTTTTTTCTCTTTTACCAGATTCAGCTGTATCCCGACATGTTTTTGCAGGTGTTCTTTTTCATCACCAACCTGCTGGGCTGGTGGGAGTGGACGCACCCCAAGACCGGCGAAGCAGACCGGCGGAGTGAACTAAAAATTACGCCTTTGTCAACCAGAAACTTTGCGATGCTGCTTGGCGCGGGCGCTCTGGCCACGGTCGTGCTGGGAACCATTGCCGGGAATTTGCACGAATGGTTTCCGCTTTTGTTCAACCAGCCGAGCGCCTTTCCGTATCTCGACTCGTTTACGTCCGTCATGAGCATTGTGGCCACGTTCATGCTCATTCGCAAAAAACTCGAATGCTGGTACGTCTGGTTGCTGGTCGATCTGATCAGCACCTATATGTATTTCACGAAAGGCGTCAAAGTGCTGGGTATCGAATACGGTTTTTACTGCCTCATCGCGTTTTTCGGGGCCTGGCACTGGACCCGCGAATACCGGAGTTACCCCACCGCTGCCGTATGAAAAAAGGGCTGATTTTCGGGAAGTTCATGCCGGTTCATCGGGGACACATCGCCCTGATTGAATTTGCTGCGGCCCGCTGCCATCACCTGATCGTTTCGCTGAATTGTACCCTCAACGACCCGATTGATCCGGAACAGCGGATGGCGTGGTTGCGGGCGTTGTTCGGTCACCGGCCTGAAATTGAGGTGGTTATGGTGAAGGACGATTTTTCGGATGATAGCCTGCCCCTGGGGGAAGCCACGCGGCTGTGGAGCGACTTTATCAGGCAGCGGTTTCCGGACATCGACGGTTTTTTCTGTTCGGAACCGTACGGCGAACCTCTGGCGCAGCACCTCGGGCTGCCCTGCGTGTGGTTCGATCGGGCGCGGAAACAGGTGCCGGTTTCGGCGACGCAAATCCGTCAGCATCCCGCCCGGTACTGGGGTTTTATTCCCGACGTGGTCCGGCCGTACTTTGTAAAGAAAATCTGTCTGTTCGGGCCCGAGAGTGTGGGGAAAACCACGCTGGCTGAGCAACTGGCCGCGCATTACCAGACGGTTTTTGTCCACGAGGTCGCCCGCGATCTGATCACCTCCAATGACTTGGCCCCCGACGATTACATCCGGATCGGTCACGCCCAGACGCAGGCGGTTTTGGCCGCTACCCAAAAAGCAAACAAATTCCTGATCTGTGATACCGATCTGATTACGACGGAATTGTATGCCGACCACTATTTGCAGGAGGTGCCGCCGGTTTTGTACGAACTCGAAAAACAGGTCATCTACGACCGGTATTTTCTGCTGAACATCGACGTGCCCTGGATTTCCGACGGCCTGCGCGATCTGGGGCATCGGCGCGAAGAGATTTACCAGCGTTTCAAAACCGCCCTCGACGAACGGGGGATTGCCTACACCGACGTGTCGGGTACCTGGGAACAACGCTGGGCAACGGTGACGGCCGAAATTGACCACCTTTTGAACCACTAAGGCGCCAGTGAGTATCACCCAAAAACCGGTCTACGAAACCGGTTTTTGTATTTTCTGAATTACCTGTTGTGCTTCGAAAACCGCTTGCTGTTCCCTTAAAACCGCCAGCCAGCAAGTATCATGTGGGCCAGCGCCATTCGGCCGGTAGCTTTGTAATCGGATTACAACAACTACTAACATGAATCAGAAACCATCAGCGGCCTTCGTGGGCGCTTCCTGGATTGCCCTGGGTGCGGGCATGGTTGGCTATTTAATCGGACTCTGGCGCTCCGAGATGCAGCTGAACGAAAAAGGATTTTATTTTACCGTTCTGATGTTTGGCCTTTTCTCGGTGGTGTCGCTGCAAAAAAGCGTCAGGGACCGGCTGGAAGGCTTTCCGGTCACGGATATTTACTACGGATTGTCCTGGTTTTCGGTGCTGCTCTCCATTTCCCTGCTGACGATCGGTCTCTGGAATGCCACCCTTTTGCCGAGCGAAAAAGGATTCTACGCCTTTGCCTTTCTGCTGGGATTGTTCGGCGCCATTGCCGTCCAGAAAAACACCCGGGACAATCAGGATTTTGCCCGTAAACCGTAAGAACCGGTTTCGGCCGTACCCGGTTTTCAGGGTGCCGGCTAGCCGACTTTCAGTGAGTCGGCCAGTTTAAACACTTCCTTTAAACACTGCGCCGTTAAAACCGCATCTTCCAGCGCATTGTGGTGTTCGGATTCGCGTTCGAAGCCAAAATGGCCGGCAATATCCTTTAGACTCAGCCGCTGCGGAACCGGTTTTCCGTTCTTTTTCAGGATTCGGAACGAGAAATAACTCAACGTGTGCAGGTCGATCAGGGTGCGTGAATACGGCCATTTGAGCTTTTCCAGGCGGTAGGCTTCTTTCAGGAAGTTAATGTCGTTAATCACGCTTTGGCCGCAGATGATCACATCGCGCAGGTACGGGGTGTTGTCCGAAGTGGTCTGGGTTTTCCGGATATTCAGCTTTTCCATGATCCAGTTCTCAAGTTCCGGCAGCACATCGTACATCATCGGCGCATCTTCCAGGTCGGCCAGCGAGAGGTTGTGGATTTTCTCGGACGAACTCGAAAAAGCGTCTTCATTTTCGGGATAGACATTCGTCAAATACCGGCCCCGTTCAATCCAGTGATCGTCGAACAGCACGGCACCCACCTGAATAATTTCGTTCCAGTCCGGTTCCGGGCCGGTCATTTCAAGGTCGAGAACAAGAAAAGGCATAGCGGTTTTATTTTAATCGGCGGTCAAAAAAGATTGGTTCAATACTGACAATTTTCAAGGTTTTGTGCGCGGGATGCGACGGATTGAGAAGGTAATTAGATTCAACGCGAGTGTGGGCTGAAGGCACACGCATTATCCAAAATTGGCCTTCGGTAAGCCAGCGTTCTGTAATGTCCGCTAATTCTTCTTTATACGGGATGCTATCCCAGGACGGTGGCAAATCGTCCAGCTGAATCTGCAAGGTTGGGGCAGTATCAGGAATTTTAACAGTCACCAAACTCATATTTACAGGCAGTATTTCTGAATTGGCCAACATCTCAATCATTGCCAGGGAGACATGTTCGGCAAAATAGAGTAGTAACGTTCCTTCACGATGCCATCTCCCCGAACTATAAAGTCCACCAGTTCCGCTGAAGTCGTTGGCGTAAACTGTTTTTGCAATTCTGTACAGGTTCATTATAAATAAATACCGTGCAAAATCGCATGAAGAACGTTTAAAACCTGCTTGCGGCCAATCATTGAATCTAATAAATCAATCGGTCTCTGGGTTTGGAGTGATCGGATTTTCGAATTTATCCAATACTCAAAGTCTTGTTTATTTTCAAAAACTTCCATGCCTTTCGCGTAAATTTCGGATAACGCAATTGCTTTTTCGGCTTCATCTTTACTCAGTTTAGCCTTGTTTCGAATGCGACGCTGATACGTGCTTTCGGAAATGGCAAGAATATGGCTCATTGTTTTATTGGAGAAGCCCATGTTCTTTTGAAGAAACGCAATCGATTCGATCGGTAATCCCTCTTGGGAAACCGCTAATAAATCAAATTCATGTCTGACCGGGTGATTAATTAAGGCTTCACCACCCAACGCGGAAACTATTTTTCGAAGCGGAACAGTCATGTTATTTGATTGTTTGTCTGCTGTCATTTGATAACATTCGGACAAATATAGAAATTCCATACGGATCTATTAGCTTCTGTCCTACCTTTGCCGCCGGAAGCGCCGGTTAAACCCGCCGGCCACGTTGTCATCAGTCTAACTCTTTCGTCTTCATAATGGAATACCGTATTGAAAAAGACACGATGGGTCAGGTGCAGGTACCGGCCGATGTGTATTGGGGCGCACAAACCCAGCGTTCGATTGAAAACTTTAAAATTGCGCAAGACATCAATAAAATGCCCCGCGAGATTGTCCGGGCGTTCGCGTACCTGAAAAAAGCCGCGGCCCTGACCAACCTCGACGCGGGCGTGCTGCCCCAGGAAAAAAGCGACCTGATCGGGCGGGTTTGCGACGAAATTCTGGAGGGTAAGCTCGACGATCAGTTTCCGCTGGTGGTGTGGCAAACCGGCTCCGGCACGCAGTCGAACATGAACGTCAACGAGGTGGTCGCCTACCGCGGACACGTTCTGCAGGGCGGCCAACTGGCCGACGAAAAGAAAGCCCTGCACCCCAACGATGACGTGAACAAATCACAATCGTCGAACGACACCTTCCCGACGGCCATGCACATTGCAGCCTACAAAATTCTGATGGAAGTGACCATTCCGGGAATCGAGAAACTGCGCGACACGCTGGATGCGAAGGCGAAAGAGTTCAAGAACGTGGTAAAAATCGGCCGGACGCACTTCATGGACGCTACGCCGTTGACGGTGGGGCAGGAGTTTTCGGGCTACGTTTCGCAGCTGAACCACGGGCTAAAGGCGATCAACAACACGCTGGCGCACCTGAGCGAGCTGGCCCTGGGCGGAACCGCCGTGGGAACGGGCATCAACACGCCCCCGGATTATTCCGAAAACGTCGCCAGACACATCGCTGACCTGACGGGTCTGCCGTTTATTACCGCCGAAAATAAATTCGAAGCCCTGGCCGCCCACGACGCCATTGTGGAAGCGCACGGTGCGTTGAAAACCGTAGCCGCCAGCCTGATGAAAATCGGGAACGACATCCGGATGCTGTCGTCGGGACCGCGCGCGGGCATTGGCGAGCTGTTCATTCCCGATAACGAACCGGGTTCGTCGATCATGCCGGGCAAGGTGAACCCCACGCAGTGCGAAGCCATGACGATGGTGGCCGCGCAGGTGATGGGCAACGATGTGGCAATCAACTTCGGCGGGGCCCTGGGCCACTTCGAACTGAACGTGTTCAAACCGGTGATGATCTACAACTTCCTGCATTCGGCGCGGCTGATTGGTGATGTGTGCGTGTCGTTCAACGACAAATGCGCCGAAGGCATCCGCCCGATTGAAGAAAACATTACGAAACACGTCAACAACTCGCTGATGCTGGTGACGGCGCTGAACACCAAAATCGGCTACTACAAAGCCGCCGAAATCGCCCAGACCGCGCACCGCGAAGGAAGTACCCTGAAAGCCACCGCCGTTAAGCTCGGCTACCTCACCGAAGAGGAGTTCGATCAGTGGGTAAAACCGGAAGGCATGGTGGGCGAAATCAACGTCTGAAGGATTTAGTAGTCTGTATAGCAGCCCAGTACGGTTTTGAAAAACCTTATTGGGCTGCTTCATTACACTTCACAACATGAAACGCATTTTACTTTTTGCGCTAACCGTTAGCCTGCTGGCTGGTTGCGCGCCCAAAACCGTCATCAACACTTACCGCGTTCCGGCGGGCGGGTTGTCGACCTTCCTCCACTATACGCCTGGCCGAACGCCGATGGTCAGCGCGCACCGGGGCGGGGGCGACCTCAAGGGCTATCCCGAAAACTGCATCGAATCGTTTGCGTATCTGGCGGAACGGCTGCCCGTTGTCATCGAATGCGACATCGACCTGACCCGCGACAGTGTATTGGTGATGATGCACGACCAGACCCTCGACCGCACCACGACCGGCACCGGCAAACTCATCGAGAAAACGTACGAAGAAATTGGTCAATACCGACTGGAAGATAATTTCGGCAACGTCACGAAGTTCACTATTCCGACGCTGGAGCAAGTGCTCCGCTGGGGCAAAGACAAGGTGGTGTATACGCTGGACGTGAAGAAAAACGTGCCGTTTGCCAAAGTGGTCGAGATGGTACGACGGACGGGCGCGGCCGATTATTCGGTCATTATTACCTACAATGCCACCCAGGCCGCCGAAGTCTACCGGCTCGACCCCAACCTAATGCTGTCGGTAACGATTCTGAAAGTAGAGGATTACCAGCGCCTGCACGACCTTGGCATCCCCGACCGAAACATGATCGCGTTCGTCGGGATTAAAGAACCGAGTCCGGAATTATACCGGTTTTTGCACCAAAAAGGCATTTCATGCATCCTGGGAACGCTCGGAAATCTGGACAAGCAAGCCGTCGCCAAAGGAGACCAGGTGTATAAAACGTTTGCCAAAAACGGCGCGGACATGATGTCCACCGACCGGCCCGTTGAAGTGTATCAGGCCGTGAAATAAACCCGTTAAAGCCGAAGCTGACTCCACAAAAAAACCGTAGCTTTCAACGGCTACGGTTTTTTTGTGGGCCAAAACCGTTATTCCACCACAATGACCGGCGGCAAGGTTTTCTGTTCTTCCTCGTTCGAAAGTTCCTTTTTCTTCTCCGGTTTGGTCCGGGCCGAACGCTTCACCGTTATATCGTAAAGATCCGTCCGGCGGTCTTTCAGAATCTGAACCGACCCCTGTTCGTGCAACTCCGTCAGCAGTGACAAATCCAGGTCGGTCAGCAGCACCATTTCGGTGTTGGGTGTCGATTCGGCTTTGATGGCGTTGTTGGGAAACTGGAAATCCGAGGGGGTAAAAACCGCCGACTGGGCGTAATGAATGTCCATGTTGGCCACGCGCGGCAGGTTGCCGACGCAGCCCGAAATCGCCACGTAGCACTCGTTTTCGATGGCGCGGGCCATGGCGCAGTGCCGTACGCGGGTGTACCCGTTCTGCGTGTCGGTCAGGAACGGCACAAACAGAATCTGCATTCCCTGATCGGCCAGAATCCGGCTTAGTTCCGGAAATTCAACGTCGTAACAGATCAGCAGCCCAATCTTGCCGCAGTCGGTATCGAACGCCCGGATTTCGTTGCCGCCCACCATGCCGTAATGCCGGACCTCGTTGGGCGTAATGTGAATTTTCCGGTATTCTTCGAACGAACCGTCGCGACGGCAGAGGTAGGCCACGTTATACAGTTTGCCATCATCCATCAGGGGCATACTGCCCCCCACAATATTCACATTATAGGAAATCGCCAATTCGGACAGCCGTTGCCGAACTTCATGCGTCACGTCGGCCAGCTTCCGGATTGCCACCGGACCGGGCAGATCGTTGTAGTCGGCCATCAGGGGCGTATTGAAAAATTCCGGGAGCACCAGAAAGTCCGCTTTGTAATCACTCACGGCGTCGGCGAAATACTCAACCTGTTCGAGCAGGGCCTGAAGGTTCGGAAACAGCCGCATTTGCCACTGCACCACGCCGAGCCGGATGATGGAGTTGGTATGCGGTTTTTTCTTTTTTTCGTCGACGTAATAAATGTTGTTCCATTCCAGCAGCGTCGCGTATTCGAGCGATTCGCTGTCACCGGGCAGGTAGCCGCGCAGGACTTTCTTGACGTGAAAATCATTGGAAAGCTGGAACGTCAGCGTCGGGTCGTAAATTTCCTTCTGCTTCACCTTGCCGATGTATTCGCGGGGCGACATCTCACCGGCGTATTTGATGTAGTTCGGAATCCGTCCCCCGGCCATAATTCCCTTTAAATTCAGCGATTCGCAAAGCTCCTTACGGGCATCGTACAGCCGCCGACCCAGCCGCAAATCGCGGTATTCGGGGTGCACAAACAGTTCAATTCCGTACAGCCAGTTGCCTTTCGGGGTGTGCGTGTCGAAGGTGTAACTGCCGGTTATTTCTTCGTACGTGTGATTGTCGCCAAAATCGCTGTATTTCACCCGGATCGCCAGCGAGCAGGCCACCACCTTGCCGTCAACTTCCACGCAGAACTGCCCCTCCGGAAAGATTTTCAGCAGCTTGTCAATTAAGTTCTTTTCCCAATAATCTCCGCCAATGCCGCTGTAAACCTCCAGCATGGCTTCTTTCAAATCCGCGTAATCGGATTTTTGTAACGTTCTGGTTTGAATGTGCATAATGTAAGCGTATTGGGTTGGTTTGCGGAGTTTACAGAGTTACGCAGAGAGGTAATGAGTAAACAGGAAAACTCTGCTTAAGTCCGTGAAACAACCCCTTCTTTAATTTTCTGTTCTAGACTCGAAAGCTGTTCGTCCGTAAAATCCAGGTGCGTGACAAACCGGACCAGGTGCTTGCCGAAAGTCACCCCCAGGATGTCCCGCTCGGCCAATAAAGCAACATAATCGGTGGCTAAGATGTTCTGGTTCAGTTGAAAAATAACGATGTTGGTGTCAACCGGAAAAACCGCTTCTACCTCCGGCAGGCGGGCGATTAACTGGCCGATTTTCCGGGCCCGGGCGTGGTCGAGTTTCAGGCGGTTGACGTGGTGATCGAGCGCGTACAGTCCGGCTGCCGCCAGATAACCGGCCTGCCGCCAGCCACCGCCCATCAGTTTCCGGAAGCGACGCGCCTGTTTGATGAAATCCGCCTTACCAACCAGCAGCGACCCCACCGGACAGCCCAGTCCTTTGGACAGGCAGAGGCTGATGGAGTCAAACAAGTGGCCGTAGGATTCCGGACTTTCCCCGGTTTCGACCAGCGCATTGAACAGGCGGGCGCCGTCGAGGTGCAGCCGCAAACCGTGTTCGTCGCAAACCTGGCGAATGGCCGCAATTTCGGGAACCGTGTAATAACAGCCGCCCCCCTTGTTGACGGTATTTTCAAGGCAAACCAGGCGGGTGACGGGTTTGTGCAGGTCGTCGGGCTGAATGTGTTCGCGAACGAGTTCGGGCGTCAGTTTGCCGCGTTTGCCCTGCACCAGACTCACCGACGCCAGCGCATTGACCGCAATGCCCCCGCCTTCGTAGAGGTAAACGTGCGACAGCTGGTCGCAGATTACATCGTCGCCGGGGCGGGTGTGGGTCCGGATGGCCAGTTGATTGGTCATCGTGCCGGACGGGCAGAACAGGGCGGCTTCCATCCCGAACAACCGGGCGGTTTGTTCTTCCAGCGCTTTTACAGTCGGGTCATCGCCCAGCACATCGTCGCCGACTTCGGCGGTGAACATGGCTTCCAGCATCGCCGGAGTGGGTTTCGTAACCGTATCGCTTCGTAAGTCAATTCGCATAAAATCCGTTGAAGAAATAAAAAGACACAAAGGTCGCAAAGAAAACAAAAAAGCCGTCCCCTAAAAAGAAGACGGCTTTCTAAACAGTAACAACAAATACTACTCTACTCTCACTGAATCTTGCCTAAAAGTTTTTGGAAATGCCAAAACCCGCCCCACTACCCAGATTAACACTGAAGTTGGTGGTGTTTCCCGAAGCGCCATTCGCTTTCTGGGAGAGAAAACTCAATCCACCAAAACTGAGGTTCAGGGCAAATCCATTTTTTATAATAACACCAATTGCGGGGAAGAAAGTGCCCCGGTACCCCGTGGTTTTAAAATCACCGGTTTTTCCGGTTAATACGTCGGCATTAAACTGGCCGAAAAGGACGAAAAGTGCCGAAAGCGGATGGGTATATCGGACAAACGGACCGAGCCCGAAAGCCGAAGATTTGGTTTCGGTTCCCAACGCTTTTGCGGTCCAGGTTTGGGTTGAAAACGACAGCCCGGCGGTCCAGGTATCCGTGAACTGATAGCCCACCGCGGGCGACAACGAAAAGGTGCTGGCTTGGGACCCGCTGGCTAGTTTTTCAGACGTGGCGCCGACGGAACCGTACACCAAAACCGTGTTTTTCTGGGCCCAGACGCCAGCCACCGTGAAGGCTAACACCAGCAAACTCATCAGCACTCTTTTCATTTTTGTGACTGGTTGGTAAAAATCGGTTTCGGGACTTTACCTTGAGACGCTGGAGATTTTAAAAGTTACTTTTTTCGGGAAAAATCGGGTTAAACGGCAGCAAAAGAACAGGTACGGGCAATTCTGAGGTTGACCGACAACTCACTTTTTGGTCCTGATTAAGCGCCTTCTTTTGGCTACATGACGGCAGAAAACTGTACCTTTGGTACTGTCATCCCCCGTCGCATGAGTAACCTGATTCATTATGCCATACCGGCCTTTGTCGTTCTGTTGCTGACGGAAGTCATCGTGACGGCCGTGCACCAGCGGGATTACTACGAAACCCGGGATACAATGAGCAGTCTGGCGATGGGCATTGGCAGCGTCATTGTCGGGTTGGTTGGCAAACTGCTCATGCTGGGCGCCTACGCTCTGGTGTATGAATACCGGTTTTTTACCGTCGATATGCGTCAGTGGTGGGCCTGGCTGCTGCTGTTTGTCGCCGACGACTTCAGTTATTACTGGTTTCACCGGATCAGTCACAGCAGCCGGTATTTCTGGGCTTCGCACGTGGTGCATCATTCTTCCATGAAATACAACCTGGGCACGGCCTTGCGGCAAACCTGGACGGGCAATCTGAGTGGAGCGTTTCTGTTCTGGATCTGGCTGCCGCTACTCGGTTTTCATCCGGCGGCCATTCTGACCATGCAGTCGATCAGCCTGTTGTATCAGTTCTGGATTCACACCGAATACATCAACCGGATGCCGGTTTTCATCGAAGCGGTTTTTAATACGCCTTCGCACCACCGCGTTCACCACGGGTCCGATTTGAAATACCTGGATAAAAACCACGCCGGGGTACTGATCATCTGGGACCGGCTGTTCGGGACGTTTCAGAAGGAAGAAGAACGGCCCACGTATGGGCTGACCCAAAATATTGACACGCACAATCCGATCCGGATTGCTTTTCACGAGTGGGTGGCTATGGGCCGGGATGTGACGAAAGCCGGTAGCATCAAGAATGCCGCCAAATACCTGTTTGGGCCGCCCGGCTGGAGCCATGATGGTTCCCGAAAGACAACCCGCCAACTGCGCGGAGTTGCTTCCGAACCGAAAAAACCGGCTGACGTGGCCAGCGATCCGGTTTAGTTTTTCACGCGGTAGTCCGGGCTGATCAGGTGATTGTATTCGGGATGCCGCTTGAGGTAGGCGGCTACAAAAGCGCAGAAGGGGATAATTTTCAGGTTATTCCGCTCAATGTATTCCAGCATTCCCCGGATCAGAAACGGTCCCACGCTGCTCCCTTCCTGCCTGGCCTGAACTTCCGTATGGGTCAAAACCAACGTCTTGTCGTCCAGCGGCATATAGGCGACAAACGAAAGCTTTCCTTCCATTTCGAGTTCGAAACGGTTTTCGGCCCGGTTGATGTTGACTGCCCTTTCCTGAGTTTTCATGTGAAGGAATTTTTGGGTTCTGTACGTGGTAACTGCCGGGAAGGTAATATGTTATTTTCTGGAGGTATTTTGTGAGGAAAATCATACCGTTTGTCGAATATTAGCCCCAACGGCCCGTACGGGCTTGTCAAACTTCCCGGTTTTTGTGAACTTCAACCCCACAAATTCCCGCTACCTATGGCTTCAGTGACCTTAACGATCAACGGAAAAAAGCAGACCATCGATGCCGATCCGGAAATGCCCCTGCTCTGGGCCATCCGCGACGTGGTGGGCCTGAAAGGAACAAAATTTGGCTGTGGCATGGCCCAGTGCGGAGCCTGCACCGTCCACCTCAACGGAACTCCCATCCGGTCGTGCTCCGTGCCGGTTTCGGCCGTTGCCAATAAGAAGATCACCACCATTGAAGGCATCGGCACCCCCGCTAAGCTACACCCCGTGCAGCAGGCCTGGATTGATGAGCAGGTGCCCCAATGCGGGTATTGCCAGTCCGGCCAGATCATGTCGGCCGTTGCCCTGCTGAAAGAAAAACCGCACCCGACGGATGCCGACATCGACGCGGCCATGAGCGGGAACCTCTGCCGCTGCGGAACCTACGCCCGCATCCGGAAAGCCATTCACGCGGCCGCACAACTGGGCAAAGAACCCGTTTCGAGCGGAGGAAGGGAGTAAACTTTCCTGTAAAATAGCGACTGTAAAAGGCTAAACGGAAAAGGGCGCGTGGTCGAGTTCACTTTTCCATTTACTATTCATCATTTATTATTTGAAATTCAACAACTGATGAAACCACTGGGTTCTTCCATAAACCGCCGTTTATTTTTAAAGGCCGACGGGCTGACCGGGACCGGTTTTTTGCTGGGCTTTACCGGACAGGCTGCGTCGTTTAAAGTCATTAATCCCGTCGCCGAAGCGCCGAATGCCTTGCTGGCGTTTGAACTGAATCCGTTTATCATCATCGACAACGCGGGCGGCATTACGCTGATCAACCACCGCCCCGACATGGGGCAGGGCTCCTGGCAGGCCGTTCCGACGATGATTGCGGAAGAGCTGGAAGTGTCGCTTGACCAGATCACCATCAAACAGTCAAACGGTTTGCGCAAATACGGCAGTCAGTTGTCGGGCGGCAGCAGCACCGTCCGCACGGGCTGGAAACGGCTTCGGCAAGTCGGGGCCGCTGCCCGCCAGATGTTCGTGACGGCCGCTGCGAACCGCTGGCAGGTACCGGTTGAGGAATGTTACGCGGAAAACGGCACGATTAAGCACAAACCGTCCGGCAGGAGTCTGACCTACGGCGAACTGGCGGACGATGCCTCGAAGTTGCCGGTTCCGGAAAAAGTGACCCTAAAGGCCAAGAAGGATTTTAAACTAATCGGTAAACCGCTGCAACGCTCGGATATTCCGGCGAAGGTGACCGGGCAGGCGGTTTTCGGAATGGACATCAGTGTGCCCGGAATGCTCTACGCCAGCATCGAACACTGCCCGGTTTTGCACGGCAAAGTGGTGTCGATCGACGATGCGCAAGCAAAGAAAATACCGGGTGTAAAGGCGGTTTTGAAAACCGAACGACCCATGCCGCACCGCAGCTCGGAAGCCGTGGCCGTTTTGGCGACCAGCTACTGGGCGGCTTTGCAGGGACGCCGGGCGCTCAAGGTAAACTGGGACAAGGCGGGTTACGATCAGTCGATGACAACCCGATCGTATTTCGACGAATTGCGCGAGAAAAGCAAACAGGACGCCATTCCGTACTACACGACCGGCGACTTCAAAACCGCCTTTGCTGCCGCGCCCAAAAAACTCGAAGGTTTGTACGAAACGCCGTTTCTGGCCCACGCCCCGATGGAGCCGGTGGTGGCCGTCGCACACGTAAAAAATGACGGCAGTTGCGAGATCTGGGCGCCCGTGCAGGGTCCCGACGGCGCCATTCAGGACGTGTCGAAATATTTGAAAATACCGGCGGAAAAAGTGGCGGTGAACGTGCCGTTTCTGGGGGGCGCGTTTGGCCGGAAAGCGTACCTGGATTTTGTGCTCGAAGCCGTCAACCTTTCCCAGCAGGCCAATGCGCCCGTCAAACTGATCTGGACCCGGGAAGACGATATTACGCAGGGACCCTACCGTCCGGGCATGCTGAGTGCCATGCGCGGAGCCGTTGACGATCAGGGTAATGTGGTGGCTTTTGAGCATAAATTTATCGGCGAATCCATTCAGCGTCAGGTTTTTAAAGCCAGTCTGGACGGCAAGGCCGACGATTGGGCGAAGGAAGGAATTGGCAAGGAGGAAAGCCCGTATGCCTTTCCGAACGCGATGGTTGGCAACATCAACGTCAAAACCGACATTCCGATTGTCTGGTGGCGCTCGGTCTATCCGTCGAGCGGAAGTTTTGGGCACGAAAGTTTCGTGGATGAACTGGCCCACGCGGCCGGAAAAGATCCGCTGGCGCTGCGACTGGAGTTGCTCGAAAAAGCCGGTGAAGATGCCGTCGCGAAGCGGTTTATCCACGTCCTGAATCTGTTGCGCGAAAAATCGGATTGGAACAAACCGTTGCCCGCCGGACAGGACCGGGGCCTGGCCATTGCCCGGTCGTTTGCGAGCCAGTGCGCCCATGCGGTTTTTGTGGAGAAAACCGGAAAAGGCGTCAAGATCAGGAAGGTCGTAACGGTGCTGGATTGCGGCATGTACGTGAATCCGGATAACGTGCGGGCGCAGACCGAAGGCAACATCGTGTACGGTCTGACGGCGGCCATTAAAGACGGCATTACATTCACCAACGGCCAGGCCGACCAGTCGAATTTTCACAATTTCCGGCACCTGCGCATCGACGAAATGCCGGAAGTAGAGATTCATATCGTTGAGAATGAGGAAGAACCGGGGGGCGTTGGCGAGCCCGGTTTGCCGCCTATTGCCCCGGCGCTGTGCAACGCCATTTTTGCGGCCACCGGCAAGCGCATCCGGACGCTGCCGGTGGATTTAACGCAGGTGTAAATTCGCAGTCGGCAACCCGTATTTTTGCCATTACCCCGGTGGAGTTTCTGTTTACGGAAAATTCCACCGGGCTCTTTTTTAGCTTTCCGTTTACCCGCTGGAGTTTTGGCATTCGTGCGCACAATTTGTCATTTTTGCCGTACCTTACGCGATCTATACATCCTAACCTCGCCATGAAACTAAAAACCGTATTTTCGCTTTTGCTGGCGGCTAGTCTTCTGACGGCTTCCCGCCAGTCGGCTCCCTCGCTCGCCGGTGCCTGGCGGCTGGTCGAAAGTGGTGGCCCGTCGGTGGTGTTCATTCTTTCGGATGGGTACATGATGAGCACGTATTACGAACCCAATAAATACCTGCAAACACAGGGGGGAACGTATCAAACAGATGGCAAACAACTGAAAATCAACCTGGAATTTAACTCAGAAGACAGCACAGTGGTCGGTACGACCCATACGCTGACAATTGATTCGTTCAAAGACAACCGGCTGGTGGTCACCGGTTCGGATGGCACGGACACTTACGAACGCTTCGATCAGCCCTCGACGCAAACGCCCCTGGCCGGGCTCTGGCGAATTACCGGTCGGTTGGGTGAAAATGGCCAGGTGAATGCCATGCAGCGGGGCGCCCGGAAAACCCTTAAGTTGTTGACCGGCACCCGGTTTCAATGGGCGGCCATCAACCCGGAAACCAAACAGTTTTCGGGAACGGGCGGAGGAACGTACACCTTCAAAGATGGCAAATACACCGAAACCATTGACTTTTTTTCCCGCGACAACAGCCGTGTGGGCCGCTCACTGACTTTTGATGGTGAACTGAAAGGAAACGACTGGCACCACCGGGGCCAGAGTTCCACCGGCGGCAAGGTCAGCGAAGTCTGGAGTCGGGAGAAGTAACGGTATTTTTTAGACCATTTTGCATCGATTTTCTGGTATGTTTTTGATTGACGCCCACCTCGATATTTCGTTAAACGCCATTGAATGGAACCGCGATTACCGGCTTTCGGCCCACGAAATTCGGCAGCAGGAAGCGGATATGACCGATAAGATCGACCGGGCGCGGGGTACAGTTTCATTGCCCGATCTGCGTCGGGGCGAAATCGGGCTGGTGGTGGCCACGCAGATCGCCCGGTTCAACCAGAGTAACGGCAATTTGCCCGGCGCAGGCTGGAACTCCCCCCACCAGGCCTGGGCGATGACGCAGGCGCAGCGGGCCTGGTATGAGGCCATGGAGGATGCGGGCGAGATGATTCAGATTCGCGACCGGCAAAGCCTGGACCGCCACGTGGCCCTCTGGCTGGATAAAACCGTACCGAATGAGCAAAAACCGGTGGGTTACATCCTGAGTCTGGAGGGCGCGGATTCGCTGGTCAATCTTTCGTATCTGGAAAAAGCGTATGCGTACGGGTTACGCGCCTTAGGACCAGCCCATTACAGCACCGGACGGTATGCGCCCGGTACGGGTTTGAGCGGTCCCTTAACACCGTTAGGTCGTGAGCTGGTGCTGGAAATGGACCGGCTTGGCATCGTTCTGGATGTGACGCACCTGACCGACGAAGGCTTTTCGGAAGCCCTTTCCCTCTACAAAGGACCGGTTTGGGCAAGTCACCACAACTGCCGGGCGCTGGCCCCGCACCAGCGTCAGCTTTCCGATGATCAGATCCGGCAACTGGCCGAACGGGGCGCGGTCATTGGCGGCTGTTTCGATGCCTGGATGATGAAACCCGGTTTTACGCAGCGGACGAGCAATCCGGCCGATTTCGGAATTTCACTCGTCACCATCATCGATCATTACGACCACATCTGCCAGCTAACCGGCAGCAGCCGCCACATTGCAATCGGCAGTGATTTGGACGGCACCTACGGAACGGAACAGTCACCTACCGACCTCGATACCATTGCCGATTTGCAGAAGCTAAACGGCTTGCTGGCAAACCGGGGGTATTCTTCGGACGATATCGAGAATATCTTCTATAAAAACTGGTTGCGGTTTTTGCAAACCGCCTGGGGCAGTAATTAATGAACAATGAATGCGCTGCCGCACGTGGTTCATTGTATTTACAACGGTCGGGGTTGCCGTTTGCGGGTGACCATCAACCGGATAAAAAAACCGATTATCAGCAGCACCAGAAAAGCCGCAATCAGGGGAAGCAGGACGGCCAGAAGCGATAACCCGAAGGAGGCAATGTTTTCGGCACTGGCGACGACCGGGTTGCCCAAGCCGCCGGTGGTTGCGGTTGAGCCAATGCGCATAAGGGTGGTTCCGGCCTGAATCAAACTGGCGGTGCCTCCGCCCGCAATGAGTCCGAGCCCCCATTTGAGCATGGGCAGGTCAACATCGACGAACGAAGTGGTCAGGATGGTGCCGGCCACGAAGGCAACGGGCGTGGCGATGGTATCGAAGGCATTATCGAGCCAGGGAATGTAATATGCGCCGATTTCGACAATCGTAGCCGTTGCCAGCACGAAAAGGGCCGTCCAGCTGCTCATCCACTCAAAACCGGGGGTGACGGAAACCCAACCCATCTTTAGCGCCAGACAGGCCACCAGCATAGGGACAAAAATTCGAAAACCGCAACAGGCACTCAGGGCAATTCCAAGACAAAGACTGATGATCCACTCCATGGTTGAGTTAAAAGTTAAAAGTTAAGAATTAAGAGTTTGAAGGAGCGCGCCCGGTTTTTTTAACTCGTAACTCTTCACTCTAAACTCATAACTCAATATTTCTGTTACACCAAAAACCTTCCAACTAACTTGCCTCTGTGAATACCGAAACCAAAAGTGGTCAGATCTTCGACTGGATTACGCTGCGACGGCTGTATGCGTTTGTAAAACCGTACCAGTTGCACTTTTACGGCCTGATCTTTATTATTCTGATGAGCGCCCTGCTGGCTCCGCTGGGTCCGTTGCTGATTCGCTACACGATTGACACCAAAATTGCCGCCGGTGATTACGCCGGTTTGACCACCATGCTGATTTTGATGATCGGCGTTCTGGTCTTGCAGGGCATTATTCAGTTCTTCAACACCTACCTGTCGGGTTGGCTTGGGCAGCACATCATCCGGGATATCCGGGTGCAGCTTTACCAGAAAGTGCTGCAACTTCGGCTGAAATTCTTCGACAACACCCCAATTGGCCGGTTGGTAACCCGCACGATCTCGGATGTGGAAACGCTGGCCGATGTGTTCAGCGAAGGGATGGCGGCTATTGTTGGCGACATTCTGCAACTGGTTCTGATCATTGGCGTGATGTTCTATACCGACTGGCGACTGTCGGCCATCAGTTTGTCGATGATCCCGCTGATGTTGCTGAGTACCTACATCTTCAAGGAAAAAATCAAGGTGTCGTTCAACGAGGTGCGGACGGCGGTTGCCAATCTCAATTCGTTTGTGCAGGAACACATTACCGGCATGAACATCGTGCAGATTTTTGGCAGCGAGAAGATCGAAGCCGAAAAGTTTAAGCAGATCAACGAAGAACACCGCAAAGCGAACATCCGCTCGATCTGGTATTATTCGGTGTATTATCCGGTGGCGGATATTCTGGCGGCTGCGGCAACGGGGCTGGTCGTGTGGTATGGGGCCAAAGAGATTCTTAATCAGGAGGTTACGTACGGGACCGTAACGGCCTTTATCATGTTTATCAACCTGTTTTTTCGTCCGATCCGGATGCTGGCCGACCGGTTTAATACCCTGCAAATGGGCATTGTCAGCACCGACCGGATTCTGAAATTGCTGGACAGCGACGATTTCACCCCCAACGAGGGAACGTATCAACCCGAAAGTATTCGCGGGAACGTCGAATTCAAAAACGTCTGGTTTGCCTACAATGACGAGAATTACGTGTTGAAAGACATTAATTTCTCCGTGAAGGAGGGCGAAACCGTTGCGTTCGTGGGAGCGACCGGTGCTGGTAAGTCTTCGATTATCAACTTATTAAGCCGGTTTTACGATATCAATACTGGAGAAATCCGGATCGATGGCGTTGAGGTTCACGATTATAAGCTGGAAACGCTTCGTCAGAGTATCGGTGTCGTTTTGCAGGATGTGTTCTTGTTTTCGGACACGATAGAAAACAACATTACGCTGGGGAACAAGTCCATCCGCCGGGAGCGGATTGTCGAAGCGGCTAAACTGGTGGGTGTTCATGAATTCATCGAACGGCTGCCGGGCGGGTACGACTACAACGTCATGGAGCGGGGGGCAACGCTGTCGGTCGGGCAACGGCAGTTGATATCGTTTGTTCGGGCGATGGTCCACAATCCACGGATTATGGTGCTGGACGAAGCCACGTCCTCAGTCGATACCGAAACGGAAGGGCTGATTCAGAACGCCATTGGGAAGTTGATGAAAGGCCGCACGGCCATTGTCATTGCTCACCGCCTTTCGACCATCCGCGAAGCCAACAAAATCATTGTGGTCGATAAAGGGCAGATTGTTGAGCAGGGCACCCACGAGGAATTGTTGCAGCGCGAAGGTGCATACGCCAATCTGTACCGGATGCAGTACAAGGAGATGGTGTAATATTTAATGATGGATTATGAATGATGAACGATGAATGGGCTACCGCAGCGCAATTCATCGTTCATCATTCATAATCCATCATTTCTTATTCGGTTCCGCGCCGTTCATGGCGTAGGCAATCTTCTCATTTAGACTCTCATCGCTGGCCGGATCGGGCGTTTGCTGCGACGGGATAAGCCCGACACTGTGGGCATTGGCTTCCAGATCCGTTTCCTCCGCGCTGGGCAGAGGCCCGGTTTGATCGATAATCTCCTCATCCGCATTCGGATCGTTGTCCATCCCCGATGGAATCTCGGCTAAAGGCGCAGAGTCCTTGGCGGGATGTAAATTCGGATTTTGTGATGGTGTCATGAGCTTGCGTAGATGGTATGGGAGTATAACCATTCCGTCGTCCCTCTTGTTTTTTGAACGAGCAACAAAAAGGCCACTCGCCCGGGCGAGTGGCCTTTTTGGGTTTGCCGGTTATTGCGCGCCCTGTGTCGTATCGGGCGGGTCGACCGGGTCGGGTGCCGTTGGTTGAATGAACAGGGAATCGGTCGGGAGGTCAAAGTCCGATGAGTCCGACTCCATGTCATCCGCTTCCGGATCGCCACCCGGGCAGCCGAGGTAATCCTTTGTGATTTTTACCTTGGGTTTGTCGAACGGCCCCTGATATAATTTCAGCGATTTATCGCGGTACACTTTTTCCAAAAACCGCCCCACCAGCGGCAGTGCCGTTTTGGCTCCTTCGCCCATGTCGGTCGAGCGGAAGTGGATGCTCCGGTCGTCGCCACCAACCCAGGCTCCCACCACCAGATCGCGGGTAACGCCCATGAACCAGCCGTCGGAGTTATTGGAGGTGGTGCCGGTTTTTCCGCCAACCTGGTTGCGGTTTTTGAATAAGTCGTACGACCACAGATTCTGGGAGGTGCCGCCGGATTCTTCCAAACCGCCTTTCAGCATTTGCAGCATCAGAAACGCCGATTCTTCCCGGATGGCCTGCTTCTTCTCGGGCACAAACTCTTCAATCACCTTGCCATCGCGGTCTTCAATCCTGGTGACAATAATCGGCTCCGTATGAACGCCGTTGTTGGCAAACGTGCAGTAAGCGCCCACCATTTCGTATAGCGACACGTCCGAAGAACCCAAGCCGATGGAAGGGACGGCCGCCAGTGGACTTTTGATGCCGATGCGGTGCGCATAATCGACCACGCGCTGCGGGGTGGCAACGTCGTTGGTCAGTTGGGCCGTCACCGAGTTGATCGACCGCGCCATCGCCCGGCGCAGGGTCATGTTGGAGTAGGAAAACGTGCCCGCCGAATTTTTGGGGGCCCAGTAATCCTCTTCGCCTTTCTCGTTGATGTACTCCTTGCGGAACGGTTCGTCACGCCGACGGTCGCAGGGACCCAGGTTGATCGTCGAGTCGTCGATGACCGTTGCGTACACAAACGGTTTAAAGGTAGAACCGGGTTGCCGCCTGCCCTGCTTCACGTGGTCATACTTAAAAAACTCGTAATCAAGCCCACCTACCCAAGTCCGGATAAAACCGGTATGCGGGTCCATCGCCACCAGACCCGCCTGCAGAAAGCGTTTGTAGTAGGCAATGGAATCCATCGGGGTCATGTATTTTTTCTGCGGGCCGTTCCAGGAAAAAACCGTCATGCTGTCTTTTTTCTCTTTCAGGTAGTAGTTGACAGAATCGGGCTGGTTCGGAAATTTCAGTTGCAGGGCTTTGTACCGTTCCGTGCGCTGGGCCACTTTGTCCAGAAAATCCGGAATTTCTTTGCCATCCTCGTCGGTCCACGGTTTGCGCCCCGACCAGTGATTGTCGAAAATCCGCTGCAACTGCTTCATTTTTTCGGCAACGGCTTCCTCCGCCAGCGCCTGCATCCGCGAATCGACGGTGGTATAAATCCGCAGACCATCGGTGTACAGGTCGTACCCGTTTTCCTCTCCCCATTTTTTGACGACATCGACCACCGCATTTTTGAAATAATTTGCGGGTCCGGAGTACGGATTATCGGGGCTAAACCGGGTAACAAGCGGTAACTTACTGATGGAATCCGCCTGGGGCTGGGTCAGAAAACCGTATTTCGCCATCTGGGAAATGACCACATTCCGGCGGTTCCGGGATTTTTCAAAGTTGCGTTTAATCAGCGGGTTGTAGGTGGTGGTCGCTTTCTGAAGCCCCACCAGCACGGCGGACTCCTGCACGCTCAGGCTGTCCGGCGCTTTGCTGAAATAAGTGCGGGCCGCGGTTTTGATTCCGTACGCATTGGAGCCAAAATCGACGGTATTGAAGTAAAGGGTCAGAATCTGTTCTTTCGAAAAATTCCGCTCCAGTTTCATCGCCATTAACCACTCTTTGGTCTTCAGGATAAAGGTCCGAACCAGCGGCACATTATACAGCAATCCCCTGGATTGACGACGGCGGGTTTTGAACAGGTTTTTGGCCAACTGCTGGGTAATGGTGCTGCCCCCGCCGGAGCTGTTTCCGGTCAGGACGCCATAAACCGCCCGGGCCAGACTCCGGACATCAATGCCCGAATGGTCATAAAACCGGACATCTTCGGTGGCAATCAGGGCGTTGATGAGGGGCTTCGGCAAATTCTGGTACTCAATCGGGGTGCGGTTTTCGGTAAAGAACCGACCGATCATCACCTTGTCGTAGGAGTAAATTTCGGACGATTGGGAAACTTTCGGATTTTTCAGCTCCTCGACGCTGGGCATTTCGCCGGTGAGGTACAAAAAGTTGGTTTCCAGGGTAAAAACATAAAACAAGGCCAGTACAAAGCCAAAAATTAAGGTTTTGGTGGTATGATAAAAGATTCGGAAACCGAGGGATCGCGTCGCAAAACGGGCGTTCAGCCAATTGCGATAATTTTGCCGAACGTTCCGGTACCGGTTGGTGAAGGCATCCACACGCCCTGTTCCGAAGAGGCCCGACATCATGCGGTAAACCAGTTGCCCGATGCGGTTTTTCAGGGAACCGAAAAAGCCGGTGATGCCTTGCCAAAGGGTACGAAGCTGCCCCCAGAATTTACTCATGCCTGGTATTTTGTCGGTTAAAAATCGTACGACGGATGGAGTAGACGTGGCACCCTTCGGGTTCTATACGCATCATCCGCCTGGACTCAAAAAAAGCATTTGTGTGCTCGTACGCAAAAAAGACGGATTGGGAAATCCGTCCTTCAAAGCAAATATAACGGAAATTTGGACGATATAATATGAAAAAAGCCAGCCCACCGAGTGGGCTGGCTCAAAACCAGTGAGTTAGTGCTCACTTATTTCTTCTCAAATTCCAGGGCAACCCCGTTCATGCAGTACCGGAGTCCGGTTGGCTTGGGGCCATCGTCGAAAACGTGTCCGAGGTGACCACCGCAAACCCCACATTCCACTTCGGTGCGGACCATGCCGTGGCTCCGGTCGACTTTCTCAACCACATTCTCTTTCGAGAGTGATTTGTAGAAACTTGGCCAGCCCGTGCCCGATTCAAATTTGGTGTCAGAACTAAACAATGGCGTTTTACAACCGGCGCATTTAAAGGTGCCTTTTTCGTGATTATCGACCAGCGGACTGGTGAACGGCCGTTCGGTACCTTGCTGGCGCAGAACGTAAAATTGCTGGGGGGTTAAACTCTTTTTCCATTCGGCTTCGGTTTTGACCACCTTAGGCGGTTTGGTGTCACCGCTAACGTTGGTTAGCGAAATGGAAGCGACCGAGACGGTGAGCACCAGCCCACACAATGCTCCTAAGAAAAGATTACGGTTCATACTAAAACAACAAATAATTTCAGCAGATAGTTTGCGCCGAAAAAGCCACGTGCGGCTTGGCAGCGTGGCTTTTTCGGCAGGATTCGTGGGGGCGGTTTTACATCGACATGGGCATCAAAACCGTGTCGATGGAGTGGATCACCCCGTTGGACTGGTAGACATCGGAGATGGCCACTTTGGCCGTTCCGCCTTTGGCGTCTTCAATCACCAGATCCTTGCCGCTCATTTTGGCTGTTAGGTTGCCGCCCGCAACGGTTTTCAGCGTGGCCGTTCCGTTGCCGGCTTTGATGAGTTTCGCCAGGGCCTTGGCATCCAGCCGTCCCGCGACAACGTGGTAGGTCAGAATACCGGTCAGCGTGGCTTTGTTTTCAGGTTTAACCAGGTTATCGACGGTTCCGGCCGGGAGTTTGGCGAAAGCCTCATTGGTGGGCGCAAAAACCGTAAAGGGACCGGCACCCTGCAGGGTTTCAACCAGCCCGGCGGCTTTCACGGCCGCCACCAGCGTCGTGTGGTCTTTTGAATTGACGGCGTTGTCAACGATGTTCTTGGTCGGATACATCATGGCGCCACCAACTTCTTTTGGTTTTTGGGCATACGCAACGGTTGCGTATGCAGAGAAAAGGATTGCAAAGATTCCAAGTTTGATTCCAGATTTCATGATACTTGTGTGATTTGAAAAGATGGTGAAAAAGAAAGAATCTGGTTGCAACCGACTCACAACAATACCTACGCCGGTGCTTTCAATTTGGATTTATGCGCGTTAAAAAAAATCAAAAAAGCCCCCTGAAAATCATTCAGGGGGCTTTTTTAAGAATAAAAATCAGCGTAAAAGGCGCTGGTTAAAACGCTTGGAGGAAAAGTTAATGAGAAGAATTAAAAGAACAGTTAAATAAAAAATGATAACTCATAAATGGTAAAGTAAATCCCATTGAAATACTTTTAAATTTATGAGTTATCATTTTTTATTTAACAATCTAAAAAGAAGAATGCCAGCGAGAAAGCCATCAGGTGTTGACATTGCCAACCACCACCATCGCCGATAAGGTGGGAGTGGGGCTACCGCCCCGGCGCTCCAGGGTAATGGCAAAGGCATCGGCCCGCTGGAATTTTTTAGCCTGTTGGACAATCCGGTCACTCTCGCCCATATCGAAGACCCCGGCATCGACCGGTTTTCCGTCGACAATCGCCCACAGCTGGTATTGCTGCGTTTCGGGTGGGCGGACCAGCGAATCAATTTCCAGATTGACCTGACCGGTGCTGGCGTTCCAGTAAACCGTAGCCAGGTTGGTGGTGGTGGAGTCGGTTGCGTTCAGACGAATGACCCGTGTACCCGGTTCTTTCAATATCGCCAGCGTTTGATCCGACTGGGATTGCTGGGCCCGTAAAATTCGGACTTCTTCGCTTAACTGTTGATTGGAAGCCCGCAGCTCGCCGAGCGTTTGCTGACTTCCCTGCAACTGCGAATAGAGAAAATAAGCGAAGACCAGTACCAGCAATCCGAGGGAAGCTGCCACCAGCCACGTTACGCGGTAGGTGGGCCGTGAATTGGTATAATCGACTTCTTTTTCTAAAAAGAGGGGCCGAACGGTAGCTTCATCGGCGGTTTCCGGGATGGTGAGGTCTGCCTTTGGGGTCGTAACTTCTTCCTCAACCGGCACAGCACCAAATTCCAGTTCCTTCAATAACCATTGCTTGACATCGGCGGGTGGCTCACGGCGCAGCGTCTGAGCATACTGTTCCAGGGCAGTCGACAACGTGTCCAACTCCTGCCGGATTTCGGGGTAAATGCTTGACATACACTCGACTTCCCGCTTTTCCTGCGGGCTGACAGTGCCAAGCACATACTCCTCCAGTATGCCAGATTCAATGTATTCTTTCGTGTTCATGTGCCGAAAAGCGTCTTCAATTCCAGTAAAGCAGATCGAACGCGCGTTTTGACCGTTCCCAGGGGCAAATTGAGTTTTTCCGCTACTTCTTCATGGGTGTAGCCATAGAAGTAAACCAGGTCAATTACGGTTCGTCGATCAGGATTTAATTGTTTCACTTTATCGGGTAAATCAATTGTCTCAATAGCAGGTTGATGGGTCTGCTGATGCTGATCAATTATATCTACGATATCGGTGTCAGTTTGGATTGATTGGCCTGAATGTCGGGTGCGAATGGAGTCGATTGCGGTGTTTCGGGCGATGTTGAGGATCCAGGTAAATAACCGTCCCTTCTGGGCGTCGTAGGAAGGAAGATTGCGCCAGATTTTGACAAAGGAATCCTGTAAAACGTCGCGGGCGGTTTCTTCGTCACGAACTACTTTCAAAATTACGCCATACAGCGCCGGGGAATACTGATCGTATAACAAGTGAAATGCCTGTTCCTCGCGCAGCTGGAGCTTCTTTACCAGTACTTCTTCCGTAAAGGGGAGGTTTGAACGCTTCAAGATATTGGAGTAATACGGTAACCAAAGGGGTCGAGTCAAAAATACAAATAAATTGATGCTGGCAAACAGAGGACCGCTTTTTTCGCCGGTAAAATCAAAAAAAAAGCTATTTCAACCAGGAAAATAGCTTTTTGTCTACGAAACTGCCCAAAAAAGTCACTTACTCGATGAGTCGTCGGGCTTTTTGGTTTTGACGGTTTTGGTGGTTTTTTTCTTCACCATCGTGCTTTTCGTGGCGGTGGCCTCGCCCGATCGCCGGGCGTTTCGGCTCGACTGCGTATTCTTCACCAGTTTACTCTTCATCGAATCCGTCCGGGCGGTGGGGTCGCCCTGGGGAAAGCTTTCGGAAGGTTGTTCCGGTGCGTGCGCGTTGGGCGACGGAGTCTGGGCCTGGGCTTGCAACGCAATACCCAACAGAATGGCTGGTAAGAGGGCTCGTATTTTCATGGCTTTCGTGTCTACGTTGAATAAAAATAAAACCCGGTTTTAGCCAAATTGTTTTGCCGTTCGGCCTTACCCAGACTAGGACGGCAAGCTTCTAGACTTCTGTGATTTTCATTTGCTTAATATAGATTGCTTTTGCTACCTAACGACTGATGGGGATGAAAACGATTATAATGATCACCCACTCATCCAAATTTGGGGTTGTCCCAGTGACTCGAATTGACAAGCATCCAGCACGTCCTTTCGAAACGTGTGGTTAAGCCGCTCAATATAGGAGTTTTGCATCGGTTTACCGGATAGATGTATTGAATTGTAATGTGATTATCTGCACACCATCGCTACGGCTACTCGCTCCTGAAATTTACCCGCAATAGATTCTTATCTATTTTCTACCGAGACGGCGGCTCAGCTGGATCTGCTTTAGTAAAGGACACTTTATGGAAAGCGTTTCCAGAACATCAATTACTTTCTGGACTGATAGCGAGAAATCAGCATGGGAAGCCAACACTTCGCGGCTACAGTTATCCATGATTGTCAAAAACCGAATCTTCAGTTTGCCCATCAGTGCATCCGAGACGAAGTCCATGCCGCAACGGCACACCATTCCAGGAGTTGTTAATTTCCTCAGGAACCAGTAAAGGTTATTTCACTCGGGCCGGTAACCTTCATTTGTACTTCCTTCGATGCTTTAGGTTCAAAAACCGATACACTCGTTAGGCCCGTTTATGATTCCACGACAACCTCTCAATACGAATCTTACCGTAGTATTCATCGAAACCACGAGTGGGATGGGTTTCGGCATATACCCGTAGTTTATCGATCACGGGTAGATTGTACTTCTTGCTCCGATAGTACCACAAGGCATTCCCACTAAACGATACTCCCTGCTTATAAACACGTTTTCTGCCACTGCTCATTCCATTGACGCTTTCTGATGGCAGGGCCCTCTATCTTTTTTCAATGAGCTCCTCTGTCAATTTTTAATCTAGGCGTCGATTCTCGCCCTGAAGGACTTTAGGCTCTTTCAACTGGCGGGGTTGTATTTCTTGAGCCAATACAAAAGGGTTACTTTTGAGATGCCTTTCTCACGACAAACATCCATAGCTTCTCGACCTCCTCCGTAATATCTAAGGATGGTCACGATTTGAGTTTCAGTGAGGTTGTGGTCCGCCGAGGTTCATTTTAAAATGATAGTTAAAATTAGATATTTTCGAGTCTAAGCCTATACTATCCTAATTTCAGGGAAGATTATGCTGCTTGTTGAAATTTGGCAGCAGGCGGGCCCGTGATGCATCCTACCCGATCCGATTCTAGAACTAATACATTTACTATGAATAAAATGAATTATTTGTAAAGGGTGAGCCAAGCCAACAAAGATAGTTCTATTGCTCCACCACTTTGCTCTTCAGGCTGGAAAGTTTAACTCCTTAACCGTCAACCAGCACCGATTTTTGACTAGGACGTAGTTTAGCAAATGCACGGATAGTGAAGAAGTTGTTGATAGGCTTCTCAACAAACCAGTAGAAAGGGATGCTTGCCAGCGTACAAAGCCCGAAAAGGAAGGCAATATAGAGCGACGGATACTGAAAACCATACGGAATCAGGATTTTGGAACCCACTTTAGTAGCGGCATTGATAATAAACATGTGAAGTAGGTAATTCGAGTAAGAAGCATCCCCTAGCAATTTTAATAAACTAGGTACTCCAATTACCTGTAATCGCTCCAGGAATATATAGCCCAAAAGGATCATAGCGCAAGGGCCTCCCCAGAAAATACACCGGTAAAATGCGTGAATATTACTATTAAGAACAACGGTTGAATTGGTATTACCCACACGCCAGAAAATTGTACTTAGAGCGATTAATGACCCGCCAATTAGGAGGCCCCACGAAAGCTTTGAAAGATTCCTATTATGTTTTTTAACCTTATCGTATGATATCCCACAAACTACACCCATACCGAACTCCAATAACAGGGGTGAAGAAAGAAACCGGGGCAGTGGCATAAGGGGATCACTTAGAGCGCCCATTATTCCTAAACATAATAATGCACCCGCAAGTTTATAAAAGGGTGACTGAGGGCTAATCAGTATGAACAAACCAACCAGTAAATAAAAGTATATTTCAAATGAGAGCGTCCACCCTACATTTAGAATCGGGTAAGAAAAATACGTTTCATCCAGCAAGGGGAAAAAGTAAATCGCTTTCCCCGTTTCTACCCAAGAAGGTGCGGAACCCTGGACGAGTTTGAGCAGAATCACCAAAGCGGTTAGGCCCCAATAGAGCGGAATAATACGAATTCCCCGCTTAATAACAAACTCTTTCCAACCTCCGGGCCTCGCATAACCTTTTGCAACGCGGGTCATGATAAACCCACTTATAATGAAAAAGAGATCGACTCCAATGGATCCCCAGTTTCGAAAATGAAAAAACGTGCTTTGAAAGGAAAGACCAAATATCTTGTCGGATGATAAAATGGAGTGGTAATAAACTACAGCGATTACAGCAATACCTCGCAGGGCTTGCACCGAATTCAAGCGTTCGTTTGACAGTAACATATTTCAATAGACTTGGAGTCGAATAAATTTAGGAGGGGATGCCTGTATTTTTTGAATAAAGAAACAGCGAACAGTAAAATGTAAATCAATAAATTCAAAGAATTAATATGTAAATAAAGGAAAATATACATTTTAATTGCCAATTTTGAGCCATCTTTTTTTTGTAATTTTTTTTTAATGCTGTTTCTGTTGACATACTTTAGGCTTTGATATAGCTACTTATAGAAAATAAAGTTTATTCAGAAAGGTCAATATCTGACAATGTGATTTCGGGATAATTTATACATGTTGAATGTTTGTTAGATGTTCATTTCCACATCTTCGAAAAAAATACACCTCTGAAACTTTAAACCGCCTGCTGATAGCTCCTATCGCTGCGGACTTTAAAACGGTTGATGGTTTCATGAAACAAGCCTGAAACAATGGCTTACTTCTAGTTACCAAAGCGAGGAAAAGCTACTCCGAGTAGAGGGCCAATTACCATTTTAAATCTATATTAAGGGTATACTGAGGAGAATAACGCAGTTGCTTTATATTTGCACCTCAATTCTAGCAGACCCAACTGCTCATGCAGATCGATCAGAACCGTTATCAGATTCAGGGCGTCGACGTGCTGGAAATGGCCGAGGAATTTGGCCTTCCCTTGTATGCGTACGATGCCGATAAAATTATCCAGAAAATAGGGGCGCTTCAGGCGGCTTTTCAGGGCGTTCCGCTGAAAATAAAGTACGCAGCCAAAGCCCTGACGAACGTGTCGATTTTAAAATTGATGCGCAGCCGGGGCATTGACATCGAAGTGGTGTCGATCAACGAAATCCGGCTGGCGCTGCTGGCCGGTTTTGAACCGGAGCAGATCATGTACACGCCGAGCGGGGTGTCGTTTCCCGAAGTTGAGGAAGCGCTGAAGCTGGGCGTTCGGCTGAACGTCGATAGCTTGCCCCTGCTCGAATGGATGGGGCAACAGTACGGGGCCGAAAAACCGGTGGGCATCCGGATCAATCCGCACATCACGGAGGGCGGAAACGAGAAAATTCAGACCGGTCACGCCGACTCCAAATTCGGCATTTCCATCGCCCAGCGGGACCAGATCCGGGGGGTTGTGGAAACGTATTCCATTCCGGTTATTGGGCTGCACATTCATACCGGATCGGATTTCAAAAATGCTGATGCCTTTCTGAAAGGAGCGGAGGTCCTGTTCGAGCTGGCCAGTGATTACCCCAACCTGCAATTTCTCGACTTTGGCAGCGGTTTTAAAGTGGCTTATAAGGAAGGCGATCACAGCACGGATATCGACGAGCTGGGTCGGAAAGTCACGACGGCTTTTCAACGGTTCTGCCGGCAATACGGCCGGGAGCTTGAGCTGTGGTTCGAACCCGGAAAGTTTCTGGTTAGTGAGAGTGGTGTGTTGCTGGTCAATGTCAATATTGTCAAGGAAAATCCGACCCGCACGTTTGTGGCCGTCGATTCCGGCCTGAACCACCTGGTTCGCCCCATGATGTACGGTTCGTATCACGAAATTGTCAACGTCTCGAACCCGACGGGCGAACCGCAGGTATACAGCGTCGTGGGGTATATTTGCGAAACCGACACGCTGGGCTGGGACCGTTCGCTGAACCAGGTCCGGCCCGGTGACGTGCTGGCCCTGAAGAACGCCGGTGCCTACGGTTTCAGCATGAGTTCCAATTACAACTCCCGGTGTCGGCCGGCCGAAGTGCTGGTCTACGACGGAAAACCGCATCTGATCCGTCGGCGCGAAACCTTCGAAGACCTGATGCGAAACCAGATCGAAGTTGATTTTGAAGAAGAAATAAGTGTTAAAAAATAAGGAGGAGGTACGAAAGTCGACGTGGTAATTCATCGTTCATCATTCATACCTCTTCATTCACAATCATGGGACGCGCATTCGAGTATCGTAAAGCCAGAAAATTCAAGCGGTGGGGGATGATGGCCAAAACCTTCACCAAAATTGGGAAAGACATCGCCCTTGCAGTCAAGAGCGGAGGGTCGGACCCCAGTTCTAACGGCCGGTTGCGGGCCATAATCCAGAACGCCCGGGCGGCCAACATGCCGAAGGAAAACGTGGAGCGGGCCATCAAACGGGCCACTTCGAAGGAGCAGGAAGACTTCAAGGAAATCACCTACGAAGGGTACGGTCCGCACGGCATTGCTATCGTAATCGAAACCGCCACCGACAACATCAACCGCACCGTAGCCAACCTGCGGAGTTATTTCACCAAAAGCGGTGGAGCGCTCGGCACGTCCGGCATGCTGGACTTTATGTTTGACCGCAAGTCGGTTTTTCGGATTCCGGCCGGAACGATTGATCTGGATGAATTTGAGCTGGAAATGATCGACTTCGGTGGCGACGAAATATCGCTGGATGATGAAGCGGGCGAAATTGTCATTTATGGCGAATTCACGGCCTTCGGAGCGCTCCAGAAACACCTGGAAGAAAAAGGATTCGAGATCAAACAGGCCGAATTCGAGCGAATTCCGAACGATACAAAGGAATTAAGCGAAGAAGAAGCCGCTGATTTGGAGAAACTGTTGGAACGCATTGAAGAGGACGAAGATGTGCTGAACGTATTTCATAACATGCGGTAATCAGTAGCGTCCAATTACCGCATACTCTCCAATAAGTCCTGGCGGGTCGGGCGCTCGTTGACGACCCGGTAGTCCAGCCCTTCCAGATCCAGCGTATCGACAAACGCCCGGTACTGTTCCACTTCAAACAGACAAAGGTTATCGTAGGGCTCGTTAAAGATTTCCACTTCGGTTAGGTTCGCTTTTTGCTGCAACAACTGGTATTGCTCGTTGGATAAGTCGTCTTGTCGAATGGTGAAATACCACATATTTTTTGCGATGAAAGAGAAAAGACACGCCAAGAAAAACCTGCTGTCACCCGGTTTTTCTTGGCGTGTCTACCGTCTCAGGTCTAGCCATTAATTTGTTCCCCCGGATTCGCGCAGCAGTTCCACCCAGCCTTTGTAGGTTTCGGCGGGGGCGGCACAGTTGACCCGTCTGAATTTGACGGTTATCTGGTAGAGATACAGCCCGCCCGGAACGTCTTTGCCCTGGCTGTTTTTGCCGTCCCAGCGCAACGACGGATCGCTGCTCCGGTAGACCAGCACACCCCAGCGGTTGACAACCGTCAGTTCGGCAGATTCCACAAACCGGGGGCAGCGGGAAGGTTCAAACACATCGTTTCGACCATCGCCGTTGGGCGTAAACACGTTCGGCATCTGGAGGTACGGGCAGTTGTCCTTGCACACCCGGTTGGACGGGGCGCTTTCCTGTCCGCTGCGGCTAACGGCTCTTACTTCGTAACAACCGGCAAAGGAAGTTAGATTCTGGTGCCGGTAGGTCAGCAGCGGAGCGTTGACCGAATCCACCAGGGCCAGCTCGTCGCCCTCACAGGCTGCGTAGTAAATCCGGTATTTCACAATGTTTCGATCACAACTGCCGGTTTCCGGGTTCTGCCAGGTGAGCGTGTTGGTAAACGTCGTCTGGTTGCAGAACGCTTCGGGCGTCAGGCTGGCACAATTGAGCGTATCGACGGCCAGACGCGGAGGGCAGGGACGGGTGGTGTCGATCGGCATGGCACACACGCCCTGCGAGAAGTTGTTGAGCAACATCGTCATCAGCGGAGGAGCATAGCGCCCGACGGTTTCAACCCGGTAGCAATAACTGCTGTCGATGGACATGGTAACGGGCTGCACTCCGTCGGCGGCAAACGAATCGCCCCCCTGATCGGTGTACGCGTAGGTATTCGCCGTTGTCACCGGCACGACGGCAACCAGGTTAAACGGCCCGTTCGGCCCGGTTTTACTCCGGTAAACCCGGTGCTGCTGATTGTCGTTGCTCCAGGGTACATTCGCTTCCCATTTCAGTTCGATGCGTCGCACACCCGCCGTGGCCGTGAGCCGGACCGAACTGGCGTTTTCGGTGGCATCCAGCCGCTGCAACTGCCCGGAAGCCGGGTCCGTATAATAAAACTCGATCCGGTAGCGATACGGATTGGCCACCGTGTTCAGTCCGCGGTCCGTGTAAACCGTGTCGGCCGCGCCCGGTTGCAGGGTGGTGTTGATGGAAGCAACCTGCGTAAAGTTGGTGCCGGTCAGACCCGTTGCCCGGAACAGCCGGTACTGAAACGGACCGGTTCCGTCGTTCGGATTGATGCCCGGAGGCCGGGTCCAGCGCACCGTAATGACGCCCCGGGTGTCGTAGGTACTGTCGACGGTTACGTGTGTAATCAGCGGAACCTGCTGGGGTAAATTCACGCAGACCTGCTCCGAAACCACGCTTTGGCCGTTGTTGGGACGCGGCAAGACCACCACAATCCGGTAGCTGTACTGAACCCCCCGTTTCAGGCCCTGGTTGTTGTTGTTATCGGTGAAATTGGTCTGATTGATGGGTACTTCGCCAACCTTCGTGTACCCTTTTGAGGCCAGGGCCCCGGGTTCCGTACAGGGATCAAACGTGTTGGCTTCGCAGCCTTCTTTCCGGTAAATAAACATTTTGGTGTCCGTCGGTAACGACGAAACCCCGCAGGCATAAGCCGCCCAGTTCAGAATGATGGCGCGTCCGGCGGCATCGGCGGCCGGCCGGGCGGTGAGGTTCTTGGGTTGGGGCGCGTAAATCCTGATCCGGAACGACTCCAGGGTTGCCAGCTGCGTCTGGCTCGCTCCGCGCGGAAGATCGACTACCCGAAACACAATGTCATAGGGTTCGGCCCGGACGTGGGAGCAATTGGTTTGCCAGCGGAGCGTACCGGAAGCCGGGCTGTTCTGGGCCGTCGTCGGGCTGAACGTGGCAAAGTCCCGCGTGATCAGGGGCGGATTGTACTGCTGGCCGTCGGGGCTCACGTTGAAAGGCCCACCAAACGCCGAGAGTTCCAGGCGGTTTCCGTCCGGATCGGTGGCCGTAACGGTTTGCTGAATCAGCGTACCGGCTTCCACGCAGAGATCCGGGGGCGCCACCAGCGCCGGGCGTTTGTTGGGCGAAGCCGTCACGATGATCTGCATGTCGCGGATGATCTCGCCAATCTTGACCCCGTCGCGCCATTCCTCCACAATAAAGGCAATGTTATACTGTCCCTGCTCGGCGGGGGCGTCCCAACAGACGTCACCAGTGATGGCGTTGACGGTCAGCGTGGCCGGGCCGGTTCCGGCCTCGTTGATTCGGTTAACCCCGATGGCCGTCGGATCCGAATAACCGGCCACCGAACGCAGCGTACAGTTGCCTTGCTGATCGTTCAGTCTGCCGGACGGAACGTACAGGCGGTACGCCAGGCTGTCGCCATCGGCGTCGAAGGCTGCGGGGTTGTGGCACCATTTCTGCCCGACCCGCGCCGAATCCAGCGGAGGATTCAGCATCACCGGGGTACTGTTCAAACCGAGGTCGGCATTGACGACGATGGTCGTCTGAAGCTGAAAGCTGGTCTGGATGGAACTGGGAATGTTGCGAACGTTCTCGTTCCGGTTGGTGATCGTACAGGTGATGCGGTAGGTTCCGGGGCCGGGATACGTAAAGGTTGCTATGTACGTATTGACGGTGGTAGCCCGGTTAATCGTCCGTCGGTTAGCCCGTTTGACGGCAACGGCGGGGCCGATACCAAAACAGAAATAGGAGGGGTCCTGCTGATCGCTGGCCGTTCGGCCCCCGATTTCGTCGTGGTAGGTCGTCATCGTTACCTCATACGTCAGGGCCGTGTTGGAAATCCGCCGGGTGGTAATTTCGCCCGCCCGCAAGTGCGTTGCCTGCGACTCGGTAACGACCAGCATGGCAAGCAACAAAACCCACAATGAAGTGAGGAAATATGTTTTCATAACCGATTATTTTCTATACTACAAGAACGTACAATTGCTTAGGTTGTGTATACGGTCAGGTGCCGTTGGAGACAATTATAGCAATAAAGTTTGGCAATTGGGCGGTTTGGAACGGGGGCCGGTCTTCCGAAGCGGGCGCCGGACCCTGGCTCGGTTCCCGGGCCGATCGTTGCCGCACCCCTAAATTTTGTAAAAACCGGGTCGATTGAAGAGGGTTTTCCAGAAAAACCGCAGAAAAATGCCGACGTGACGGGCAAATTCACGCTGATTTTCGAGTTCGGCCAACGGGTTTCGAAAGTTGAGCAGATTGACGCCAATTTTCCAGCCAAAAACCACCGGTACCATCGTCAGGTAGTGTAGAATCAGCACCAGATAGGCCCCGACGCCGTATTGCTTCCGGACCCAGAGCAGGTTTGAAACGTGCATTTGCGGTTTGAAACGGTTGATGTGCGTTACCTTGCGCTCCTGGTAGTCGGTGCTGCTGCCGTATTCCAAGTGGATGTAAAAAGCGTCCCGCAGCAGCAGCAATTTGCCTTGTTTGCCCAGCCGCCAGCACCATTCGACGTCTTCGGCGTACATAAAAAAATTTTCATCGAGCCCGCCCGCTTTCGCCACCGTGTCCCGGCGCGTCATGATAAAAGAGCCAATGAGCCAGTCGACCTGATTCGGGTCGGGAAATTGCGTGTCGGGCAGAAGCCGGTGCAGCAGGCGTTTGAAAAAACCGGAACCGGGCAGGATGTAGAAATACCGGCGGAGTTGCGAAAAACCGTCGTAGGCTTCCGTGTGAACTTTGCCTTCCCGCGTGATCTGCATCGGCGCCACCGCGGCCACCTCCGGGTGACTAGTCAACAAGTCGGCACAGCGTTTCAGTACATTATCAACCAGCAACGTATCCGAATTCAGAAGCAGAATCAGCCGCCCGGTCGATTCGGCGATACCCCGGTTGTTGGCGCGGGAAAAACCGGCATTGTATCCCATTTCAATCCAGCGCGTTGCCGGAAAGGCGTTCTGAACCACGGCCTGCCCCGAAGGATCGGGGTCGTTGTTGATCACCAGCACCTCGTACGTCAGGCCCGACGTGTATTTTTCAATGGAATGAAGGCAGTCGACAATGAGGTGTGGGGTTTTGTAATTAACCAGAATGATGGATACGTCCGGATTTTGCATAGAGATGCAAAAGTAAGAATTAAGCAGGAAGGTCGGCCATTTTTTAGTAGTAATGCGGGTGGTCCGCCGGCTAAACCGGCTCCTCCAGCGGGGTCCAAAGCAGCAGGGTGATCTGGATGCGGTTTCCTAGCGCAGCATCGGAGACATACCCGGTTTTAAAAAGCCGGGGCTGGTTGCTGAAGAGCGTCAGCAGTCCGCTGGTCAGCGTCCATTGTTCCCTCATCAAAACCGGAGACGCCGGGCTGGCGCTAAGTTGCATCAGCACCCGGTCAACGCGCGGGGTGTCAAAGGAGTAATTCTCCAATTGGTTGATGGCTTTTGCCAGCAGGGTTTCGCTGCGGGTTTCGCCTTCAGCCTCCTGATGAAGGACGGCGATGCGCCCAGCCCCCCGCAGGAGATACTGAATATCGGCAAAATCGGTGGTTCCCAGGGTCTGCCGGCCCAGATTGGCCAGACCTTCAATGGCCAGCACCAGTTGATGCAGCGGAGCTTCGCCGGTGGAGTCGGCCGGTCGAAAAACCATCAGGCTGGCGAAAATACCGCCCAGACGCTGTATCAAGTCCGGTTGTGGGTCGGCGGGAAGCGGGAGCAGGGCCACCCCCGGGCGGTTTTTCGATTGCAGCCAGTGGGCAATGGGCAGTAGGATTGGGACTGTTTCGGGATCGTTCAGATCGGCTACGATAAAAACCAGTCCGGTCGATTCCTCCAGCGGATAAAGGCCTTCCAGCCCATGTTCCGCCGTTGGCTGGTCCGGGTCAATCAACACTTTGTGAGGAATGGCGGACGCCCGGAGTGACTCAGAATCAGTTGAATAGGCAATGAACGTGAGGTCGTGCAGACCGCGGTTGAGCAGGTGTTCCAGCGTTTGGAGGCCCAGCGAGCCAATGCCGATGGCGGAAAATAGTGGATTCATCTAATTGGGTAGGAGAAAATGGACCACCGAAAGTAGCGGTTTTCTAAAATTTGCCAACAAAAAAGATAAAAACCGCAGGGTCGAAAACCGCCCGTTTGGGGGCTGGAAAGGCAGCTCAAACCGTTCGTTGCGTAGATATTATAACAAAACGGTCGGAATTTCCCTATATAGTAAAACGACTTGTCACCATGAACGAAAAAACCGCTAAAAAGGTCGCCCGTATGCTGTTAGGGGCGAATTTGATCTTTGCCGGCATCAGCCATTTAACGTTTGCCCGGAAAGCGTTCCAAGCCCAGGTTCCGGATTGGGTGCCCTTGTCGAAAGACGATACGGTGGTGTATTCGGGTATTGCCGAAATTGCGCTGGGCAGCAGCCTGGTGCTGACCGACGAAGAACACCAGCAAGCCGTGGGAAAAGTGGCTGCCGGTTTTTTTACGGCGGTATTTCCCGGCAACATCTCCCAATACGTCAACCACCGGGATGCGTTTGGCCTGGACACCGATCGGAAACGGTTTATCCGCTTATTTTTTCAGCCGGTCCTGATTTACTGGGCCTTGAAAAGTACGGACAACGCCTAGGGAGTGAGTGGGTTACAAACTTTAGGGAGGGCTCAATAGCGATTCTTTCGGCCATTCCCGGCGACGGATAAATTTCCAGATGTCTTTGAAAAACTCGGGGTACAGAGTAGTTCCGATGCTGTAATAGGTACCGTTGTAATGCTGGCTGACATTCGTCTGAAAAACCGCATACCGGTAGCCGACCTGCGCGCTCAGGCCAACCCAGCGGGTGGCTTTCCACTGGCCGTACACGCCGATTTGAACGGGCATGAAAAAATCCCAGTGCGCCCAGCCTTTCAGCGTGTCGGTCTGGGTGTCCTGCCGGACGGCGGAGGCTTTTCCGGCCCCGATCTCAACCGGGATGCTGAACAACCAACGGCGGTTGTTGATCGGGTTGCCCCAAAACATCAGACTGCCGTACGCCATGTCGGTTTTGGTGTAATATTCGAGGTTGAGTCGCCGGGCCGCATTGCGGTGCCAGTTGATCAGTCTGAGGTAGGAATTGTAGGAAAGCCAGTAGTACCCGACGGTGATCTGGTGTCGTTTTTCGCCCAGCACAATACCGGTATTGACGCCCCAGACGTTGACGGGCTGCCGATTAACGAACGAGTTCCGAAAGTCGAGGTTGAGGGTCCACCGAACCGGCTTCCGACTCGGTTTTATTACCGAGTCCGTTGGGAACTGCGTCGCCACGGCCTGGGCAAAACCGGGGGCGATGCTCAGCCCAAACACGCTCAAAAAGATCAATACCGCTTTCATGCTTCAAGACAAAACCCGCCAAAGTTGGCGGGTCTGTACCGATTCTCTTAAAACATTGTCGAAAATTTTTTAAACGGGCGCCAGGGTTTTGGGTCGGTAGAAGACGTAAAACACCAGCGGGAAAATGAAAAGCGTCAGGAACGTGGCCGTAATCAGCCCGCCAATCACCACAATGGCCAGCGGTTTGGAGGTTTCGGAACCAATGCCCGTTGAGATAGCCGCCGGAATCAACCCAATGGCCGCCATCATCGCCGTCATCACCACCGGCCGCACCCGCGAAATGACGCCCTGCCGGATGGATTCGTTCAGGCTGAGCCGGTTATGCAGGTTTTTCTTGAATACCGAGATCAGAATAACCCCGTTCTGAATGCAGATTCCGAACAGGGCGATGAAGCCGATCCCCGCCGAAATGCTGAAGTTGACGTGCGTAATGAGCAGGGCCGCAATGCCACCGATGATGGCAAACGGCACGTTGAACAGCACCAGCCCGGCGTCTTTCACATTGCCAAAAAGCACGAACAGGATAAAGAAAATGCCCAGCAAGCTAATCGGCACCACCTGTTCCAGCCGGGCCGTTGCGCGTTGCTGGTTCTCAAAATCCCCGGCCCATTTGATGGTATAGCCCTGCGGCAGTTTCACGTTGGCGGCTACTTTCTGCTGCGCTTCGGCCACGGCCCCGCCCATGTCGCGGCCCCGCACCGAAAATTTGACCGCGCCGTAGCGTTGGTTACCTTCCCGGTAGATCAGAATGGGACCGGTTTGCGTGTAAATTTTGGCAATTTCCTTGATCGGAATCTGGGAACCGTTGTTAGTCGGTACCATCAGGTTACCGATTTCGGCTTCGTTCGAGCGGAACGGTCCGTCGTAGCGAATCCGCAGGTCAAATTTGCGTTCCCCTTCGTAAATCTGGGTGGCGGCTTTTCCGCCGATGGCCATTTCCACCACGGTTTGGGCGTTGGCTTTATCAATACCGTAGAGCGCCAACTTCCGTTCGTCCAGCTCGATACGCAATTCGGGCTGGCCGATGTTGCGAATCACGCCCAGGTCGGTAATACCGTTAACGGTTGCCAGTTGTTTATCGATTTCGGTGGATTTACGTTCCAGCGTGTACAGATCGGGGCCGTATACCTTAACGGCAATGGAGCCTTTGACCCCCGAAACCGCTTCGGCCACGTTGTCCATGATGGGCTGCGAGAATCCGAAATCGACCCCCGGAAAAACCGCCAGTTTTTTCTGCATCCGGGCAATCAACTGTTCCTTCGTTATTCCACTCTTCCACTCTTCTTTCGGGAAAATGCTCACCAGAAATTCGATGTTGTAAAAACCGGTGGGGTCGGTGCCGTCGTTCGGGCGACCGGTTTGCGAAATCACGCCTTTTACTTCCGGAAACTCCTCGAAAACGTGGCGCATCTGCGTGGTCAGCTTGACGGATTCGGGCAGCGAAATGCTCATCGGCATACTGGCCCGGACGTAAATCGAGCCTTCGTCCAGTTCGGGCAGAAACTCCGTGCCCAGCAGTTTAAAACCGGATAAGCCCACGATTACCAAACCGGCAGCCGCCAGCAAACTCAATTTTTTGTGGGCAAACGTAAATCCGAAGGCTTTGGTCGCATTCCGGGTGATGAACTCCACCACCGGATTGTGTTTTTCGCGGACGTCTTTTCTCAGCAGGAAACTCGCCAAAACCGGCACCAGCGTCAGCGTAAAAATCAGGGCGCCGAGCAGGGCAAAACCGAGGGTCCAGGCCAGCGGTGAAAACATCTTGCCTTCGACTTTCTGGAACGAGAAAATCGGGACCAGACAGGTGATGATGATGAGTTTGGAGAAGAAGATGGCCTTGCCCATTTCCGTGCCGGTTTTCCGCAGCACACCCAGTTTGGCGAGTTTGTTGAACCGGCTCATGCCGTTGTGAATGGCCATTTCGTCAAGTGTGACGAAAATGCCTTCCACCATCACCACCGCGCCGTCCACGATAATCCCGAAATCGATGGCGCCCATGGAGAGCAGGTTGGCCGACATACCTTTGAGCCGCAGACAGATGAACGCGAACAGCAGCGCCAGCGGAATGATGATCGAAACCGTTACCGTCGTCCGCCAGTCGGCCATGAACAGAAAGACGATGACCGTCACGAACACCAGCCCTTCAATCAGGTTGTGCGTCACCGTGTGCGTGGCGAAGTGAATCAGCGTTTCGCGGTTGTAAAACGTATCAATCTGCACGTCCGCCGGTAGAATGCTGGTATTCAGTTCGTTAATTTTGGCTTTTACGCTTTCAATGACCTCGCTGGGGTTTTCGCCTTTGCGCATCACCACGATGCACTCCACCACGTCGTTTTGCTTATCGCGACCTGCCTGGCCCAGCCGGGGCAGTGCCGATTCCGACACCTGAGCCACGTTCCGAACCATGATGGGCGTTCCGTTGGCGTTTTTGATGATGATGTTGCCGATGTCCTGGCTGTTTTTCAGCAGACCGATCCCGCGCACCACGTAGGCTTCCGCGTTTTTCTCGATGACATCCCCGCCGACGTTGACGTTGGAGTTGGCAACGGCCTGATAGAGTTGGAGCGGGGTAATGCCGTAATCCAGCAACCGGCGCGGATCGACCGAAATTTCGTAGGTTTTGGCTTCTCCGCCGAAACTCACCACGTCGGCCACGCCCGGCACGCTTTTGAGTTGTCGTTCGATCACCCAGTCCTGCATCGTTTTCAGTTCGCGGCTGGTTCGGGTATTGCTTTTGATCGTGTACCGGAAAATCTCGCCGGTGGGGCCGTAGGGCGGTTGGACATCGGGCTTCAGCCCTTCCGGTAAATCGACGTTATTCAGTAGATTATTGACCTGCTGGCGGGCGAAAGCGTCGTCCACCCCGTCGTCGAACAGAACCTTGACCACCGACAGGCCGAACAGCGTCGTCGAACGAATGTCGGTTTTTTTCTGAACGGAATTCAGTCCGATTTCAATCGGTATGGTAACGAACTTTTCAATTTCTTCCGCGCTCCGGCCCGGCCACTGCGTAATGATCGTGATCTGCGTGTTGGTAACGTCCGGGAAGGCTTCAATCGGCGTATTCTGGTAGCTGATAAAACCCGCAACAACCGCCAGACCCGTCAGGAAGAAGATAAAAAACCGGTTCTTCAGCGAGAACGAGATGATATTTTTGATGAACTTATTCATGGATGGAGGAGGAAAGGAGTGGAGGTAAGTTGTTTCGCAGACGGGGCCGCCCCGTCTGCGAAACAACTTACCTTAATTTCCTAGTGCGTTATAAATCAGGAGTTGATTCTGCTTCACGACGCGGTCGCCGGGTTTCAGGCCAGTGTTGAGGTAGGCGATGTCGCCGATGGTTTTGAAGATGTCCACCTCGCGCACGACCGGTTGGTTATGGGAGTTGACGGCCACGACGAAGTTGCGGCTTTTGTCAAACACAATGGCTTTGGCCGGAATTCCAATCCGCTGTTCCTGCCCAGCGTATTCGACCCGCACGTTGGCAAACATTTCAGGTTTCAGCGTATAATCCGCGTTCAAAAGCGTCACCCGCACTTTCATCGTTTTGCTTTCGGGGTCCAGCACGTTGAAGATTTTATCGATCTTTCCTTTAAAAACGCGGTCGGGATACGACAGTGTCGTGATGGTGGCCGAAAAGCCTTCTTTCACATTGGCCAGGTCTGACTCATACACGTTCGCCAACACCCAGACCTGATCGAGGTTGGAGATCGTGAACAGGTTTTCGGGATCATCCGAGCGGAGTTCCATACCCTGCGCGGCATTTTTCTCGACCACAAAACCGTCGGTCGGGGCTTTCACGACGTAAATGGAGCCCGAACCGCCGAGGATGCCTTTGCGGGCTGCCACCCGGTTGACTTCGCCCTGAGCGGCCTGCATTTGTTCGCGGGCGGCAATCAGGTCTTTCTGGGCGGCCAGACCGGCTTTCGCCATGTCATCGGTGACTTGCAGGTTTTTACGGGCCACGGCCAGTTGGCCTTTGGCGGATACGGCTTCCTGCTCCAGATCGGCCATGTCGCCGGACCGGATGATGGCCAGCGTTTGCCCGCGTTTCACGAAGTCGCCGAGGTCGGTTTTTACTTCCTCAATATGCCCACCCACCAGCGGAAACACCTTCACCACTTTGTCCTGGTTGAACGTGATTTTGCCGGTGAGATTCAGTTCGTTGTTGACGGGCCGCAACCGGGCGGTGTCAATTTTGGCCGTTGCCAGCAAGTTGACTTTCCGCTGCGACACGTCGTCGCCCTGGGATTCGGGCGTGGCCGACGATTGGCAGGCTGTCAGGTTCATGATCAGCAGTCCGGCCAGGAAGCAGGATGCTGAAGTGGATGCCAATTTCAAAGACGGTTTTAAGAGATGCGTTGCTTTCATGACGGATGCGGTTTTTAAAAACCGGGTATTATTTCGTGAATAGGTTGGTGCCGACGGCAAAGTTGAGTTCTTCCAGGCTTTGCATCCGACTGTTTTGCAGTTGGTTGAATTGAATCTGGCTGGCTTTGTACGAATCGAAAAAGTCCAGAAATTCCACCACGTCGATGTTTTGTTTGCGGTAATTGGTGGTGACGCCATCGATGAGCCGGCTAAAATCGCCGTTGAATTTCTGATCGAAAGTCTGGTAGACCTGATCGGTTTGCTGCACTTTCTGATAGGCCCGCCGAACGTCGCTGTCCACCTGAAGCGCGTAGGCGTCGGTGGCCTGCTGGCTGCTCTGCGTTCGGATCGTCGCGGCTTTGATGTTCCCCTGATTCTTGTTAAAAACCGGCAGGTTGATGCCGATGCCCACGCCCACGTAGTTTGGGATGTAGCCCGCGTTGCGGTCGTAGGTGGCTTGCAGCGACAAGTCCGGAACGGCCATCGCTTTTTGCAGGGTCAGATTTTGCTTCTCCTGAATGGCCTGATCGCGGAACCCTTTCAGGTCGTAGCGGTTTTCTTCCGCCAGTTTAAACAACTCATTCAGGTTAAGCTGACCGACGGCAGGCTGAATGGCCCCGGTATTTTCCAGCACGGGTTGGAAGGGTACAGAAGGGCTGGCATTCAGTAAGAGGGCCAAATCGGCCTGGTCGTCGGTCAATTTCAGCAGCAACTGCTGGCGTTCGGTGGTCAGGTTGAAGAGGTAGGCTTTCAACCGGGTCAAATCTTTCAGCGGAATGTTGCCTTTTTCGTACTGCTGCTGAAAGAGGTTGACGGTTTGCCGGAGCGTGCCGATTTCCTGTTCGTAGACACCGAGTGCCTGCTGGTTGTAATACAGATCGTAGAACGTGGTCCGCAACTGGAAATTCAGCGTTCGCAGCAGGTCAAAAAACCGGTCGCTGGCCAGCTCGGTACTGCTGCGGGCAACCGCCAGTTGTTTATTCCGTTTGCCCGCCAGCAGCAGGAGTTGCTGTACCTGAACCACCTGCTCCGAATTCCGTTGCCGCCAGGGCATCACTTCCTTCGTCTGGGCGTTGTAGGGCATCTGTTCGACGTAGAGGCTCGGATTGTTCCAGAGTTTTGCCTGAAATTCGTAGGCTTTGTTTTCATCAACGCCCAGTTTCGTCGCCATCAGTTGCAGGTTGTTCTGACGAAACTGCGTTTCGGCCTGGGGCAGCGTGAGCCGCAGCGTATCGTTTTGCGCAAACGACAGCAGCGGGCTATGCAGGACGCACCCAAACACGAAAAGAAAAATCCTTTTCATGGTGTATGGAAAGCTGTTTTAAGAGAAATTTCGCCGGTTGGCGGAAAGGAATACGCGACGGACGGTTTTGTCCGGAGTAATTAAACCGCAGGGATGCGCAGGGAACAATAAAGCAGGTAATACGGGCGGTGTGTGTTCACCGGTTTTCCGGCCAGAGCCAGTCGGACGGGCAGCAGCAGAAGGGCTACCAGCAACAGACTCAGCCATTCGGTGGGCCATTCTGAAAGGAACTCCGGGTTGGGAGAAGGAACCAGTTGTTCGTCTTCATCCTGAACCCAATAAACCGCCGAATCGGTGGAAGGCGTATTGGAGTGGGTGTTTTGCTTAACAACCGTCGGTGCAATGCCGTGCGCAGGGGAAACCGTTCCGGCTACCATGGGGTAGACCCGGAAAAGCAGCACCCACAGCAGGCCGACTGTTAGCAGTATGTTGCGGAAAATTCCCATTGATCCTCAATTCTGGCAACAAACAACGGGTCGCCAGATTTAAACCGCCTAAAAAAGCCGTTAAAAGAAGATTAAATATGCCAGCCTGTTTCCTCCAACCCCGAAGGTGTTGACTTCCTGATACCCCCGGGTGCAACCCGGGGGCTGTGAGGCCGGGGATACCGGGTCCCGGTCCGGGGGGTGCGCCGTCCGTAGCCCCGGTTTGCATCCGGGGGTATCTACAGTCAACCCCTGGCGGGGTTGGGGCTGAAAGCAGTGGGTTACCGGAATTTCAGGGTCGTGCCGATGCGGAAACCGAGCTTCTGGTACTGCCAGTCCTGCCACTGGGAAATCACCTCAACCCGAAAGAACGGAAAAATACCCGGAATCAGGCCGTCCAGTGCGTAGCCCACTTCGGTGTAGTTGCGGGACTGGGGCGTGGCGAGATAGTGCACAAAGAGATTTTCTTTCAGGCCCGTCAAGCGCACCAGCGTCAGTTGCGTAATCAAAAACTTGCGGTATTCCATCAGAACGTGGCCTTCGAAAAACCGCTTGCCGGTGCTGTACTGGTAATACGGCAACATCCGGAAAATCGCCGTCGGGTCTCCCTGCTGGAGAAAGAACTCGTTGCCCTGGAAGTGCTTGAAATCCGGGAAAAACACGGCTTTGTCGTTCAGGAAAGCACCCGCCGACAGGTTGTAACTCAGGCGGCTTCGGATGCCGGTTTCGAACGAATGGCTCAAACCGGCCTGCAGAAAGTCGTAATCCACGTCGCTGGCTTCGACCGCTCCCGACTGGAGCGGAATTCCCTTGCGGTAGTTCAGCGTCACCTCCGGGCTGTTGTTGCGGCTGGCGACACGCCGACCGTTCCGAAGCCGGTATTGGGTGGCCGCCAGTTTGCCCGAAACCGCCAGATTCAGCACAAACGCCTGGTGCACCGGAAATGCCCCGGACCCCAGCTCGGCGTTCATCGGGCGGTTGGGCGTGTAGCTGAACTGGTTCCAGTCGATCCAGGGTTTCAGATTCTCCCGGTAGTTCGCCAGCTCCGTTCGCTCGGCGTATTCCAGGCTGCCGTTGACCGTGATCCGGTTTTCGAAAGGACGGGCCGAAACGCCCAGCCGCAGAAAGTCCCGCTGGTAAAACTTCGCGTAATTTTTCTCGAACAGCAGCGAAGTCAGCGAGTTGAGGAACGGGCTGATCGGTTCGTTCGGATTAAACTGGTTGACCCAGCGCCCGCCGGTCAGATCGACGTGCGTGTTTTTATAAGTGTAGCCGATGCCGCCCGTTCCGATAAACCGCTGCAAGCCAAACTCGTAGCGGCCCGCTCCGCCGATGGTCAGGTCGGGCGTTGGTTTGATGGTGACCCGCCGGCGCGTCGAATCTTTTTGCGGTTTGCGGAGATAATACCGGAGTCGCAGCCCGAGGTCGACGGTGTACCCTTCGACGGTATTGTAATAAATTTTCTGAAGTGGGCTGTCCCAGGTCAGGGCGGTCCGCTGACCGAAATTCCAGGTATTGCCCGAGATCAACTGCCCCGGTTTGAAGGTTTTGCTGGCCCGGTTTTTTCGGGTCGAATCCCTGGCGGCTTTGGTGCTGTCTTTCCGCACTTCAATTTTCCGGACAATTTGCAGGCTGTCGCGCTTGACATAGCTTTTAATTTCGGCCGTCGTCAGCGGCACCGTTCGCAGCGAATCCCAGAAAGCGTTTCCGCGTTTGCCGGCCAGTGAATCGACCACGGTGGAGTCGTTGCGCGACACTTCTACCTCTTCCTTGCGTTCTTTCTTGGCCTGGTACTCCTGTTTTTCGTACTCTTTCAGGAGCTTTTTAAAATCTTTGGCCGAATATTCTTTCTGTTTGGCAATCTTATCTTCCAGTTTCTGCCCTTTGATGTCTTTGTTGGTCAGGCGAACGGCCGGTTTTTCAATTTTCTCATCCACAATCCGCACATCCTCAACAAAAGCCGGGTTTACCTGTAATTGGCTGAAGGCCTGGCTGATGATGAGCTGCGCGTTTCCGGCGGCCCCCATAATTCGGCCTTCCAGATCATACCGCTGATTAACCGGCAGCCAGACGTTTTGCACCGGGCTGTACACCTGACGGATTTTGATGTCGAAACCGAGCGGATTGCGGGTCTCCAGCTGCAAACTGTGGATGGCCCAGCTGTTTTCGATGATGAAAATCGCACCCCGAAAAACGCCCTCGCCGTACGCCCGGGGTGTCACCTTGATTTTGCTGACGTCGATGCCGCGCTCACTGAACGTGCCCTGGTACTCAAATTTGTAATAGGCAAACGCTTTCGGCGAAAGGGGCGAAACCGCCTTGTTGACCTCCGGGCGGTAGAAGCTCGACAGGAAATAATCGCTCACCGAAACGTTGTCGCCCAGCGAGTTGCGGGTGGCCATAATGCGGTGGCGGTAGGTGTTCGGTTGCTTGAAGGTTACTTCCGAAACCGATTCGTACAGCATCGGAACGCCAATTTTAAACCCTTCTTTTTCGGCTTCCTTCAATTGTTTTCGGTACATGAACTGCATCGGCAGATCCGTCACCGTAAAGGACGTTTTGGTGTAGGCGCGGGCCGTGTAGCTCATTACCTGCAATTCGTGGTATTTGGCTTTGGCAATGGCCCGGCGCATGATGCTGTAGGCCGGATCTTCTTTGCCCTGGCGGGCCTGCACCTCCTGCAAGCGGAACGCCTGTTCCTGCATCGTGACGTCGATGGTTTGCCATTCACTGCCGATTTCGACAGTTTTTTCCTGCGCCTGAAACCCCAGATACTGGAATACAATGGCGTATTTCCCCGGTTTGAGCGGTACTTCGTAACGCCCTTCCGCGTTGGTGATGGCGCCGTTGGAGGTGCCTTTCACCACAATGGCCGCGTAGGGAAGCACCTCACCCTGCGTTGTTTTGATCGTCCCCCGGATGCCCTGGGCCGTTGTCCATTGATAAAAAGTAAGCGTGATGAAGAGAGTAAGCCAGTATTTCATACATTCAGGTTGCGTATTCGCAGGGAAATCTACCAATTTTGGCGTTCAGGTGCAATCCCAGACCCATGAACGGATCGGCGGTTGATTTGGGTAGTTTATTTCCTGATGCGAAAAGACCCCGCAAAGTTGCTCACCGGAGTTCAATAAACCGTATTTTTAAGAAATAATAACGTTTTGCTCCGGAAAACCTGAAACCGGAAAAACCGGGCATCGAAGGATGCCCAGCCACCGGATGAAAGAATGAATTTCGGTACCTTGACGGGCGGCATACGAAGATTCAGAGCATTCCCGGGTGTAACGTACGTATATAAATAGCTGATAAAAATTAGTTTATCAGACACGTTTATTTGGAGGCCTTAAAAAGATAATATAGTTTATTTTCCTATTTGGAACCGGTATTATCAGGTAAGGCTGCGCCCTACAAGTTAGCTTTCTCCAATCTTTACAAACTTTTTTCGGCAGCCTAAACAGCGGTAGGAGCGGTTGGGGATATAAAATAAAAGCACCCTGGTAAAGGAGGATCGCGGGATTCGCTCAGCCGCCGATTCGTCCCGGCCGCAATAGGGACAAGTTTTGGTGATGGTAAATCGGCGGGAAAGCAGAACGGTGTTCAACGTTCCCGACAAGATCGATAAAGGTTTCATAACACGCTTCGAGTTGGCTTAACCAAGGTACGCAAACGCTGCCCAAATAGACTATCAATTCGTGTGAATAAATGGTAAAATCTTGTTTGTTTTTCAGGCTTTCTCCCTTCGATTCAATTTTGATATAAAAAACCGGCCTGTCGTGTTATAGGAATGAAGTTATTTCTTCATGAGATACTAATAAATCAGTTACAAGCCGCTAATTGCAAGACAAAAAAGCTAGTCGATCACCGCGCTGGCCGTCTTGCGGAATTTTCGGAACAGGTGTCCAAAAACCGTGCGTTCGTCCGTGATCACATCGGCTTTCCCCCGCATCCCAATTCGCAACAAACGGTTCAGGTGTGCCTGGTCGGTCACCCGGATTTGCACATTGAACATTCCTTTTTCGTCGGGCGTAAACGAAACCTGGCTGACCTTTCCGTGGCCGGGGCCCCATTCGTACACCGGATAGGCATCCACCTTCATTACCACCGCCTGCCCGGCCCGGATTTTCCCGATTTGTGCGGAACTGACCTGCGTGTGGGCATACAAAGGCGCGTCCTCGGCGAGGAGTTTCAGCAGTACGGAACCGGTGGGGGCTTCTTTCTCGCCTTCAAACACGAACGAAACCGTACCCGCCCGGGAGGCTTTGAGCCGCAGATGATTGTTTTCGGTCATCTCAAACGTGCCGTAAGCTCCCTCAATCCGTTGGCGGGTGGTGGTCAGCGCGGTGTTCAGTTGCGCATCTTCGAGTTGCAGATCCACCGAACTTTTTGCCCGTTGTTTTTCCAGGCCCTTGATTTCCAGCTCGTGAGACGTAATTTGCCGGTTCAGCGTATTGCGGGTATCCAGGTAATTCTGGTAGGCCACATCGTACAAATTTTTGGCGCGTAACTGATTGGATTCGATGGTGTTGAGGTCGTTTTTGCTGATGTCACCGTCTTTGTAAAACTGCCGGTTGATGGTCAGCAGCCGGGCGGTTTCCTGCACGTCATAAGCCAGCCGGATTGATTCGGACGCCCATTTCTGTTCGTTCATCCGAAGCTGCGATTCCCGGAGCGCAATCTCCTCCCGGAGCCTTCGAATCTGGACCTCGATCACCGAACGTTCGTGGTCCGCCGATTGGGTCCGAAACCGCTGAAAACTGGACAGGTTGGCCCGCGCCGAAGCCAGCTCGTGCGTCAGCGCGGCAATGTCCGGGGCACTCAGTTCGAGCAGGACATCCCCGGCTTTTACCGCCTGACCCGGTTTTACAAAAAAGCGCTCGATGTAAACCGTTGACGGAAAGCGGTAAATATCCTCGGCCCGCTCCGACTTGAAAACAAAGGGCGTGGGTACGGTATCGGGCAGCACCACGACAAAACCGGCCCCCAGACCCGCTACGACCAGCAAAACCGCCCACCAGCCCATTCGGCGCAGGGCTTTGAGCCGCAGGTCGGCCAGCGGGGCGTCATCGACGTGGTAAAGATCTTCGTACTGGTTTTCGCTTAGATCGTGCAGAAGGGTGTTCATGGCGGTTGATTGAGGTTACTCCACGTAGGTTTTCATAAAGTCGTAGTAAATACCACCCTGAGCGAGCAGGTCGGAATGGCTGCCCTGTTCGGCAATGGTGCCCTGATCGAACACCAGAATCCGGTCGACGGCTTTGAGCGTGTGCAGCCGGTGCGCAATGGAAATGATGGTCTTGCCTTCGTAGCGTCTGTAAATGTTGTCGAGAATCCGCCGTTCAGTTTCGACATCCAGGGCGCTGCTGGCTTCGTCCAGAATAATCAGGTCGGGATCGGGACTGGTGACAAACAGACGCGCAAATCCGATTTTCAAAACCTGCCCGCCCGACAGGTTGCTGCCGAAATTGCCCACCATCTGGTTGTAGCCCAGGTGTGTACTCTTGACAAACTGGTGCAGGTCAGCCAGTTGCGCAGCTTCGACCACCTGCTCCGTGGAGGCTGAGAGGTTGGCACAACGGATGTTTTCCTTGATCGTGTCGTTGAATACGTAGGTGTCCTGCGGAAACAAATGAACGTGGTTGCGCAGCACTTTCGGATGAATGGCCCGCATCTCCTGATCGTCGCACCAGATTTTGCCTTCGTACTCGGGATAGAGGTTCAGCAGCAACTTGACAAACGTGGATTTCCCGGCCCCGTTCCGTCCGACAATGCCGATGCGTTCGCCTTGGCGGATTTCGCAGTTGAGGTTGCGCAAAATGTATTTTTCGTCGCGCTGGTTATACCGGAACGACACATTTTCGAGACGGATGCGGTTTCCCGAAAACGAATTGCTTTTCTCCTGATAATTGGTTTCTTCGCGTTCTTCCAGAAAAATTTCGTTTATTTTCTCGAAACTCACGCTCACCTGCGTCACCATCATCCAGAGCGCGCTCACGCTGTTGACGGCGTTCATGACGGTCATGAAAATGGACGTGAACGCCATGTATTGCCCGATACTCAGGTGTCCGGTAAATACCTCGTAAGCCCCCACCCAGAAAACCGCCACCTGACTGAAAATAAAGATCAGTTTCTGGAGCGAGTTGATCAGGATCTGGCGTTGTTCATCGACCATCACCGAGTTGATCGACTCGCGGTGCAGGTGTTTCCAGCGCACCAGTTTGTATTTTTCCAGCGACAGCAGTTTTACGGTTTTGATGCCGAGCAGGGCGTCTAGAAAACCGCCCAGCGACGCCTGATTTTTATGGTAAACTTTCGAGCGCAGGTTCTTGATGATGGGAATGAAATAGGTGGTTGTCAGGCCGTAAGCCACGAAGCAACTCAGGGCAATTCCGCCCAGTAAGCTATTGAACCAGAACAGGATCGGAAAGTAAATCAGCATGAAAAAGACGTCCAGAAATTGCTGGATGATAACCGGATTCGTAAACTGCCGGATGCCGATGCCCTCGTTGAACCGCGCCATAAATTCTTCGCGCTTGCGGTTGTCGTAGTACTTCTGTTTGAGCGAAATCATGCGGTCGAAAAACTTCGTCATGAAGTCCATCTCAAACCGAAACCGGTAATGCACCATCAGCATACTGCGCGTATAAGTCAGCACCACCTGCACGACGAACACCAGCATCAGCCCCGCCAGAATCCCGATGAGCAGCTTTTTATTTTGGTTTACCAGCACGTTGTCGAGCATGGTCTGCGTAAACAGCGGCAGCACCAGCCCAACGAGTTCGAGCAGGAGGGAGAAGAGGAAAATTTCGCCCAGAACGGTTTTGTTTTCGCGCAAAATGGGCAGGTATAATTGCTGAAAAATGCTTTTTTTCTCGGTTTTCTGCTGCGCGATTGCTTCCGTCAGTTCGTCGTTTTTATAAAACTCCGCAGTCGGCTTCAGTTCGAGCACAATTCCGCTCCATTTGTTCTGGAATTCCTCTTTTGAATACCGGACTTTTCCAAAAGCAGGGTCCGCAATCCGGACGTGGGAGTCGGTGGCTTCGTACACAACCACAAAATGCTGGCCCTCGTAGTGGGCAATGCAGGGCAGCTGAATCTGCTGCAAATACGGATAATCCAGCTCGTAGCCTTCGGCTTTGCAGCCAAAATTTTCGGCTACTTCCATCAGCGTGTACAGGCTCGAACCTTCCTGGGAAATGCCCGACAATTTGGTCAGAACGTGTTTGGCATCCGACACCCCGTAGTGCTGGAAAACCATCGCCAGACAGGTGGGGCCGCAATCCATCATGGCCCCCTGTTCAACGTACGGAAACCGGTCGATGAAGCGGTAGGGGCTCATTTTGCCGCCGAATACGGTTTTAAGAAAGTGGCTCATCAGGATGCAGCGGGAAGGGAAGTGGAGGCAACCGCCGGCCGGATGTGGCCGTGCGCCAGCCGGCCGTACGTGATTCGGTAATACTTGTGCAGGTGGTAATACAGCGAATATTCAAGGTGCCGTTGCCGGTTGCGGAACAAGCGGTTTATCGTCATGTGAATCAGGCTGTCGAGCAGGCTTTCCAGCGAGAGCGCCAGGTTGCCCTGGTCGTGGAGGAACCGGAAATACGCCACCATCGGCTGCAACTGCGCGCTGCGTTCGTGGCTCAGGTCGTAGAAAAACCGGTGGTCGTCGCAGGTTTCGTCGAACAACTGCTGAATCGCGGGTTCGATTTCTTTGTACCGGCCATCAAGTTGTTTTTTCCGGGCCGCGTTGTAGCCGAATTCCCGGCCAAACAAGGCGGTTTGCTGTTCGGTAAAAGCGATGCGCTGCGGTACGTCCAGCCCAAAGGCATCCAGCACATCATGCATCATTTTCAGGCCAAACCGCCAGCGGCATTCTTCACCCTCGGCGCCTTCAATCTGGCTCAGGAAGGCCAGCGTTGTCTGACTATCGACGTGAAAAAAAGCTTCGGCGGTTCGGATGGAGTTCTGACCGTAGCGTTCCAGTTCGCGGTTGTAGGTGTCGGTACCTACGGAAGTAACGCTGCGATTGGCCAGGTACGGCGCCAGCGCGTCGTGCAGTTCGCGAATGACCTCGCCCAGAAACCGCACATCGGTCAGGTGAAACCGGAAGCGGAAGTGATGGTTCGGATCGGAAAGCCGGATAAAGAAAAACTGGTCGGTCCAGCCCGCCAGCCGGAATCGCTCGGTCAGCGGGTGCATCACCTCCGTCAGCAGCGAGTCGGCGGTTTTTATTCCGGTGTAAATTTTATAATACAGCCATTCCGAACCAGGCAGAAATTTGCGATCCAGGGGCTGGTCTTCCGTATTTTGGCTGGTTTTGGGATTTGTAAAAACCGCCGTTGTCGGCTGGTTTTTGAAGGCGACTACAAACTGATTTGTGTGCCAGCCTTCACCCGATTCCACCACCGCCGTGTCGGCGCGGTACAGAAACTCCTTGATCGTGAACGTGGAGCGGGATTTAATTTCATTGACAAACGTTTCGGCCAGCCACTGATTGTCGAGATCGACGTAAAGCTCGTTGTCGGAATCGGTGAGCGTGATGTAGCGCGGAATGCGGAACTGCCTGCGCCAGCCTAGGATGGCTTCCTGCAACGGCGCCCAGTGGCCGGTTTTGAACGCCGTGACCAGCGGTTGAGCGTGGGCATCCCGGAGATTCCACTGCGCTTCGGCCAGAATCAGGTTGTCGAGCACAATGCGCGGAATGAACACGAACAGCCGGCTGGCACTGCTCGTCCAGTAACTCAGCGTCGTGCGCTGGTGCTGCGTCTGCAAATCGCAGAGGAAATGGTACAGATCGAGCGATTCGGAATTGGCATAATTGTGGGCGTTCGACAGGCGCGGCACCACGGTTTTATTGAGCGATTTCGACCGCAGCCGCAGCGTGTTTCCGGACAGACTCACCATCAAATCCGTCACCGGAAGCTGGGAGTCCGGATCCACCGAAGCTTTGCCCAGAAACGGAATCTGGTGCGTTTTCAAGGCCGGGCGGATGATGACGTTTCCGGTGCGGGCTTCGGGCAGGTGAACGAGGTCGGCAAAAACCAGATCGGGCCGGGCTTCGTCTTCGGCCTGACTGATTTCGTGCAGGAGGTTCAAAACCGCCGGATCGGTGTGCCCAAACCGGCCCAGCAGCGCGGTGCCGTTCATGCCGCCGAAATGATTCAGGACGAGTTGCTCCCGCCCATGTTCCCGAATCACCGAAAACAGGGCAGAGTTGGTGAGCGGCAGGCTGGCTTGCCGGGGCTCCAGCGGACGGAGTTCATCCTCCTGGATTTCAATCTGGTAGCGGTTCGTGAGTTGCGCGTCGGCAATTTTCTGAAGAAGGTAACGGTGTTCGGCCGGGACGGTAAAATGCTGCGCTTCGTCGGCCTGGGCGGTTTCAAGGCCATCGATCAGGGGCGACACATCGGCCCCGGCGGCATCCGCCGGATAACCAAGGCCCATTTCGGGATCAAGCGCAATCACCAGCGGAATTTCTTCTTCCTCGTATCTGGCCCGAAACGCTTCTTTGAATTTTTCGAGCGTCGCATTGCCCGGCGGCACCAGTTTCATCAGCGTCGGGATTTTGGACACCAGTTTGTTGAGCAACCCTTTGTTCAGTTGCCCGTCGGTTTGGGGCAAAAAGGTGTCAATCTGAAACAGCACTTTCCGGTCGAAGGGGGTGGACAACTGGCTTATTTTCCGCTCGATAGCCTCAAATTTTTCCGTCGAGCGGTTTTCCGCCGAGCTTTCCAGGGCTTTCAGGTCGGCTTCGAGCTCGGTCAGGATTTGAATGATGGCCATCAGGTCGGTGTCGGGATGCTGCGCACAAACCGCCTGGAGGGTTTGCCGGATCTGTACCAGAAAATCGTCGCCGGTCAGGGCCGGTTCCAGTTCACTGACAACGAGTTGGGCCTCCAGAATCTGCCCGATATAAGCTGCGGCTTCTTCCTCGGAAACCTCGTCGGACCGCAGCGAATCGACCAGCTGATGAACCGTTGCTCCGGCGCGGGCCAGCGCCAGAACGCCGTCCAGGTATTCGTTCTGCTCCGAACTGGTCAGGTGATGAACCCGCCGTCCACCCGCGTCGTAGCGGTAGGCAATGTAGCGGTACTGAGCGTGCGCCAGATACAGGCTGGTATTGGGAAAAAACCGCAGATGCGGCTGAATGGCGGGGTGTTTTTCCAGATCCTGCGCCAGGGCGCAGAGGTAGTTCATGTCGAGCCGTGTCACTTTTCGCGGGCTAGCGGTCGTCTCCACGCGAACCTGGGTTGGCCCCGAACCGACCGGCACGGTTGAAAAAACGCTGAACAGGCCGAACGGCGTGCAGCGCGTTGCGTACCGGGCTGCGTATTTGATCAGCGAATACAGCACACGCCGGTTTTTCTCGTCGGACCGGAAACCCGGCTGGAGACTGAGGTCGAGTTTCTGAACTTCGTCGTACAAGGCAGGTGACGCAATGTACAGCGCTTCCAGAAACCGGGGGTCCCGAATCAAGTCCGCTATGCGGGACTCGTCCAGTTGGTCGATGGTATCGGCTCCGGCGAGCGGAACGCGAACGAAGGCGGTTGAGAACGGAACGGTTGCCATACGGTTTTCAGACAAGGGTGGGTAAGCAAAAGCGGGATTCGACCGATTCGGTGTAGTGGCCGAGGTGTTTGGCGAGGAGCTCAATGCCGGTCTGTTTGTGCCCGGTTTCTTCCGCCATGTTCATGAAAATGATTTCATCGACTCCGTATAATTCGCTCAGCCGGGCCAGCTCATCCAGGATGTAGGTGGGCGAGCCCACAATTTCGTTGCTCACTGAAGCGGGCCGCTGCAAATTCGCCTGAATTTGACGTGCTTTCTGGTCGGTGTCGGCGCACAAACCGGCCACGGCCAGATTCACCTCCGGAACGGTCTGGTGGCGGTGGTAAAATTCTTCCCGGTAATGCTGAAGCCGCTCGGCGTCCCGCTCGTGGCTAGCGATGTCGCTGTGAAAAAGAGACTTGCAAAGCGACGTGTTGAGGCTGGCAATCGCCATGATGTTGTGCAGACTGGCGCTCAACGACCAGATCGCGGGTACATGACCACTGCAGGGTGTGATTTGATTGGCGAAGGCCGGGTCCAGCAAATAGCTGTACAAGGCCGTGCTGTTTTGCAGAAACGTATCGACCCACACGGTTTTGTCAGTCAGGTCCAACGCCGGCACCAGCCGCCGGGCATACTCGGCGGGCATGCCACCCCGGGCAATGCCCAGGTCGATGCGGTGGGGAAACAGGTTATTCAGGAGTTTAAAGGCGGTGGCCACCCGGTACGGGTTATGGTAAGTCATCAGCAAGCCGGCCACGCCCACCTTCAGCTCGCTGGTTAGTCCGGCAATGATCGGCACCAGCATTTCGGGATTGCCGTACGCGGGGGAAGCGCCGTAGTGCTCGGCGAGCCAAAACCGGGTGTAGCCCATTGTTTCGGCGGCTTCGGCATAGTGGATGACATTTTCGACAATGTCCAGCGGGCTGGTGCAGCCGGTTCCAAACTCGAGAAGACCCAGTTTCATCGTGGTATTCGTTCGTGTGTTGTTTACGCTTGGTAAATGTAAAAGGCGGTTTCAGGCCGGACTAGGACCGATGAATAGCTGGCGGTTTCGGGTGAACACCTGGCGGAATCGGGTCCCTGACAACCTGTTTGAATCCGGTAATTCTGAAAAATCGAAAGAGCGCCGGGCTCAGGAAAGCAGGAGAAACCGGTCCCACCCGGCGGGTACGCCCAACTCGGCAAGCAGCACCAGGGCGACGCTGCCTTCACCGTCGAGCAGTCCCAAATTAACCTCGGACGCGCCCTGGCCTAACAAAAATGCGGTTTCGTGGCCGTCGGGCGTGGCCTGGAGCAGGGTTTGCTGCATCCAGTAATCGGCGGTTTCGGTCAGGAGCGGATGCGGATTGTGTTGGGCAAACCGGCGAAACAGGTAAGCCACTCCGGCGCTTCCGTGGCAAAGGCCGGCGTCGTAGATGTGCGCTTCCGCCCGGTTTCGGCGCTGAGCCGCCCGCAGCATGGTTTCTTCCGCAAGGGCTTGCCACCCGCTATGGTTCAGGAGTCGGCCCGCCCGCCAAAACGTGTGCGCAATGCCCAGATCGCCGTAGCACCAGCCCAGACGGCTGTTCTGATCCTGCCGGTTTTCGTGGACCACAGTCGGAAAAACCGACTGCCCCGAGCGGTTGCGGTGGTTCCAGGTCCATTGCAGCGTACCCCGGATCAGTTCGGCAGCGCGCCGACGGGCGTAGCCGCGTTCGTACAATAAGCACAGAATGGCCACAATGCTGGCGGTTCCGTGCGAAAGACCGGGGTTATAAATCGCTGGCTCGTCGGACGCCCGGCGGCCCAAATCGTCAAACGACCAGGTGATATCGCCGTTTGAAAAACGAACCGCCGTGTCTGATAATGCCTGGACCATCTGCTCGAGGTAATGCGTCAGAACTGGCGAAGCGGGTCGTTCTAAAAAGTACAGGGCTGCACTCAGGCCCCCGTGCAGGTAGTCAAAATTACCCTTGCGGAGCTGCTCCATCGCCAACTCGAACAGCGGTTCGTCGAGGTCGGCCACAATATCCTGCGCATCCAGTCCGTCGGTTTGCAGCAAATTCCGATTGCAGAGGTGGAGAAACCCCCAGGCGACACCCGCCATGCCACCGGCAAACGAAGGCAGCAAGGCACCGTTCTGGACCGCGGCCAGACTGGTTGAAATCCGTTCCCATATCCGGCTGTCGTCCGTTTCGCCGAAATACCGCTGCGCGTAGGCTTCCAGCAGGGCGAAACCCATCTGACCCGCCAGCAGCGAAACGTCGCCCGTGGTGGGTTGCTGCTGGATACGGCGATACAGGCGGTCGAGCAAGGCGGTTTTTTGATTGATTAGGGTCGTTTTCATGGCGCGAAGGGGGAAGGAGGAAGCGGTTGTTGGTGAAAAGGGAATCGTTTCAGAAAGCACTAAATTCCTCCTGAAACGATCCCTGCGAGCCTTATTCCAAACAGATTAGATTTTCGTCGGGCAGGCCGTGTGGCCGCTGCAGTTCCCGTGTTTCGAGATTTCGACCGGTCTGCCGCCGGCGATGCTCCGGGCCTGGGCGTTTGACAAAGCGATGATCTGATCGGTTTTCAGCGTAAGTTTTGCAAGTTGCTTTTTCATGATTGTGTCTGATAAATAGTGTGAATGAGCCTACTCTGGAAGACGGTTTTCGGCGGCCCCGTTGCGGTTGATTAAATATCCGTGGGGCAGAAACAGGTGGTATTTCCCGTTTTCGGTTTGGCTCCGCCCAGGACGTTCAGCGACTGTGATTTGGACAGGGTGACGATTTTGTCGGTTTTCAGCGTGATTTTTGAAACTTGCTTTTTCATCGTTTTTTGATTTTGAAATAGGGTGTGAATGAATTGGTTACGGACGGATTGAAGAATTAGATTTTCATCGAACCGGCATTGATCTTCATCGAGCCAGCGTTGATCTTCATGACGACTTCGTTGATTTTCATCGAGAATGTGTCCGCCGGTTTGTCCGGAAGGTCAACGCCACCAACGATGCTTTGGGCCTGGACTTTGGTCAGCGATTTCAGGGTGCCGCTGGCGATCATTTTTGCATTTTTCATTTGAATTTTGATTTGTTGTTTTGGCCTACTCTAGTCGGTTTTCGGCGTGCCCCGTTGTGATTAACGATTCAAAATTGCAGCGAAAACCGGCTCTTTTTTCGGGACAAAAACCGCCGAAGGATGAAATGTGACGCTGGTAGGGTGAAAGAAAAGGCTGGCGCGACGAAAGATTAAACGGTCGTCCAGGAGGGCCTGAAAAAAAAAGGGTTACAAGCCAGACGGCCCGTAACCCTTTATATTTGAACTCGAAATCCTTAACGCGTTTACGCCAGCCGGTTGATGCAATTCAGATCTTCGAAGGCGATTTTCAGGCGTTGAACCACGCTTTCTTCGGCTTTCCGCAGCCAGACGCGCGGATCGTAGTATTTTTTGTTCGGCGAATCGGTCCCGTTGGGGTTGCCGAGCTGGCCTTGCAGATAGTCCCTGTTCGACTCGTAATAATTCCTGATGCCGTCCCAGGTGGCCCACTGAATATCCGTATCGATGTTCATTTTGATGGCACCATAGCGGATGGCTTCCCGAATTTCTTCCCGGCTCGATCCCGAACCGCCGTGGAATACGAAATTAACCGGCAGCGGACCCGTTCCGAATTTCTCCTGAATGTAATCCTGTGAATTTTTCAGAATGATCGGCGACAGCTTCACGTTACCCGGTTTGTAAACGCCATGAACGTTTCCGAAAGCGGCTGCGATGGTGAAGTTGGGGGAAATTTTCAGCAGTTCTTCGTAGGCGTAGGCCACTTCCGACGGCTGCGTATAGAGTTTTGAATCATCGACGTCCGAGTTGTCAACGCCGTCTTCTTCGCCACCGGTTACCCCGAGTTCGATCTCCAGCGTCATGCCGATTTTCGCCATCCGCTCGAAGTATTTGGCGCAGATTTCCAGGTTTTCCTCGATCGGTTCTTCCGACAAATCGATCATGTGCGAGCTGAACAGCGGTTTGCCGGTTTGGTCGAAGTGTTTTTCACCCGCGTCCAGCAGTCCGTCGATCCAGGGCAACAGCTTTTTCGCGCAGTGGTCGGTGTGCAGAATAACCGGAACGCCGTACAGGCCGGCAATATTATGAATGTGGAGTGCGCCCGAAATGGAACCCGCAATGGCCGATTGCTGATTGGCGTTCGACAGGGTTTTGCCCGCGTAGAAAATACCACCACCATTCGAGAACTGGATGATGACCGGCGAATTAACGGCTTTCGCCGTTTCCAGAACGGCATTGATGGAATTGGTCCCAACCACATTTACCGCCGGAAGCGCATAATCGTTTTCGTTGGCATGACGGAAAATTTCGGTGACACCTTCGCCCGTTACAACTCCGGGCTCAAATCGGGAGGCTACTTCGCTCATAGTCAATAGGAATAATAGATTAGCTCAAGAAAAAATTGACCAATTCCGTGACGGTTTTCCCGCTTTGAATTGGACCTGCAAAGTACGATTTATTTTTCAAAGAGTCTTTACGGTATCAGTGTTTCGCGGGTTAAGCGGACATGATCAGACGCTGAGGCTCCGCTCACCGCTTTTAAACGCCGATTAGCCGCCGGGCGGCTCCGTCTGCGTAATAACTTTTCTATCTTCAGGCCCTGAAATGACTGCCCCCTAAAATGCTACACAAGATCGGCTTTTTCATTCTGATTCCATTGCTGCCATTCGCCTTGAAAGCGCAGGATTGCGATTGCCCAAAACTGGCGAAACAGACTTTTCCCGGCGCCACCATCACCACGGCGGAATGCGTCGCTGCGGGCGCCTTCATCCTACCCGGAACGGGCGTATCGGTGCCGGATCTGCCCGCTTTTTGCCGGGTTGCGGCCACCTTGAAACCGACGCCGGAATCGACCATCCGGATTGAAGTGTGGCTGCCCCATACCAACTGGAACGGGCGGTTTTTGGGAACGGGCAACGGGGGTGGAGCCGGAAATATCGGCTATTTTGCCCTGATCAACGGCTTGAAACGCGGGTTTGCCACGGCCAACACCGACATGGGCACCTCGCCCGGCGCCAACGAAGCGGTCGGACATCCCGAACGGTGGGCGGATTTTGGACACCGCGCCACGCACGAAATGACGGTCAGCGGAAAAGCCATCACCCAGGCGTACTACCAAAAACCGGCTCACCACGCTTATTTTGCGGGTTGCTCAACGGGTGGTCAGCAGGCGTTAATGGAGGCCCAGCGGTATCCGGAGGACTACCACGGCATTCTGGCCGGCGCCCCCGCCAACAACCGGACGCACCTGCACACCGGTTTTGTCTGGAATTACAACGCCACCCAGCATCCGGGCAGTGCGTTTTTGCCGAAAGAAAAAATCGCCCTCATTACCCGCGCGGTGATCAAAGCCTGTGCCGGGAAGGATGGCGGAGCGCCCGGCGACAACTTCCTGACCGACCCGCGGGCCTGTGCCTTCGATCCGGAAACGCTGCCGAAATGTCCGGACGGCACCGATGACGGCACCTGCCTGACCGAAGCCCAATTTACCGCATTGAAAAAAATCTACGCCGGACCGATGAATCCCCGAACGGGCGAACGGATTTACACGCCCATTCCGGTCGGGAGCGAAAGCATTGCCTCCGGGCTTGAGTATCAGCAAAACCCCAGACAGGCGCCAAATTCGCTTTTTTACCAGTACAAATGGGTGTTCGGGCGTGATTTTGCGCCGGCGACGTTTGATTTTGACCGCGACCAGGCGCGCCTGGACTCGGTGCTGGCCCCGCTTCTGAACGCGAACAATCCGGATTTGCAGCCGCTGAAAAACCGGGGCGGAAAAGTACTGATGTATGCCGGAACTGCCGATCCGCTGGTGCCGTATCAGGATGCGGTCGGTTATTACGAGCGGGTGATTGACGCGCAGGGTGGGATCCGGCAGACGCAGGACTTTTTCCGGTTTTTTCTGATTCCGGGCATGGCGCATTGTGGCGGTGGTCCCGGTTTGAACGACTGCGGCCAGAATCTGGCGCTCAACGTTCCGCAGGACCGCGAGCATGATGTTTTAACCGCCCTGATCCGGTGGGTGGAAGAAGGTGCCGCACCGGATCACTTCATCGCTACGGCCTTTAGGGACGGCCTGGCCGAAAAGGGCATCCGGTTTCAGCGGCCCATTTATCCTTATCCAAAAATGCCGAAGTACACCAAAGGCGATCCGAATTCGCCGGCCAGTTACAAAGGCGTCGCCCATCCGCGCCGGAACGTTCTGAAACCGGCGCAGCGGTATTTGAGATAGGGAGTCGGTTTTCGGTTTTCAGTTTACGGTATTCGGTACACGGTATTCGGTATACGGTATTCGGTATACGATTTAGGCGGATTATCGTTACGGTGGCTGCTGCAAGGAAAAGGAACGCGTCAGCCACCGTAAACCAAAAACCGTATACTGAAAACCGTACCGCTATTTTCGATAATCCAAAGCCGGTTTTCGGTCGCCCAGCAGGGCTTCGTACTTAAAGTCGGCACCCTCGCGGGCCTGTTGCCAGTCGGCGCGGGCTTTCTGAATCAGGACGGGATCGCTGAAGAGTTCGATGGCGGTCAGCGACAGGGATTTAGCTGCGACCATCATGCCTTTGACGCCGATGCTGGTGCCACTGGCGGCTACGGCCTGCCAGCTGTGGGGCGCCGTTCCCGGCACCCAGGTCGCGGCCGATAAACCGACCGTCGGCACCACCCAGCTCACATCGCCCACATCCGTAGAGGCACTGCTCAGCAGATCGTTGTTCGAGAACGGCGCAATGGCCGCGGCTTCCCCCGGTTTTCGGATCGAGCCAAACGACGCCCCGAACGATTCGCCCAGTTTTTCGGCAAAACGGGTTTCTTCGGGCGTGTAGGTAACCCCGCCCACCAGGCTGAGATTTTTGTACATCCGTTTCGCCAGCGATTCCACCGGCAGCAGGTTATAGACCCCGCCAATGATTTCGTATTCCATTTTGGTTTCCGTACCCAAACCGGCTCCTTCGGCGGCTTTCACCATCCGCTTCCAGATATCCTGCAAAATCGTCCGGTTTTTGTGCCGAACGTAATAATAGACCTCCGCAAAATCCGGCACGACGTTGGGCGCTTCTCCGCCTTTTGTAATTACGTAATGAATCCGGGTGTCCGACGGAATGTGCTCGCGCATCATGTTGATCATGTAGTTCATTGACTCCACGCCATCGAGCGCCGAGCGTCCGCGTTCCGGGGACGCAGCCGCGTGGGCCGAAATCCCCCGAAACCGGAATTTGGCCGTAATGTTGGCGAGGGAGGTTGAAGGATCGGCGCCGTTGCGGTCGGCGGGGTGCCAGTGCAGCACCACATCCATATCGTTGAACAGCCCCTCCCGGACCATGTAGACCTTGCCCGAACCGCCCTCTTCCGCCGGGGTACCGTACAGGCGAATTGTGCCGGTTTTGCCCGATTTCTGCAACCAGTTTTTCACCGCCACCGCAGCCGCCACCGAACCGGGTCCGAACAGGTTGTGACCGCAGGCGTGTCCGGTTTTTTTGGCGTCGAGCGGTTTTCGTTCGGGTGAAGCATCCTGCGAAATACCGGGCAATGCGTCGTATTCCGCCAGAATACCAATCACCGGTTTTCCGCTGCCGAAGGTGGCCACAAAGGCCGTCGGGATGCCGGCGACCCCGGTTTTTACCGAAAATCCCTCGCGGTTCAGTTCGTCCTGCAACAGGGCCGCGCTTTTCTGTTCCTGATAACCGACTTCGGCCCAATCCCAGATTTGTTTGGAAAGCGTGCCGTAATGCGCCGATTTACTTTCCAGTCCGGCCAGAACCGCCTGCTGGTCTTTCGTTAGCGAGGGTTGCGCCTTGAGGGAGAGCGTGAGGAGGCTAAACGCCAGAATACCTGGCCAGTAAGTTGATTTTCGTGTCATGGAATGAATCAAAAATGACGCCTGGCCGGCGCTGCCGTTTGGCGGCACGGGGCTCCGTTTTCGCTGATGAAGATAGTAATTATTTGGGCGGGCGGAACGGAATTTGAACATTCTGACGGTTTTCCTGCTTTTGACAGAAACGTTTCTTGTTCACGACCGACAAATTTTAGGACCTGTGGAAACCTCCCTGAAGCATTTGATTGAAAACTTTCCCCGGCCGGGTCGGGTGGAGTGGATCGGTATCCGGCCCACCCGGAAAGCTCCGTTGAAAACCGTATCCGAGGTGGAAGTATCGGAAGAAAAAGGGCTGGTGGGCGACCACTACAGCGGGCGCAGCGGCAACCGGCACGTGACCCTGATCCAGGCTGAACATCTGCCCGTGGTGGCGGCAATGACCGGACACGATACCATCGACCCGGGTTTGCTGCGCCGAAATATCGTCATTTCCGGCCTGAATCTGCTGGCCCTGAAAGACCATCATATTCAGATCGGAAAGGACGTTTTACTGGAAATTACCGGATACTGCCACCCCTGTTCCCGGATGGAAACCAACCTGGGGCCGGGCGGTTACAACGCCATGCGCGGCCACGGCGGACTGACCGCGCGGGTGCTGCGGGGCGGCACCGTCCAGAAGGATGATGCGGTTACGGTTTTACCCGGAACTCAGACGGATACCGACCGCGATAGCAGCGACTGAAACCGGGCCCTTGTTAATTCCGTAAAATCCCGAACAACCTCATCGGCGCCCACCCGAATCAGCTCGTCGGCCGGTTCGGTGGTGGCCAGGCCAACCACATACGCGCCGGCGGCTTTGGCCGCCCGGATGCCCGTGGCCGAATCTTCAAAAATGACACTTTCGGGAGGCTCAACACCCAAGGATTGCATGGCTTTCTGGTAAATTTCCGGATCAGGCTTGGGGCGGGTCACTTTGCTTTCGTCGAGCAGACTATCGAAATACCCGCGCAGGTTCAGGGCGTCCATGACAAAATCGAGGTTCTCGACTGGGGCCGAGGTGCCGACGGCGGTGACAATCCCGGTTTTCCGCAGCAATTGCAGGAACTCCGGCAAACCGGCCACGGGTGTAATGTCCGGGAGGTATAATTCCCGAAACAAGGCTTCTTTTTCGGCGGCCAGTTGCCGCGACTCCACCACGGAAAGCGTTCGGTCGGCAAACAGGTGACGAAGAATATCGTCGTTGTGTTTGCCGGAAACGTACCGGACAAAATCAGCGTCGGTGAGCGGTTTTCCGCAGCGTTCGAAGTACTTCCGCCAGGCAATGCGGTGGTGCGGATTGGTATCGACAATCACGCCGTCCATATCAAAAATAGCTGCTTTCATATTTTAAAAGGAGAAATAGAGGAAGAACAGAGGAGAAGAGTAGGGGATGAAAGGAGAGGGTAAAGGCTACAGGGCTCTTTCCTTCCTTCATCCTTTACTCCTTTCCTCCTATTTTAAGTTTTCGTGAAATTACGGCCGATAACAGCAGCATAAAAACCACCAGACCCAACCCGTACGCCAGTCCATAGCCCTCTGCCACAAAACCGATGACGGGCGGTCCGGCCAGAAAACCGACAAAGCTAAAGGTGGCAAACGTCGCCAGCCCCGTTGCCGCCGGAATGCCCGGAACGCGCAGGGAAGCGGCATATAGGATGGGTGCCGCCAGCGAACAACCCGCCCCCAGCAGGGCAAAGCCGGCCAGCGCCACCAGCGAAACCGGAACGCTGATCGCCAGGAAAAGCCCCGCAGCGGCCACCAGACTGCCAAAAAACAAAATCCGCCGGGTGCCGAGCAGCGGAATGATGGCGTCACCCATAAACCGGCCGAGGGTCATGGCCAGCGAAAAGCAGCCAAATCCCAAAGCCGCCAGTTGACTCGATGCCCCGGTTGCTTCTTTCAGAAAAACCGCACTCCAGTCCAGCGCGGCTCCTTCGCCCATGGCCACCGCCAAACCAATGAGAATCATCAGGAATAACACCATGTTCGGCCGGACGAAGGCGGCTGATGATTCAGTGGGAGGCTGGGCCGGAATGGTGGCCAGTATCGGGCGGAGCACAAACGTGAGTACCAGCAGCAGGACGGTCATCCCCAGCATGTGAAGCGAGGGCGAAACCTTAAAGGCAATCAGAATGCCCGCCAGCAGCGACCCCACCATGCCCCCCAGACTCCACATGCCGTGGCAGGAAGACATGATCAGGATGTTATGCGCCCGCTCCACATCGGCTGCGCTGGTGTTCATGGCGACGTTCAGCAGAGCCGCACTCAGGCCGACCAAAAACAAACCGACGGCCATCACGGCAATCGTGGGCGCGTTGATGGGCAACAAGGTGCTGATGCACAGAAAGAGGGCGCTGAGGAAACAGGTGCGGGCCGCACCCAGCCGGGCAATAATCCAGCCGGACAGCGGATTCATCAGAAGCAGACCGGCGGGCATGGCAAACAGCACCATGCCCAATCCGGCGTCGGTCAGTTGCAGCTTTTCTTTGACGTGCGGGATGTGGGCGACCCAGCCGCCCAGCAGCAAACTTTCGGTCGTGAAAACAAGGCCGATTGCCCGCGCCTGGGGGTTGGTAAAAAACGTGTGCAGACTTCGAAAAAGCGGTGGTGTAGAACGCGGTTTTTCGTCGATGGTTACATTCATGGCGTACGGATTCGTATCGATACAAAAGTAAGGCGGTTTTTTGCGTTCCGTTTTAGTTTAATTACCTAATTTTAGTGTTCTATTGATCGAATGATGTGAAATTGATAGCTTTAAATGTTAACTGTGCATTATCGGTAGCCAAAAATGAAACCGCAGTTTGAAAAAATAGAACCGGAGTTCGGCAGTTCTTTCCGATTGATTCACCACACGGAGCCCGATAGTTGCTGGGTGTACTGGCATTATCACCCCGAACACGAGATCGTTTACATTCCGCGCGGAAGTGGAAAACGGCACGTTGGACACCATGTTTCGACGTATTCGGATGGTGAGCTGGTTTTTCTGGGGCCGAATCTGCCGCATCTGAATTTCAGCCACGGGGTCGTGGGTGATTTTGAGGAAGTGGTGGTGCAGCTGCGGGACGATTTTCTGGGGAAAGACTTCCTGCAAAAACCGGAGCTGGCGGCTGTCCGGCGGCTCTTTGAACGGGCGCACCAGGGCATGTCGTTTCACGGCGAAACCAAGCGACAAGTCGGCCGGCAGGTGGCCGCGCTGGTGACCTTACCGCCTTTTGAACGCATGATGGCGCTGCTGACTCTGTTTCAGCAGTTGGCCGTTTCGACGGAGTATCAGATTCTGAATGCGGGCCATGTCAGGCTGGAGCTGAAAGGGCGGGAGCAGGAGCGGATTAACCGAATTTACCAGTTCATTGAGAAAAATTACGCCAAACCGATTGATATGCAGGAGGTTGCTTCGCTGGCGAGCATGACGATTCCGGCGTTTTGCCGGTATTTCAAAAAAATGACGCAGATGACTTTTACCGACTTCGTCAATGAGTTCCGGATTACCCAGGCCCGCAAGCTGCTCACCACCGACCGCAGCATCGGCGACATTTGTTACGAAAGCGGTTTTAATAACCTTTCCCACTTCAACAAGGTTTTCAAACAGCAGACGGGCCAGACGCCGGGGAAATATCGTCTTGAACTCGGATTACACGGATTAAAGGATTAACTAGGAGGTGCTGATTCAGTACAATTAAAGATTTAGAGTGACAAAATCGTCCTTTGTACTTCTAAAGGAAAAATTAGCCTTTAGAACAGAGGATACGACTCAATTTAAAGAATTAACAGGGCGAGTTATTGGGGGCGCCATGGAAGTTCATCGGCAGCTTGGCAATGGTTTTCAGGAAGTAATTTACCAACGTGCATTGGCAATTGAACTAGAAACGGTCGGCATTACATTTGAACGTGAAGTTGAGATGCCTATTTTTTATAAAAACCGCCAAATAGGTACCCGCCGTGTTGACTTTCTGATTCAAGAATTGGTATCAGTTGAACTTAAAGCCATCATCGCACTTGAAAATGTACATCTGGCTCAAGCCATCAATTACCTGGAAGCCTACCATCTTCAAATTGGCTTATTGATCAATTTCGGTTCCAAAAGCCTAGAATTTCGGCGACTAGTCAATAACAAATTCTTATAATCATTTAAAAATCAGCACCTCCTAGTTAATCCTTTAATCCGTGTAATCCGAGTTCAAGACGGCATTCTCACGGCAGCGCAAACGCCACGTAACTATCGCCCTTCTTCGTACCCAGCTTCGTGCCGCCACAGGCAATGACGATGTATTGTTTGCCGTTCACCTCGTAGGTGCTGGGCGTGGCATACCCGGCCGCCGGCAGTTCGGTCTGCCACAGCGTGTTCCCGGTTTTTTTGTCGATCACCCGGAACTGGCCGTCTTTGCTGGCGGCAATGAACAGCAACCCGCTGGCGGTGACGACGGGGCCTCCGTAGCTTTCGGCGCCGGTGGGCGGAATGCCTTTCGCCGACAATTCCTTCAGTTCGCCGAACGGTTTTTGCCAGAGGTGTTCGCCGGTATTCAGGTTAATGGCTGTCAGCGTGCCCCAGGGCGGCCGAATGGCGGGAAACCCTTTGTTATCCAGAAATTTGGTGTAGCCGTTGAATTTATACGGCACATACGGTTCTTTTTTTCCTTTGGCTCCGGCGGCCACTTCCACTTTTTCGTCACCGAACAGATACGCCACCAGCGCCTGTTTTTCAAGTTCGGAAAGCCGCGTAAAACCGGGCATCATGCCTTTGCCGGTGGTGATGAGTTTGTGGACAAAATCCCGGTCCCGACGCTGCCCGATGTTGACCAGCGACGGATACCCACTGGCCGGATTGCCTTTGCGGTCGGGACGGTGGCAAACTGCGCAGTTGACCGTGTAGAGCCGTTCGCCGGGGCTGAGGTGCGCTAATTCTTCGTCTTTCGGGGTATCGCGCAGGCTCAGCAGCCAGGCCATCTCGTTGGCATTCACGTACATAATGCCGTCGGGATCGACCGCGGCACCCCCCCACTCGGCCCCGCCGTCCAGCCCCGGATAGACGAGCGTTGGCGTTTTGCCCAGCGGCTGAAACGGCCCTACTTTGGCACGTCGGTACGTCGCCAGCAGCGAATCCCGGTTTTCGGCGTAGGGGCTCAGGTCGGCTTCGGAAATGGTCTGGCGGGAAAACGGCGCCGGTTTGGTCGGAACGGGCTGCGTCGGCCAGGTCGGTTCGTCGGGCAGTTCGGATTGGGGATAGGCTACCTCTTTGATCGGAAAGAGCGGTTTTCCGGTCACGCGGTCGAACACAAACACATGCCCCGATTTGGTCACCTGCGCGACCGCATCGACGGTTTTGCCGTTTATCCGCAGCGTTACCAGATTCGGCGGAGCGGGCAGGTCGCGGTCCCAGATGTCGTGGTGCACAAACTGGTAGTGCCAGAGTCGTTTGCCGGTTTTGGCATCCAGCGCCAGCAAGCAGTTGGCGAACAGATTCTGGCCCCTGCGGTTTCCGCCGTAAAAGTCGAAAGCCGCCGAACCGGTCGGCACGTAGACAATGCCGCGCTTCCGGTCGATCGACATGCCCGACCAGTTGTTGGCCCCGCCCACGTTCGTATTTTTGTAGGTGTCCTTCGGCCAGGTGTCGTAGCCAAACTCCCCGGGATTCGGAATCGTGCGGAACACCCAGGCGATTTTTCCCGTCCGGACGTTAAACGCCTGAACGTAGCCCAGAGCCGCATCGGACGCTTCGGAAAGCCGCAGGGGCATGATAATCAAATCGTTGAAAACCGTACCGGGCGTATTGGAAATGACAAATTTATCGACCGCCGTGGGACCCAAACCGGCTTTCAGGCTGGCTTTTCCGTTGGTGCCAAAACCGGGAATCAGCACGCCGGTTCGGGCATCGACGGCGCAAAGCGAAGCCCCCGAACCGAACAGAATCCGCTGGTCGTCGCCCTCACGCCAGTAGGTGACGCCCCGCAGGGTGTTGACTCCGCCTTTGCTGGATTCCGAAAACCGCCATTTCTCCTGACCCGTGGCCGCATTCAATGCAAATACCTGATTGGAAGCTGTGACCCCATACAGCGTCCCATCGACAATGATGGCGTTGCACTGCACCTGTCCGGAGTCTTTGGCGTGATATTCCCACGCAATTTGTAACTTACTGACGTTGGCAGCGTTAATCTGGTCGAGGGGCGAGTAATGATTCCGGTCGGGACCGCCCAGGTACTCGGGCCACTCGCGGGAAAAACCGGGTGGCTGGGGGGCGTCGGAGGTCAGTTGAGCCGCCGTAAACAGGGCCGCCGACAGAAAAAGCGCAGGCAACAGCAAACGTTTCATTCGGTTTAGGAAAAGCGTCTAGTGGGTTTCAGGCATTTGGGTACAACCGAAGCAGAACCGGCCGCTCAAAAGCGCAGTAAGATACAACTTCATCAATATTCCTGGCGATACTTCATGAATAATTCACCCATTACCACCTCCATTTTTGATTTGTTCAAGGTAGGGCCCGGCCCGTCGAGTTCGCATACGATTGGCCCGATGAAGGCGGCTTTCGATTTTCTGGAACGCCTGCCACAACTGCCAGAAGCGACCGTGCAAAGCTCTGATTCCGTGCAGGTTCACCTATACGGTTCGCTGAGCGCGACCGGCAAAGGCCACGGCACCGACCGCGCCATTGTGGCCGGGCTGCTCGGCTGGCAACCCGAATCAACCGATCCGGTGGCCCTGCTGGGGTTACTGAAAGATCCCGCGGTAAGGTACCCGATCCGGGTGAAAGAACGGCAGTTTGAACTTGGACCGGAACACATTCATTTTGAGCGTAAAAAGTACGACTCGCCCTTCGCCAATACCGTGGTTTTTCAACTGGTGTCGGCCGGCCAGGCGGTTTTTGAACAGGAGTATTATTCGATCGGGGGCGGTTTTATTCTCCGGAAGGGTGAGGATGTAGCCGAAAAACCGGCCGCCGAAATTCCGTATCCGTACCGAACCATGAAGGAACTGAAAACGCGCCTGTACGATCACCAGCTGACGCTGGAACAGTTGATGCTGGCCAATGAAGCCGCCCTGACCGGACGAACGCCGAAAGAAATCAACCCGCGCATTGACCTGCTTCTGGATTTTATGCACAAAGCCGTCCGGCGCGGACTGCGGCATACGGGCACCCTGCCGGGCTCAATTAAACTGCGCCGGAAAGCGCCGGTTTTGTACCAGCAGGCGCGCGGACTGGCCCAATCGTCGGATAGCTTTCTGATCTTTCTGAACGCCTATTGTCTGGCGGCTTCGGAGGAAAACGCGGCTGGTGGCATTGTGGTGACGGCCCCCACCTCGGGTGCATCGGGCGTCATTCCGGGCCTGACCTACCTGGCCAGAAACCATTTTCATTACGACAAAGCCACGCTGCGGAGAGGCATGTGGGCGGCTGCGGCCGTCGGTTTTCTGGTGAAACACAACGCCAGCATTTCCGGAGCCGAAATGGGGTGCATGGGCGAAATTGGCACGGCCTCGGCGATGGGGGCGGCTTTTCTGACCGAGTGCGCGGGCAAATCCATTGACGCGGTGGAAGCAGCCGCCGAAATTGGCATCGAGCACCACCTCGGCATGACCTGCGATCCCATCGGGGGATACGTGCAGATTCCGTGCATCGAGCGGAACGCAATGGGCGCCGTGAAAGCCTACAACGCTTTTTTGCTGGCCACCGCCGGAACGCCCGCCAACCAGAAAATTTCGCTGGACGCCGTCATCAAAGTGATGAAAGCCACCGGGCGCGACATGTCCACCAAATACAAGGAAACCTCCGAAGCCGGCCTTGCGCTGAGCGCGACGGAATGCTAGATCACCCAACCCCGCTTAGGATAACCCCCTGCAACCCCGCCAGGGGTTGACTCTGGATGACCCCGGGTACAACCCGGGGCTGCGGGGCGCCGGGAATCCGGCTCGTCGGCCACCATGCCGGATTCCCGGCGCCATCCCCGTACGCAGTGCGGGGCTACCAACAGTCAACCCCTGGCGGGGTTGCAGGGGGTTATCCTGAGTGGGGTTAGGATGGTTGGTTGGCGGGGCTCGGCGCTTTAAATAAGCGGTTCAGCCCGGTAAAAACCGTATTCTGCAATTTTCTTTTTTAATTGGGCGGGTTCGTCAGGAATTTTGAGATTCGAGTAGCTTTTAGGATATGAATCCGACAACCCCATACCGGCTTTCCCTCCGCCAGATCGCCCAGCTTGCGTTTAGCGTGGTGGTGATCTATTACCCCATTCTGCTGTACGTCAATCTGCCGGAACGTACCTGGTGGTTTCTGGTGCAGTCGCTGCCGTTTCTGCTGGGGCAGGGCGTGGTGACATTTGCGCTGTATTTTGTCTGGATTTACCTGACCGAGATTGTGCTGGACTGGACGGCGGGCCGGTTTGGGGAGGAGTTTCTGGTCGACTTCAAATTGCCGACACAGTTTCTGGCCCTATTGCTGACCATCACCGCCGGTTTGGGCCTGAACCTGGCGGGGGATTACGCCCGGCGCGAAGTCCTGCATCGGATTCCGCGCCCGACGCCGGGGAGTCAGCGAATTGAACGGCCCCGAACGGACCTGACACCCCCCGGCCGCTGGGAGTTTTTCGAGCGCTCGAACAAGGGCCTGACCATCGTCATCATGCTGTCGATCTTCTACCTCTCGGCCAACCGGCGGGCCAACCGCCGGCTGAAAGACGTGCAGATTCGGGCGGAGCGGCTGGAAAAAGAAGCGGTTCTGACGCAGTTGGCCGCCCTGAAAAACCAGATCAGCCCGCATTTTCTGTTCAACAGCCTGAGCATTCTGGCGTCGCTGGTGCACGTGGATGCCGATTTGTCGGAGCGGTTCATTGACCAGCTTTCGCGCGCGTACCGGTATATTCTCGAGCAAAAAGACAACGACAAAGTCGGGCTGAAAACCGAGCTGGATTTTATCCGGTCGTACACCTTTCTGCTCAAAATCCGCTTTGAAGACAGTTTTGATGTTTTCATCGACGTGCCCGACGCCGTCGCAACCCGGTTTTGCATGGCCCCGCTCACGCTGCAACTGCTGGTGGAAAACGCCGTGAAACACAACCGCATGACGCCCGAAAAACCGCAACACGTTTACATTCAGACCGAAGGCGATGTTCTGGTGGTGCATAACCGAATTCAGCCGCGCGAACAACTGGAGCATTCGACCGGTTTGGGCTTACAAAACATCATCAACCGCTACGCCCTCCTGACCGACCAGCCCGTGTGGGTGGGCGAGCAGGACGGCTCATTTGTGGTTAAAATTCCGTTGATCCAATGAACGTCGTTATTCTGGAAGATGAACGCCTGACGGCCCAGCGGCTGGAAAGTCTGCTGCATCGCTACGATCCCGAAATCCGGATTCTGGCCGTACTGCCGTCGATCGAAAAAGCCGTTGCGTTTTTTACCGAACCGCAGCCCGAAAAACCGGATTTGGTGTTCATGGACATTCATTTGCAGGATGGCCTGTCGTTTCGGGTGATCGAGCAGGTAAAGCTGACGACCCCGATCATTTTCACCACGGCCTTCGATCAATACGTCATTCAGGCGTTTAAGGTCAACAGCATCGACTACCTCCTAAAACCGCTGAACTACGACGAGCTGGTGGCGGCTATCTCAAAATTCAAGGCGCTGCGGGAGCAGTTTGCCCAATATCAGCAACCCGCAACTGTTCCGGCGGCTCCGGCCCGCGTGGGGCCGAATCTGGATGCGCTGGTGGAAATGCTCGGGGCGTTTCGGGAAACGGCTTACAAGGACCGGTTTATGATTACGGTCGGGTCGAAAATCCGGAGTGTAGAAACCGGCGAAATTGCGTACTTTTTCCTGGACGAGCGCATGGCCTTTCTGGTCACCAAAGACGGTTTGACGCTTCCCGTCGACTACAGCCTGGATAAGCTGACGACACTTCTGAGTCCCAAACAGTTTTTTCGGGTCAGTCGGCAATTTCTGGTGTCGATGGCGTCCATTCAAACCATACACAGCTACTCGGCCGGAAAATGGCGGCTCGAATTGCAGCCCAAAGCCCGGCACGAAGTGTTTGTCAGTGGCGAACGCATTACCGATTTTAAGGATTGGCTCGGCAAATAGCCGCGGTCTAAAGAGGCTGCGAATAAAAAACCGGTGGCCGTGTGCGAATGGAACGTATTTTAGCCCTATATTTTATTCCGAAAATCCAGTCAAACCGACATTTTATGAAAACACAGCCAACACGTCGTCAGTTTTTGGGCGCTACGGCGGCCCTCGTTTCGGGGGCTGTCCTGGGCAACAACAAGCTCTTTGGAGCGCCGGCGCTTATTCGCAGCCTGGGTGACAAACCCAATTCGCTGATCGACGGGGTGCAAATTGGGTGCATCACCTACTCATTCCGCGACATGCCCGACCAGAGCGCCGAAGCTACTCTGAAATACGTGCTGGATTCCGGAATCAGCGCCATCGAGCTGATGGGCGGCCCGGCCGAATCGTTCGCCGGTGCGCCCAAAAATTCGGTCGATATGCGGACGATTTTTCCCCTGATGCGGAAACGACGCGAAAAACAGGAACTCACGGAAGACGAGAAAAAACAGCTCGACGCGGCCGATGCGCAGATGAAAGCGTACCGGGAGGAAGTGACCAAATGGCGGCTCTCGGCCCCGATGGCGAAGTTTGAGCAGGTACGCAAGATGTACAATCAGGCTGGGGTCAAGATTTACGCCTTCAAACCGGATGCGTTTGGTATGCAGAATACCGATGCCGATATCGACTACGGGATGCGGGCCGCCAAGGCACTGGGAGCCAATCAGGTGACGCTGGAACACCCGGCCAACGATGCGCACACGCTCCGACTGGGAAAAATGGCCGAGAAACACGGTTTGAAGGTGGGGTATCACGGCCATGAGCAGCAAACGCCCACGTTCTGGGATACGGCCCTGGCGCAATCGCCCGCCAATGCGCTCAACTTCGACCTGGGCCATTACGTTGCCGCCGGAAACCCCGATCCGCTGGTGCTCATTAAGCAAAAGCACGACCGCATTGTGAGCATGCACATCAAAGACCGCCAGACCGCCGAGCACGGCAAAGGCAATCTGGAGTGGGGCAAAGGCGATACGCCCCTGCTGCCGGTTTTGAAACTGATGCGCGAACAGAAGTACACCTTCCCGGCGGTGGTCGAACTGGAATACAAAATACCGGAAGGGTCGAACGCCGTGGCCGAGGTGAAAAAATGCGTGGCCTTCTGCCGAAATGCCCTGAGCTAATCGCTAACCCCTTTGAAAAGCACTGATTGGCAGCCGTTTACCAAAGGCTGTGAATCAGTGCTTTTTCATGTTCTGCTTTCGCGGTCAGCTCACCCAATCGTGCTGGAGTGCGAGTTTTCAGCGGGAATTCAAAGGGATTCCGCACCGAAAAAGGCCGGTTCTGCACCCTAAAAAGCCGCCTTTGCAACATTGTTTTCCGGAAGCCGCCCGTTGGAGTAACCTTTGTGTACTGCAAGTTCAACGCAGGTTAGGTCATGAAAACAACAAAGGTTACTTCCTGCTTCCGCCCGGTTTTGATCGCGGCTCTTCTGTGCACCGGTTTTTCGGCTGCGATGGCCCAGTTTGGCCCTCCGGGGGGTGGCCCGGGCGGTTTTGGCGGTCAGGATGTGGGCCGGAAGAAACAGGAATTCACGGGTGTGACCGAAGAAGCTCCCAAGGGCAACGGCAAAATCACTGGTCTGCTGATCGACTCGACCTCCGGCAAACCCGTCGAATACGCCACAATTGCTCTGATCAGCCCCAAAACCGGTAAGCCCATCGACGGCACCACGTCCGACGACAAAGGAAAATTCGTGCTGACGAAACTGGCTCCCGGCGAATACCGGCTTCAGTATTCGTTTATTGGCTATAAAAACACCGATTCCAAAACGTTCACCATTGCCAAAGGCACCGAGTTGAACATGGGCAATGTGCAACTACAGCCCGATGTTCGCACGCTGAGCGAAGTGGTCGTAACGGGGCAGGCGGCTTTGATCGAGGAAAAAGTGGACCGGCTGGTGTTCAACGCCGACAAGGATTTAACGGCCAAAGGGGGGGATGCCACGGATATTCTGAAAAAAGTGCCGATGCTGTCGGTGGACCTGGACGGCAATGTGAGCCTGCGGGGCAGCCAGAACATTCGGGTGCTGATCAACAACAAACCGTCGACCATCGTGGCCAGCAGCGTCGCCGATGCTCTCAAGCAACTCCCGGCCGACATGATTAAATCGGTGGAGGTGATCACCAGTCCGTCGGCCAAATACGATGCCGAAGGAGCCGCCGGGATCATCAACATCATCACCAAAAAGAACACGCTGCACGGATTGACGCTGAACGTCGATGCCGGCGCGGGCATCCGGGGCTCGAACCTGGGCCTGAACGGTTCGTACCGGCAGGGGAAATTGGGAATTACCTTGGGCGGTTTTGGCCGGGCCATGTACAACCGGGCATCGTCGAGCCTGGACCAAACGACGCTGGTGAACGGAGTGCCGATGAGCACGAGCCAGACGGCCACCGCTTTTGATAAACCGTTGTTCGGGCAGTATACGCTCGGCATTGATTACGATCTGGCAAAAAACCAGTCGCTCTCGGCCAACATTCGGTACGGAACGCGGAATTTTGTCCAGCAGCAGAATCAGCTGACCAACGCCTACATCGGTGACTCGCTGCTGAATTTTACCAATCGCGATGTCAACCGGAAAGATTTGTCGAACTCCGTGGATATCAACCTGGACTACATCCGCACGTTTAAACCGCAGCAGGAGTGGAGCATTTCGACGCAGTACAGCCGGACGGGACTGACCAACAATTTCTACGCTGATCTGCTGGGCGCCGGTGACGAACTGACCGCCCGCCAGCGGAACCTCAACAACAACACCAACCAGGAAATCACGTTCCAGACTGATTACCAGACGCCCATCCGCACAAACCAGTTGCTCGAATTTGGCGCGAAAGCCATCATGCGGCAGGTCGATAGCCGGTATCAGTACCAGATTGGCGGCCCGGTTGGGGAGCTGGTTTTCGATCCGACCAATCCGGCGGGTTCACTGAATTATTCGCAAAATATTGGGGCCGGTTATGTGTCCTACACGTACGTAACGCCGAACAAATACACCTTTAAAGTGGGTACGCGGTACGAATACACGGGCATCAACGCCATCAGCGACGAAACGATGGCCCTGGCGATTCCGAATTACGGCAACCTGGTGCCGAGCATCAACGTATCGAAAAGCCTGAAAGGCGGGGTGACGCTGAAAGCCGCCTACAACCGCCGGATTCAGCGCCCCGGTTTGCAGCAGTTGAACCCCAACCCCAACGCGGCCAACCCCCAGAACATCATGATCGGAAACCCGACGCTGCGACCGGAGCTGACCGACAATTTCGAGCTGAGCCTGAGTTCGACCATCAAGAAAACCTACCTGAATGCCGCCCTGTTCGGCCGGCTCACCAACAACGCCATGACGCAGGTGCGGCTGCCGTCGGATACGCTGGCGGGCGGGATCATCACCACTTTTCAGAACATTGGGGTGCAGCGGACCTACGGCGCCAACCTGTTTTTCAACACCATGCTGACGTCAAAATGGAGCCTTAACGGCGGGCTGGACGGGTTTTACGTTTACATGCAGGGCATGACGCCGGGTGTCGATGGCCGTTCGCAGCCGATCAGCAACGACGGTTTCAGCATCGGCGGGCGGCTGATGTCGCAGTGGACCCTGAACAAAGGCTGGGGCATCCAGGGCTTCGGGTTTCTGCGCTCGCCCATGCCGCAGTTGCAGGGCACGATGGGCGGCATGTACATGTATTCGCTCGGCGTGAAAAAGGATTTTGCCAACAAACGGGGCAGCATCGGGCTGGCGGCCGAAAACTTTGCCGGAAATGGCGTGAAGATGCGCACCGTGCTGAACTCTCCGCTGCTGGCCCAGACCAGCGTGATGCAGCTCTACAACCAGAACGTCAAGCTGACGTTTTCGTACCGCATCGGTAAAATGACCTTCGAGGAGAAACGCAAAAAAAGCAAGTCGGTCAACAACGACGATGTGAAAGGCGAGGCCAATTAATCACCGGTTTTCAATCGAATCACAACCAACCTCTTGATACGTTGCCGGCCGGCCCCGCGGATTTTTCGCGGGGCCGGCCGGTTTTGGGACCAACAGATTCCTCACAATCCCCCGCGGCTGTAAACAAAAAATGCGTCCGGGTGTATTACATTCAGGAATTTACCCCAACGTGCTATGGCCACCATTTACACCCCCAAACAACAACGCGTCCTTTTAATTGTCAGTCTGATTGTCATTGCCGGTTTTATTCTGGTCGGCTTGCGGCAGTATACCATTGCCCTGCTGGGTTCCGGCATCATTTACGTGATTTTCCGTCCCTGGTTTTCCAACCTGGTGCACAAGCGCAAGTGGAACCGCCTGCTCGTTACCATCCTCCTGATTCTGTTTTCGGTGGTGGTTATCATCATGCCGTTTATGGCGCTGAGTCTGCTGCTCATCAACCGGATTCAGTATTACAGCCAAAATACCGGTCAGATTCTCCAATTGATTGAAAAACTGGAAAAAGCCACCGGCATTCAGCTAACCGATCAGGCCAACGTTAAAAATCTGGTGCAGCAGGGCGCCGGTTTTGCCAGCCGCCAGTTTCCGTCGATCCTGAGCGGTACGCTCGACGTGGTCATTTCGCTGGGGCTGCTCTACGTCGGGCTGTATTTTATTTTCATGGAGGAAGAGAAATTCATCAAGGGGTTGCGGAAATATTTGCCGTTTGAAAGCGATACGCTCGATCAGCTGGGGGAAGATCTGAAAAACATGGTGAACGCCAACATCCTGGGTCAGGCGCTGGTATCGGTGGTGCAGTCAATTTTGACCGGGATGACCCTCTGGCTTTTTGGGGTTCCGGATGCGGCTTTCTGGGGTACCGTTGCTTTCTTCTTTGCGTTCATTCCCATTTTGGGAACACCGATCGTCTGGGGCCCCGCCGGAATTCTGATGATTTCACAAGGCCAGACCGGCAACGGAATCGGCATTCTGGTCGTTGGGGCGGTGGTCATCATCAACGTCGATAACCTGCTGCGCGTGATGCTGGCGAAGCGCATGGGCGACGTTCACCCGTTTGTCACGCTGACCGGGATTGTGCTGGGCGTTCCGATTTTCGGTATTCTGGGCCTGGTAATCGGGCCGTTGTTGCTGGCGTATTTCATGGTGCTGTTTCAGGTTTTTGAAAAGCAAAACCGCAAACTTCGGCTGGAAGCCGCCCAGGAAGCCGAGCTGCTGCAACAAAAAATGGGACCATCTGCCAGGACGTAAAAAAATAGTCAAAAAAAAGTAACGCTTCGTGCGTTACTTTTTCCAATGGCGTACGTCTAATATTTTCATATTCGGCTAATGTGAAAAATAGCGCGGTAATTTTTCAAATCCGGTTATTTTCCCATTGAACCAAACCATACTGCCATTTCTGTGGCCCCCCGGTTATTCCAGGCATAATACGGAATCAGGGTGGTCGGTTTGGCCCCGGCGGCTTTCAGAACCACCACGCCCCCCAGCATATCCTTCCGGTATTCGGGCGTGAATTTCTGGTTGGGTGCCTGGGTAATGCCAAGCGCCTGACCGCCGTTATCAACGCCCTCGGCGCAGTAGACCACCGGTCCGCGTTCAATGGCGACTTTCCCCTGATCGGCTTTGACTTTCTCATGGGCCAGCACTTCGCGCACCGGCATATCGAGCGTTAAGGCCACCACGTCGCCCGGTTTCCAGGTGCGGTGCAAGCGGATATAACCGTTTTCGGGGGTTACCGAAACCGGCTGACCATTAATCGTAAGTTTAATCGCCGGCGTTTGTGGCGTCGCGTACCGGTACAAATCACCCGGCATCGGCTGGTTGGTGGCCCAGCCCGGAATCCGGATCAAAACCGGAAACGAAACCGCCTTTTTCGGCGAAACCGTCATTTTGATGGCGCCGTCCCAGGGGTAACTGGTTTGCTGCTGGATTTTAACGGCGGTTTCGTTCACTTTTACCTCGGCCTGGCTGTCGGCAAAAAGGTTGATAAACAGTTCGTTGTTGCGCAGGGCGTAGATGTAGCCGGGCAGCGAGGGCAAAAACCGGGCGACGTTGCTGGGGCAGCAGTTGACCCCAAACCAGGGCGAGCGCCGGGCGGGTTCGCCGTTGCCAAAATCTTTTTTGCCGTTTGACGACATCGGGTTGACGTAGAAAAACTGATTGCCAGCCAGCGACACCCCGCCCAGAAAACCGTTGTAGAGCACCCGCTCGAACACGTCCATGTACTTGGATTCGCCCGTCAGCAGGAACAGCCGGTGATTCCAGAGCAGATTGGCAACGGCGGCACAGGTTTCGGCGTAGGCTGCGTCGTTGGGAAGCACGTACGGATCGTCGAACGCTTCGCCGTTTTCCCGCGCGCCAACGCCCCCCGTAACGTACTGTTTGCGGGTGGTCGCGTCGTTCCAGATTTTCAAAACCGCATCCTGCAGGGCTTTGTCGTTTTGAATGGCCGCCAGATCCGTCATGCCGGCGTACAGATACTGCGCCCGCACGGCATGCCCGACAGCCTCGGTTTGCTGCACCACCGGTTTATGATCCTGAAAATAAGCCGGTCCCAGGTTGTGTGCATCCAGAAAGAGCGGCCGTTTGTCGGAGCGCCCCCGCATGTCCACGAAAAACCGGGTCAGGTCGAGGTAGCGTTTGTCGCCGGTCAGCCGGTAGAGTTTGATCAGGCCGATTTCTGTTTCCTCGTGCCCCGGAACAACGATGAGCTGACCCGGTTTTGGACCAATGGTTTTGACGAGGTGATTGGCGTTTTTAAGGGCAATGTCCAGAAAAGTCCGTTTGCCGGTGGCCTGAAAATGGGCGACGGCGGCTTCGTACAGGTGCCCAACGTTGTAAAGCTCGTGACTGCCGTTTTCGAAGGAATAGGGCGTCGGTCCGGCAATCCAGTCTTTCAGACCCGTGCTGTCCTTGAAAATGGAGCGGATGGTATACAAATATCCGTTGGATTCCTGCGCGGCCGCAATCAGGGTAATCAGGCTGTCGAGGTAGCGATCGAGTTTAGGATCGTATTGGTTCTGAAGCGAATAGGCGGCTCCTTCGGCAATTTTATAAATGTCGGATTCGTCGAAGCGCACCCCCTGGAAAGTGCCTTTTTTCAGGCCGCCCGCGACGGCGAAATTGTCCATCCGGCCGGTTTCGGTGCATTTCTGGAAAGCGTGGGGAATGGTAACGGTGCGGGCCGTTTCGAGCCGGTTATACCAAAAACCCGACTGGATTTTGACGCTGGAGAGGGGAACGGCGGTGATGGGGTAATCCTGGGCAAAACTGATTTGAAACGAAGCCAGCAGGAGAAATAAGCCAAACGAATACTTCATACGTTGCGTAAATTAGGTAATTTTTAAGAGGGTACGATCCGGAATGACGATCAGCCACCCTTCCGGGGCTTTGTGCCCCATTTGTTGGTAGAGCCGCATAAAAGACCGCATTCTGGCCTGCTGCGCGTCGTCCGGCGACTCCGTCAGGTAATTAACCAGGACCACTTTGTCGGAAAACTGCACCACCCGGTTGGGTCCACTGCGCTGCGGTTTTCCGTCGGGGCCGGTATTGACCAGAATCCGGCGGTTATTGTCACCCCGGTGGGCGGCCGAAAACAGCAGGCCAATTTCCGGATGGTCCAGAAAAACCTGCAGGGCCGCTTGCATGGCTTCCTGTTCCGAGGCCCTGAGCAGCCCGTCCGCCACCATTCGGCGAGTGGCTTTTTCGGCGTCGTTCGCGGTTTGAATCAGCGAGAGGGCCGAGCAGACTTTCTGCCACCAGGCCCGGTTTTTCTCAAATTCGGTGCTGTCGATCGTCCGCTCGATGCGCCGGAGCCGCAGCGGCTGCGTGCCTTCCCGGTTGCTGCCCAAAACCGGAAACGAATCCCCACTAGGTAACGCTCGTTTGGACGGTTGGGTTATATAATCATACAACGAATAGCTCCGCTTTTCTTCCTCCCAGCACATAGTGCCCCGAAGATCAGACAGATACGTGTAGAGCCAGAAGTCTATTCCGTTGGCATTTTTGAAACCGCCATCCTTTGCTTCTGAAAAATCCTGTTTGGCCGAGAGAATGTAAAGCCGGTCGGTGGGGCGGGTAAAAGCCACATACAGCAGGTTCATGCACTCGACAAACGTGCGGTACAGCTCGTCCTGGTATTGCCCGGCCAGGGGTGTTTCATCCAGGTCTTTCCGAATGGTAATCGATGCGGTCTGTAACCGTCTGTTTTCCTGCGGAGTAACGCCCGCGATGGTCAACTCGTCCCACTCGCCCAACGGCCCCAGCTCGGCCCACATCGTATCGTTGTTGCGCGGTTTGTGCGACCAGTCGGCAAACGGAATAATCACCACCGGGTATTCCAGGCCCTTTGATTTGTGGATGGTCTGGATGGTCACCGCATCCTGATCGGGGGGGGCACTGACCGAAACTTTCTCCTGAGCGGTGGTCCAATAAGCGAGAAAATCCGATAAATGGCTGCTGTAGCGACTGCTGAACGTCAGCACTTCGTCCATAAACCGGAACAGATAGGCGCTGTCCCGTTCGTTGGTGTAGAGGTCAAAATAGTCCGCCAGCTTTTCGGACAGTTCATAAATGCTGAGCTGCTGCAAGGCTTCCGGATCAAGCGTCGCCTTGTCGATTTTAGAAATCAGGCTGAAAATATCGCCCTCATCTTCGGCTTTGGCCATTTTGTCCATAAACTCCATCCACGCGGCATTCGGCAGGTTCGGGTTGATCAGCCGGTGGTACAAAAACAGCATGTCGTAGCGCACCATCCGGTTTTCGGGCTGGTGGAGCAACTGGAGCAGGGAAACCAGAAACCGCACCCGTTCGGACGATTGCAGCGTCAGCGAATCCTCCGAGGTCAGCGGAATGTCACTGGCTTCCAGGAAGTCGGCAATCCGGCGGGCATTTTTCTTGAACCGGCACAAAACCGCAATGTCGCCGTACTGGTAGCCATCGGCCACGGCTTGCTGAATCAGGGCCAGCGTTCGTTCCACCATCTGGGCGTTAAAATCCGGCGCATCTTCGTCGGTTTTTGCGGCATAGCGATCCGGTTTGTCAATAAAGTCGATCTGCACCCGGCCCACAACCCCCGCTTTGGCCGACGCCTGCCGGAACTGCTCGTCAAACACTTCGGTGACTTTTTCAAATTCGGTGCCGGTATAAAAGTCCGCCATGAACCGAAAAAATCGGTTATTAAACTCCACAATCGACTCGGCGCTGCGCCAGTTGGTGGCCAGCCGGTCCGGTTGCAGGTGGTGTTGCAGGCCCGACAGCCGTTCGAGGGTCATTTCGCTGGGTTCGTGCGCGGCTAATAGCGGGTCCAGTTTGCCGCTGTGCAGGGCCACAATCTGGTCCATGTCTCCGCCCCGAAACCGGTAAATGGCTTGCTTGGCATCTCCCACGGCGAGGTTAAACCGTTGGTAGGCTAAGTTGTTGTCTATTAAGGGTAGAAGGTTGACAAACTGAAGTTTTGATGTATCCTGAAACTCGTCGATCAGGATGTGGTGAAACTTTTCACCCAGCCGTTCGTAGATAAACGGAACCGGTTCTTCGCTGACGACTTTTACAATCAAGCGGTTAAATTCCGAAACGTGAATCCGGTTTTGTTCCCGCAGCAAATCGTCGCATTCCTGTTTGATCTGTTTCAGCAGGGCCACTTTTTGCAGGTGTTGCTCGATGGCACCGAACGTCCGGTAGCGCAGTCCGTTGTCCTGCCGGAGTTGTTCAATCTGGAGAATAAACGCCCGCAGGTCTTCCTTGATCGCTTCAATCTGAAGCTGCTCGGGCGTCAGGTTTTTCTTGCCCGAATGCCAGACATCGTCGTCGATGGCCTTGCGGACGTAGGTGTTGGGGTTTTCCGGAAAACCGCTCAGGACAACCCGTTTCTTGAAATAGGTGCCAACCCCCTTATCGCCGTAATAAAACGATTTCTCCGAAATACCGGCCCGCTGAATGAGCTGGTAAGCGTCCTGGGCCAATTGCTCGATTTTCTGTTCGGTGGCCCGGTTTTTCTCGCGCAGGTTGCGCCGGATGGTTCGGAAATGGTCCGGATTCAGTTCGTTCAGTTTTTGCACGAATTCGTAACTCCGGTCGCCCAACTGCCCTTTGGAAAAGTCGACGAGCGTGCCGGCCAGACCGTACCAGCTTTTGCCGTCGGAGGCATTGTCCAGGTAAAATTCCTCCAGCGCTTCCGACAGGAACGGATAATCTTCCTGCCCCACTTTTTCGAGCAGCCGGTCGATGGCCGTTTGCAGCACCACGTCCGTATCCATCTCAACCTCAAAGCTATAGGGGAGCTCCAGATCATCGGTGAAAGCCGTCACGACGCGCTGGACAAAGCTGTCAATGGTCAGGACCGAAAAGGCGGAGTAGTCGTGGAGAATGGAATGGAAGGTCGAGCGCGCCCGGTTTTGCAGGTCAAGGGGCTCCAGATTCAACTCCCTGGCCAGCTCCGAAAGCTGGGAGTTAAGATCACCGGCGGTAATTTTCTGCAGCTGTTCCAGAATCCGGTCCTTCATGTCCCGGGCGGCCGCGTTGGTGAACGTTACCGCCAGAATATGCTTAAACTGGTGATTTTCAAAACCTTTTCCCAGCTCAGTCCGGTCGCGGAGTGCCAGCTTGAGGTACTCTTTGGTCAGCGTATACGTCTTTCCCGACCCGGCGGAAGAACTGAAAATTTTAAACATAAGGAGGATAGGAGGAAGGGGGGAGAGGACGAAAAGAGAATGGCAAGAGAGGAAAAGGGCAAAAACCGCTCCTCCTTTCGGTCTATTCTGCTTTCTTCCTTTCCTTCCTTATAAATTCAATCGAATGCCCAGGCCGGATTGCAGGCCGAGGAAAAACGGCGCCGGGATCACTTCCACATAGCCACCGGTTTCCAGAAAAACCGAAAAAGGCTTGTTGGGCAAAAAGTACTCCAGACCGGCCACGCCCGACCCACCCACTGAAATGGTGTTGTCATAGAAATTAGCCGAGCTGAACCGGTCCGGAAAATACCGGCGGCTGTTCAATTGCCCACCAAATCCAAAATAATAATGCATCGATTCCGACTTGCCGAAGGAACCGTGCCAGAGGTAATGCCCCTGCACAGTCAGGCCCACATTTTTATAAACACCTTTGCGGTAACTCCGCCGGGTGCCGTAAATACCGCCAAACGTCCCGATGTTTAAATCAAAAGCGTGATTTTCACCAAAATACTTCCGGACGTTCACCCCCGCCGGTTCGCCAATGCGGAAACCGACCGCCCAGTTATTGGTCTGGGCGCGGGCGTGGTGCGTACTGGCAAGGCCAATCAATAGAAAGAGAAACAGCGGGAGGATTCGTTTCATACTCTTCAAAATACTTAAACGGTTGTGGTTAGCGAATTGGCGTAGACGTTCAGCATCGCCAGCACCTGGTCATTTTCGGATTCCGTACCGACGGTAATGCGCAGACAGCCATCGCAGAGTTTAACCCGGTGCCGGTCGCGAACGATGATTTGCTGGTCGATCAGGTAGTCAAAAACCGCCTTTGGGTCGTCAAATTTGACCAGAATGAAATTGGCATCTGACGGATAAACGTGCCGAACCAGCGGTAAATTGAGCAATTTCTGAATTAATTGGTCCCGTTGCGCCAGAATCCGGGCCACCATCGCGTCTTTCGCCGGGACGTTTTGGAGCGCCTTCAGCAACAGTTGCTGCGTAGGACCGCTGATGTTGTAAGGCGGTTTTATTTTGTTCAGGACGTCAATCAAGGCTTCGGAGGCAAAGCACATTCCCGAGCGCAGGGCCGCCAGTCCCCAGGCCTTGGAAAAGGTTTGCAACACCACCAGATTGGGGTACTGATCCAGCAGGCTCGTGAACGACGGCGTGTTGGCAAAATCGATGTACGCTTCATCGACAATCACCAGCCCGTTGAAGCGGGTTAACAGGGTTAGAATGTCGTTTCTGGCGATCAGATTGCCGGTCGGGTTGTTGGGCGAACAGACAAACAGCAATTTCGTGCGGGGCTGAATGGCCGCCAAAACCGCCGGAACATCCAGTTGAAAATCCGGTTTTAGCGGGATTTTGATCAGGTGCACATCGTTGATGGCCGCGCTCACTTCGTACATGCCGTAGGTCGGCGGCACAATCAGAATCGAATCCTGACCCGGCACGCAGGTGGCCCGCACCAGCAGGTCGATGGGTTCGTCGGAACCGTTGCCGATGAAGATCTGCGCGGGCCGGACGCCCTTGATCGGAGCCAGCCGCTCCTTGATGGTCAGTTGGTGCGGATCGGGGTATCGGTTGAAATTGTCCTCCAAAACCGCATCGTCGAACGTCGAACCGTCGAGCGTCGAACCGTCGAACGTCGAGTGTCGAACCGTCGATCCGAATGGATTTTCGTTGGCGTCCAGAAAAATGCCTTCTTTCCCGGTGTATTCATCGCGGGCGGAGGAGTAAGGCGTCAACGTCAGAATATGGGGGCGGAGAAGGGTGGTAAGGTCAAACATAAAATCTAAGTTGGTATTCAGAATCATTCGTCGCGTCCAGCTAAAGGTCGGTCCCAACGGCGGAATTTCCGTTGCCATGCAGTAGAATCTTCAACCGACGTAATTCCACTGTTATCGGCAATTTTTTCCGCACGTTAGACGAACCATTTCGCATTTTCAAGCAGGTTCGGGTTTACCACCCGCCCATTCAGGTTGGGCAGTAAAGGCAGTAAAAATGGCTTCATCCTCCGGCGAATCGATTCAATCAGCAACTGGCTCATGATTTCGCTGTTTTCAGCAAGTTAACACATTTAGCGCGAATTGGCTTCGTTCAGGCTCGCCAGTCGCAGGCTCACCGCGTGTTTGTGAGCCAGCAGCGATTCAGCTTCGGCCATTGCTTCAATGGTGGGTCCCAGCGTTTTAATCCCGTCGGCGGTAATGGATTGAACCGTGATCTTTTTCACAAAACTATCTAGCGACACCCCGCTGTAGGCCCGGGCAAAACCGTTGGTCGGCAGCGTGTGATTGGTGCCGGAAGCGTAGTCGCCCGCCGATTCGGGGGTGTAATTCCCCAGGAAAATCGAGCCGGCGTTGGTTATCTGTTCGGCTACGGTTTCGGGATTTTTGACGCTTAGAATCAGGTGCTCGGCCGCGTAGGCGTTGAGCAGGTCGATGGCCTCTGTTTCGGTTTCGACCAGAATGGCTTTGCTGTTGGCGATGGCTTTGGCGGCCAGGTCGCGCCGGGGCAAACGCTCCAGTTGCGTCACCAGCGCAATGTTGACCGTCGTAACGACCTGTTTACTGGTGGACACCAGCAACACCTGACTGTCGGCGCCGTGTTCGGCCTGCGACAACAAATCGGCGGCCACAAAAGCCGGAACGGCGGTTTCGTCCGCGTAGATGGCGACTTCCGACGGCCCGGCGGGCATATCGATGGCGATGCCTTCTTTCGCGACCAGCATTTTGGCCGCCGTCACGTATTGATTGCCGGGACCAAAAATCTTGTAGACTTTGGGGATGGATTTCGTCCCGTAGGCCATAGCCGCGACGGCCTGCGCCCCGCCAACCCGAAAAACCTGGGTAACGCCCACCAGTTGAGCCGCGTACAAAATCGCGGGGTGGTCGCTGGGGGTGCAGAGAATCACTTCTTTACAGCCGGCCAGTTGCGCCGGAATGCCCAGCATCAGAACCGTACTGAACAAGGGCGCGGTGCCACCCGGAATGTAAAGGCCAACTTTCTCGATGCCGACACTCCGGCGCCAGCACGTCACGCCCGGCATGGTTTCGATCTTTTCGACCGGCTGCAGCTGCGCTTCGTGAAAGGTCCGAATATTCCGATACGCCTGCTGAATGGCGGTTTTTAGTTCATCCGAAAGCTGGGTTTCGGCCGCAGCAAACTGGGCTTTTTGAAACGGCTGACCGGTAAACGCCAGGTTGTCAAATTTTTCCGACAGCTCGCTCAGCGCTTTATCACCCCCGTTCCGAACCTGTTCCAGAATGGGCGCAACGGCTTTTTCAATCGCTTCGGTCGACTGCCCGGGCCGGGCCAGCAAATGCGGCCATTCGGTGCGGGGAGGAAATGAAAGGATTTGCATAAGAAAGGCAGAAGGGAGCAAGGAGGAAGGGACGAAGGGGCATTTTTCCTTCCTCCTTTCCCCTCGTTCTCCTCAATAAATCATTTTTTCAATCGGAATCACCAGAATGCCCTGCGCCCCGGCGGAGCGGATGGCTTCGATGTTTTCCCAGAAATCGTTTTCGTTGATCACCGAATGAACCGAGCTCCAGCCTTCGGTGGCGAGGGGCGTCACGGTCGGGCTTTTCATGCCCGGCAGCAGTGATTTGATCTGGTCCAGCGCACTGTTGGGCGCATTCAGAACAATGTATTTATTGTTTTTTGCGGCCTGAACGGCTTTGATCCGGAACAGCAGTTTGTCGAGCAGACTTTGCTTTTCGGCGGCCAGCGCTGGCCGGGCGATCAGAATGGCTTCGGAACGGAAAATCACTTCCACTTCCTTCAACCCATTGCTCAGCAAGGTGCTGCCCGAACTCACAATGTCGCAAATGGCTTCGGCCAGACCGATACCGGGGGCAATTTCCACCGATCCGCTGATTTCGTGGATTTCCGCCGAAACGTTCTGCTCGCTCAGGTAGTTGCCCAGAATGCGCGGGTAGGAAGTGGCGATGTTTTTACCCCGCAAATCCTCAATACCGTTCCAGTCGGTGGCGCGCGGAATGGCCAGCGACAACCGGCATTTGGAAAAACCGAGTCGGTGAACGGTGTCGACCTGGTGCGTGGATTCGACGGCCACGTTTTCGCCGACAATTCCCAGGTCGGCCACGCCATCTTCGACGTAACCCGGAATATCATCGTCGCGCAGAAAAAGAAACTCGGCCGGGAAATTCGACGATACGGATTTCAGCTTGCCGGTGCCGTAATCGAAACGGATGCCACACTCTTTAAACAACTGGTACGAATCCTCGCTCAGCCGACCGGACTTTTGTAATGCAATACGAAGAATAGAAGACACTGTGAATCGGGTCAGAATTTGAAAGCGCAAAGGTATGAAAAAAACGCTCCCAAGCCGCCGACCGGCACCTTACAAATAATACTCCGCATCGAATAGTTTTTGCTGAACAGTGGCCGAGGTGACGGTATAATTAAAGCCTTTCTGGACCGAAAACGCCCCGACCTCGCCCTTCCGATTCAGGGCAATAAAACCGACCTGGAAATCTTTGGCCCGGGCCGGATCGCGCTTGACAATCCGCTCCACGGCCCGGCGGCAGGCTTCTTTGGGGGAAAGACCCTGCCGCATGAATTCGATCACCAGGTGCGAACCGCACATCCGGATCACTTCCTCACCCTGCCCCGAGCAAGTCACGGCGCCGACCTCGTTATCGACGTACAAACCGGCTCCGATGATGGGCGAATCGCCCACGCGGCCCCGCATCTTGAAGCCCATGCCGCTGGTGGTGCACATACCCGACAGGTTGCCGGCTGCGTCGAGGGCCACCGTGCCCATCGTGTCGTGATTGGGCGAGCCGTTGTCTAACTTGTTGGGAGCGAACGTTTTCTTGCTGTTTTGCGCCGGTTTTTTCTGGTCCAGTTCAACGTTGATGATCGGTTTGTATTCCGATTTGATCAGCCATGTCTTAAAGGCTTTGTCGGCGTCGGCGGACAGTTTGCCGGATTCGAGCGGAAAACCGTTGGCGACGGCGAACTGCTGCGCGCCTTCGCCCACCAGCATGACGTGGGGCGTGGTTTCCATTACTTTTCGGGCCACCGAAACCGGGTGTTTGATGCGTTCCAGAAACGCCACCGAGCCGCAGTTGAACCGGTCGTCCATGATGCAGGAGTCGAGCGTCACGCGCCCGTCGCGGTCGGGATTGCCGCCCAGCCCCACGCAGCAGTTGATGTCGTTTTCGATGGCAATGCCGGCCTGCTCCACCGCGTCGATGGCTTTTCCTCCGCGTTGCAGCACCGGCCAGGCCGCCCCGTTGGCAATGGTTCCGCTATCCCAGGTGGAAACGACGATGGGCTGGCCGGCCACCCGGTTTCCCGCAAAAACCGGGAATGGGTTCAAGCCGAAAAACGGGAGTGAAAACGTACTGAAACGCAGGAACGAACGGCGGCTTTTCATAGAATGAGTTGACGAGGGCGGGTGAAAATCGATACCAAGTGCAAGTTACGAGCAAAGTTTGGTTAAAACCTACCGGCCCTCACAACGAATTATAATAGGCAAAAACGTCCAGCAAAGCCGCCCGGTTTTTCAGATCCGGTTTTTTATCCTTCAGGTAGGCGCTGATCGGTTCTTCTTGGTCCTTCATCACGCTCAGCAGGCTTTTACGGCTGGGCGAAAACTTCGTCAGGTTCCTGCCGTCGCTGGTGTACCAGATGGCTTCCTTGATCAGTTCGGTATCTTTCGAGCCCATGCTCAGGGCGGTGTTGTAGGTCGGTTTCTTGACGTAAATCTGGTGCCGGATCAGCAGTTTCAGCTTGCCGTCGGTGATCTGCTCAAAAAAACCGCGTACGGTCGCGGGCGCGCCGGCTTCGGTGGCGTTGATAAACTGGGTCAAGCGGCCGTTCTGCTCCATTTTAAACTGCTTCACCCGTTCCCCACTGACGGCTTTTACGGTTTTGGGTTCGATCAGAAATTCCAGCGTGTTGGTCTGCACATTGAACCGCACCGGAGCGTCGATGATTTCCAGCAGCGGTTTGTGACCCGGACCGGCCATGTTCTGGTAAAACGAAACCGTAGTTTTGGCAAAAGCCGTGTCGAGGTAAGGATAGCCCAGAATCTGCCCTTCCGGTCCCGCCATCGAGTAAATGGGGATAATATCGAAATTGGAAGCCGTAAAATGGGTGTTCTGGAGCAGGGCATCGCGGGTTACGTTCGGGAGTTGCGCGCTGGCAACCAGGGGAATCAGCAGGGCGGCTGAAAAAAACAGCCGGTTGAGGTGGAAAAATGATTTCATGGCGCTCATAGGATAAGATGAAAACAAATAATTTTGAAATTCTGCTAAAATTAAAAAACACGGCAGCAAAAAAAACAGACGGGCAAAATAGAATTTGGTTGTTAAGGCAATGAAGGTACTCGTTTTGTAGATTTGTAAAGTTGTCATCCTGTTTCATCACCTAACTAATGTTCTGCATGCGGAAAATTTTCCTGACCGGTGTGCTGGCCTGGGGACTCGCCCAGCTCAGCTGGTCGCAGGTCACGTTTCCCCGAAATGGCGTTTACGACGAACGACCGGGACTCTACGCCTTTACCAATGCCACCCTAATTGTTGACCCCAAAACGACCCTCGAAGGCGCCACGCTGCTGATTCGCAACGGTCGGATCGAAGCCGTTGGCAAAACCGTCAACATCCCGGCCGGAACCGTCGTCGCCGACCTGAAAGGCAAGCGGATTTATCCGGCGCTGGTTGATATAGATTCGGATTACGGTATGCCCAAAATCAGGCGAAACCCGCCGGGCGGGGGGCGCGGGGTGCCGCAGTACGACTCCAACAAAAAAGGGGCCTACAACTGGAACCAGGCCATCCAGCCGGAAGTTGACGCCAGTGCGGTTTTTAAAGCCAACGTGCAGCAGGCCAATGAGTTGCGGAGGATGGGCTTTGGCGCGGTGGTGACGCACCCGCACGACGGCATTGCCCGGGGCAATTCGGCGCTGGTGACGCTGGCCGACGACCGGGAGAATACGGTTGTCATTCGCGAGCGGGTGGCGGGTCATTATTCGTTCAGCAAAGGCACCTCGACCCAAACCTACCCGAACTCGCCGATGGGGGCGGTGGCGCTGCTGCGGCAAACCTACTACGACGCCACCTGGTACAAGAAAGCCGGAAAAACCGCCGAAGCCAATATCTCGCTCGACGCTTTAAACCAGTTGCAGACGCTGCCCTCGGTTTTTGAAGTACCCGATAAACTGGGCGTGTTGCGGGCGGATAAGATTGGAGAAGAGTTTGGAATTCAGTACATTATAAAAAGTGCGGGCGACGAATACCAGCGGCTCGACGAAGTGAAAGCCACGGGCGCGTCACTGATTGTGCCGCTCAACTTCCCGCAGGCTTTTGATGTGGAAGACGCCTGGGACGCCGACAACGTGACGCTGGCCGAAATGAAGCACTGGGAAATGGCCCCCGCCAATCCGGGAATGCTGGCGAAAACCGGGGTGCCGTTCGCCCTGACGACAGCCAGTTTGCGGAACAAAACCGACTTTTGGGCCAACCTGCGCAAAGCCATCGAATACGGGTTAAGCGAACAACAGGCGCTGGCGGCCCTGACAACTACGCCCGCCCAATTGCTGAAAATCGACAACGAAGTGGGCAGCCTGAAACCGGGTTTGCTGGCGAACTTCCTGATTACCTCCGACAACCTGTTCAGTGCCGACAACGTAATTCTGGAAAACTGGGTGCGCGGCAAACCGTATATTTATCTGGACAAAAACGGCCCCGACTGGCGCGGAACCTACACCCTGACCATTGGCGACCGGAGCAACCTGAAGCTGAACATTACCGGAAAACCGGGCAAACCGGAGTACCAGATTCTGGCCGATACCGTCAAGATGACGCCTAAAGTGGCCCTGGCCAACGACCTGATTTCCCTGCAAGTCCAACTGGACAAAAAAAAGCCGGGCACAACCCGACTGACCGGCTACCGGGAAGGCACCGGTCTGAAGGGCGAGGGCGAACTGCCGGATGGAAAAACCGTCAAATGGTCGGCGGTTTTGGCGCAGTCATTTTCAACCACGACGGTCGCTAAAGCCGATAGCGCGAAAAAACCGGGTCCGGAAGTGGGCAAACTGCTGTATCCGTTCGTGGGCATGGGCAATCTGGAAAAACCGAAAGCCCAGACGATGCTGATCCGGAACGCAACAGTCTGGACCAACGAAAAAGGCGGGGTGCTGGCGGGTGCGGACGTGCTGGTGCAGAACGGCAAAATTGCGCAGGTCGGCCAACGCCTGAACGCTCCGGCGGGGGCGCAAATCATCGACGGAACCGGCAAACACCTGACGAGCGGCATCATCGACGAACATTCGCACATCGCGCTCTACTCCATCAACGAAGGCGGGCAGACGAGCTCGGCGGAGGTGCGGATGAGCGACGTGGTGAATTCGGAGGACATTAACATTTACCGGCAGCTGGCCGGGGGCGTCACGACCTCGCAACTGCTGCACGGTTCGGCCAACTCCATCGGTGGGCAGTCGGCGATTGTGAAGCTGAAGTGGGGCGAGTCTCCGCAGGAAATGATGGTGAAAGGGGCCGACGGTTTTATCAAGTTTGCCCTCGGCGAAAACGTCAAGCAGGCCAACTGGGGCGACGGCGTTCGGATCCGGTTTCCGCAAACCCGGATGGGGGTGGAGCAGGTCTATTTCGATCATTTCACCCGCGCCCGTGAGTATGACAACGCCTGGAAAGCATATAACGGCCTGAGTGCGAAGGAAAAGGCCAAAGCCGTTCCACCCCGCCGGGATGTGGAGCTGGACGCGCTGGCCGAAATCCTGAACAAAAAGCGGTTTATCACCTGCCACAGCTACGTGCAGTCGGAAATCAACATGCTGATGAAAGTGGCGGATTCGCTGGGCTTCAAAGTAAACACCTTCACGCACATTCTGGAAGGCTATAAAGTGGCCGACAAGATGGCGAAACACGGGGTTGGCGGCTCGACCTTTGCCGACTGGTGGGCCTACAAAATGGAGGTGAAAGACGCGATTCCGTACAATGCCGCCCTGATGGCGCGGGCGGGCGTGGTGGTTTCCATCAACTCCGACGATGCCGAAATGGCCCGCCGATTGAATCAGGAAGCCGCCAAAGCCGTCGAATACGGTGGGATTTCGGAGGAGGAAGCCTGGAAAATGGTGACGCTCAACCCGGCCAGACTGCTGCACCTGGACAGTAAACTGGGGAGCATCCGGGCGGGCAAAGACGCCGATCTGGTCCTCTGGAACGACAACCCGCTGGCGATCTACGCCCGGCCCGAAAAAACCATTATCGACGGTACGGTTTATTTTGATGCCCCGGATGAAGACCGCAAACGCGACGAGCTGCAAAAAGAGCGCGCCCGGCTGATTCAGAAGATGATAACCGCCAAAGCCGGTGGCGCGCAAACCCAACGCCCGACGTTTAGACGGCAGAGAATGTGGCACTGTGAAGACGTGGAAGGCGTAATGGCCGAGGGCGAAGAACAGGCTGGCCAGGCGAAATGAAATGGAAGACAAGAGAGAATAGACAGGAAAGACGCAAAAGTCGGTTGAAAAAAGCTTGGGTCTGCGGTCGCTCTTTTAAAATCTGAAACATGAAAAAAAGAACACTATCCATCCTGCTGCTGGCAGCATCGCTCAGCGGTTTTGCCCAGAATCCGGCTCCGGCGGGTCCGCAGACGCGGGCCGTGGCGCTGACCGGCGCGACGATTCACATTGGCAACGGGCAGGTGATTCCCAACGGCACCATCGTGTTCGACAAGGGCGTGATTACCGCCGTGGGCAACGGCGATACGCCAATCAACGGCGCGGAACGGATCGACGCCAGCGGCAAACACATTTATCCGGGCCTGATTTCTCCGGCGGCCACGGTCGGTTTGCAGGAATTTGCCTCGGTGCGGGCCACGCTCGACTACCAGGAAACCGGCTCGCTAAACCCGAACGTGCGCTCGCTGATTGCCTACAACACCGATTCGGAGGTGATTCCGACGATTCGTAACAATGGCCTGCTGATGACGCAGGCCATGCCCGACGGGGGCGTGATGGCGGGGAGTTCGTCGATCATGCACACCGACGGCTGGAACTGGGAAGATGCGGTTTTGAAAGCCGACGACGGTTTGTGGCTCAACTGGCCGGGCTACTTTGCCCGCAACTTCGATTTTGACACGTTTTCGGTGAGCCTGAAAAAGAACGAGCAGCGCCAGGACGCGATCAACGGTCTGAAGGCTACGTTTTCGGACGCCCGCGCCTACGCCGACCTGAAAAATCCGGCTCCGAAAAACCTCAAACTTGAGTCGATGAAGGGTCTGTTCGACGGCTCGAAATGCCTGTACATCCGCGCCAACTACGGCAAAGACATCATCGAAGCGGTGAAGTTTGCGAAACAACTGGGGGTGCGAAAACCGGTGATTGTTGGGGCCGAAGATGCGGGCCGGGTGATTGATTTTCTGAAGGAGAACAACGTGCCGGTGGTGCTGGGGCCGATGCACCGGCTGCCGAATTTGCAGGACGAGGACGTGTACCTGCCCTACAAACTGCCGGGGATGCTGCAAAAAGCGGGGATTCTGGTGAGCCTGAGCTACGACGGCGAGTGGTGGCGTACCCGCAATTTGCCGTTTCAGGCCGGAACCGCAGCCGGTTTTGGCGGCATCGACCGGGAGGAAGCCCTGAAAATGATTACCTCGAACACCGCCCGGATCATGGGCATCGACAACGTGGTGGGCACCCTGGAAAAAGGCAAACACGCGACGCTGGTGGTTTCGAAAGGCGATTTGCTGGACATGCGGACCAACGTGATCGAACACGCGTTCATCCAGGGTCGTCACATCAACCTCGACGACAAACACAAGCGGCTGTTCCACATGTATCGCGAAAAGTACGGGCAGCCGGATTTAGGGAAATAAGAAAGATTGCTTATAAATTGGGGAGCCTGCGGGATCAGGCTCCCTTTTTTTGTGGGTGTATGCCTTGTAGGTAGTTCGTTTTACGTTTGCACTACTGAATTACGGATTGATTCTCGGTCCGCTAAATTCGGGCAATTACGAAACGAACTGGCCCGGGCGGATGAATCCGGTATACCTGTCGTAATCGCCCACTAACGTTGTCGCATTCGCCTTGAAATGCCCGGTTTTCTTTAGCGAAATTTGCATAAACTAAAACAGAATGACATGCGAAAACTAATCGTCTTCTCAATGATTACCCTGGATGGCGTAATCCAGGGGCCAGGTGGACCCGAGGAAGATACCTCAGGCGATTTTGCGTATGGCGGTTGGGTTGCGCCTTACGATGATGAGGTATATGACGAGGTGGTAAAAAAAGAACTGGAACCGGCCGATTACCTTCTGGGCCGAAAAACATTTGAAATTTGGGAAGACTACTGGCCGAAACACGCCGATTATTGGCCCGGCATCAATGAGGGGGCAAAATACGTGTTGTCAAACACCCGAAACGAATCGGAGTGGCAAAAAACCGTATTCATTCGTAGTGTATCGGATATCGAACAACTCAAAAATTCGGAAGGTTCGGATGTTCACGTGTGGGGCAGCAGTGAGCTGGTTCACCTTCTGCTTCAAAACGATCTGGTGGACGAGCTGAGGCTCAAAATTCACCCGGTAATTTTGGGCGCAGGAAAAAAGCTGTTCGACACGGGCGCGATTCCGGTAGCTTTTAAACTGATGGAAACGATCGTCACCCCAACCGGAGTCATCATCGCCGGTTATCAACGCGCCGGAGACGTCAAGACAGGGGCCGTCGGGGCATAAAGCGCCTAAACAGGCTCTGGCAGACCTGTCCCATTCGGGGGTTGAACTTAATTTTTAGACGATGATTTTACCGAAAGAACGCGATCCCCGTCTGATCACCATCCGGCGGGGCGGAACCCTAACCGACGCTAATCATCAGTTGCTGGCCTTGTGGGCGGCTGCCTGTGCTGAACACGTCCTGCCTTTGTTCGAGCAGGTCAATGCGGACGACAAGCGGCCCCGGCAGGCCATCGAGCTGATCCGGGCCTGGGTGAAAGGCGAAATACCCATGAAACAGGCGCATCAGGCGGCTTTTGCGGCCAATGCGGCAGCCAAAGGAATGCCGGATGCGGCCCGGTATTCGGCCCTGGCTGCGGGACAGGCCGTGGCGGTAGCCCACGTTGCTGCCCATCAACTGGGAGCGGCTGCCTACGCCATCCGGGCGGTCCAGTCGTTGGCCGACGAACCTGAAAAGGAGAGCAGGGGCCGCCAGGAATGTCAATGGCAGCGGGACCAATTGCCGGATGCCATTCGTGAACTGGTTCTGGAGGACCAGATTAATCGAAATCCGATCTGTTGGTTTGTATTCCGTTGTTGAATGGGTGAAAAACCGTGCTGATGAGCTCAACGCGCGTTTAGCCTGGGTTGTCGCATATAGACTAAGTTTTCGACCGGTCAAAAGCTGACATCGAGACGTTTTAGGAAGTGCCGTCGTCAGTACTGTTCGGACTCATTGCATCAAAACGCCTGCACACGGGCCGAAAAAGGTTCCGGCGGATCGTCTGGAAATGCCAGAATGAGTCCCTATTTTTGAAAGCAGCAACAAGTTATCCGTATGAAATTAACCGTATTGATTGCCGGGATCTTTTCTTTATTAAGCGGGTTGGTACAACCTGAAATAGGGGCGCTCCTCAACACCGTAGACGCAACAAAACCGCTCACTCTTAAAAAAGAAAAACCGGTCTGGATGCTGACGTACTTTCGGCAGCGGTATCCGACCCGGATCGAGATCGACGCGCAGGGAAAAACCGTGGAGGTGCCGCTGGAAAATCCGATGCTGATCAATAAACTGCACATCGCCCTGTCCACCGACGGTCGGAATTGGACGCCCCTGAACGACAACAACCCGGTTTGGGAGCATCACATGCGTGATCCCTACGTCCGGCGCGGGCCGGATGGGCTTTGGCGAATCCTGTCGACCGGCGGGGGCGGCAAAGACCGGGAGAAAGTTGGCCCAAGCTGCCTCTATGTCACCTCAAAGGATTTGATTCACTGGCAGGTGAAAGGACCGTTGCCGCTGATGAAAGATGTGCGGGATGAGTCCGGCGCGCTGGCCCGCAACATCTGGGCGCCCGAATGGTTTTACGATGCCAAAACCGGGGACTATGTCCTGTTCTGGTCGTCCTCGTACCAGGATGCGGGCTGGAAAGAAAGCCGGCTCTGGTACAGCCGAACCCGCGACTGGAAAACGTTTACTCCGGCCAAAGTCCTGTTCAATCCGCCCTATTCCGTGATCGACGGCACCCTGCTGGAACACCAGGGAACGTACTATCTCTACCACAAAGAAGAAGAATTCGGGGCTAAAACCGGTGAACGGCGGGCCATCCGGGTTGCTACCGCGAAGAATCTGGAAGGACCCTATACGGTTATCGAGGGACATCTGAACAAGGGACAGCTCGTTCCGGTCATCACCGAAGGACCGACCGTCATGGAAGATCCCAAAAAACCGGGTTGGCTGTTGCTTTACGACTACTGCATGACCAACCGGTTCGGTGTTTCGTCCTCGCCGGATCTCATTCACTGGACCGTGGAAGCGAACGTCAGCTTTCCGTCGGAAGCCCGGCACGGTTGTGTTTCGTTGTTAACCGCCGAAGAAGCCCGGACGTTGCAGGCCGCGTATCCGGGTAAAAAGGAATAATTCGTAGCATACGACAAATTTCTTACCTTCGGATTGGCAACCCTTTAAGACTATGCGCACGTTGAGCATTGAAATATCAGACCTTGAGTATGAAAAATTTGGGATCAGAAACGACCAGCTTTCATTTTCGGAGTTTGTGGACGTCATAAGCCGGGAAATTAGCCGGCAGAATCTCAAAAAATCCGTTGAGCTGGCCGAACGTTACGGATTGTCCGGGATGACGATGGAGGAAATTTCCGAAGAAGTAAAAGCCGTCCGGAAAAATGCGGCTCATCCTTGACACGAACGTCTTTGTATCTGCCCTCATTCAGCGGAGCTATCCTTACTTTATTGTTGACCGCCTTTTCACCGATAGGCGTTTACAGCTTTGTATCTCAGGCAAACTTTTTGCCGAGTACCTTGGCGTCCTGAACCGTGAAAAATTTGCCCGGATCCCAGACTTTCATGCGCGGGCACAGATCCTGCTTGTGGATATCGAAAGCTATTCGTTATCATTTGAACCAACGAAGACCATTGACCTTATACATGACGAAGCCGACAATAGACTTTTAGAGCTTGCTGAAACCTGTCTGGCAGATTATCTCGTGACCGGGAACATCAACGATTTTACCATGACAGACTACAAGGGAACAAAGATTGTTTCGCCCAAAGATTTCTTTGAACTTTTGAACAAATAGCATGAACGCTCCGCAGCCTATTCGCAACCCAAAACCGTAACCACTTATGCAACAGAACCTTCTCTGGACCGGCCGCGAATACGATTCGCTGGAAAACTGCCTGGTTGAACTGGGAGAAACCGGGGCTGAAATCACCTCCACGATCATCGGGCGGTACGGGGAGAAAATCTATCAGGTCGATTACCGCATTCGGACCAACCAGCAGTGGGAGACGCTTGCACTGGAACTCAAAAGCCGGCATTCCAACCAGACGCAGGTGATTCAGCTGGAAAGCGATGGTACCGGAAACTGGTGGCTCAATGGCGAGAAGGCGGACGAGTTCGCGGGGTGTATCGACGTTGATATTCCGCTGACTCCCTTCACCAACACCCTGCCCATCCGGCGGTTGAACCTACGTCCGGGCCAGACGCAGGAGATCCGGGTGCTTTACTGCGATTTGCTGGAGTGGCAACTAAAACCGGTTCGGCAACTCTATACCTGCCTGTCCGAAACGGAGTACCAGTACGAAAACGTGCCGAACGATTTTGAAGCCACCATTCAGGTGGACGAATTCAAACTGGTGGTCGATTATCCCCAATTGTTTGTCCGGACGGCGGTTTTACCGACCGCGTACAACGAAGGCGGTTTTCTCCCCAGACTGAACCGGCCGATATAAACAAATAGCGTATATTTGGAGAAACCAGCAGACCATGACGAAACAAGCGATCATCGAGCGGACCATCAAAGCGATTAATCTGCTCCCGGCCGATAAAGCCGAGGAAATTTCCGATTTTGCCGATTTCGTCAGTAAGCGCTATGAAGCAGATCAGCTAACGCAAGGCATTCAAAAGTTGAGTGCGGAAAGCACGGCTTTTGAATTTTTAAAAACCGAAAAAGACCTTTATACCGAAGACGATCTAAAGCAAGTGTACAATGGCGAAAGGTGACATTGTACTCATTACATTTCCTTTTACTGACCTTAGTGGCAGCAAGTTACGACCGGCCGTAGTATTGACCGATACCCGCCTTGACTTGACGGTTTGCTTTATTACAACCCAACTGGATTGGCAGGAACCGACAGACGTTTTGTTGTCGCCAAATGCCGCCAACGGATTAAAAAGTTATCATTGATTCGGTTAAGCAAAATTGCCACTCTCGACCGTTCTCTGGTGAAAGGACTTCTGGGCCAACTTTCAACGCCAGAGACGACTGATTTAAACTACAAGCTGAAAATCTTACTCCAACTGCTCTGATTGGATGCGTCCTCTTCGGGCTGTTGTCCGGACGGCAGCCTCAAAAACCGCCTATCGCTGATCGGGTAGTTTCCGCCCAGGTTGATCTTTTCGCGTTAATCGCCCGTTCTGATGGCCGCCGAACTGATGAAAAAACCGCTCCTGTTTCTGTTCTTACTTTTTCCCTTTCTGGGAGTGGCCCAGCAACAGGCCGCCAACCGCCCCACGCTCGTGGCTGGCATTCCCGTCAACTACCGGGAAGACTCCGTTGGCTCGTACGTGCTGCCGGATTTATTGACCTGCGCCGATGGTCGGGCGGTGACCAGCGCCAAAATCTGGACCCAGAAACGGCGGCCCGAACTCCTGAAGCTGGTCGAAGAAATCCAGTTTGGCAAAATGCCGTCGCGGCCGAAAGACCTTCACTTTCAGGTTTTTGACCCGGGCACCCCGGTTTTTAACGGCAAGGGGATTCGGAAACAGGTGACGGTGTATTTTACCCGCGATACCGCCGAACACAAAATGGACCTGGCCATTTACCTGCCCAGCGCGGTCCAAAAACCGGTGCCTTTGCTGCTCAATATTTCCTTTGTTGCCTATAACCAGCTCATCGACGACCCCGGTTTGCGGGTCGGCACCGTCTGGTCGCGCGACGGCCAGAAAGTCCGGGCCGATAAACCGACTTCCTTCGGCAAACTCAACATGGAACAGTTTCTGGATGCCGGCATCGGTTTTGCCACGGTCTATTACGGCGCGATCGAACCGGATTTTAAGGAGGGCATCCGGCACGGCATTCGGAAAGCCTACCTGAAACCGCAGCAAACCGCACCAGCCACCGACGAGTGGGGGGCGATTTCGGCCTGGGCCTGGGGGCTCAGCCGGGCAATGGATTACCTGGAAACCGACAAACAGATTGATTCAAAGCGGATTGCGTTGCAGGGTGCTTCGCGGCTGGGCAAAACCGTGCTCTGGGCGGGCATCCGCGACCCCCGGTTTAAGGCGGTGGTGGCCAGCATTTCGGGCGAAGGCGGGGCCGCCCTGAGTCGGCGGAATTTTGGCGAAACCGTCGCCCATATTACCGACTCCACCCGCTATCAGTACCAGTTTGCGAAACGCTACCACAGCTATGCCGACAAGCTAAGCAGCCTGCCCATTGATGGCCACGTTCTGGTTGCCCTCATGGCGCCCCGGCCGCTGTTGCTCCAGACCGGCAGCACGGATTACTGGTCGGACCCGAAAGGGGAATTTCTGTCGGCGTTGGCTGCCGCTCCGGTTTATCAGCTTTTCGGCGAAACCGCCCCGACGACCCGCACGATGCCCCCGGCGGAAGACTCATCGTTGCTGATGAATACCCTGGGCTACTTTATGCACGAGGGCGGCCATGCGGTTTTGCCGACGGACTGGCCCCGCATCCTGGCTTACCTGAAAAAACACCTGTAAGGCTCCAGGCTGGGTTTAAGCGGATCGCGCTGAAAAACAGCGGCTTTGGGTAAGATACAGTCAGGATTTTTCGAATAGAATCCGTATTTTTCCTGCCTAAACCCCTGCCCTCATGCGACAGCCGCAAGCAACCGTTCTTTACCGCTGGTTCAACGAAGTCTGGAACCAGGACAACGAAAAGGCCATTGAAACCTATTTGGCGCCCGATGCGCTGGCGCACGGCATTTTGACCGAGGAGCAGCCGAAGGGCCCCGAAGGCTTCAGGATGTTTTTCAGGAGTTTTAGAAGCCAGTTTGGGGATATAACGATCGATGTTGAAGACGTGATCAGTCAGGATGGGATTGAGTCGGCCCGGATGACGGTCACGGCTACCCATACCGAAACCGGCAAAAAAGTGACGTTTTCGGGAATCAGTATGGCGCGTATCGAAGACGGAAAAATTGCCGAAGCCTGGAATACCTATGACTTCCTGGGCATGCATCAGCAATTGGGGCAAACCCTGGGGCCGGTTTCGGAGTAATGGTATTGTCTACCGTCGTCCTTTCCAAAAACCGCTCGGGTCCTGCTTATGCCAACCGTTAAAAAACCGACCGTCAAACCCGTCAGCAAAAACAACTGGGCCGACTTTGAGGCTCTTTTTCAATCGAAAGGAGGACCAGGTTACTGCTGGTGCATGGCCTGGCGGAAGACGAAGGAGGAACTGAAACACAACACCTCGGCCAACCGGAAAAGATGGATGAAGGAACGAGTGGACGATCGAACTCCGGTCGGGCTGCTGGCCTACCTGGACCAGGAACCCATTGCCTGGTGTTCCATTGCGCCGAGGGACACCTATCAGCGACTCGGGGGTGACGAAAGCCTGGAAGATGTTTGGTCGATTGCCTGTTTTTTCATCAAAAAAGAAAACCGGGGCCAGCGCCTGACGGAAGTCCTGATCGGGGAAGCCAAAAAATACGCGAAGAAAAAAGGCGCCAAATACCTCGAAGCCTACCCTGTGGAGCCGGATTCGCCCAGCTACCGGCACATGGGTTTTGTGCCGATGTTTGAGAAAACCGACTTTTCGTTTGTCAAAAAAGCCGGGTCCCGGCGTCACGTCATGACCTGCAAACTCTGACCAAAAACCGCCCATGCAGCTTGAAACCCACCAGGCCAACGGCCAAAAAACCGCTGAGCTCATTTCGGACGCCATTCTCATTTCCAATGCCGAAGACGGCCTGGATTTGTTGGGAAACTTATATTATCAGGGCTTCGACAACCTTCTGCTGTACGAGAAAAACATCACGCCGGCTTTCTTTGATCTAAAGACGGGCATCGCGGGCGAAATCCTGCAAAAATTTTCGAATTACCGGGTTCGGCTGGCCATTGTCGGGAATTTTGCGTCGTATCAGAGCAAAAGCATGAAAGACTTTATGTACGAAAGCAACAAAACCGGGCACATTACTTTTGTTCAGTCCAAAGCCGAAGCACTCAACCGACTCCTGAAATGACCCACTTTCTCGGCGGCTATTTCCTGCTCAGACTTAAGCCGTTCGCCTGGTCGCCGACCGGACAGGCGGTCTATACCGCCAGCACCTGCCTCAACGACTCCCTGCTGAATACCTGGTCGTATTCGTGGACGAATAAGGCTTCGGAAAAAGACGAAGCGGTCAAAGAAAACTTCGACCTGGACGACGGCCGGCTTGCCCTCCTCCGGGCGTGGGTCGATGAGAAGCACACTACGGGCGTTGTGGGCTGGATGAGCGTTTTTGGCGACCGGGCGAGTGCGCTGGACTACAAACGGCGGTTTTTCGCGCATCTGAACGGTGTCGAAACCCTGGCTGTGTATTTCAATGAACAGCAGACGGCGGACCTGCTGCGGGAATTTGCCCCCGAATCGGAACGCATTGGCGCCATCGGGCTGTATCAGACGCTGCTGAAAAAAGAACGGGAAACGGAAAATTCGGCCGAAATTCTCATCGGTTTTGACCTGATCGGCCTCGAATCCAGCGGAAATTTTCATTCGTTTCATTGCCACGGGATTGGCGGGGAGTTGGCCGACCGGTTTGGCCTTACTCTGAACCACTACGGTCTTTTTGACGACTGTGCCGACTGGAAACCCGTGCTGCATGCGCTTAATACCGGCGAAATCGGGGCCGAGCCCGTGCCCTGGTACGTCGCCAAAGTCAAATTGCTTTCGTCAATTTAATGATATGCCTTACAATGAACAATTAGCCGACCGGGTTCGGGAGCGGCTGGCCGAGTTGCCCAATTTGGAGGAAAAAGCCATGATGGGCGGTCGGCTCTTTCTGTACAACGACAAAATGTTACTCGGGGTCATTGAGGACGAATTGTTGTGCCGCATTGATCCGGAAATTTACGAGCAGTTGCTCGAAAAAAACGGGTGCCGCGTGATGTATTCCGGCAAGCGCCCCATGAAAGGCTACGTGCTGGTGGACGAAAGCGGCCGGCGAACCCAGAAAGAGTTTGAGGAGTGGATCAACCTGACGCTGGCCTTTAATCCCAAAGCGAAATCATCCCGAAAAAAATGATTCACACGCTGGAAACCGCCTGGTCCGCAAATCAGACGCTTGCGGACCGGGCGGTTTTTACCAGGGACTGACACCCGTTTCCGGATTGTTGTCGGTGCTGAAAAAACCGCCGGTCGGGCCGTCCGCATCCAGCGTGGCGTATTTGACGAGCTGAGCCGCAGCGTCCTCCACCCGTCCGGTGCCCCGGTGGTGGTTAAAATCGGTGGCCGTAAAACCCGGATCGACGGCGTTGACCTTGAAGACCGAATCGCGCAGTTCGTAGGCCAGCACCACCGTGTAGGCATTCAAGGCGGTTTTGGAGGGAATGTAGGCCGCACCTTTAACGGCGTAGTATTTCCAGGCCGGATCGTTATGTAGCGTCAGCGACCCCAGCCCCGAGGTGACGTTGACGATGCGGGGCGCTTCGGCTTTCCGGAGTAAATCCAGGAAAGCCTGCGTAACTTGAATGGGGCCGAAAAAGTTGGTGTCGAACACCTGCCGGATGATGGCCGGGTCCGTTGTCGTGGCGGCTTGGGGCATGCCTCCGCTGATGCCCGCGTTGTTGATCAGGACATCCAGCACGTCTGTTTTCTGCCCGATCTGCTGGCGGGCTGCGGCTACCGATTCGGGGGTATTGACGTCGATTTCAATTCCTTCGACCTGCGTGAATCCTTCGGCTTTCAGCGCTTCGACGGCCTGCTGGCCCTTTGCCAGATCCCGGCTTCCCAGGTAAACAAAATAACCGCTGCGGAGTAACTGGCGGGCGGTTTCGTAGCCGATGCTTTTGTTGGCACCGGTGATCAGGACTTTTTTCATGGGTGTTGTGACGGTAAAAACCGGGTTACTAAGTACGGCACAAACCTACGGCTGCGGTTTTTGGAAATCGGTGCACGGTTTTCGGTTTCAATGGTACATTTCGCGGGTGGCGGTTCGGTATTCTACCGGCGTCTGGCCGGACAGGCGTTTGAAAAACCGGTTAAAGTAGGAGGCATCCTCAAAACCGAGTTGGGCCGTGATCTCCTTCACCGACAGATCGGCGTGGAACAGCAACCGTTTGGCTTCCAGCACCAGCCGTTCGTGAATGTGCTCGATGGCGGTTTTCCCGCTTTGTTTTTTAATCATCTCGCTCAGATGGCCGGCCGACAGATGCAGCAAATCGGCGTAGGCCGCTACGTCATGCAGGTCCCGAAACCGGGCTTCCACCAGCTCCTGAAACCGGTTGACCAGATGCCGGTCGGTTTGCCGGCCCCCGTGCCCGAATTGTTCGGTGTACAGCCGGCTCAGGTAAAGGAGCAGCACCCGCAGATAAGCCGCCACCAGTTCGTTTTGCCAGTCGCCGGTTTGTCGGTATTCGGTGGTGATTTTAGCCAGGGTGTCTTCAACAAACAAGACATCCGTGGGCGATAACTGAAGCGCGTGGCCATGCTGCGGATTCTGGATGAGGGGCAGTTTTTTCAACAGCCGGTTGTCGTCGAGGGCCAGAAATTCTTCCGTAAAACAAAGCACCGTGCCGGTCAGCGGTTTTGTTTCTTCCTTCAGGTGAACCTGCTGCGGCACCGTAAAATAGAAGGTATTGGGTTGGAGCGTATACGGTTTCATGTCGACCCAGTGACGGCTGACGCCCTGTTTGACGTACACCAGCAGGTAGTAATCTTTGCGGTGCGGAACCAGAAAAGCGTCGTTCTGGGGTTGCTGCTGGTCATTCACCTCCAGAATACGGAGCAGGTCGCTGCCGCTGCCGTCCAGCGGTTCGAGCGGATAGGTGAGAATGGTCGATTCCGGCTTAAAGACGTGCATGGGGCCGAATGTTGATACGGTTTTCCGGTTTTTCAGTAGGCTTGTTCCACCTGGCGGAGTTCTTCCAGAAAAGCCGGTCGGCGCGGATTTCGTTCCTTCAACTGCTGAATCAGGGCATTCATTACCGGAACGCTCTCCGGAATATCCTGTTTCAGTTGCCCGATGAGTTGAGCCAGCCGCCGGTACTGCGGTCGTTCACTGGCGTTTTTGCCCAGCTGTTCCACAACTGGCAGGTACAGCGTCAGCATCTCCGCCGGAAACCGGGACGCCAGATGCGGGTGCACCTGCTGAAGCCGGTCGAGACTGGGCGATTGGTCCACCAGCGCCAGCAGGGCCGTCCACTGTTTCTCTTCAACGTAAATCGGCGCTAACTGGTGAAAAACCGTATCGGCTTCAAAATACCAGTGTGCTTTGGATTGGCGGGCCTGTTGCCCGGCGGTTTCGGTCACGCGCTGAATCAGGGATTGGTATTCCAGCGTCCATTCCTTCGCCGAAAAGGTTTGTTTCCACTGCCGGTAGTAGGGCAGGGAAAAAGGACCCTCAAATGCCAGTGTGCGGGTCAGGTGGCGGATGGCCGGAATGTCTTTTTCCAGGTAGGCCACGTTGAGCAGTGCTTCTTCCCACTGCCGGACTGTGCCGGGCTGGTTTTTCTGTTCGGCCAACCGAATACCGTCCTCGATCAACGCCCGCGCCCGGTCGTAATGCAGGGCTTCGATGGCTTCCGAAACGGCTTCCCGACGCACTTCGACAAGATCCAGACTGGCCCGAATCAACGCAGCGGCTTCGTGGGTCCGGCCGAGGGCTTTCAAAAACCGGATGCGGGTGGTGCGCAGCAGGCTTTGCGGGTAATCGCTGGGACTGCCCTGGTGGAGCGGCAGCAGCCGGTCGATCAGGGCCAGAAACGTCGTCGGTTCGTGCCGCTTCAACGCCAGTTCAAATGCGGCATCCAGCAGTTGCCTGCCGAAATCGCCGAAGCCAAAATAAACCGGCTGCTGCAATTGATCCGCCAGAAAATCAAAGAGTTGATCCCGAAGCGGCTGGGCGGTTTCCGCCGATTCGGCCAGCGGGTGCAGCACCTTCAGGGTCTCCGAAACCGCATCGCCGAGATGCCCCGCCGAGTCGTCGCTCTGTTGCAAAACCGCCATCAGTTCCACCAGCACCACCCGGGCTATCGTCAGGGCGTCGCGGTAGTTTTGCCGGGCCAGCAACTGCTTTCCACCGGCCAGAATCTGGGTCATTTCCCGGGCCAGCCGGGCCGCCGAACGGGACTCGACGAAACCCCGGGTCGAGTGGGTTTTAATCGCTTTTCTGACCAGTTCGGTGTAGTGTTTGCCCACGTCGATGCGCTCATCCTTGTCGGCAAAATGAAGCTGCAACCGGCTGGCAAACGTTTTGTCGGAAGCCGCGTAGGCGACCACAAACTGCCGGAGTTCGTCGGTGGTTACTTTTTGCAGCAAATTTTCGACGGTCAGCTTTTGGGGGCTTTTTTTGCGATTTGCTTTCGACTGATTCAGCGTTTCGCGCAGCGCAAACAAAACCGCCACGGTATGCGGGCAGGCCGGGATTTCGGCGGGGCAGTCGCAAAAGAAGTCCGCAATGGTGCGGCCCGCCAGCTGGATTTCGACCGAATACACCTCCGACCCTTCAACTTCGGCATTCCAATGGGTGTCGCTGGCTTGTTCGAGGTACAAAACCGCCCTTTGCGTAAAAAAGTGGCGACCTTTTTGCACGGTGTTTTTATCAAGTTGGCGGTCGAACGTATCGAGGGTCAGCATGGGAAAAGAAAAAAGCCGTTCCGGATTGATCCCGTAAAAGTAAGAGAGTTCGGAACGTGGTGGTCAACTTGGCTTTTTTTGCCAACTTTGTTGCCGGAGCCGACTTCGGAAAAACCGGCGTTGAGTGGCGTGGTGGTAAACAAGTAGTTCGATTTATCAGCTAAATACTGATTCATGATTCGCATTTTTCAACAGGATGAAACCGCCGTTCGCAAGATTCGGGATATTGATTCATTTTTGGACACCGAACGAACGCTGTGGGTGGATTTGCAGAACCCGTCGCGGGAGGAAACCAAGAGCGTGGAGGAGAAGTTCGACGTGAACTTTCAGACGCAGCAGGAGCAGGCCGAAATCGAAAGCAGCTCGCGGTACATCGAGGAAGATGAGTTTCTGATTGCGAATTCCAATTTTCTGATTCCGGATAAAGAGCAGATGTACGTGACGGTGCCGGTGAGTTTTATGCTCAAGGACGACACGCTGTTTACGTACCGGAACGCCGATTTACGCTCCTTTGCCGATACAGTCAAGAAAATCAAATCCCGGCGATCGGTGTTCAACGACGGCGCGCAGATTCTGATTACGATTTTTGAATCCCGAATCGACCACGACGCCGATTTGATCGAGCTGGTTTCGCAGGAAATCAAGGCCATCAACCGGCAACTGGACCTGGATGCCAAGCTCGACCGCGAAATGCTGCTGAAAATCAACGACTACCAGGAACTGACGATGTCGATTCGGGAAAATGTGGTCGATAAGCAGCGCGTTATTTCGTCCATGATTCGCAGCGACGGCTGGTTTACCAACGACGAACAGCAGCGGCTCCGGACGCTGATCAAGGACATCAATTCGCTGATCGACCATACGAATTTTATTTTCGAGCGGCTGGAATTTTTGCAGAATACCTTCCTCGGTTTGATCGACCTGGAGCAAAACCGCATTGTCAAGATCTTCACCGTGGTGTCGCTGGTTTTTCTGCCGCCAACCCTGCTGGCGAGCATCTGGGGCATGAACTTCACCCACATGCCGGAACTGAGCTGGTCGCTGGGCTACCCGCTGGCGCTGGGGTCCATCGTCTTGTCGTCGCTGGTCACGCTTTTGATTTTCCGCCAGAAAAACTGGCTGTAAACCACCCGTCCGAATAAATTCCCGTGGGTATGTTACTTTTTAAGGGTTCCGACTTCTCAACAAGTAGAACTTTAAACATGACCCCATGGAGCCTTCTCAATTATCGGTTCAGAATGTGTACGATCAGGTTGCCGCGTTTGCCACGCTGTACGGATTTAAAATTTTATTAGCCATTGTCATCCTGATTGTCGGTCTGTGGCTGGCCAATCAGGCCGTGAAAATGCTGGCGAAAGTGATGAGCAAACGGCAGGTGGACCGCGACGTGCAGCCGTTTCTGCTTTCGCTGGTGAGTGTGCTGCTCAAAGTGCTGGTGCTGTTGAGTGTTGCCAGCACCCTGGGCGTCGAAACCACTTCCTTTGTGGCCATCATCGGCGCGGCTGGCCTGGCCGTTGGTCTGGCCTTGCAGGGCAGCCTGGCCAACTTTGCGGGGGGCGTTCTGATTCTGACTTTCAAACCGTTCCGGGTGGGCGATCTCATCAGTGCGCAGGGCTTTACGGGCCATGTGGAAGCCATTCAGATTTTCAATACGGTTTTGGTCACGCTCGATAACCGCACCATTATACTGCCCAACGGCGCCCTGTCTACCTCCCCAATGACGAACATATCCGGCAAAGGAACGATCCGGGTGGATATGGTTTTTGCCGCCGGGAACACCAACTCCGTCGATAGCGTCAAGGCGTCGATCCAGCGCGTGGTGGAAGCCTGCCCGTACGCCCTGAAAAACCGGGACCACGATATCCTGGTCACCAAGCTCACCGAACTGGCTTTCCACTTTGATGTGCGGGTCTGGACCAGCAGCGAGACGTATTGGGAAACCTACTATTTTGTTCACGAGGGAATTGCGCGGCAGTTTGCCCTGGACGGCATCAAAGGGCCGCAACCCGGTATTCAGGTTTTCGGGGATTTCAGTTCAGTGGGGAAATAGCGTGTTGACGTAGAGGTGTATCGCCGAGTTAAGCGGAGAAATACTCTGCTTAACTCCACGATACACCTCACTTCACCCATAACCGACTTAAAACCGGCCAGTGATCCGAAATAAATACGTTGTCTTTCATGATCGGCAGGTAGTCGTGCCGGTTGACTTCGATGCCCGGACCCACCAAGATAAAATCAATGACCGGGCCGCGCTGGTCGGTTTTAAAACCGTTGTACGTGCTTTTGCCGCCGGTATGCGGGTTTTTCGAAAGCCGCTCGGTGTTGGTCAGCTTAAAGGCCGAATCATTCATCAGGGTTTGTAACGCGGGTGAGATTTCCGGGGTGTTAAAATCGCCGGTCAGGACGACGGGCAAACCGTTGCTCAATTCTTTTGTTCTGGTAATCAGTAATTTGGCGCTGTTCTGGCGGGCGGTTTCACCCAAATGATCGAAGTGCGTGTTGATCACGAACAGCTGCGTTTCCGTCCGCTTGTCCTGAAAAATGCCGTAGGTGGCGACGCGCGGCAGCGCGGCATCCCAGGACTTGCTGCCCGCTGCTTCGGGCGTTTCCGAAAGCCAGAAGGTGCCGTGTTTGAGCAGCTCAAACTTCTGTTTGTTGTAAAAAATGGGGGAAAACTCGCCCTGGGTTTTGCCATCGTCCCGGCCCACGCCAATCCAGGCATACTGGGGCAACTGATCCTGCAAATCCGCAATCTGCCCGGCCAGCGCTTCCTGGATTCCGGCAAAATCCACCTGATAATCGCGGATAACCCCCGCGGCCAGTTCCCGGCGATTGGGCCAGGCATTCAGGCCGTCTTCCGGGGTGTTGTAACGAATGTTGAACGACAGAACATTCACAGGCAGTCGGGCGGTTGCGGGCGAAACCGGCTGGGCCGAAAGCGACGTAAGGAAGCCGAACAACGCCAGAATCAGAAAACGTAATTTCATGCCGGGATGGATTTGATCGCGACGAAGTAAACCGTCGGTATTGGGAAAACCAACTTCCCGTCTGTATATTTCAGGAAGCAGACTGCCAGGGGACGGTTTTACCGGTTGTTCGTGGCGCCTGATCCCCCGCCGGTTTTTCGGAGCCGTAATGGCCCGAAACCGCGCGGACGCTCAAGGCCCTCTAATACCCGGTTTTTTCTACCGGGCTGTTGCTGAACTTTCACGTAAACAACTAAAATTTCTGATGCACATGACTACGCAACCGCTTTCTTCCGCCGGTCTTCTGGTTTGGACGTTCCAATTCTGGCGTACCTATTTTGGACCCATTTCGCTCTGGATGCTCTTTGCCGCGCTGGGTCGAGCGGTGCAGATGAAGATTTTCGGCCCCATTCCTTCGTCCCTGTTCGTGAGCCTGGAAATCCTGGTCGAAGCCGCCCGGATCATCACCATTCTGGTGATTGTCGGGCACGGAAACTGGCGGCAGGGCGTCCAAAATCTGGGCGTTCTGTTTCGGTTCAAAAAGCAGCAATGGCGCGAAACCGGGCGGACAGCTCGGACCATGTTGCGCCTGCACTGGCCGGTTTTGCTCGGCAATCTGCTGTTGTTCAGTTTGCTGGCCTACGGATTTAACGCAATCAACCGGTTGATCGCCGAGCACCGGGCGGTTTTTTACGGACTGAAAGACTTTGGATTTATGCACCAGGCCGCCACTTCCATGCCGCTGTTTTTTTTCCTGAAAAACCTGACCGTGATTCCGTTTACCGTTATTTTTGAATACGGTTTATTCATGGCCCTGGCCGGAAAGCTGCCCCGGTTTTCGGGAAACGAGCACGTAGCCGTTTTCAAAAAGTAACGAAGCCCGCCCGCCGGAAGGGATGATGAACTCCCTTCCGGCGGGCGGACAGGCGGCAGTTATAAGGTCACCGGAACATTTCCTTCGGCAATCCGGATCAGATCGGCAGTGGTGAAATGCTTCCCGTACCGGTAAGGCTCCCAGCAGGGCAGGCTAGGCTTCCAGAATGGATTCTGGCTCAGAAAGGAGGTGTTATCACCTTCCAGCAAGCCGACAAAAACCTCCGTAACGATGCGGGCTCCCACTGCACCCAGTTTAACGCCCATCTGCTGTACTTCCGCTTCCTTGAGAATGTAGTACCAAAGGGGCGTACTGTTTTCAAAATTGACCTTGTATGGCTTGAGTTCGGCTAATTGATCGGCTTCCAGGGGCTGCAACCGCATGGCATGGGCGATCCGCTGACCGGAGGGCAGGCTGAACGTCAGACCGCGCAGTAAGTTGCGTGAGGCCAGGGAAATGACTTCGCCCCCACCAAAACCGAGCAGTTGAAACAACGGGGATGATAGCTTCGTGTCGATCAGCTTGTTGGGGCGTGTGCTGCCATCGCCCAGGTTAAAAAACGTGTGCCAGTCGATAAACCGCCGTCCCGACCGCTTTCCACCCCGCAGGTCGTCGGGGTCCGGGTTGGTTGGGTCGGCGGCAAAATCAAAAATGTCGGCAAAGAACGGCGCCGGATTGGGCTGGTTCACCGTACCAAAATTGGCCCGGTAGGAGGGCCGGATCTGGCTGTGCCCGAAGCGGTAGGCGGCAACGGAAAACTCAACCGGGATGAAGGGCTGGTTGTGCCAGTTGTAAAACTTCCGGCCATTTTCCAGCACATCCCTGACCACGTCTTCCCCACAAAGCAGCGGCAGAAACTCGTGAAGAATGATCCACTGGTAATGCCAGCGAACCAGTTCCTGAGCTTCGGAGTAAACAACGGAGGGCGATTTGGTCGGGAACTTCGTGCGAATTGCCTCCACCAGAACGTTATGGAACCGCAGAAACAATACCTGCAACTGCGACACGATCAGGTTTTCGTCGTTTCTCGGATCGCCGATCAGCGCCGTGTTCTGCCCGTTGCGGGGGACGTCGAATTTGTCAATGCCGTCTTTCCCCTGCGAACCGAGGGGATGCAGGAGCATTTTGATGCCTTGCCCGTCGGACTGATCGTACAGGTGCGGAGAGGCCCCCGGTCCGCTGCCGTACACATTGTCGAGCGCCAAACTCGGTGTGCGGAAATTTTCAATAAACTCCGGGTCCGACTGACGTTCCAGACTGGAAGTGGGATCGAACGTAATGTCGTGGTCAATAAATTGGCCCAGAAAGGTCATGCCGGCGCTCATCACCGGAGCGTTGGGGTTGTTGACCTGCAAGGCGGGATTCGTGATCAAATCCGCCGGATTTTGAGTAAGGTCATCTTTGGCATCCATAAGACCCCCTTTCTTGCCGATGTCTTTCAATGCATCTCTTACTTTCTGACTGTCCTGGGCAAAGGGGGGAAGGGACGGAAACATTCGGCCAAACTTTCCTTTGTCGTAAAACCGGGAAGTAAATGGAATAATGTCCTGATAAAGTGCGCCATGCCTGGTCATGATTTTGTGTGTTTAAGGGTGTTCAACGTGAGAAAAATAAGCGAATTGAAAAAAGAGAAGCAGCGGTATTTGCCTGATAATAAGCTCTGAACTGCGTCAGAAAAGCAACGAATTGGTACAAATGTGAGGTATTAATTGCCGCGACACTAGCGGATATCTACTGCTTTTTAGGGCGTATTTTTACTGGATTTATTGGTGCTGGTCCCGATTAACCTGAATTGATTTTCACGCTAAATATGGGTGGGCCGAGGCACGAGTTGTCAGTAAGGAAACCTGGTTATATGCGGTTTTCGAAGGCTTATTTCCACGCGGCTGTGGTGTAAACCGGTATGGGTTTCTTTTAAAATACGCGTGACTTCCGACCGGAGCCTAAGTAAACCGGCAATCCGTTAACATTTAGTCCTGAATCTGCTTGTGCATAGTAGCTGTAAACAGACCACTCACTATGCAAACGATCCTATCACCCAAAACCGGCGCGCATTCGGTTGCTGCGCTGCCGGAAAAAAATACCGTAAAGCTGACGATTAATGGATCGGTTCACCACCTGGAGCTGGCTCCCTGGACCACCTTACTGGACGCTCTGCGGGAATACCTTCACCTGACCGGAACGAAAAAAGGCTGTGACCACGGCCAGTGCGGAGCCTGCACGGTCCTGGTCGATGGCAAACGGATCAACTCCTGCCTGACGCTGGCCGTCATGAAAGAAGGCTCGGAAATTACTACCATCGAGGGACTGTCGGACGAAAGTGGCCTGCATCCGTTGCAAACTGCCTTTATTGAACACGACGCCTACCAGTGCGGGTATTGCACACCGGGGCAGATCTGCTCGGCGGTGGGCCTTCTGAACGAAGGGAAGGCCAAAACTGCCGACGACATTCGCGAATTAATGAGCGGCAACATCTGCCGGTGCGGGGCTTACCCCCACATTGTCGATGCCGTTCAGGAAGTGATGCAAGCTAACCCCAACGCATAACGGTATGAACAGTTTTTCGTATGCCCGGCCCGGTGATATCGAGACCGCCGTGGGTGAACTGAAGGCGCACGAAGGTGCCAAATTTATCGCGGGGGGCACCAACCTGCTTGACCTGATGAAAGAAAATGTCGAACGGCCCAACCGGCTTGTCGACATCAACCACCTCGCCCTGAAAACCATTGAAGACACCGGCGACGGTGGCCTCCGGCTCGGTGCGCTGGTGACCAATGCCGATACGGCCTACCACGAACAGGTCGAAAACCGCTATCCGCTGCTTTCGAAAGCCATTCTGGCGGGTGCATCACCCCAATTGCGCAACATGGCGACCAACGGTGGCAACCTGTTTCAGCGCACCCGCTGTTATTATTTCTACGATACCACCACACCCTGCAACAAGCGTGAACCCGGTTCGGGCTGTAGTGCGGTGAACGGGTTCAATCGCATTCACGCCATTCTGGGAACGGAAACGGTTTTGCCTGAATTGCAGTGTATTGCAACGCATCCGTCGGATATGTGCGTGGCCCTGGCCGCACTCGAAGCCGTCGTTCGCGTGACGGGACCCACGGGCGAGCGGACCGTGCCGATCGCGGATTTTCACCGCCTGCCCGGCAACGAGCCCTGGCTCGACAACACCATCCAGCCCGGTGAACTGGTGACGGCCATCGACCTGCCCGCCAAAGGGTTTCCGAACTATTTTACCTACATCAAACTCCGTGACCGGCAATCGTACGCTTTTGCGCTGGTGTCGGTCGCGGTGGCCCTGGAAATTGAAAATGACCGGATCACCACCGCCCGCATTGCGCTCGGAGGAGTGGCTCACAAGCCCTGGCGCAAGCCCGAAGCCGAAGCGATGCTGGTTGGTCAAACCGTTGCGGAAGCGGATTTTCCGGCCGTCGCCGAAGCAATTCTGAACGGGGCGACGGGGTACGGACACAATACCTTTAAAATTGAACTGGCTCACCGCGCCATTGTCCGGGCGCTGAAACGGGCCGCTAAACTGGAACCGGAATCATGACTAAATACATCGGAAAATCCATCAACCGCGTCGATGGCGTCGCGAAGGTGACGGGAAAAGCCAAGTATGCCGCCGAATATTTCGCGCCGGATCTGGCCTACGGCTACGTGGTTTCCAGTTCCATCGCCAAAGGAAAAATTACCCGCATTCACGCCGATGAGGTGCTGCAGATACCGGGCGTCATTCAGGTATTTTCGCACGAAAACCGCCCCGGTCTGGCGTGGTTCGACCTTAGTTACAAGGATCAGGATGCCCCGCCGGGTTCGCCGTTTCGCCCGCTGCGCGACGCGAAAATCAGCTACAACGGTCAGCCGATTGCGCTAATCGTTGCCGAAACCTTTGAAATTGCCCGGTATGCCGCTTCCCTGCTGCGGATCGAGTACGAACAGGAAGACCACGAGACGGCGCTGGAACACAACCTGCAACGGGCCCGGGAGCCGAAAACCGGGGTTGCCAGCCTGTTAAAACCGCCCCCACCCAAGCCGCGCGGTGATGCTGAAAAGGCGTTTCAGGCCGCACCTTTTCAAACGAGCGGCCAGCACGTACATTCCGCCGAACACCACAATCCGATGGAGATGTTTGCCAGCACAGTGGTGTACGAGAAAAATGGCAAGCTGACCATTTACGACAAAACGCAGGGGGCTCACAACAGCCAGCTGTATGTTTCGCAGGTTTTCGGTCTAAAATTCAAGGATGTGCGGGTGCTATCGCCTTACGTGGGTGGGGCGTTCGGCTCCGGGCTGCGCCCGCAATACCAGCTGTTTTTAGCGGTTTTGGCCGCGCTGGAACTGAAACGATCGGTGCGGGTGACGTTGACTCGCCAGCAGATGTTTACGTTTGGTCACCGCCCGGCCACGGTCCAGAACCTTTCCCTCGGTGCTACGGCCGAGGGAACCCTTGATGTCATTCAGCACGATGCGGTAGGCGAAACGTCCCGCTTTGAGGATTATACGGAAATCGTCGTGAACTGGGGCGGAATGCTGTATCCGGCTCCAAACACCAAATTTACGTACAAGCTGGTACCGCTCGATGTGTACACGCCCCTGGATATGCGGGCGCCCGGGGGCGTTACCGGCGCTCCGGCGCTCGAAATGGAAATTGATGAACTGGCGCACCAGGTGGGCATGGACCCCGTCGAATTCCGGCTCAAGAACTATACCGAAAAGGATATGGACAGCGACCTGCCGTATTCGAGCAAGGAACTTCGGGCGTGTTTCCGGCAGGGGGCCGAACGGTTTGGCTGGTCCGGCCGGAATCCCGAACCGCGCTCCATGCGCCGGGGTCATACGCTCATCGGCTGGGGCATGGCCACCGGGATCTGGGATGCCAATCAGATGTTTGCGCGGGCCGAAGCCGTCCTGACCGTCAACGGCAAACTCCGCGTCACCAGTGCTACCGCCGACATTGGCACCGGTACGTACACGATCATGACCCAGATTGCGGCCGACACGCTCGGGATGCCCATCGAAGACGTAATCTTCCGGCTGGGTGATTCGGATATGCCGGTGGCACCCATCGAGGGCGGTTCCTGGACGGCAGCAACCGTGGGCTCGGCGGTGAAAGTAGCCTGCGAGGATTTGGGTAAAAAGCTGTTTAAAATGGCCCAGAAAATGCCCCGTTCGCCATTCGCAAAAGCCACGGTTGAGGAAGTGGTGTTTGCCGATGCGCACATTCGCCTGAAAGCCAATCCGGCCCTGGCGGTTTCGCTGCTGGACATTGTCGGGCAAAACGGCGGGCGGGCGGTCAGCGAAACTTCGACGGCCTTACCCAATGCGCTCGAGCAACGGAAATACGCCCGGGCGGTGCATTCGGCCGCTTTTGTGGAAGTCGAAGTCGATGAGGACTTTGGCACGGTTCGGGTGACCCGGGTGGTGACGGCGGTGGCGGGTGGACGGATTCTGAATCCGAAAACCGCCCGGAGCCAGATCATTGGCGGCATGGTGTGGGGCATCAGCAAAGCCCTCGAAGAAGAAAGTGTCCTGGATCATCAGTCCGGGCGGTTTATCAACCACAATCTGGCCGAATACCACGTTGCCGTCAACGCGGATATTCAGAATCTGGACGTGATATTCGTCGAGGAACACGATACCATTGTCAATCCGCTGGGCGTAAAAGGGCTGGGCGAAATCGGAATTGTGGCAATGCCGGCGGCAGTGTCCAATGCGGTTTTTCACGCGACCGGAAAGCGGGTGCGAAATTTGCCGATTACCCTGGATAAATTATTGTAAATGCGGTTAAACCCTGGGGCCGGTAAACAGTCAAAGGAGCGCAGTGCCACTTTTAATGTCCGATGGGCCATGAAAACACGACGAATCTTGCCGGCTTTGGGGTTATTCTTATTCTTTCTGATCGCACTGTCCGGGCCGCAGACCCTGCTGGCCCAGCCCGGTGTCGATCGGCCCGTTGACTCGTTTTACGATGAACTGGAACCGTACGGAGAATGGGTGCCAAACTCCACCCACGGCCGGGTCTGGATGCCGGAAGTAGATGCTGATTTTCAGCCGTATGCAACGAACGGGCACTGGGCCATGACTGAATACGGCAACACCTGGGTGTCGGATTACGACTGGGGCTGGGCGCCGTTTCACTACGGACGCTGGCAGTTCGACGATTATTACGGACGCTGGATCTGGATCCCCGACAGCGAGTGGGGACCGGCCTGGGTGAGCTGGCGTTCGGGGGGCGGTTATTACGGCTGGGCTCCGCTCGGACCGGGCATGAACATCAACGTGAACATCAACCTTCCGTTCAATTACTGGACGTTTGTGCCGCAACTCTACCTCACCAGCCCGCGCGTCTACAACTACTGCATCCCGCGCACCCGGGTGGTCAATGTCTACCACAACACGACGATCATCAACAACGTCTACCGGTATAACAACCGGAACTACGGGTATGGGCCGCGCCGGGAGGAAATCGAGCGGTACTCCCGCCGGAGCGTGCCGGTGTACCGCGCCAACGATGTGGTTCGCCGGGGTACGGTCGGCGCACGGGGCGGTAACGGTTCTTCGTACCCGTCGGACCGCTTTAATAACCGGGGTGATTATACCGGAAACCGCCGGGGCGAAATGGCCGACAACAATCGGAACTACGATCGCGCCAACCGTCCCAATTACCCGGGCAGCCGGGGCGATAATGCAAGCAATCGGAACGACGGTTTTCCCAACCGTCCGGATTTCAACAACCGGACCAGCGACGAAAACCGGAATCGCCCCGATTTTAACAATCGCACGAACACCGACAATTCGGTTGAGCGTTCGGATCGGAATGACTGGAACCGCAACCGGCCCAACCGCTTCGAAAACCCATCCGACAGCCGCGGCAGCCGGACCTACAACCCCGAAAGCAGCCGGCCCTCGTTTGAGCGCCGGTCGGAAAACCGGTCGATGCCGCAGCCGGATCCGTCCAGCCGCCGGGAAAGCGGATCGCGCAGCGGAGGCAACGAAGGCGCCCCGCAGCGGGCGGAACGCAGTCGGGAGTCGTTTCAGCAACGCGCTCCGGATCAGGCGACCCGCCAGTACCAGGAGCGCCAGAACTCCTCCAATCGGGGCGGTGGCAGCCGGCGGGGTCCGCAGTAAACAACATAAACCATCTGGAACCGGTGGGCTTGGGCGGCATGGATTCCGTCCGGGCCCACCGGTTTTTTTCAGGACAGGCGGGACAGGATTTTGTAATCAATGTAAAACGTTCCGAACGGAATGAAGCAGGCGACAAGGACTTTCCAGGTGGTTTCCAGGAATTTCCACCGGCGCTCGATGCCGACACTCAGCGTATTGACCACGAACAGTACAAACAACAGGCCGTGCACCGGCCCCAGGGCTTTCACGAAGGCAGGATCGCCACCGAGGTATTTGAGGGGAACGGCAATGCCAATCAGCAGCAGGAGGGAAAGACCTTCCAGAAATCCGAGCAGCCGTAACCGCCCGAGTTTGGTTTGGAGGAATGGTAGCATGATTAAAAAGAGCGTAAATAAGGGCGATTTGCCAGGGGGGAAAACGGCCAGGGAATGGCCACAAAAATGAGGAGCAGCGCGATGAGGTACCAGATGGTCATGGTCCGGAATTTTGCCGTTGCGGTTTCTTCCCGTTTCGATGCCGCCGAGCCGATGGTGATGAAAAGAACCGCCAGCGTCATCAGCGTCAGGTGGATCAAACCGAAAAACAGAAACTCGAACTGCTTGCTGGCCTGGCCAAAATTCGATCGGAAGTAACTGATCATCGGGCTGTTGAAATACAGAGTATACCCAATCAACAGCTGAACGTGGGCAATGGTGGCCGTGATGTGCCGGATCGAATTGTCGCGTTTCGTGTACAGTTTCGAGTTCAGCCAGCCGGTCAGTCCCCGGTAACTGGCGTACAGCAGACTCACTAAAACCAGCCAGCGGACGGCCGAATGGAGCAGTAATAAATAGACGTACATGCTTTGCGTTGTTTTGAGGATACAAAGGTCGTAAGGCTCCTAAAACCGGGGTAGGATGGATAAGGCGGTTTTTAGGATTTTTCAATCATCCGGCGAAATTCGGAAGGGGTCTGGCCTTCGTATTTTTTAAACAGCCGCGTGAAGTAGGAAGGATCATCGACGCCCACTTCAAGCGCCACCTCGCCGACCGACAGTGCGGTTTGGCAGAGCAGCACTTTGGCTTCGAGCAGAATGGTTTCGTCGATCCAGCGGGTAGGCGATTTCCCGGTAATGGCTTTGACGGTTTTGTTCAGGTGGTTGGGCGTAATGTGGAGCAGCGCGGCATAATCCGTGACCCGGTGCTTGGTCCGAATCAGCGAGAAAAGCAGTTCCCGAAACCGGTTCGTAATGCTGACCCCAGCCACCGGATCGCTGGTGGACGCGGGCTGATACACCCGGTTTACTTCACACAGCAGCGTGATCAGATACGCCTGAAGCAGGTCGGGGTTGTGCAGCCCGTTTTGCTCGTAATCGGCCAATAACCGGGCAAAAAGCGGGCGAATATAACCGGCGGCCTGCGGGTCGGGTTTAATCCTGGGATTGCCCCAGACCCGTAAAAAATCAAACTCGCTCAGTGACGTATGCTTGATGATTTTTCCGATTAAAAAGTCATTTTGAAAACCGCAGATGTAGCCCTTGTTCCATTCGTTTTCGCGGAACGAAAACACCTGACCGGCGGGCACAAACAGCAGTTCATCCGCCCGAATGGTGTATAGTTCGCTGCCAATTTTGATGCTGGCTTCACCTTCGGTGATGTACAGGCAGGACGTGATGGTGGAACGGGAGGCCGGTACCGGCCGGGTGACGAACTGGTACATGTCCTCCACGCGCATGATGAAGAATTGGCCCACCTCGCCCCGGAAAAACGCCCCCAGTTCCTGCGAAGGCATGAATTTTTCGGTAAACGCCCGCGTATCGTACAACCGGATTTTACGCATGCTTCCCGAACGAATTGGTTTTCAGCCGGTCAATCATCATGATCGCCCGGTCAACGCGAATCTGGGGATTCTTAGCCCCGTCCACGTAGTAGAGGATGGCGCGTTGTTGGCTGGGCGTCAGCGCGTGAAACAGGCGGTTTCCCTCTTCGTCGATGGCAAACAGTTCAATCAGCTCCTCAGGCATTTTCCGGCCGTATTCACTCTCGTCTTTCCAGATCGCGGCCCGAACGACATCCCCCATTTTTAACTTTCCCTGCTGGCGGATGGGCGTTCCAACGCTGATGTAAAAGGTGCCGTCGCCTTTGGGCCGGAGCGCGCAGTGAAACTCCACCGTGCCGTTCAGCCGGCACAGCATCCGAACCGGTTTGGTCCGCGTAAATTGCTGGGCCACCTCGTCGGGAACCGCCATGTAATGCGTTCGGTCCCGTTGCTCAAACCGCTCGATGACGGACTCGAATTGAACCGGTTTTGTGGATTCGGTGGACATGGGCGCTTCAAAGGTTTCGGCTGACCGGCTGATCACGGCCTGCCAAAATACCGGTTTTCGCCAAGTTTACAAACCGAGTTGGAACGATACTTTTACGGCAAAAGGCGTCATGTGCGGATTCTGCCGGTAGGTGAGTCGGTGAAGGGCTTCGACGCGCACCAGCTTGAAAATGTTTTCTATTCCGTAGCCCACTTCCGCGTACGGAGCGCGCTGCAGTGAATAAACCGGCGCCAGCGGTTTTCCCGAACCATCCTGCGTGGCAATCAGATTGCGGTTGGCCGCGCTCAGGCTTCCCCACAACACCTTGCCCGACACAAAACTGCGCCAGCCCAGCCGCCGAATCAGCGGAACGCGGTTGGTGAGCAGTCCCTCAAATTTGTGTTCCAGCGAAACCGTGGCGTACCGGTCGCTGACAAACTCGGCGTAATTCATCAGGTTGAACGCGTTGCGGTTGTAAAACGGCGATTCGTTGCCGACGTGGACCTGCAAAAGCGGATAGGGCAGGGTTGAGGGAGTAAAACCGGCCTGAACCGAGTACTGCGTCCGGCCGAACAATCCCCACCGCAAGGTGTGATCCAGCTGAAACTGCCATTTGTGGTAACCGCCAAACGTGCCGCCGTCGAACGCCGTCGTTCCGTAGGTATACCGCAGGCTGATGAGGGGGGCGGTTTCGGTGGCCCGGCGCTGAATCCGGCGTTTCGTCACCCGGCGGCTGGGAATCCGTCCCGGCGCGTACCGCATTTCGAGAAACGCTTCTTTGCCCCAGAAACTGGCGTTGCGTACGGTTTGCTGGGAGTCCTGCGTCAGCGGGAAGGCCAAGGGAAAAAGCGGATCGATGTGCCGGTAGCGAATCCCCGCCGTTTGAATGAAATCCGCTCCAAAATCGCGTTGGATGGCCAGCGAAGTTTCATTCTGATAAAACGCATGACGGAACTGACCAAACCGGCTGGTGGTCCGCAGGAACGGGTTGTCGGCTAAATCTTCGGTACGGAACCCGAGTTGTTCCAGGTCGTAACTGCTCTTTAACGTAATCAGCGTTAACGGGCTGCGCGTCAGAATGTAATTGACCTCGCCCCCCATTTTCCAGACTTTGTCGCGGGTGCCGTAGGCTCCGTAGCCCGACAGCTGCCAGGTTCGGCTGAACGCGGGATTGGTTTGCAGACCCAGCCGAAACCGGTGGCCTTCCACCGGATTGTGGGCCCACAGCGAAAAAACCGACCCCACTTCGACGCCTTTGGTCAGCGGAACATAACCGCCGTTGAGCACAAACTGGCCGCTGCGGCTGATGAATTTAAAAACCGGCAGGTTCCGGACCGTATCCAGCAGGGCGCGCGTCTGCTCGTTTGTTTGGGCTTCGGGCGTCTGCTGCCGCTGGGCCTGCCAGTAGTCGGCCGAACTCTGCCGGGCATCGTCGGCCACCTGCACCTCCGTGTCAAAGAACCCGACCGGCTGGGGCCAGCCCACCAGCGGCTGGCGGGCGGTGGTCAGGTAATCGACCGTGGCCCCGAAGGTGTTTTTGACGACTTCACCCACCTGAACCGTCAGCCGGGTGGTTTCGGGCAGCCAGACATCCGCCGTATCGCTGGTGGTTTCGTACGTCTGGTTAATCGCAATCTGATTGATAAAATTAACGTTGGCCGCAGCCCCAACCTGCGCTTCGATCTGCACGAGGGCATAACTGAGCGTATCGATCCAGAGTTTGCCCCTAAACACCAGATCACGCTCGTTTTTCGGGTCGAAATCAATGACGTAGCAGGTGTGCAGACCTACCTGGGCCGTGTCGGCCAGAAAGTATTTATAAGCGGTTCGGCCACCCGCAGCCAGGGGCGATATAAACTCTTTTTTAAACAGGCTGACGGTGTTCCGGTAAAAATTGAGGGTGTTAAAACCGGCTCCGGTAAACATCGTGATGAAGCTGTCGTCGGTCAGTCCGGCGCTGCTGATGTTGGTTTTGAGAATATGCTCTTTCTGGCGTTCCGGCTGCCGACGGGCGTAAACCCGGGAGACGGTTTCCGAAAAAAAGACGGGGATGGCCGTCAGCGGTTTTCCCGGCCCTTTTTTCTCCAGCGAACGCAGCACCGTTTGCACGGCGGGACGTTGGCGAAACCGCTCAGATAACGCACTGATCTGAATGGAGAGCTGGCTGTAGGCTTCGTATTCGTAGCCGTTGAGCTGTCCGAAATCGTGCCGCGACCGGCGGGCGTCGACCTCCCGCAGAATCCGGTACGCCGGATTTTCGCCCGCCCGAATCACCACTTCGTTCAATTGCGTGGCGACCGGTTTTAGTACGACCTGAATGGTTTGTTCCGTTGCGGTTTTACTAATTGCCACCGTGGTGGTCTGATAACCCATTGCCGAAACCAGCAGCGAATCCGCCCCCTGGCTCAGGATGAAACGAAATTGACCATTTTCGTCGGCCTGGGTGCCCACCGGTTTTCCCTTAACGGCGACGGAGGCAAAAGGAACGCTGGCCCCCGACGGGCTTTCGGTGATGGACCCAATTACGGTTTGGGCGCCGGGCGCCGTTTGCCCAAAAACCGCCCAGCTGGTCAGGAAAAAGAAGCTAAAAACGAAGCGAATGGAATGCGGAAAAAACCGGCGGGTGCCGGGCATTGGGGTGAACCTTAAATCCTTCATGGTGTTGTTTACTGTTTTGAATACAGCTGAGACCACAAAGGTGGACTTTACCCCTATGAAGGAAACGCGGGGATTGACTGAACGGTGATTTCGGGCGGCTGAACTGACCGATTTTTGAACTGGATTGCTAGGCGGAAGGTGGGCGGTTCGAAGCCAGCCGGGCGTAATAGACCGAATCCCGGAACTGGCCATTGAAGCAAATATTTTCCTTGAAATGCCCTTCCTTCCGAAAACCGTTGCGTTCCAGAATCCGGGCGGAAGCGGTATTTCGGGGATCGACAACCGCTTCGATGGAGTGGAGGTTCAGGATTTGAAAACCGTAATCGATGACCGCCCGAAGGGCTTCCTGCATCAGCCCGCTGCCGTGGTGAAGCGGATGCAGCAGGTAGCCCACCTCAGCCCGCTCGTGTTCCTTCAGGATTTTAACGAACCCGATGGTGCCGATGAGGGCCGGTGAATTTTTGAGCGTGATTCCCCACGTAATGCGCTCGTTGTTGCGGGCGGCCTCCCTGAAGTCTTTGATCAGCAGCGCGGCATCGTCCACGGTTTTCGCCAGCGGCCGGGCAATAAACCGCATGATGTCCGTATCGGAGCGCAGGCGGAACAGCTCCTGTTGATCCGACGGTTCCAGTTGCCGCAAAACCAGGCGTTCCGTTTCCAGTGTCGGAAACGGAGTGAAATTAATCGTTAGCATAACTTTATTGGGCATCCATTCGCTATTCGATGTTCGTTATTCACTATTCGTTATTCGATATTGACTTAAAAACAGAATAACGAACACCGAATAGTGAATAACGAATAGTGAACACCGAACACCGTAAACCAAAAACCGTAAACCGTCAAGCAATCAGGGGCGTATCCAGTTCCGCCAGCGAAGCCATAATCTCTTCCTGCGTTACTTCGTGCTCCACCAGTTTGCCCGACAGATACTGTTCGTAAGCGCCCATGTCAAAATGGCCGTGTCCGCAGAGGTTGAATAAAATCGTTTTGGAAGTGCCCTCTTCTTTGGCCCGTTCGGCTTCCCGAATGGCCGTGGCAATGGCGTGGGTGGCTTCGGGCGCGGGAATAATGCCTTCCGTTTTGGCAAACTTGATTCCGGCTTCGAAGCATTCCAGTTGTTTCAGGGCCTGCGCTTCAATGAGCTGGTCGTTCAGCAATTGACTGACAATGGCCCCCGCGCCGTGGTAGCGCAAACCGCCCGCATGGATGGGCGCCGGAATGAAGTTGTGACCGAGCGTGTACATCGGAATCAGGGGCGTCATGCCAACCGTATCGCCCAGGTCGTAGCGGAACACCCCGCGCGTCAGTTTGGGGCAGGAGGCCGGTTCGGCGGCAATGCAGCGGATTTTTTTGCCTTCCTGCAGGTTGTAGCGGAGAAACGGAAACGTAATGCCGGCGAAGTTGGAACCACCGCCGAACGGGGCCACGATGATGTCCGGAAAATCACCGGCCTGTTCGAGTTGTTTGATGGCTTCCAGGCCGATCACCGTCTGGTGCATCAGCACGTGGTTCAGCACCGAGCCGAGGGCGTATTTGGTATCCTCGTCCTGAAACGCCAGCTCGACGGCTTCTGAAATGGCGATGCCGAGGCTGCCCGGCGAGTTGGGATCGCCCGCCAGAATTTTCTGCCCGGCTGCGGTACGGTTCGAGGGCGACGGATACACGCTGGCACCCCAGGTGTTCATCATCAGTTTGCGGTACGGTTTTCCGTCGTAACTGGCCCGCACCATATACACCTCGCATTCGATGCCGAACAACTGGCAGGCAAAACTCAGGGCGCTGCCCCATTGTCCCGCGCCGGTTTCGGTCGTAATGCGCTTAACGCCCGCCTGTTTGTTGTAATACGCCTGCGGAACCGCCGTGTTCGGTTTATGCGAGCCCGCCGGACTGACGCCTTCGTATTTGTAGTAAATTTTGGCGGGCGTGTCGAGCAATTTCTCCAGCCCGTAAGCCCGGAACATCGGCGTGGGTCGCCAGATTTTATAAATCTCCCGCACCTCGTCCGGAATGTCCACCCATTGATCGGTCGTGACTTCCTGTTTAATCAACTCCATCGGAAACAGCGGGGCCAGCATGTCCGGACCAATCGGTTCTTTGGTGCCGGGGTGCAGGGGCGGCAGCGGTTTGTTGGGCATGTCGGCCACGATGTTATACCATTGCTCGGGAATGTCTGATTCGGTCAGGAGAAATTTTTTCTGTGCCATCGGTTTAGGCGGTTTTGGTGGTAAGGAAGCCCTAACTTAGCAATTTACCCGCTGTGTTGTGATCATTATTCGACAAATTAAACCGGAAGAAACGCATCCGCTGCGCCACGCGGTGCTCTGGCCCGACAAACCCCGGGCCTATGTGAGGCTTGACGAAGACGCGGAAGGCTGGCATTTCGGCGCTTTCCGGGAGGACGAACTGGTGGCGGTTATTTCCTTGTTTGAGCAAGACGGCATCGCCCGGTTCCGAAAATTGGCGACCCGCCCCGATTGCCAGCGCCAGGGTGTTGGAACTCGTTTGTTGCAGCAGGTGATCGAGGAAGCGCGACGGCTGCGAGCGCACACGCTCTGGTGCGACGCCCGGCTGTCGGCGGCCGATTTTTACCGGCGCTTTGGCATGGAACCCGAAGGGGCGGTTTTTTACAAAGGGGAGATTCCGTACTCGAAGTATGTGCTGAAAATAGCCGGTAAAACAAAACCGCCCCCGGTTTAAATCGGGGGCGGTTGATTAGTTAAAGCTATTTTTCATGCTGTTGTGCAGCGTTCGGGGACTCCAGTAGCCGCTGGCGATGATCCGGCGAACGCTGAGCAGCGGATTTTCGTCGTCGCGTTTCTTTTCGGCGAGTTGATACGCGCCGAGGTAGCCGCGTTTTTTCAACTCCACCGTCGCTTCGTGGTTCCACAGGCCGAACGGATAGGCAAAATGCCGGACCGGTTTTCCGGTGATGGCTTCCAGTTTTTTCGTCGGTTCTTCAATCTGCGTCACCCAATCCTGGCCCTGGTATTTCTTGACGTTGTGGTGGTCCCAGGTGTGGCAGCCGATGGTGTGGCCGCGGTCGGCCAGGTCCTTGATCTGCGCTTTGTCCATGTAATGCTGGTAGCCCCGGCGGCCAATCGACGCGGTCATGATGAAGAACGTTCCTTTAAAACCGTGTTGCTCCAGAATCGGTGCGGCCAGGCTGTGCTGTTCCTCATCGCCATCGTCGAAGGTAATCAGGACCGGTTTTTCGGGCAGGGGCGCGCCGGTGGTCAGGTAGGCATAGAGCTGGTCGGGCGAAATGGAATGATAGCCGCTGTCGGCCAGCATCTTGATCTGATCCTTGAACACCTGCACCGGCATGATGTAGGACCGGGCATTTTCCGAATCTTTCGGCCTCCATTCGCGCACCTGGTGGTAGCACAGGATCGGCACCTGCCTGCGACTCAGAATGGTGGCGGCATCGGCGATTTTACTGGCCGGGATGGTGGTCGGGTCCACCGTGGTTTCGGGCAAACTGGCGGTCAGTGAAGCCGGTTTTGCTGTCGCAACGGCCACGCTGCCGGTTTTTACATCCGTGGTTTGCTTATTTTCGCTGGTTTGGGTACAGGTAATTACGGTTGCGGCAGTCAGTAAGGAGATGGCAAGCGGAATCAAGCTACGGTTGGGGGCACTCATCTTCATCCGGGCGACACGAATTTTTGGTGAACGTTGATTTGTCGTCGGGCAATATACGCAAAAGGTTTCTTTGGTAACTACAGGAAAATAGATAAAATTACCCGCCAATCGACGGTCGATTGATTACACCTTGACTACCAGATCAGATGGAGAATCCTACGGATGCCGGAGCGCGCGCGGGCCGGACTTCTGCGAATAAAATAATCACCCTGATCCGGGAAAGGTGGCCCGAATACGTGCTCGAAATTCTGGTCATCATCGTCAGTATTACCCTTTCCTTTTTGTTTGACGAGTGGCGGGAAAGGCAGCGCAAAGCCGAGGTCGAGCAGTTTTACCTCAAAGGGCTCGCCAGCGATATTGAAACCGACCGGCGGGAACTGGTCAAGGTCATCCGCGAAACGGAGCTGGTTTTGCAAAATGCCGAAAAACTGGTCCGGATCAGTGAGCGGCCGGTATCGCCCGATTCGTCGCGGCTGGTTTTGGATGCGATCCGGTTCATTATGAAACGGCCCCGCTTTATCGCCGAAGACGTAACTTTTCTGGACTTGAAAAGCACCGGCAATATGCAAATGATGACGAACCCGGTTTTGAAGCGGACCTTGTTTGACTATTACAACAAATACGAGTCCGTCACGCGGGTCGAGAATGCGGAACTGGATGCGGTAACGTCGATTTCCGGCCCTTTTCTCATCAGCCGAATTCCGTTTCTGGGCGGAAACAGCCGCGAAGTCGTGCAGTATCTGGGGCAAACCCCGTTTCGGAATATTCTGTTCCTCCGGCAGACAAACCGGACGGAACTGCTGGACGGCTACCAGCAGCTGATGAAACTGGCGCTCACCATTCAGAAACTGGTGAAAAAACAGCTACCCGCCGGTGAGGGGGCAAAATAGCCGGGCTCTATCCTAAACCGCAGCCTGCTCTTCCTTTTTCAGCCGCCCATCCAGCCAGAACGTGCCAAACGGCACCAGCGACGCAATAAAAGCGATCAGAACCCGGCCCACCGACCAGCGCCGGTCGAACGTGACGGCAATGAGGGTCAGGATGTAGGCAATAAACAGCACCCCGTGCGCCCAGCCAACGTATTTGACCGCCAGGGGCCAGCCCGCCATGTATTTCAGGGGCATGGCGATGCCGAGCAAAACCAGGTACGAAATACCTTCCAGAATGCCAACCAGACGAAAGCGGCTGAGGGGCGTTTTAAGCGAAAATGTCATCGTTTTGGGAAATAAAAACCGGATCGGGTGTAACCGAAAAACAAAGGTACGGACGAATCCGATCCCAGGAATCATTTCCTTTCTTTTTAGAATCGGCAACCCGGTTTTAGGGGGCGTCGAATCCGTAGCGGTTCCGGACTGACGCGGTTTTTCGGCCTTCGACGCCCTGTTAAATTTTGTTAAGCTCCCCAGGCAGGGTTTTATTTCTTCCCGGACCGACTCACCTTTGTGGACACACCAACGGAAACGATGAAATACACGGCTTTACTTTATGGCAGTGTTCTGCTCAGTAGTCTGGTCGCTTGCCGCGAATTGAAAACGGACCCTCCCCAAACCTCCACCTACCAGATGCCCGAGCAAATCGCGGATGGCTGGGCGGTGGCGTCGCTTCAGAGTCAGGGGATGGAGGTAAAACCGCTGGAACAATTGACGGATCAGGTGCTGACGGAGCAATACCGCAACATTCACAGCCTGCTGGTTTGCCGAAACGGAAAACTGGTTTACGAAAAGTACTTCAACGGGTTCACGCGCGCGGTGCCTGAAAACATTTACTCGGCGACCAAAAGCATCACTTCGGCCCTCATCGGCATTGCTGTGGACCAGGGAGCGATCAAAAGTCTGGACGGGAAGGTGATCGATTATTTTCCGGAATACGCCGATTTGCCGAACCTGACACCCGCCAAAAGACAGATCACGATCCGGGATTTGCTGACGATGCGGTCGGGTTTGGCGTGCAACGACGATGATCCCCAATCGCCGGGAAATGAAGCGCGAATGTACACGTCGCCGGACTGGATTCGGTATACGCTGGACCTGCCGATGCAGAACAATCCCGGCAGCGTATCGCAATATTGCACCGGGGGCGTGGCGGTTTTGGGCGGCATTCTCCAGCGGGCAACGGGCAAAACCGTCGAGGAGTTTGCGCAGGCTAATTTATGGAAACCGCTCGGAATCAATCCCATTCGCTGGGATCGGATGCCCACCGGACCAGTCAATACCAGTGGCCGAATGTTTATTCGGCCGCGCGACATGGCCAGGATTGGACAGTTGTTTCTGAACAAAGGGCAGTGGGAGGGTCGGCAGGTAATCTCCGCCGGTTGGGTGGAAGAATCGACCCGAAAACAGGTAGTGCTCCGCGGCCAGGAATACGGTTTTTTGTGGTGGCGCCGGGAGTTCGTTCTCGACACCAGGCGCGTTCCCGCCTACTACGCATCCGGAAACGGCGGTCATTTTATTGTGGTTCTGCCAACCGAAAACCTCGTAGTGGTGTCAACCGGCGGCAACCTGAATTCCGAACTCACCGCCCAGATTTTTGGTATGATCCGGTTTCAAATTCTTCCCGCTTTGCTATGAATAGATGGGGAAAAACGTTGCTCATCATGGGTTTGCTGACGATCGGCGGTCGCCGGGCCGCCGGGCAGGATCAAAGTCGGTTTTTAGGGCTCACCGTCGGAGCGGCTCCCCTGCAAATCAAGGATTTTTTCCATTCCGATTACACCTATCGGGGGACCGGAATCGGCTTGCAGGCTTTCTACCGGCAGGAACGACTCAGAACCCAGTGGCAACTCGAAGCCGGTTACACGCGGGCGACCCCGCAATCCATCGTTTCCCGGCCCGCGTCAACCCGCCTGATCGATGCGCTATTCAATTACCGGTGGCGGTTTTCGAGGGTTCACCATCCGGAGAACCGGCTGCACCTTTTCGGTGGCGCGGGCGTGCGGTTCGTGAGCAACACCACGAATTACAGCCCGGATATCAACGTCCGCACGGTTTTGGCAACGGCGGCTGCGTCCCTGGGCGGGTCGGCAAACGGGGTGTACCGGATCAACGCGAAACAACAGATTCAGGCTCAACTGTTTCTGCCGCTCATCAATGCGGTTTATCGACCCAATTATGAATATGCGGGTCGTGATCAGTTTACGGTCAGTCGGGTGGGGCAAAATGGTCTGTTCGATGGGCAGATTCGTTACAGTTACCAGTTGAGTAAACCGTTGCAGGTTGTGGGTACCTATCAGGTTACCTATTTCCGGTTCGAGCAACCCCGTCCGGTCATCGGGGTCCGGCAGGGGGTTGGCGTTGGAATCCAGTGGCGGTTTTAACGGAATGAAGGCCCCTACTTTTTCCGTCGGTCGTACTTTTCCCGCAGCAAAGAAACCGCATTCGGACCGCCCTTGTGCTGACCAAAAATCCGCAAATCCAGGGAAAGCCGGTTGGGTTGGTCATCCGGTTTGGCTACCATGAGAAAGGCGCTGGTGGCCCGCTGCTCCCCGCAACGTTTGTCGCCCCCGGCTGCGGAACCGGCTTCGAGCGCCCGCATCAGAATCGCATCGATCCGCAGCCCTTCGCTGCGGCCTTTCAAAACCGCATCGAGCACGACCTGTAATTCCTGTTCGTTGGTCAGGATGTTGCCCTGCACCGAAACCCCGCGCGCCGTTAGGGCGCCCCGGGACGGATGCGTTTCGGCCCCCGTATAGGTCCGGGCCGCATCCGGATGGGCCAGGGTGATCACGGCGTATTGCTGCTCTTCAAATTCAAATTCCGGTTTTTTCAAAGCCGCAATAATTTCGGCGGGAGAGGCCCCGGCCCGAATCAGGGCCAGCCCTTTTTCGCGGGCTTCGTCGTTGCTCATTGCCTGGACAATGATGCCCCCTTTTCCCGGGACGATCTGGCCAATTCCGTAGCAATTTGGTGAACAGGACGCCCCGGCAATGCCAATTTCGCCGGTTTTTTCGTCGATGATCAGGATCGACCAGGTGGCAAAAGCGGGGAGCGCCAGAAAAAGGAGAAGGAGTGAAGTAGCGATTCGTTTCATAAGCATTCTGCGGGTTTTTTCTGGAGATGCCTAAACCGGTTTTGGAGTTGCACGCGAGGGCTAATTAATCTATACCCATTTGCCAAAACAGATAAAGGCAAGCCGAAGCCTGCCTTTATCACCTTTTCTAAAAAAGTATTGGTTAACCGACGCTGCCTTCCAGGCTGATTTCCAGTAATTTCTGGGCTTCAACCGCAAATTCCATCGGCAACTGGTTCAAGACCTCCTTGGCGTACCCGTTAATGATCAGGGCGACGGCCTGCTCCGTTGGAATACCGCGCTGGTTGCAGTAGAACAGTTGATCTTCGCCAATTTTTGACGTGGTCGCTTCGTGTTCAACGGTGGCCGACCGGTTGTTTACTTCAATGTACGGGAAGGTGTGCGCACCGCAGCGGTCGCCGAGCAGGAGGGAGTCGCACTGCGAGTGGTTCCGGGCGTTTTCGGCCCGTTTGAACACCTGCACCAGGCCCCGGTAGGCGTTCTGGCTGCGGCCCGCCGAAATCCCTTTCGACACGATCCGGCTTTTGGTATTTTTTCCGACGTGAATCATCTTCGTTCCGGTGTCGGCCTGCTGGTAATTATTCGTGACAGCAACCGAATAGAACTCACCGGTCGAGTAATCACCTTTCAGAATGACCGACGGGTATTTCCAGGTAATGGCCGACCCGGTTTCCACCTGCGTCCACGAAATCTTGGCGTGTGCGCCCTCACAGATGCCGCGTTTGGTCACAAAATTGTAAATACCGCCTTTGCCTTCCTTGTCGCCCGGATACCAGTTCTGCACGGTGGAATACTTGATTTCGGCTTCTTTGGCCGCCACCAACTCCACCACGGCCGCGTGCAACTGATTTTCATCGCGCATCGGGGCGGTGCAGCCTTCCAGGTAACTCACGTACGAACCTTCGTCGGCCACAATCAGCGTCCGTTCAAACTGCCCGGTTCCGGCGGCATTGATCCGGAAATAGGTCGAGAGCTCCATCGGGCAGCGAACGCCTTTCGGAATGTAACAGAACGATCCATCGGAAAAAACAGCCGAATTCAGGGCCGCATAGTAATTGTCGCGGGGCGGAACCACCGAGCCCAGATACTTCCGCACCAGGTCGGGATGTTCCTGAACGGCTTCGGTCATCGAACAGAAAATGATGCCGAGGTCTTTCAGTTTATCTTTAAAGGTGGTGGCAATCGAAACCGAATCGATGACGGCATCGACGGCAACACCCGAAAGCCGCTCCTGTTCCTGCAACGAAATGCCCAGACGTTCAAACGTGGCCCGCAGTTCCGGGTCAATCTCATCCAGGCTGTTGACGGTTTTTTTCTGCTTGGGGGCAGAATAATACTTAAGTCCCTGATAATCAATCGGCGGATACTTGAGGTTAGTCCAGTGCGGTTCCTTCAGCGTTAGCCAGTAACGGTACGCTTTCAGCCGCCATTCCAGCATCCATTCCGGTTCGTTTTTCTTCGCAGAAATAAACCGGACAATGTCTTCGCTCAGACCAACCGGTGCTTCATCCGCTTCAATCAGGGTCTCGAAACCGTATTTATATTCGGAATTGGTAATGCTTTCTAATATTTCAACGTCTTTGCTCATGATGGGTTGCGGCTAATACACGCAAAAGTCTATAGAGGATTAACAAAACGGATCGGAGGACTGTTCCGCTTGGTAAGGCAAATATCGGAAAGTTTCCCTTTATTTGACAGCCGTGACCCAACATCGCCCCGACGGGCGGTTTTACCCCAAAACCGTCAATCTTTATCGTCGGGCACATTGACCCCAAACGGAATGGGTCGGGAAATGCGTTCTTCGAGCGAAATAAAGGTTTCGGTACGCTGAATCCCGCTGACTTTCTGGATTTTATCGTGCAGCACTTCGCGCAGGTGTTGCGTGTCGCGGCAGACAATCCGGGCAAAAATGCTGTAAATTCCCGTCGTGTAATGCAGGTTGACGATCTCCGGAATTTTCAGCAGCTGCACCGCCACATCTTCGTAGAGGGAGCTTTTGTCGAGGTAAATGCCCAGAAAACCGCTGATGTCCCAGCCGAGTTTGGTGTGGTCGATGACCAGCTGGGAGCCCCGCACGATGCCCATCTGTTCCATTTTTTTCATCCGGACGTGAACGGTCCCGCCCGAAACAAAAATCCGTTTGCCAATTTCGGTATATGCCATGTTGGCGTCTTCCATCAACAAGGTCAGAATCTTGAGATCGACATTGTCAATCTCTAAATTTTTCTCCATTTGAGCCGCAATTCTTTTAAATTCTTCAACAAAATAAGTGGTATTTTGAGAAAACAGAAATTTTTTCAAATTTTTTATGGAGAATTTGTAAATTAGTCACCGGTTTTGCTAACTTTGTAAAGTCAAATCGATCCGGAAGGTCAGCCGATTGATCGGACCACGTTCTTTTACCTTGTAGGATGTCGAAATTGGCAGACGTGCCCTCCTGTCTCGGGGGTGGTGAGTTCGGAATAAACGCAGCATAATGCCGCTTGCAAAAGCGACTGGGGTTGACCACCAGAAGTTGTACTGTAGCTAACCGCACCGTGGGTGGTTCGAGTCCCCCTCCTACAGCAAATGGCTTGATCCTGGATCAGGCGCAACAAAATGAATGGCTTCGGCAGCCCAACCGTTCGTGGCTGCATTCCGATTGGTTTTTAGTTTGTTGATGAAGTGTAATCTTAACACGCCGGCTCAGGTTGAAGCCGGCGTTGTTTGTTTTTAGCGGTCGATGACCCCGGCTTTTGGTTTTAGGTCCTATCTTCCCCATTCAATCCTGATCGACCACCGGACTCTTTTAGAATGTCGGATACCCTTACCCTCGGAGCGCTTTTCGTCATCCTGGCTGCGGTTTTGCGCACCGCCGGCAGCCCGCGCCCGTTCTGGCAGCGGTTTTACCACTACGTTCCGGCCACGCTTCTCTGCTATTTTCTGCCTTCTTTACTGAATACCTTTGGATGGGTCGATGCCGAAACGACCGCCTTGTATCCCATCGTCTCGCGGGTGTTGCTCCCGGCGTCCCTGGTTTTGTTTACGCTCAGTGTCGACTTTAAGGCGTTTCGGCAGTTGGGCCGGAAATCCGTGCTCATGTTTGCCGCTTCGGCCCTCAGCATTATGCTGGGTGGCCCGCTGGCGGTTTGGCTGCTGGCGCAGGTGGCGCCGGAGCTGGTGGGCGGGCAGGGGTCGGATGCCGTCTGGCGCGGCCTGGCGACCCTGGCCGGAACCTGGATCGGTGGTGGGGCCAATCAAACCGCCCTGAAAGAAGTTTTTCAGCCCAGCAGCAACTTGTTCTCGGCCATCGTCACCGTCGATGTTTTTGTGTCCAATCTGTGGCTGGGGGTTTTGTTATACGGTGCGGGTCAGGCCCCGGCAATCGACCGCTGGCTCCGGGCCGATGCCCGGGCGGTAAACGAGGTGAAGGATCGGGTGCGGAGTCAGGTGGAGGCCCTTCGGAAAATCCCCACTTCGACGGATTTGGTGATGATTCTGGCGGTCGGTTTTGGCGGCACGGCCCTTGCGCACGCGCTGGCCGAGGTGATTGCCCCGTTTATTGATGCGCATTCGCCCTTTTTAAGCCGGTTTAGTCTGAATGCGCCGTTTTTCTGGATTGTCGGGCTGGCCACGGCCATCGGCATCGGGCTCTCGTTTACCCGCGTCCGGGCGCTGGAAGGCGCGGGCGCGTCGAAGGTAGCCACGGTTTTTTTGTACCTGATGATTGCCACCATTGGCCTGAAAATGAACGTTCTGGCGATTGCCGATCATCCCGGATTGATTCTGGTGGGCCTGGTCTGGATGCTGTTCCATGTGCTGCTGATGATCGGCTTCAGCCGCCTGATCCGCGCGCCGTATTTCTTTCTGGCCGTCGGCAGTCAGTCCTGCATCGGCGGACCGGCCACGGCTCCGATCATTGCCGCTGCGTTTCACCCGGTTTTGGCCCCGGTCGGCGTTCTGATGGCGATTCTGGGGTACGCTGTCGGTACGTACATGGGGTATGTCTGCGGTATTCTAATGCAACTGGCTTCCCCTTAAGTGGTCAACCTGAACCGGTTACGGGCCGGGGCCGGGGCCGCAGAACTGTCGGCGACAATCTGCGGTTTTTTCCGTATTTTTGCCGGTACACCGAGATAGACAACCGATTTCACAGCGTGAAGCATATTCGTAATTTTTGCATTATTGCCCATATCGACCACGGCAAAAGCACCCTGGCCGACCGATTGCTGGAGTTTACCAAAACCGTGGGGGAGCGCGACATGCAGGCGCAGCTGCTGGACGACATGGACCTGGAGCGCGAACGAGGCATTACCATCAAGAGCCACGCCATCCAGATGAATTATCTGTATAAAGGCGAACGCTACACGCTCAACCTCATCGACACGCCGGGCCACGTTGACTTTTCCTACGAAGTGTCCCGCTCCATTGCCGCCTGCGAGGGTGCGCTGCTGCTGGTCGATGCGTCGCAGGGAACGGAGGCTCAGACCATTTCGAACCTGTACCTGGCGATGAACAACAACCTGGTGATCATCCCGGTTTTGAATAAAATCGACCTGCCGGGCTCCATGCCGGAGGAAGTCAAAGATGAAATGGTGGATCTGATCGGTTGCGAGCGCGATGACATCATTCCGGCCAGCGGCAAGGAAGGCATCGGCATTGAAGCGATTCTGAACGCTATTGTCGAACGCATTCCGGCCCCGACGGGCAATCCCGACGGAGAACTGCAAGCCCTGATTTTTGACTCGCAATTCAACTCCTACCGGGGAATTGAAGTTATTTTCCGGGTCAAAAACGGCCGCATCCGCAAAGGGGATAAGGTCAAGTTCATGGCGACCGGGAAAGAATATTTTGCCGACGAAATTGGCACGCTGCGACTGGGTCAGGAACCGAAAGACGTCATCGAATGTGGCGACGTGGGTTACCTGATTTCGGGCATTAAAGTGGCGAAAGAAGTTAAGGTTGGGGATACCATTACCCAGCTGGCCAACCCTGCAGCGACCGCCATTCAGGGTTTTGAAGAAGTAAAACCGATGGTTTTTGCCGGCATTTACCCGGTCGATACCAGCGAGTTTGAAGAACTTCGGGAAGCGATGGAAAAGTTGCAGCTGAACGACGCTTCGCTGGTGTGGGAACCGGAAACGTCGGCGGCTCTGGGTTTCGGTTTCCGCTGCGGTTTTCTGGGGATGCTGCACATGGAAATTGTGCAGGAACGGCTGGAACGTGAGTTTGACATGACGGTGATTACCACCGTGCCGTCGGTGCGGTTTGAAGTGATCACGACCAAGGGCGAAACCCTGCAGGTGAGTGCCCCGGCCGAAATGCCCGATCCCAGCAGCATCGACTGGATTGAAGAGCCGTTTATCAAAGCGCAGATTATCTCGAAGGCCGAATACGTCGGCGCCATCATCGGCTTGTGCATGGACAAACGGTCGGTGTTCAAAAACCAGCTTTACCTGACCGCCGACCGCGTGGAACTTCAGTTCGAAATGCCGCTGGCCGAAGTTGTTTTCGACTTTTTTGATAAACTGAAAACCATCTCGCGCGGCTACGCGTCGCTCGACTACGAGTTTCTGGGCAACCGCGAATCAACCATGGTGAAACTCGATATCATGCTGAACGGCGAAGGGGTCGATGCGCTTTCGGCCATTGTTCACCGCGACAAAGCCTACGAATGGGGTAAAAAACTCTGCGAAAAACTGCGCGAGTTGCTGCCCCGCCAGCAGTTTGAGATTGCCATTCAGGCGGCTATCGGCCAGAAAATTATTGCCCGTGAAACCGTGAAAGCCCTGCGCAAAGACGTATTGGCCAAATGTTACGGGGGTGACATCAGCCGGAAACGGAAACTGCTTGAGAAGCAGAAAAAAGGAAAGAAACGGATGCGCCAGGTTGGGAACGTCGAAATTCCGCAGGAAGCTTTTATGGCGGTTTTGAAAATCAACTAACTGGCCTGATTTTAGAAGCGGTTTTCGGGATCCCGTTTTCGGTTTTCGGCGGTCGACACTCATGATAGACAAAATGGGTTCGCTACCGAAAACCGAAAACGGAACCGGGCGGCATCCGGTTCCGATCAGCCACCGCGCCACTCGACCTCAACTCTTTACTGTAACTCTGAAACCGGTTATGCGTTCCGTACTGTTGATTGCTTGGCTAACCATCTCAATTGCGCAGCTTGCGGGGGCGCAGTCCGGCACGAAGCTGGTGCTGCGGCACACGACCGACTTTGCCATCCGGGCGCTGGACGAAAAGACGAAGGCCGAAATCCCGGCCACGTTTCAGGTAAAGGCGGTTTTATCGAAGAAGCGTTTCAGCGGGCAGAGTTCGGTGGGGCGCATGTTTACGTTCGCGCTGGGGCGCAGCGACACGGTGGTTATCAGCACCACGGCGCCAGGCTATTACGCGATGGAGGAAGTGCTGTTCGTGCCCTGCGACTCCTGCGCCAATTACGAGCACCTGGCCCTGCTGGAAAAGGTGGAACCGGTGAAGGCGAGTCCGGCAAAAACCGCCCAGCCCGACAGTGTTTTCCGCGATTTGAAAGTAAACGATAAGATTCGCCTGGATAATGTGTACTTCGATCAGAGCAGTTATGTGTTGCGGAAGGAGTCGTATCCGCAACTGGACCAGCTCCTGAATACGCTCACTCGCTACCCTAAACTGGTCATCGAAATCGCGGGCCATACCGACAACGTGGGTGACCGGCGTCTGAATCAATCGCTTTCCGAAAACCGGGCGCGGGTGATTACCAACTACCTCATTCAGCGCGGAATCACCGAAAACCGCCTGCAATTTGAAGGCTACGGCGACACCCGACCGGCGGCTCCCAACGACAATGAAGCCAATAAAAAGAAAAACCGGCGGGTTGAGTTTACCGTCCTCAAACTGTAACGCCATCCCGCTGGCCGTGTTCGTGGCCGCTTAGGGCGTCGTTCCGGCCCGGTAATACAGGTCGGCAATGGCTTTCTGGTATTTCGATTTCATTTCTTCCCACTTGATGCGCAGGTCGATCAGCTTGGTTTCGCGGGTATTGATCAGAAACAGTGAACTTTCGCCCATGTCAAACTTCTGCTGTTCCGCTTCCACCAGACGTTGCTGATTCTGAACGGTTTGCTGCTGAACCTGAATCTGGCGTTCCAGGGTTTTTAGTTCATTCCAGGACGTCTGGATGTCGTTGGCAATGTCGCGGCTGACCTGCTGGCGTTCCAGATTGATTTGCTGTGCCTTGATTTGCACCTGTTGCAGTTTGCCCCGCTCTTTGCGCAGAAAAAGCGGAAAGGTGAAGTCGAGACCCAGCTTGTAATTCGTGCTGCGAAAACCGTAATACGTGGGCAGGCCGCTGACTTCGCCAAAAACCGGTAATCCGCTCAACAGACTGGCGCTGGCGTTCAACTGCGGCCTGAGCAGCGAGCGCCGAAACCGCTCTTCCACCACCAGCTGGCGTTCTTTGGTCTGGAGTTTTGTTAATTCCGGATGCAGTTCGGCGGCCCGGTCGAGGAGGTTTTGCACAACGGGTTCGTCCAGATACCCCACCAGCGCCAGTTGCGGAACGACCCGTTCCGGCAGTTCGACCGGTTGCCGATCCGCATTCCACAAAAACGCCATCAGCCGGAGCCGGGTATTTTGCAGGGCGGCCACAGTCTGCTCGCGCTGAACCTGGCGGTCCTGCAACGTAATGAGGGCTTCCGTGGTGTCGATGGCGGCCACATCACCCAGCAGCGCGCGGTCGCGGGTGGCCCGAAACCGCACATCGGCCAGCCGGAAACCGTCATCCAGCAACCGGAACTGCTGATAGGCAAAAAACCAGTCCCAGTACGTCTTGGCCGCATCGAACAGCGTCTTGTTGATCAGTTTGAGCCGGTCCGCTTCGGCCAGATTGATGGCGAGTTGAGCCTGCCGCAGCGCGTTACGCCGGGCGTCAATGAGAAGTCCCTGTCCGACGGGCACCGACACACCCACGCTGGTCAGCCCCGGTGTGGACAGCCGTTCTTCCGGGTTCACGTATTTGCCCCCAAACCGGTCGTGGGTAATTTTCAGATCGACTCCGCCGGGCAGGATGGGGACCGCTAGACCCGACTGCCATTTGTCGTAATACAGCGTGTTGCCAAACTGTTTTTTATCGTAATACGAAAACAGTTTCGGATCGAAGGCGCCCCGGGCCTGGAGCACTTCCTGCTGGGCCTCCTGGCTCAGGAGCGATGACAGCCGAACGACGGGGTGGTATTGCGCAATGGCATTGTAGAATTCAGCCGCCGTAAACGTGAGCGTGTCGGTCGTCTGGGCCCGGGCTGAATCCGGGCCCAGCACCAGCGCGCCGATGAGCAGAGCGGTTTTTAAAAGGCCGAAGACGGTTTTCATTTTTTGGCCCCCTCCCTGGAACTGCCCGGCTCAGCTTTCAGACTGGGCGGAAAACCGTTGAGTTTTCGCCAGAGTTCATACCAGATCGGCACGTTGTCGAGCATCACCCAGCCGTACACACCCGACCCGACCCGCAGTTGCCGGGGCCAGTCCGGATCTTTGTCGCTTGTCTGGGGCTCCACCAGCAGCCGGTAGCTGCCGTTGGGGCTGCTGACCGCGTCGATCACCGAAACTTCACCCCCGAAGGTACCGACGGCCACGTTGGGCCAGCCCGAAAACTGCACCGCGGGCCAGCCGTCGAATTCGAGTCGCACGTGCCGACCGGGCTGAATAAGCGGCACGTCGTTCGGACGGACGTAGAGTTCAACAGCCACGAGGGGTTTGGCGGGTTGCAGGGTCGCAATGGATTCGCCTTCCTTGATGGTTTCACCGATACCGGCCTTGAGCGCCCGCACCACATAGCCGCTCTGCGGGGCGCGGATGACGTACATGCCCCGGCGCACCTCCACACTGCTGATTTTGTTGACCAGCTTGGAAATTTCCCCGTCGATTTCGGTGCGGTACGAAACCGCCGAACTGCGATCCGACTGGGTTTTGGCGAGTTTTTCCTGGTAGTCGGCCTGAATGGTGCCCAGATCCAGCTGGGCATTCAGCAGTTCCTGCCGCGTCACGTTCAGCTTGTTTTCCTGGGCAATCACCTTGGCATAGTCTTCCTGAACTTTCAACCGGCGCGACTCCAGATCCGTCAGCGAGAACAAGCCGCTCTGGTGGCCTTTTTCGTAGCGCTGGAGCCGATCCTGGGCAATTTTAAACGTATTCTGGATGGCAATCAGGTCGGTACTGTCGCTGATGACTTTAAAACGAGCCTGCCGAACCTTGTTCCGGGCCGCCGACAACTTAACCGCCAGACCGTTTTCGAGGGCGGTTTTCTGGCCGTCGAGGGCCGCAATTTTGGCATCGGTGGCCACCAGACTTCCTTGTTTGGCCTGCAACTGTTCTTTCAGCCGGAGCGGGAGTTTGGGGTCGAAATATTCATCCTTGATTTCCGAAATCACCAGCAAGGTATCATTGAGCTGGACAAACTGCCCCTCCCGGACTTTCCACTGTTCGATGCGTCCCGCAATGGTATTTTGCAGCGTTTGCGGACGATCCTGCGGGGTGAGGGCCGTCACGGAGCCTTCCCCGTTGATGTTCTGCCGCCAGGGTAAAAAGAGGGTACAGACGCCAATGGCCAGGACGACCAGCATTCCGCGGCCCAGCCGCCGACCCGCGCGCAGGGAGGGCAGTTCCCGCAGGTGCTTGAGCGGAAGCGCGTCAATCTTCTTATCGTCAATGGATTGATTTGATATATTCAGCATACAAAATTCAGGAAAGGGAGGGAGATAAAACCGGCGATTGGGCGGTCTGGTTTTCCGACGAGTCGGGATTAATGTCGTCCAGCGGGAGGTCAGTCACGTTGCCCATTTTTTCGACCGCGGTCAGCATGTCAAAAACCGTATCGATTCCCATGATCAGTTTTTCAACCGAACCCGTAATTAAAACGATGACCAGCTCAGCCGCCACAAACTGGCCGAGGGTCATTTGCCGGTCAACCACCAGGGCGGTTCCGAGAATCAGCAAACCGCCGGTTACCACCGCCTTGAACGCCAGGGCGTTGTAATAAAACCGCTTCAGCACCTGAAAATGCTGGTTGCGGTGTTCGAGGTAGTGTCCCACGTATTCGTCGGTCCGGATCAACGGCTCGTTGACGCGCTGCGGATTCCGGTAATCGCCCAGCCGTTTGGCAATGTCTTCCAGCCAGGCCGCCATTTTATACTTGTATTTCGATTCGCTCAGGCTGGTTCGCAAGCCACTCGGCCCCAGGATCCAGACAATTCCGATGACGGCCAGCAGCGTGAACAAACCGAACACCAGAAAAACCGGGTGGTAAAAAGAAAGGAGCAGAATGCCGAACAGAATCTGGATGGCGGCCGCCATCAAATCGATCAGCAGCTTGGGCATGCCTTTCTGGATGGTCAGCACGTCGAAAAAGCGGTTCATCAATTCCGGAGCCTCCTGCCCCTGCAGGGCGGCCGGCTGAATGCGCGGCAGACGGTACGTAAATTCCAGGGCGGCTTTGGCGAACAGGCGTTGTTCCAGCACTTCGACCAGCGCCTGCTGACCAATCTGGATCAGACCCGTGACAATCACGCCCACCACCACCAGACCGATCAATACGTAGACCGAACTGAAGACCATGCCGCCCGAAACCAGGTTGAAAACCGCCTGAACCCCCAGCGGCAGCGAAAGGCTGATCAAGCCCGCCACCAGGGCGTACAGGCAGACGTACCAGATGTCCCGTTTTTCGGTCCCGAGCAGGCGGATGAGTCGTTGTAAAGGAGTAATATCGGATTTAATACGGGATGCCATATAAAAGTAAAACTGGGTAAATTGTACTCTACAGCCGGTTTTTGGCTGGCTTTTTCACGAAAACCGCCGGGCGATTCTGGCCGAGCAGGCAACGGGATGATCGGTGTTCCGTCCGGTTGAAAACCGCAATCAATTCAGCAACGCTGCGGCCGTCCTCCGAAAACCTTTAAATTGGATGATTACAAAAACGGTATAAATAATTGAATACGTATTTATATGTTCGTATCAAAAAATAAAAGGCAATCAGCCCATTTACAGGACAAAGGTACAGCAAATGCGGGTTGGTAAAATTAGAGTACGGTTAGAAGTCGTCTCAAAATAGTATAAAAAAGTAACGCCTACTGGCGCGTTTTTGTTTTCGGGAAACCGGGAACTGGCGTGGGGTCAGTACCGGTGAGATGGATTTGGTTGGTCGGCATTATTTACGACAAAAATGCGTTACCGTTTAAAATACCTTTTGTCAGAAGATGCATTACTTTGTTCGGGAAGATTCCATCGTGCGGAGAATTTGGGGGGATGCGGACGTAATCCTGCTGATATTTGCCGGCGGGGCCGCCGAGTTTGCCGTGAATCGGGCCGTTGACTGGCTGTTTTATACCGGCAAACTCCCCGCCGATCCGATTGGCCGGTTATTTTCGACGGTGAAATACGCGCAGGAAATTGTGTTTATGCCGCACGAGCGGGCCGTTGGCGCCATCGACCGGATGCGGGCGATTCACGGTGGCGTCGAAAAAAGCCGCGGCTACCAGATCCCGGATTGGGCCTACCGCGATGTGCTCTACATGCTGATCGATTATTCCGAACGGGCGTTTCAGCTTTTGCACCGCCCCCTGACCGATCCGGAACGCGCCGAGCTTTTCGATACGTTTCTGCGGGTGGGCGAGGGAATGGGCGTGCCGGAATTGCCGCAAACGTACACCGATTGGCAAACCGATCGGCTGGTTCACCTGAACCGGGATTTGGTCCACAGTCCGTTTTCCGACAAATTATTTGAACGGTACCGCGAAGAACTGGGCGACTGGCGTTACGATTTGCTGCGGCAGGCGCAGGCCTTGCTGGTGCCCGACGCCGTCAAACAACTGCTGCCTTTACCCGAACGGCCGTTATTGGCGTCGGTGATGTGGCTCTACAAAGTGCTGCTGCGGTTTCGGTTGCGGGCCATTACCCAGCAAATCCTGTTGCCAACGGCGTATCTTCAGCAGGTGCGGACCCTGGATAAAGCCTGATCACAAAAAAAGCGAACGGCAGAGGTACTATCGCCCTCTTTCTCAGTATATAAAGAGCGATAAGCTTTTAGTTCTTAGGTTAGTGAAGCATCCGGGAAGTCGCTAACTTCCCGGAACTTTTAACCAGTCGTCCGCACATAAACCGTCTCGGTGGCTTTGGTCTCATCCCCATCCGGCGAAAGGTTATACGCCGTAATCACCAGTTGATCGGCATTACTTATTTCGAGTTCGGTTCGCCAGCCCCAGGTTTGTCCCTGGGCTTTATAACCTCCCAGTACGTTAAATTTCGGGCCGGTTTTTTCGGCTTCCGAAACCATAATGCCCGTTCCCATATGAAAGCTGTCGATCCAGGCACTTTGAAAGGTGTTGCTGCCGAGGTCGTAGCCGTAAATGGCCATTCCTTCGAACGGTTTTCCCTGAAAGCTGCCTTTGTACTCGTGGAGTAAAAACCGCCCGCCCAAAACCGGGCGAATCGTGCCGTGCATGGGCGATTCGTCGGCCAATTGATCGGCTTCAAACCAGGTTTTGGTCACGCCCTGCCAGTCACCCACCAGCATGGTCAACTGCTGATGCACCCCGGTTTCCAGTGAAAATTCAAAGTTGGTTTCGCTCATGGTTTTTTATCGTTCAACAGTCGTTATTGATCATTCGATATTCGCTATTAGTTTAATCTCGATCAATCAGGCCATACGCTTTGACGATCGAATTTTGGCCGGTCCCTGCAAATCCCGACCAGCGCACTGTAATCCGAAAACCGGATACCGGATTCCTTTATTTCGGCCAGTGGGTTTCGATGCCCTGTTTCCGAATTAACGCCTGAAATTCGTCCAGCAGTGGTTTTTGTTCCCGAACGGCGCGGGGAATAACGTTTTTTTCCAGCGAAAAAGCTACCAGAGCCCCAACGGATTCGCCAATGTTCCACTCAATCGGATGCAGCCGGTAGCAGCCGTTGGTGAGGTGCGTGGTGCCGATGTTTTTGTTGGCGGGCAGCAGGTTTTCTATACGCTGCGGCAAAAGCGCCCCCAGCGGAATCTGGAACGGAAGCGACGCAAAATCAATGTAGTTAGTGCCCCGACTGCTCGGGTGTAAATCAATGTGGTAATAGCCCACGCCCACGCTGTCGTAAAAATCGGCGGCTGTGTTGCCCGTCGGTTTGCCCGTAATCAGCGCCCGGTTGGCCGCACCGACGTGTTCTTCCAAAACCGTAAAAACCGCCCTGATCCGGCGCGACTCCCGCACATACGGGTATTTGGCCAGGCCGTCTTCGGTGCCCATGAGGTCGGGGCGGAGTCGCAAACCGGGCCAGCCCTGACCGCCATCGGGCCGGGGCGCTTCGGTTTGCAGCCAGTAGAATAATGACATACTGAGCTGTTTGGCCCGCGCGATGTGTTTCCGGAATTCCTTGTCGCTGACGCCCACCAGATTGCCCAGCATGTAATCGTTCTGCGGCCAGTTGACCACCGTACTATCGCCCGGGTAGGTGCCCGGTTTGAAATTATTTTTGTGAATGAGCCGCCGGTAATTCCACAAATTCAGCATCGAACCGGTCGGAACGCCTTCCGGGTGAAAACCGAGTTTTTTCGGTTCCAGCGTCGAGGGGTTCGAGTAGGAGAGGTCGAGCAATCGGCCCGACCAGGCGGGGGTCAGTTTCGGAACCAGGTTGCGCCAGAAATCGTACTCTTTCGGTTTTTCAATCAGGTGCTGAACCGGTTTTGCCTTCACCATCGGCACGTAGTCCATTGCAAAACAAACCGTAAACGCCTGCTGATTCGCCGGGTCGGCCTGGTCGGGGGCGTGCAGTTCGCCGGTTTCTTTGCGGGATTCGGTGCCGGTTACAAACTCGGTGCCGGTCAGCGGCAGCAGATCGCCCAGTTCGGTGGCGTCCACAAAATACGGCGCCCGGAGCACAACTTCCGTCCCGCTGCGGGCGCTGCGGACGTTCAGCGCCCGCACCCGGTCGCCGGTCGTGTCGGCGCCGGTCACTTGGTGTTCCAGTAAAACTGTCAACTGCTGCGAACTGAGGTAAGGCGCCAGCATCGCCTGCAAAACCGCCACCGCCACGCGGGGTTCGTGGCACAGGCGCGAAACCGCCCCGTCGCCCGGATTCAGGTATTTCCGGTTTCGGGCTTCGTCGGTCAGCGGGTAATTTTGGATGTAATACTCCCGAACGGCGGTGCGGAACATTCGGTAGAGCCGGGTAGCGCCGTGGGTTTCAATCCACTGGTGCTCATCGGGCGGCACGCCCTGCTGGCTGATCTGACCGCCGATCCAGTCGGTTTCCTCCGTCAGAATAACGCGCAAATTGGACCGCAGGGCCGCCAGCGCAGCCGCACAACCGCCTAATCCGCCCCCCGCGACAACTACATCCGCCGAAAATTCGTTACTACCTTGCCGGGATGCCGATCCGGAAAAAACCGGGTTGGCGAAGCCGAAGGAGGATGCCGGGGCCGCAATGGCGGTGCCAACTGCAACAGTTTCAATGAAATTCCTGCGATTCATGAAGCGAAAACCGTGAAAAGGGAGCGGAGTCAATAATCCGGTAGCAATTTGCAAATCAATGCGGATAAGTGGAAACTTCGCGTCAGGTTAACCAACTTTCCCCGCTTTCTTCTAATTTTGAACACTCGAAGAGAACTACAGATATACTTGCACAAAACCGCATATGGCAGAATTAATCCGAATGCCCAAGATGAGCGACACCATGACCGAAGGTGTCATCGCTGAATGGCATAAGAAAGTAGGCGACACCGTCAAGTCGGGCGACGTGCTGGCCGAAGTCGAAACCGATAAGGCGACAATGGATCTGGAAGCGTACGACGAAGGAACCCTTCTATACATTGGTGTTGAGAAAGGCCAGGCCGTTCCGATCGATGGCGTCATCGCCGTAGTGGGCAAAGCCGGTGAAGAGTACAAAGCCTTGCTGGAAGGCAATGGCGAAGCCAGCGGTTCGGCCGAACCGAAAGCCGAAGCGCCCGCCGAAAAACCGGCTGCTCCGGCTCCCAGCCCGAACGGGGCGGCACCCGGTCAGGCCACCAGCCAGACGCCCGACGCCAAAGCCGTATCGGCCGCTCTGGCTCCCAACGTCAACGCGACGGTGATTCGGATGCCGAAAATGAGCGATACCATGACCGAAGGAACCATCGTGACCTGGCATAAAAAAGAAGGCGACACGGTGAAATCGGGCGATGTGCTGGCCGAAGTCGAAACCGACAAGGCAACGATGGATCTGGAAGCGTACGAAGAAGGAACGTTGTTATACATCGGCGTGAAAGAAGGCAGCGCAGTTGCCGTGGATGAAGTCATTGCGGTAGTCGGCGAAAAAGGCGCCGATTTCAAAGTGCTGTTGCAGGGCGACGGACAAGCGGCTGCGGCTCCCCCGGCGGAAGCCCCGAAAACCGCCGAAGCGCAACCCGCGGCTCCGGCCGAAAGCGCGGCCAGCAACGGGCACGACAGCCGCGTTTTTGCGTCTCCGCTCGCCAAGCAGATTGCCAAAGATAAAGGCGTCAACCTGTCCGACGTGCAGGGCTCAGGCCCCGATGGTCGTATTGTGAAACGCGACGTGGAGGACTTCCAGCCGGCGGCCAAACCGGCTTCGGCACCCGCCGAAAAACCGGCCGCTCCGCAACCAGCCCCGGCCGCTCAGAGCGCCCCGGCGGCCCCGGCACCGGCAGGAAGCTACGAAGATATTCCGGTAACGCAGATGCGGAAAACGATTGCCCGCCGTCTGTCGGAAAGCCTGTTTACCGCACCGCACTTCTACCTGACCATGGAAATCAACATGGACAAGGCGATGGAGCTGCGCGGCAAAGTCAACGAGGTGAGCCCGGTGAAAGTATCGTTCAACGATTTCGTGCTGAAAGCCGCAGCCCTCGCGCTGAAAAAACACCCGGCGGTGAATTCGTCGTGGCTGGGCGATAAAATCCGGCGGTACAACTACGTCAACATCGGGGTCGCCGTGGCGGTCGATGAGGGCTTGCTGGTGCCGGTAATCCGCAACGCCGATCAGAAAACCATCTCGGCCATTGCGGGCGAAGTGAAAGACCTAGCCGGAAAAGCCAAGGACAAAAAACTCCAGCCGAAAGACTGGGAAGGCAGCACGTTCTCGATTTCCAACCTCGGCATGTTTGGCATCGACGAATTTACGGCCATCATCAACCCGCCGGATTCCTGCATTATGGCGATCGGATCGATCAAGCAAACCGTCAGGTTCGAAGGCGACGTGGCCAAGCCCACCAACGTCATGAAGGTGACGCTGTCGTGCGATCACCGCTCGGTCGATGGCGCAACGGGGGCTTCTTTCCTGCAAACCTTTAAAGGATTGCTGGAAAACCCGTTTGGAATGTTGGTATAAAGGAAAGGGTTGAATTTAAGGTTTACAGTTTAACGGGTTGGGGATCAATTGGGGTCTTTCACGGTTAGATTGTAAACCTTAACCATTGAACAGGAGGTCAGAAACGAATGGAGAAAATACACGCGACAACCGTAGTCGGCATTTTGCACAACGGTGAAATCGCCCTGGGGGCCGACGGACAGGCCACGATGGGCAATACAATTGCCAAAAGTAACGTTCGGAAAGTACGAAGTCTGATGAATGGCAAGGTGCTGGCCGGTTTTGCCGGCTCAACCGCCGATGCCTTTACCCTGATTGAACGGTTTGAGGAAAAGCTCAACGGGTTCGGCGGAAACCTGAAACGGGCCGCCATCGAACTGGCGAAAGACTGGCGTACCGACCGGTATTTGCGCCGGCTGGAGGCTATGCTGATTGTCGCTTCCAAGGAAGATCTGCTGGTGATTTCCGGAACGGGCGACGTGCTGGAGCCCGATCACCAGATTGCCGCCATCGGTTCGGGCAGTATGTATGCCCAATCGGCGGCCATTGCCTTAAAAAAACACGCGCCCCAGTTGACCGCCGAAGAAATGGTTCGGGAAAGTTTGCATATTGCGGCAGATATTTGCATTTATACGAATCATAATCTGGTGGTGGAAACCATTCGATAATTGCCGATTACGGTTTTCGGAGTTCGTTGTTCATCATGCGACATTCAGTATTCGATTAGTATTTAAAAGTTGAATGATGAAGCGTAAAACCGCCCACTGAAAAAGGAAAACTTAGCTCATGAGAGGCTTGCGATCAGTTTTGCCAAAGGCTGTCAGGAAACGAATTACATTCGGTTTCGGAACGGCTCTTTTGCTGATTGCGCTGGGTTTCGGGCTGACGGTTTATAGCTATTATCAGTACCGCAAAGCCAGTTCCCGCATCGAACACAGCCAGCAGATGACCAACCGGCTGAGCCGTATTTTGTCGCTGATCACCGATGTGGAAACCGGCGAACGTGGCTACCTGGCTTCGTCCGGCGACGGCATTTTTCTGAAAGCCTTCGAGGAAGCCCTGCCGCAGTTCCCGAACGAACTCGAAGAAATCCGGAAGCTGGCGGCCGATCACCCGGTTCAGCTTCAGAACCTCGATTCGCTGACGCAACGGATTGATTTGAAAATTGCGATGGCCCAGCAGCAGGTGGAAGCCGTAAAAAACAAGCTGCCCATTTCCATCGCCCGGGCGTATATGCTGTCAGGGAGTGCCCGCATGGACCGCGTGCGCGAGGTCTTGAAAAAGATGAACGACATCGAGCAGTCGCAGTTCAACGTGTATTCCGATGCGGCCGAAGATTCGTTCCGGAATACGCTGTTCAGCATTTTTACGGTTTCCCTGCTGACGTTCGTGACGCTTATCGTGTCGTATAATTTGCTTGAGAATGAGCTGAATACCCGGCAGGCTACGGAGGACCAGTTGCGGGCTTACGAGGATGAGTTGCAGGACAAAATTCAGTTGCTGGAAATCTCCAACGAGGAGCTGGAGCGGTTTGCGTTTGTGGCGTCCCACGACATGCAGGAACCGTTGCGGAAGATTCAGTCGTTTGGCTATCTGCTGCGCGACCGGCATCAGCAGGGAATTTCGGAGGAAGGGTTGATGTACTTGAACAAGATCCTGCAATCGGCGGAGCGCATGTCGAAAATGATTAAGGATCTGCTCAACTTTTCCCGGATTTCGAGCAAGAAGGAACCGTTCCGGACGGTGCGGCTGGCCGAGGTGGTTCAGGGCGTGCTGAACGATCAGGAGTTGAAAATCAAGGCGGCCGAAGCGGATGTGCAGATCGAAACGCTGGCCGTGATTGAAGCCGTTCAGAGCCAGATGGATCACCTGTTTTCCAACCTGATCTCGAACGCGCTGAAATTCACCAGGCCCGACCAGATTCCGGTGATTACCATTACCGGGGATTTTGTGGAGGGGGACGACTATGATGAACTGCTGCCCGGCAAACGCTACTACCGGATTGCCGTGGCCGATAACGGAATTGGGTTTAACGAAAAGTACCTTGATCACATTTTTAAAATTTTCCAACGACTGCACGGTAAAACCGCCTACGAAGGAACCGGCATCGGGCTGGCCATCTGCAAGCGGATCGTTAACAACCACAAAGGGCTGATTACGGCCCAGAGTGAGCCCGGCGTTGGAACCACCTTTATTATCATATTACCCGAAAAGCAGATTCATTCTGTTCATGACAATGCAGCAACCCACGAAACCAGTACATATCCTGTTGGCGGATGACGACGAAGACGATCGGTTTTTGACCCGCGAAGCGTTTCGCCAGCAATTTCCAGTGACCGAAATGAGCATCGTTGAAGATGGCGAAGAACTGATGGAGTTTCTGCGCCGGACGGGCCGCTACGAACGCTCGGAACACCAGTTGCCGGAACTGATTTTGCTGGATCTGAACATGCCCCGAAAAGACGGGCGGGAAGCCTTGCAGGAAATTAAAACCGACCAGGAACTCCGGCATATTCCGGTGGTGGTGCTGACCACCTCCGACGCCGGAATCGATATTGAAAATTCGTATACCTGGGGTGCCAACAGCTTCATCACCAAACCGGCCTCGTTTAAAAAACTGATGGACATCACCCAGACCATCGGCGAATACTGGTTTAACGTCGTCAAGGTAAGCAGCCGGGAATAGCGCAGCCGGTTTTTAGACCCGGTTTAGCCGTTGGCTTTCACGGTAGTCAACTGCGCCATGATTTGCTCCAGCAGCGCCATGACGCCTTTTAAAGAACCGGGTTGGTATTTGTTGACCAGCAGCGTAAAACTCAGGAGTTCGCCGTCGGCCGAGGTGGCATAACCGGCATACGCCCGCACCCCTTCGATGGTGCCACTCTTGGCCCGGACATTACCAGCCGCCGGGGTGCCGCGTCCCAGATTTCTCACCGTGCCGGATTCGCCCACCACCGGAATGCTGTCGTAGAACGGCAGAAAACTTTTCTCCTTCGACATGGCGGCCAGAACCCCACTGAGGTTGGCCGCCGTCAGGGCCCCAACCGGCGACAGACCGCTGCCATCCTTGGGCCGAAAACCGCCCAAATCCACGCCTTTGCCCTGCCAGAACCGGATTAGCTGCTGAATGGCCTGTTCGGTAGTCACCGGCGCTTTCGCCAGCGCATTCCCGGCCAGAATTAACAGGGCTTCGGCGTACAGATTAATACTCTGGTGGTTGGTCAGCCGGGCAATTTCCGAAAGCGGAACGGACGTATGCAGGTGAAGCTGACTGCGTTTGGCTCCGGCGGCAACCGGAAGCCGGTCGGTTTCCACCCGCCGGCCGGGGCCGACCGCCATTGGCGGGTTGTCGATCAGAATACCGGCCTTCAGCAACTGGTCATGCAGGGAAAACGCCGTAAAAAAAGCCGGGTCGGGCAGCGAGCCTTTGACGCCAAACTCGTTGACGCCCGTCGGAACGGTGCCTTCCAGAAAAACCTGCGTGGCGGGTGGAGCGTTGTAAATAATCACTTCATCACCCGATCCGGCGGGGCCGGTCCGCACGTTGTTTTGCAACTGGAGAAAGGGCGTGGGAGGTTCGGTTCGGAGCAGGGGCGCCGGCTGGCCCACGGTTCTGGCCGGTTTGAAAACCGCCCGGTACAGGTTCTCGTTGAAATTCAGGCCGGAAAGCCCGGCACCGTAATAATTGCCAATGTCGCCCCACACCCAGGTATTGGGCACCGGCAACGTCTGAATCGCCGAGGCATCCCCAATGACCGACCCCCTGATTTGTTTAATACCGGCCGTCTGAACCACGTCTTTCCAGGTACTCAGCAGCGTCGGCGCGTCGGCGAAGTCGGCAAACCGGTTGCTGCCCAGCGACGGGTCGCCGGCCCCCCGGATGTACAGATTGCCCTCCAAAACGCTGTCCCGAATGCTGCCGTCGTATTCCAGAAGGGTTTTATAGGTATGATTCTCGCCCAGCACGGCGAGGGCCGTGGCGGTGGTGACCAGTTTTAGCGTCGAAGCCGACGGCAGGCTCAGTTGCGCATTGACGTCGAGCAGAGTCACGCCATCGCGCACCCGGCGCACCGACAAAGCGGCCGTTCCGTTGCGAACGAACGGGCTGGTTTGCAGTCGGTTGATGGTATTTTGCAGGCGCTGCAACCCGGCCGAATCCGTAACCGACTGGGCATAGCCGACGGGTGCACTGACCAAAAGACAATAAAAAAAAGCCAGGTAATGACGCATGGAAGAGCAAAAAGTACTGATAGTTTATGAAAGCGGTTTTTGTAATTTTGTGAACTTTAGCCAGAATTTAAAGCCCTGATTGGTTGTTCTACCGCAATAATACTAGTTTATAGCATCCTGCGAACGGCCCGGTTGCGAGAATCGACCGTCAAAGGTATTAATCGAATCGAATGAAGTTAACTTTTTGGGGGGCAACGCGTCAGGTTACCGGTAGCATGTTTTTGCTGGAAACAGAGGATCAATACCGGATTTTGATTGATTGCGGAGCCGATATGGATAAAAAAGCCGCCCTGAACGGGCAGGCTGACGAATTGCCGGAATCAACCCCCGGTTTTTTTCCGTTTGAAGCGTCCATGATTAATGTCGTTCTGCTGACGCACGCCCACATCGACCACAGCGGCAATCTTCCGAATCTGTACCGCGAAGGGTACGAAGGCCAGATTTTGTGTACCGATCCGACGTTTTCGCTAACCAACCTCCTGTTGCAGGATGCGGCCTCGCTCAACCACCGGCGTCTGAACGAACTGGGGAAAAGCAAGAAACAGAAGGTTCGGAAGAAGCTGGTGAACCTGCAGAAAGATCTGTTTCTGGAGAAGCAGGTGCGGGAGTCGATGGAAAACGTGGTGCCGATTCAGTTCAACCGCAAGTTCAAGCTGGCCGATGATGTCGATGTGACCTTTATTCCGGCGGGACACTTGCTCGGAGCGGCTCACATCGTGCTCAATGTTTACGAAAACGGCGAGAAAAAAAGCATCTGCTTTTCGGGGGACCTCGGACGGCGGAATTATCCGCTCCTGGCGGACCCGGAGCCGATTCCGCCGGTGGATTATCTGATTTGCGAGTCCACCTACGGAAACCGCCTGCACCTGGATTCGCAGACGCCGGAAGACGTGCTGGCCGATGTGATCCGGCGGACGTGCATCGACATTCCGGGCCGGCTGATCATTCCGTCCTTTTCGGTTGGGCGGACGCAGGCCCTGCTCTACACGCTCAACCGCCTGTATACCGAACAGGGTTTTCCGAACATCAAGGTGTTCTCCGACAGTCCGCTGGCGCTGGAAAGCACGAAAGTGTACCAGAAAAACCTGCGAATGCTGAACCGGGAAGCGAAGCTGTACTACGACGAAAACGAATCCCTGTTTGACTTTGCCAATTTCGAATACCTGGAAAGCTCGAAAGCCAGCCGGGAAGTGTCGAATTACAACCAGCCGTGCATCATCATCTCGTCGTCGGGCATGGTGCAGGGTGGGCGCGTCGAGCAGCACGTAGCCGCCAACATCAGCAATCCGTACTGCACCATCCTGATCATCGGGTATTGCGCAGAAGGTACGCTCGGCTGGCGGTTGCTCAACGGCCAGCCCACCATTTCGATCAAGGACAAGGAAGAGCCGGTTTTGGCCAAAGTCGAACGAACGGATGTGTTCAGCGGTCACGGCGACCGCGATGATCTGGTGCGGTTTGTCAAACACCAGTCGCCCGAAAAGCTCAAAAAGGTTTTTCTGGTGCATGGCGAATACACCAGCATGGCGGCTTTTCAGCAGACGCTGGCCGAGGAAGGATTTTCGCAGGTGGAGATTCCTACGAAGGGCCAAACGTTCGAGTTGTGATGACAGAAGGTTGCCAAACCGGATTTTCCGCTAACTTTGCCAATCGAAAAATTGCCGGTCAACGGTTTTGAGCCTGCCCGATTTTGGGTAGTTGCCTGAAACCGTATTCGTTAGCCGGCGATGACAACTGATTTTTGAATGAGGACATATTTGGACTTCGAGAAACCCATAGCTGATTTAGAGGTACGTCTGGTCGAAATGAAAAAACTGGCCGAAACCAGTAACGTGGATGTTACTGGAGCTGTTGCGTCGCTGGAAGTCAGCATCGAAAAACTCCGGAAGGAGATTTTTGAAAACCTAACCCGCTGGCAGCGCGTTCAGCTTTCCCGCCATCCCGACCGCCCGTATACGCTGGATTACATAGCGCTGCTGGGCGAACAGTTTATCGAGCTGCACGGCGACCGCACCGTTCGGGACGACCCGGCGATGGTGGGCGGTTTCGTCGAAATCGAAGGCCAGACAGTCATGCTGATTGGGCAGCAGAAAGGACGAAACACCAAACAGCGCCAGCACCGGAATTTTGGCATGCCCAATCCGGAAGGGTACCGCAAGGCGCTGCGGTTAATGAAACTGGCCGAAAAATTCAACAAGCCCATCGTGACGATGATCGACACGCCGGGGGCGTTTCCGGGTCTGGAAGCCGAAGAACGCGGTCAGGGTGAGGCCATTGCCCGCAACCTGAAAGAGATGTTTATGCTTCAGGTGCCGGTGATCTGCATCATCATTGGCGAGGGTGCATCGGGCGGGGCGCTGGGCATTGCCATTGGCGACCGGGTTCTGATGCTCGAAAATACCTGGTATTCGGTGATTTCGCCCGAAAACTGTTCGACCATTCTCTGGCGCAGCTGGGATTACAAGGAGCAGGCCGCCGAAGCGATGAAAGTAACGGCCCGCGACATGCAGAAAAACAAACTCGTGGACGGCATCATTGAAGAACCGCAGGGGGGCGCACACACCGACCACGCCGATATGGCTAACCGGATCAAGAAAGTGATTCTGGATACGCTGGCGGAATTAACGAAATTAACGCCCGAAGAACGTATCGATCAGCGCATCGAGAAATTCTGCGCCATGGGTGTGGTGGTCGAATAAGCAGCAAATCGATGGCAGGTGTTTTAAAACCCGGTATTAAAAATATAATTTTCGACCTCGGCGACGTCATCATCCCGATTGATTTGCGGGCTCCGATCCGCAATTTCGCCGTGCTGTCCGGTTTGTCCGAAGAGGAAGTTGAGTCGCTCTGGCGCGAGCACGGCCTGACGTTGCAGTACGAAACCGGCCTGATCGACGATGCCGGTTTTCGGCAGCACGTCCGGAAATTGCTGAAAAACCGCGACGCAGGACCGGATTCCTGGGCCGACGAAGTGATCGACACCGCCTGGAATACGGTTTTGCTGGATTTGCCGGTCGAGCGCGTGCAACGCATCCAGGAGCTTCGGGGAAAATACCGCCTGTTTGTGTTGAGCAACACCAGCGCCATCCACATTGCGGGGGTCAACCGAATTTTGGCCGAACAGGGGCAACCGGCGCTGGAAGAACTGTTTGAGAAAGTTTATTACTCCTACGAGGTCCGTCTGGCCAAACCGTCGCCGGAAATTTACCGGCACGTTCTGAACACCTCCGGCCTAAATGCCGAAGAAACGCTGTTTTTAGACGATAATCCCCACAACATCCGGGCGGCTGCGGACTTAGGTATTCAGGCCGTGCAGGTACAGCCGCCCCTGACGATTCTTGATTATCTTCGCGATGAATCCACAAACGAGGACGTACCTCATTCAAGCTAGTCTTTTTGTTCTTACCCTGCTTTCAACCACCGCGGCTGGTGCGGAATGGATGTACGGTCGTTTTTTTCTGGATTTGGAACACGGGATTGGCTGGCCCGAATTCTGGAACGGGCTGCATTATTCGATTCCCTTTCTGGCCATTCTGACGGTACACGAGTTCGGGCATTTTTTTGCCGCCCGCTACCACCAGGTGCGCGTTACGTTGCCGTATTACATTCCGATGTGGTTTGGCATTGGGCAGACGCTCGGCACGCTGGGGGCTTTCATCCGGATTCAGGATTTTATCAACAGCCGCAAGAAGTTTTTCGACATCGGGATTGCGGGTCCGCTGGCCGGTTTTGCGCTGGCGCTCGTGGTGCTGTGGTACGGGTTTACGCATTTGCCCCCGCCGGAGTTTATCTTCACCATCCACCCCGAATACAAGCAACACGGGCTGGCGTTCGGGCAGCACGTCTACAAAAACCTGCCCCCCGAAAGTCTGGTCAGCCTGGGCGACAACCTGATTTTCTGGTTTTTTAAAACCTACGTGGCCGATCCGGCCCGCTTGCCCCATCCGTACGAAATGATTCACTACCCGTATTTGATGGCGGGGTATTTTGCGTTGTTTTTTACCGCGCTCAACCTGATTCCAATCGGGCAGCTGGATGGGGGACACGTCCTGTACAGCCTCATTGGCCGGCGGGCATTTCGGATGATCGCACCGGTTTTGCTGGTCGGATTTGCGTTTTATGCCGGTCTGGGCTTCTTCAAACCATCGGATTTCGTGATTGCCAACGACACTGAATTTGTCAATGAGCTGGGGAAATTCGCCCTGTACGTGGTGTGCCTGTTTATGAGTTTTCGCAGCATTACCGAAAACCGCACGACCGTCTGGCTGCTGGCGCTGAGCGTGGTGGCCGGGCAATTCCTGATTTCGTACCTGGTTCCGGCGGTCGAAGGCTACCCCGGTTTTCTGCTCTTTATCCTGATCCTGGGGCGGTTTCTGGGCGTCTATCATCCCGAAACGGAAGATAATCAGCCGCTGGGAACGGGCCGGACGATTCTGGGCTGGCTGGCCTTGCTCATCTTTGTGCTTTGTTTTAGCCCGAAACCGTTTATTTTTTCTTAAACTTACCGCCATAGCGTTCTCTGCCCCAAAAAACTATGTTTAGTGCATTGGCCCGGTGGCTCTACAAACTGGCCGGCTGGAAGCTCGTCGGCCCGGTTCCCAGGTTGCCCAAAGGCATTTGGGTACTGGCTCCGCACACGACCAACTGGGATTTTATGGTCGGCTTGGGCGGTCGGGCGAGCACCCGGATCTGGATTCGCTATCTGGCTAAGAAAGAGTTGTTTACCTGGTATGCGGGCTGGTTGTTCCGGCTGCTGGGCGGAAAACCGGTCGATCGCAGCCGGTCTAACAACCTGGTCGACGCCATGGTCGAGGTGTTAAACCAGAATGAGTACCTGCACATCTGCATTCTGCCCGAAGGCACCCGCTCGGATGTCGAGCGGCTTAAAACCGGCTTTTATTACATCGCCCTCAAGTCGGGTGTTCCGCTTATTCTGACGGGGATTGATTACCCCCGAAAAACGATCTTTCTGAGCGATCCGATGTACGTTACCGGCGATGTGGAAAACGATATGCGCTCGGTATATGAATTTTTCAGCCAGATTCAGGGCCCGCGAAAGACCTGGCTGAAGCGGTATGAAGAAACCGGCCTACTCTGAGGTCCGGAGGTACTGCACCATCAGGGCTCCGGCGCGGTCGGAAGCGCCCGGGCCGCCCACTTTTTCCCGCAATTCGGAATAATCGGCCTGCTGGCGTCCGTGTTCGGGACCCCCGGGCAGAATTTTCGCCAATTCCTGCGCGAAGATTTCGGCCGTCACCTGATATTGCCGCAGTTCTTTAACGGCCTCCCGGCCCAGAATCAGGTTGACCAGCGAAATATACGGCACGGCCAGCACGCGGGTGGCAATCTGGTACGACAGCCAGGCCATTTTGTAGCAGATAACTTCCGGCACATTGAGCAGGGCGGTTTCCAGCGTCGCGGTTCCGGAGGCTACCAAAGCCGCATCAGCAACCGCCAGCAGATCATAGGAGCGATCGGTAACGATCGGCGTGTCCGGAAACCGGTTCATCAACGCCTTGTACAGCGAATCCGGCAGGTTACTGACGCCCGAAACCACGAATTGATAATCCGGGAAATGGCGGACGGTTTCCAGCATCGCCGGCAACAGCATGGTGACTTCCTGCTGGCGGCTACCGGGCAGCAGCGCAATGATCGGCTGGGTGCCCAGGCGGTTTTTCTGCCGGAAAACCGGGTCGGGCTCAAAAGCCGCAATGGCGTCCATCAAGGGGTTGCCGACGTAATCGACCGGGTAATCGTACTGCCGGTAAAAATCAACTTCAAACGGAAAAATGACGAACAAGCGATCAACGACCGCCTTGATTTTCAGCGCCCGCTTCTGGTTCCAGGCCCAGACTTTGGGCGAAATGTAATAGAAAACCCGAATCCCGTGTTTTTTGGCAAAGCGGGCCATGCGCAGGTTAAAACCGGCATAGTCGATCAGAATCAGCACATCCGGGCGCGTGTTGAGCAAGTCCCGCTGGCAGTCGCGGAGATTTTTACGGATGGTGCCCAGGTTTTGAATCACTTCCAGGAAGCCCATGAAAGCCATGCTGCGGTAGTGCCGAACCAGCGTTGCCCCGGCGGCTTCCATTTGCTCACCCCCCCAGGCCCGGCAGCGGGCGTCGGGGTCGTGTTGCCGAATGGCTTTGATCAGGTTACCGCCGTGGAGGTCGCCGGAGCGCTCCCCGGCAATCAGGTAATACGTCATAGGTCATTCCCCATAATAATCCACGTAATTTTTCGGCGTTTCGTAAAGCCGAATGCGGTGCAGCTGGGCGTCGGTGATCTTTTGCAGGGCCGGATTCAGGATTTTCCAGATTTCAACGATAAACACTTCGCAACTGGCCATCTTTCCCTGCATGAAATCGACATCGACGTTCAGGTTCTTGTGGTCGACTTTATCAATGATTTCCGACTTGACCAAATCGCCCAGCACTTTCAGATCCACCACAAAACCGGTGTCCGGATGCGGTTTTCCCTTGACGGTGACAATCAGTTCAAAGTTATGGCCGTGGCCGTTTTTGTTGGCACAGAGCCCGAAGACTTCATTATTTTTTTCATCCGACCAGGCCGGGTTGAACAACCGGTGGGCGGCATTGAAATGTTCTTTTCTGCTAATATATACCATCGCTTGAGCGATCCATCAATGGGCGGACTACGTTATCCGCTGCTATTTTTCTGCAAAATTACACCCTTCGGCGCGTTAATAAAAATCCAAATGTAGGTTACACCGCATCGCTTCCCAGTCAACACCAACTCCGGTTTTTACGTGCGTCCGGCAAAACGGATATTAGAATTATGCTATTTTTTCATTAAAACGTGGATAGGTTGGTTTAGTGATTTAGTTTAACTTTACACCCTGTTTATTGAAAAGAAAATGAATTTTTAATCTAACCTACAACAATCGTTGCTCAATTTCTACGGAGTATGATCATTGTTACGGGCGCAACAGGCTTTATCGGAAGCTGTCTGATCTCAAGATTGAATCAGGAAAATTTCAATGCGATTATTGCTGTCGATGAGTTTTCACGGCAGGACAAGCTTTCCAATCTGGAAGGTAAACGCATTCTTGAACGGGTTGACCGTGAACAGTTCTTCGAATGGCTTGATGTGAATTACCACGAAATTGAGTTTTTATTTCACATCGGTGCCCGGACCGACACCACGGAATTCGACTGGAGTATTTTCGAACACCTCAACGTCGAGTATTCGAAAAAAATCTGGCAGAAGTGCATCGAATACCAGATTCCGCTTGTTTACGCGTCGTCGGCGGCTACATACGGGTTGGGCGAACTGGGCTACGATGACAATGAATCACTGATTCCGCAGTTAAAACCGCTCAATCCATACGGGGATTCCAAGAATGAATTCGATAATTGGGTGTTGCAGCAGGAGCGGCACCCGTTTTTCTGGGCGGGCCTGAAATTCTTTAATGTCTACGGGCCGAACGAATACCACAAGGACCGGATGGCGTCAGTAATCTACCACGCATTTTGCCAGATCAAACAAAAAGGGTCGATGAAGCTGTTTCGCTCGCACAACCCCAATTTTGACGATGGCGAACAGATGCGGGACTTCATTTATGTAAAGGACGTGGTGGAGGTTTGCCTGTTTTTGATGCACCACCGCCGAAATTCCGGAATTTATAACCTCGGAAGCGGCAAAGCCCGCACGTTTCTGGATTTAGCGACCAATACCTTTCAGGCGATGGACGTGACGCCCCAGATCGAATTTGTGGATACGCCCGAAGACATCCGCGACAAGTATCAGTATTACACGCAGGCTTCAATGAGTAAACTCCGTTCAATCGGCTATTCGCAGCATTTTAAGACGCTGGAAGAAGGAATTTCCGATTATGTGAAGAACTATTTGATGCCGGGTTCCTATTTGTAAGGGCGGCCGGGTCCTAAAAAACCGGGTTTAATTCGAACGCACATGGTGTTAAGAATTAAACCCGGTTTTTTTGTGGGCCGGTTATTGCCAGATAATTTCCACCACTTCCTTCTTTAAGTCCACCGTGGTGCGTTTTTCGTCGTGGTTCCGACGCAGCACAAGGGCCCCGTTCTGCACCCGCATTGACTCCTGTTGCAACACCCGGGTTTCGTCTTTTTTGTGAAAAACCGACACCGACATATCCGCGTGTTCGGGCAGCGGCAGGGAGTAGGTTTTTCCCGTCGCTTTAATGGAGCGGGCCGAGGGTGTCAACGTTTGCCCTTTAGCCAGCGCCAGCGCCCGCGACGCCAGGGGAACCCCGTAGCCGATGTAGTTATTGCCGTAGGGATACAGATGCGACGATTTCTCGATGATGCTGATCAGTTCCTTGTTGGTTAATTTGGGGTTCGCCTGCATCAGACAGGCGGCAAAACCGGTGATGACGGGCGCCGACAAAGACGTTCCGTACAGCGAAAAGCAGGAAACGTTCGGTTTCAGATAGGGGAGAAATTCGGGGCCGATGCTGCTGTAGCCGATGCGGTTCCAGACTTTGTTGTTCGTCGCGCCAACGGCCAGCACACCCTGCGCATCGGCGGGCGTCGAGATAATGCGCCACGAGCGGTCGTCGCCTTCGTTCCCCGCCGATACAATCACCAGAATGCCTTTTTTGTCGGCCGCCAGCTGGGCCGCCTTGCTGATCAGGCTCGTGTGGCCGTCCATCTGGGCGGGCTGGTAATTTTCCTTGGGATTGGTAAATCCTTTGGCGTAACCCAGTGAGGTGTTGATGATCCGGACGCCGAGGCTGTCCATCCACTCCATCGCGGCAATCCAGTTGTCTTCTTCCCCCCGGAATTCGCGGGCGCCGTGGTCGGTGCGGGCCAGGTAGAAATTGGCGTCCGTGGCCAGACCGTATTGAATATTTTCGTTGGGATCGTGGCCCGAAATGGCCGCCATTACCTCCGTGCCGTGGAAATCGGAAAGCGTTTCGAGCGAACCGAAAAACGCTTCGCGGGAACGGCTCGGATTGACGTAGTCGCGGACGGCTTTAATGCCGCTCCGGTGAAAAATATGTTTGAGCGCACTGGCCGAGTCGGCCCCGAAATACCCCGCATCAATGACGCCGATTGTGACGTTTTTGGCCGACAAACCGGCCCGCCCGAACACATCCGCCTGAATCTGCGACATAACCGGGGCCATGAGCGCCTTGGTTACTTCGTGATCGATGCTGTTGATGACGATCCGCTGGTCAATGGGAACCAGTTCGTGGACAAACGGCAGGGCTTTGACTTTTTGAACCTGTTCGGGGGTCAGCTCGGCCGAAACCGCATTGAGCCAGCGGGAGCGAAACAACGGCCGGACGCCTTCACCGGACAACGCCAGCAGGTAAGCCGGATTCAGCGGGAAGTCCGTTTCGTCGACGGAAAGTCCCATCGACTGGCGGTTGGAAAGGGTTAGGGGGGAAAGGGACGGTTTTTCGGTCGAAGGCTTGTCCTTCAGCGTAATCCAGTACTTCGACTGTGCCTTTGAGATGCCGGCCGAGAAAACCATTATCCCAAAAAGAAGCGCAACAATTTTTTTCATTGAAACGAAAGCGTCAATTTTAGGCATTAAAGTACAAAATGATCGTGACATTACCGAATCCATTCCCATTAGAAACACGGACCATGAAGTATACCACCATCAGCAACGAATTGTTTATCCGTAACCGCCGTCGGCTGGCCGAGCAGTTGAAACCGAAATCCCTCGTGGTCTTGAACGCCAACGACATCCTGCCGACTAATGCCGACGGAACCATGAATTTCCGGCAAAATAATGACCTTTTTTACCTTTCGGGCGTCGATCAGGAAGAAACGATGCTGGTGCTGTTTCCCGACCATCCGGACGAAAAATTTCGCGAACTCCTGTTCCTGCGCGAAACCAGCGAGCTGATCGAAATCTGGGAAGGCCACAAACTGACGAAAGAAGAAGCCGAACAAACGTCCGGCATTGCCAAAAAGTCGGTTTTCTGGACGCACGAATTCGAGCGGATTTTCATTCAGATGGTGTTTGAAGCGGAACATATCTACCTGAATACCAACGAGCACACGCGCAACTCGTCGGAAGTCGAAACGCGTGATGCCCGCACCGTCCGGCAGTTCCGGGAAAAATACCCGCTGCACCACTACGAGCGTCTGGCCCCCCTGATGCATTACCTGCGGGCGATCAAACAGCCCGAAGAAGTGGACCTGTTGAAAGAAGCAGTGCGGATCACCGAAGATGGTTTTCGGCGGTTGCTGGGATTTGTAAAACCGGGGGTCTGGGAATACGAAATCGAAGCCGAACTGCTGCACGAATTTGTGCGCCAACGGTCGCGCGGGTTTGCCTATACGCCCATTATTGCCTCGGGGGCGAGCGCGTGCGTGTTGCATTACATCGAGAACAGCCGGCAGTGCCAGGCCGGTGATGTCATTTTGCTGGACGTGGCCGCCGAATACGCCAACTACAATGCCGACCTGACGCGGAGCATCCCGGTCAGCGGGCGGTTTACGGATCGCCAGAAGGCGGTTTATCAGGCGGTTTTGCACGTGTTGAAGGAAGCCAGAAAACTGCTGGTGCCGGGCAATTTGTGGGACGAATACCACAGGGAAGTCGGCAAAATCATGGAGTCGCAATTGATCGGTCTGGGTCTGCTCAACAAGCAGGAGGTCGCCAAACAGGACCCTGACAATCCGTTGTACCGCCAGTATTTTATGCACGGAACGTCGCACTTTCTGGGCCTGGATGTGCACGATGTGGGCAACAAATACCGCAAATTCGAAGCGGGAATGGTGTTCACCTGCGAACCGGGAATTTACATCCGCAAAGAAAATCTGGGCATCCGGCTCGAAAACAACATTCTGATCACCGAAACCGGCAACACCGACCTGATGGATTCGATCCCGCTGGAAATTGAGGAAATCGAGGAGTTGATGACTAGGGGCTAAGCGTTTTCGGTATTCGGTTTTCAGTTTACAGTGGGCTATCGGTATGGTGGAAACACGAAGCGAAAAGCGTACGTCAGCCCACCGAAAACCGTAAACTGAAAACCGTACACCGTCACTTCACTTCCGAAACGATCACGTAGTTGTCCTTGCGAGTAATGCCGTACAGAATCAGCTGGTTGGGGGCGCTGCGGTCGATAGCGAACGCCTGGCCCTCGCTGACGGTCGGAATGGTTTTGACGTACTGCAAGGTCGAGCCGCGGTCGGGGCGTTTCAGTACGTACAGTTCCGGTTTGTCGTGGCCGGTGCAGTACAGCAAACCGTCTTTTCCCCAGCTGCCACCCGACGTGCTTTTGGGGGCGAAGGCTTGCAGCACGTTGGCCGGGAAACTCCAGGATTCCAGCCGTTGCCAGTCTTTGGTGAACTTGACGAGCATGGTCCAGCGGTTGTCGCGCCCTTCGGCCGAGGCTTTGTCGGAGTAATTGGCAAAGGCCACCCACCAGGAGCCCTGGTAAAAATCGGCCCAGGTGGCCGAGCCCGGCAGGAAACCGAAGCTGTGGCTGCTGAGGTGCCGAAGGGTTCCGGTATCGAAAATCTCGATGGAGCTGAGCATCGGTACGTCCGGATAATTGGAGTGCACCACGTACAGCTTCCGGTCGAGCACCACGCCACTGTTCATGTGTTTGAGCAAACCGCTGCTATCGTTCCAAACCACCACCTGTCTGCCGTCAGCTTTCGTGTGTTTGGTCAGCGAGGTGTTGTTGATGACGTAGAAATGGGACGCATCGACGGCCACGCCCTGTTTGACTTCCTGCAACTGAAAGCGCCGGATTTCCTTTGCCTGTTGGGAAAAAACCGGGTTAGCCAGCAGGAAAACCGGCAGGAGCAGAAAAGATAAAAACCGCACGATCACGCTCAATTGGTCTTTTTGGGGAGATACGACTTCGGATCGATCGCTTTCGGCGACCAGGCTTGCAGAAACTCCGCAACCCGTTTCGGGCTGTGGCCCTTTCCTTCTTCCAGATACGCTGAATTCTGGGTGTGCAGCCGGTTTCCTTCTCCGTCCAGAATCACAAAAACCGGGAAGCCAAACCGTTGCGGATAGCCCAACTGCGCCAGCGCGGCTTCGTTCTTGTTTTCCGGGCTGTAATTCACGCGCAACACCTCGTAATTCTCGCTGAGCAGCCGGCTGAGGGTCGTGTCGGCGTGAGTCAGGTTGTGAAACCGGATGCACCACACGCACCAGTTGCCGCCGATTTGCAGCAGCACGTGCCTGCCTTCCTTTCCAGCCTTCGCCACCGCATTTTTGATGTCCTGCTGCGCGTCGGCCTTCGGGTCGTAAATGCGGGGTTTTTCAGGGGTGGCGGTTCCCTGGGCCTGGAGGGTGGCCGTGGAACCCAACAGAAACAAGGACAAAAAGATCAACGTTTTCATAATGAATGCGCGCGATTCGGTTGGTTGAGAAGGGTGGCTGTGGTCGAAGTTGCAAAATCGGTCAAAGGCCAGCAACGCCGGTGAACGTTGCCATCTCACCGGCGTTGCTGCAAAGACCGATCCGCGTTTACAGCATCACCGGCTGGCCCGTGCGGACGGATTCGTCGCAGGCGAAGGCAATGCGGAGGCTGTTGACGGCATCCTGCAAATGATCGGTCAGGTCGATGTTTTCCCGGATCGCTTTCAGGAAATAGCGTTGTTCGCGGTTGCACAATTCCTGGTGGTCCGGTTCGTCCTGCATGTCGATCCAGGTGTCTTCCTGCACAAAATTGTCGTTCTGATCCAGCGGGGCGTAATGCACCCGCAGCGACTCGGTTTTGGTGTGGGCATCCACGTTGTCGGATTTGCCGGTTGCGCCCGCGTTTTTCGCAACGATCGACACGCAGCCTTTGGGGCCAATGACGTCTTTCACAAAAAAGGCGGTTTCGCTCATCATCGGTCCCCAGCCCGCTTCGTACCAGCCGACCGAGCCGTCTTCAAACCGGATCTGCAACTGGCCATAGTTGTAATTTCCCGCCGGAATTTCCTCGGTAAGCCGGGCGCCAATGGCGTTGACCTGCACGGGTTTGGTGCGGGTCATCTGGCACATCACGTCGATGTAATGCACCCCGCAGTCCACAATCGGGCTGAGGCTTTTCATCAGATTCCGGTGAACGGTCCACATATAACCGTGGCTCTGCTGGTTCAGATTCATCCGCATCACGAGCGGGCGACCCAGCCCCTGAGCGACTTCGATGAACTTTTCCCAGGACGGATGCTGGCGTAAAATATAGCCGACGACGACTTTTTTGCCGGCTTTTTCGGCGGCAGCCACCACGCGCTGGGCACCTTCGACGGTGTCGGCCAGCGGTTTTTCGATGAAAACATGGCATCCCTTTTCGAGCGCTTGAATGGCGAACGCTTCGTGCGTGTCGGGGTACGTCGAGATGCAGACGGCGTCGGGTTTGGTTTCCTGCAAGGCCGTCGTCAGGTCGCTGAACAGGGGATAGCCCCCGCCAAGCCGCTCGTTCAGCACTTCTTTGCTTTTGCCGGTTGAAACAATGCCGCAGATTTCAAAACCGTCTGTGGTTGCGTACGCTATGGCGTGCGATGCGCCCATGTTGCCGCAGCCGACCACGAGCACCCGCACCGGAGAGTTGGGAGTTGACATGTGAAAATTGAGTTAGTAATGGCAAGTTGGGACAGGAAGACGAATAAAAAAAGAGACGTTACGACCTTTTCTGATCCGACCAAATCTGTAAAGTTCCTTCCTGAAGGGGTAAATTCGTTGCGATCCGTTCAAAATCAATGTCGTTATGGACCATTTTAAGGTTAAAATGCAAAGCGTAGGCTGCAATCAGGCAGTCATTGGGTTTGCGAATCGTAATGCCTTTTTGGCGAAGCGTTCGGAAAAGACCGGCTGCTTGGTCGGCCAGTTCATACGGGTCCGCTTCCAATCGTTCCAGAAAATCGAATTTGTTTTGAACGAGACGCAATTCAGACTGCACTTTAATTCCTTGCATAACCTCCTGCCGGATGGGAGGACAGAGCCAGATTGGCTAGTCTGAGAGGAGGGCAGTGTGAAGCAGTTCGGTTTGTGAATTGGTGATTTTCCGGAAATAATTAATCCAGACAGAACTGTCGAACAATAAATCATTCATTCAGCGTTGTTCGCATTTGATCCAAATCGCCTTCCCATTGAATTATGCCCCGCATCGCGGCTAATTCGCGCTTTTGTAGCTTCCGCAAAAATTCAGACAGAGCCGTCCGGATCAGATCTTCCGGCGTATAAATTTGGCTGAGTTGCATGGTTTCCCGCACCAGCTCATCGTTTAATTCAATGGTCGCTTTCATTTTCTAACTGCCGGTTTTAAACAAAGATAACGGAATTGCGCGCTAAAAAGATCGCATAATCTTCTACAACCGCCCCAGCCGGTAATTCAGGCCCACGATGCCCTGCAAACCGGGCCAGAACCGCTTCCAGTCGGTCAGGCCGATGCCGGGCTGGTGGGACATGAAGGTGTCGAACAGAAAATAATCCTTCCGCTTCTGGAGACCAATGAATTTCTGAACGCCCAGGTCCAGGTTCCAGCGGGTCGACAGCCGGATGTTCAAGGCCGCCGTTAGTCCCAAACCCAGCACAAAACCGGCGGCCGTCTGCTCCCGGTAGGTGGACTGCCCGCTGGGAAAAGACTCAATCGTGCCTTCCTGCCGGTAATGCGAACCAATCAGGCTGAGGCCCAGCGGCAAACCGACTTTGGTGTTTTTGCCGTTTCGGCGAATCGCATCAAACCGGTAACCGGCTTTAAAAAACGCTCCCGAGGTTTTCAGATCGTTGACCCCGCAGTCGCAGGCATACCCCCGCCGAAAACCGCCAAATGAGTTCTGGTGCGTATAACCCGCCTGGAAGGTAATTGCCCACTGATTCAAATTCGGGCTCCAGGCCGAGGTGATTTCCAGTGACCGACCCGGCAAAGTAGCCAGATTCGTGCCGATCTGGCCCTGCCAGCCCTGCGCCTGAGCAAGTTGAGATGAAATGGTCAGGAACAAAAAGAAAGGGAAACGAAGATTCATCAGGCTGGAGTCAAGGTAAAAAAGTCGGTCAGCCCCGGAAGGCCGACCGAACGAATGGGGCTTATTTCTTTTTCTTTTCCAGAATTTCGACCAGGATATACCGGATGCTGGAAGCATCAGCGGGCGGGTTTTTTACCCGTTTCCGTTTGATACTCAGGGTGTATTCATACCCGGCTTCGTACGTAAATCCCTCAATTCTGGTATATTGGTACGTCCAGCTCGTGTCGCCTTCCATCCTGACCAACAGGCATTTCTGCGGAGCCACGCTCACACAGTCCACCTGATGATCGGCCACCTGCATGGTGACGACTTTGGGTTTGAGGTAACGGTCTTCACAACTCGAGAACAGGAAGACAAAACAAAGAAAAAAGTAGGCGAAAATGCGGTTCATGGCACGAAGTATTTGTTGTGGTTGCTACTATTTCCAGGGACCTGTTTTTCAGAATAGGGGTTGTAAAACCGGCTTGAAATTTTTAAAAAGTCATTTAGCGGTTTTTTGAAGCTTTTGCTTAAAAAAGTCGGCCGTCGCCTGGCCCACTTTCAGCGCATTGCTGTGGCGCATCCAGTGGTGCGTATCATCCGGAATTACCAGCGTTTCCATCGGAACGCCTTTCGCTTCCAGCCGCCGGACCAGGTCGGTGCTTTGGCTGAACCGAACGTTGCGGTCGTCGTCGCCGTGAATGATCAAAACCGGTGAAGTCCAGGTGCCGACGGACGAAACCGGGGATGATTCCCAGGCGGTTTTTGTCGCCAAATCGGCATCCGGAATGGGTTCGGCCGAACTGGCGGGTGCTGCCGACCGGGTGGTGGTCCAGTTGTGTACCCCGTGAATATCAACCCCGGCCGCGAACAATCGGGAGTCGCGGGCCAGCGCCAGGGCCGTCAGATAGCCGCCATAGGAACCGCCGTATAGGCCGATGCGGCCCGCGTCGATCTGGGGCTGTGTGGCCAGCCATTCCGCTGCCGCTTTAATGTCCTGGTATTCCGACGCCCCGGCCGCTCCGCCCCTGGCCGGGAGGTGAAACGCATGGCCGTAACCGATTCCCAGCCGGTAATTGACCGATAAAACCGCAAACCCCAGACTCGTTAAATACTGATTGTAGGCGTAGGCATTGGCGTAATAATCGGAATAATTCCAGCCCAATTGCATCTGCCGCGATGGCCCGCCGTGAACGTAAATAATGGCCGGAACGCCTTTATCCGGTTTTTTACCCGAACCGCTCGCCGGTTCAAACAATTGGGCGTGAATCGCCAGGCCGTCCGGTGTGTTCAAAATCACCTGTTTGGGCGTTACCAGCTGGTTGGTGGGGAAGTGGGCGGGAATCAAATTTTCGCCCAGCAGCTTCGGCGTTCCTTTGGTGAACGGCATGACCGCGGGCAGGGGTGGTCGCTGGGCCGTGGCACTGATCAGGGCAATGCTCGAACCGTCACCCGTAATTACCGGCGTCCATTCCAGGCCCGTTCCGGGTGTCAGCACTTCCGGGGCGGCTTTGTCAACGGGCACGCGCACGACGTGGCGCCGGTCGATGTCCCGTTGGTCGGGGCCGGTATTTGCGCTAAAAACCAGCCACTTGCGGTCGGCACTCAACTGAATGTGCTCGGCCATGAACGAACCGGGCGTCAGCAGCAGCGGTTTTCCACCGGAGGACGGGATCGAATACAGGTGGGGCCAGCCGTCCTGGTAGGAAACAAAAACAATCCGGTCACCGGCGGCCCAGTGCAGGTTGATACCGCCGTGCGTCGTTGGCACGGAACCGGCCAGGGTTTTAGGCGCCTGCCAGAGGGAAGCGCTTTTTCCACTGGCGATATCGATGGTCCAGAGCGACCAGGGCTGGTGTTTGCGGGCCAGCAGCGAATCCGGGGCTCCGCCCGTTCCGGGGGTCCGGACGAAGACGATTTTGGTCCCGTCGGGCGACCAGCGCGGGGAGCGATCCCGCGAAAAGGAAGGGGCCAGCCAGTGGATGGGGGTTTCCGGATTGGTGTAAATGCCAACGAATGCGTGGTCCCCGCGGTTGGAAACAAACGCCAGTCGGGAACCATCGGGCGACCATTGCAGGGAACCGGATTCGCCCCGGGCCGTAACTACGTTTTGGGACGAAGACCCGTCGATCGCTGCGGTCCAGACCTGGTTAGTTTTGAGGAAAGCCACCCGGTCATTTTTTGGCGAAATCAACGGTTCGTCACCTTCGGAGAGGGCCTTGGGCTCGCCACCGGCGAACGGAACGCTCCAGATTTTTACGTTGATCGGAACGGGGGAGGAGGAAGTATTAACCGGCAGGGCTTCGTCCCAGTTCGAACCGTGATCCCCACCCCGCGCAAAAACCACCCATTTGCCGTCGGAAGAGATGGACAAACTCGTAATTTCCTGGCCGTCATCGCTTGTGTAATTGGTGAGTTTTCGGGGTGTAAACGCCGGCCCTTCAGCCACATAGACGTTTCGCTTTCCTTCCTGATTGAACACCCACGCGATTTTTGATCCCTGCGCCGACGCCGTCAGATCGGAAGGAAACGGGTAGCTGCGGACGGATTCCAGACTGAACGGTTGGGCCAGTACGGCCAGATGCCCGAACAGCAGAAGGCTCAGGAGGAGAAGTGGTTTCATAAATCGGGCTTGTATTCGGACGCCTGAAAGTAAGGAGAGAAAAGGGATTTCGCAGCGAATATCGGGGTTTGTCATAGAAAAAGGCCTTTGTTTTACGCCAATTTCTCCGAATCAACCGCCGGGCGGCCCCGTCCGCGAAATACCTTTAATAACTCACCGGTAACAAACAAATCCTTTTGGCCGCGGGTTAACTAAGTCTACGCTAGGTCTATCACAATTCCCCCAATCTAATGAAAACCACAACCCAATCGATTGAGCAGCTCAGCATCAATACCGTTCGGGTATTGGCCGCCGATGCCGTACAGAAAGCCAATTCCGGGCACCCCGGTTTGCCGATGGGCGCGGCTCCAATCGGGCACATACTCTGGACGGAAGCCATGAATTACAACCCGAAAAACCCGGACTGGCCCAACCGCGACCGGTTTGTTCTGTCGGCGGGACACGGTTGTATGTTGCAGTATTGCTACCTGCACCTGACCGGCTACGACCTGAGCATGGACGATCTGAAGCAGTTTCGGCAGCTGGACAGCCAGACGCCCGGCCACCCGGAATACGGTTTATCGAAAGGAGTGGAGATAACTACCGGGCCGCTGGGGCAGGGATTTGCCAATGGCGTTGGGTTTGCCATTGGGCAATACCACCTGGCCGCGCGGTACAACAAACCGGATTTTCCGATTTTCGACTACAAGATTTACGCCCTTTGCAGCGACGGCGACATGATGGAGGGCATCACTTCCGAAGCGGCTTCGCTGGCGGCTCATTTGCAACTGGGCAACCTGATTTATTTTTACGACGACAACCACATCTCCATCGAAGGCAGCACCGACCTGACGTTCACGGAAGATGTGGCCCAGCGGTTTCTGGCCTACGGCTGGCACGTGCAGGTGGTGCCCGACGGCAACGATCTGGAGGCTTTGTACCAGGCCGTGAAAGCCGCGCAGGACGAAACCAAACGGCCCTCGCTGATCAAAGTGCGGACCCACATTGGTTACGGAAGTCCGAACAAATCCGATACCGCCGACGCCCACGGTTCGCCCCTGGGACCGGATGAAGTCAAACTGGTGAAGGAAAACTTTGGTTTTGATCCGGAAAAGTCGTTTGTAGTACCCAAAGATGTGCTGCATTATTACCGCGAAATTGGCAAGGAGCGGGCGAAAAAGGAAGAGAAGTGGAACGACCTCTACAAGGCGTATAGGGCGAAATTTCCCGAACTGGCCGACGAATACGAATGGGTGAGCAACGGGAAACTGCCGAAAGGCTGGGAGAAAAAGATCCCGGTTTTTCCGGCGGGAGACGAGAAAATTGCGACCCGGAAAGCATCGGGTAAAGTGCTCAATGCCATTGCCGACGACCTGCCGCACCTGATCGGCGGTTCGGCGGATTTGTCGCCCTCGACGGACACCGACCTGAAAAATTACTATTCGTTTTCGGCCGAAAACCGGGCGGGACGCATCTTCCACTTTGGCATCCGCGAACACGCGATGGGCGCCATTCTGAACGGGTTGGTCGTGACGAAGGGGATCATTCCCTACGGGGCCACCTTTCTGGTTTTTTCCGATTACCTGCGGCCCACGATCCGGCTGGCGGGGATTATGAAAATCCGTCCGGTTTTTATCTTTACGCACGACAGCATCGGTCTGGGGGAAGACGGCACCACGCACCAGCCCATCGAACACCTGATGGCGTTGCGGGCCATTCCGAATCTGGTGGTCATTCGCCCGGCCGACGCCAACGAAACCGCCCAGGCCTGGCGGGTAGCCATCGAGCATCCGGGCGGGCCGGTTGCCCTTATTCTGACGCGACAGGGCCTGCCGGTGATCGATCAGGAAAAATACACCCCGGCGACCGAACTGGAAAAAGGCGCCTACATCCTGTCCGATTCGGAAAAGGAACCGGAGGTGATTCTGATGGGTACGGGTTCGGAAGTTTCGTTGTTGCTGCAGGCGCAGGAGCAACTGAAAAAAGAATCGATCGCGGCCCGGGTGGTGAGCATGCCGTCCTGGGAGCTGTTCGACCGGCAGGAGGCTTCCTACCAGGAAAAGGTGCTGCCGAAAAAGATTAAAAAGCGGCTGGCGGTGGAAGCCGGGGCGGTTTTGGGCTGGTACAAATACATCACCGATGAAGGCGATGTGCTGGGCATGACCTCGTTTGGCGAATCGGCCCCGGCGGAGGATTTGTTCCGGAAGTTCGGCTTTACAGTGGAAAACGTAGTCAAGCAGGCCAAGGCGTTGCTGTCATCCTGATTCGCTATTCACCATTCATTATTCACTATTCATTATTCGCTATTTAAAAACGAACCTTGAATAATGAATAGTGAACACTGAACACTGAAAACCGTATACCGTAAACTGAACTCCCATGAAAATAGGCATTGCTGCCGATCACGGCGGATTTGAACTAAAGGAAACCCTGCGCGATTTTCTGACCAACCTGGGTTATGACGTGGTCGACTTCGGGGCTCACGCGTACGAAAGCACGGACGACTATCCCGACAAGATTATCCCGCTGGCGCAGGCCGTTTCCCGCCGGGAAGTGGAGCGGGGCGTGGCGGTTTGCGGCAGTGGCGTCGGTGCGGCCATCGTGGCCAACAAGATTGCGGGCGTACGGGCGGCTTTGATCAACGATCATTTTTCGGCGCATCAGGGTGTAGAAGACGATGATATGAACTTAATTTGCCTCGGCGGACGTATTACAGGAAACCGGGTAGCCGAAGAATTCGTCCGGGCATTCCTGGAAGCCCGCTTCAGCGGGGCCGACCGACACCTGCGCCGGTTGAATAAAGTGATTGAGCTGGAGCAGAAATAATTCGTATCGTTTAATGGTTGACGTCTCACGTTTAAGGCGCTTGCTGATAACGGGGTCGTAAATCATTAAACGTCAACCATTAAACCTTAAACGAAAAATGGCAAATCGCGTAAAACAAATTCACGAGTTGGGTCAGAGCATCTGGCTGGATTTCATCGACCGGAAAATCATGGATTCGGGTGAACTGCAAAACCTGATCGACGAAGACGGCGTTCGGGGCATCACGTCGAACCCGGCCATCTTTGAAAAAGCCATCAGCAGCAGTTCGGATTATGATGAAGACATCAAGAAATTAGCGAAAGAAGCGAAAAGCAACGAGGATATATTTTACGGTCTGGCCGTCAGCGACATTCAGCGGGCGGCTGATTTGTTTAAGCCGGTTTACGAAGAGGAGGTTCGGGGTGCCGATGGCTACGTGAGTCTGGAAGTGTCTCCGCACCTGGCGCTGGATACCGACGGAACCACCAAACAGGCGCGCCAACTCTGGAAAGCCGTGGACCGGGAAAACGTCATGATCAAAATACCGGGAACGGCCCCCGGTTTGCCCGCCATCCAAACCGCCATCAGCGAAGGCATCAACGTGAACGTAACGCTGTTGTTTGGCCTGGATCGCTACGAAGCGGTGACGGACGCCTACATTTCCGGACTGGAAGCCCGCGTGGCGGCCGGTCAGCCGATCGACGGCATTGCGTCGGTGGCGAGTTTCTTCCTGAGCCGGATCGACGTGATGGTGGACCCGATTCTGGACGAAAAAGGGTTGCCGGAACTGAAAGGCCAGGTCGCGATTGCCTCGGCCCGCAAAGCCTACGAAATCTACAAACGCGTGTTCAGCAGCGAGCGGTTTGCCAAACTGGAAGAAAAAGGGGCCAAACCGCAGCGGTTGTTGTGGGCCAGCACGAGCAGCAAAAACCCGGCGATTCCGGATACGAAATACGTTGAAGAACTGATTGGACCCAACACGGTGGATACGGTGCCGATGGAAACGCTGGAAGCTTTCCGCGACCACGGCGTGGCCGAAAACCGGCTGGAAAACGACCTCGATAAATCGACCGCCATTCTGGCGCAACTGAAAACCTCCGGCATCGACATCGACGAAATCACCCAGAAGCTGGAAGACGAAGGCATCGATAAATTCAACAAGCCGTACGACAAACTGCTGGCGGCCATCGAAACGCAGAAAAAATCGCTGGAAACGGTTTGATAGGGTACGGTTTTCGGTTTCTGGTCGGCTGACGCATTCAGCGTCCAACATTCGATATTCATTATTCGATCGTAAAGAATGACCGCGTCAGCCGACCCGAAACCGTATCCTGAAAACCGTAACCTGTAAACCTGTCTCCTACTAAACTTACACGCCCCAATGGCTGAAACGAAGTATAATTTTGGCATGATCGGTCTCGGTACGATGGGCCGAAACCTGCTCCTCAACATGGCCGACCACGGTTTTCCGGTGGCCGGTTACGACATCAATCCCGATCAGGTGGCCGGTTTTGAAAAAGAAGGCGAAGGCAAACCCGTCAAAGGATTTACGGATCTGGCGGCCATGACCCAAAGCCTGTCCACGCCCCGGGCCATCATGATGCTGGTGCCCGCCGGAAAACCGGTCGATAATGTGATCGAAAAACTGCTGCCGCTGCTCGAACCCGGCGACATCATCATCGACGGCGGGAATTCGCATTTTACCGACACCGTCATTCGGGATAAGTTCCTGGATGAGAAAGGGTTCCACTTTTTCGGAATGGGCATTTCGGGCGGTGAAGAAGGCGCCCGCAAAGGACCGAGCATGATGCCGGGCGGTGACAAACAGGCGTATCTGACGCTGAAACCGATTTTTGATGCCATTGCCGCCAAAGTGAACGACGATCCCTGCGTGACTTACATCGGACCGGGCGCTTCGGGCCATTTTGTCAAGATGGTCCACAACGGCATTGAATACGGGCTCATGCAACTCCTGGCCGAAACCTACGAAATTCTGCGCAAGGGCCTGCAACTGGATAATCAGGAGCTATACGAGCTCTTCAAAACCTGGAACGAAGGCCGCTTGCAGTCGTTTCTGGTCGAGGTGACGCGCGATATTTTCAACTTTAAAGAAAACGGTTCCGATCAGTATCTGGTCGATTTGATCAAGGATCAGGCCAAGTCCAAAGGAACCGGCAAGTGGACGTCGCAGGTGGCGATGGATCTGGAAGTGCCCATTCCGACCATTGATATGGCGGTGGCGATGCGCGACCTGTCCAAGTACAAAGCCTTGCGGGTCCGGGCCGCCACCGTCTACGGCGGTGAACCGGCTGCCCTGAACGTCGATAAAGACGAGTTTTTGAAATCCGTCGAACAGGCGTTGTATTTCAGCACCATCATGACCTACGCGCAGGGGCTCGACCTGCTGTACCGTTCCTCGATTGCGTACGGCTACAATCTTGATCTGGCGGGGATTGCCAAAATCTGGCGGGGCGGTTGCATCATTCGGGCAGCTTTGCTGTCCGATATTTACAACGCCTACGAAAAAGCGCCCAGTCTGGAACACCTGCTGCTCGACGAGTCGGTTCGGGAACTGGTGGCCCGGAGCGTCGGCGGTATGCGGGCGGTGGTTACGGCCGGCATCACGGCGGGGCTGGCCATTCCGGCCTACGCGTCGGCCCTGACGTTTTTCGACTCGTTCCGGACCGAAAACATGCCCTCGAATCTCATTCAGGCGCAACGGGATTATTTCGGAGCGCACACCTACGAACTTATTGGCAAAGAAGGCGTTTTCCACACCCACTGGACGCCACTACCTGGTAAACCATGAAATCAACGCTAAAACCGCAACCCACCGTGTTTGTTATTTTCGGTGGAACCGGTGACCTGGCCTGGCGCAAGCTGGCCCCGGCTTTGTACAATCTGTATCTCGACGGCTGGATGCCCGAGCACTTTTCCATCGTCGGAACTGGCCGCACGCAACTCAGCGATGCACAGTTTCGCGAAAAGCTCCGGGAAGGAATCGACAAGTTTTCGCGCAGCGGCAAGTCCAGCAACGAGCAGTGGGAAACGTTCAGCCAGACGATTTACTACCAGGTCTCGGACCTGAAAGATGCGAAAACTTACCACGAACTGGGCACCCGCATCGAAGCGTACGAAAGCGAGTGGAACCAGAAAGCCGACCTGATTTATTACCTGGCGGTTTCGCCGAATTTCTTCCCGATCATTGCCGACAACATTGCCAAAAAATGCCCGAAAGACGGCCTGGACCGCACCCGGATTGTCATTGAAAAACCGTTCGGGCACGACCTGGAATCGGCAAAGGCGCTGAACGCGCAGTTGCAGGGCATCTTCGATGAAAAGCAGATTTACCGCATCGATCACTACCTGGGTAAAGAAACCGTGCAGAACATTCTGGCGTTCCGGTTTGCCAACTCGCTGCTCGAACCCATCTGGAACCGCAATTACATCGACCACGTCCAGATTTCGGTGACCGAGCAGCTGGGCGTCGAAGACCGGGGCGGTTATTACGACGGAGCCGGGGCCATGCGCGACATGATCCAGAACCACATTCTGCAACTGCTGTGTCTGATTGCGATGGAACCGCCGATCAACCTCGACGCCGACGAAGTGCGCAACCGCCGGGTGGATGTGCTGCGGTCGATGCGCCGATTTGATGCCGACGCCATCCGGTTTTCGGCCGTTCGCGGTCAGTATACTCACGGCTGGATCGAGGGCAAGGAAGTGCCGGGCTACCGGGAAGAGCCGGAAGTGAATCCCGACTCCAACACGGAAACGTTTGCCGCCGTGAAGTTTTTCGTGGACAACTGGCGCTGGCAAAATGTACCGTTTTACGTCCGGACGGGCAAGCATTTGAACCAGTCGTCCTCGGTGATTTCGATCCAGTTCAAGAACATTCCGCACTCGATTTTTCCGGCGGAAGCCGCCGAAAACTGGCAGCAGAACCGCCTGATTTTCAGTATTCAGCCCGAAATGAGCATTCGCCTGCAGATGCAGGCCAAACGCCCCGGTCTGGACATGACGCTCAATCCCGTGGATCTGGTGTTCGACTACAGCGGCACCTACGCCGGAAAACCGCCCGAAGCCTACGAGACGCTGTTGCTCGATACCATGATGGGCGACCAAACCCTGTTCATGCGCAGCGATCAGGTGGAAGCCGCCTGGGAACTGATCATGCCGATTCTGCACGCCTGGGAAAACAAAAAGAGCCTGAGCTTTCCGAATTATCCCGCCGGGTCGTGGGGCCCCGAAAACGCCGAAGCGCTCATTGCGCAGGACGGTTTTCACTGGTTCACACTTCCTTTAAACGGTAAACACGGATGAGCCAGCCGATTCTGCATATTTTCGAAACCGACGCGCAGGTGCTGGTGGCGCTGGCCGACTTTTTTATCGAAACCGCCAAAAATGCGATTGCCGACACCGGCCGGTTTTCGGTGGCGTTGTCGGGCGGCAGTTCGCCAAAAAAACTCTACGAACTGCTTGCGACACCCGACTACAGCAGCCGGCTGGACTGGGAGAAAGTCGATTTTTTCTTTGGCGACGAACGCTACGTGCCCGCCGGCCATCCGGACAGCAATGCGCTGATGGTGACGAACGCCCTGTTCGAGCCGTTGCGCATTCCGGCGGCTCATATTTTTACCGTCGATACGAGTCTGCCCCCGGACGAGGCTGCGCAGCGGTATGCCGAAGCTATTCAGAAGCGGTACCAGGCGGTTCAGGTTCGATTTGATCTGGTGCTGCTGGGACTGGGTGATAACTCGCACACGGCCTCGCTGTTTCCGCACACGCCGGTTTTGCACGACAACTCGGTTTCGGTTAAGGCGGTATTTCTGGACGATCAGAAGGTGTACCGCATCACGATGACCGCACCGTTGATCAACCTGGGCCGTCATCTGGCGTTTCTGGTCTACGGAAAAGGCAAAGCCGAAGCCGTGGAAGCCGTGTTGAACGGGGCCGAAGACATTGAAAATCACCCCGCCCAGTTGATTCGAAAGGCGGAAGGCGAGGTTCACTGGTTTCTCGATGAGCCAGCGGCTTCGGCCTTATCGAACTAGGCGGATGCAGAAATAGAGTATTGTAAAAGCCGGATACTGAAAAGGATCCGGCTTTTTTGCAACACTACTATATAAGATTCAGTAATATAAAGAAAGACTAGTTACGCTCTATTCAATCAAACCTATTTTTCCAATGAAAACGGTGTCTATTATGCTAGTTTTACTGATCGGTTGCCTGGGATCTTCCTCCGGCCTGCTGCATAGTCAGAGCCTGGCATCGGTCTTACACCCGGAAGGGGGTTTTCACCGGGAAACGTTGAAAGCAGCAGAAAAGAAGCTGCGGTTTTTGATGAAATCAACCGATTTCAAAACGCTGAAAGCCCGGCGGTTTTCTTCGTCGAAACCGGCTGAAACGAGGTTTAGCCTGCCATTTGATCCGCGAAAGAACGGGCAGACTTTGGGCGTTTATTATTTTATACCCACCGAAGGCCTGTTGGACCGGCCGACTGTTGAAATTCTCGATGGCAGGGGAAACCCGACAAGCCTGAAAAAACGGTTTTTCCTGCAGGACGGATTGATCGTGTATGACGTTTTTCCGCTGGAATTGCCGCGTAACTTTACGGAAGATCAGGTCCGGTTTAAGGCGTCAACACCCGGAAAGTTCCTGGCCTTTTTGAATTGACGCTCGTTCTATGTATCTACCGGAATTAATCCAATTTCCGATGCCATTTCTCCGATTACTCTGGCAGGTTCCGGTGGCTTTGCTGGTGGGCGCGATTCTGGCGCTTCTGGTCAACGAATACGCCATTGCCCGGCCCAGTCAACGCACAAAAGACCTTGCCTATGTCGCTGCTGATTCACCCGATTTCAGTCCGGAGCGGCACGTGCTGGATGTCTTTTCGCCCCGCCGGAAAACCGCAGGGCGCCGGCCGGTTGTCCTGTTTATTCACGGGGGCAATTGGGACAGTGGCAGCAAAAATCTCTACACCTTTGTGGGTCGGCGGCTGGCCAAACAGGGCGTGGTGGCCGTGATGGTGAGTTACCGGCTTTCCCCGGCCATTCAGGTGCCCGGTATGGCCGATGATTGCGCCCGGGCGCTGCGCTGGACGACGCAGCACATCGCCGGGTTTGGCGGTGATCCAGACCGGATTTTCGTGATGGGGCATTCGGCGGGCGGTGGGCTGGCCGCTTTGCTGGCGACCGATCGGGCCCTGTTGACCCGGTGGGGGCTGAAGGCAAAAACCGTCAAAGGAGCGATTCTGGACGATCCGGCCGGTTTGAACATGTTCGATTACCTGAAGAAACTGGAATACCCCGGCGATGAACAGTACTTTGTTCCGTTTGGAAAGGATTCGACGGTTTGGCGGGCCATGTCGCCCTATTATCAGGTCTCGGCCCAAAGCCCGCCGATGTTGTTGTATACCGGCAGTAAAACGTATCCGAGCATTGCCAGCAGCAGCCAGAAGTTCCACCAGCGGCTTCTGAACCTGGGCATCAAACACGAATATAAAATTCTGCCGGGGAAAAAGCACGTCGGCATGGTCACGCAATTGTTTTGCCAAAACAATCTGATCTACCGGGAGTTACTGGAATTTGTCGGTCAATCGGCAAGGGAATAAAAGCCTTTTTCTCCTTTTTACCCTCACCTCTCTACTTTCAATTCCTTAAATAATCCGGTACCGGCAGCGACGCACTCGATTCATCGGGGATGGCGGCCCGGCGGACGGTTTCAATTGGCAGAACGCCCGACCAGATTGGCAGCTCTTTGTCTTCCGGTTCGTCGTTGGGGCCGCCGGTCCGGAATTTGGCGGAGGCTTCGGTCAGCGAAAAAGACAGCACGGTGGTTTTGCGAACTTCGCTGGCGGTTTCGGGACGCAAATCCTCCCAGCGGTTCGGGATCAACTGGTTGGTAATCAACGCCAGTGCGTTTACTTTCTGCTCGTATTCTTCAATTTTTTCAGCCTTGGCAAAAATGATGACCGAGCGGTAATTGACCGAATGACTGAATGCCGATTTTGCCAGCACCAACCCATCGATCAGCGTCACGGCGATGCAAACCGGGATGCCTTTCTCGATTTCCCGGATAAAATGGCTGCCCACGGAGCCATGAATCAGCAACCGGTTTCCGTCGCGGGCGTGAGCCGTCGGGATGGACCACGGCTGCCCGTCGATGGCGTAACTAATGGTGCAGAATAAGGCTTCGTCCAGAATTGCGTAAATGGATTCGGTGTCGTACTGGGCGCGTTTGGCCAGGCGGCTGGGGGTGGTTTGTGGCGTTTGCATACAGGTTTACGGTTTTCGGTTTTCGGTGTACCGTGTACGGTTTTCAGTATTGCCGGGCCGACGTTTCGCCGGGCCGATTTTTGGTGTACGGGAATTGGTTTTGTTGCTTACTGTTTCGGACTCTGGTTTGGTGTTCATTATGATAAGCCGAGGCTCAGCCGAAAACCGAATACCGAAACGTCGGCCCGGCGAAAACCGGATACCGTTCCTCAAAATTGCTAACTTGCCGGACTAGATAAATCATCCGGTTTTTGAAAATCCAGTAGTCCGGTTTTATGCTCCCTTTCAAATCATTAATCCGCATCGACAAAGCGGCTGAAGACGCCGTATTTCTGCAACTGGCCGGCCAAATCCGGCGGCTGATCGGTGCGGGCGTTTTGCCGACGGCTCAGAAACTGCCGGGGACTCGTCAATTGGCGGGTCTGCTGCAACTGCATCGAAAAACCGTCGTGGCGGCTTATGACGAATTGCTGGCTGAAGGCTGGCTGGAAGCCCGGGCGGGGAGTGGAACGTTTGTGGCTACTCAGTTGCCCGTGGTGTTGCCCAAAGCGCTGGACCAGGAAAGGGATTGGCCCAAAGCCCGGACTGAAGCCGGTTTTCAATTCGCCCAAAAACCGCACTTGAGTCGGCCGGTGCTGCTGATGAACGACGGGTTGCGACTGGATGATGGTTTTCCGGACATTCGACTGGCGCCCATTGACGAGCTGGCGAGGGCGTACCGGAGTTATTTTCACTGGGGCAATCCGCAGCAACATTTCGGCTACGGTGATCCGAAAGGCAACCGGCTGCTGCGCGAGGAATTATCGGTTTTTCTCAACGAAACCCGCGCCCTGCGCATCACGGCGGACAACATTCTGATTGCGAGGGGCAGCATCATGGGCATTCATCTGGCCAGTACGCTGCTGCTGGAACCGGGGCAGACGGTGGTGGTGGGCGAAACCAACTGGCTGGGTGCGAACATGAATTTTCGGCAAACCGGCGCGGAGGTTCACACGGTTCCGGTCGATCAGCACGGCATGGATGTGGAAGCGCTGGCGTCCCTGTGCGAGCGTCGGCCGGTTCGGCTGGTGTACGTGACGCCCCACCACCACTATCCGACCACGGTGACCTTGCCGCCCGACCGTCGGCTCCGGCTGTTGCAACTGAGCCGGCAATACGGTTTTGTGATTCTTGAAGATGATTACGATTACGAGTTTCATTACCTCCGGCGACCGATTCTGCCGCTCGCCAGCGCCGACGCCAACGGTATGGTGATTTACATCGGTTCGCTGTCGAAATCGGTGGCTCCGGCGTTTCGGATTGGCTACGTGGTGGCGCCGGAAACCGTCATCGACGAACTGGCCCGCTTGCGCCGGATCATCGACCGCCAGGGCGACGCCATGCTGGAATTTGCGGTGGGGCAGTTGTTCCGGAACGGCGCCATGAAGCGGCACCTCAAAAAAGCCCATCAGGCGTATGCGGCCCGCTGCCAGCATTTCTGTTCGCTGTTGAAAAACGAGTTGGGGGATTCGGTGCAGTTTGCGCAGCCGGAAGGCGGTTTAGCGGTCTGGACCCGGTTTGATTCCGCAATCGACCTGAAAACCCTGGCCCGGAACGCTCAACGGGAGGGGCTGAGTTTCGCCGACGGACTCGCGCACAATCCGCCCGGTCAGCAACTCAACAGCACGCGGCTGGGCTTTGCCTCGAGCACGGAAGCCGAGCTGGAACAAAGCGTTGCCATTCTTAAAAGGCTGATTTTGAGGACTACTTAACGGCTACTCAAACTGAAAGGCAAAATAGGTGCAGGAATTTTTGCCGGTGTTCTGAATGCCGTGGGATATGTTGGACTCCAGAAAAATGACATCGCCCACCTCCGCCGGTTTCAAAACGCCGTCGATGCTTTCCTGCGCGGAATGTTCGATCAGTAACAAAATTTCGGCGGCCCGGTGGGTGTGGGGCGGATGGCTCCAGAGGCCGGGATTCAGGGTGGTGACGTGCATTTCAAAGCGTTTGCACATAACGGTCGATTGGTCGAACAGCCGCCGGATGCCCCCTTTGTCGTGCGGTTTGTAGGGTACTGTTTTCCAGTCGATCCAGAACGATTGGCCCGCCATCCGGGTCAGATCCAGGTCCGGCACCTCTTTCGACGTATACCGCATCTGGTAAAACGTGACCGGTTTAGGACTTTTGTTCGCAATCCGGTGGGCGTCACCCGGCAAAACCAGGACGACGGAGCCGGGGCCGAGGGTGGTGGTTTTCGTCTCCAGCGTAACCGTCAAATCGCCCTCTTTGACAATCAGCATCATCTCATCGTCCAGCGTCTGAACGGCGGGCGTCGGCTGCCCGGGAAAAACCGTGATTCCCCGCACGCTGAAGTCGTTGAAATCCCGCGTAGTGCCCTCCAGAATAACCCGCTCTTCGTACCCGGTTTTTTGGACAACCGGCGACTGCTTCCAGGAATAGACGCTGGAGGGAATAGTTTGGGCGTGGGTGGGTTGAAAAATACAGCCAAGGAGCGATAGGAGAAGAAACACTTTCATTCAATGAAATCCGGGAAAAAGGATGAACATTCAGGATGTAATAAAAAGGTTAAAACTAAACTTTCATACTATCCACTGGGTTAACTTACCAGCTTTATCCGAATGTAAAACCGCATTACTTTCCAGAGTTTATGGCAGAAATAATTAAAACCGCCCTCATTACCGGCGGATCGAAAGGCATTGGCTACGGCATTGCCGAAGTGTTGATCAAGGACGGAATCCGGGTGGCCATCACCAGCCGCTCGCAGGAAAACGCCGAGGAAGCGGCCGCTTCGCTCAATACACTGAACGACGGTTTTGCGCTGGGCATTGCCGCCGACGTCCGCGATCTGGTGTCGCAGCAACGGGCGGTTGATGCCATCATTCAGCAGTGGGGGCGACTCGATTACGTTATCGCCAACGCCGGCGTCGGCCACTTCGCGCCCGTTCAGGAACTGACCCCCGAGCAATGGACCGAAACCATCGACATCAACCTGACCGGCGTGTTTTATTCCATCAAAGCCACGCTCGATGAGCTGAAAAAGTCGGAAGGCTACTTCATTACCATTGCGAGTCTGGCCGGAACCAACTTCTTTGAAAACGGAACCGCCTACAACGCCAGCAAGTTTGGACTGGTCGGTTTTACGCAGGCGCTGATGCTCGATTTGCGGAACGAGGGCATTAAAGTGACCACCATCATGCCCGGGTCGGTGGCGTCGTATTTCAACAACCACGAACCGAGTGAGAAAGACGCCTGGAAAATTCAGCCCGAAGACATTGGCCAGATCGTGGCCGACCTGATTCACCTGCCCGCCCGGACGCTGCCCAGCAAAATTGAGGTGCGCCCGACGCGGCCCGGCGGAAAGTAATTTTTGCAAAGGGGAGCCGAAGAGAAAAGACGGGCGGGACTGGCGGCCCCGTGCGCCGGGGCAAGTTCGTTGGACGTGTGGGGCAATTTCGGCAAATCCGTTATCTTTAGCGGTCGTCAAATTCGCTCGCTATGCTCACTCGGCTCCCTTTTTTTGCTTTTTTGCTGGTCGGTTTTTTCGGATTCAACCCGGTTTTTTCCCAGGCCATCACCTCCGCCCACATTGATCAGCTGGTGGAAAACACGCTGAAAACGTTTCAGGTGCCGGGCATTGCCGTTGCGGTCGTGAAGGATGGCCGCGTAATCCATTCCAAAGGCTACGGCGTCCGCTCGCTGAAGTCCGGGCAGAAGGTCGATCCCAACACCCTGTTTGGTATTGCCTCCAACAGCAAGGCGTTTACGGCGGCTGCGCTCGGGATGCTGGTCGATGAAGGCAAACTGCGGTGGGATTCGAAGGTGATCGATTTCATTCCCGAATTCCGGCTCTACAATGCCTACGTGACCGAAGAGTTTACCGTGCGCGATCTGCTGACGCACCGCAGCGGCATGGGCCTTGGCGCGGGCGATCTGATGTTTTTTCCCGATTCGACCGATTTTACGCTGAACGATGTCATCCATAACCTGCGGTATCTGAAGCAGGTATCCGGTTTTCGGACCAAATACGATTACGACAATCTTTTGTACATGGTGGCCGGGGAGGTTGTGAAACGGGTGACGGGCCAGAGCTGGGAGGAGTTTGTCGAAAACCGCATCATGCAGCCGCTGCAGATGGAAAACAGCCGGACGTCGTTTGCGCGGCTGCCGAAAAATCAATCCAATGTCATCGACGCCCACGCCGTGCTGGAGGGCAAATTGCAGGTGATCAAACGCGGAACGCTCGATGCGGGCAACTCGGCGGGCGGTATTTACAGTTCCATCAACGACCTCAGCAACTGGGTGATCATGCAGCTCAACGGCGGCAAATACGGCGACGGCCTGAAAAAAACGCTGTTTAGCGCCCGGGTGCAGAACGACATGTGGACGCCCCAGACCCTGATTCCGGTCAACGATCCGGGTCCCTACAACACCCATTTCAGCGCCTACGGCCTGGGCTGGTTTCTGAGCGATGTCAAAGGCTACAAACAGGTGACGCATACCGGCGGTTTGCCCGGCATGGTGACGCAGGTGACCCTGCTGCCTGAACTGAAACTGGGGATCATTGTCCTGACCAACCAGCAAACCGGAGCCGCTTTCACGTCCATCAGCAACCAGATCAAGGATAGTTACCTGGGAATCAGCGGTACGGATCGGGTCAAAGAAGCCCGGAACCGGATGCGGGCCAACACCGATTACGGTGACAAAATAACGCGCGAAATCTGGAAAACCGTCGAAACCGAGAAACAGAATACGGCCGCCAAACCGCCCATTTATTTCTATACCGGCACTTTCCGCGACAACTGGCTGGGCGACGTTATGATTACGGCCGAGAACAACAAACTACTCTTTACGGCGAAACGATCACCACGCTTATCCGGCGAATTGTTCTATTACAAAGGCAACACCTTCGTGGTTAAATGGAACGACCGCAGTCTGGAAGCGGATGCGTTCGTGATGTTCGGGCTGGATTACGAAGGAAAACCGGTGTCGATGAAAATGAAAGCCATTTCGCCCCTGACGGATTTCAGCTACGACTTCCACGATCTGGATTTTACGAAAGTAGACAAGAAGGAATAAACAACGACAGGCAAGATTGACAGGACGTTCTTCTGCGTGGGTGATTGGCGTTAAAGACTCCCGACCTTATTGAACGATTTTCTAAAAATGTTCGCGTAAAGGTCTGACTATGAGTGGCAGACGAAAAGTCGTCACCGCGCTATGGCAATTTTATATTTTTTTCCTTTCATTTTTTCATCTTTGACGCGCGCCAGCAACTGACCGACTTTGGGCGTGCGGACGGCGGCAAAGGAAGCAAAATCCTTGACTTCGATTAACCCCAGATCGCCTTTTTCGAGACCGCCTTTTTGCGAAAAAAAACCGACAATGTCCACTTTGTTGAGCTTGTTTTTCTTGCCGCCACTGACGTAAATCGTTTGAAATTCGGGCGGTTCGGGCAGCGGGTACGTGTCGGCCAAGGCGTGTTCTTCCAGGGAATCGGGAACGTAGCGGGGGCGGTTTTCGTCGGGGTGAAGCAGCAGATACGCCGTGCCGGAAGCGAGCATTCGGGCGGTCCGGCCGTTGCGGTGGATGAACTCGTGTTCGTGCAGTGGCAATTGGAAATGGATGACGTGCTTCATCTCCGGAATGTCGAGTCCGCGGGCGGCTAAATCCGTGGTAATCAGGTACCGAACGCTGCCGTTGCGAAACTGAATCAGCGCCCGTTCGCGTTCGTCCTGCTCCAGGCCGCCGTGGTAAAAAGCCGTCCGGATGCCCCTGGCGTTCATAGATTCACTGACCAGTTCGGCGTTTTCGCGCAGGTTGCAAAAAATCAATGCCGCTTCCGAGTTGAGCGAGCCAATCAGCCGGAACAGCGTGTCGGTTTTGTCGGTATCGAAGGCCGCCACCAGCCGGGTCGTCAGGCTTTTGAGTCGGTCGTCGTCAGGAATGAAATTGAGCCGGGTGGGCGAACGAACTCCGGTAAAATCCGGGATCGAAACGCCGGAAGTGGCCGACACCAGCACCCGTTTCCGGAGATTTCGCAAACGCCCGATGATGAACGCCATCTGGTCGTGAAAACCCAGTTCCAGCGATTTGTCAAATTCGTCCAGCACCAGCGTCTGAATCCCGTCCGGGTCAAACGTCGCCCGGTCGAGGTGGTCGGCAATCCGGCCCGGTGTGCCGATCAAAACGGCGGGCGGACTACTCAGATTCTGAATTTCGGTGGCCATTGGATGCCCGCCGTAACAAACGTTGACCTTGTAGCTCGTTCCCATTTTCCGCCAGACCTGCTCAATTTGCAGCGCCAGTTCGCGGGAGGGAGCCAGAATCAAAGCCTGAACTGTTCGTTGATCCGGTTTCAGCAATTGCAGAACGGGCAGCAGAAACCCGAGCGTTTTTCCGGAACCGGTCGGCGCCAGGAGCAAAACCGCCTTTTCCTCTAAAACAGCTTCCCATGCGGTTTTTTGCATGGGATTCAGGGCCGAAATGCCCAGATTGGCCAGAATGGGAGCGGGGTCGTGGGGAGTGTTCATTTGGTAAAAGTAATGGATGCTGGGTAATTCAGCGTTTATTGCCCATTTTTGTCTTTTTAGGGGTAAACCGGAACGCGGCTTGAACGGATACAACGAATCGCTGCTAATAAGCTGAACAAAACTTTTCAATCCATTTAAGCCGCCTTCCCATCAAAACAGCAATCCGAGTTATGAAAGAACAATCACGCAGAACATTTGTCAAAAGCGGCCTGGGCGCGGGTCTGGGAATGGGTTTGTCCGAATCAGCACCGAAGGAATTGTTTGTCCACCACGTTTATTTTTATTTGAAGAACCCGGGCAGTGCCGCCGATAAAGCCAAACTCATTGAGGGCCTGAACAAACTGGCTAAAGTGCCGACGATCAAGCTGGTACACATCGGCGAACCGGCGCCCACCACGCGTTCGGTGATCGAGCGTTCCTATGCGGTTTCGTGGCTGTGTTTTTTTAACAACCTGATGGATGAGGAAATTTACCAGACGCACCCGATCCACCTTAAATTTGTGGAAGACTATTCGTCGCTCTGGGAAAAAGTAATCGTTTACGACTCGGTGGGGCCGAAACGATGAGGAGTTTGCTTTAGCGTAAAGCGAAAAATACCGTATTTCGACCTGCCAACAAACTAACCCCAGTTTCGATGAGAAAACGTATTTTACCGGGTTTATTCCTTTTTCTTGGCCTGGGTCTGCCGACTGTTCGGGCGCAGTCGGGCGCGATTCCTTCCCCGAAAGAGCATTTCGGTTTTAACATCGGCGATGATTATCAGCTCGCTACCTACACGCAAACCGAAGCGTACTTCAAAAAACTGGCCACTTCGGACCGCACCAAACTGGTGGACATCGGGCTCACCGAAGAAGGACGGCACCAGTACATGGTCATCGTCTCGTCGCCCGAAAATCTCAAAAAACTCGACCGATACAAAGAAATTTCCACCAAAATGGCCCGCGCCGAGGGCCTCAGCGACGAGCAGGCCCGCGCAATGGCGGCCGAAGGAAAAGCCGTGGTCTGGATTGACGGCGGCCTGCACGCGACCGAAACCGTCGGCACGATGCAGCTGATCGAAACCGCCTGGCAACTCGTGAGCCGGAAAGATCCCGAAACGCTGCGGATTCTGGATAAGGTGATCATTCTGCTGACGCACGCCAACCCCGATGGGCAGGAACTGGTCAGCAGCTGGTACATGCGGGAACCCAAACCGGAGAAGCGGCAGCTGGAAAATGTGCCGCGTCTCTACCAGAAGTACGCCGGTCACGACAACAACCGCGACTTTTTCATCATGAATATGAAAGAATCGCAAAACATTGGTCGTCAGCTGTTTATTGAGTGGATTCCGCAGATCATGTACAACCACCACCAGCGCGGTCCCGCCGGGTCGGTGCTGGCCGGACCACCGTACCGCGACCCGTTCAACTACGTGTTTGAGCCGCTGATGATTACGGGAATCGACGCCCTCGGAGCGGCCATGATCAACCGCCTGAACTCCGAAAACAAACCCGGTTTTACGCGGCTGGGCGGTTCGGTTTTCTCGACCTGGTACAATGGCGGTCTGCGCACCACGACGCACTTCCACAACATGATTGGGTTGCTGACCGAAATCATCGGTAATCCGACGCCGGAGGAAGTGCCGCTGGTGCCGAACCGCTTGATTCCCAACGGCAATACACCCTTCCCGGTGACGCCCCAGAAATGGTATTTCAAGCAGTCGATCGACTATTCGCTCTCGCTGAACTACGCGACGCTGGATTATGCCGCCCGGCACAGCGATCAGTTGCTGTACAACATTTACCGGATGGGGAAAAACGCCATCGAACACGGCAGCACCGATTACTGGACCTTGTCGCCGAAACGCATCGACGCGATTACGCAGAACTACCAGGACGATTTAAAAAAGAATACGACCGGAACCGCCAGCGCCACGCGACCCGACCAATACGGTTTGCTGCCGCGCGGGGGCGGCATCCCGGTGAAATACTACGATGCGGTTTTGAAAGATCCGGCGACCCGCGACCCACGCGGTTTTATTATTTCGGCCGACCAGCCGGACTTTGCCACCGCCGTCAAGTTCATCAATGCGCTGATCAAAACCGGGATTCAGATTCAGGAGGCCACGGCGGATTTTACCGTTGCCGGCAAGAAATACCCGGCGGGTTCGTACATCGTGAAAACCGATCAGTCGTTCCGGCCGCACGTGCTGGATATGTTTGAACCGCAGGATCACCCGAACGATTTTCAGTACCCCGGTGGCCCGCCGGTTCGTCCGTACGATGCCGCCGGCTGGACGCTGGCCTTCCAGATGGGTGTGAAAGTGGATCGGGTGTTGGATGGCTTTGAGGGGCCTTTCAGGAAATTACCGTACGGTGAATTGCAGTCACCGAAGGGCAAAGTCGATGCTGGTGCGGCTGCGGGCTACGCGCTGAGCGCGCAGGCCAACAACGCTTTTCTGTTGGTGAATAATCTGCTCAAAGCAGGCGTCGAGGTATTTCGTATGCCCAATGGCGTGAGCGGGAAAACCGGCCTGGCTGCGGGCGCGTTTTTTATCCCGGCATCGGCCAAAGCAAAAACCGCCCTGGATAAATCGGCCCAGGAATTGGGTCTGGTGGTTACGGGCATGGCCAAACGGCCTACCGGTGCGCTGGTGAAAGTGAGCCCGATGCGGATTGGTTTGTGGGATGCCTACGGCGGTTCGATGCCGTCGGGCTGGGTGCGCTGGCTGATGGAGCAGTACCATTTTCCGATGCAGGTACTTTATTCGCAGGACATCGACGCCGGTGATCTGAAAAAGAAATACGACGTCATCGTTTTTGTAACCCGCGCGATTCCGGCGGTGGGCGCCGGGGGCGGTGGGGGTGAAGGCGGCTACGCCAGCCGGGAGCCCAAAGTGGAGGAAATTCCCTCGGAGTTCCGGCCGTGGCTGGGCAAAATCACCGCCGAAAAATCGGTGCCGCAGTTGAAGGCGTTTCTGGAAGCGGGCGGCAACATCGTCACCATCGGCAGCAGCACGAACCTGGCTTACCACCTGGGTTTGCCGGTGAAAAATGCGCTGGTGGAAATGACCAGCACCGGTATTGAGCGGCCGCTGCCGAACGAAAAATACTACATTCCGGGCAGCATTCTGCGGGTGAGTCTGGACTCAACGCAGCAGGCCACCTGGGGAATGCCGCAGCAAACCGATGTGTATTTTGATGCCAGCCCGGTTTTTAAACTGGCGCCGGATGCCGTTGCGAAAGGCACGGTAAAACCGCTGGCCTGGTTCTCGACCAGCAAACCGCTCCGCAGTGGCTGGGCCTGGGGGCAGGCGTATTTGCAGGATGGCGTGGCCGCTTTCATGGCGCCCGTCGGCCCCGGCAAGTTCTACGCCTTTGGGCCGGAAATCACCTTCCGCGCGCAGGCCCAGGGGACGTTTAAACTGCTGTTCAACCAGTTGTATTCGACAGCGGTGCAGTAAGTTGACCCATCATCAGCAGGTTTTCGGGCCGGGAATGGACGCAGAAGCGGCTTTTTCCGGCCCGGTTATTTTAGTACGCTATATAAAAAGGGGCTAACCGGTGCCGGGTCTTACCGGGTCCACATCGTTCCATTCACTTCAGCAAAAACGAAGGTTTCTTTCTTAAATGCCGGACTTTCACCCAATCGCCCTACAGCTTGTTCACCGGCGTGACGCCCAACTCCCAGGCATCCGTCCGAAACGGAATCACCGGCAGACCCTCTTTGCTGAACAGATTTGGCACCGGGGCATCGCGGAAGGCAAACCGCACGGCAACCGGGTTTTTCACGGCCTCCGACCAGACTTCCAGGATATTCCCCCTGATCCGAACCTGAGCTTTCGAAAAAACCTGGTCGGCACCGGCAATTTCCAGTTCGGCCGGTTCCGTGCCTTTCAGCACCAAGCCATTGGGCGCGTGGTCGAACGTGAGCCGGATTTTGCTGCCTTCCACCTGCATTGAGCGGTACTGCGGACTTTTGTACGGCTCCACCGGTTGTCCGTAGGTTTCGGCCAGGGCCCAGTTGGCCAGACGGTTTCCGACTTCTTTTTTGTAGGCCGGGTGAATATCCTTCAGATTGTCAACCAGATCGGTGGTTACAATCATGCCGGTTTTCGGAATAGCCATTGCTTTGGTCTGGCTCTCGCGGGTGGCCGCCGTCTGGTATTTGTCGCCGTAGGTATACGGGGCAATCTGGACGTAATAAAAGGGGAATTCCTTCTGCCACAGGCTCCGCCAGGAATCGACCAGCAAATGAGTCAGTTTGTGATACGCCGGGGCATCGTGGCGGTTGGATTCTCCCTGGTACCAGATCACCCCCGCAATCGGAAACGACGTAATCGGCGCAATCATCCCGTTGTAAAGCACACCCGGTTTGTTGGGTGCCCAGGGTGCTTTTGGCATGGCCTGGGCCGACCGCCGGGTTTCGGGATACAGCAACACAATCGTCTCCGGCACCCACGAATCCATGAAGGAGCCGCCCCAGGAAGCATCGATCAGCCCGATCGGAACGTTGAGTGTGTTTTGGATTTTCTTTCCGAAAAAATACCCCACCGCACTAAAATGCTTTAGCGTTAGTGAATCGCAAACCGCCCAGTTCCCCCGCACATCCACCTGCGGAGCGTCGGTGGCCCGCTTCGGAACCTTGAAAAACCGGATGTTCGGATTGTGGGCCGTTGGTAGTTCGGCGCGGACGTCTTTGGCTCCCCCGGCCGCCGTCATCTCCATGTTTGACTGGCCCGAACACAACCAGACCTCGCCAATGAGAATGTTAGTCAGCTCCACCTGATTGTGCCCCCTGATGGTAATCGTATACGGGCCACCCGCCTGGGGCGTCCGCAGGCTCACTTTCCAGGTGGCATTATCGGCGCAAGTGGTGCTGAGGGGCGCGCTCGTCCAGCTCGCCGACACCGTGATTTTTTCCGTCGGATCGGCCCAGCCCCAGATCGCGAGCTCCGTTTGTTGTTGCAACACCATGTTCGAGTTGAGAATGGCCGGGAGCGAGATGTTGGCAAACGCGGTGGCCGACCAAAGCAGCAGAAACAGGATTTTTTTCATGGAAAAAAACGGTTTAGGAAAATCAAAATTCGGAAATTCCGGCTACTTTTCAACCACCGCATCGAGCAGGGGTTCCACCGCTACCACGCCCGCCCGGTGTTTCGCCAATTCTTTTTTTAGAGCTTCCAGCACCTCGGGGTGTTTTTTGCCGACCTCGTACCGCTCGCCCGGATCGACTTCCAGGTTATACAGCAAGGGCGGATCGTGCGGCACTGGCGCATCGGGCGAATACGAAGGGTGCGTCGTGAAATGCGCTTTCCAGGGGCCTTTCCGAATGGCATACAGGCGGTCCGAATCGTAGTAGTACACCACTTCCGTACCGTTTTCCTTTTTTCCGTTCAGCAAATCCGTAATGTCCTGTCCATCCAGCCATTGCTTTTTGGGCGGGGTGATTTTCGCCAGGGCCAGAATGGTCGGCAGAAGGTCCATCGAGGTCGCCACCGCCGTCGAAACCGTATGGGCTTTCACCACGCCCGGTCCCCAGAAAATGGCCGGAACCCGCATGCCACCTTCGTACGTGGACCCTTTTGCTTCGTAGAGCGGGCCGGCCGAGCCGCCGTTTTCATCGAGCCGGTTTTTCACCAGCCACGGGCCGTTATCGCTCAGAAACACCACGACGGTATTTTTATCCAGCTTTAACGCTTTCAACTTTTTCAGAATTTGCCCGACGCTCCAGTCCAGTTCCTCCACCACGTCGCCGTATAAACCGCGTTTGCTTTTGCCACTGAAACCTTCGGACGCATACAGCGGCACGTGCGGAAACGGGCTGGCGTAGTACATAAAAAACGGTTTTTTCTGATTGGTCGTGATGAACTTCAACACTTCATCGGTATACCGCCGGGTCAACTGGCGCTGATCCGGCTCGGTTTCTACCACCCGATTATCCCGGTACAGCGGCAGGGGTGGGTTCGGGTTGTTGGGCGTCGGCTGATCGGAAAACGGCCCGATTTTTCCCATATCATTCGAGTACGGCAAGCCGAAGTACGAATCAAAACCGTAGTTGAGGGGCAGAAATTCCGGTTTGGAACCCAAATGCCACTTGCCCACCAGACCCGTTGCGTACCCTTTTGTTTTTAACGCTTTCGCGATGGTCAATTCGCTGGGTGGCAAGCCATTGGCGGAGTTGGGGAAGAAAACCACGCGCTTCCCGAAAATCCCGTTCCGAATCGGGAGCCGCCCGGTGAGCAAAGCCGCCCGGCTGGGCGTACAGACGTTAGCGGCCACGTAGAACTGCGTAAACCGGGTTCCTTCGGCGGCCATCTGGTCCAGAAACGGGGTTCGGATGGTCGGATGGCCGTAACAACTCAAATCACCATAGCCCAGATCATCGGCCAGAATGATGATAAAGTTCGGTTGCCGGGCGGATTGCGCGAATGATTCATAGCTAACCGATAGAAACACTAGGAAAAAGAAAAACAGTGATTTTCCGTTGGGGTGCATGGACGATACCGTTTGGTTGGGAACTGCAAATAAACGGCATTCCGGCGAATGACACCATTTTTTTGTTACTTTAGCACCATCCTAAACCCTTTTCTGCAATGCGTCGATTGCTTCTTCCCGTATGCCTGTGGTCGTTCCTGCCCATGAGTCTGTTAGCCCAGCCCAACCCGGCCCGGCCCGATCTGCGGCAGGGTGCCTATTTCAGTGAGCCCGAAGGAGCCAAAGCCCTCCTAAGCTGCGGTGAGCAATATTCCGACAAGGCATCGTGGGAAAAACGGGCGGCAGTCATTCGGCAGGGCATTCGGGACGGTTTGCAACTGCCGGAAAAACCGAAGTTTGCCGCGCTGAAGCCGATCCGCCACAGTGTACGCAAAATGGACGGGTATACTGTTGAAAATGTGGCGTTTGAAAGCCTGCCGGGTATTTACGTCACGGGAAATCTATACACGCCAACCACCATTTCCGGAAAAACCGCTGCGATTTTATGCCCCCACGGTCATATGGCAACGCTCGACGCGCGGCTGAAAGAATACACCCAGCAACGCTGCATTACGCTGGCCCGCATGGGCGCCATTGTTTTCGCGTACGACATGCTGGGCTACGGCGATTCGAAGCAGTGTGATCACAAGATTCCGGGCGCGCCCAAACTCCAGACGCTGAACAGCATCCGGGCGCTGGACTTCCTGACCGGTTTGCCACAGGTTGATTCCGACCGGGTGGCCGTTACGGGGGAGTCGGGTGGTGGGACGCAAACCTTCCTGCTAACAGCGTTAGATTCCCGCGTGAAAGTGTCAGTACCGGTTGTTATGGTGTCGGCTCACTTCTTCGGCGGTTGTGTATGCGAGAGCGGTATGCCCATTCACAAACGTCCGAATCACGAAACGAACAACGTTGAAATCGCAGCTCTGGCAGCTCCGCGCCCCATGATCATGATTTCGGACGGTGGCGACTGGACCAAAAATACGCCCAACATGGAGTTTCCGTACATTCAGCGCATTTACGGTTTTTACGACGCCCAGAACCGGATCGAAAACGTCCACCTCGCCAACGAAAAACACGATTACGGCCCCTCCAAACGCTCGGCGGCTTACCAGTTTCTGGCGAAACACCTCAAACTGGACCTGAACCGGGTGATGAAAGACGGCCAGATCGACGAAAGTCCGAACCGGATTCTGTCCGCAGCGGAATTGCAGGTATTCAACGAGGCCCACCCGCGCCCGGCCAATGCCGTCATGGGGGATGACGCGGTAATGGCGTTACTAAAATAACGGACTAAATCGATGAGCAGAATTTTCAAATCCAGTTCATGGAATGAGATTCCGAATTACGACAAAGCGTACTGGTGGGCGAAATGACCCGAGGAGCGGCTCGATGCGGCTTTGAAGCTCATTCGGCGCGCCAGAAATTTAGGCTGCGAATCCTTCCAACCCTTCCCTTGCGAATGGAAACCGAATAGTTAAATCTGATTCGTTTATTGAACGGGGAAGACGTTGAATAGGTCGTACTGGGAGGGCATGTCGTAATTGCTCTTGGTTATTTACGCACGACGGGCGATATTGACAGTTTTGTAAATTCCAACTGCCTGATTTGATTAAGAACAAGAAAGCTAGTGGCCGACCGCACGATTTAAGGGATTTGGAAAATTTGCCTGACGCCTAAAAAACTCCGAACTCCATTTTAATTTGTGATGATAAAAAATTAAAACACAAATTACTCTTTTATAGTAAGTTATATTTCCAGTACTAAATAAAAACTCCAGCATTCGTGAAACGAATTTTTACATTGCTCATCGGTTTTGTACTCTGTTCAGAAGGTATTCGGGCACAGTCGGTCGAAGCGAAATTGAAAGAAAAGGGTATCGAACTGGCCCCACCGACGGCTTCCCTGGCCAATTATGTGAAAGCCGTCCGGACCGGAAACCTGATCTTTTTGGCCGGTCATGTTTCCAGCCGCGCCGACGGAACCGGTATCAAGGGCAAACTCGGCAAAGGCCTGACCATTGAGCAGGGCTACGAAGCGGCCAAACTGTCGGCTATCGGTTTGCTGTCCTCGTTAAAAGCCGAAATTGGCGATTTGAACAAAGTAAAGCGTGTGGTGAAAGTGGTCGGAATGGTCAATTCCACGCCGGATTTTGTCGATCATCCGAAAGTGATAAACGGCTGCTCGGATTTGCTGGTGACGGTTTTTGGCGATAAAGGCAAACACGCCCGCTCGGCTGTCGGCGTGGCGGCTCTGCCCTCCGATTATGCGGTGGAAGTGGAAATGATCGTGGAAATCGAGTAGTCGATACCAGACGAATAAAAAAATGCCTGCGGTTATCAAACCGCAGGCATTTTTTTGTGCCCTTACAACCGTTTGATCAAAAATGATCATTAACAATTAAAATCAATCAATATCTTTGCCATCCATTACTAATAACAGCAGTTTTCATTCATGAAAAAAATGATCCTGGTTGCGGGTCCGTACCGCTCCGGCACCAATGATGACCCCGAAAAAATTGCCGCGAACGTGCAGCAGATGAGCAAGGTTGCCCTTCAATTGTTTGAGCGGGGCTATTTGCCCATGCTGGGCGAGTGGGTAGCGTTGCCGCTCATTGAAAACGCCGGTTCCGAGACCCTGGGCGATGCGGTTTTTAACCGGATTTTTCACCCGGTTGCCGTTGACCTCCTCGCTCATTGCGATGCGGTTTTGCGGATTGGCGGTCCGTCGGAGGGTGCCGACGAAATGATGGTTCAGGGCCGTCAACTGGGCAAAGCGGTTTTTTCATCCATTGAAGAAATTCAGTTCGAAACGGTTTAAACGCCCCAGGCTCGGCGCGGGCCGGTACCGACGATCTAAAAACTTCGTAGCTTTGTCGCGGTTAATCAGCCCCGACGATGAAACACTTTTTTCTCCAGCTAGCCGCCGTTTTCGTACCGGTTTTTGAAGCCGCTGCTGCCCCCGGCGACACGCACATTGCCATTGAAACTCAGCGAACGGCCCTGGTCATCCGGGTCGATAAAAACGGTGATCCCACGGTGGTTCACCTCGGCAAGCGGCTCCGGAAGGCGACTGACTACGGTTTGCTGACCGATAATGGCAAGCGCGGGGAAGATTACACGCAGCTTTACAATTCGGCTTACACCCCGGCGGGTGGCCGCAATCTGCTCGAACCGGCGCTTCAGGTCCTGCATGCCGACGGAAATCCTTCTTCGGACCTCAGGTATGTGCGGCACGAAACCCAGAAGGTGGCCGAGGGCGTGGTGCTGACCACGGTTTTTCTCAAAGATCCGCAGTACCCGTTTGAAGTAACGCTATTTTACAAGGCCTACCAGCAGGAGGATGTGATCGAGCAGTGGTCGAGCATCCGGCACACTGAGAAAAAAACCGTTCGCTTGCAGAAATACGCATCCGCCAATCTTTACATTCCGGCGCAGTCGTACTATTTGACGCATTTCCACGGCGACTGGGCGCGGGAGATGAATCCCGAAGAAGTGCAATTATCGGCGGGACTGAAAGTGCTCGATACCAAGCTCGGAACGCGGGCCGATCTGTTCCAGCCACCCTCGTTTCTGGTGTCGCTGAACCAGCCCGCCGAAGAGGAAACCGGCGAAGTGCTGGCCGGAACGCTGGCCTGGTCGGGCAACTACCAGATTCAGTTCGAGGTCGATCCGCTCCGCAATCTGCGGCTGATTGCGGGCATCAATCCGTACGCGTCGGAGTACCACCTGGCGCCGGACAAAGAGTTGGTTACCCCGGCTTTTCTGTTCACTTATTCCAATGCCGGAATAGGGCAGGCAAGTCGGAATTTACACCGCTGGGCCCGCAAACACCGCATTCCGCAGGGTGAAGGCAATCGGTTAACACTGTTAAATAACTGGGAAGCTACCTATTTTGACTTCAATGAAGAAAAATTAAGCGCGCTTTTCAAAGATGGCAAGAAGCTGGGCGTTGATCTGTTTCTGCTCGACGATGGCTGGTTTGCCAACAAATACCCGCGCAACAACGACCGGACGGGTCTGGGCGACTGGCAGGAAAACAAGCAGAAACTGCCCCACGGTTTGGGGTATCTGGTGAAGGAAGCCGAAAGCGCGGGTATCAAATTCGGCATCTGGCTGGAACCCGAAATGGTCAGCCCGAAAAGTGAACTCTACGAAAAACATCCGGACTGGGTCATCAAGCTCCCCAATCGGTCGGAGTATTATTTCCGGAACCAGCTCGTCCTGGATTTATCCAATCCGAAGGTCCAGGATTTTGTCTACGGCGTCGTCGACGGTCTTCTCACCAAAAACCCAACGCTGGGCTACATCAAATGGGATTGCAATGCGGTTATTTACAACGCGTTCTCGGCCACCAACCCCAATCCCTCGCACCTGTTTGTGGAGTATGTGCAGGGGCTTTACAACGTACTCGAGCGTTTGCGGACCAAATACCCCAGCCTGCCGCTGATGCTGTGTTCGGGCGGGGGCGGCCGGGTCGATTATGGCGCGTTGAAATACTTTACCGAATTCTGGCCGAGCGACAACACCGACGGCCTGGAACGCATTTTCATTCAGTGGAATTATTCGTATTTCTTTCCGGCCATCGCAACCTGTAACCACATCACCGATTGGGGCAAACAACCGCTAAAATTCCGGACGGACGTAGCCATGATGGGCAAAATGGGCTACGACATTGTGGTGAGCAAGCTCGACGAAAAAGAACTCGAATTCAGTCAGCAGGCGCTCCGGACCTACGCCCGCGTGAAGGAGGTGATCTGGAAGGGCGATTTGTTCCGGCTGGTTTCCCCGCAGACCCACAATGTGGCCTCGCTACTGTACGTCAGCGAAAAGCAGGATAAAGCCGTCTGGTTCAGTTACCTAGTTGGAAACCGCTACCGGGAGGGCAGTCAGGCGCCCATCCGGCTGAACGGGCTGCACCCGGACAAAACGTACAAAATTCAGGAACTGAACGTGTATCCCGGTACCAATTCGCCCATCAACCGCAGCAGTCAAGCGGTGTATTCGGGCGATTACCTGATGACCGTCGGGTTCAATCCGGCGGTCGATGCAAACCGGGCCAGCGTGGTGCTGGAAATCACGGAACAGAAGTAGGGTGCGGTATACGGTTTTCAGTTTACGGTTTTCGTCGGCTCCCGGGTAACTTACTAGGTGATTAAAACCGGGCTTCCAGACTTGTCAGGCTGAAGGGGCTCACTTCCTGTACTTGCACGTTGCGTTATCGGCCACCTTGTAATACGCCTTGTAATTCAGGGCGGTTTTCACCATGCAGCCTTTCAGATTCAGCAGTTCGACGTTGCGGAAATCGATGGCGTGGCTTTCGCTTTGCAGCGCAATGTAGCCTTCCTTCAGGGGGGTATTATCCAGCTTCATCCAGTAATCAGCATTGCCGACGTGACCCGACGCAAAGCTGTTCTGCGGACTGATGTAGCCCCCGCCGATTTTGGTTTTTTCGTAGGTCAGAACCGTGTCGCCTTCGATGATGTGGTGGACAATCGAATCGCCGAGCACCACCGCCGTGACGCTCACCCACTGATCGCCGTCGTAGGTTTTGGATTGCGAGTCGATGCAGTGCGCCGGAATAACTTTGCCACCCATTTCCACGATCGTCCCCGGTGTGCAGAGGTTGGCCGTGTGCCGTACGCCCTTGCCCAAACCGCCCAGCGTCTGAATCTCCAGCGAAATCGGGAAATCCTGGTCTTTGGTCAGGCTCGAGGCCGATTGGGAGTGGATCATCACCCCGCTGTTGCGGACATTCCACGACGCCCCGCCCGGCACCTGATCGCCCTGAAACCGGTAGTCAAATTTGAGGATGTAGTACGAAAACGGGTCTTTGTAGTAAATGTGGCCGTATTTATTGTCAAACGTTTTGTACTGGTCGTACCGAATCCGGAGCATCCCGTTTTCGGCCCGGAAGGTGTTTTTGTAATTGCTGTTCAAGTCCTCCCCGGCAATTTTAATGTCCCAGCCGCTCAGGTCCCTGCCGTTGAACAGCTTGATCCATTCTTCCTTTTTCGGATCGTTCTTCTGGGCGAAAACCGGGTGGAAGCAAAAAATTAAAAGACTAAATCGCAGAGTTAAGCAGAGTAGATCAGCGGTTAGAAGAGAAGCTCCGCTAACCGCTTTTATTTTTTGCTTAACCGCCGGGCGGCCCCGTCGGCGATTCAACGTATGTAGAAACATCCCCATGTCTGTAAAAACCTAAAAGTTGACTGCAATCATAAGAATAAACCGGATGGAGTCTACTCACCGGGTTTTTTCTGGAGGAGCTTCGTCGGTCCCAGGTCCTCGACGGCGGGCAGACCGGTTTTTCGGTAAGTACGGTGCAGCGTATTTTCCACCAGCGTCGGATACGGTTTAAAGGTGATCCATTTAAGCGGCCCTTTGCGCAGCCGGAACGATGTTTCCAGCACCGCGCAGAACCAGGCTGCCGGACGCTGATAGCCAAAGGCTTCGCGCAGTTTGTCGTTGATGAGGGCGGCAAAAACCGGCTGCACCGCAAACCGCAGCGGCTTGGGCAACCAGCCTTCCACGATCCGGACGGTGGCGTCGGCCAGTCGCCGGTTGCTTTCGTCGTACCGGAAATGCTCCGCTTCGTAGGCGTCCGTAAACGCGCGGAGGTCGTCGAGACTCTGGGGAATACCGGTCAGATTCATCCGCTCCCCAACCTCCCGGAAAAACAAAAAAAAAGCCCGCTCTTCGGCCGGAATGAGTTTCCGCCAGCCGTAGCGGTTCACCCAGTTGATTGGGTAAAAGATAAACGTGGAAAGCACAATCAGGAAATCGTCGTTCAGAATCCGGTAATGCCCGTGCAGCCGGTTCATTTGCGTGATGGCCCGCAAGCCGGTTTCGGTGTTCAGACCATACTGCATAAACCACGCAATCAGAATGGCCGTGTCGTCGTAGCGTTTCTGGCCGTGCCGCTCAAACTCGCCGGTCCGAACCAGCAAGGCCGAGGTGCGCGGATTGGCATAGGTGTGAAAAAGCGCCAGTTCGAGGGCCCGCTGGATATCAAACGGAAATTCGTAGCCCACCAGCAACTGCACCATTCGCTGGTAATCGCGCTCCGGATCGAGTTGGCGAAGCTCGCGCCGAACCGCCGGATTGCGAAACAGGCCCGCTATTTTGGAATACACTGGAAACGTCATTGTTGATTGGGTTTTCCGTTTGCGGCAGTCGGTTTTCCGGGTGAATGGGCGGCCACAGAAAACCGGTTACCGGAAACCTGAAACTAGCTATTTTTTTGTAATTTAGCCCTCATTCCAAACTCACTTCTTCACTATGGCCTTGTTTAAACTGCAAATCAACGGCAAAAGCTACCAGACTGAAGCCGAAGCCGATACTCCGTTGCTTTGGGTGCTGCGCGATAATCTGGGGCTGTTCGGCACCAAATACGGCTGCGGCATTGCCCAGTGTGGCGCCTGCACCGTCCACCTGAACGGGGAAGCAACCCGTTCCTGCGTGTTACCGGTTTCCGCCATCGGTACCGCCAAAGTTACAACCATTGAAGGGTTGTCCAAAAATGGCGACCATCCGGTGCAGAAAGCCTGGGACGAGGTGGATGTGGCCCAGTGTGGTTATTGCCAGGCCGGTCAGATCATGACGGCGGCTGCGCTGCTCAAACGCAAACCCAAACCGTCCGACGAAGAAATTGAAGCCACCATGTCCGGCAACCTCTGCCGCTGCGGCACCTACCACCGCATCAAAGAAGCCGCAACTAAAAAATAATCGTTTGAGGTTGAAAGTCTAACGTTTAAAGCGCTGACACACTCTGATTCTCAACTGAATCAGTACCGTTAAACGTTAAACTTCGAACCTTAAACGCCAAACCTCAAACCGACATGACTTCTCACTTAAATACCAACCGCCGGAATTTTCTGAAAATTGCTGCGGCCACCAGCGGAGGGCTGCTGCTGGGTTTCAACTGGACCGATTCGGAAGCTGCGGTGGCCAGCGCGCCCCTGAACGGCGTGGCGGCTCCGGGCGTCGATTTCAACAGCTATTTGTCGATCAATCCGCAGGGAATCATTACGATTCTGTCGCCCAACCCGGAAGTCGGTCAGGGCATCAAAACCGCCTTTCCCATCATCGTTGCGGAAGAACTCGATGCCGACTGGAAAAAGGTCGTGGTCGAACAGGCCCCGCTCGACACCCAGAAATTTGAACGGCAGGTGGCCGGCGGCAGCGGCTCCATTCCGCACTCCTGGAAACGGCTGCGCGTGGCCGGAGCCACCGCCCGGCAGATGTTGCTGGAAGCAGCCGCCAAACGCTGGAACGTGGCCGCGTCGGCCTGTACCACCAGCCAGGGGTTTGTGCTGCATGCCGGCAGCAACCGCAAACTCAGCTACGGGGAGCTGGCGAACGATGCCGCCAAAATTCCCGTTCCGGCCGATGTGAAGCTGAAAGAAATCAAGGATTTCAAGCTGATCGGGCAAACGATCAAAAACGTGGATAATCCCGGCATCATCACCGGAAAACCGCTGTTTGGCCTGGATTTCCACCGCGAAGGCATGCTCATCGGGATGTTGCAGCGTCCGGCGTTTGGGTACAAACTGAAGTCGGTCGATTCGGCAGCCGCCAAAGCCATGCCTGGAATTGTCAACGTGGTAACGATCAACAACAGCGTGGCCGTGGTTGGCAAATCGACCTGGCAGGTCAAAAAAGCCAAGGATGCGCTGAAAATTGAGTGGGAAAAGGACGGCAATCTGGAGAGCACGGCGGATCACAACCGGCTGTTCAAGGAGATGCTCGACAGCCCAAGCACTACCGTTCGGCGGAAAGACGGCGATGTGGAAACGGCCTTCAAGAATGCCGCCAAAGTGGTGAAGGCCGAATACCAGTGTCCGTTTCTGCCCCACAACCCGATGGAGCCCATGAACTTCTTCGCCCACGTCAAAGCCGACAGCGCGGAGTTGGTCGGGCCGAGCCAGACGCCGGAAAATGCCCGGAATCAGGTGGCCAAATTGCTGAATCTGCCGCCCGAAAAAGTAACCGTCCAGCTCACCCGCATGGGGGGCGGTTTTGGCCGTCGGCTCAATACCGACTACGCCCTTGAGGCCGCGCAGGTTTCCAAAGCCGTCAATGCGCCGGTGAAGCTGATGTGGACCCGCGAAGACGACATGACCGGCGGTATTTACCGCCCGGCGGTGCGCTACCGGTTTGAAGCGGCTCTGGATGCGCAGAATAACCTGATTGGCTACAAACTGCGGGGCGCCAGCATCAACGCCGGAAACGCCACCCGCGAGGACAATTTTCCGTCGGGAGCCGTTGATAACCTGCTGATCGACAGCATCGACCACAAATCGCCCATCACGACCGGGCCCTGGCGCGCACCGATCACCAACTTTCTGGCGTTTGCCGAACAGGCGTTTCTCGACGAAGTTTCCCAGGCTGCGGGCAAGGACCCCGTGCAGTTTCGGCTGGAGTTACTCGACAAAGCCAAACAAAAACCGGTGGGCAAAATCACCTACGACATCGACCGGATGCAGGGCGTGATCAAACTGGCGGCCGAGAAATCGAATTGGGGCAAAAACAAAAACGTCGCGCAGGGGTTCAGCGTCTATTTCTCGCACCGGTCGTACGTAGCGCAGGTGGGCGAAGTGGTGATGGAGAAAGGAAAACCGGTGCTGAAAAAAGTGTATTCAGCCGCCGATTGTGGCATTGTGATCAACCAGAGCGGGGCGCAGCAGCAGGTGCGCGGCTGCGTCGTTGATGGCATCGGACACGCTATGTACGGCAACATCACCTTCAAGGACGGAATTCCGGAGCAGAAAAACTTCAACGACTACCACCTGATCCGGATGAACGAAATCCCGGAAATCGACGTCCATTTCGTCAAGAATGAAATCGAGCCGACCGGGTTAGGCGAACCCTCATTGCCACCGGCGGGGGCGGCCGTGGCCAACGCCATTTTCAAGGCCACCGGCAAACGCCTGTACAACCAGCCGTTTGTGCAAACGGAGGTGTTTAAAAGCGTTTCGTAAGGCCATCGGGTGAACGCGCGGGCGGTTGATCGGTGCCGATCAACCGCCCGCGCATCGTAGCCTTCCTCCAAACAATTTCCCTTTCCACCGGTTCAGAAGCTAGTCCAAACCGCCCGGGTTTGGTTTAATCCGTCAGCTTATGAGCAGCGCTTTTCTGAAAAATGAAACGGCCGATGCGCCGGTGGTCATCCCCGCCCGCGCGCCATTGCCGCCCGGCACACCCAACTACGTCACCCCCCGTGGCCTGGGTCTGCTGCGCGAGGAGCTCACCGAGCTGGAAGCCGAACACGCTCAGGTACAGGCCAGCGAATCAACCGACGAGAACGACCGCACCCGGCAACTGGCCTTGCTGAACGGGCGGATCGCCAACCTGAATCAGCGCATTTCGAGTGCCAAAGTGGTGGATTCACACAATTTGGCAGAAGTCCGCTTCGGGGCCACGGTGCTGCTGCGGTCGAAAACCGGCCCGTCGGCGGGCACCGAACGGCGGTTTACCATCGTGGGCGTCGATGAAGCCAACGCCCAGCGGGGGTTGATTGCCTTCACGGCCCCCATTTCCCGCGCCATGCAGGGGAAACAGGTCGGCGACCCGGTTTTACTGCGGACCGTACAGGGCGAGGAAATCCTGGAAATCAGGGCGATTGTCTATGAACCCGCCCCGGATAGCCCACCGGCGGAATAAAATGCCCTTAAAGTAAACCGCAAACAAACATCCGGAAACGACAGCGGTTATTAGACGTATGGCCCGCCTAGTGGGCTTTCGCGTAAATGACCCCAACAACTCTACTTCGCTACATCCTCAGCCTGGCGCTTATAGTAGTACTGACGAACTGCCAGAAAACCAAACCCGAGCCACCCAAAGCCGAAGGTTTTGACGCAGCCATTCCGCCCGACACCTCCTACCTGGCGGGCCCGGTAACGTTCACGATCAAGGAATTGCAGGAAAAAATCAATCAGGAACTGGACCCGGTGCTGGTTGGAAAAGGCTCGGCCAGTGGGAAGCGGGGCGGTTTGCTGCCGTTCCGGGTGGTGCGGTCGGGGCCGGTCAAAATTCAGTATACCGACAATCAGATCCGGTTTTCGGCTCCGCTGGGCCTGTTCGTCACCACCCCGTTTGGATCCGAAAAAAAAGCGGAAGAAAAACCGTTCTGCTCCCTGCACGTCAACTTTCGGAGTCCGCTCACCGTTACGCCCAACTGGCGGTTGTCGAGCAAAGTGCAATTTACCAACTACGAATGGATCGTCGAACCCGAAATCCGCATTCTGGGCAAGGATATTTCACTGGCTAATTTTGCCCGAAAAATTCTGGACAACAGCCAGTCCACTATTGAATCGGCCATTGATTCGGCGGTTTACAAGGAGCTGCGGCTTGATCAGATGGTGATGCCCATCTGGCAAAGTATTCAAAAACCGCTGCTGATCGACCGGCAATTCGGATTGTGGCTCCTGCCGAAACCCATCTCCGTGGCGGCCAGTCCGATTAGTGGGGATCAGCAGAAAATAACGACTCATCTGCGCATTGCCGTCACCACCAAAACGGAACTGCAACCCAGCGAGCCGCCCCACACGGTGGCGAAACTGCCGCCCTTGCAAAAACGCGATACGGTCTCCCAAACCTCGGATCTGCGGTTGCTGAGCCATATTCCGTATCAGGACATCAACCGGATGATCGCCCGCAACCTGACCAGAGAAAATAAAAAGTTATTGCTGGGGGCGCTGACCATCAACAAGGCGACGGTGTATGGCGGACAACGCGCCCTGATCGTCAAAACCGAGGTGAGCGGACTGCTGAACGGCACGCTGTACCTGCGGGGCCGGCCCACGTTTGACACGCTCACCAAAACGCTGAGCGTCAAAAACCTGGATTTCGATGCCGGAACCACCCGCGAATTGTCCAGCGTTTCGAATTCGCTGGTGCACAACGGCGTCATTAACGTGCTGGAACGTTTTCTGACTTTTTCGCTGGGCGGAGAAATTGAAAGTTTGCCCCAGAAAATCACGGAAGCCTTCAAGAAAGGAGAAACCGGCAAAAAAACCGCCCTGAACATCCAGGCGTTTCGGTTTACTCCCCAGAAAATCGCCATCCGGCCCGACGGCATTCAGGCGCTCATCAAAGTGGAATCGAAGGTGGCCGTGCAGGTGAAACAGCTGTAAGGGCTTTACTGAAAACTCTGGCTGATGAAGGCCAGCGCGTCCGGCAGGCCCGAGCGCCAGTAGTCCCAGCTGTGGCCGCCGTTGCGCACCCGGTATTCGTGCGGAATGTTCAGGTTGCGCATCAGGGTGTGCAACTGGGAATTGCCTTCGTGCAGCAGCAAATCGTCATCCCCGCAATCGAGGTAAAACCGCACGGCTTTTTTCTGCGCTTCGGGCATTTTCTGCACCAGCGACAGAATGCTGTTCTGGTTCCAGAATTCCGTGATGCGGTTTTCGTTTTCCTTCAGCTCGCCCATTGTGGTCCGGTACCGGCGCAAATATTCCTGATGCGGCATTTCCCGGATCTGCTGGTCGGTGCGCACGGCCGCGCTCAATCCGGCGCAGGAGCCGAACATATCGGGGTGATGCAGGGCGTAGAGCAGCGCGCCAAAACCGCCCATCGACAACCCGGCGACGGCCCGGTACCGTTTTTCCGTCCGGCAGCGGTAGGTTTTCTCGATGTGCGGAATCAGTTCCCGGATGAAATAATCCTCGTATTGGTACTTCCCGGCGGCATTGTTCATGTAAAACGTCATTTCGGCGTCGGGCATCACCACGATCATCGGCGGTAGGGTACCGTCGCGGACGGCCTTGTCCACGATGGTTTGCATATTTCCCGACTGAATCCAGGCCGTCTGATCGTCACCCCCGCCGTGCAGCAGGTACAAAACCGGGTAGGCGCGTTGCGAGCTTTCGTAACCGGGCGGCAGGTAGAGCGCAAATTTTTTGTCTTTTTTCAGGATGGTGCTTTTAATTGTCAGGTCGTCAAAGACTTTGCTGTCCTGCGCTACGCTGTTCAGGGCCACAAAAAGGCAGAGGGCTAGAAACCGGATCATTCGCAATCAAAGAAGGTTGGGAGCCGCAAAGTTGTCAAAAATACTGAACAATCGCATCGTCTACCCGGTTTTCCGCAGACAACCCACGCACCATGATTTACGTCGTTTTCGGCCTGGCGGTTTTGCTGCTCGGCTGGTTAATCTGGCAATACCGTCGGCAAAGCCAGCCGCTTGCCGCGCCCGCAGCGGCCCAATACCGCGACCTGCTCCAACGGCACGTCGCGTATTTCCGGAACCTGAGCGCCGACCAGCAGCAAGCGTTTGAAGCGCGGGTCGCCCACTTCCTGAACCACACCCGCATCGAAGGCATCGGCACCACCGTCGACGACCTGGACCGGGTGCTGGTGGCCAGCAGCGCCGTCATCACCATTTTCGGATTCAAAGACTGGTCGTTTTACCGGCTGACGACGGTTTTGCTCTACGACGACCGCTTCAACGCGGACTTTGAAACCACCGGCAAAAACCGCAACATTCTGGGCATGGTGGGCGAGGGCGGGGCGCTGCAAAGCACAATGGTGTTGTCGAAACCGGCCCTGCACGACGGTTTTGCGAACGAAACCAGCAAGGAAAATACCGGCATCCACGAGTTTGTTCACCTGCTCGACAAAGCCGACGGCTCCACCGACGGCGCGCCCGAATACCTGCTCGACCGCAACCACCTCAAACCCTGGCTCCAGCTGATTCACGCCAGCATCGGTGAGATCAACGCCAACCACTCGGACATCAACCCCTACGCGGCCACCAACGAAGCCGAGTTCTTCGCCGTTGTCGCCGAATATTTCTTCAAGCGCCCGGATTTATTGCAGGAAAAGCACCCGGAACTGTTTGCCCAACTGGAAGAAATCTTTCAACAGCGGCCGGGAGAGGGTGAAGCGAAGCAGGGAACCGGGGGTAATCCTTCGTGAAACCAATCCCCAAGCTCCTGGAATCCATTCAACAAAAGCGGCAGAATACCCGCAATTTGAAACAAAACCGGTGCCGCCCCACTTTAAAGAAAAACCAACAACCCGATCCATGCACTACGGCGATTCAGTAAAACACTCCGATGCGACCGTCAACCACGGCCACCCCATGACGGTTTCAAGCATGAACGAAGAAGAAACCCAGGCGCTGTGCCGACTGGACGACGATTCGGAGGAATGGTTCGATGCCGCGGATTTAACCGTGGTGGAGGATTTCGATCAGAGTTTCATCTGAGCCGGTTACAAATACGTAAACGGATTTTTCGCGTCGATGTAGGTTATTTTGACATCGGGCAGTTTGGGTTGCAGCCAGGGCACCAGCCACTGCATGCCGGGGGCTTCGCTCATGATGTGGCCCAGAATGCCGAGCGCCACCTGCTGGCCCTGTTGCCGCGCATCCCGCACGTATTCGGCGGTTTCCCACTCGCTGATTTCCCCGCACAAAATAACATCCGGTTTATCCTGAGCCAGCGCCAGAATGTGGCTGCGTCCACCCGACGCGCCGGGCATCAGCAGGATTCGCCGGCAGGCCTGGGCCGGATCGCCCACCACCCGCATCATCGGAATGCCCAGCTTTTCTTTTGCGTGGGCAATCACCTGTTTCAGCGGCAGGGGCGAGGGCAGGGTAATGAGCCGCGGATTTTGGGCATCCAGGTGCGCTTCCCAGCCCAGGGCCGTTACCACGCCCGTCCGAATGCCGTCCGGGCGGTGCGAATGCCAGTAGTCGTGAAACCGCCAGACGGCCACCCGGTTTTTCGCCAGCAGGTCGTATTTTTTCCGAAAAACCGCATCGTTCTTCAGCCAGTCGGTTTCGTCGGCGTGGTTGTAAAAGGTCGGCTCGTGGACGATGATGAAGTTGGCACCCAGCTGCACGGTTTTTTCGATCACCTCCATGGTGGCAAACATCGTCGAAACGATTCCGGTCACGTTCTGACCGGCGCTACCCGATTTCAGCGTATCGACGGTTTTGGGAAACGGCGCGTTCGGAATGGTTTTCAGAATCAGGTCCATCACCTGGCCCACCGTGACCGCCTTCGGCGCGTCGGGTTGCCGGTTTTCCGCCGGACTGAGCCCGGGCAGGGTGACCAGGAGAGAGGCTTTGGTGAGGGTGCCGACAAATTCCCGCCGTCCGGTTTTTTCGGTCGTGGACGCGATCGGGGCGGTTTTTCCGGGTTCTTCCATCGGGTGGACGTTTTGCGGAGGTTAGCGTTTAAAACTGGATGGGTCGAAGGGAGCCGCGCCTTTTTTGTAATCCTTCGGAATTTCGAACAGCGCAGCCTCCACGGGTTTGGTGTCGTACCGGACGAGATCGACGGTGACGCCTGAGTTTTTCATCCGGACAAAAAAACCGTCGGCTCCGCTCTTTTTCAGTTCGTTGTAAACGTTTTCGTCGCCGAAACTCTGGTTGGAGCGCCAGTACGACATCAGTTTATCGTAGCCGGCGATGTCTTTGCTGGTCCAGATTTCCATCGACCCTTTTTCAAACGTCACCATGGCGTGGGTGCAATTCAGATTCTGGATTTTTTCTTTTCCCAACACCCGAACTGTGGTTTTCATGGCCGGCACATTCTCTTTCTGGCCGTTGCTGGTTTCGGCGTAGGTTTTGTTCGCGTCATTCAGCAGGTAGGTCGTGTTGGGCGTTTTGGCCAGCATCAGAATGGTCTGTTTCAGAGGCTTTGGCGCGCCCGGCAGCGGAATATTCACTTCGGTCCGGACATTACCGCTTGAAAAATAAATCGTACTGGTCGTGGTAATGGGCGTTTGCCCGCCCTGCGACAGCGTCATTTTGTATTCGACGGTTCCCTGTTGCGCCCACCCGAGGGTGCTCAGCAGAAGGGCCGGTAAAAGCAGCAATAGCGTTTTCATAGGGTGTTAACGTTCTGGATGGGTAAGCTTAACCAATTTTACGGACTTTACCAGTATCAACGTTCAATTGTTGAAATGGGTATAAAAAACGTCCCGCTGCTCACTGGGGCGTTTCCGTTTTCTCCCGGGTTATACCGTCCGGATCATGGCCCGACCCGCTCCGCCGGGCTACCTTTCTGAACGGCTTTCTTGAACCGGAACGAAATGGGGTGGTTTGACCAGGGGATCGATCTGAGTAAAAAAAGGGCGGGGGCGGTCTTTCTGCCACACACGGTTTTCTGGTCCTTATGAAACGATTCCTCCTGGTATCCGGGTTTGCGGTTTTTCTCCTGAATGCGGTTTTGGCGCAGGCCCAGCCGCCCCGGCTGATTGTTCGCGGTGACGACATGGGATACGCCCATTCGGGCAATGAAGCCCTGGTGAAATGCTACCGGGAAGGGGTCGAGTCGTCCATTGAGGTGATTGTGCCATCGCCCTGGTTTCCCGAAGCCGTCGAGATGCTGAAGGCGATTCCGGACATTGATGTGGGCCTGCACCTGGCGCTGACCAGCGAGTGGGACAACGTGAAATGGCGCCCGGTTTCGGCCTGCCCGAGTCTGCGCGATGCCGACGGGTATTTTTACCCGATGGTCTATCCGAACAAAAACTACCCCCGGCGTTCGCTGGTGGAAAATGACTGGAAACTGGCGGACGTCGAAATGGAGTTTCGGGCGCAGATCGAACTGGGGCTGAAAAAAATACCGCGTATCAGCCACCTTTCGGGGCACATGGGTTGCACGGGCATGGGCGATGATGTCAAAAACCTGATTCAAAAACTGGCCAAAGAATACAAGCTCCTTCACCTGGACCGTAACGCGCAGGAATACGGCGTCACGGGTGTGGGCTACATCGGTCCCCATGCGACCTCCGCCGAAAAAATTGAAAGTTTTTCCAACATGCTCGAAAGCCTGGAACCCGGAAAAACGTACCTGTTTGTCGATCATCCCGGACTCGATACGCCGGAGCTGCGGGCCATCCACCACATTGGCTATGAGCAGGTTGCTCTTGACCGCCAGGGTGTAACGGATGCCTGGACGAGTCCGCGCGTCAAGGAACTCATCAAAGCCCGGGGCATCCAGTTGATTGGCTACCGGGATTTGAAAAAATGAAAAACCGGCCAGACCGCCCGGATGGCCCGAAACTTTTCTTCCTGGGCTCGCAACGCAAACCGGCGTCCGGACGTATTGGGTAAGTAATTCAGTGATGTTACCGAAAAACCGGTATATTTAATTGCTCAACGGAATATCACTACGTAAAAGACCATTTTCGTATCGATAACACGGTTTACCTAACCCATGCGCCTGTTTGTTTACCGGGCCTGGCTCTGGCTGTTTTTGCCGGGCTTTGCCTTACCTGCTCTGGCTACGCACCACGTAGGCGGTCAAATCGAAATGCGCGCCATCGGCGATGTTGCGGGCCATTTCCAGATCACGGTTACCAATTACCTGGAGAATAACAACCGGGCCGCCCAAACCACGGGTGGGCAGGTCGGCATCTTTCGCCGGCGCGACAACGCCCGGATGCTGGTGTTTACGATCTACGAAACCGGCCAGCGCCAGCCGGTGGTTTTCACCAACGAAGCCTGCGCCACCTCGCAGAATCAGCGGGTCATCGTTGCCACGTTCGGCACGGATATTCAGCTTGATCCGTCCGAGTACAGCGACGCCGGGGGGTATTACATGTCCTTTCAGACCCAAAACCGGAATGCCGGAATCAACAACATCAACAACCCGGTGCAAACCGGTTTTACCTTCTACCTCGAGTTTCCGGCGCTGCAACAGAACGGCCGGTTTTTTGGCAATTCCTCCCCGCATTTCAACGCCATCAACGGCGAGTATCTGTGTATCAATGAAGCCTTTACGTTTCCGTTTGCGGGTACCGATCCCGACGGCGACGAACTGCGCTACTCGATGGTGACTCCCCTGAACAAAAACGGTACGGGCCGCAACCAGGAAGCCACGGCGGGGCCTTATCCCGATGTGCAGTGGCTGGGCGGTTTTGGGGCCACCAGCGCCATTCCGGGCAGCCCAACCCTGTCCATCGATTCCCGCAGCGGCCAATTGTCGGTGACCCCCAATCAACTCGGCCTGTTCGTGTTTGCCGTGAAAGTGGAAGAATACCGGGGCGGGGTGAAAATTGGCGAAGTCCGGCGCGACTTTCAGTTTCTGGTCATCGACTGCCCACCCATCACCGCGCCGAATCCGCCAATCTGGGCCACCGGCCAGCCGACCAACCTGGAATTTACGATCTGCAAAGGCAAGGCGCTGGAATTGCAAACCACGCTCAACCCGGACTGGAACTACCAGTGGCGACGGGATGGCATCAACCTGCCGGATGCGACGGGCACCAAACTGACGGTCGACGAGCCCGGGCAGTACTCGGTTTTTGTGTCGATGCGCACCCAGTGCGGCAAGGCGAGCGGTTCACAAAATGTAAAAGTCAACGTTGTTGATCTGACGTCCGACATTCGTTCGACCGGGCAGTTGTGCGCCACCGATGGTTCGGTGACCCTGAACGTGTTGAGCGGAACGGGTTTGAATTACCAGTGGTTTCAGGATGAAAAACCGGTCAACACCCCGGCCACCAGCCCGGCCCTGACCGTGACGCTGCCCGGGCAATACCGGGCGGTTTTGACCCAGCCGCAGTACGGCTGTACCTTCCGCACCGACGCCGTTTCCCTGACGCGGGCGGCTCCGGTTCCGGCCGCGATTCGGGCCGCGCAGCACCGGATCTGTCCCGGTGCTGCGCTTCCGCTCGAAGGGGTGGGGGGCGTCAGTTTCGCCTGGAAACGCGACGGGCAGGCCGTGGCAACGGTTACGGACCCGGTTTTTTCGGTACAAACCGCCGGGAGTTACGTGGTTGACGTAACGGCCGCCAATGGGTGCAAGGCGACATCGGCCCCGTTCGTGGTCGAACAGATTCCGGGGGTTGACGTGAAAATGGAAGCTGTACCGGCGGTATGCGGGCCGGATGGTCCGGTTTATGCCCTTTCGGGAACGCCCGCCGGGGGAACCTTCGCGGGGCCGGGCGTAAGCGGTTCGCAGTATGACGCCAAAGCCGCCGGAATCGGTACCCATGCGCTCACCTATACCGTGACCTTTGCGCCCGAGTGTCCGGGGGCGGTGGCGCAGCAAACGGCGGTTGTAGCGCCCATTCCGACCATTTTGTTTCCCGAAGAAATCATTACCTCTTCCGGCAGTTCGCTGACGTTAAAACCGGATATGACCGGAGAACCCGTGAAGTTTGACTGGTCACCGCCCACGTACCTGGCCGACCCGGCCGAAGCCAACGCGCGCGTGGTGGGGATCGAGGACGACATGGTGTATACGCTGAAAGTCGAAAACGCGACGGGTTGCCGGGCGGAAGGGACGGTGGTGGTGACGGTGTATGAGCGAATCTGGGTGCCGGGTGCGTTCACGCCCAATTCCGACGGGCAGAATGATGTCTGGGAACTGAAAGGCGTGGAGGCTTTTCCGGCGGTCGAGGTGACGGTTTTTAATCGCTGGGGCGAAGTCATTTATCAATCGACCGAAGGCTACGCACACCCGTTCGATGGCACCCTGAAGGGTGAAACCGTACCCGCCGGCGCCTATGCCTACACCATTCGGTATGAGCCCAAAAAACCGCTCCTGCGCGGAACCGTACTGATTTTGCGGTAAAACCGCCCGGTTTCTTCTTATTCCAGGAGGGATTTCAAACCGTCCAGATCAATGTTCTGGCGAAACTGGCGCATCAGCGCCAGTTTGGACACCATGTCCGGGGCCGTTTCGTATTTCATCAGCAGTTGAATCGACTGAATGGCGTGCCGGGGCAGACGCGGATCGCCATAGTGCTGGTCGTGCGTCACCAGCGGCCGGCCGTCCACGGCCTGTTCGGCAAACGTGCCTTTGTGCCGGCTGTTGGTCATAAATTCGTACGGATCGTCGATAATAGCCTGCACGGCGCGTTCCTGGGGTGTCATGGCGACCAGCAACGTTTCCAGCCGCTCGTGATTATCCCGGTATTGCTGGGCGGTTTTGTCGCGTTTGATCTGGCCATTTTCGATGCTTCGCCGGTTGTCTTCCTTGTATTTTTCCCGCTCCGCTTCGGTTTTGAACGATCCAGGCCGGTCGGCATACGCCAGGGTTTCTTTCAAACCGGCTTCCAGTTGGCGGGTTTGTTCGCTGTTCGCTTGCAGAAAGTTCTGAATGTGCCGCTGTACGGCGCGGATGAACTCTTCGCGGCTGACGGGCCGTACGGGAAGGCGATTTCCCGGCACAATCAGGACCGACTCGTGCCGGTTGGTGGACCGACCGGTCTTGTTGCTGTAAACCGGATAGCCTTTCAAATCGCCGACCACCTGCGGCATGTAATAAATCGACTGGCCATTGGGCAGCAGATACTCCCGCTCACCGATGGACTCCAGAAACTGCCAGAGCGAATTGACATAACACTCGATCCAGGTGCCGGTTTCGTGGGCGCGTTCGGATTTTCCCCGAAAACACCAGTAATGCAAATAATAGGTCGTGACAGAATACCGCAGAGGTGAATTGGGAGGCATCGCTTTGTAGGCATTGTCGGGGTCGCTTTTGATGACGCGGTAGGCGCGGGCTTCCAATCCCTGCGGAATCGGATACGCTTTTTGCAGAATCTTAATCAGCTTTTCCTGCCGTTCGAAAACCGGTGGCAGGCTTTGGCGGGGAAAATCCGGTCCGGCGCCCACCAGCGCATCGGGTTTGCGCACCCAATTTGTCACTACCTGCCGGGCATCGTCGGGCCGGCACTCCGGCGTCTGGGCAAGGGTGTTTATTCCCAGAAAAACGCCGATCAGGCCAGGCACCAGTTTTCCGGCGTTCACGCGTGTGTTCATCTCATCAATTGTTCGGTCGGAACAAAGATGGCAAACCGTCCCGCCGATGGCCCATGAATTGGGTTTCAATCAACGGTTTTGCTCCATGAAAACCGCAAAGTTGCGGTTCAAGTGTTGACACGGGGACAAAAAAACCGCCCGGAACGAAGCTACCGGGCGGTTTTTGAAGGCGGCTGATCCGCTTGTTTACTTAACCGGAATCGTTTTGACGGCGATTTTTACTCCATCTTTCGTCGTCAGGGGGAGCCCTGCCGTCTTCAGTTCTTCGTCAATCATCATCTTCCAGTATAGATCACCGGCCGCCGTTGAATTTCCGGCGATATCGCGGCTGATGTCCAGATTTTGCTCGGTCAGGTTGTCGACTTTCCAGGAGTCACCGGCGGGAAGTTGTGGGCTGGTGAGGGTCAGCTTGGTGTCATTTTCGCTCAATGCCCACTTGCCGGTTGTGGCCGCACCTTCAATACCGGTTTGCACAAAATCGCCATTGCTTTTGAATTCGAGACGGAATTTGCTCATATCGACCAGGTTATTGGCAGCCCCTTTGGTGTAACCGGGGATCATCAGGGTTCCCTGACCGACCGAACCCGTTTGCACTTCCCAGTTGCGGACGATCATCTCGGCTTTTGTTTTTACGGCGGGCTGGTCCGTATCGTCGTCTTTCCCACAACTAACGAACAGCGTAGTCCCCATCAAAAGAAATAAAATGGCTTTTTTCATGGTATCGGTTTTTCAGGCTTAACAATTGAGGCAGCAAGGTATTGATTTATTTTCAGACAAACGGTGCTTGCTGTCCTTCCATCAACGGATTGACAACCTAATATATTATGCGGTGGAAAAGGCGCCGTCGTTCCCCGGTCAACCGGAAGCTGAAAACCCGAAACCGGATCCATTAATGCAAGCCCCGGCAGATGCAATGAATGTGCCCGAAACTCTGCGTTTCGGCGTGCCATTCGAAAGCATCGTTATACCGGTTGGTTTCCCAGAAAAATTTGCCGCGCGGACGGTTGTAATTTCCGGTTTCGTTCATGGTGGCCGCATCGTACAAACGGCCATTCACCATGACGTACTGAATCAACTGGCTGTTTTGCAGGTCCTGGAGCGGATTTTTGTCGAGCACCAGCAAATCCGCCAGCTTGCCCGCTTCCAGCGAACCGATTTCCTGGTCCAGCCCCAGATTCCGGGCGGGCAGAATCGTGGCCTGTTTCAGGGCCTGTAGGTTGGAAATACCGCCCTGCCCCAGCATCCAGAGTTCCCAGTGCGCGCCGAGGCCCTGCAACTGGCCGTGGGCACCGAGCTGCACGCTCACCCCGGCATCGGCGAGCTGTCGGGTGGTTTGCGAATTGCCGATGTGTCCGAATTCTTCGTCCGGCAACATCGTCCGTCTCCGCGAGCGGCTGTCGACCACGGCGCGGGGCGTAAACCGCAGCAACCGTTCCTGTTCCCAGACGTTCATTTTCTGGTACCAGTAATACTCGCCCGACACACTGCCAAACGCCACGATCAGCGTGGGGGTATAGGCGGTTTTGCTGTTGCTCCAGAGCGAGATGACATCCATATAAACCGGATCGACGGGAATGTTGTGTTCGATGGTGGTGTGGCCGTCCAGGATCATCGTCATGTTGTGGTTAAAGAACGAACCGCCCTCGGGCACCACCATCATACCCAGTTCGCGGGCCGCCTGAATGATTTGCTGGCGCTGGTTCCGGCGGGGCTGGTTGTAACTTTTGACCGAAAACGCGCCCACGGCTTTCATCCGGCGCAGGTGCGAACGGGCGTCGTCGAGGCTGTTGATGACCGCTTTGAAATCGCCTTCGGCCCCGTACAGAATCGTGCCGGTTGAATAGATCCGTGGTCCGACCATCCGGCCGGTTTTTACCATTTCCGACTGGCTGAACACCATTTCGGTATTCGACGACGGATCGTGAACCGTGGTGACGCCGTAGGCCAGATTGGTAAAATACGACCACTGCTGTTGGGGGGATTTGCCGTCGCCGGTGCCGATGTGCGCGTGGGAGTCGATCAGGCCCGGCATAATCGTTTTGCCCGTCGCGTCGATCACCTTGGCACCCGCCGGAATCGGTACCGCAGGGGCCGGGCCGACCGCCAGAATTTTGTTGTCCTGCACGACGACCGTTCCATTTTCAATCACCGCATCGTCTTTCATCGTCAGAATCGTCGCGCCTTTGAAAGCGACGAGTCCTTTGGGAACATCGGTGGGCAGGTTCAGGCCAATCCGGATTCCGGTGGAGTCGATGGCGGGCAGTTTTTCGGGCGCACCTTCCACAAACGCAAAACTGTTCTGCACCGAGCGCGTGAAATAGTCCGGTCCGATGGTCCAGTGCAGGTTTCGGCTGTCATTCGACCAGTGCAGATAATCACCCGCATCGCGCGTTACTTTGTACACCGGAAACGCCTTCGTGACGCCCGACAGATCAGCCGCTTTTCCGGCCGCCGGAAACGGCGCGATGTAAACGTGGTAAAGCTCCTGAAAGGCAATCCAGCGGTTGTCGGGGCTGGGCACAAACCGGGTGGCGTAGGGCGCCGTGAAATGAATCTGCTCGTCGGCGTTGCTCAGGTTGACGCTTTTGAAAACTTTGGTTGCGCCTTCTTCGAGAAAGAAAATCCGGTCGCCGGTTTTGTTAAACAGAGGCTCTTCGCCCTCTTCCCGCAGGAGTTTTGCCGGGCCGCCGGTGGCCGGCATCAGATACAGGCCCGGTTCTTTCCCGTGCGCGTAGCCCATAAACCCGTTGCCGGTCGATTTCCGGAAAACAATCTGGGAGCCGTCGGGCGAAAAGCTGGGCGTGTTGTAAAACCCTTTTTCGCGGGTCAGCGTCTCCGTTTTGCGGGTTTGCAAATTCAGTTTCCGGATGCTGCCCGTCAGCGAATCATTCCAGGTCGTGTACAGGAGGAACTTGCCGTCGGGCGAAAAACTGGGTTCGTATTCAAAACTGGCGGTTTCTTTCGTCAGGCGTTCGGGTTGGCCGTTGGGCAGGGTTTTGCGGTAGAGAAAACCGGCTGCGTGAAAAATCAGCGTTTTTTCGTCGGGCGAAGTGCGCGCGTGCCGGATCATCTTCGACTCGAAGGTGGGCGAAAAAACCGTCTGCGGAAACCGTACGGCTTCGGTCACCGTCAGTTTGGCGTTCACCGTAAACGGAATTTCGACCGCCTTGGCCGATGGCACATTCACCCGAAACAACTTGCCTTTGGCCCAGATCACCAACTCCTTGCCGTCGGGGAGCCAGTCGTAATTCGGGTACAAACCCATGATGGCCCAGGCTTCCTGCTGATCCTTATTGAGCTGGTCAAAAACCGGAAACTCTTCCCCGGTTTTCAGGTCATGAATGTACAGAACCGACTTCGTGCGCACCCGCCGGACAAACGCCAGTTGCCGCCCGTCGGGCGAAAGTTGCGGGCGCGTTGCGCCCCCCGGCCCGGTCACGATGTTTTTGATTTCGCCGGTTTGCCGATCCACGCGCCGGATGGCGTAAATCTGGCCGTTCGGGTCTTTGTTGTACTGAAAAATCGGTCCCGGACTCACATCCTCGCTGAAATACACGTAGCGACCGTCGGGCGAGACGCAGGGTTCGCCCGCGTCCTGCTGGTCGTTTTTGCGTTTGGTCAGCTGCAAACCGGCGGTGACGCCCCCGGCGTGGTAGAGCCAGAGTTCCCCGGCCCCCAGCGAACGGCGGCTCGTAAAGTGTTTGCGCGCCACCAGATACTGCCCGTCCGGCGTCCAGACGGCGTTGTTGAGCAGCCGGAATTCTTCGTTCGTGATCTGGCGCAAATCGGAGCCGTTGCGGTTCATGGTCCAGAGGTTGTCGCCCCCGGCCCGGTCGCTGGTAAACGAAATTCGCTGGCCGTCAGGGCTGTAGCGTGGCTGAATTTCGAGGGGCAACCCGCCCAGGAGCAGCCTGGCCGTTCCGCCGGTAATCGGGAGGGTGTAGAGGTCGCCCAGCATATCGAAGACGATTTCTTTCCCATCCGGACTCACATCGAGGTTCATCCAGGTGCCTTCGCGGGTCGTAAAACTTACTTCCTTGGAGGGGCCGTGGGGTTTGGCGACGTCCCAGGTCTCTTTCGGTTTTTGGGCAAAAGCCAGCGTTGAAGCCAGCAGGGCAACTGCCAGGGTATACGGTTTCTTCATTTTGAGTGTAAAAGACCCCGAAAGGTACGGAAGAAGCCGAAAAGGTGCGCGATCCGCCGGTAAATCCAAGCGGGAAATTGGCGAGGTTTGCCACCTGGCTTCACCGGAGCCAGCGGAGAATCAGGGGAACGTACTGTTCCGGTTTCACGGTCTGCTGAAGGGTCAGTTTGGCCGCCGGGTTCGTCAACCCCATTGGGTACGCGGTTTTTGCTTGCCCGGCACTGATTTCCCGGCCTGTGGCATCGACCGGATTCAGAACCAATAGGTTACGGGCTGAGAGAGCGGCTGCCAGATCCGGCAGGTCGTACGCGGGTAGTGCCCCGGCTACGGCGGAGGGGATGAATGCCGTTTTGTAATTCATTTCGTCCATGATGGCCTGGTAGGACACCAGCGGATTCACCAGCGCGACCGCACCGAACGCGTTACTGAGCAAGGCCGCGTGGAGCAGATCGGCCCCCAGTGTTCCCCGGGCAACGGCCGCCAGCGGCTGGGTGGGGCCGGTGTTTTTCTGAATAAAAGCCGCCAGAATTTCAATCTCCTCCGCCCGAACCGCCACGGGGTTTTTATGCGTCAGAAGGCCCGTGTACCACAAATTCAACGGAATTTCATCGATCACCGAGTCCCCCTCCTTGGGGTAGCCCGTGCTCAACTCGCCGGTGCCGCTCAGGTCGGGAACAATCACTTCGTGGCCGGCCCGCGCCAGTTGATCCGCCCATTCGCCGGTTTGGGCCGCAACGGCTTTTCCCCGGTCGTCCAGCAGCAACAGGGTCTTGCCGGTTTTCTGGCCCGGTTTTAACCACAAAACCGGTACGGCGTATTTGCCCGCCCCGCTGACGAGGTACTTTTCAATTGCGTAGGTGTCGCGGGGCAGGCGCCCGGAAAAGATCACCTCGCCACGGGTTGCCGGTTTTTCGTAGCCCGTTATCAATCGGACCGTTTCGCGCAGGTTAGGGGCCGCTTTCGACGGGTTGGCCCGGTTTTTCCGGAGGTGCTTTTGGTTCAGGGAAAACAGCGTTTCGCCCTTCAGCGTCGCGTAGACATTGCCCCTGGGCGTCACGTACAATTCTTCTTCTTTAAAAAGTGGCACGTCCAGGTCTGCGGAACTGCCGGGATTGTTGAGGAATTTCTGGAAAAAAGCGTAGGCCGCTTCCCGGTTTTTGGTCGTTGACAAGTGCTCGGCATCGTCCTCCGCCATGGTTAGATGAGCCGGTTTTCCCAATGCCGCGTACGCCTTGCGGGCTTCCTGAAACAGGTCCCGGGCCCCCTGAATGCTGAAAATGTCGCGCGTGGTGCTCACAATCAAGGCCGGTTTTGGCGCACGGACTTCGAGGTAGTCGGCCAGGTCGATGCCGTTTTCCAGCCCGTACAGCAGGTTTTGCTCGGCGTCCTGTGGCCCTTTGGAACGTAGCTGTTTGTCGAAGGTGGTGAGGTAACACTCCGGCGCTGCGGCCAGAATCCGCTCGTCCATAGCCGCGATGTAGGCGCTTTGGGTGCCGCCCCCCGAGCGGCCCGCAATGCCGATCCGGCTCGGGTCAACCTCGGGGCGGCTCAGCAGGTAATCGACCGACCGAATGCCGTCCCAGATAAAATAATTTGCCGGCGAAAGTCCCGCGATAAACGACTGCGCACCGGGGTAGGAATGTTCGTTGACGGCCGATTTTTTGACCACCGATTCGTCCGCATATTGCCGCCGTTCGCCCTGGCCGATGGGGTCAAAAGCCAGCACCACGAAGCCTTTCTTGACGTAATTCAGCATGATTCGCTGGTAGGCGTCGGCCCGAAACCCGTTGAGGCTGTGCCCGCTGCAATAGACGATGGCGGGGAGTTTTCCCGGGCGGTTTTTGGGTAAAAACAAGGCGGCCGTTACAAAATAGCCGGGCCGCGATTCAAAGTAAAGCTTTTCGACGCTGAAATCGTCGCGCTGGATCGTGCCCGTGATGACCGGATTGAGGGGTGTTTTTTCCGGAAAAGGGCCGGCGATTTTGCGGAGTTTCGCCCGGACTTCGGCCTGCCGTTTTTGCCAGTCGGCCCGGGTTTTCAGTTTTTCAATGGCCCGCTGGCGCTGCGCTAGTTGACCGAAAGCCCGTTGGCACAAATGGCGGTACAGACTGGTGGATGGCGAACCCTCGTCGTAATGCCAGTAGGGAAAAACGGAGAGGTTTTCCTGGGCAAAAACCGCGCGGGAAAGCAACAGAAAACCCACAAGAATACTCACCCGCTTTGGCCGGGTGCCGGGAGCGATTTTCATACAAAGTGCTGATTAACTACGCCGGCGGTGCTTTCACCCGAATTCTCGTTTTTTTCGCTGGCAACACCGCAAGGCCGTCGTGTTCTTTAAAGTCTGCCAATGAAAGACTTCTACTTTGCAGGGCTCCGGGCTGGGAGGCTGGCCCGGAAAAGGGCGGGCTGTGCGGGCGGTTTTCGGCCGGCAAAAACCGCCCGCTCACTTACTTCATGGGCGCGTTCGGAGTGGATTTGCGGGCCGACGCCATCACCGGATAACCAGCCGCAGGTAACCTTTTGGAAACCGCAAGGCCCGTAGATTTGCTTTTTCTGGCGGTTTTGCCACCCGGTTTTTCAGTGTTAATGACATCATAATCGGGACCTCCGCAGGCAATCATCCACAGGCCGATGATGAGTCCAAGCGCCGAGGGAAACAATTTCAGATTCGAGTTCATGCGTAGTGTGGTTGTTAGTCGGCTGCGAAAGTAGTTCAAGGGCGGTTTCGTGCGAAATAAAATTCGGTCAAGTGGCAAAAACCGGGTTCCAAACGGAGGATTCTTTGCTTCAGCCTGCCTGCCTTTTCCGCTGATCGGTGTCGGGTAGCGACCTTCGCTTGAAAATGAATAGTAAAAATGGCCGCCTTCCACCTTATAGATCACAAAGGGTGTGTTTTCAACGCAGAATCTTTTCAACCCCTGCTAATCTCTATGGAACCGGAAAAAAAATCAGTGGTTTCCCGACGGAAATTTCTCGACCTGACCGCCAAAGGAACGCTGGCGACGACGGCGCTCATCGGCGGTTTTCCCACCATCGTACCGGCTTCGGTATTTGGTAAAAATGCTCCCAGCAACCGCATCAATGTGGGGGCCATTGGCGTCGGCCGGATTTCGCGGGGACACGATATGCCCGGGGTCTGGCAATACGATAATGCGCTCATCATGGCGGTTTGCGATGTCGACAGCAAACGGGCCGAAGAAGGCAAACAGCTCGTCAACGGCGTCTACGCCAAAAAAACCGGGAAGGCCTACGACGGCGTGAAGGTCTATTCCGATTACCGGGACCTGTTGACCAACAAAGACATTGATGCGGTTTTGATCAGTACGCCCGATCACTGGCACGCGCCGATGGTGGTGCATTCGGTGAATGCCGGCAAAGATGTTTACATGCAAAAACCGGCTTCGCTGACCATTTCGGAAGGCCGGCTGATGGCCGATGCCGTCAAACGGACGGGCCGCATCATGCAGGTGGGCAGCCAGCAGCGGTCGACCCACCAGTTTCGGTATGCGGCTGAGCTGGTACGCAATGGCCGGATCGGGAAGTTAAAAACCGTGTATGTCGGATTGCCGGGCGACCCGTCGGGCAATGAAGAACCGGAAATGCCCATCCCGAAAAACCTGAATTACGACATGTGGCTCGGCACCACGCCCGAAGTTTACTACACCGAAAAACGGGTCCATCCCCAGAAAGATTACGACCGGCCGGGCTGGCTGCGTTGCGAACAGTTTGGCGCGGGCATGATTACGGGCTGGGGATCGCACCACATCGACTGCGCCCACTGGGCGATGAACACCGAGCATACGGGCCCGGTTGAAATCTGGGGGAAAGCCGATTTTCCGAAAAGCGGTTTGTGGAATGTCCACGGTATTTTCCGGACGGAAGCGGTGTACGAAAACGGCGTTCACATGGTGGTGAGCAACGAACTGCCCAACGGCATCAAATTTGAAGGAACCGACGGCTGGATTTTTGTGTCGCGGGGTGATGCCGCCGTCACCGCCAGTGATCCGGTGGCTAAGCAACGGGCGGCCAAGGCGCTGGACGCCAGCGATCCGAAAATCATCGAGTCGGTGATTGGCCCGAACGAAATTCATTTGCCGGTGAGCAAGGAGCACCACGGCAACTGGCTGGAAAGCATCGTGAGCCGCAAAGAACCGATTGCCCCCGCTGAAGTGGGCCACCGCTCGTGTTCGGCCTGTCTGCTTCACCACGCAGCGATGAAATTAAACCGGAAGTTGCACTGGGACCCAAAAAAAGAGCAGTTTAAAAACGATGCCGAGGCCAACGCGCTCCTGTCCCGGCCGCAACGGTCGACCTACGCCATCAAGACCGTGGCTTCGACCAAATCCCGTTAACGTAACCTGAACGATACCAAAATTGATTCGAATGAAACTATGGCCCGTTGCTGGCAGCCTCCTGACGGCTGCCTTGATTGCCGCCTGCCAGTCCAGTGAGAAGAAGGACGATATGATTCACCTGATTACCTTAGATCCCGGCCATTTTCATGCGGCTCTGGTGCAGAAAACCATGTTCGAGGGCGTCGATTCGACGGTGCACGTCTATGCGCCGGATGGGCCGGATGTTCAGCTGCATCTGGAGAAAATTCAGGGATTCAATTCCCGGTCGGAGGGACCCACGAACTGGCACGAAGATGTGTACCTCGGAACGGATTATTTTGATAAAATGCTGAAAGACCGGGCCGGCAGCAAGGCGGGGAATGTGGTGGTGATGGCGGGCAATAACCGCCTGAAAACCGACTACATCCAGAAAACCGTAGCGGCCGGTTTTAACGTGCTGGCCGATAAACCGATGGTGATCAGCGCGTCGAATTTCGATCAGTTGAAAGACGCTTTTGCCACGGCTGAAAAAAACAAGGTGATGCTGTACGACATCATGACGGAGCGCTACGAAATCAGCACCCTGCTGCAACGGGCGTTTTCGATGCAGCCGGCGCTGTTCGGGACGCTGGAAAAAGGCACGCCCGAAAAACCGGCGGTGACCAAGGAAAGTGTGCACCATTTTTACAAGAACGTCGCGGGCAGCATCCTGACCCGGCCGGCCTGGTTCATGGATGTGGCCCAGCAGGGCGAAGGCATCGTGGACGTAACGACCCACCTGGTCGATCTGGTGCAGTGGGAGTGTTTTCCCGAGCAAACGCTGGATTACCAGAAAGACATCAGCCTGACGTCGGCCCGCCGGTGGACCACCGACATGACGCTGAGCCAGTTTAAAGCCATCACGAAACAGGCCGCTTTTCCGGAATATCTGAAAAAAGATGTGGTGAAAGACAGCGTGTTGCGGGTGTATAGCAACGGCGAGATCAATTACCAGCTCAAGGGCGTTCACGCCAAAGTATCCGTTACCTGGGCGTACAAAGCACCCGAAGGCACCGGCGATACGCACTACTCCATCATGCGGGGCACGAAAGCCAACCTGATCATCCGCCAGGGCGCTGAGCAGCAGTACAAACCGACCCTGTACATCGAAAGCGTTGATCCGAAAGCCGATCTGACGGCCGCGCTGCAATCGGTTTTGCCCGCCATCCAGAAAGAGTTTGCGGGGGTGGAGGTAAAGAAAAATGCCAAAGGCTGGGAAGTAGTGATTCCGGAAAAATACAAGGAAGGACACGAAGCCCATTTTGGCCGGGTGGCGCAAAAATACCTGGACTACCTGAAAGCCGGGTCCTTACCAGCCTGGGAAGTTCCGAACATGATTGCCAAATATTACACGACCACCCAGGCGCTGGAACTGGCAAAAAAATCAAAAAATCAACTGGCGAAAAAGTGAAAGGGCGGTTTTTCGCTTTCAACGATCTTTTTCCCTAACGCAGCAGACGCTCTTTCACGCATTCACTCTTTTACCATGAACGAACCTCAAGCCAATCGACGCCGGTTTATCAAAGAAACCGTGGCTACAGCCGCCGGAATGGCCGGTTTAGCAGCTCTGCCGACCGACCTTCTGGCCGCGCCGAAACTCATCCCTTCCGTGAACATCCTGGGGAGCCGGGCGGCAAAACGGGCCTCCCGCATCCGGTTTTCGGCCATCGGGCTGAACCACGGCCACATTAACGGCCAAGTCGATGCGGTCATTCGGGGCGGGGGACAACTGGTTTCCTTTTACGCCAAAGAACCCGATCTGGCTGCGGCTTTTACCAAACGCTACCCGGACGCCAAACTCGCCAAAAGCGAAAAGGAAATTCTGGACGACAACTCGATTCAACTCGTGGTCAGTGCCGCCATTCCCGACGAACGCGCCCCTTTGGGCATTCGCGTGATGAAGGCCGGAAAAGATTTCATGGCCGACAAGCCGGGAATTACGACGCTGGACCAACTGGCCGAGGTGCGTAAGGTGCAGAAAGAAACCAAGCGGATTTACTCGATCATGTACGGCGAGCGGCTTGAAAACAAGGCAACCATCAAAGCCGGTGAACTCGTCAAAGCCGGGGCCATTGGTAGAGTCATTCAGACCATCGGCATGGGGCCGCACCGCATCACTCCGAAGTCGCGGCCCGAGTGGTTTTGGGATAAAGCGCGGTTTGGCGGCATCATCTGCGACATCGGATCGCACCAGTTCGACCAGTTTTTGTACTTCACCAATTCTACCTCGGCGGAAATTGTGGCGTCGCAGGTGGGCAATACCAATCACCCACAGCACCCTAAGTTTGAAGATTTCGGCGATGTGATGGTGCGCGGCAACGGTGGCACCGGCTACATCCGGATTGACTGGTTTACGCCCGACGGCCTGAAATCCTGGGGCGACGGCCGGTTGACGATCCTCGGCACCGAAGGCTTTATGGAGCTGCGTAAGAACGTAGACATCGGCGGGCGTGAGGGCGGCAATCACTTGTTTTTGGTCGATAACAAAGAAACCAAAACCATCGATTGCAGCAAGGTTGTGACACCCTACGGAACCCAGCTGGTCGATGACATTCTGAACCGCACCGAAACCGCCATGACCCAGGCGCATTGTTTTCTGGTAACCGAACTGGCCCTGAAAGCCCAGAAGGTCGCGCAGAACGTAAAGTTGAAGGTTTAATTTTCGCTCCCATGAATCGATTCGTCCCAATTATCGTTTCCGGTTTCTTTATTTTGGCCTTCACCACATTGGTGAGTTGCGCGCAGAACCCCAATGTGGTTCCGGTCAACTGGAAAGCGGTTAAAGTGCTGGTATACACCAAAAACGGGAAAGGCTACGTCCACGACAACATTCCCTATGCGGCCAAAAGCATTCAGAAGCTGGGGCAGGAGAACGGTTTTAAGGTCGATGTGACGGACCAGCCGACGGTTTTCACCGAAGCGAATCTGAAGCAGTACACCCTGCTGGTTTTTCCAAGCACCAACAACGATGTGTTTGACACAGACGCGCAGCGGCTGGCTTTCCGGCGGTACATCGAAGCCGGGGGCGGTTTTGTGGGCGTCCATTCCGTAACCGGCACCGAGCGGAACTGGACGTGGTTCAAACGGATGATTGGCGGCACGTTTGCCTGGCACCCCAAATTCCAGAAGTTCAAAACCGTCGTGATCGACACCAAACACCCCTCGATGCAGGGCATTCCGAAAGTCTGGGAGAAGGAAGACGAGTTTTATTTTACCAAAGAAATGTCGCCCGGCCCCACGGTGGTTATGGCCCACGACCTGACTTCCCTGAACGGCGAAGAACCGGAAAAAGTAAAAATGTTCGGCGGTTCGTACACCCATCTGTATCCGGCAGCCTGGTATTACCACTTCGACGGTGGGTATACCTGGGTCACCACGCTTGGCCACGACAAAAAGGATTACGCCGAGCCCCTGTTCATGAAACACATTTTTCAGGGCATCCGCTACGTCGCCGGGCAGGTCAAAAAAATCGATTTCTCGAAAGCCTACGCCGATTCGCGGGACACGCCGATCCGGGACAACTAAAACCGCCTACTTTTCCAGAAGCTGCAAAATGTCCTGATAAATCGCATCGGCTGAACTGGGCCGTTTGGCATCCAGGTCGGCCATGTTGCCCTTCTTGTCGATCAGGATGTAGCGCGGAATGCTCTGGATGCCAAAATACTGCACGATTCGCGAGCGCCAGCCACCCTTCGACCAGCCCTGGTTGCCGGGTAGCTGGTGTTTTTGCAGGGCGTTTTTCCAGTTGACATCCGAATCGTCAATGGAAACGTACAGAAACACCACTTTTTCGAGTTGTTTCTTCGTAAACCGTTCGTGCAACGTCTTGGAATGCGGAATTTCGCCGATGCAGGGGCCGCACCAGCTCGCCCAGATGTCGAGGTAAACCACCTTGCCTTTGTAGTCCTCCAGCGTGACGGACTCGCCGTTCTGATCCTGAAAGGAGAACCCATTCGGGTTGGCCGGTTTCTTTTTGACGGCCACCTCCGGTTTGGGCTCGTCTTTCTTCGCCATCACCTCGCCACATTTGGCCCTGACCAGATCCGCGTAGGATGCCGAATTGGGGGTTGCGGTCAGGGTGGCAAACACCTCGCGCACCGACGAGGGCACCGCGTTTTCGCAGTTTTCGAGCAACAAGCGGGTGAGGGCGTACTGGTACGGACGGCCACTCAGGTGCTGGCGGGCAAAACCGGCTTTTTCCGGTAGCATTCGGTGCCCGTCGGCCGGGCTGTATTTCGCAAAATTCCGGGCTTTGGAATTGAAATAAGTGACGTAATAAAACAGAAAATTCCGGTAGGGTTCGGCCACCATCGCCGTCTCGTCGTTGACCTTTGTTTCGTCGAATCCGTCCAGCATTACGGTGGGCAGCGACGGTACGGTTTGCTGGCTGGCCTGGGCATTCGTCCGAACAATCGGCCACGCCAGCAGCAGGTGCCAGTAGTTCCAGCGAATCGAATTTTCAACGTATTTTTTAAGGTTTCCGGAAAGCTGGCCCGCTTGCGGATGTTCCTTGTAAAAGGCCAGTTGGGCCTTTCGGGCGGAAAATAGCGCCATTTCCCAGCCATCCACCGGAATGGTTTGCGCTTTGACATACTGAGTATTAGCGTCAAAATAGACGTTGAATTTGGCGTTAAAATCATTCAGAAATGCCCGGTCGGCCGGGGCCGTAAAAACCGTCTCCGGTTTTGGTCCCGGGTACCAATCCTGCGCCCGTGCACCGAACCCAATACCGGCTAGGAGTAAAAAAAGAAGGGTGATTTTTTTCGTATTCATGATTGAGTTGACAAGCAAATAATGGTCCAGATTTCTGGCCGGAACGGCAAAAGGGGGGTCTAATTTTTAACGAAATCGTAAATCAGGCCGGAAACATTGGCGAGCATCTTCACCACGGCGGCATCGTCCTTGATCTCCTTGGAAAGCAGCACGAGCACGTACGTCCGGCCGTCGGGCAGAAAAACAATACCGGAGTCGTGCCGGACCGTAGCGAACGAGCCGGTTTTGTGCGCTACTTTCACCTCTTTGGGCAATTTGGCGGGAATGACGGACTTGAAACGCTGGTCGAGCAGGATCCTGATCATGGCGTCCGATGCCGCCGGGCTGACGGCTTTCCCGGTGGCGATGTTCGCGAACAGCACCATCAGATCGGAGGCCGTGGTGGTGTTGCTCAAGCCCTTCTGAAAGGCTTTGGTGTCTTCGACGCCCCGCAGCACCTGGGTGTTCCGGATGCCCATTTCGCGCAGCGTCTGCGTTACATTTCTGGCATCGACCCGCTCAATGATGAGGTTGGTGGCCAGGTTGCTGCTGTAGATAATCATGTCGTAGAGGAGGGACGACAACGGTACTTTCTGGCCGATTTTCCGGTAAATCAACGTGTCGCTGTCGTCGGTTGCGCGCAGGCTGAACGGACTGCCATCGACAATGCTTTTGAATTCGTTTTTGATCAGAATTGAGTCGGACAGCGAAAACCGCCCTTCCGCAGCCTGCTTGAAAACCTCCACCATCACCGGCGTTTTCATGGTGCTGGCCGCGTGAAAAACCTCGTGTTCGTTGATGAGCAGTTCCTGCCCGGTTTTCAAATCCCGGAACGCGACGGCAAACCGGCCCGGCTGCGTGCTGAGTTCCCGCTCAATTTGCTGCCGGAGTTGCGTCAGGGCGGTTTTCGGCTGGGCAAAGGCGGCAAGGCTGAGCAGAGTTAACCAACAGATTAGAAGGCGCTGGCGACGAGTTGGTTGGAGGCAAAAAACCATAAATCAGTTAATTCGGTTGTAGGAGGATAGGAAACCGCTGACCGACAAGGTACGCAATTTCCACCATCCGATCCGTTTGTCTGAATGACCAATATCGAAATTGTGCTGGTTTTGATGGCGATTCTGGCTTCGCTGGCTTCCGTCACCCAGAAACTGAACGTTCCGTACCCGATCCCGCTGCTGGTTGCGGGGCTGGTGCTCGGCTTCATCCCCAGCATTCCGGACATTCACCTGGATTCGGAAGTGGTCTTTCTGATTTTTCTTCCTCCCTTGCTTTACGAAGCGGCCGGCAACATTTCGTGGCACGAATTCAAGGCGTACCGGCGGCCCATCGGCCTGCTGGCGGTCTGGCTGGTTTTCTTTACGACCGTGGCCGTCGCGGTGGTGGCGCATTACACCATCCCCGGTTTTAGCTGGGCGCTGGCGTTTGTGCTGGGCGCCATTGTTTCTCCGCCGGATGCCGTAGCCGCCACCAGCGCCATTCGCGGACTCGGGTTGCCCAAACGCCTGATCACCATTCTGGAAGGGGAGAGTCTGGTCAACGATGCCTCGGCCCTGATTGCCTACCGCTACGCCGTAGCCGCCGTCACGAGTGGCACGTTCATTTTCTGGCAGGCGGGTTTGCAGTTTCTGGTCGTCGCGGGCGGTGGCGTTGCCCTCGGCATTGCGCTCGGGTACATTTTCAGCCGCATTCACAACAAGCTCGAAAACCCGACGGTGGCCACCACCATCACACTACTGCTGCCGTTTGTGACCTACCTGCTGGCCGAACACCTGGAACTGTCGGGGGTGCTGGCGGTGGTGGCGATGGGGCTGTACCTGGCCTGGCATTCCTACGAAATTTATTCGTTTCAAACCCGGATGCAGATCAACGGTTTCTGGAACATTCTGGTTTTTCTGCTCAACGGTTTTGTCTTTATTCTGATCGGTTCCCAACTGCCGGTGATCCTGAAAACACTGGGCCCCGGTTCCATTCCGGCCCTGGTCGGCTACGGTTTTCTGATCAGTTTTGTGGCCATTGCGACCCGGATTATCTGGGTGTTTCCGCTGGCGTATTTATACACTATTTTAGGCCGGGAGCGCAAAAATCCGGCCCGGTTTAGCCCCAGCGAGCTGTTTATCACCTCCTGGGCGGGGATGCGGGGCGTGGTTTCGCTGGCCACGGCGCTGGCCTTGCCCTTCACGCTGAGCAACGGGCAGGCGTTTCCGATGCGGAACGAAATTCTGTTTCTTTCCTTCATGGTGATTTTTGTCACGCTGGTGCTTCAGGGCCTGAGCCTGCCGTACTTTATCCGTTGGCTACAGGTGCGGGAACCGGCGGAGAAAGCGATTATGGAAGAGAAAAAAGTCCGGCTGGCGATCACCAACCAATCCATTACCTTTATTGAGGGGGAACTGTCGCTGAATCTGCACGATGAAGTGCTGAGCGAACTCAAAACCCGGTTTGAACAGCAAACCAACTACCTGAACGGCATTATCCGGATGGATGAAAAGCCGAGTAAGTATTCCCCGCTGAACGCGCCGGTGTACTTCAAAGAGTACGTTGAAAGCGAACTGGCCGTGGTTAATTACCAGCGGGATCTGATTATTCAGTGGCACAAAGACGGCACCTACAGCGAGGAGGTAATCCGGCAGATTGAACAGGAACTGGACATCCGGAGCCTGAGCCTGCAATCCCAGTTACGCCGACTGAATCCGTTTGTAACGGCGCCGTAAACCCGGTTTTTTTAAGGGGCTACCACCGGTTTTTTGCTTTTTTTGTACTTTGCCTTCGTTACCTGACCGATTCCTGCCCATGCTCCGTCACTACGCAACCCTTGTTTTTCGGTCCATTCTGCGCCATAAAGTGTTCACCGGCATCGTCGTCTTCGGCCTGGCCATCGGCATGGCGGCTTTTCTGCTCATTGCCGGTTACGTCCGGTTTGAGGAAAGCTACGACCGGATTCACCCGAACGGCGACCGGATTTACCGGGTGGAAAGTCTGTTTTTCAAGAACAGCGCCGAAACCAATCACTGGGCGACCAGTTCCAACGGCTACGCGCCGGCCATGAAACAGGCTTTTCCGGAGGTGGAAGACTACACCCGCATTGCCTGGCGCGGATCGACGCGGGTGGTGCGCTACGAAACGACCAAGTTTCGGGAAGAACACGTCTGTTTCGCCGATTCGAACTTTTTCAGTTTTTTCGGCTACCCGGTTTTGAAAGGGGACCGCCGGACGTTCCTGAACGCGCCGAATACCGTGGTTCTTTCGGCGTCAGCCGCCCGGCGGTATTTTGGTCAGGCCGATCCGCTGGGCAAATACCTGGAAGTCAGTACAATCAGTTCGTCGCTGCGCTGTCAGGTAACGGGCGTTTTTGCCGACCTGCCCCCGAACTCAACGATGCAGTTCAGCCTGCTGCTGTCGTGGACAACGGCAGCCCGCTGGACCTGGGATACCTGGTATCAGCACGAAAGTTATTCGTTTGTGCGGCTTCGCCCCCAGACCGATCCGGCGAAAGTCGTCGCCAAATTCCCGGCTTTGTCGGAAAAATACAAAACCGTGGAGACGATGCGGGACAACCGCTGGGCCATTGACCTGGTGCCGCTGCACGACATTCACCTGAAACCGGCCATCGCCCACGAGATCGAAGTGAAAGGAAACCGCCGGGCTGTGCAGGCTTTATCGGCGATTGCGCTGGTCATTCTGCTCATCGGTTGGGTCAATTACAGCAATCTTTCCACGGCCCGGGCGATGGACCGGGCGAAAGAAATCGGCATCCGGAAAACCGTGGGTTCCCATACATCCCTGCTGGTGTTTCAGTTTTTGTTTGAATCGGTGCTGCTCAACGGTTTTGCGCTGGTCGTGGCCCTTTTGCTGGTGTTGCTGGCCGGTCTGGCGTTGCCCGCGTTTCTGGAGCGTCAGCTGCCCGTTTTTGCGGGGCTTTCGGCGGCCCAGACCGGTTTATTTTTCCTGATTTTTGTCGTTGGTGTGCTGGTTTCGGGCCTGTATCCGGCCCTGGTGTTGTCGCAGGTGAAACCGGCGCTGGCCTTGAAAGGGCAATACCAGTTTTCGGGCCGGGGGGCGGTTTTGCGCAAAAGTCTGGTGGTGGTACAGTTTACGGCTTCGATGGTGCTGATGGTCGGGACGTTTGTGGCCTGGCGGCAATTGTCGTTCATGATGAATCAGGAACTGGGCGTTCGGATCGATCAGGTCCTGGTCCTGAAGGCTCCGGTCAAAACCGACCACTACACCCAAAAGGCTCAGACCCTGAAAAACGAGTTGAAGGCCATTCCCGGCGTTACCGAGGTGACGGGTTCGGGCGCGGTGCCGGGTAAGGAAGTAGGGCAGAACCTCGCCAACCGCCGACTCCACGAAGGTCCGGAAAGCGACCGGTTGTATGAAACGCTGATGGTGGATTTCGATTTCATCCCAACGTTTGACCTGAAATTGGTGGCCGGGCGCCCGTTCGACCGCAGCCGCCCGGCGGATTCGCTGGGGCTGGTGCTCAACGAGTTGGCGGTGAAGCAGTTTGGTTTTACGTCCAATGAACAGGCCATCGGCGAGAAGGTGTTGCTGGAAACAACGCACGACCATCCGCACGAAATCATTGGCGTGGTGAACGATTACCACCAGCAGTCGTTGCAGAAAGGCTTTACGCCGGTTATCATGTGCATGGACCCGGCTTTTCGCTGGCTGCCGACCGACTATTATTCGCTGAAAATCAGCAGCGATCAGGTTGAGGGGTTGGTTGGAAACGTGAAAACCGTCTGGCAGCGGTTTTTCCCGGAATCGTCGATGGATTACTTTTTTCTGGATGACTTTTTCAACCAGCAGTACCAGCAGGACCGGCAATTTGGCCGAACATTTCTGTTGTTTTCGTCGCTGGCGATTCTGATTGCCTGCATGGGCTTGTTCGGCATGACGTCGTACACCACGGCCCGGCGCACGAAAGAAATTGGCGTTCGCAAAACCCTGGGCGCTTCGGTCAGCGGTATTTTGAGATTACTGGCCTGGGATTCGCTCCGGTTGTTGTTGCTGGCGGCTCTGCTGGCAATACCGGTTTCGTGGTATCTGTTGCGCGAGTGGTTGTCAATTTACGCTTTCCGGATCGAACTGAATCCGGTTCACTGGCTGGTACCCATGCTCATTCTGATCGTAATTGCCTTGGGCACCATCAGTTACCTGACCGTCAAAGCCGCGTTGGTGAATCCCACGAAGTCCCTGCAAAACGAATAAGTTCAAAATCCGCAAATTCTGGGCAACCCCATTTAGGCGGCCCGTCTGGATGGTCCCATCTGGGCGAACTTGCCGATTTAATTTGGAAATAGCTGTAAATCAACTACCTGATGAAATTTCGGTTCCTGCTTTTCTGCGCCTTGGCGGTTTCGGTTCAAATCCTGGCCCAGACCCCCGCGCCCAATCCGTTTATTAAGGAAAATTATACCAAGTTGGAGTACCAGATTCCCATGCGCGACGGCATCAGACTGTTCACGGCGGTGTATGTGCCGAAGGATGCGTCGGCAGACAGAAAGTATCCCGTGCTGATGCAGCGAACGCCGTATTCGTGCCGCCCGTACGGAACCGATCAGTTTCCGACCCGGCGGCTGGGACCCTCGGAATTGATCATGCAGGATAAGTACATCTTTGTGTATCAGGACGTTCGCGGGCGCTGGATGAGCGAGGGCGTTTTTCAGGAAATGACCCCGCAGCGCACGAACAAATCAAAAACCGACGTGGACGAAAGCACCGATACCTACGACACCATTGACTGGCTCATCAAAAACATTCCGAATACCAACGGGAAGGTGGGCCAGTGGGGCATCAGCTACCCCGGTTTTTACGCATCGGTGGGCACCCTGAGCGGCCACCCGGCGCTGGTCGCGTCCTCACCCCAGGCACCGATGGCCGACCTCTGGCGCGACGACAGCTACCATAACGGCGTTTTTCTGATTCCGCACAACTTCAATTTTTATCCTTATTTCACGAACCGGACGGACGGAAAACCGACGAAGGAGCCCTCGAAAACCGAGTTTAATTACGGTACCGAAGACGGCTATGCGTTTTTTCTGAACCTCGGACCGATGAAAAATTCGCAGAAAACCGGTTTTTACGCGCGCCAGGATCCGTACTGGAACGGCAATCTGGCCCATCCGAACTACGACGAATTCTGGCAGAAACGGAATATTCTGCCGCACCTAAAAGGCATCAAACACGCGGTCATGATTGTTGGTGGCTGGTACGATGCCGAAGATTTGCACGGTATTTTTAAAACGTACGCGGCCATTGAGAACCAAAATCCGGGTATTTACAACATTCTGGTGGCCGGGCCGTGGACGCACGGTGGCTGGAACGATCCCGGTGATCAGCTGGGCAGCGTGAGTTTTGGCGAAAAAACCGGACCGTATTTTCAGGAAAACATCGAGCAGAAGTTTTTCGCGTATTTTTTGAAAGGGGAGGGGTCGGCGAAATTTCCGGAAGCGCAGGTGTTCGAAACCGGAACCAACGTCTGGCGGTCGTTCGATGCCTGGCCGCCCAAAGCCGCCGTGGAGAAGAACCTGTACCTGGTGCCCGGCGGAAAGTTAGCGTTTGAGACGCCCGCTAAAACCGGCGGTTTTGACGAATTTGTTTCCGACCCGGCCAAACCGGTGCCGTTCACCGAAACCATCTCGCTCGACATGAACCGGGATTACATGGTGGAAGATCAGCGGTTTGCGGCCCGGCGACCCGATGTGCTGACGTTCCAGACCGAAGTGCTCGACCAGGACGTGACGCTGGCCGGCAATCTGCTCGTTAACCTGAAGGTTTCGACCACCGGTACCGATGCCGACTGGATGGTGAAGCTGATCGACGTGTATCCCGGCGATGCGAAAGACAACGCGAACACGGCCAAAAATGAAAAAATGAGCGGTTTTCAGCAGATGGTCCGGCACGACGGTTTTCGGGGGAAATTCCGGGAAGACAGAACCAAACCGAAACCGTTCAAACCGGGCGAGGTGACCGCCGTCAAGTACGAGCTGATTGACGTGCTGCATACCTTTAAAAAAGGCCACCGGATTATGGTGCAGGTGCAAAGCACGATGTTCCCGCTTTACGACCGCAATCCGCAGAAATTCGTGCCAAATATTCACAACGCCAGCGAAGCCGACTTTCAGAAAGCCACGCACCGCGTGTACGGCGGCAGCTTCCTGAAAGTTCGGGTGGTAAAGTAGGCGGTTTTATAAACAGCCGCCCACGGCGCCGTTCAGATTAAACCGGAACCGGTCTTCGGCATAAAACTGCATGGTATTCGGGGTTGTGCAGCCCCCTTTGGCGACAATCGCGTCAAAGGTGGCGTTATTGACGATGAAAAAGTCCTTGGGGCCGATGCTGGCCGGCAGCAGCCAGCTCAACTGAAATTCCACCAGCTGCGTGGAGCCGACCGCCAGCGTCGCCAGGCTTGAGAAATCGCCGGCCACCAGATGAGACGCTTCCAGTCGGGAGGGCAGGGAGGAGTTGGAATACCGGAAGGAATACGTCGGCACCGGGCCCGCCGGAGCCGCCCGCAACCGCTTGAGGTAGGCCCGCACCTTGAAGGTGGCAGTCGGTCCGGCGGTGCTGAAGGCCTGACCGGCTGTCAGGTTGATGGCGCAGTCGGCAAAGGTGAGCGTTTTGATAAGGGCCGGTCCCGAGTTTTGCACTACCTCAATGCTTTCAAAGTTGAACTCGGGCGGATAGCGCAGGCAGCGCTCGAGTTCGCAGGGCGTTTCTTTGGTTAGGTAACAAAACAGCCGCTTCGTCACCAGACTATTCAGAATGCCACTCTGGTTCCAGGGCTGCTGCCGAAGGTCCTGCGGACTAATCGTTTTGGGCCGTTGGAGAATGGGGAGCGGGTAATCCAGCACCTGATAGCTGAACTGATACGCCCGGACGGAAATGAGCTGTTCGCCGGGCAGGTTGATCGTTGATTCTTTCAAATAAGCGCCAATCGGAAAGACTTCACCGAGCAGAAACGCCTTTTTTTCGTCGTACAGCACCCGCACGACCGCCGGGTTTTTGGCCCGTTTCAGTTGCTCGAACTGGTCTTTGGTGAGGGCCAGCCGTGAGCCGTAATAAACGCCCTGACCATCTTTCTTGACCGGGGGCGGTGGCACGGTTTCGTCGGCTTTCGAATCGAGCAGCAGCGTTTTTCCATCTAAGCCAACCAGCCAGACTTTCAGCGAGTCAGTCGGGAGTTGGTTGGGGGCGATCTGGCAACTGACCACGGCCAGCAGCAGAAGGAGGGTAGCAAAACAGGCAAGACGTTTCCGCATGACGATGAGGGAGTTAGGGTGAAGTCAAACCGTAGTATCGGTTCAATACTACCTCATTTCCGGACAGGGTATTCGCATTTGTTAGGCAACGGCAAAACCTTTAAGCGAGCGGTCCGGCCCACCCGGTTTCCCGCGCATTTGAAAACAATTGACCCGGGCTATGTCTACATATGTCTGGAAATGGTTTATACAAGGAGTCAATTCATTACGCACCCCAACCATCCGATGAACAATCAACCCATTTCTCCAGCCCTGCACGCTCTGCTTGACTATGCCCTAGTGGGCAGCCTGTTAACCGTTCCTACCGCCCTGAATTTTTCGCCGGCCGTTAAAAAAATCTATACCGCTGAAGCCCTGATTCTTTTAGGGTATGTGGCCGTGACCGATCAGCCATTGTCGCTCAAACCCCTGATTCCGTTTCCGGTACACGGTCGGATTGACCCGTTTAACATCGCCGGTTTTGCCTTGCAGACGACGCTCCGGCCGTTTCGGGCCGACAAGCGGGCCACGCTTTTTAACCTCGGCTTTACGGCCCTGGCGGGGCTCACCGTGCTGCTGACCAATTGGCACGGAAAAACCGGCAGGCGGTAATTGAAGGTAAAAACCGCCTAAAAAAACCGCGCCCGGCTTTTCAGAAAAGCCGGGCGCGGTGATGAATTAGAAACCGGAAAATTTACGACAGATACTTCCGCAGCATCCACGCCATTTTTTCGTGATCTTCCATCAGGTTCGTCAGAAAATCAGCAGTACCCGCATCGTCCAGTTCCTCACACTTGCTGACGTCTTCGCGCAGTTCGCGGATCGACTGTTCGTGGTCGTCGAGCAGCCGCTTGAACATATCCGGGGTTTTGATTTCTTCGCTTTGGTCTTCCTTCAAACTGGTCAGTTTCAGGAAACCCTCCATCGTCGCAACCGGGCGGCCACCCAGCGTCCGGATGCGTTCGGCCACTTCGTCGATGGCAACTTCCAACTGTTTGTACTGCTTCTCAAAAAATTCGTGGTACTCCAGAAAACTGGGTCCGGCCACGTTCCAGTGGTATTTCCGGGTTTTGATGTATAAAACGTGTTGATCGGCCAGCAGGGCATTCAAAAGCTCGTTTACCTGTCTGAGGGTGTCTTGATCAAGACCAATGTTGAGTTTCATGTTGTGTGAAATCTTAAGGTGTTAAAGACGGTTTTCAAGTAGTCTCCCCTTAAAAACCATTCGCAAGGCGGTTTGTTTGCCTCAAAAGACCAAACAACGTCTGATCATTCTAGTTTAGGCTTTAACTAATTATAAACTAGCTCATCGAGCCGGTTACAAATTCAGCAACGTTATGGCACAGTCGAAAGCAAAAAAGATCTTTAATGATACGAAGACGCTGCTTGTTGGAGCGTACAACGGTTTTTCCGACGACCGGGGCCTGAAACTCAGTGCCGCACTGGCGTACTACACGGTTTTTTCACTGGCTCCCCTGCTGGTGCTGCTCATTTCGATCACCAGTATTTTCTACGGCGAAGAAGCCATTCGGGGCCAGGTTTTTGGGCAGCTCAACGGTCTGGTCGGTAATCAGGCGGCCGCCCAGATTCAGGACATGATCAAAAGCGTGGAGCTTTCGGGCAAGACGAACGTGGCCCTGATCACCGGTATTTTTACCCTGATTCTGGGTGCAACGAGCATTTTTATCGAGATTCAGGATTCGATCAACCTGATCTGGCGGGTGAAAGCCAAACCCAAGCGCGGGTGGGTTAAGATCCTGAAAGACCGTCTGTTGTCGTCGTCCTTGATTGTTAGTCTGGGCTTCCTGCTGGTCGTATCTCTGATTGTTAACGGCCTGGTGCTGGCCCTGAGTGACACGCTGATGCGGTTTTTGCCGGACGTTGCCGTGATCTTCGCCGAAATCCTGAATTTCATCATCAGCATGGCGGTAATTACGGTTTTATTCGGAGTGATTTTCAAGGTCTTGCCCGACGCCAAAATTGCCTGGAAAGACATCCGCTGGGGTGCCATTTTCACGGCCGGACTTTTTATGCTGGGGCGGTATTTAATCGGGCTTTACATCGAAACCACCAGCACCGGTTCGACCTACGGAGCCGCCGGTTCGCTGATTGTGATTCTGGTCTGGATTTATTATACCGCGGCAATTTTGTATTTCGGCGCGGAATTTACGCGGGTTTACGCCGAGCTTTACGGCATCAAAATCGAACCGGCGGATTATGCCGTTTACGTGGAGCAGCAGGAGAAAGAACGGGATGTTAACGCCATTCCTCCGCAGCAAAAATCGGAAACCGTCAATTAACCAGGTAGCTAAACCGGTCCAGCGATTGGATTATTTTTTGTAGCGGGCTAATTTCATCAATCCGTATCCAAACACATACGGGGCGGGTGTCAGGAAAACCAGCAGGCCTAGTTTCGCGTAGAATAAGGAAGTGACGATCCAGCCAACGGCGAGAATTCCGACCGCAAGCAGGTAGTTGAGGAGCTTTTCCAATGCGTCGGTTTCGGTTGTGCTGGTAAGTAACTGACTGCGAATTAAATTAAATAAAAAAGCCCGGGCAATCGTCCGGGCTTGTTCGTAAATGGGTCATGGGTCAGCGGTTTTACTGCAAACCCTGGTAGCCGTATTCTTTCCGTAAAATTTCCTTTACAACCTCCGATTCTTCGTCGCTCAAACCGTCGATGGTCAGCGTTTGGGCATCGTCGCTGGCCGAAACGGTTAACCTGTCCTTGTGCGAAATCGGAAGCCGTTTGTCAATGACTTCGGAAGCGTCTTTCAATAAGCGATCGTGGGATGCCATTAGTTTAGCGGTTAAAAGGGGACGGTTTTGAGTGTTCAGTTTACGGTTTTTGATGTCCCATCAAGATGACGGAAAAGCCTGCGTCAGCCACCGTAGCGACGGCCCGGCGTAGCGACGGCCCGGCGTAAACCGAAAACCGTATACTGAACACCGAAAACCGTCCCCCGGTTTTATGCTTTCTTCTGTTCTTTCGCCCAGGTGTCTTTCAGGGTAACCGTGCGGTTAAACACGAGTTGCTCCTCGGTCGAATCCGGGTCGATGCAAAAATACCCTTTGCGGATAAACTGGAACCGGTCACCGGTTTTCGCCGATTTCAGGCTGGGTTCAACCAGTGCCCGCACAATTTCGAGCGACTTCGGATTGATGAATTCTTTAAAATCGCGGTCTTCCGACGATGGATCTTCGCTCGTCAGCAGCCGGTCGTACAGGCGAACTTCGGCCTTGACGGCGTGGGCTACCGACACCCAGTGAATGGTACCTTTGACGTTGATGCCCGAGGTATCCGAACCGCTCCGGCTTTCGGGAATGTACGTACACCGCAGTTCGATGATTTCACCCGCGTTGTCTTTGATCACCTCCTCGCACTTAATAATGTAAGCGCCTTTCAGCCGTACCATGTTACCGGGCGAAAGCCGGAAGTATTTCTTGGACGGGTTTTCCATGAAATCATCCCGCTCGATGTACACCTCCCGCGAGAAGGGGACGTTGCGGTGGCCACTGGCGGGATCTTCGGGGTTGTTTTCGATGGAAACATCCTCCACTTGTCCTTCCGGATAGTTGGTCAGCACCACCCGCAGCGGTTTTTCGTCGACCACGGCCATCACCCGCGCCGTGGTTTTGTTCAGTTCCTCGCGGATGCAGAACTCCAGCAGACCCACATCGATCAGGTTGTCGCGTTTGGCAATCCCGATCCGGTCGGCAAATTCCCGGATGCTGGCCGACGTGTAGCCGCGCCGGCGAATACCGGCGATGGTGGGCATCCGCGGATCGTCCCAGCCGCGCACATGCCCTTCGTTCACCAGTTGCAGCAGTTTCCGCTTGCTCATAACCGTATACGTCAGGTTCAGCCGGGCGAATTCGATTTGCCGCGATGGGAATATTTCGAGTTGCTGAATGTACCAGTCGTACACGGGCCGGTGCACCTCGAATTCCAGCGTACAGAGCGAGTGCGTGATTTGCTCGATGGAATCGGACTGGCCGTGCGCAAAATCGTACATCGGGTAGATGCACCATTGGTCGCCCGTGCGGTGGTGGTGGGCGTGTTTGATCCGGTACATGATCGGGTCGCGAAAGTGCATGTTCGGCGAGGCCATGTCGATTTTGGCCCGCAACACCTTCGCACCGTCGGGGAATTCCCCGGCCTTCATGCGCCGGAACAGATCCAGATTCTCGTCAACCGAGCGGGAGCGGTACGGACTTTCCTTTCCCGGTTCGGTGGGCGTACCTTTCTGAGACGCAATGACTTCCGCCGTTGAATCATCGACGTAGGCCAGTCCTTTTTCGATCAGTTTTTCGGCAAAACCGTAGAGCTGATCGAAATAGTCAGAGGCATAAAACTCGTTTTCCCATTCGAAGCCGAGCCAGCGAACGTCGGCTTTGATCGACTCCACATACTCGGTATCTTCCGTAACGGGATTGGTATCGTCGAAACGAAGGTTGGTTTTTCCGCCGTATTTATCGGCCAGCCCAAAGTTCAGGCAAATGGATTTGGCGTGGCCGATGTGCAGATAACCGTTCGGTTCGGGCGGAAAGCGCGTGTGGACACGCCCGCCGTTTTTGCCGTTGGCGAGATCCTCTTCAACAAATTGCTCGATGAAATTCAACGACCGTTCCGCCGGGGCATCGCTCCGCCGTTCCGAATCATTGGGGGTACGAATATCCGTATCATTGGGTATTTCAGGCATACCGCATTACAGGTTGTGAAGGCGCGAAAATACGGCCTTCGATTAACGATGACAACAGGTGAATTAGTTACGACGGCTCATTTCGTCCCGAATTTTGGCGGCTTTTTCGTATTCCTCCTTTTTCAGGGCTTCATCCAGCGATTGCTGCAATTCGTCATGAGTCATGTCTTTCAACTGCTCGGTCAAGGACCGCGACGAGCGAGATGCTGGCTGGGGAACCAGCTCTTCCTGCTGCTCTTCGGTTTCGTCGGCAGCGCTGGCCGTGATGCCAGCTTCCGAAAGAATGGATTCGTAGGTGTAAATCTGAACGTTAAACCGGATACCGATGGCAATGGCATCCGACGGGCGGGCATCGACCACGGTTTCGCGGGTGCCATCCGTGCAGACAATCCGCGCAAAGAAAATCCCTTCCCGCAAGTCCGAAATCACAATTTCGCGCACCGTAAAACCGAATTTATCCGCAAATGATTTGAAAAGATCGTGGGTCATCGGGCGATTGGGCACAATTTTCTCGATCTCGATGGCAATAGCCTGGGCTTCAAACATGCCGATGATAATGGGTAAACGACGGTTTCCGTATTCTTCCCCCAGCACCAGGGCGAACGAACCGGATTGCGATTGGCTGGGTGACAAGCCTAAGATTTCAAGTCTGATCTTCTCCACGACGCAAAGTTAATAGAGTTTGGGAGTTTACAGGAGCGACGGTTTAGGACTTTTTCTCTAAAAACTAAAAAACGCGCCAAACCGTTACGCCGTAAACGCCCAAACTTCAAAAATTACAACTCCTTCACCGCTTTCGTCAGTCGGGGCAGGATGTCGAAAACGTCGCCGACAATGCCATAATCCGCCGATTTAAAAAACGGGGCTTCAGGGTCTTTGTTGATAACGACGATGACCTTCGATGAGTTCACCCCGGCCAGGTGTTGAATGGCGCCCGAAATCCCGCAGGCAATGTACAGGTTCGGACTGATTTTGATGCCGGTTTGCCCAACGTGCTCGTGGTGGGGCCGCCAGTCGAGGTCCGAAACCGGCTTGGAACAGGCCGTAGCCGCGTGCAGCGCCTTGGCCAGCTCTTCCACGATGCCCCAGTTTTCTGGTCCCTTCAGGCCCCGGCCCGCCGAAACCACCAGGTCGGCTTCGGGGAGCAGGATATCGCCCGTGGCTTTTTCGGTATTGGTCACTTTCACGGCAAAATCCGAATCGCTCACGCCCGCATTAAAGGGTTCAACCGGGGCCGTGGTTTCGGTTTCTTCCGGCGTTATTGTGTTTTTCTTGATGGCCAGAATTTTTTTCTCCGCCGTCAGCTCGGTGATGGCGAACGCTTTTCCGGTAAAAATGCTGCGTTTCACCCGAAAACCGCTGCTCAAATCCGGAAGTTCAATCACATTGGCGGCCAGACCGGCTTTCAGTTTTCCGGCCAGCCGGGCGGCCATCGCATCGGCCAGCGCCGATTTGGCCAGCACCAGGATCGTGGCGCCTTCCTGCTCAGCGGCTGCGGCCACCACGCTGGCGTAGGCCATCGCGTTGCCTTCATTCAGTTGGGCGTCGCTGGCGTGCAGCACTTTCGTGGCTCCAAACCGGCCGGCTTTGGCGAGTTCGTCGGTGCTGCCTTCACCCAGCACCAGGACGGTGGCCGAAGTGCCGGTTTGTTCGGCTACTTTCGAGCCGTAATAAATGGCTTCGAGCGACGATTTCTTCAGCGCTCCTTCATCGAGTTCCGCAAATATTAAGACTGACATGAGGGTTGTGGTTTATAGGTTCATGGATTCGGTTTACGGTTTCCGCCGGTTCAACGTTTCGGCGGACGTTGTTCGTTTTTTCCTATCGAACAATGAATTTCGAATAGGGAATGCTGAAGGCGTCAGGCTCGACGGGGAATTGCATCGTTGCGATGGCCCACCGAAAACTGAAAACCGCATCCCGAAAACCGTATCCCGTTAAATTACTTTTGCTTCCGTACGCAGCATTTTGATCAGGGTTTCGGCCTGGTCGGCGGGGATCATTTTGCAGGCCCCGCGGGCGGGTGGGAGCTCGTAGCTCGATACCTGGGTGAGCGTGTCGGTGCCGGTGGGCTCGACAACCTTGAGCGGTTTGGTGCGGGCGCTCATGATGCCGCGCATGTTTGGAATTTTCCACTCGGCAATCGGTTCCTGACAACCCAGTACGAGCGGCAAACCGGCTTCGAGGTCTTCGTGCCCCCCTTCAATTTCGCGGGTTATTTTGGCGGTAGTGCCTTCCACGGCCAGCTTCATCACCGGAGAAACGGAAGGAAGGCCCAGCATTTCGCCGACAATACCGTGGACTTGTCCGCCGTTATAATCAATAGACTCGCGACCCATCATAATCAGGTCGTAGTTGTTTTCTTTGGCAATCGCGGCAATTTGTTCGGCAACGAAATACGCGTCGGTGGGTTCGGCATTGACCCGAATGGCGTCGTCGGCTCCGATAGCCAGGCATTTTCGAATCACGGGTTCGGCGTCGGCAGCTCCCACATTCAGCACCGTCACCGTGCCGCCAAGTTGCTCCTTGAGTTCGACGGCCCGGGAAAGCGCGTAATCGTCGTATGGACCGGTGATAAACTGGACCCCCGTTTTATTCAATTTGGTATTATTATCCGTCAGCGTAATTTTGGTGATCGTGTCCGGAACACTGGTGACACACACTAAAATCTTCATAGGGTCTGTGGTTTAGAGGTGATGCAGGCAAAAATACAAACTTGTCCTAAATAAAACGTATGCGTGCATACTAATATTTGGTAATGGGGTATAAGATATAGGTATACGGTTTTCGGTGGACCAATGAATTCAGTGTTTGATATTTAATAACGAACAATGAATACCGAATATCGAATATCGAAACATTGGCCCGGCGAAAACCGTATCCCGAAAACCGAAAACCGTAAGTTTATGAATACAAACCGAATCCAGCAGTTGCTGCTCTTTATTGAAGAACAACCCGACGAACCTTTCAATGTTTATGCTCTGGCGATGGAATACCGGGAAGAACAGCCCGAGCAGGCCATGAATTACCTCAGGCAATTGCTCGAACAGTACCCGAAATACCTGCCGAGTTACTACCCGGCGGCTGCCCTGGCAACGGAACAGAATGATCGTTCGATGGCCGAAACGATCTACCAGCGCGGCATTGCCCTGGCGGGTGAACAGAAAAACGAAAAGGCGTATCAGGAATTGAACCGGGCCTACCGCACGTTCCTGGACGATGAAGAGGAGTGGTAGCGGTACAGTAGGCCGGGCCCGTTCCGGTCTTCTGGTTTTAAAACGTTCCTGGTGATGATGAAAAGATCGATAGTACTGAGCGCCTTGGCGTACCTGATTGCGGTAACCTCGTTTGGGCAACGGTTTAGTAAAACGCTGAAAGATACGCCCGGTATGGTGTCGTACACAATGCGGAATGAATTTGCGAAGGACATTCCCGGCACGCTCGACAAAATCCAGTCGATGGGCATTACCAACATCGAATTTTCCAGCCTGTTTGGCAAAACTGCCGCCGAAATCCGCACGGAACTCGATAAGCGGGGTATGACGTGTACGAGCCACGGCGTCGGTTACGATGATCTGATGAAAAAAATGGATATGGTGGTCCAGAATGCCAAAACGCTGGGGGCCAAATACGTCCGGCTGGCCTGGATTCCGCATGAAGGAAAATACACGCTGGAGGCCGCTAAAAAAACCGTTGAGGACTTTAATCAGATTGGTAAGCAGCTTAAAGACAAGGGCTTGCTATTCGTGTATCACAACCACGGTTTTGAATTTGAGCCCTACGAATCCGGCACGCTGTTCGATTACATCGTGCAGAAAACCGACCCGGCTTATGTCAGCTTTGAGATGGATATTCTGTGGGTGTATTTCCCCGGTCAGGACCCGGCTAAGTTGCTGGCCAAATACCCGAAACGCTTCAAGCTGATGCACCTGAAAGATCTCAAGAAAGGCATCCAGGGCAATCTGTCGGGCGGCACCCCGCCGGAAAATGACGTGGCGCTGGGAACCGGCCAAATCAACCTGCCCGCCGTGCTGAAAGCCGCTCAGAAATCCGACATTGAGCATTTTTATATTGAAGACGAGAGCCCGTCGGCCCAGCAGCAGGTACCCCAGAGTCTGGCCTATCTGAAGAAAATCTAAGCGGGCGGTTCGCGGTCATTTTAAACAATCCCTTGGGGTAATCGGGTTAATAAGGAGTAACTTCCGGATTAGTCAGGTTGCCCCGGTTTTTTTTAGTGGGCTTCAAACCAGTTCGTTAGCGTATTTCACGCTGCGATTCAAACCGTACCCAAATGACAAAAGCAAAACTACCGCAGGCCTATCGCCATCCCTACGAATTCGATCCCCAGTTTAAGAAATCAGTCGCTTACTTTTCGATGGAATTTGGCATCGATCAGGCCCTGAAAACCTATTCCGGTGGACTGGGCTTTCTGGCCGGTTCGCACATGCGGAGCGCCTACGAGCTGAAACAGAATGTGATCGGTATCGGAATCCTCTGGAAATACGGGTATTACGACCAGACCCGCCAGACCGATAATGCAATGGACGTGCAGTTTCGGGAGAAAATCTACGGTTTTCTGGACGATACGGGCATTACGTTTACGATCGACGTGCACCACACGCCGGTCTGGGTGAAGGTCTATTACCTGGACCCGAAGCATTTCAATACCGTCCCGATGTTTTTTCTGACCACCGACATCGAAGGCAACGACTGGCTGGCCCGCTCGATTTCGCTGCGGTTGTACGACAGCATTGAATCGGCCAAAATCGCGCAGTGCATGGTGCTGGGCCTGGGCGGAGCCAAATTGCTGGACGAACTGGGCTACGAACCCGATGTGTACCATTTAAACGAAGCCCATGCGGTTTCGGCGGTTTTTCACTTATACCAAAAATTCGGCAGCGCGGAAGAAGTCCGCAAACGGCTGGTGTTTACGACCCACACACCCGAAGACGCCGGAAACGAAAAACACGATATCAACCAGTTGAACGTCATGAGTTTTTTCGGCCAGGTGCCGCTGGAAACCGTTCGGGAAATTACCGGTATCGAAGATCACGTATTCAACCATTCGCTGGCGGCTCTGCGGCTGAGTCGGAAAGCCAATGCGGTTTCCCGGTTGCACGGCGAAGTGTCGCGGCATTTGTGGGGCGGTTATCCGGGCATTCCCGAAATAACGCACGTCACCAACGCGCAGAACCAGCGGTATTGGGTTGATGCCGAACTGGAACGGGCCCGGCAGAAAAACGACGGAGCCGCCGTTGCCGACCGGAAAAAAGCGCTGAAAGCAAGCTTGTTTAAAACCGTCGCAGATCAGTGCGGAAAACTGTTCGACCCGACGGTGCTGACCCTGGTCTGGGCCCGGCGGTTTGCCGCCTACAAACGCCCCAACCTGCTGGTGCAGGATGAGGAGCGGTTCCATCAACTGATGGATCAGACGAACTATCCCATTCAGATGATCTGGGCCGGAAAACCGTATCCGTCCGATGAAGGTGCCACCCACATTTTCAATTCGCTGGTGTACCGGAGCCATCTGCACAAAAACATGGCGGTATTGACCGGCTACGAACTCGGCCTGTCAAAGCTCCTGAAAGACGGCTCGGACCTGTGGCTGAACACGCCGGTGGTGACGCGGGAGGCTTCGGGAACGAGCGGTATGACGGCGGCCATGAACGCGGGTATCAATTTCTCCACGTACGACGGCTGGATCTGCGAGTTTGCCGAACACGGCAAAAATTCATTTATTGTGCCGGTTGCCCCGCCCAACCTGTCTTCCGGCGAACGCGACGACCAGGACCGGAACCACTTTTTCGACCAGCTCGAACACGAAATCCTGCCGATGTATTACGACCGCCCCGACGACTGGAACCAACTCACGCTCCAGAGCATGAACGACGTCAACGGTTTTTTCGGGGCCAACCGCATGGCCGCCGAATACTACGAAAAAGTCTATTAAGCCAGCGGCAGGGGCGGAACGTAGGCGTGGTAATAGTTCGTTAAACCGCCCAGTCGGGCGCGCCCCTGCCGGTCGTAGCGCAGTTGATCGAGGCCGAGCATCGCAATATCGTCCAGCGTGGCCCGCCGTTTGTCCGGTTTGAGGGTGCCGCCAAACTCGCCGGGCTGCGCCGAAGGGTTCCACTGGTACTGCGGATCGACCAGCGTGCCGCGCGGATACATGATGCCCGGCTGGCCTTTCCCGATCAGATTCACATCGAGCGGATGGGCGTCGGGCGTGCCGGGCACCAGCCCCCAGCCGTGCCCCATTTCGTGGGCTTCGGTGGTCGAACCGTCGAAGCCCACGTTGTCGAGCCGCAGAAAACCGGTGTTGCAGTTACGGCCGTCCATGTACGAAATACCGCCCAGCGGGTTGTCGGTAGCGGTTTCAATCCGGAAAAATACTTTCTTGAAGTCGCGGTTTCCAGCCAGCAGCGGCCGCGGGTCGTCGATCCAACGGCCGGTGACCCGAAATTGAATCAGGAACTCGTTATCGTCCAGCGAAAGAAGGACTTCGGGGCCGTTCCAGACCCGTGCGATGTTGTTCGCAATCCGATCCGCCAGGTCTTCCGTAGCAATCGAGCCGTACAGGTAAAGCTCGGTCAGGACGGTGATGGTCTTTTCGGTTTCGCTTTTGAAAACGTTGAAGTTTTCCAGGTGATCCGGAACGAGCGGTGCGGCCATTTAAGGGTGAAAAAGGTTATTTGAGGATTTCAGTCAGCGACAACCGGATTTTGAGCGCGGCTGTTCTTTACCAAAAATAACAATTTTTCAGAGCCGGGCCACCAGTTCGCGGAACAAAGCCGTCAGCCTGGGTTCGGCCTGGGCAGCGGCCGCCAGAATCTTCGGCAGGCTGGCTTTTTCGAGGGTTTCCGGAATGCACAGGTCGGTAACGACCGAACAGGCAAACACCTTCAGGCCCATCTGGTGCGCCACCATCACCTCCGGCACGGTAGACATCCCGACCACATCGGCGCCCCAGTTCCGCAGCAGCCGGTATTCGGCTTTGGTTTCCAGTTGCGGTCCGGTTACGCCCACATAAACGCCTTTTTGCACCGGAAAACCCAGTTCCTGCGCAATCTGTTCGGCTTTTTGAATCAGTTCCGGATGGTAGGGTTCGCTCATGTCGGGAAAACGGTCGCCGAATTCCGGCAGGTGCGGGCCGGTCAGTGGGTTCTGGGTCAGCAGCAGACTGATGTGGTCTTCGATCAGCATCAGATCGCTGACCTGAAAACCGGGATTCAGCCCCCCGGCCGCGTTGGAGATCAGCAGGGTTCCAACGCCCAGTTGCTGCATAACGCGCACCGGAAACGTGACCTGCTGCATGGAATACCCTTCGTAAAAATGAAACCGCCCCTGCATCACCACCACCGGTTTTCCGGATAAGTGCCCCAGCATCAGTTTCCCCGAATGCGATTCGACGGTTGAGAGCGGGAAGTTGGGAATCGTTTCGTACGGTATTTCGACTTCGACACGTACCTCGTTCGCCAGGGCTCCCAAACCGGTGCCCAGAATGATGCCCACCACGGGCTTGGGCGTGTTGAACGCGCGGATAAAATCGGCGGCTTTTTGGATTTGTTCAAGCATAGGTAACCACGGACCGCCGGGCGGCCCCGTTTAGGTGGTATTTTTTGAGACTATTTTATTGGTATTGGAACACGCTGAATCGTTGCTCATGGACTTTAGTCCGTGCGGATTGCGCCGATATGCGTGCCGGCCACAAAACCGGTCGTCCAGGCGTTCTGGAAATTAAAACCGCCCGTGATGCCATCGACATCGAGGATTTCACCCGCGAAGAACAGGCCGGAGTGGGTCCGGCTTTCGAGCGTTTCCGGATCAATCGCGTCGGTGGTGATGCCGCCACAGGTGACAAATTCTTCCTTGAAGGTGCTTTTGCCCGCAACCGCATAGGTGCTGTTTCCCAGCAGGTTGATGAGCCGGTTTTGGGCTTTGGCGGGCAATTCGGCCCAGCGTTCGGTGGACGACACCCCGGCTTCCGTCGCCAGGGCCGCCCACAGGCGGGTGGGCAAACCGAACAGCGACTGCGTGACGACCTGTTTTTTCGGGTGTTGCTGCCGGAACAGTTGAAATTGCTCCCGAATCTGGTTTTCGTTCAGGGCAGCCAGCCAGTTGATCCGGATTTCGTGCCGGTAATCAATTTCGGCCAGATCGCGGGCGGCCCAGGCCGACAACCGTAAAACCGCCGGTCCGCTGAATCCCCAGTGCGTAATCAAAACCGGTCCGCGTTGTTCCTGCTTCGTTCCACCAATGCGAACGATGGCATCCGGAACCGCCACGCCCGCCAGCGCCAGCAAGGGGTTGCCGGGCGTATTGAAGGTAAACAGGGACGGCACCGGTGGCACGAGCGCCTTTGCCGGTTCCGCCAGTCCCGGAATCCAGTCGTAGGAGGGTGCCTGCGGATAGCCCCCGGCCGCCACCAGCACCCGGTCGGCGGTCAGTCTTTCGTCCGTCAGCAGTTCGAGTTGCCACTGGCCGTTTTGGAAAGCCAGCGATCGGACCCCGCAGGAGGTCCGGATTTGAATTCCCAGGCGCCGGGCTTCCTGCAATAAACAGGTAATGATCGTTTCGGATGAATCGGTAACCGGAAACATTCGGCCGTCGGCTTCGGTTTTCAAGCGAACCCCCCGGTTTTCGAACCAGCGGACGGTCGATGTGGCATCAAACTGCTTGAGCAGCGGGCGCAAAAACGTGGATCCCCGGGGGTAATTTTTGACCAGCTGCCGGTTGTCGAAACAGGAATGGGTGACGTTGCAGCGCCCACCGCCCGAAATTCGTACTTTGCTCAGGACGCTTTTGCTTTTTTCGAGGATGGTGACGGCGGCATCCGGGAACTGTTCAGCAGCCGTGATGGCCCCAAAAAAACCGGCGGCTCCTCCACCGATGACAATGATTTGTAGGAACGGCATGCGGGATGGAATGGAATCGGCAAATAAAGACAAAATTAAAACCGTAATCCCGCATTCGGAAACAAATATCGAATGCCAACTACGGATTGAATTCGTAACTTAGCCCCATGTTTTTTCGTTCACGACGTTATTACCGAAGCGGTTTTCGCCTGCGCAGCAACACGCTGATTTTATTGTTTGTTTTTTTTCTGATCGGCCTTTTTCTTCACTACGGCGGTCGGACCGAACCCGTTGTCGCCTTCTGGAACGATGTCAAAAGTCTGGTCGGGATAAAGTCGGATCGAAAAGGACGCCAGGAATCCAATCCCTACAAAGCTCCGGAGCCCGGGCCGGAAGCAGACGCTGACAACACCGACACCGAAGCCTCCGACGACCGGTCGTTGCTGGAGAAGGCGAAAACGGCCGAAAAAGCGGCCCGCACGGCCCCGCGATCCGGGGTGGCCAAGACGCTGTTCGACTTCGAAAAAGCCGTTGATTTTACGCTGCCCGCGTTTGGGGCAACCGACGCGATCATCCGGCACGACGGTTACACGCTGCGGTACCGCGAAGCGTTCGAACAGGCCGATTGGGTGTCGTATCCGTTGCTGGAAAACGAAATTCTGGGCGATGCCGATCGCAAAAATGAGCAGTTTCAGCCCGATCCGATGGTCGAAACCGGCTCGGCGCTGTCGTCGGATTATACGCGCTCCGGCTACGACCGGGGCCACCTGGCTCCGGCGGGCGATTTTAAGTTTTCGCAGCAGATGATGCGGCAGACGTTTTACATGAGCAACATCAGTCCGCAGGTGCCGGAATTCAACCGGGGCATCTGGAAACAACTCGAAGAACAGGTGCGGGTCTGGGCGCTGCGCGACCAAGGACTTTACGTCGTTACGGGGCCGGTTTTGCGGTCGGGTCTGCCGACGATCGGCAAGAAAAACCGGGTTGCGGTGCCGGAATACTATTACAAGGTGCTTCTGTACTGCAACAATCCGGAAATCCGCATGATCGCCTTTCTGCTGAAAAACGAGGAATCGGACCGTTCGCTGAAGCAGTTTGTGGTCCCGGTGGACGAGGTGGAACGACGCACCGGCATCGACTTCTTTCCCAAAATTCCGGACAAGCTCGAGCAGCAACTGGAAAGTGCCCGACCGGCGCAACTGGTCGAAAACTGGTTTCGTTTCTGATGTCAGTTGATAGCCTTAAAATATCATTTCAACGCGTATTTCCCGCACTTTAGGGGCTTCGGGGTTTCGGTGGGCCGGAAAGTTGAATTACTTGTGATCGATTTCAGTAATTCACCGCCACTCTGTTTATTGACATGAACCCGCGACCGACACCGTTTCACTCGTTAAAGTCCATTCTGAACGTTGCTCTGAATGGCAACAAAGACCACGTTGAAGCCATCTGCCACCGAATGGGCATTGATCCCGGTGCGGTTTTCGACTACGTTTGTCAGGCGATGGAATACGGTACCGGGTATCAGCAAACCCAACCGCTGGCCGAACAATCCCGCGCCATTGTGCTGCGTCGGCTCGACAACCAGCAGTCCGCCCAGATCGAAGATATCGCCGATGAACTGGGGTTGTCGGTGCGGTCGCTGCAACGCCGGTTACAGGCCGAAGACGTGACCTTCCGGGAAATTATTGACTACGCCCGGCGCGACATTGCCCTGCGGCTGATTCGCACCAACCAGCACAACATCAACGAAATTGCGTGTGTCATGGGCTATGATGAACCAAGTTCGTTCCGCCGGGCTTTCAAGAAATGGACCGGCCACAACCCGAAAGCGTATCAGTTGGCGACTTGTTAGGGGTCGCTCCGTTGTGACCGGTGTTTGGGGCTGCGTACCCCGCACCTCGGGGAGGGGTACGCAGCCCCGGATTGCATCCGGGAATATCCATAGTCAACCCCTGGCGGGGTTGAGGAAAAAGCAGAAAAACCGCTGAGTCTCCAGCGGTTTTTCTGCTTTTGAGGGGGTGTTATCGCTTGGCTTCCAGGTCTTTCACCCAGTTCTGGGCAAACGTGCGGGCGGCCCAAACCGGCTCTTTGCCCATGCGGAACAACAGCTTCCAGGGGCCGGGTTTGTTGCGGTACTGGGGATTGACAAACTCGGTTTTGGAGCCTTGCCGGGTAAGCTGGGCGTCAAAATCAACCGAACCGGCCAGGGCGATAAAATCGTTCAGGCGTTGTTTCAGCACGGCATTCAGGTTGGATGCGGTTTTGTAGTCGGCCAGGCGTTTCTGGTAGGCTTTGGCATCCTGCTGCGATTTTTCCAGATTATCTTCCTCTTTGCTCATCTGCTGCGCCATCTGGTTCTGGAGCATCTTGTCGAAGCTGGCAATGTACTGTTTTTTGAACTCTTCCGGTTTTGTTTTCGACAGCGCCTGCAAGCGTTTCAGTTCGGCCAGTTCTTTGGTTTTGACGGTTTTTTCGGCCCCTTCGGCGGTTGCGAGATCCGCCTGCACCATCTGGATCTGGCTTTGAATCATCATCGCCAGCGTAGCGGGGGGCATCTGGCTATACGTGCTCTGAATCATCGCAGCCTGCTGATTGTAAGCCGATTTGACATCGTTCATCGACGTGGCCTGGGTTTGGGCGGCTTCCCGGGTCTGCGCATCGCTGACATTGTACTTGTTTTTCAGCCAGTCCTGATACCGGTTTTTGAAATCGCCCGATCCGGCATACGACCTGACGACGGCACCCAGGGCCTGAACAGCCGCCACCCGCGAATTGTCGGGGATTTTTTTGGCGAGCTGCCGGACTTTACCGGTATACTCAACCACCAGCTGATCCGTTGTAACGTTTGAAAAGACGGTTTCGTGAACCTGTTCGGGGGTCAGTCCCAGGTCGGTTACGATGTCGCCGGGACGGGCGGCAATCCACCACCCACCGGCCACGACGGTGAAGGCTATGACAAGAACATTCTTTTTCATGGTCAGACCGGCTTATTTGAATTTGGCGGTCAAACCCAGGCGCAGCACGGCAACGCCGTATCCGATTTCACCAAAACCGCCAAATTTCTCCGAGAACATGTACCGCGAACCAACGTGCAGACCCAAAAAGAGGGAGTTGCCGTAGGGGCTGTAGTAATCGCGGGCCGAACCGTAGGTATCGCTGTAGGAAGAGGTCCGCAGGCCGACCGAAATACCGGCATAGGGATCAAATTTATCGTCGCTGATGTTCAGAATTTCCCCAAAGTGGTAGGTGCCCCGGGCCGTGAAAAATAGAAACGTATAATTCCAGCGGTAGCCCCCGCTGTTGTAGCCGTAGCGGGCGAAGTCGAACGAGCCACCGACCGAAATGTTATCTTTCACCGTATATTCAAAGGATGCGCCGATGGGCAATCCCCGGTAGGTGTAGGTGCCCAGACCGACCCCGGCATTCAGAAATTTGTCGCCTTTTTCGACGGTTTGCGCTTTGGCGGCAGGCATGAGGGCGACGGCAAGCAGCCACGCCAGAATCGTGAGTAAGGTTAACTTTTTCATGTGTTTTTCGTATTTGTTGTTTGGTCCCACCGGTTTTGAGGACCGGTTTCTGTTACAAAGGTAGCGGCAGAAAACGACGCGGGAAGTGTCATTTTACGCAGAAATCGCGCATTTGACGACACTTCCCGACCGCTAACACATTCCGGTTTTCGCCTGAAAGGCGGTTTTTCTTACCAATTCGTGCTTTTGAAGGAGCTGCCCCCGATCATCAGCCATTTGCCGTCTTCCGTAAAACCGTATTTAAACGTTTGGATTTGTTTCTGCAGCTCCTCGGCCGTGGCTTTCCGGTTGAAATTCCGGTTGGACGCGCAGCTGTAAAAACCGCGAAACGATCCCTCGGTGGGGGTGATGGTAAAGGTTTGAGCCTGTTCGTTAAAATCGACTTTCCCCTTATAAAAACTGAACGATTCGGAGCGGCAGCCGTAGTCGTTGGCAACGCCGATGTAGAACATTTCAAAATGGCCGCTTTCCGTGAACTGGAACGCCACGGACTGCTCAAACGGATTGCCCTGGTAGCTGCCGTCGTAGCCCCAGAAGTTGGCCATCGCAAAATTGCCGTGCAGCCATTTTCCGGTCAGCCGGGCGGGTACAAAACCGCCCGGACCCAGCGCATCGTCTTGCTCGTTCGTGCAACTGGTGAAACTAAACAGCAAAGCGGTCGCTACCGACCCAATAAACAATAAGGTCACCTTTTTCATGTGTGGATCGATTTAATGGATACTAAACGGAAAAGCTAGGCCGGCGTGGTTCGCCGGGGATGACTTTGGGAGTGGGGCCTCAATTCGCCCAGCACGTCATTGATGTACTTTTCGCACAGCGCATTAGGGTGGTAGGTCGCAAATTCCGCACGGAGCCGCGCCACGTTCTGGCGGTAGCTGGCATCGCTGAGGACGGTTTTTACCTGCGTACGAATCTGCTCGGGGGTGGGGGTTTCGGTTTTCAGGTTGATCCCTAGTTTGAAGTACCCAATCCGGGCCGTGATCTCACTTTTCCCTTCGTGAACGCCCGCAGCCACCATCGGGAGGCCGTTCTGAATACCGAGCATCACCCCGCCGTAGCCGCCGTTGGTGACGTACACGTCGCAGTGCGGCATGATTTCGTTGAAGTCGATAAAATCTTCGATGATCAGGTTGTCGTGCGGAAACCGGGCCCGAAGTTCGGCCGTCTGCGAACCCCCCGTGGTGGCAATCACGAGCGTATCCGAACTTTTAAAGGCTTCGAGCGTCGGAACGATTATTTTTTCCGGGTCGCGCTCGACGGTGCCCTGCGTTACCAGAACGACGTTACAGTAGCTCTTTAGTTTATCGTACTGCGTGAACGTGGACCGGCTGCCGGTGCGGTAGGGCAGGAGCGGACCCACAAACCGGATGTTTTTTCCCAGGTCTTTCCGGGCGTATTCAAAACCGGGTACGCCACTCTGGAGATAAAGATCGGTGCTCCGAATCAGGGCATCAAAAAAGAAATCGTTGGTGGGGATCAGACCATGCTGTTGCAAAAGCTTGTTATACAGGTCTGTACACGGTTTCAGGAGCACGTTTTTGGTCAGGTAGCGGAGCACGTCCTGCCTGCGCTTTCCCCAGAAACCGTGCGCGGGGGTAAGGCCCATGCCGGCCGGGGGCAGGTCGTTCGATGATTCCGTTAACGGAACTATCCCAATCCCGACCACCGGCACGTTCAGCAGTTGTTTGATGAAGGGTCCGGCTGAAAAGAGTGTGTCGCAAACCAGCAGATCGAACGCAAATTCCTGGTAAATCCCGGTGATGTCGGCGACGAATTCGGGTGCCCGGTACAGGAAAACGTTGTTCATGTCGAACCGCAGCCGGGAAATCGTGCCTTTGATTTTTTTTCGTTCCGGAAACAAGTCTTCCAGATTTTCCTGGTTAACCACTTTGGCGGTTTTGAACGGAAAAACCGGGATGCCGATTTTTTCAGCTTTGGCCAAATAGGGACCACCGGTATACCAGCGAACGTCGTGGCCCAGCGACTGCAAATGCTTGGCGATGCCCGTCAGCGGGTTGAAATGGCCGTCGGCCGGAATGGTGGCGAAAAGAATCTTTTTAGCGTTCATGATGTGTTGGTTGATGAAGAAGGATCCGGTACGGAACGCCACCGGTTCAAACTGTAAGGTAGGGTAAATCCGGCCGGATTCCCGCTTGTCGTTCGGAACTGGAAACCGCCGAAAAACCGGAAAACGGCATCAGATTACGGAAGCATACTGGGGTGAAATGCAGTAATAATACAGGCACGAATGGCCGGATTGATTGCGCAGGGTGTGCCGAATGCCGGGTGCTACGGTCAGCGATTGCCCGGCCGTCAGCCGGATCCAGCGGTCGCCGACAAAAATTTCCAGTTCGCCGTATTCGACCGAAAAATATTCTTCTTCGTCGGAATGCGTGTGCAGGGCCGTTCCGCAGGCTCCGGCGGCCAGCCAGACCACGCCGGTATCAATTTTGGAGTGCGGCAGGCTCGGCAAAAACCAGTATTTGATGCCGCAGGTAGCGGCTAGATCGAGGTCCGCTTCGCGGATGGCGACGTGGGACAGGTTGAGCGTGGCCTGTTGGGTGGCAAAATTGTTCATAAGTTTCCGCGGTGCGGGTCGGATTGTTGTTTACAGACGATGGAAAGCCGTAGCTTCCGGTTTCAAAGGTCCTGCTTTGGCCCGATTCGAGGAAGGGAATGCTGAATGAACATGAAACTTTGGGTGATGAACTGGAAACTTTTCGGGCTGAACCTGTCCCGCAAATGGCGGCCCGGTTTGGAAAGCAGGGAAAAACCGGCTCCGGAAGAATCTGGTCTTCTGGATTGATTCGAGGTTGAGTTCCCCGTAAACACCAGAGGAGCGTTCTGATCGAACGCTCCTCTGGTGTTTAAAACCGTATTTTAACAGGATTGTCTAGGCCAGCTGGCCCTTCAAAGGCAAAACGACTAGGTTTTCTGCTTCTTTTTCTTGGCCGCCGGAAACAGGATGTTGTTCAGAATCAGGCGATAACCGGCTGAGTTGGGGTGCAGGTTCAAATCGGTTGGTTCTTCGTTGATCTCGTGCCGGTAATCTTCCGGATCGTGGCCGCCGTAGAACGTGAAAAAGCCCTTGCCGTAGGGCGCGTGGATGTAGCGGGCTTCGTTGGCGGCCCGGTTTTCGGCCAGCACCACCACCTCCGGTTTAATCAGTCCTTTTTTGAAGGCCGTCGTCTGTCCCATGAACCCTTTAATGATGTTCAGGTGATTTTGTGTCAGCATGGTCGGGATGGGATCCCATTTGGCCGAAAACTGAAACAGCGTAAAATAATCGTTTTGTTCGATCAGGCCGCGTTCTTCGGGCTGGTTGTCGATGTTGGAAAACTCAATCTGGTACGGATTGATGTAAACCTGAAAATTCCGGAAAGCCAGCGTCTGGCTGTAGTCGAGTTTGCTGTTGGCCGCCGGATCGGCGGGATCGCCGTCGTAAATGGATTCGGCAATGTCGGTTTTTTGCGTAGCCAGCGCAATGTCGTACGTATCGGTTGCATTGCACATGGCGAACATATAACCACCGCCGAGGCAGTAATCGCGGATTTTCTGAACCACGCTGCGTTTCAGTTCCGACACCTTGCTCACGCCGTATTTCTTGGCAATCAGTTCGGCTTCCCGTTTTTGTGCCTGGTACCAGGGCTGGTCGCGAAACTGGAAAAACTTGCCGTATTGCCCGGTAAAATCTTCGTGGTGCAGGTGCAGCCAGTCGTACTGAGCCAGTTTCCCATCCATCACGTCTTCGTCAAAAACCGTCTCGTACGGAATTTCGGCGTAGCTCATCACCAGCGTGACGGCATCATCCCACGGCTGCTTGGTTTTGGGGGAGTAAACGGCCACTTTAGGGGCTTTCTGTAATTTAACGGCGTCCATGTTGGCGTCGGGCGAGGCCACTTCCGCCAGAATCTGGCCGCCCTGTGCGTCGGAAATTACTTCGTAACTGACGCCCCGGATCACCATTTCATTGACAAACCGCTGGTTGTGCGGCACCATAAAGCTACCACCCCGGTAATTGAGCAGCCAGTCCACTTCGGTGTCGTATTGGCGCAACACCCAGTAGGCGATACCGTATGCTTTCAGGTGATTCTTCTGATTTTCATCCATCGGAATCAGGATTTTCGACGCCCAGACCGGAGTCGTTAATGCCAAAATCAGGATGAGCGGTAATAGCAGCCTTTTCATCGGTAATCTTTTTTTAGCTGTTTTCAGTAGCTTTGTCTCTACTGAAGTTCAACGAAGATAAGCAATTTTTATGCTAATCGTTTGGTAGGAAAGGGGAATCAGGGCTAAAAGAACGACGTAAAATCGTTCCATTCCGCCTTTTTCCGGTTTTCCTGCTTTTATAACCCCAAAACCTATGAATCTGCTCGAAAATATTCGCGAAGGGATTCGTTCCATCATTTCCAACCGGCTGCGAACCATTCTGACTTCGCTCATTATTGCCATTGGCATCACGTCGCTGGTAGGAATTCTGACGGCCATCGACGGTTTGCAGAGTTCGGTCGACAGCAGTTTTGCGGGGCTGGGGGCCAATACCTTTGATATTCAGGGGCCTCAAATGTACCGGCGGTTTGGCGGCCGTTCCGAAAAGCGCGTACCTCCCATCGATTACCACCAGGCCATGACGTTTAAAAGGCGGTTTCAGCAGGGTGAAAATATTTCGGTCTATGCCGCCGTGACGGGCGCTGCGCAATTGAAATACGGATCAAAAAAAACCAATCCGAACGTTCAGTTGACGGGTGTCGATGACAATTTTCTGGGAATCAAAGCCATGAAGTTGCAATCCGGTCGGAATTTTTCCGCGGTCGATCTGGAAAATTCGCTCAACGTTACCATCATCGGCAGCGAAGTTGCCAAAACCCTGTTCGACCGCAACCAGAATCCGCTGAACAAGGAAATCAACGTCCTGGGTGGGAAATACAAGGTGATCGGCATCCTGGACAAGAAAGGCGGTTTTTCGGGAGGGAGCGATGATCGGATGGTGCTGGTACCGCTGGAAAATGCGCGGGCGATGGCCGCCAACCGGACGCTGACGTTTGACATTACGGGTTCCGTTCCGAACATGGGCGATGCCGAAACCGCCGTCGACGAAGCCCGGGGACTGATGCGGCAGATTCGGCGCGATCCGTTGGGGCGGCCCGATTCGTTTGAAATCAAGCGCGCTGACGAACTTGCCAAGGACTTCGAAAACATCACCAGCTACCTCCGGATTGGCGGTTTTGGCATCGGTTTCATTACGTTACTGGGCGCATCCATCGCGCTGATGAACATCATGCTGGTGTCGGTCACGGAGCGGACCCGCGAAATTGGCATCCGAAAATCGCTGGGGGCGACGCCGAAGCGGATTCGGGAACAATTCCTGATTGAGGCCATTGTCATCTGCATCATGGGCGGACTGGGCGGTATTTTGTTGGGAATTGGGATCGGCAACCTGATTTCGTCGATTGTCAGTCAGGGCAACGGGGTTTTTGTGGTTCCCTGGTTCTGGATGGCGATTGGAATCCTGGTTTGCGTGACCGTCGGTTTATTTTCGGGAATTTATCCGGCGTTCAAAGCCTCCCGACTCGACCCGATCGAAGCCTTGCGCTACGAATAAGGCGGTTTTGTAAATGAATTTCTCCTAAAATGCGGTTTTTTCGCCCGGACGACTTGCAAAACCGTTCGACATGGTTACTTTTGCACCCACGTTCGCTGAGCGACGCGCCGTAGGAATGCCGGGATGGCGGAATCGGTAGACGCGTTGGTCTCAAACACCAATGTCTGCAAGGGCATGCCGGTTCGAGTCCGGCTCCCGGTACATTTAACACCTTACAAAGATCTGATTTTCAGTGATTTGCAAGGTGTTTTTGTTTTACTGCTGTAACATTGCTTAAACAAATTATTACAGATAGTAACGATTAGTCGTCGGCATTGAGACATTTTTAATAACCATTCTCCAGGCTCAATTCAGCCACTAGTTATATGAGAACTCATTCTTGGACTTGATGGATTGCCCTTCGGGCGCGGTAGCTTCGCGAGTGGTATCACCTGCCAATCGCTTTTTACCGGCTTCCAAAAATTCGATTCAGCTTCGGCGGACCAATCTGGCGGTGGTTGATGGTGGTATTGAGTCCTTCTCGTCGGTAGATTTCAGCGACTGACTGTTCACCTTGCAAAACTTCCAGGACGATGCGAATCTTTTCTTCAGTGGTGTATTGGCGTCGGGTTTGACCCGGTGCCGGTGCGGCTGGATGTCTTTAATAATGAATTGGGCAGGTTTGCGTTCAGCCGAAGGATTAGTAGCTGTACGTTTTGATTGGGATTTGACCGATTTGGACATAAATAAGGTAGTTTGGGAAAGAGAATTTAGATAATTGTCTTTCCCATTTTCATCTCTTCTATCAACTTTCATTTGACGATGTATACTTCCTATGGGTTTCAATAGTTTGCAAAGAACAAAAAAAGAGAGGTGCCCATTGCGGAACACCTCTCTTTCTTACCTTCAAAAATTGATTAATTCTGCACAGCCAACGGGTTGTACAAAATTTCATCTTCGGGAATCTGAAGGGTCATATTGGCTACCGGTAAACTGGACTTGGTAACATGGTTGGCAGAGCTGGCTCTGTCCACAGGGATATTCCAGCGCTTGTTGTTGTAGAACTCGCGGCCGCCTTCACCCCAAAGTTCGATGCGGGTTTGTAGCTGCACCATTTGTAAAGTAGTGAGCCCCTGCATCGCAGGATAAGTAGCCGTAGTTAGCGGTGTCACTCCTGTTTTGGTACGGGCAGCCAACAGCCGGTCGAGCGTTGCTTTGGCAGCAGCTTCTGTGGCTGGCGACATCGCTTCAGCTTCAGCCTTCATAAGCAGTACTTCCGAAGAACGCATGTAAAACGCCGTTGAAGCGCCTACATCAATTTTGTTGTTGCTGTTCAATCCGTGGGTAGCTGCGAATTTTAGGTTAGTATACGAAGGAATAAAGGCAACCGTGTTGTTTGGCGGATAGGTGTAGTTGCCAATGGGTTCCAGCGAAAATGCATCTTTACGGAAATCATTGGGTGCGATTTTTTCATACAGTCGGTTATCAATCCTCTTGTAAGCTCTTTCCAGCCCTCCGTTACCTCTACCGAAGGGATTCATGTAAGCGGTAAAGTAAGTATTAGCAGCACCAAGCGGGAAACCTAAAATGACCTCCGGATTTTGCGTATTATTGAGAAAGCCATTGGTTTCCGGCCTTATTTCGGGAGCTGCTGCGGTGCCTATGTTCTTACCTCCGTACTGCGCCTGACTCAGAAGCGTCGGATACTTTGCCAGAATCTCATTACACGCACTGATCGCAGTAGCCCAGTCCCCAGTCCATATCGATACACGTGCCAGCAGAAAATTGGCCACAGCCAGATCGATATCCGTTATATCAGCCGTATAGCCAATCCCAGCCTCTTTGAACAAGGCAATGGCACGGTTCAGGTCGTTTTTGATAAAGGCATACGTTTCTACAGCGGATGAACGAGGCTTGTTTTCCTGAGTGGGTTGAAACCGGTCATACAAAGGAAGGCCAAGTTTGTCCTTTCCGCCCTGCAGGAAGGCGTTCTGATAATTTTCCATCAGGTAGTTGTACCCATAGGCTCTGGCAAACAATCCTCTGGCTTTGCATTCCTTCAGAAAGTTGTTGCCGGCCACGGTTTCATCCGGAAGATAATTGAGCATCTGGTTTGCAGTGGTAATACAAAACCAGCCATACCTCCAGTAATTACCATTCTTTGCGTTGGCAGTTCCAATGAAGTCACCAAGCTGATATTCGATTGAACCGGAGAGTACGTTCAGCCCTTCCTGATCACCCAGAATGATATCATTTCCTTCAATGGAGCGATTGACATCCAGGCCTTGAGTGGAATAATACATGTCCGCAACGCCCGCACCTGTGGCACCTGCGTTGTTGAACAGCAGGGGCATGGCGTTGGCCATACCACCCATGACGATCCGGATCTTGGCCTCGTCACCCGATGCTAGAAGTTCGGCTATTTGCTTGTCGGTAATGCTGTGTGGCGGTTCCACTTCCAGCTTATCGGCACACCCAGAAAATAGCAGCATACCCGAAACTGCCAAACCCGTTATATATTTATTGAGAATACGCATCTTTCGACTAATTAAAAGTTTAAATTAATACCCACCGAAAAGGTGCTCATAGGCAGATACACGGCGGCCCCTACTTCCATTCCACCGACCAGCGACATCCGCGGATCGATACCTGAGTGAGCCGTCAACATCGCCAGGTTGTCGCCGGATGCATACACCCGTACACTTTTTGTTTTCAACCTGTCCAGGATGGGGCCACTAAGCGTATAACCCAAGGAGAGGTTTTTGATATTCAGATAAGAAGCGCTGAATAAAGCCTGATCTGTATATTGCCATGGCCCAAAGGTTGAACCGCCCGTATAGAACGTATCCCCATAAAATGCCATCGGGAATTTGGCGTCTCTGTTCTCAGGTGTCCAGGTATTTCCCAATACTTCTTTCGATAATGCGTTCCCTATGTTCCCCGATCGGTACAGGTGGTTGGCATATTCCACACTCAGGAATTTCCCCCCCAGCTGGTAGGCCAAGATAGCGGTGAAGTCGAAACCTTTATATTGAAAGCTTGTAGAAAAGCCGCCAATAATTTTGGGAATCGCACTACCCATTTCATACCGGTTGGCCAGCGTGTAATTAGTGGTGCTAACAATTTCTCCCACTCTGCTGTCCTTAAAGCGTCCTGCATCCTGGTCTTCCTGCGTAACGGTGTGATGGAACAAGGGCAAGCCTGTGCTCTGATCCACTCCCGCATACTTGTAGAGATAAAGGTTGTAGTAATCCTTATTTTCACCCCGCAGGTACATGATCTGGCCGGCAGTGTTAGCACCGCCATTGGCAATTCCCCATCCATCGATGAAGCCTGTAAAGTTTCCGCCCAGTGATGGCGAACCTACACTTTTGGGAAATTTAGTCAGAATGGTGCGGTAGTGGGTACCATTCAATCCGATGCTCCAGTTGATATTTTTGTTTTGGATGAGTTTGATGTCCAGGGCAATTTCCACACCGCGGTTGACAATTTCAGCGTTGTTCAGGGTGAGTGAAGCTTGTCCCATTGAAGCGGCAAGAGGCTGTGCAAACACGGAGTTTACCGTCTTCTTGTTGTATACATCGATGGTTCCACTCAATCTCCTGTTTAAAAGGGTGAAATCGATACCGGCATCAAAGGTATGCGTGTTTTCCCAGGTTAATTTATCATTTACGGCAGCACCTTGCTGAAGGGTGTACGTTGCAGGAATACCTGCTCCAGCCGTTGAGCTTGTGTAAACCGCACCGTAGCTCCAGGTCTGATAACCCGAATAGTTGCCGATACCGCTCTGGTTACCGATAACTCCATAGCTGGCCCGTAGTTTCAAATCGTTGATGATTTTGCTGGATCCCTGCATGAATTTTTCCTGAGAAATACGCCATCCTCCACCAACAGACCAGAATGTGCCCCAGCGATTCTCGTTGAATCGGAATTTAGACGAACCGTCTCTGCGCAGCGAGCCTTCCACAAAATACTTGTCGTCATAGTTGTACACCGCCCGGCCAAAATAGCTATCCATGGTCGTGATGTCTCCACCATAACCCGGAACACCGAACGGTGCGCCCGCTGTATTGTACCGGCTGGTGAAGTTACCTGCGCCGGTAAACCCATTGATCAGCGAATACGCGGAGGCAAAGTTCACCAGATCACTTTTAAATTGGTAGAATTCATGGGCAGCCAATGCCGTAACGGAGTGGCGACCAAATTCCTGACCCCAGTTAAGCAGCTGCTGCGTGTTGAAAACGCCGGTGTTCGTATAATACTTACCAATCGCACCTATCCCTACTACCGCTCCCGTCTCAGGCGTACCATAACGCGTCCGCTCTTCCGTAAAGCGGTCATACGAAATGTTGTTGGTAAAGCTGAAATTCTTGAGGAAATTCACCGTAAAATACCCTTTAAGGTTCAAATCGTGCGATTCCCTACGATCGATGTCTTTATCCAACAGGTCGATCAGGTTGGTAGCGTAAAGCGGTTGGCTGGTGGTTCCGTTCGGGAACGTACCGGGCTGAACGCCAAGGGGCGAATAGGTATCATTCGCATTATCAGATACCATGTCGGTGCCGTTCGGATTTTTACGGATATTTCCCTGAAGGTCTCTGGCGAACAACGGTACGAGTTGATTCTGTCCATTCACCCACCGGAACGCGTTTTGCTGCACGGTTCCGGGGTTACGTCCGAAACGGGTAGCCGGCGATTGGGTATTCCGCATACTGTAACCCAGATTTGTTCCTACTTTCAGCCAGCTGGTGAGTTGCGCATTAATATTTGTCCGTGCGTTGTAACGCTTAAAGGTCGACCCTCTGATATAAGAAGGATCTTCCAGCAAACCCAAAGAAACAAAGTAATCCATTTTATCGGAGCCACCGCTGGCCGATACAGTATGCTCCTGACGGAACATTTTTTCGAAAAAGTAATCCTTGTACGATCCGGCTTCCCAAAGTGGTCTTGCATCCGGATTTAACTTGCCCGTAGTAGGGTCAATCAGGTACGCACCCGACATGGTCGCACTGGCATTGGCTCCGCTACCGGTGGTGGTATACACGGCGCCCGGCACATCATAGGCCATGTAGTTCCCCAATAGGTTCATGGCAAAGTTTGTCTTTGATCCCGTGTAATCGAATAAATGAGAACTGGCAAACAAACCGGCCGCTTCATGAGACATGTTTGGATTGGCCACATTCGTCGTGAATTTACCGTCGGTAGATGATCCGCCGTTCACACCGTAACGTGCGGAGTTGTAGATGGCCAGCCAGGCATGTTCATAAATGTCTTTGGCATTATCAATGAGATCAAACCGCAATCCACCCAGATAATTGAATCCAGCCCGAGTTTGTACCGAAATATTCGGTTTCCCTTTTGTTCCTCTTTTAGTCGTCACCAGCACAACCCCATTTGCTCCTCGCGAACCGTAAACGGCAGTGGAAGCGGCATCTTTCAGCACGCTGATGCTTTCAATGTCCTTCGGATTGATGGAAGACAGTGCATTGGGGTATTCAGTGGGCACACCATCGATCACGATCAGGGCATTGGAGCTGTTCTGGCTGGTAGAGCCCGCTCCGCGTAAACGAATACCCATGTCCAGACCAGGCTGTCCATCAATGGAAGAGACCTGAATCCCGGGGACCACACCTTCAAGGGCTCTGGTAACCGTGGAGTTTGCCTGCACAGAAATGACTTTAGAATCAACCTGTGATACCGCACCAGTAAGCGTGCTTCGCTTGGCGGTACCGTACCCGATCACGACTACTTCGCTAAGCTGATTGTCTGCCGCAGCCAGATTAATGTCAATAGTTTTCCTGTTGCCCACAACGGTTTCCTGGGTGGTGTATCCGATAAAGGAGAATACCAGGGTGGAATTTGCATTAGGAACATTTGGGATGGTAAAAATTCCATCGGAATTGGTGACAGTGCCGATCGTTGTCTCTTTAACGATCACACTCACCCCGGGCAACGTGGCCCCTGAAGCATCGGTTACCTTACCCGAAACCCTCACCTGTGCATAAAGGCTTAGACTAAAAAGCAGGTTGCACAGAATGAGTAAGGATCCTTTTCTTTTGATCGTAATGATTTTGAGCATACGTGAATGAGAAAAAAAGTGAATAATAAAATGGTAAAATAATTGGTGTAAGAATAATGGTATTTACATGTTGCAAAAGCAAGTGAGAAGAAACTTCTCCTTACCTAGAGTATCCAAAAATTTATTATTTTTTTGCAATTTTAAGATAAAGCCAGGTTTTCTGAACAGCTTTTACTTTGGATGGGCGATAGTCCGGAACTTAATCCGCCGGGCCGCCCGAGCGGTAGAATTGGTCTGGAGGTATCAAATGCGTAGCTTGAGGAACCAATGGGGCCGCCCAAGCGGTCTTTATCAATTTAGCTCAACTACGGGTAGCGATTCAGGAAGAAGATAAAATGATGGATAAAAGCTTCTCCCTTCTTTCGGAAGAAGTCCTAATTATAGATTAATAATCTCTTCTATAAGGAGGAATTGCGGTTTTTGATGTGTTACTAAAACCGGTGAAGATATAACATTAAGTAACCGTCAACAAACTCGTGCCTATTCGGACAACTCGCAGCAGTACGATTAAGTATAAGCTGGTACGAATCATCAACTTAAATGTGTTTTGATTTTCACTTCCTCATTTTCCTTGAAAAGAACCCTAACACTACAGCCACTACTTCATTTCAATTATTAATTGCTACTCAGCTTGAAATATAATCTATATCAAATACCGCTGACCAAAAAGAATAATTGTTTTTGAGTAGCTTTTTTAGCAGAATATTTAACCAATTTAAGTCTTTCAGGACTGAATTCTTACCCGCTACGTCTGTAGGTTGGATAAAATTAGCCTGGACAAATAATGCATTTCCGTCATATGCTGGGAGCGTTTTTGCGAGACCCTTGTATAGGTAACATTTTTGTATAATATGCCCAGCCTGCTTAGGCAAAAAATCCACAGCAGCCAGTAAAAGCAACTTTTACGTTTCGTTTACATTCTTTTACTAACCTCCAACACATCTCAGCAAAAAGACTGGTAGGTTTGTTGAAAGTCGTTGGTATCAAAAAGGAAAAAGGATGAACTACCCCACGTATATGCTTTATTCTTACTGTCTGTTTTTCTCACTTCCTGTGGTCAAATCCAAACAAACTCACCTAAAGATACTAACAAGTCCGAAACCAAAGACATAGTCACTTCCTATGGGCCTAACACCATGGTTCGGAATGTAAAGCAAGATAGAAACGGAAATATTTTGATTGCCTCATGGAAGGGTATTTTTCGATACGACGGAAAATCGTTCACCAATCTCACCAGTAAAATAAGTTTGCCCAGCTTCTGGGATGTCCTGGAAGACCGAAAAGGAAATCTTTGGTTCGCTACCAGGGATTCAGGGGTTTATTATTACAATGGAAAATCCTTTCAACATTTTACAACCAGGGAAGGACTTGCCAATAATTTTGTTTGTAAAATTTATGAAGATAGAGCCGGCATTATTTGGTTCGGCACCGGAGAGGGAGTAAGCCGTTACAATCCCAGCCGGGCAGGTGGGCGATCTTTTCGAAATTTTACAACAAAAGACGGACTTTCCAATAATGGTCTTACTACCATCATGGAAGACAAAACCGGGAAACTATGGTTTGGCACAAGGGGTGAGCCCTGTTTTTATGATGGAAAGACATTTACGGTTTTCAGAAATAAAGATGGTAAAGCCTTTAACAACGTTTGGTCGATCATCGAAGATAAAAAAGGCACTATTTGGCTCGGTGACAATGATGGTCTTTGGCGCTATGACGGCAGCACCTATACACTGGTATCGAAGAGAGGTGCTTCAGCGATGATCGAAGATAAAAAAGGTAACATCTGGACTACGGGTAGTGTACATCCTCCTAATGGAAAGGTCTGGGCACTTTCACGGTACGATCAACAATCGTTGTACAATGAGAAGCCAACTGTAACCGAAATAATGTCAATAGAAGGACCGGGAATGCTTTGTGGGATTCAGGAAGCGAACGATAGAAGTATTTGGTTTGGCGCTATGGGGTCTACAAGTGGGGTGTTTCGTTATAATGGAAAACCATTACGGACTTTAGAAGGAAAGAGGATCAGAAATAAGGTGTATTGCCCCACCTGCTACTTTCTGCTCATTACTAATTAATATGGTTTTACTTTAAACTTAAATAAAATGAAAAAATTAGTTGTGTTTATTCCGGCTGTCCTCCCGGTATTATTTCTCCTAAATTCTTTTGTGCTAAAAGAAAAGGAAGCAAAAAGGAAACCAATGAAAAAGGGCAATTCAGCGGGGATTGTCAACATCATTTTTAAATCTACGGATGGTGGACAAACCTGGCAGGACATTAGCAAAGGGCTGCCTGAAAATTTGCAGAGAGCAGGTGTACCGAGAGATGGTTTCATTGCAAATGACCGTGGGCTCTATTTACGTACCGGAAATGGGATTTATCACCGTGAGCCAAATTCCACAACCCCTTTTTGGACAAAAGAGATCTTCCCTGGTAATCAACGCAACATTGTCCCTGGCAAGAATGGGATATTTGCCTATGATTTCAAGGGTCAATTTTTACAGAAAATAAACGGATCGAGTGATTGGTCACCCGTATATAAGGATTTTCAAGAGCAAGCCGTACGCCTAAACGGAACGATAGATTATTATTACACGAATTATAAAGTAAAATTTGTACGCACCGTTTTTGAAACGGCCGGAGGCACAGTTTTCATCATTTCCAGCAACAGCCTTTTTAGATCAACGAACCAGGGAAAAACCTGGAAACAAGTGCATGTTGGGGGCGGGGATATGAAATTGGTAGAGTCAAACGGTGTCCTTTTGGCTACCTACAGAGAGGGAATAGTAAGATCCACCGATGATGGTCAAAACTGGGATCGTGTAATCAGTGAAGAGGGTGCTGGCATCGCTGTGGAACGGATTGATGGAGGATTTGCGGCTATAGTAAACAACCCAACAACCCAAACAAACAGCCTACACATTTCAATGGATAATGGAAAAATCTGGAATGCCATCGATGAAGACCTTCAGCCTTCCTGGAGTAGTCTCTTGCTGAAAAGAATAGGCTTACGTCAATCTTCATCGGATATTTTATCAATTAAACAAATGGGTAACTATTTGCTATGTGGTCGCTCAGATGGTTTATTCCGGTCATCTGACATGGGCAAAACATGGCAACAACTGGTACTTCCTCCTACAGAAAAGTATGGCTTCAATTTAGCTGTTTCGGGCAACGTGATCTATATCATACCCAATAAAGGATGTTGAAAACTCCAAACTCAGAAATAATAAGTATGCTGTGACCTTAGCCCATATCTTGGACAGTCAAACTTGGAGAATCGGGCTGGTTTTGACCTTGACCCAAATCTTGGACAGCCAAAACTAGAAAATCAGGCTTTCCTTTTCTTTGTTTTTTATCCCCTTTCCAACTTCATCAGGCGTCAAATTACCTAACGAACTGTGAGGACGGTATGAGTTATATTCATGTCGCCAAGCTTCGATCTTGTCCTGAGCATCTTCTAAGGACAAGAACCAATGAGCATTCAAACACTCATCGCGAAAACTCCCGTTGAAGGACTGCGCGGGCAGCCCCGTCAATAAACGGGTTATCAGTGGGTTTCCCGGGTCGAGAAAAATCCAAGGTTACCTGGTTATCATACGCCCGCACGGGCGGCCCCGCATTTATCCAGCGCTTTTGATATAAACTCGCTACCATTGTCCACCTGTATTCGGTTCGGTACGGCTAAATTTACCACCTTTAATTGATTCATTACAGCGACAACGTCTTCGCCTTTCAGCGACTGACCGACATGGATTGCCAGGCACTGTCGGCTAAAGTTATCGACTACAGTTAAAGCCCGAATTTTCCGGCCGTCAAACAACTGATCCGCTACGAAGTCCATGCTCCAACTTTGCCGGGTGGCCGGTGCCATGAATAGTGGAGAGCTTAGGCCTGTCGAGTCGATGAGAGGCCGCTCTATTTCGTTTTGGACGCTTGTTACGGAGGTTCAAACCTTCTTCACAATACACGCGATGGACTCGTTTGTGATTATCCCGCCAGCCTTCCCGGCGCAGCAGTACATGAATCCGTTTATAGCCATAACGAATTCTAACCTGGGCAATTTCCCTGATCCTACGACGGACAGCCGTGTCATCACGCCGGTGCGGTTTGTAATACGGCACCGGCCGCCCGGCAACAAGATCTCTGAAGTTGCACAATCGAGCAGGCGCGTAAGGTTGGAACTCGGTAATCACTCATTAAGCTAGCGGCCAGCATCCGCTTCTGGGCTGGCCTTAAAGCTTTTTTTTGAGCACATCTTGTAACATTTGCTTATCTAAGCTCAGGTCAGCTACAAGTTGCTTCAATTTCTGATTTTCCTCCTCCAACTGCCGAAGTTTTCGTAGTTCTGGAACCCCTAAACCAGCGTACTTCTTTTTCCAATTGTAGTAGGTAGCCTCACTGACTCCCATCTTCCGACAAACTTCTGCAACTGGCACCCCCGTGTCAGCCTGACGGAGTGCAAAAATGATTTGTGCTTCGGTGAATTTCGTCTTTTTCATGAGCGATTTCGGATTGTTTAAGTTATCAAAATCGCCCGAATTTCTCTACTTGCTCAGTGTCCAGTTTTCAGGGATAAGGTCACCCCGGATTCGTTCTGGTTTTCCGTACTGTTCCAACAGTTGATTCAGAAACCGAGTTACTCGTAGGGCAGGTAGCGAATAGTCAACCTCTATGCCTAGTGCTTGCCGATTATAGTCATCGACTACATTTAGGGTCCGAAATTTCCGACCACCCATTGATGTATCACAAGTGAAATCCAGCGACCAGCATTCATTACAAGCCTACGCTTTGGGCAGCGGCTGACACTCATCCGTCAGCCGCTTCTTAGTTTTCCGCCGCAAACTCAAGCCCAAACTTTTGTACAACTCCTTATTCTTTTATGGTTAACTATCTGTCCCTGTTTACGAAACCGACTATAGATTTTCAACAAGTACCAGTGTTGTAACGCCGAGCCAGTTTTTCAATCCGACGACATAGCGCCTGGTCCCTCTTTAGTCTAACCAATTTTGTGCGCCAATAACCTTGTTGGATTCCTAAAAAAACGGTACGAAAATTTGGTAAATCATCGATTGAACCAAGTCAAAAAGTCTTCTAGGAATGAGGGCTAGTATGTTTCGGCTAGCGTAAGGACATTAGAACTGGTATCGTTTGCCTACCACCGTTACGTTGCTTCGACGGCCCTGTTCGGGTACGACCGATGCGGGCTGGGGCCGCTGAATAAGGTGGTTTGGCAAACCGATCGATTGGTCGTAAAGTCTAAGCCCGACCGGGTGCCCGACCGTGGCATCAACGTGCAGCATGAGCTGCTTGCTGAGGGGCAAACCGGTAAATAGCATATCATAAGCCGGGCCATCGGGTGTCTGTTCGGTCTGGATTGGCAGCGCTTCGCCGTTGACGCTGAGGCTATTGATGCGACCCGCCATTCCCGGAAACAAAACCGCTTCAAGATGGGCGGCCCCACGAACCGAATGCAGCCGCAGGGTGAGGTAGCGGTGGCCATTGCGGGTGCTGTCGGTTAGTAGCTCGGCTCCTGGTGGGGCGACGTCAATGGGACGGGCGGGTTGCCTGAGGTAGCTGTTCCAGGCAACCAGGTGGCCGTTGGGAAACACTTCAGTCAGCTGACCGTATGACGGGTTGGTAAAAAACTGCCGGTTCCAGGGGTCGGGCCTTTCCAGGGAATACGAGGCCCAGAATGCCCGCTTCGTATCGGCATTCAGATAGTAGGCCGTTTGCGTATGCAGGGGCTGGCTGTCGCTCGGCGCTTCGTGGTAAATAGCAAAACCCAGGAGCGCGGCTCCTGACAGGAGGGACACCAGGGTCACCGCGGACGCTTTTCGCCAGCGTAGACCACCGTCGATAGCTAACCACTGGGGTAATAACAACAGAAGGAATAAACTTAGCAGCACGACCGACGCGACGGGCAGTTGCAGATCGAAGGTAATAAACAGCAGGTACGCCATTGGTAGCACAATGCCAATTGTAGGGCAGGCCGACAGCAACATAAAGAGAGTACTGGTTAAGGGGTGGGGTTGTCGCTGGGCCAGCCAAGTCAGAAACACCATCCCCAGCAAGGCCCCCAGCAGCGGAAACAGTAAAAAATACGAACCGGCGGGTAGCCAGACGGCCAGGACTCCGGTCAGCACGAACACCAATCCGTAGGCACTCAGGACCAATGCCAGAGGCCGCAGCCAGCGGAGAAAGAGTCGAATCAGTACCCCGAACAGGCCGACGGTCAGCAGCAGATACGCTCCGAAGAACAGGTGGGCGCCGTACGTGCCATTGAAAAAATGCCAATACGGCAAAGCCCGCACCACCCCCAGATTGATACCCCAGCAAGCGCCCCCCAGCATAATCAGCAGCAACAGGCTTAAGCCGAAACCGCCCAGAAACTGAGCGAAGGTAAGTTGCTTCTGTCGGCGACTGACCATCAGGACAAGGATTAAGGTAGCGGTTAACAGGGCAATCCAGAATCCGTTCAGGGACATGGGATAGTGCACTAACCAAGTGCCGAAGCCGTTGAAAAATACTTTGTCGGGTGCCCGGACCTGGTCGAGTGACCCGTTGGCAAAGTGTTGCACCAGCGCCAGCATCGTCTCGCCATGGTGTTGCAGACCATTCTGGTCGAGATTTTGGGGCGAATCAGTTAGCTTATGGTAGTGCACAAAGCCATCGAGAAAAGCCGCATTGACGCCGGCGTAACCAGCCTCGCGCAAGGGGGTGAAGTCGGTGTTGTTAGGCAGCAATCGGTAGATGGTGTACATGAGCGACGAGGTCAGCGGGTGGGGCATGGCCTGGGCCAGGTGCTCGACAATCCAGCCGTTTTGCTCGCTCATCTCAAACAGCAGGCTCGGTCCGCGATTGCCCCGCGATTCGAGGTTAATCACAAAGCCGACGTCTTTGGCCCAGGGGTGGCGCAAAAACGCCCGGGCACCGAATAGTCCGTTTTCTTCGCCGTCGGTGAAGAGCACAATCAGATCGTGTTGCAGCGGATCGGACTGCCGCAGCGCCCGCACCGCTTCCAGAATGGCCACTACCCCTGCGCCGTCGTCGGCAGCGCCAAGGGTATTGGGCTGCGAATCGTAATGAGCCAAGACCAGCACGGACTTTCCCGACTGGCGGCCCTTCAGCCGGGCCATTACGTTATAGACATACCCCGCTCTGGAGGCCACACTCAGCACCGCCCCTGACGTAGGCAGCGAAGCGGGCTTGGTTGGCGGCACCACTACCGTAGCTTCCTGGACCTGTGGCTGTAGGCCCAGTCCCCGCAGAGCCGCCAGCAAATAAGCCCGCACACGGGGGTGGTCGGGTGTACCGCTGGCATGGGGTTGGCGGGCAATCTGACGCAGGTGGCCCATGGCCCGTTCAGCCGAAAACTCGGTCCGTGGGGCTGTGGCGGGCCGGGCGGTTGGCGGCTGCATCAGGTGAATGCTCCAGTAGCACAAGCCAAGGATAGCCAGCAATAACACCAGCGACTGGCGGATCGATGAAGTAGTGAACAGGTCGGTCATGCACAAAAGATACGGAGTATTATCGAATCATACGGGTAGAGCCAAGCGCTTTATAACCGGGTAATGAACCTGGATCGTTGCCACATCGGTAGCGAAGGTTTGTTGAGTTTGAAGCCGGCAGTTCCGATCAGTACTTCATTGGCTTTTTATACTTCATACTTCACTAAACTGGTGTTCTGTATTAATTTCAGGATGCTGCTGTTAGGCCTGTCGGTCCGGACAATGACTGGGCAGGAGGGCTCAGAAGAATCCGCCTGGTAGCCGAAATCACTCCTGGACCATCAAAATTATCCGTTTGGTAAGACGCTGATTGTTTTGGAAAAAGCGCTAGTTGATCTGGTAGCTGACAAATGCGATTTTCTGACTATCGGGACTCCAGGAGGGAACATTGATGGTCCCCTGACCACCGAAAAAGACGGGCGTGAGGTCTTTAATGGTTTGGGTTTTGAGGTCCATCAGCCGAAGTTTGACCTTTTTACCAAACGAATGATTTTGCTTTTCGTCGGACGTATAGGCAATGTAGGCAAGCCACTTATTGTCGGGGGAGGGGTGAGCAAACCAGTTGGAGTTTTCATCAAAGGTCAACTGTTCGGGCTTTGACCCATCGGCCAGCATTCGCCATATTTGCATGTGGCCGGTGCGGTAGGAGTTAAAATAAATGTATTTTCCATCAGGTGAATAATCAGGACCGTCGTCCAGACCTTCCGTGGTGGTCAATCGTTTTTCGATGCCGCCTTCTATACCAATGGTGTACACATCGAAATTTCCATTCCTTACGGCGCAATACGCCAATATTTTCCCATCAGGGCTCCAGCCATGCCAGAATGAAGGTACTTCGGGAGTCACCCGGCGGGGTTCTCCACCCTGGATAGGCACTACGTAGAGCGCTGATTTATACGACACGGGTGAGGGGTTGGTTTTATCATTGTGACTGATAACCAGCCATTTCTTATCGGGTGAAATCCCGTGATCGTTGTTGCATTCTGTCGCAAAACCCGTGTTCAGGTGGGTTACTTTTTTGGACCCCAAATTCAGCGTGTACATCTTTCCCTTGCTGTTGAGAATGAGGTAGTTGTCGGGATGCCAGTTCGGTGCTTCAAAGTGGGCTTTGATCGCCAGTACGGTATCGATCTTACCGGTTATGATGTCAAGCGTTTGAATAAAGCTGGTGGTGTCTTTCCGGCTTTGGGCTACGGTATTCTGCGAGCCAATTAGCCAGCAACAAAGTAGGATGGTCCAATGGATGCGAAAGTGAAAGGCTGTCAGCGAAAACGTAGGGCTCATAAAATACGGTTTTAAGAGGAAGGAAAAACAGATTAAAGCAAAAGTATCATTTTTAATATCATCTAAAAAAAAGATGATATTAAAAACTAGTCATACTCTCTGCATATAAAATTATATAAACTGGCGTATGGTTTACCGGGATAAGCCCTATCTTTAGGCCGCTTCCAGAAAAGTATCGGGTTAGAATGACGAGATTCAATGAGAACGATTTCATTGCACACCTATCGATTGATTGTGTGATCTTTGGCTACCAGGATAAACAACTGTACGTGCTGATCTCCAAATTGAAATTTGAGCCACGCAGTTGGTCGCTACCTGGTGGATACATTTTTAAAACGGAGGGGATTGACCAGGCGGCCCGTCGGATTTTGCAGGAACGGACTGGCCTGGATCATATTTATCTGGAGCAGTTTCGGGTGTTTGGTCACGAAACCCGCATTGCTGATAGCCCTTACCGGGAGGTGGTCCAGTCCGCATTACGCCAATCCGATCCGCAGCGATTTGATGTTCAGGCGATCGAGTGGATGACGAGCCGGTTTATTTGTATTGGCTACTATGCCCTGGTAGACATCAGCAAAGTCGATCCGAAAGCGGGCGAGTTCGATGAGTATTTAGAGTGGTGCAGTGTCCACGAGCTTCCGGAAATGATCCATGACCATGGTCAAATTTTTACGGCTGCCCTCGAGTCGCTTCGCGGGCATTTAGACCAAAAACTTCTTGGCTTCAATCTGTTGCCCGAAACCTTCACCATGCGTCAGGTACAGCAACTCTACGAAGCGGTGTACAACCGGGCCTTTCCAATCAATAATTTCCAAAAGAAAATCCTGGATTTGGGTGTATTGGAGCGCCTTCACAAGAATTATACGGGTGCCGCCAATACCGCCCCTTACTTGTACCGGTTTAAAAAATAAGGTTGGTTAAGAAACAATCGGCCCTCAGTCCTAGCGGTTTTTGCTTCCCGGTTTTCAGGTCGGATACAACTGCGCCGAAGCAGCCGGGTGTTTTCGGCGAAAAGACCGAAGGCTTCCGGTTTCCATGCTCTGGCAACCATCGCTCGTTTTGGATAGTATTGACACCTTGGCTGGCAGGAAACGAACGAACCGCATTTCACCGCCAGCGAGTATGCCCAGCTGACCACTTGCTTTCAGGCGTATGCGCACCCTTACCCAAAGTAAATCCCTGCGGTATCTGACCTTTTTTTACCTCTATATCATGCAGGGCATCCCCTCTGCTTTTGCCCTGATCACCTTGACCAACTACCTGGCCGGCCGGGGGCTGAGTGCGGCCGACATCGCCCGTTTCGGTGCATTGGTGGGGTTGCCCTGGGGCTTTAAGTTTATCTGGGGACCGCTGGTAGACCGTTATCAGCAGTCCGCTATGGGGCGTCGTCGACCCTGGGTGCTGGTGGCCCAGCTCATGGCCTTTGGCGCTTCACTGGGTTTGCTCACGATCACCGATCCCGCCGGACAAGTTAACCTGCTGACGGCCATGTTTGTGGTGCATGGTGTGTTTGCCTCCCTGCAGGATGTAAGCGTCGATGCGATGGCCATTACGGTGGTACCCCCTGGCGAGCGCGGCCGGGTGAACGCCTTGATGAAGGGCGGTATGATTACCGGACAGGCGCTGGGAAGTGCCGGGCTGGCGTTGGTTCTCGATCGGGTGGGATTCCATACGGCGGCCCTGCTGCAATCGGTGGTACTGGGTAGCCTCATGCTGCTGACGCTGTTGATCCGGGAAGAACCCAGTCATGCCGGGTTATCGCTTGGCACCCGCTCAGTCCGGGCGGAAAAGCCTGAAATCACCTCGCTATGGGCGTTGGTCAGCGCTTTAAGCCGGGCGATAGGGGCCCCGTCCCGTTTACGCATATTCCTGGCGGTTGCCCTGATTTTTGTGGCCGAACGGCTGTTTCAGCGGGTGTTTGCCCTGGACCTGATTCAGCGTCTGAACTGGACGCCCACGGCCGTATCGGTGCTGGGCGGTACCTACGGCACGTTATTAGCCGTTAGCATCGCTCTGCTGGTGGGCTGGCTATCTGATCGGGTGGGGGGGCTACGGCTGCTGAGAATGGTGGTTGTGGTGATGAGCTTAAGCATGGTGATGTATTCAGGGGCCGGCAGGCAATGGAGTGACCCGGGGGTTGCCATCGGCGGACTCATGGGTCGGCAAACCTTCGAATCGATCTTCAGCATTGCTGCTTTACCCGTTTTAATGAGCCTGTGTCAACGGTCAGTGGCCGGGGCGCAGTTCGCTTTTTACATGGCCTTGAGTAACCAGGCTGATGTGTTGGGGATCTACGGCTCGGGGCTTCTCTATCCGCACATATCCGCCCCCGCCGTGGGTGTAGGCTGTGGGTTCATTATAGCCCTGGCGGGCTTACTTTTGTTGGGCGCTAACCGTCCTGCGGGTGTATTACCCTAAAATAGCTTGATAATGATTAGGTAAAGTAATCAAGGGGGGCAGCTTTCTCAATTTAAGAAAAAGTACTAAACCAGGTCTGCTACTAGCAAGTAATTAATCGTGGCAAGTTGGCTAACTTGTTGAATGATAGGGGTATATTAATGAAACGTTGGGTAATGTTCACCTGGTCACAGCATCACTTTTACGAGTATCTCCTAATTTAAAGGTTGGTAGGAAAGCGACTTCGCCCAATTGTCTGTGAATCAGCGGGAATACCTAGTGGTCTTGTTGCTTGGATTTGCCTTTTTGAGTTTAATACCTGTTTCCTATCCTCGTCAGATTGTAGCGGGGCCGTCCAGCGGCTGGGCTGTTGAGAGTTCACTGCAAGGCACTGGTTTACGAAGGGCAATGAAGATGGCATTAAAGACCAATTTAGATCAACTAAGCACCAAATTATGCACTATTTAGTTGGGGGTAGTATCGTTCGATTTTGTGAAACTACTACGAAAATCGCCAGCAGCCTGACCCAGCAAGACGATTCGCATGAAAACGCGTTATCCGAGCGGATGAATCGAACTATCAAACCGGGCCGACGGGGTGGATAAGATGCTTCTCAACCGGGCGTTTGTCGGTGTTGAAGCCGCTGAAGAAAAATAAAGAAAAATAAGGTGGAGGATGAAAAACTATCATACCTTGTTGGGTCCCCTGGCAAGTGTGACCCCTTGACCGCACCGGCGGCCCGGGCCTGACCAAGCCCACCAAATGCAGGGCAAATTTGTCCAAAAATGCGCCCATCGCAACGCAGGGTAAAGCAAAAAGCATAAGGGGAGACGGTATCCGTTACTCACAAAGAGTCCTAAATTTTTCAAGCGATTTTACGGACATACACCGGCTGCCATTGCCTAAATTAGCAGGAATTCTAAGGTTTACCCACCGGAAAAACGGTTCCTTTGCGTCAGTGCAACCCCATTAATCCGTTGTGGAACAGCCCGCTCTTATCCTCGACCCAAACCCTGATCATCCCGTCTGGAGACGCCATCTTTTCGAGGCTGATTTTTATTTGTTAAAACAATGGACGCTTGACGTCAAGGGTTCGGGATTGCCCTATACGGGCGACAGTTATTGTTTTAGTCTGGTGTTTAGTAATTCTGGTCAGATAAAATTCGACTTAGCCAACAAAGCTTACGAACTGCATACCGGTTATGTAGTGGTTGAAAAAGGCCATAACTATGATTTTCGGCTGTACCCGGCAACTGGCAGTTTTTCGATCATTGATTTTACCGATGATTTTTACGAACAGTTACTTGATGAATACCACCTGCGTCATAGCTCTTTTTTCGGTAATCCCAACGCACTCACCCTGGGGTTGAGAACAACACCCGTCATCGATTACCTCTTTTACCAGCTTTGGCAGCCGGGAGGGGAAATGAGTCGGTTAGGACGTGACCAGTTAGTGTTGCAGTTGGTACAGGAAGTCGTTGGGCGGATTGAAAACTACGAACCGAATGAACCGATAACCCGCTACAAACAATTTCATCTGCATTCCATCGAGCAGGCAAAGGCGTATCTGCATCGGGAGTTTAGCCGCGACCTGTCCCTGCTGGATTTAGCGGATCACTGCTGTGTGAGCCCGTTTCATCTGGGTCGGTTATTCAAAGCGCACACGGGTTACACGCCGTATCACTATTTGGTCAGCATCCGCCTGGCCCACGCCGAACGGCTGCTGCGCGACACCGCCCTGCCTGTAACCGATATTGGTTTCGCGTCGGGCTTCAACAGCCTGGAATATTTTATCACGGCGTTTAGGCACCGCTACCAGCGGAGTCCGGCGCAGTACCGCAAACAGGGACCATTGTAATGCGTATGCCGGTGGTGGCCATTGTCAATACGTCTCGGCCAGGCCGAAAACGCTGGCCAACTTTCCCGAAAATCCAACATTGCGAAAACCGAGAGGCTATCTGTCATTCATAATCAGTCTGGTTTCTAAATCAAAAAGAAAATGAGAACGGTAAAACTTCAAATGCACCTGTCAATCGACAATTTCGTAAACATGGAGCGGGGCGGCAAAAACTTCAAATGGGACCACGAAGTGATCGAATTCTGTATTAAAAATCTCGATAGTGTGGACGCCATTTTACTCGGACGTAAAACCGCCCAGGAATTAATACCCTTCTGGGATCAAGTGGCTACCGATTCAAGCCATCCTGATTTTGCTCTTGGGCAACGAATTTCGGAACTTCCAAAAGTCGTCTTTTCGAATACCCTCACCGAACATTCCTGGAAAAACACTACGCTAATCAGTGGCGACATGCATACTGAACTAAGCAAGCTCAAAAAATCAAAAGGCAACGATATTCTGGTCTATGGCGGAGCTTCTTTTGCTGCTTCCTTAATTCAAACCGGGTTGGTAGATGAGTTTTATTTTCTGCTGAATCCATTTCGTTTAGGCAAAGGGGTAACCCTATTTCATCCAAACGCCGATGTTCAATTGTTTACGCTTATAAAATCGATGCCTTTTCCCTGTGGTACCGTACTGCTTCACTATAAACCCAAGCAACTGTAGATCCGAAAACTAATCAGGACCAGAAACTACCAATCGCCATGAAAAAATAAGGAATTCGTAACGCACAGATTCCAAACCCTGCCCTAAAAGCACTCGGCCAATTGGTCGGCGAATGGGACACCGTAGGCACCCACCCCGCCGTTCCCGGCAGAGTTTTGACGGGAAAAGCATCCTTTCAGTGGATTGAGGGCGGGGCCTTTCTACGGTGGTACGCTGAGGTGGCTGAAGAAGGATTCCCGGCGGGTATTGCCATTTTCGGCAGCGACGACGCGACCGGCGAGTTGTTTATGCTCTATTTTGACGAGCGGAAAGTGTCGAGAAAGCACCAGGTCTCGGTAGAAAACAAGGTAGTGAAATGGTGGCGTAATACCCCCGGTTTTTCGCAGCGATACACCTTGACCATTTCTGACGACGGGAGTACCATCGTCGGAAATGGCGAATTAAGTAAAGACGACACAACGTGGGAAAACGATCTGGATCAGACCTACACCCGTGTTCAATAATGGTGTTTACCACCATGCTGCAACAAACAATTTCCAATCACCCATGAGAAAGCTTATTTTATTCATGTCAACGTCGCTGGATGGACGTATCGGGGGAACCGATGGGGAAACGACCGCCGAAAACACCATCGACACGCCGGAGCAGGAGGATCACCGTTACGCCAATCAGTTGTTTGCGGCTGCGGATACGGTCGTGTTTGGCCGGGTGACCTATGAAGGGTTTATCGGCTACTGGGATACGCTCGATCTGTCCGATACGTCGGTGCCAGCCGTTGAAGTGGAATTTGCTCAGGCTTTCCGACGGCTAAACCGGGTCGTTTTCTCCCGTACCTTAACCCAGGTACCCGACAACACTCTGTTGATCAACGACGACATTTCAACGCAGGTGAATAAACTCAAGCAACAGGCGGGTCAGGATATGCTGCTGGTTTGTGGCCCCGAACTCCTGGCTACCTTGGTCGAACAGGGTTTGGTTGATGAACTACGGGTCATTATTCTGCCAAAAGCGGTAGGCAAAGGCCAAGTGCTATTCGGCCAACTCCGCCAGCCAGTGAAATTGACGCTACTGACGACCCATGCATTCAAGTCGGGTGGTGTCCTGCATCACTATCAAGTCAATAATGGCTGAACTGATGCGAAAATGCAGGGGGATGCCGGTACGTTTACAAGAAAAATCAGGCTCCCCGTAAAAAACTCATCTACTTTGAGAAATCCGGTCATTATATTCCCTGCCCCGAACCTGATAAATTCAATACGTTATTGAAAACCCTTGCACAAATATATGAAGCTGACCAATCAACAAATCGCGGAAGCGTTCTCAAAACACGAGTTCGAACTAACGTATCCGTATCTGAGCGATGCAATCCAGTGGAATCTGGTTGGTAGCGAACGGATTAGGGGCAAAGAGGGCGTGATGCAGACCTGTAAGGAGTCGGCTGCCTATTTTGACACCGTGACCACAACCTTCGCCCAGTTTGTTGTGCTGACGGGCGATGACTTTGTAGTAATCGATAGCCTGGCTGACTATCAGGATGCCCAGCAGCAAACCACCCGCATTGCATCCTGTGATATTTATCGCTTCACGGATGGTAAACTGTCGGATATTACTTCCTATACTGCCGATGTGAGTGATAACGAGTAGGGAACGGGACGCTTTGAATAGATTACAGGCATTCCATACGTTGAGGAAACACAACCGGTAATCATGAAGCCAGACGCTCAAACCAATAACCTAACGCTAGACGAATACGCCGGGGGCGGGGGCAAACGCTATCGTGTTTTATCAAGCCAGTTTAGTTAATGCACTGCTTCTGCCACTTTCCGGGCATGAGGAGTCTGGTCATGAGGAGCGTATCACGGCGTTTACCGCATAGTATACAAATTAATGCCTGTTATGAATAATATACCATTTCCGGTGATTGATATCAGAAAACAGACCGACGCTGTCACGACCAACTATGCAAATTTTTTGTTAGCTTCCGTTAACGATCATGTGGTCAACGTGAGCGTGATGACCGAAAGCTACTACTGGCATTATCATCCCAACTCGGATGAAACATTTCTGGTGATGGAAGGCGTACTACTCATTGACCTGGTAAGCGAAACCATCGAGTTGCTACCTGGCCAGCTCGTTACCATCCCCCGAAACGTAGTCCACCGAACCCGGCCTAAAGGCGAGCGTTCGGTGAATATAACCGTTGAGCATAGTCAGATTGAAACCATTGCAATTGATCCGGTTGGCTGAGTACGTTTTCTGCCGCTGGCAGGTTGTGATGAATGTTGAATTTGTGGCTGTCGGATTCAGTAGTATATAGAAACAACTACGCGAGGGAGGGTCGTTTATCGAACTGTTTGGGCCGCTGTTGTACAGGTACGTGATAACGTCGGTCGATTCGGATGAGTGTTGATAGGCTATATTCCGTTTTATTTACTTCCCCTTGTTCAGAAGTGGACGTTTGCTATAATCCATTCCAGCCAGCCGCACCTGGATTGGTAGGGACAGTGGCCCCTCTTGCCTTTCCTTTTTTTCTTGATCCCGGCTCACCCGTCATCACAATGCGCCGTTAGGTACCGGCAACTGTACCAAACTGCCTTATTTGCCTTGAACAATGGAACGCACCCGGGGCGATTGCCGAGCTGATAGGATCAGCTAAGACTACAGCGTACCTGACGGGAGCTGGCCACAACCTGTTTATGAAACAACCTTAGTCCTTACCGCAGGTCGGCCACCAAGGATTTATTTCGGTGCTTGACCCGTCGTTCTCCGTCAATGAAGGGTACGATTACGGAGCAGATTGTCCATTTTTACACCCCTTCTGGCAGTCACATCGTTGAAATGCTTCCCTTTGGATTGAAAAGGGGAGTGAGAAGCGAGTTTGATCCGTATTTAATCCTTTCTTTCAATAAACCTGCTGATCTTGGGTTAGCAGGTCGATTCAAAAAGGGGTAAATTCACTGTAATTGCTGTAAGGTTATTTCAGGGTAATACAAACTAAAGCGCCCGTCTTCAATGATATACACCGGATCGCCCTCCAGGAAGCTTTCGAAGCGCTCGAATTTAGCGGCCAGCCAGGTAATCAGCCGGTAAAAAAGGAGAATGGTCACGAAGACGATCAGAGCCGGCAGAATGGCATTTTCCTCGGTGAACATCGGATCACCGGCTGCCGATCCCAGGCCAATGATGATCGCAACTTCAAATAGCGATAACTGCCGAATGCCTTTTTTGCCGGTGAGTCGCAAAAAAGTCAGGATCAAGGTGAACATGATCAGGGTTCGGAAAACGATTTCGGCGGCAAACCCCCAATCTAAATCACTCAGAAAAATGGTTTTGAAATCCATACAAGGTTAACAAGCATACAGGTGGCCCTTTCATCTTTGTAACCAAGTCGGGACCGAATTGATCCGGTTTCGCATATTTTCTGTTTGAATGGCTTTTTTGGACCAGGCTTTTCTTCCTCACTACGACCCTGGTTGCCCAACAGGTGCGTGCAGGATCAATACTTGCAAGCAGATAGTGCCATTGAGAAGGCATTACCTGCTCAAATCAGATACCAGTTCTCTCGTGATTCAAGGCAGGAAAGCAACCAACGGTTCAAGGATTGAACCGCTGCTCATAAAATTTAAAAAGTCAGAAAGCGATGACTTCGCCGGAATTTGACGCAGGGAGTTACTTCTCAGCGCGTGATGCCAAAAAGTCCCGCTGAAATGTCAGCATCAGTTTATTATAGTCCTCTAACTGCGAGGGTTTGGTGGCAAAACCGTTGGCTTGTAGTTGCTCGGCTTTTTGGCGATCCGCCGGTTGACTCGAAGTCGTCAGGATCACCACTGGCACCGAATCGTAGGTTGCATCCATACGAATGTGGGCCAGGGTCTCAAAGCCATCCATAATGGGCATGTTCACATCCATCAGCACCAAGGCTGGCAAAACCGGGGTCTGCTGCAAAGCTTTTAGCAACTGCTCCCCGTTGCTTAAAACCGTCAGGTGACAGTCCGGATTGTATCGCCCAAAAGCATGCTGGAGCAAAAATTGATCGTCCTCATCATCATCTACAATAAAAACACATTTCTTTTCACGCATGGACACACCGGGGATGGGGAAGTCGTGTTGTTGGGTCCCGGATAAAAACCGCCAAGCTGGTGAATAAATTCCGAAGGGCTTTCTGATTTTAATTCAGTCATGGAATGCCCAGGACCAGCGACCGGGTTACACACTCAGTTCTCCGGCATCTCTCAAACATTGCTTCTCGTCATGCTATTGTGTTTGATCACACACCACCAGTTTGAATGGAACGAAATGGCCCTATTGGCTTAATTGACGATGACGAAGATGATCAACTGGTGTTCCAGCCCTTATTGGAAACGATTGCGCCCCAGAGTAGTGGTATTTGATAATGGTGAAGATGCCATTGCGTATTGTACTTACGTAAAAAAGCAATCCCCTTCATCTTTTTTACCTCATTCTAATCAGGCCGAGGCAAACAAAGCGACTCTATGGTTACCTAACAAACTCAAAAGGTGCTGTGGCAATAACATCGTCCCATAATAATCTGAGTTGCCCTCCTTTTTTCGTTTCATTTAGCTCAATAGTGAATTGCTGCTTTATTTCAGTTGATTTTTGGACGGGAATAGCCACTTGGAAAAGTTCTTTTGCCCGATCAGGGTCGGTGGGCCAGTTTTTGACATCCGTGCTTAAAATGAGTATCCATTCATTTACTTTAGGAATGGTGTAGATGCTATACTCGCCTTTGGGGACTATCTTTTTATAGATTTTTACGGCGTTTTCAAAGGTAATCGTCGTTGGACCATTTGCGCCGGTTCGCCATAAGGAGTCGTACGGCACCACGCCCCCAAATATTCGACGGCCTCGTTTATAGGGCCTTCCATACTTCACCGTCACCGTTGATTTCTGGATGCTGGCCTGTAAGGATTCGGTTGGCGAGGGGATGCCAATGCCCCCTGTTTTGGTCATTCGTTTGGCAACCGCATCAATGTCAATCGGAAGATGTTTTGTTACGATATAATTCCACGGCGTTCCAATACCATCCACACTTTCTATTCGGCCCTGCTGGTTGACGGTAATGGTGGTGTATTCCAAAAAAGGTCCACCAAACCTGATTTTATTCTTTGTTTGGTACCGAACCCCGATGTCGTACACGCCGATGTTATGATTGATCATTTTTAAGGGGAGCGTCTGAAACCGGGACTTCGCCAGACGCATGCACTGCCATTCCATAAGGGAGATCAAGGGCACCCAGCCGCCCACAAAATCCATTTGGCGGGCCGGGTGCCGGAACCGTTTTTCCGAATTTGTCCCGGCTTCCGAGTTATAGTAGGTACAGGTATCGTTTCGACAGTTCATGTTTAATCGATACTCGAAAGCGCCCGACTTGGCTTCAAACGGAAGTGAGCTGTTGAGCGGATTCATGGCGTTGATATTGAATTCGCGGATGCTGCCGTCCGGGTAAAAGTGAACGCTGAACTCACCGATGTAATCTTCCGGAACGCGGATAAATGCTTTTCCGTACAGGTGGTTATTAATCATTGTGTACGTTTCGACCAGAACCGTATCCACACCCATTCGTCCAATGAAGGACGCCGTAAAGGGCTTGGAGTTTTGACCAACACAGGGCAACGTAAAGAGAAGGGCCCACGCGCTTAAATACACCCCTTTAAGGTATATTTTGGAACTAAGAAACCAGTGACGATGAACACTCATTAAGAGAAGATTGTCAGGTAAGGACGTAACAATCAAAAGTACCGATGCCCAAATGAAGAAAATTGTAAAAATGCGACATTTTTCAGAATGCAAAACCGGGCATAGCGTAACCAAGACTTATATGGCTATGTTTCCGCTATGCTAAAGCGCTCTGGTGATTTTAAGACGATCTATAAAACGATTCGCAATAACCCAAACCTCATTTATTTACCTGCTCCCAAACGAAACAGGCAGGGTTTGCTGCGGCACGTTTCACAAAGGCAAAGTATTTTGATTTACGTTCGGTACCTAAACAGTTTATTGATACTTGTACCAAAAATTTAGGGGAGTTGCCGATGACCGTATCACTGATCAGGATGCGGTCATGTTGGTTTGACCCGTTTTTCCAGGCGGATTTGACATTAATATCGTTGCTCAATGTGTCTTTCTGTGGAAAGATTTCAAAAAGGATGGACGCCCCTGTGGTCTCCTGGTAATCTGAAGCAATTAAAAATGTTCCCTGATAGCCGCTCTCACAATTCCCTTGCGCTATCAGCGACAGGGGGGGCTGACAAGCTTCTGGCTCCTGCACATTTCTTGGTTGACAAGCGTTAAAAAGCACTTTCAAGCCAAATGTACCTAGGATTTTTTTGATGAATTTCATGGGCAGCTTATCCGGTTTTTTCATCGTTTATTGGACCCAGTAACGCCAAGGTACAGATCGATATTTGGCAACGTTCACCTAATTTGACTTACAATTGCCAGTTTGACCACCCCCTGAAATCATCCGAAAATTAAAACCCAGCTAATCGTTGCCTAATCTCGTTTTTCGCTATTAACCTCCTAAAAGCAAAACCTGACAGAGTACCGGTCATGTCGCGTGTAACCGTTTTTTAGGCAACTAGTATGTAGCCTCTATAGTTGTTTGATTGCTTTTCGTATGAAATCGTAAACGAGGCTACATTTAATCGAAGTACCGCCCAGAATCGCATAAATGACTACGGTCGGTTTAAAAATGAGAGGTCTGACATCCACGCCCGGCACCCGCGTAAATAAACTGGTACGGAAACTGTTGGGTTCCGCTATGATTCGGGCACCAGTCCAGGTAGAGGCAATGACTAAGCCAGCCGCGACCAATATGATATCTTTGATAATATATTGGGCTGCCAACGTAGGAGCATGAGTCGGGCCCGGGAACAATTCGCCAAAATAGATTACTAATGGCGACATAGCCCCAATCATTTGTGCGCCCATCAGCCAAACACCAATCCGTAGAAACCGGCCTGAAATAAAACAAATTCCAATAATGCACTCCAGAGCCGCCACAAAGTGCATAGCACTGTGGCCCCGAAGGCCACCCAGTGTAAGGACAGAGGTGGTTTTGGTGGCCAACACTTCAATGGGGCTAATTCCAGGGAAGAACTTTAAAAAGCCAAAGCCCAGAAATACAATACCCATTCCAAGGCGTAGAAGCGGGATGCTGTGAATCACCAACCAGCGATTCATCCGGGTATCCAGGCGATCGAAGTGTTCAAAGAGATTGGTTAAAGTTTTCATATAGGTTGATTTATTTGTAATCATTTACGCGAAAAACCAAAAGATAGATTTGAAGCGTATAGATTTTCCCTATATAAAAGGTCAATACCGCCGATCATTCAGTTATAAAGTAGTATTAACAACTTTATCTCAATGCAGAACTGATTATTTCAGATTATTAAGCCTGGTGCAAATCAGGCAATACCCGCAACCGGGTAGTCCATCATGGCGGTGTTGGTTTCCTCTCCATCGTTATGAGGGAAGAGCGGGGGCAAGCGGGCGGGATAAAAGCTCCAAAACTTCGCACGAATGGTCTGAATTTCCAGCGATGTAATTCTTGAAGTGAAATTGTAGATTTTAGTTTTGAATAACTAAACGCGTTAGGGGCTTCACAAAAGGAGCGTTTTTATATGATTGCCACGGTATAGTATAGTCATAAGTGCCGGCGAATGGTTAAGGAGACATTATTAATCTTGTCCAGAATTGCCCACATTCAAAGTTCCATCAGCTAGTCATCCCAACCCATCATGGATGACCCCAGATAGACTGGCTGATTTAAGACCGTTCACGATGGATTCTGAGTTAACCCAAATAAAGCCCAGGTATTAAAGTGGGAGGGAAGGGGCGGATTTGATCCGCGATTCCTATCTTTTTGACTTCGTAGTATTCATCGCAAAATCCCCTTTTTAAGCAGGTAATAGATGTCTCTGGCAAATTGGCCGCTTAAATAATTGGTCAAAGATTCAATTGACTGGCTCCGGTTATTAATAACCCCTGGCGCTCCTGAACATAAGCAATTACTGCTCCTTTCGAACGGTCAAAATCAGGTGGCAGGGAGATCGTAACATGCCCGGATTGGGTGGCGTATACGGTTTGTAAAGTCCGTACAACATTGCGGTGTTCCAGTTTGCGTCCTGCGTTTTCGCCCCGGATAACGGTGGTTTCGGTCGATTTGCTAACCAGCGCGACATTCAAAACCGCATCGTCAAAACCGCCTTTCAGGGAATAGGAAACCGCCAGGCTCTCCGGTTTCTGGGCCGATATCGCAAGGGCAATCGCCACTCTGGCGGGCTGACGCAACGAGCTCGCCAGGGAAGTTTGCAACCGTTGCCGGTTGGATCCCACAAATTCCGTCTTTCCGTTGACCACCCCCTGGGGCGTGTAAATACCTTTAGCCGCAAACTGGCGGGCATAGCGCCGTTGCCGGTCCGAAAACTGGCGGTTGCTGTACGGATCTTTCCAACCCAGTCGGTCCCAGTAATCGACGTGAAACGACAAACCGTACACGTGCTGGTGATTCGTATTTGCTTCCGTAACTGCCTCATTCAACAGTTTATCAGCGGGTGGGCAACTCGAGCAGCCCTGCGAGGTAAATAATTCCAGGACGGCAACGGGTTCGTACAGCGGTTCAGAACCAGCATTAAGCAGCAATAAACCGGACGTAATCAAGGCGGATAAGTTTAATAATATTTTCATCGGAATGTTCGATGGGTGACCGTGATGCACTATAAACCAATGAAATAACGATAGCCATATACCGTCAGATAATCACGTAGGCGTTTGATATGGTCAGCGAAGCGAATATCGCCAATTCCCTTCGGATTTTTCACTCCGTATTTAACCGGATTAATCACACACAATGAAGCACCGTGCGAACCTGTTAACGATTGTCCGTTCATTTTGTAGGCTAAAAGCGTCCGCGGATGGATCGCACGGCCTTTGTCGATGCCGACGTTATAAATGGGTAATCCTCAGCAGATCATCCCGGCCAGAACCGGGAAGTTGATCCGGTGAAACCAGCAAATGGCCAGTTGGTGTCCATGAACGATGCGCGTCATTTGCAACGAAAGCCAGGCGCCTGAACCGCAATTGACCGATCCCGCTATGACGGGATCGGTCAATTGGGATTATAAAGATCTTAGCGGTTGTTTTCTTTACTTTCATCCATTTTACCGTCTTTCTTCATCTTGTCCTTCTTCATTTTGGAACGTTCCATTTTCGATAATTTACCGCCTTTCATTTTGTCATCCATCATTTTGCCGTCTTTCTTCATCTTATCCTCTTCCATTTTGGAAGAAGCCATTTTGTCTTTCTTCATTTTATCGTCCTGAGTTTTATCCTGGGCAAAAACCGCAGGGGACAAACAACAGACGCTTAGTAGTGCAGAGGCCACGAGTGACTTTATGGATGCATTGGTTTTCATGAGGTTATGATTTAGTTTCACCCAGAGAACGGCTCGCTGAATTCAAAAGTTATCACGAAAGTCTAACGTTTTTGATTTCAGAAGCCACTACCGAACAATCGGGAATCGGGGCGTGTTGAAAAGCAATATCACTAGGTCCGCAACTGCCAAGCCGATGAAAAAAGTCCTGATGATTGAAGATGATACGACGTTGGTCGAGCTGGTGCGGATTCATCTGCGGGAGTTAGCGTGTGAGGTAATCACCACCCCGTCGGGGCTGGATGGGTTGACCATCATCGGCCGGCAAACCGTGGATTTATGTATTCTGGACTTAATGTTGCCTGATCTGGACGGGATGGAGGTTTGCCGTCGAATTCGCCAGCAGCTTTCGCACCTGCCCATCCTGATGCTGACCGCCAAATCCCAGGAGCTGGACAAGGTGTCGGGGCTGGAAGCCGGGGCCGACGATTACCTGACCAAACCCTTCGGGATCCGGGAGTTGCTGGCGCGCGTTAAGGCCATTCTCCGGCGCAGCGAACTCAGCCCACCCGAAAATCGAATTGATTCTGACCCAATCCAATTGCAGTATAACGATTTGTTGATCGACGTCGCTAAAAAACGGGTAACGATTCGGGATGAGCGGGTTGAACTGACGCCAAAAGAATTCGACTTGCTGGTTTTGCTGGCGGGCAATCCCGGAAAAACGTACAGTCGGAAGGAGTTGCTAACGCTCGTTTGGGGGTACAAGTTTGAGGGATACGAACATACCGTTACGGCCCATGTGAATCGCTTACGCAGTAAAGTAGAACCCGACTTTGCCCATCCCAGCTACATTCTGACATCGTGGGGAGTGGGCTACCGCTTCGCCGAGACTGAACCCGATAAACGTCATGCGTAAGCGCTTCATCCCTACGATCAGCAAACGACCAAACCTTGGTTTGTATGGAAAACTGGCATTGACCTTTTTGCTGGTACTCACCCTGTTAGCCGCTGTTTATGGCTTCCTGACGGCGTATTCGGCGAACCGGTATTTTGAAGCCAACTACCAGCGGCTGAATCGGGAGGTTGCGGCTCACATTGCCAAGTTTACGCTGCCATTTATTAATCAGCGGGTAAATCGAAAAGGGGCTGAAACCATTTTCTTCAATGCGATGGTCACCAATCCCAGCGCGGAAGTGTACCTGCTGGATTCGGCCGGAACCATTTTGCTGTACCACGCCGAACCCAAGGAAATCCACCTGAATCGAATCGCGCTGCACCCCATCCACGACTACATTCAGACCAGGGGGCAAGTTTACATTCTGGGCGATGATCCGAAAGATCCGCTGGAAAAGAAAATATTTTCGGCGGCAAAAGTAGTCAAAAACGGCCGGATGCAAGGGTATGTTTACGTCATTCTGACGGGGGAAGGATACAGTTCCCTAATGAGCCGGTTGCTGCAAAGTCACGTGTTGACGTGGGGTATCCGAATGATGGTAATCACCTTGCTGGCGGCTCTGATGATTGGATTACTGATGTTTTACCGGTTAACGCGAAACTTAAACCTTATCATTCAAACCGTAAAGCAGTTTCGGGAAGGCGATTTTTCGGCCCGCATCCAGGTCCGGTCTTCGAGTGAGCTGAGCGGAGTCGCCACTACGTTTAATGAGATGGCTGGTGCGTTGTCGCAAAATATTGAGGATTTGAAGAACGCGGAGCAACTAAGACGCGATTTGATCGCCAACGTTTCCCACGACTTGCGGACACCCGTCACGGCCATTCACGGGTATGCCGAAACGCTGGCTTTTCACCCGATTCGGCCTGGTGAACAGACGCAGTCGTATGTAACCGTCATTTTGCAAAGCACGCAGAAACTGATGAAACTGGTGGAAGAACTGTTCGAACTTTCCAAACTGGAAGCCCGGCAGTCGCAGCCGCACCAGGAGCCGTTTGTATTGGCCGAGTTGGTGGCGGAAACCGCTGCGAAGTTTGAACTGATTGCCGCTCAAAAAGGCATTGTTCTGAATTGTGAAGACTGCCGGTCCGAAATTCTGTGTTATGCCGATATTGGAATGATTGAGCGTGTTCTTCAGAATTTGGTCGAAAACGCCATAAAATTCACACCGGACGGTGCGTTTGTGCGCCTAAAAATGAAGGTGAATCCGAAAACCGTGACGGTTTCGGTGATTAATTCCCTTCAGGGGCATCCGCTTAGCGATACCATGCGCCAGTATCTGGAAAAAGTTCGGGATACGGGTGAATCGGCGGCCAACCGTCCTTCCGGCGTTGGTCTCGGATTGACGATTGTGACCAAAATACTACAACTGCATCAGGAAAAGCTCCACATTGAAACGGCCGCCGATACCATCTGCTTCTGGTTTGAACTTCCGGTTTATCTGCCCAATCGGAATGAATAAAACAGGTGTTGAATTGGCTGGTTATCGACTTTTTTAAATTATTATCCCCGTAATAAGTTTCTTGCTAAACCGTATTTTTTGCGATACTCTTCGAAGGAATACTTTTTAACTACTGGATACTCGGGTGAATATCGATCGATATTCACCCGAGTATCCAGTAGTTATCATCCTCTTTTTTATCGGAACTCATCTTGTTTTATAAGCTACCGATTTAAGCGTTGATTTATTTATCAAAACCAGCCAATCCTAAAAAAATGTATTTGCCGGCAATTCCTTTTCCCGCAGCCGTAGTTGCCAGGATCGTTTGTGATTTATAAGTCGCACCGGCGCTGGTGTTCTCGAAAAGATTAATGGAATACGATTGAAACGATCCCAGATTATAGACATATTTATTGTCCGGCGAAACCCACAATTCTTTGGAGTCACCGTTAGGAGCGATGCCACTTCTGCCTTCCGCTTTTGTTAACGTTAAACCGGATGTGCCGACGCCAAACGTTGATACAAGATTGGTTTGAAAACTGGCGACGAATAACTTATCCCCGGTGGCGTTTAACACGGTCCAGCAGGCTTCATTAATAGCCGGTGAAGAAGAAACCCCGTAATTGGAAGTCTTTGTCACCGTTGAACCGTTATCTTCTAACACGGTTACGCTGTTGTTCAATTTGTCGGGAGTCAGGTTGAAGTTCGAAACAAATAATTTGGTATTGCCCGAAATTGCCCAATTGAAACCAATGGTTCCTGCAATACCGGATTCTTCAAAATAACGAGTTTGGCTGACCATTCCGTTGGCGAAATTATAGACATAAACCCGGCTTGGATGCTGTTCATCCAAGGAAGTTAATTTTGTGTTGAAATGGGCGATTCCCCAGGTTGCTACGGCCAGTTTTGTTCCGTCGGGGCTAAAACTGACCGTTGTGGGTCCGCCATTTTCCCGGACATATTTCGCCAAAAGCTTTTCATAGGTTAAAATCCCGGTTTTCGCATTAAAGGAAAAAAGCTGGATGTTTCGTTCATTATCCGATGCGTCCGGTTGTTTCAAATCCATGGCATGGAAAGCATCATTCGGGTATCGCTCAATTGCTGCTCCGTCCTTCTGTATGTTGGGGTTATTCCATTGGTTACCGACAACCACCCAGTACTCATCGGCAAGACCTACCTTTGGGGTATAGGCAATACTAACTGGCCTGGTTCCACCCGAACTGGTATTGCTTTTAAACGTAAGGTCGCCATTTGATCGGTTTAGCGAAAAAACGGAAACTTCGTTACCACCGGCATTGGTGGCTAACAAATAATCACCAAGCAGCTGAACGGCCCCCTGTGAGTCGAAATCCCCGTGTGCATCACCACCAGCCGACACATTGGCACCTCCCTTACTATTGGTAGGATAAGCCATTTCATCAGACAATGATCCATCGGCACGACGGGAAAATTTGACGACCTGATTGATGTCTTCCCCATTGGTTGTTGTGTACAGGTAGCCAGCAATTTGATTGGAAGGGATTGTGTGATCCTGTAAACAGCTTTGAGCCAGAAAAACAGTGGATACAACGACGGCTTTTAATAATGCTGATTTATTTCCCATGGTTTCGAGTATTTAGTGATTTATAAATGGATAAATTTTGAAATGCAGAACAGATAAAAAAGGGAAATGCTTGCTTTTGCAACAGATAGGTAATAGCCATCGGAGGAGCGGCTATCGGGATAATTTCTTGGCGATACCTTGGTTTAGTTTTTTTTCGAAATCGTTGTCTAATTGTACAATTTTGAACAGCCTCAAATCGGAATAAGTTATCACGAAAGTGTAACATTTTGATTTTATTGAATTGCCAAAATAGTTTATTGTGGTTTTTAACGAAGCTTCGCAGATGCTTATAATTTCCCTGCTTTTTTCTGATGCGCCAAGCCGTTTATTATTCTTTATCGAAGCTGAAACAGGCAATACTGACTGAAGAAGGAATATAAATTCCTTTCTTTGCCTGATATAAGATTTTGTTAATCAAGACCAAATGCCTTTTTGAGCCCGCGCAAACTTGGGTTATACAAGCAGCCTATTTGGAAGTACATAATACTGGTAAGCTATTACTACCATTTGGATACTTTTTTGCAGGCAAAGGGCCGTTTAGAAGTAGACCGTAGAAGGATTGGAATGGTCTTCGTCTCACGAGAAGAAGCGTTTGGTGAGATGACGCGCTGTTTGTTTCATTTTAGCCTGGAGCTAAAGGATACGCAGTGCAGGTAGGGTTTTTATTCGATCCCGAGTTTTCAAGCCAAGGATTGAGCTGGCAAGAATTCCGTAGCGGTCCGAAAAGAATGAGAAAGTGATGCGAAAGGAGTGAAAAAAGGATGAACGTCGGGGGATTCGTTCAAGTTATGAAGCTAGTTCCATGCGTAGGACTTTAAAAGGAGCGTTTAAGGAGACGGTTTATTTGTACGATGATCCCAATGGCGTTCGTTGGTTAGGATCATCGCACCAGCCACTTAATTGAGCAACTGGCGATGACGGTAATCATTGGGCGCCAGGCCAGTTGCTTTTTTGAAGAACCGGGTAAAATGCTGGGGATACTTGAACCCCAGCTCAAACGCAATTTCGCTTACCGATTTGCCTGGATCGAGAATTTTCTCTTTGGCAAGTTCCATTACTTTCAATTGAATGGATTCCGAGGGCGTTTTCCCCGTTTCTTTTTTGATCAGATCGCCGAAATAATTGGCCGAAAGGTGTAGCTGATCCGCACAATAGCTAACGGAAGGAAGGCCAATGGTTTGGGGCTTCTCGGATTGGAAATAGGTTTTCAACAAGGCCTCAAATTTTTCCAGACTGTCGGTATTAATGTCTTGCCTGGTAATAAATTGGCGATCATAAAACCGGGTGCAGTAATTGAGCAACAACTCAATATTGGCCGAGATAAGCAGTTTGCTGTGTTTGTCGGTTCCCTGTTCGAGTTCATACCGAATTTTCTCAAAGCAATCCAATACGATTTTGCGCTCTCTTTCGGAGACATGCAGAGCTTCCCTGCTTTCATAAGAAAAGAAGGTGTAATCGTCGATATGCTTCCCCAGTGCCGTCCCACGAATCAAGTCAGGATGAAACAGCAGAGCGTAGCCTTGTGGTTTGTAATCTTCATTTATATCCACGTTGATAATTTGCCCGGGCGCGACGAAAAGCAGGGTTTGATCCTGATAATCGTAGGTATGGCGGCCGTAGTTCATGTCGCCACAGTTGACTTCTTTTAGATAAACTGCGTAGAATCCAAAGTTCATTCTTGAGGCATAGACCTCCGGGGTTCTGCCCGTAAAATTGATCACGCTTACCAGCGGATGCCGGTTTTCCTGCTGGTAAAAAGCATCGTGCTCGCTGACGGTTTCAATTCGCAAAATGGTATCCATATCCCTTCTAGATGTGTCGGTACAAATTTACCGGTAATTATTTGCGACCCATATCGGCAAGCCCATATCTGTAAAAAGGGTAGGTAAACCCGTAAATGGTATAAGTGCTGATTGTCATCGGTCTACGACCTTTGTACCTAGATTTGTTTAACGGCCCATATTTTTTCATTAACCAACTAAAACCACTTGAATCATGAAGATCATGAACGATAAAGTTGCCCTGGTAACGGGCGCAGCAGCAGGGATTGGGTTTGCAGCCGCTAAAGCATTTGCCCAGGCGGGCGCATCGGTCGTCCTGGCCGATTGGGATGAGAAACAGGTCCATGCGGCAGCCGGGCAGCTGGCAGCCGAAGGGTACAAGACGCTGGCCGTGGTCTGTGATGTAGCTGATGACCAGGCTGTTCAGGTCATGGTGGAAAAAACCGTATCCACTTTTGGACGGTTGGATGCCGCCTATAACAATGCCGCAGTTCAGAACGTACTGGCCGGTGCCGCCGAGCAGACGCGGGATGATTTCGACCGGGTAACGGCCATCAATCTGCGGGGCGTTTGGAGTTGCATGAAGTACGAATTACAGCAGATGCGCCAGCAAGGCCATGGTGCCATTGTCAATTGCTCGTCGATCGGTGGTATTCTAGGGGGGGCTCAGCGGGGTACCTACCATGCCGCCAAGCACGGCGTCATTGGATTGACCAAAAGTGCGGCCCTGGAATACGCATCTCAGGGAATCCGGATTAACACCATCTGTCCGGGCATTATTCACACTCCAATGGTTGATCAAATGCTTGCCGGCGGCCAACAGGAGGTGCTTGATGCCATGCTAAAAGCAGTACCGGTGGGGCGGCTCGGGCGGCCGGAGGAAATTGCCAATGCGGTGCTTTGGCTGTGCAGCGATGCGGCCAGCCTGGTCATCGGCCATACGCTGGTCGTTGATGGCGGTTACAGCATTCAATAGCTAAAATTTATTGGCATTAAGGCACCGATGGATAGCTCAATCGATCCATATGAACTTTAATTTCACCCGCCGATCAGTCAGTAGAATCGTCAGGACCAGAAAGCCGTAAAAATCCGGCCGCCTGGTTCATTGGCCTGGTGGGCGATTCAAAATTCGATTTAATAACGGTATTTAAGAAACCGGCTTGGATCGATTTGCCGCCATTTCTGACCGCTATGAGAACCGGGGGTATCCGGATGCAACGCGCCACCAACAGTCTGACCGCCTGAATGGGTTGTCTGTCCTGTAATTGGTTACGTATGCCGCTCGACCGTAGGATGCGAACCCGATTATTGGTTGTTCATGGCTAAATTACTGCTGTAATAAACGGGCAAATGCTTGTTATAATTTTAGTCCGCTTGAAGATTGCTTAGCCTGCTGGAGCCGAACGCATCCCGGTGACCATCACATTCAGTACGAACCCCATGTTAAAAGCATTGTATTCCGACTCGATCACGCTTCATTTGATTGAAGATGACAATCTGGCCGATGTCTGCCTCCTATTTCAGGGCTTTCCTGACTCCCGTGATATGCTGGCGGAACTGCTACGCAATTATCTGCCCCGTTATGAGAATGGTCGGCGAACCAATTACGGCTTCTATGTTCTGCTGAATGACGAACTGGCGGGCATGACCCTGTTGAATGTGGATAGCCCTCCCGACCAGTGGAATGGATCGACGGGAGCCGACATGTTTGCTCACATGCGGGGGCGGGGCATTACCCCTCGGAGTAAACCCCACTTGTTTTACTTAGCGTTCGAACTGCTGGGGCTAAACCGCGTGGCGACGGGCTGTTTGATCTCCAATGAGTCTTCGAAACGATCCATTGAGAAAACCGCCGGTTTTCAGTTGGAGGGCATCTCGCGGGAATCAGGCGTCAATGAACGGGGTGAGTTTGAAGACGAATACCTCTACGCCATCTTGAAGCGGGACTGGCTCGCTCTATACGATGCAGCTCAGATTCGGGTAATTCATTAACCATTTCGGCAAAATCACCCTATACCTGACCCCATTCGTAAACCCACGTTTCCTGCTGAAGCTAGCGGTTAATTGAAGGATCGACAGGCCATCCGCTTTCAGTCAGGGGCTCAACCGTCGGAAGGCACTGCAACAGGTCGACTTGCTGTGAATTCGTCTTCATCCGATCGCGACGGTCTTTCTGGTCTATACTTGTGGATTGTTCGTTTATGCCCCAGATAAACGAAGGGTGGCGCGTGGAGGTCACACCTGACTGTTAAAATTTTCCAGATTTACATAGGAATCAATTCCATGAAACTTACCGTATTCAGTGCCACTGGCGGCACTGGTAAACAACGGGTTGAGCAGACCCTCTGCGGAGTCCGTATGTCGGTTCGTGAAAGGTATCCGTGCTGTAGCTGCGTTGTCGAAATACAGCACGGATACGTGGAATTTCTGGGGCTCTGTAGACACCCCGAAGCAATAAACATACCTTCCTCTTTTCTCAAATCCGGTAGCGCCAGGCATAAAAGCAGAATTGTCTGTCCACCAGAGTTAGGTTCTCCCTAACCCTGGTTTGAGGAGCGACCTCCTAAATGCCATGGGTTGCCTGTCTCCCTTTTTTGCTTTTGCCGCTTTTCAATAAAATCCGCCTAAAGTTTTCCAGGCACAGGGGCGGAGTTCAACTACAGCCTCTATTTCCTTATTACTTTCACGGTTACGCTTTTTAGCCCATTGATGACCCGTAAAAAAAGCAATCCTGCCGGTTGCTGACCCACCGATAGGCTTTGCCGTTCAACGGCTTTGGCAGCTTCAATTTGGCGCTGGCTGATCAACCGCCCGCTGGCATCGGTGAGTTGTAACCGTATGGGCTGGCCTTCCGCCCCCCGAACTTCCAGCTCAATCTGGTCCGAAACCGGGTTGCCCAAAACCGTTACCTGAAGCGGGGAGCTTGTTTCGGCCGACAGACGCACCGGTGAATTACAGGTGAGAACCTTGGGCCCTCCTTTCAACGCATAGGTGCTGCCCAGCACCCGGGCCATGATCGGCCGCGATACACCGTCTTTAAGCCCGTCGGGGACGGTGAGACTATAGCCGTGAACGCCGTTGCCCTTGCCCGCATCTTTCAGATCCTGACGGGATATGTTGGCCACCGTGCTACCATAAACCTCTTTGGTTACGTTGTGGTAGAATTCCACCGTCAAGGGGGTATTGGGTTTGCCCCGATCCCACACCCAGCCGCGGATCGTGCCGCACTCGACCTTATCCAGATAACCTTCAAAACTGCCCGTCACTGTTGTAGTCGAGGCCGGGTTAACCGTTAGCGGAAAGCTCACCGAATTGGTTAAGGGGCCAGGGTCGGTCGCCTGATACGTCAATACGAAGGCGCCCGCTTCCGAAGGCGTTCCGGTGATCACCCGCGAGGTTTCATTGATCAGCAATCCACCCGGTAATCCGCTGAGTTTATACGTCAAGGGCTGTCCTTCCGGATCGGTGAAGGGAACTAAAGTTCCCGAGAAGGGAACACCTACCTGAGCCGCCAGCGGAGCAATCAGGATGGTTGGCGAAGGGGGTAAAGGGGGCTTGTTGCCCCCCGGAACCGGCACACCTTCACAAATCAGAGCCTTCGGCGAATCTTTCAGAATGAAACTGCTCCCCTCGATGCGGGCCGATAGCTTGTGAGGTAAACCATCTTTGAGACTTGCTGGAATGGGGAAACTGAACGCATGTTTGCCATTGCCTTTGCCCCCGGTTTGCAGATCCTGCCGAAACTGATCGGCCATGATGGTGCCGACGTGGTTCGGTCCATCCAGAATTTGAATGGAAAAGGGCGCATTGGGTTTGCTTCGGTCCCAGGCCCAGCCCCGAAACGTCGAGCAATCGGCTCCGTAGACAAACCCGTCGAAAGAGCCTGTTACCAGCGGGGGCGATATCGTGACCGTGTGCGATGCGGTCCCCGTGCAACTGCCCTGCGTACAGGTCACCGAGTAGACAAAGCTGCCGGGGGCGGAGGTGGAAACGGGGATCGTAGCGGTGGTGGCAGTCAGGCCGGCCCAGGTAATCGACCCTCCTTCGCAACCCTTCACCGTCAGGGTTACCCCCAATGTGTTTGGCAATAGCGGGAGGGTCGTCACGTTGGAGTGCAGGCTGGGAAATCTACATTCATGTAGGGCCACCAGCCAATAATCAAATTGACCCTGGTAGGGTTCAGTTCGATCCCCGCCGGTTGCATTTGATTGCCCCAGTAGCAGATACTCGCCCTGGGTGGTCTGGGCCAGGCTAAATAAGAGATCATGCCCCGAACCCCCGACGGTTTTATCTTCCTGCAAGGTCCCGTCGGCACCCAGTTTAACCACCCAATAATCAGTGATGCCCTGACTGCCCTGGGTTTTGGTGCCGCTCTGGCCGGACTCAGAATAGCCACCTATCAGGTAGCCGTTATCCTGCGTGGCCAGCACGGAGAAACAATAATCCTGTCCACTGCCCCCCAGTGTACGATCCCACTGCTTTCGGCCCAGCGCATCAATCTTGACTACCCAGTAATCATTTTCACCTTGATTAATCTCGGATTTATCTCCGCCGATGCCAGAATTTGAAATGCCCCCCAGAAGAAAGCCGCCGTCCGGCGTTGGGGTCGCAGTCGTTAAAACATCCTTACTATTTCCCCCCAGGGTAACATCCCACTGGCGGACGCCTTGCGAATCGAGCTGAATGAGCCAATAGTCACTGTCCCCCCGCAACGTATCTTGAATGTCTTCGTTGTTGGTTGAGGAAGTATACCCCATCAATAAGGCACCACCCTGGGCGGTGGCCAGTATGGCCCTGCATTCGTCGTGGTCATTTCCTCCCAGGGTTTTATCCCAGAGTTTCTGACCCGAAGCGTCGATTCGCACCACCCAGTAATCTAAGTTTCCCTTACCATTCTGGCTTTTGTCCCCGCTGGCGGGAGAGGATGAGTTTCCTGTCAAAAGATAGCCCTTGCCCTCTGGTACTTCCGCCAGAGCATATAAATAGTCAAAGTCCGATCCCCCGAAGGTTTTATCCCACTGCTTATTGCCTAAGGAGTCAATTTTTACCACCCAGTAATCAATGGTGCCTCGGTTCATGTCGCTTTTCTCCCCACTGATGGTTGAGTTGGAATGTCCGCCCAGCAGGAATCCCCCATCGGAAGTAGCAATCATGGCCGTAAAATAATCGATGGCCGTTCCCCCGAAGGTTTTGTCCCACTGTTTCTGGTGATTGGCCGAGTATTTGACCACCCAATAATCCCAGCTTCGCCGGGCCGTATCGGTTTTGGTGCCGGTGGCACCGGAATCGGAGAGCCCGCCCAGGATATAACCGCCGTCGGGAGTAGCCAGTACAACCTGTCCCAAATCATCACCCGTTCCGCCGATGGATTTGTCAAAGTGTTTGGTAATCTGAGCGAAACCGGTACGGCTCATGAAAGTCCCCGGGATAAGCACTAGGAACCAGAACAGGACACGCGATTGGAGTAAAATAGCTTTCATACGATAATCGATTAGGAGGACACTAGAATTAATTACTCCAAAATTAAAGGCCCTCACCGACCAGGCGTATTCAGAATGTTACACGATGCTATCAATTATGTTACATTCTTAAAAAAACTCCGGTAACAAAGCGACTTTCTTTACCGATGGGCAGCAAATTTTGTGAATTGAGAAATCAGAGAAACGGGTTGAATCAGCGGCCTACTCCGCGATGATTTTCTTTCGTTAAGCTGGCCCTGAATCGACCTGCCATCTAAAGGCTTATCCAGGGTCAATATGTCCATCCAATACTGTTATTACGCTAACATAATGAACCCATCCGTGTAAGGAAATTTCATAGTAATACATTCCTCACCATGCCAATACGTGACCTTCTGCGGGTTATTTTCGTCGGATTACTACTAGCTTCTTTCCCCTTGCGTGCCCAAACAGTCCGAATGGATTCCTTACTGAACGTACTCTCAATTCAAAAACCGGATACAAATCGAGCCCAGACGCTTCTGGCTATCAGTTGGGCTTTCCAGGAAATCAACCAGCAGCCCTTGCCGAGCAACAAAAAAAGAAGCGCTGATTCTGCTGCTTCAAAAGGAAGCGCAACTAAACCAGCAGCAAACCGAGCGGGCCCAATTCCGTGGCCACGCGCTCCTGGCAGTTGGTCTGTTCCTGCTCCTGTTGGGGGCGCCAGTAGTGCCTGGCTTTTGAACCGATCCTGATTTCGCCGGCTCCAGGAAGCTCAGCAACTCCGTACCCAGATTGCCCATGACCTGCATGATGAGGTGGGCAGCAAGCTCAGTAGCATCTCCATACTGAGTGGCCATACCGATACCTTGCTCAGTCAGCAGAAAGCCGAATCGGCCCAAAAAATGGTCCAGAAAATTTATCCGGATGCCCGCCAGATTCTCGAATCGATGGATGAGATCATTTTAGGGAGTACGCCCAGCTCCTGATGGAATTGAAAGACATTGAAATGTCTTTTCAGACCGACCCCTCGCTTGAAAAATTGATTGTCCCCGTGGAAGTTCAGCGGAACATGCGGGGGAATTTATCAACGCTGGGATAAAATCGGGATTCTAAAAAGGGTTCGAAGGCAAAGCGCCAGCTCGGAATGCCAGCAAAGCCCCGGGAGCGTGGCAGCATTTCAAGATCTCATTCCGTGCGCCCCGCTTTGACAAAAATGGCGCAAAAACGGAGAATGCGCGGTTCATCCAGGTGCTCAATGACGTGATCGTCAACGAGAATGTCGAAGTGACTGGCCCCACCCGATCAGCGCTATTTGAAGATGAGCGTTCCCTGGGCCCTCTGATGTTTCAGGGCGATCATGGGCCCTTGGCCATCCGAAATATCCGCTATACTTTGTTATGAGAAACGTCGCCTAAATTGGACGGTCCAATGCAGGGCCGATCGTGCGGCACATTCCGGTGGGTTGGTTATTTTTTACCTAATGCTTGCCCGGTAAAAAATAGGGGATGGTTAACGCGTGGTGTATAGTGCCGAACAAGCCCGTCAGGCTTTGAATAGCCTGACACGAGGTACATAGCGATTGAATAAAAGTGGACCGCATTCAAACGAACTCCCTTTAGGCCAGAATTGGATGCCGGTGAAACGGTTTGCTGCGGTCAAAAACATACCGGTAGGTAATCAGTTTCCGGCTCTGCTCGGCACCCAGATTTCGCGAAATATTCAGTATTCTTGGATTAAAATCGCCTTGCCACTGCAACTCCACTTCCCGGTAGCGGGTTGAAGCTTTGATGACTTTTTCGGCCTCTACAATCATAAAATAGTCAATGCCCGTTCCTTGAAACGCCGGCACAATACCAAAAGCTACTCCCACAAATCGGCGACAGACGCCAAAAAACCGGAGAATGACAAAGACCAGCTTGGCCCACAGATTAAACCGCCCATTCAAATAAGCGATAATCTGATTCAGATCGGGCAGGTTAATCCACATGGCAACGGGCTGCCTCTTGTGGTACGTAAACCAGATTAGTTTTTCATCCAGAATGGGAGCCATGGTCTTGAACAACTGGTGGGCTTGCTCCGGACTGATTTCCTTGTTTCCTTCATGCTCTGCCCAGGCCTGGTTGTAAACGGTACTAAAGTCCCGGGCATACTTCTCCAGGTCGTTTTTCGTTGCATGAACGGCCTGGAAATCCGGGTCATTGGCAAAGTTGCGGTGCGCAGTATAAAACTTGGGTTGTAATTGGGACGCCTGTGAAGCTACGTCCATTCGCCAGCAGATCTGATTATAAAAGACCTTAAATCCGTAGTTTTCAAACAATGCCTGGTAATAGGGGGGATTGTAATTCATGGTGTAAAGCGGAGGGTCGAAACCCGCAACCAAGAGTCCCCACCACTTATCCCGTTCCCCGAAATTAATTGGTCCATCCATGGCCTGCATGCCCCGATCCAGTAACCAGCTTCTGGCGCTATCAAAAAGATAATTGGCCGCCGATTGCTGATCAATGCATTCGAAAAAACCCACTCCTCCCACCTGCATATCGTCGCCTTTATTTTTATAGCGTCGATTGACAAAGGCGGCAATTCGACCAATCAAATGGCCTGCTTCGTCTTTAAGAAGCCACCGGATGGCCTCACCATGTTTAAAAAACTTGTTTAGTTTACTATCAAAAACCGCCTTTATATCTTTGTCCAGGGGCCTGATCCAGTGGGGGTTGCGCTGATTGACCAGAATATGGACGTTGAGAAAGTCACCTTCGTGTTGGGGGGTCAAAACTTCGATTAGCTCCATCGCATTTACTTCGTTTCCTGTAGGAGAACTAACGAATTAACGCGGCAATACGTCAACACCACCCAGGATAAATGTATACTTCCGATCGATTCAGGTAACGCTACTACCCGGAAAAACCGGCTCAAATCTAAATCATGGGCGGTTTTACCTGGCTTTATTTCGCTTTTTTGTCCGGTAAAATCGGTACTGATCGAGCAGCACCCCCTGCTTCCAGTTATCCTGATTTGAATTTCCTGCGAGCGCCCCACTCTAAAAACCGGTAGGACATAAATTGCAACAGGGGTAATAATTTCGCATCGGTACCGACCCGGTAGCTGAAGCGGGGGCGGGTCGAGCGAAGAATTTTCAACGTCACTTCGGCGACCGGTTCGGGCGTTGGCGCCTTTTTAATGGATTCCGAGAAAATACGCACTGCATTCTGCTAACTCACCGCATAGTCGGTAAGGGTAGGGGGAGTCGATTCATGAGCCTGTTCCAAATTAGATTTGAAAAAACCGGGTTCAAGGACCGAAACGTCGATATTAAACGGAGCTACCTCATACCGCAGGGATTTAAAGAAGCCTTCGATCGCATGCTTGGAAGCGGCATAATAACTTTGAAACGGGACACCGATCAGCCCTGCTAAAGATCCGATCGTAATAATGCGTCCCTTTCGCTGTTGCCTCATCAGCGGCAAAACCGCTTTGGTCACCATGACGGTCCCCCAAAAATTAGCGTCAATTTGTGGGCGGGCCTCCGCTAGGCTCGTTTCTTCCGCATTACCACTGATAAGAATACCGGCATTGTTAATCAACACATCGATAACCGGGGAACGGGCGAGGAAAGCCGCCACGCAATTTTTAACCGACTCTTCGGATGTGATATCAAGGGGTAAAAGTGGAAAGGGGAGAGTTGATTGATGCTTTTCCGGAAACCGGCTGGTGCCAACAACGGAAAAACCATTCTCATGCAGTTTGGAGGCAATCGCCAAGCCAATACCCGAAGTTGCTCCTGTAATCAAAACCGTTGTCATATCGAGAAATGAAAGGTCTTTAGGTAGTACCTGTTTGGAATGGGAATGTTCAGCGGATCAGGCGATTAGCCCGAAAGAATTTTTTTACTGAGAAAATAGGGGTCGGTAATAAAATGAATATACTTGTTAACTGAGTTACTTAGGAAACGTTCGTTTCCAGCAAACTCAGTAGCTCCTCTATTGGACCCGTCTTGCTTAAATGAGCCTCAAAACCCGATTCATAAGCCCGCTGTTTATCTTCTTGCTCGCTGTAGCCGGTTAAGGCAATCAACCGCGCCTGATGACCCCAGGGCTGCTGACGGATCAACCGACACGTTTCGTATCCATCTATGCCCGGCATGCTAATATCAAGAAGGACGACTTCCGGCTGGTAGGTTGCGCCCACTTGCAGGGCTAAGGTCCACTCGTACTGGTCTGAACAGGAAAGCTTTTCAATTCTAAGAGCATCCGTAAAATCACTACTGCATCGGGGCTGTCATCCACCACTAAAACTCGGCTGCAAATGGAAATAGGCTGATTCATGATGGGCCAGGTTTTTTGTAGGGTGGTAAGATAGGCAGATAAACGATAAATTCACTGCCCTGATCCAGACCCGCGCTCTGCGCGTCAACGCGCCCACCATGCATCTCCATACCAGGGAAATTAGCGGGATAAGAATATCCAATCACAGGATAGCTGTTCGGCACGGAGGGCGAGAGTTGGCAAAACACAAAACCGGATGGGGCCGTTAAGTCTAAATGATTCCGATACAGACCTTGCCCGCAACCATTGAAGCAATCATTACGGCGGGCCCCACGCCGGCTGACACCCTTGATCTGGTGGTGCAAACCGTTGGCAAAGCGCTGAATGCTGACCGCTGTTTTCTCTACGTCCGGCAGCCCGCGCGAGGGCGGGGTCGAACCGCTTTTTGCTGGCGGAAAAACAAAACCATTACGGACAAAAATACGGTTCAGCCTGACTGGCAAGCCGATACCGACACGTTGCCCGCCCAAGATCCCCTGATTCGGGCTGGTTTGGCCGGGCAACCTTCGGTGTATGTCGATGATGTGGAGACGGCAAATCCGGATGTCCTCAACCGGCAGTTTGAGCGGGAAACATTCGGCCACCGGGCGCTCATTCATGCGCACATTCAGCGGGATAATCAACTGTGGGGGATTCTTCAGCCCTGCATGTTTGGGAACCCCCGGCACTGGACTCACGAAGAGAAGGCACCGATCGAGGCCATCCTGCCGCTTCTGCAGCCGGTGATCGCGGCTTTTGTAGAAGTCGACTCAAAGAACTAATACGGTAAAAACCGGTATTGGAAAGAAATCAGGGTTCGATTCAGGTAGCCAATGCGAACTGTGCTGATAAATCTCTATCATCAGGCACTTTTGAGCTTTAGAACCACTTGTTGACTTGTAAGTAAGTCATCCTTCCCGTATTTTTAGGTGCATCCACCACAACCCGGAACACGGGTTGATCGACGTTTGCCTAGACTAAACCTTCCCTGATGAAACCGACTTTATTTCTGCTGATTGCCTGGTTGACTGCGAACACGGTCTACGCCCAATCCGACGTTCAGAAACGCTACCAGACGAAACTGATTATGGCCGAGGATGGCAGTACCATCGAGTTGGATGCGGGCACCTTCACGTTCACGAGCAGTTTATCACTCCAGGACAAAAAGCGCATCGTGATTCGCGGAAAAGGCGTCGACAAAACCGTACTCAGCTTCAAAGGCCAGACAGACGGAGCTGAGGGGCTACGCGTGTCGAACGGTGAGAATATTGTCATCGAAAACCTGACCGTCCAGGATTCCAAAGGCGATGGCATCAAGACCATGAACGTCAAAGGCGTCACCTTCCGCAACGTCAAAGTTGAGTGGACGGGACCACCCAAGTCAACCAATGGCGGTTACGGCTTGTATCCGGTTCAGTGCGACAACGTAATCATTGACGGTTGCACGGCCATTGGGGCTTCCGACGCGGGCATCTATGTGGGGCAGTCGCGCGGGATTGTCGTCAAAAACAGCAAAGCTTACCATAACGTAGCTGGAATTGAGATCGAAAATTCACTCAACGCGGAGGTGTTCGACAACGAAGCATACGAGAACACGGGCGGTATTCTGGTGTTTGATCTGCCCGATCTGGTTCAAAAGCAGGGCGGCAATGTGCGGGTGTTCAACAACTACGTTCACGACAACAACCTGCCTAATTTTGCTCCCCAAGGCAATATCGTCGCCACCGTAAACGCCGGGACCGGTCTGCTCATCCTGGCGGCCAGCGGGGTGGAAGTGTTTAACAACCGGTTTATTCGCAACCAAAGTACGGGAACGGGCATCATCAGTTACCTGTTCACCCAGCGACCTATTACCGACAAAGCCTATTATCCGTTCTCGACAGCGATTTCCATCCACGACAACGTCTACGAGCGCAACCCTGATTCGCCCCGCCCGTCGGGTGAACTTTTTGAACTCATCCTCAAAACCGGTCCGTCCATTCCTCATATTCTATACGACGGCATTGTGGATCCGGCCACGTTGGACAAACATGGGAACCCGCAGCCCGACCGGCGCATCTGTATCCGAAACAACAAAAATCAAAGCTTCCTCAATCTCGATGCCGGGCAGGGTTTCAAAAACATGTCCCGCAATGCCGCGCCGTACGACTGCCAGCTGCCACCCTTAAAGACCACGACGGTCAACGCCCGTTAACGGATGAAAACTTACCTGATCGGTGCCCTGCTGGTGGCCCTATGGCTGATACTGGTTAGCTGGCAAACGGCCGGGGTTCCCGAAAAACTATCGGACTATGGCTTTTTTGCCGTTGATCTGGCCCAACAGCAACCGGTCGCCGGGGTGACTCCCTACAGGCTGAATACGCCTTTGTTTTCGGATTACGCCGAGAAACTCCGGTTTGTCAAGCTACCCCCGGGTCAGTCGGTGGCTTATTCCGAAACCGGGGTGCTTGATTTTCCGGTCGGCACCACGCTAATCAAAACTTTTTACTACCCGAATGATTTCCGCGATCCGGCCAAAGGACGGCGGCTGTTGGAAACGCGCTTGCTGGTTCATCAGCCGGACGGTTGGAAAGCCTACGTATACGGGTGGAACGATGCGCAGACCGACGCGGTGCTGGAAGTGGCGGGGGACAGTAGAACCGTCCAGTACGTGGATGCGCAGGGCGCGCGCCGTCAGCACAGCTACGTAATTCCCAACTTAAACCAGTGCAAAGGGTGTCATAATCGCCAGGAAATCCTGACCCCCATTGGTCCGTCGGTACGGCAACTCAACGGTGATGTGCTGTACGCCCGGTCGACAAAAGCGGAAAACCAACTTCAGTATTGGGCGCGAACCGGGATGTTAACAGGGATGCCCGCGCTGGCCGACTGTCCCAAAACGCCCGTCTGGGACCAACCCAAAACCGGCTCGCTTAACGACCGGGCGCGGGCCTGGCTCGACATCAACTGCGCCCATTGCCACAATCCACACGGTCCCGCGATGACGTCGGGACTCAACCTGAGCATTGGGGAGACGAGCCCTACGGCGCTGGGAATTTTAAAAACGCCGGTTGCTGCCGGGCGCGGGACGGGTGGGCGTGCCTTCGACATCGTTCCGGGCAAACCCGATGAGTCGATTTTGGTTTACCGCCTGCATTCGACGGACCCCGGTGATATGATGCCCGAACTCGGCCGCAAAACGGTGCACCGCGAAAGTCTGGAACTGCTCCGGGCGTGGATCAAAGCGATGGATTGAAGCGAGTCGGCCTAAGTCTACCGGGTTATTAGGTCGGTTCAAAAATGGACGTTTCTGAAACAATTTGCTCGCTGTTTTATAAGGTCCAGTGTTATTTCCGTCTCCCATTCTTCCAATAGCCTTTTCAAAAGATGCCCAGCAACCTTTCTACTTCTTTTTGATAGAGTCGGCCGATTGGTAGCTCCTGCCCGGCTACTTCGAGGTGCCGGGGTGTATAGGTTGTAATATGGGCCGCAGACACGATGTAAGACCGATGAATTCGAACAAATTGATCGGCCGGTAACATCGCTTCCAGCGTACTAATCATTTGCTTGACCAGTAACGGCTTACCGAATGAAGTGGTGATCCGAACAAAGTCTTTTAAACTTTCGATGTAAAGGATATCCCGGGTCTGCACTTTCATTAATTTGCGATCGACCCGAAAAAAAAGAAATCCTGCTTCGGGGATTTGGACTGCATTCTTTTTGGCAGCTCCTGCCGCCGTCGGCCCCTCGACCGTTTTTTGAACTTTGCCGATGGCCCGCAAAAACCGGTTAAATGGAATGGGCTTCAGCAGGTAATCGACCACATCCAACTCATAACCATCGAGGGCATACTCCCGAAAAGCCGTGGTAATGATCACGGCTGGCGGCTGGCGCAAGGTTCGCAAAAAATCAGTGCCCAGGATTTGGGGCATGGTGACATCTAAAAACATCAGATCGATGGGTTGCCGTTGCAGCACCTCAAATGCTTGCAGAGCATTTTCGCACCGGGCAACCACTTCCAGACTCTCTACCGATTCGATGTAGCGTTCCAGAACGTCCAGTGCCGGGGGTTCATCATCAACGATAAGGCAACGAAGTTTCATTGGATGAGACAGCTTAAATAACGGTAAACCGGTCCCGTCATTTCGTGAGGAGTTGACTTACAAACTTTAAGTAAGGTAGCAAAATTTGCCAGGTTCTTTGCGAATGCATTAGCGACTGGTTACCAACGCCGTTTGCCAGTAGGGTGGTCCAATCATTGGCCAGGCAGTGACGAAATTTGCCGCCGTAACCCAGCACTCATGATTCAGTGGAGCTTGGCATTAGGGCGGTTCCTTGTGATGGGTGATTGATAAAAGCAGTTTCAGAGAAACCACATACGCATCTGGCTTCGACAAAAGTTCCAGCTCAAAATTCTCCTGGTAGTAAAAATTGAGTTGTTTCTTTAAACTCTCCAACCAGTTGAAGGCATCCGGTTGGCTGCTAGCCTGCCCGTGGACGGTTTTCAGCGTCAGATGCGTTTCACTGACGGCCAGATCAATCGTGACCCAGAACGGGTCACCGGTGATGGGCTTGATGAGTTCTGTTGAAAACGGCCCAAATGCCTGTTCGACAATAGGAAATAAAATTAGGGGCGGAATCCGATGCTGCCCTGTATCACCGCGAATTGCTAACGAAACCTCCATTCCAGCCGGATGCAGGGTTTGCTGTAAGAAAACATACTGTTCAATCACCTCAATTTCCCACGCCAAGGGTACTCGGGGGCGCTGACTCTCATAGAGCGAATAGCGGAGGAAATGAGCTAAAGTTAAAACCAGCTCGGAAGCCTGCGCGGGTTGCTGCTGCGTGGTTTGGTGCAAACGCTCCAGCAGTCCAAAGAGAAAGGCCGGATTCAGTTGAAGCTTAAGCAGTTGGAGTTCCGTCTGAAGTTTTTGATTTTCGAGTCGCTGGCTTTCCCGCTGTTTCTGAAACCACTGACGATACAGCCGTGTCCCGACAAGCAATCCGGCCACCAGATTTACCTCAAAAAGAGTTCCGTTTGTAAAGGTTGGGTTAAATACCGCCCAATTGGCCCATAGTTCCGCCGGCCCGGTTACCGGCTGATCGGTCATGGCGGGAATGGTAATGCCGAATAAAATTCCACTCAGCACATCATTCAGACACCAGGTTAGTACCACCAGCAGCCCCAGCCCGACGCTGAACCGCCCGAATTGCCGGCGCAGCACGTAGGGGAGGAGCTGGTAGCTCAGTCCATAGCTATAAACCAGCGGGATGGGTAAGAACACTAAAAAAAAGTTGGTCAGATACACGAGCTGATCCATCTCGTAAATTCGTTGGTCGGCGTGGGCCGCACCCATCATGAAAACAATGGCTACTCCCCAGAAGAGCAGGTGACGGACCAATCGGTGAGCGGGCCGGCGAATTGGCATATGGTTAAGCAGTGCGGGCCGAACGGGAAACTTCCTCCCCGGCAACGGAGTGGATAGGCAGGATAATGTTCAGCTCAACTACAAAGCAACCCGGTTTTTCCTGAATCGCCAGATGGTGGGCCGCGGGATAGAGCAGTTGGAGTCGCTTGCGGACATTCGCCAGACCGATGCCGCGGGTAGTGGCCGGCGCGGATCGGAACAAAAGCGCTGACTGAGTTTTAGAGGTTCGGTCGATACTGTTTTCCAGCCGGAACGTCAGCACCCGATTCTCCATCCGTACCAGCAAGTCAATCCGGGCCTGATCGGTTTGTTGCGAAGCCCCGTGTTTAAACGCATTTTCCAGGAATGGAATCAGCAGCAGAGGAGTAATGCTCTGATCGTTGGTATTGCCTTGTACGGTTGTCGTATTGATCAGGCGGTTGCCGTACCGCAGCTTCTCCAGGGCGATGTAGCTGTTGAGAAAATCAATTTCCTGGCTCAGTAGCACCGTTGGCCGATTGCACTCGTGGAGCATATAGTGCAACAAGTCCGCCAGTTTTCGCACCGTATCCGGGGCCTGCCGGGACTGTTGAAGGGTTAATGAATACAGATTGTTGAGCGTATTGAACAGGAAATGCGGATGGATTTGCGCTTTAAGTACCTGTAATTCTACCGTGAGGGTCTCGTGATTTAGTTGTTGAGTATGCCGCTCTTTTTCGTACCAGTAACGCGCCAGCTTGATTCCCAAAGCTGTCAATACAAGACAGTGCATAATCATAAAACCACCAACCGTAAAAATGGTCAGGTAGGACGTATTTAAAACTCCGTTGAAAACCGGGGTTGGCTTACCCGTCCGAAACGGAATCAGCACCAGCGCCCGAAAAAGAAAATGGCCCACTAGGCTCCCGAGCAAAAAAAAACCGACCAGTACGGCAAACTGCGTGTACTTCCCCTGCACCAACCGGGGAATAATGCCATAGAGCATGGAATACACAAACAAAAAGTGGAAGGGTAAATGCAGCAGCGCAGTCTGGAGACTAACGGTAAAACCGCCCACGCGCGGCATCATCACCCAGGTAAAAAAAACGACGTAGACAAACCAAAACAGCAGGTGGCGTCCCAACCACTGGCGAACCTGCCCATTTGAAAGTTTTTCGTACCAGCGCATGGTAGGGGGTTGATTCAAGCTGACATTCGGGATGGGTCATTTCCGGCAAGGAGGCCGGTTACGGGGTTCGGTGTGGATTGATGCCTACTAAAATAGTCTCAAAAAAAGAACCATCCTATTTTATCAGCACCATTGTCGATTAAACGCGCGGTAAGACCGTTCAACGCCGTTGGTCGGTGATAAACGACATTGAACCAGCCTGATAGGCTGTCTGACTGACCCGTCGGGGGACTGGTCGATAAATCCGGCGCGGGACGAAACAATTGCTGAGGTTTCCATCGTAAAGTCAATTATTAACCTTTGCGCACCATTCCCAATGAACAGCTTATCTGCTTTCCTTGCTTACCTAAAACAACAGTTTCCGGTTTTCCTGGTCATGCTGACTATGGCCGGAGTTTGCGTAACCTGCACGGTTCAGGATCACCGGCCTGCCGTAGCTGATGCCGCCGATTATCCCGGTGACGTGGTCCGCTCGTGGCTGACTCTGCAACTGAAACTCGCCTTAACTGCCCCGGGAGGGCCAACTTCTTCACCCCGGCGGTATGCCTATACCGGCATTGCTCTCTATGAGTCGATTGTGCCAGGGTTGGCGGGGTACCAGTCGATTGCGCCCCAGCTTAACGGATTGCCCTCGTTGCCCCCGATTGAGCCTAACGAAGTGTACTACTGGCCGGCTTGTGCGAATGCCGCCATGGCCGCTATGAACCGAAACTTTTACCCCACCACTTCAGCCTCTAACAAAGTGTTGATCGACTCCCTGGAAGCCGCCAATTTCGCGCTTTACCAGAAAGGCCGTTCCGCCGACGAGTTGAACCGATCGGCCGCGTTTGGCAAACAGATAGCCGCGGCTGTTTTCGCGTGGGCGAAAACCGACGGTAATGACAACACATTACCCTACACTCCACCGGTTGGCCCGGGTTTGTGGGTTCCGACCCCACCGGCGTTTGCTCCGGCTGCCCTCCCCAATTGGGGCAAAAGCCGCCCGATTGTTGCGGGTAGCGATGAAGGTACCGAGCTGGGGACGCCAATACCGTATTCCGAAGACCCATCTTCCGCTTACTACGCTCAGGTAAACGATTTATATACGGTTTCACAGAGCCTGACAACGGAGCAGAAAATAATTGCAACGTTCTGGCCCGATAATGCCTGGCACAATATTCTGAGTCAGGTGTTGGCCATTGAAAAACCGAACCTGGACGTTGCCGCCGTGGCTTTTACCCTGATGAGTATTGCCATGTCGGACGCGCAAATCAACCTTTTCAAAGGAAAGTATTTTTACAACGGGGTTCGGCCCATTACCTATATCCGGACCGTGATGAATCTTCCGGACTGGAACACGTTGATTCCAACCCCGCCCCATCCCGAATTTCCGGCCGGGCATTCGGTTACCTCCGGGGCTGCGGCTCAAGGCATGACGGTCGTTTTCGGACCGAATTACCACTATACGGACACTCCTTATAACCTGGTGGGATTCAGCCCGCGGTCCTACGATTCTTTTAACGAAGCGGCTACCGAAGCCAGTCTGTCGCGTCTATTCGCCGGAGTTCATTATCGTAAAACAGTCGAATTGAGTCTACTACAAGGCAAGGTGATTGCCAATACCGTAGCTCAAAAACTGAAATTTAAGCCCTGATTCGGCGAATGCAACGGTTCTTATTGAGTGCTCAGCACGCTAACGATTTGAGGGATGAAACGGGATTTCTAGAAGTAGGCTTATTGGGAAGTGGTACCTATTGGAATTTTGAATGATGCGATTGTTGTCTAAACGATCATCTTTAGATAGCGGCTGAAACAAGATTCTTCATTCCCGTTTCAACCTCACGAAAGGTCATAGTATAAAGGCAAACTCTCTGAGCCTAAATTTCGCAGCGTATCCAAATTGCTTATTTCGGGTTATCATCTCTCAAAAACCGCCTTTCACTGGCTATCGCTTTAGCCATGCCTTTTTCAAGTTTGACATCTCAATAAGACTTTGTCTTCCGACAGACAGTAGTGATGATCTGTAATTTCAAAGTCAGGTTAGTCTGGCTTTCCTTTTACCACCGATTTTCCATTTGCCCCAATGCTAATCGCTGTGAAGATTGTCGAATTGAAAGACGTTTCATTTTTAATTACGCCAAAAACAAGGCTTTTCTGTTGCTAAGAAAAGCCGGGGTCGGTTTGATAAACCGTCCCTAACAAGCCCGCTCATGATGCGCCGGGGATCAACGCTCTAATTAGTCTGCGCACCTTTTTCGTTAAAAAAAACGGTCAGGCAATCCTTCCCTGCCACTACAATATCCTGCCGACCCGTACCCCGCAAATCGCCGAGCGCAAACGAGATGCCGGTCCCTTTGCCCACACCGGCAAGTCCGTAGGCAATCGGGTGTTTGGTGAAGGCTTTACCATCCCAGGTAAAGTAGTACAGGCCCACCTCGTCGTAGCAGCCGGGGTCGGTGTCGTTGTGAGCCCGGAATCGTTTGCCCGTGATCAGTTCCGGTTTGCCGTCGCCGGTAATGTCGGCCCATTCCATCGTGTGGTATTGGGAAGCCTTTTCGTCAATGCTGTGCTTGATCCAGCTGCGTTTGCCTTCCACCACGCGCTGTTCATACCAGTGCAATCCGTAGCTATGCCCCTGACCCACAATCAGATCGTTGGTGCCGTCGCCCGTTAGATCCACCACCAGAATCGGAACACTGGTCGTTCCCAGATCAAATTCCGCTTGCAGTTCCCAGGTCCCGTTCCCTTTGTTCTCGTACCAACCTTTGCTGACAATGAAATCCCCTTTGCCGTCGCCGTTGAGGTCACCAAAGCCTAATCCGTGGTTTTGCATTGGCCCCACCGTAACCTGACGAAAGCGCCCGGGCTGCTCCAGCTTGAAGTAGTTCAAGGGCTTCCCCGGATTGTTCGGAACAATTTCGACCACGCCGTCACCGTCTACATCCCAGGCGCGGGTACACTCCACGGCGTTTACGCTGGCCACAACGTGCACCGGCCAAACCCCGGTTTTTCCCGGATTTTCCAGCCACCGGAGCGTACCGCCCCAGTAGCCGCCCGTGATCACATCCAGGTTGCCGTCCCCGTTAACATCCAGCGGAATGGTCGAAAAATCATCGTAATACTGGCCATAGCGTTGCTGGTAGCCAAGCAAATGCCGTTTCCGAAACAACGCCTTGGGATCGGACGAATTCTCGTACCAGAAATCGCCCGACACCAGGTCCGGTTTTCCGTCCTTATTTACATCGATCAACCCCACCGATTCGTAGCTTTCGGCGGCCACGAAATAGCGGAAAAAACGAGGGAGTTCTTCTTTAGCCGGGCGGTCGCTGATCGAACTTAGGGACAAAACCGTCGTGACCGAAAGCAGAACCAGCCTGTTGACAGAAGAAGTCAAAAACAGGGTTGAGATGGCGCTACGCATGGCATTTTACGGTATTTCAAAATTACTTGACACTCAGCAGGTAGCTCAGAAGTTTATTGAACTGATCCGGGGGCATCACCTGACCGAAATGGTCGGGCATCAGCGTGAACTTGGACGCCTGGCTTTCGGCAATGTCTTTTTTGGGCACGATAAATTCCTCCCCGGCCGCGTTGGCAAAAACCAGCGAAGCCGCTTCCTCCCGTCGGAACAACCCGGTTTTCACGATGCCGTTTTTCAGCTTAATCGTGTAGGTGCGAAAAGCTTCGGAAATGTTACGATTCGGATCCAGGATCTTGGTTGTCAACGCTTTGCTGCCCCAACTGCCGATGCCATCGAGCTGGGGTCCAATCAAGCCACCTTCTTTGTTGATCTGGTGACAGGGGGAGCAATTCTGCACAAAAACCGTGCGCCCCCCTTCCTCCGGACGCGTCAGACTCGCAAACTGGGTTAGTCGCTGTTGAATCAAGGCTTCCCGCGTCTCATCGATGGGACTCAGGTTGGCCGTCAGCTGTTGAAATTCCGCCCGTTGTTTCGGGCTAATGTTGAGAAAGAGCCGATCTTCCAGACCCGGTTGCACCAGAATCCGGGTGTAGAGCAGACCACTTCGCACCTGCTTCAGAATGAGATCTTTGCCTTCCGGAGAGGCCGCCAGGGCTTTCAGTAATTCGAGCTGAATGTCGCCGGTAGCCGTTTTCAGGCCCGCTTCCAGCACCTTCCGGGTCTGGGCCAGGGGCGCTTCACCCAGCAGCACCGCCAGTTCCTTTCGATAGGCCAGCGGAAGTTGTTCCTGGCTGAGCAGACTACCTAACAGCGGAGCGGAGCGTTCGGGATTCAGCCGGAGCAGGGCCCGGGCACAGGCGGTTTTGATGAAATACTCCGTTGCCGGGCTTTGAAAAAGCGTCTGAATGGCGGGTTCCAGCCGGGTGATGCCCGATTCGCCCGCCGTTTCGATGGCAAAGCGTTGCTGCTCGGCTTCCTCTTTCGGACTCAGGGCCGGTAACCGCACCGCCGGCGAACTGAAACCGCCCGCCCAGATGAAGCCGGCGGACTGATCGATTACCTCCAGAAAAACCGCCTTACCCTGATAGGGAGCAAGATCCCAGGAAACATTCGCGGCCGGGTAGTCGTCTGCTTTGGGAAATTCCTGCCGGGCAATAACCTGGGCGGTTTCGTCGGCTAGCCGGAGCTGCACCCGGTTGAGCGGATCGGTGGATTTGCGGGCATTGGCTTGGACCACCGCGAAGGTCAGCGAGGCTGGAGCCGTAAAAACCGGCGACCGAACGATGCCCCGAAAACCGCCCAGCTCGAAGCCAATCAGGTTCAGGTCCCGGGCCAGCGGGGTCGTCGGGGGCGGATTGCGCAGCACCACGGGACCGGTTTTCAGGTACACATCGCCCTCTAGTTGGTACGGCCAATTGATGGCCGGTGCGTTAATCAGGCGCTCAGCGAGGGTGATGCCCCACTTTCGAACCAGGGCATTCTCGGGGCTGCTCCGTTGTTTAATACTCTGCTGAATGACTGTAAACAACCGGTACTGGCTGCTGGCATCACCCGCGTATTTTGTTTGAATAAAGGTAACCAGGCCATCGCGTTCGGCGTCGGGCAAATAAAGCGCCGTGTGGCGGAATAGCTTTAATTCCGTTGCCAGGGGAAATTCAATGGTTTTCAACGTCCTAAGCAGGTGCTGAGCGGCATAAGTGGTATCGACGCCACTCATGGGCTCGGCCAGTATCATCAGATCTGCCCGGCTCCAGGAAGCCCCTACCACGGCCTTGCCCAGCACGTCCTTTCGAAGCAGATTCCGCAGACAGAGGTTGGTGGTAAACTTCAGGTGAGTGTCTTCTGCCGGAATCCGGGGCTGAAAAGCGACCAGCGCCCGGACCGTTTCGAACGCCGGGTAGTTCTCCAGCGCTTCCACAGCAGCCCGCTGAACGTGCGGACTGGCATCGACCAGCGCCCGAAGCGTCGGCTGATAGAAAGCGTGTCCCGGCGTTATTTTTTCCCGAATAATGCGCAGCGCGTGCGTTCGGACCCGTTCGTCCGGATGCTGCATGGCCCGGAGCAGGACTTGATCCTGCAAGGCACCCAGTTGATGCAAAATCCATAGACCATGGGCCATTTGGGTGCCCGAGCCCTTCCGCCCATTGACTAGGCGGGTGAGGGGTTCAATCGCCTGTTTCCCCAGGCGGTGAATTACCTGGTCGGCCGCCGTCATTCGATTGGGTAAGGTATGCTCCTCGGTTAGAGCCGCCACCAACGTTTTGAGGTCCGCTTTGGTCCAGTCCCGGTAGCCATCTTTATCGGTTTGCCCTTTGTAAGTAATCCGCCAGATCCGGCCCCGCAGATGATCGCGCCCGGGATTGGTCAGGGGCACTTCGTAATGCCCGATGATCCGGTTATAAAAATCAGCTACGTACAAAGCGCCGTCGGGGCCTTGTACAATGTCGGTTGGTCGAAACCAGGGATCAGCACTGCGCAGAAAATCCTCTTCCAGTTTCGCCACGGGCGACGAACCTTTAAAGACGTACGAATTGCGGTAGATCCGGCACTTCACCACGTCGCCGACGTAAAAACTGTTGCGGTAGGGTTCCGGAAACGTCGCTCCGCGGCTGAGCCCCAGTCCGGCCAGGGCCGTCGCTTCTTTTTCGTGCGGTTTCATTACTGGCGCAAAGCCGACTCCCTGCGGCAACCGGCCGAAATAAGGATATTCGGCACCCCGGATGAGCTGATAAAGGGGCGACGAATGACAGTCGGACGAATAAAGATAGCCCCAATCGTCGAAAACCATCCCGAACGGGTTGACCCGTCCCCGGGTAGTCTGCTCTACCCGGCTGCCATCCGCCCGAAACCGGAACGTATTGCCCGACGCCAGGACTACGGTATCGCCGTCGCTACCCGTAATTTTTGACAAGTTCGTGTACCCGTGGCAGGCGTGAATCCAGCCGTCGAAGCCGCGCGTGAGGTGATTGACCATGCCATGGGTGTCTTTGTAACCAAAGGGTCCCAGGAGAATGTCGCTTTTTTCAGGCTTGTCATCGCCGTTTGCATCGGTCAGTTTGTACACATTGGGAATGCTGAAATGAACCGCGCCATCCGGCACCGGCAGAATACCAATCGGAATGTTCAGCGTATCGCGAACGGTCGTGAAGGTATCCGCGCGGCCGTCGTGGTCTTTGTCTTCCAGAATGGTCAGGCGGTCGCGGCCCTGCCCCGGGTTGGCGGCAAACGGGTACTCGACGGATTGGGTTACCCACAGGCGCCCCCGGGCATCGAAGGATAAATTGATCGGTTTGCCAATCTGCGGTTCGGCGGCAAACAGGCTGATTTCAAAACCGGGGGGCAGGCTGAATCCCAGTCGCTCTTCTTCCGGGGTGCGGGCTTCCGTGGTACGAATAGGGTCGTCAAATACTTGGCTGTTGTACTTGGTTTCGGGTACCGAAGAAGCCACCGGTTGCGATATTTTTCGTTGCCAAGGCGCCGTACAACTGGCTACTAGCAGCAAAACAATGAAAAGGTTGCGTAGAAAGAACTGCATGAACTTGATATAAAAACCTTTGTCGACCAGGTGGCCATTTGGCAAAATTACATGTTGCAGAAAGTGCAATCCTCTACGTTATTTCTTATTTATGGTATTTTTATTCAAGCTCCTATTTAAAGGGATATCCTGCCTGTCGTCAAATGCATGTGGACAAAAGAGCGGGCCGATGGACCAATAAGAGCGGAGTGGGATGCCACTGCGGCAATTCAGATATTGCACCGCCGATGGTAGGGGCGTACTAAAAAAACAGGGAGCAGACCGATCAGTGGAGACATATTCTTACTCTCTGAAAATTGAAATCCGAAATGAGCCCATCCAATAGAGTTGAAGCCAAAGCCCTGTTGAAGATTGAAACATCGATGGGATCAATTGGCTAGAGTCTTAAAAGGAAACCGATCTTTAGGGAAATCGAAGTATAAATCCCCAGCTTCCAATTAAAAACATTACCTTCATCTTATAAAACAAACTGTCTTTGGGAAGCCCTAGAGCCCATTAGAGTCTGGTTGATGTGTGGATGAGTCATACTTTCATTATTACATGCTTTGTGTTATTCTGACTTATTCTATAATTTTATATAGGTAGTGCTCTCAATTGTAGTTATTTCTCCTCATGAACCTTTCCCCTCAACGTCAGATCGAAGAACAATTGCGGGTACTAGGGGAACATGTTCCAGACTTCGGCGTATTTTTAGTGGATCTGCAAGGCAAAATTCAGTCTTGGAATGATGCAGTTGATCGAATTACCGGATACCCACATCAACAGGTTGTCGAGAAGTCTTTCTTTGTATTTGATCTTCTGACTAAAACAACCATTCCTCCTGCGGTTCAATTGAATACCAGTCTTCAGCAGGGTCGTTGTGAACAGGAATGCTGGTTGATCAGAAAGGATCAAAGTCAGGTCCGGATTACATTTATTCTAACAACCGTTCGGGATGAAAAAGGAACCGTAGCAGGTTTGGCCGCAATTATTCATCCAGCAGCCTTACCCGCGCAACTTGATGAACCCCTTTCAGTTGATGAGCAGCAAAGGCTTCATCAAACCCACCTGTTATCGACTATCCTGGAGAAATCACCGGTAGGTCTGGCGTTGTACAAACCCGTTTTCGATGACCAAGGTCGAATTCTGGATTTTATGTGTACCCTCACCAACCCCGCTAATGCCGCAACCGGCAGCTTAAAGGTCGAACAGTTAGCGAATCACTCCCTGAAAGAGCTGTTTACGCGGGCCGAAGAGACTATTTTTTGGCGAAAGCTGGCCGCTTGTTACTACACCAGTGAATCCCAGCACCTTGCCGGGCATTTTGTCGCCTACTGGATGGATATCTGGATCGATGGCACCTTCTATAAATTGGACGAGGAGGTGCTTTGGGTTGCTCTGGATGTCACTCAGCTTAAAAAGGCGCAGGTAGAACTGGAACAACAAATAATGAGCCTGAAGGAAGCCAAGCAGCAAGTCGAGATCGATTTAGTGCGGATTCAGGTAGCTGAGAAGGAAGTAGGGAAAGCCCTGAATACCGAGCGGGAGATGAATAAACTCAAAAGCGAATTCATTAACCTGGTTTCTCATCAGTTTCGCAATCCGTTGACGAGTATTTTTCTGAAGGCCGAAGCCCTCAAACGGCTGAGTGACGGTTGTAGTGACCCCGCTTTTGCGCATAAAGTAATCGAGTATTCGGAGCAGGTGGGACGGGATATTCACCGGCTCAATAAGTTGATCAATGAAGTGCTGTACAACGAACGTTTGCGATTAGGTCAGGTCGAGATTCACCAGGAGCAGGTCGATTTGGTACATTTATTTCAACAGTTAATCCACCAGCAGCAACACCACGATCCGGCTTATCAACGAGTCCATTTTGAATGTAAAGCGGAAACGGTAATGCTTTGGATCGATGAGACGTTGTTTGAGCAGGTCTTGGAAAATCTCATCAGTAATGCCTTGAAGTATTCGGAGGATTCGGACCAACCCGTTGAAGTGGGTCTGGAAGAAACGGAAGATGCGTGGATAATAGCGGTGAAAGATTACGGGATCGGTATTCCTGCTGATGACCTGAAGCATGTGACCCAGAGTTTTTACCGGGCCTCGAACACCAAACTCTACCCCGGCACGGGTTTAGGACTAAATCTCTCGTACCGGTTCACGCAGATGCACGGAGGAGAACTCACCATCGAAAGTGAAGAAGGGATTTACACCCTGTGCAAAGTTAGCTTACCCAAACATCCTAAGGGTGGTTCGGACGTAAAAGCCGGAAAAAAATATCAGTAAGCTTGCTGGTGTTGAATTGCAAATTAAAACAAGAGGGTATTGATGCAATGCCAGTCGTTGAAGTCCATTCCTTACTAATTGAAAATGTTCCCCAGGTCATTGATCTTTCAGTCTGATTCTGCATCATACTTGAGAAAATCAAAGTAGTAATGCTCTAAGCAGTTGCCACCGATAGTATCAGTATCAGGTAATGTCAGTCGCTTTCGCCACCGGATTTCTTCCATTGCTTGTAAACCCCGCTAAATTATTTCTATTGACATCAGGTATTTGAACGGTAGCAACCTAATAAATTGATTCTTTCTATCAAAGTATGGCCCTGACTATTAATTCATAGTATTGTATTTTAGCGTTAAATAAGATGTCAAAAGCGACGTTAAAAACAAAGTCGAATTAGCAGTTGGAAAGTAGGTCTAAAAACGACGCTTTTTGGTATGTTATTTTTTATGGTATTTTTGGCCGCAGGATTAACGTTAAACAGAAGACAGGCATGATATTTACAGTCGGCGGAATCAAAGGCGGATCGGGCAAGAGTACAATCGCCACCAACCTCACGGTCTGGCTCAGTAAACAGGGGTACGATGTATTGCTCGTCGATGCGGATGAACAGCAAACCGCAACAAAGTTTTCCCGCTGGCGGGAACAATTCACGGATGGGAACAGCGGCTACACAACCACCATACTGACTGGCGATGCGGTCCGTCAGCAGGTCGCAAAATTCAAACCCAAATTCGATCACATTATCATTGATTCGGGCGGGCGTGATACCACCAGCCACCGGGCCGCGTTGTTTGTTTCGGATGCGTACATGGTGCCGTTTAATCCCCGAAGTTTTGATCTGTGGACGATTGAAGAGGTCGAAAACCTGGTTCGGGAGGTTCGCGTTCTAAAACCCAACGAGCTCCATGCCTTTACGTTTCTGAACCGGGCTGATTCGCAGGGCTCCGACAACAAAGACTCCGCCGATCTGTTGCAGGAAAGTACCATCCTGGAATTTGTGGGACCCCCGATTGTTTCAAGAAAAAGCTTTGCAAACGCATCTTCCCGCGGTCTGGGTGTGATCGAACAAACGCCGGTGGATAAGAAGGCTATCCATGAAATCACGTTGATTTTCAAGACAGTTATGCAAAAATTAGACGTTAAAGTTACGGTCTAAAATAGCGTCAAAAATTGCGTTATTTTTAACTTTAAAAAACTGTCATTATGGCAATATCGAAAGCGCCGGGAACTGCCAAACCGGAGGAAGCCAAGAAAACGGCTTCGGAGCGAAAAATTCAGGAGTTTATTAATCAGGGGGGCAGCTCTACGGCTAAGGGTCGATTGAATCCGGAAAGTGCCGATGCGACCAAAAGCATCAAACTGATTCTGAAAGAAACTGAGATGGAGGCTATCAAGCAACTCCGGAATCAGCGCCCCCGAAACCGCAACAAGAAAATTACCATTTCCATCCACGACTGGGTGCTGGAAGCCATCGAAGAAAAAATCCTGCGGGAACAGAAGAAATACGGTTTGACGCTGTTATAAACGTTTTATCAGGCGTTTTATTCGCTGTCGGAAACAGCGTCGAATTAAATGCAATAAATAGCGTCATTTTTGGCGTTTAAAAGCCAGCACTTAAAATTGATAAACAGGCTTATAGCGAAAAATGGTCTGTTTCGTTTCTCATGAAAAAGATTGTGGCGGGGCTTGGTTTTCTGATAATTTCGTTGGCCGGTTTTGCGCAGGCTCCGAAAGGCAAAGGATTGCTCGTTTGCGGTGACAGCAAGGTGCATCTGGTGAATTATGAGCCCGGCAAAGACAGCATTCCGGAGGTGATCTGGACCTGGGACGCGCACGAAGCGATGGACCTGCCCACCGAAATTCGAACCCAAAAGTTCAACACGATGGACGACTGCAAAGCCATTCAGAACGGTGAACAGATTCTGGTTTCGTCCTCGGGCGGAGTCATTGCAATAGTCAATCGGAGGGACAGCAAAGTGCTGTTTCACGCCAATGTACCCAACGCCCATTCCATCGAACTGCTACCCGCTGGCCTGATTGCTGCGGCAGCGTCGACCCACCCGAAGGGCAACCGGATTATGCTGTTCGACCGGCAACAACCCGACAAGCCACTATTTACCGACAGCCTGTACTCCGCGCACGGTGTGGTCTGGGACCAAAAGCGGCAACGCCTGTATGCACTGGGCCTGACGGTTTTGCGGGAATACCGGCTAGAAAAGGGCAGCTTGCCATCGCTTAGACGAGTGCGGGAATGGACCATTCCGGGCAACAGCGGCCACGACCTGCAACCGACGCTGGACGGCGATTACCTGTTTCTAACCGAAACCGGCGGGGCCTGGCAATTTGATCTGAGGAAACACACGTTCTCGAAAATTCCCGGTTTTGCCGATGCACCCCACACCAAAAGCGTCGGCCGGGATCGCTCCGGGCAGTTCATTTACACCGTTCCGGAAGAAAGCTGGTGGACGTTTCACGTCCGGTTTCAGCACCCGAACCACGCGCTGAGTTTCCCGACCATGAAGGTCTACAAAGCGCGCTGGTTTCAGCCCTAATCGGTCTCGACGAAGCGCTGGTGTGAGCGAAGGACAAAACCATTCTGGTGCTGAACAAACAGGATGGTTCAATCGAAGCCCGCGTTCGGAAAGGGGAGCAGCCCGGGCCGAAGCCGCTGCCATCCTGATGCCCGATACTTTTGAGCAAGCCAGAACCGCTCACCGGCTGAATCCAAATAGTCTGATGGAAGTGGTGTTGGGCTGCATCGAAGCCGATCTGGCCATCAATGCGGGTACGGCCCTGAAACCGGTGCAAACCTGATCGTCCTCTAAAGGCGGTTTTTTTCAATGACCGGAGCCTGAAACCGCTACCGACGCTTCAGCCAGGTAAAAGCCCCCGCTGCGGCTAATCCGCCAATCAGATACCAGCCAATGGTCATGGCCGCCGTGGCGGTGGTGCGTCGGCTGGGCGCGGTTCCCAGACCCAGCGGACCGGGCAATCCGACGGCCCCAACTCCCGCAGCCAACCCCAGAACCGTACCCGCCACCAACGCATTTTTGGGTTTGGCGAGCCCCACCAGGCTGTAATAAAGTGCGTTGGAAACCAGATCGGCGCCCAGCGCCCATTGGTGCAGTTCCTTATCGGCGGGCGGCTCCGTACCGGTTTTTTCCAGGACTTTCTTGATGGCCCGCATGCCGAGAATATCCGCGCGGGGCGCATCGTCGATCACTTGCCGGGCGGATTCGTGGAGCGCAGTCAGGACACTGGCTCCAACCAGTCCACTGCTCAGCGATTGCAGAATTGTTTTGTTTAGATCAGCCATAGGTGCTTAACTCAAAACCGCCCCGGAATGTTGCTTTCGGGAAAGCTTCCGGCGAATTTTCGGCTGTAGCCGGTTTTTTGGGTCCAAAAGGTAGTAGATAAAAACGCCCTAACGCCTTCTAATCACATTCGTTCTTAAAGAGGAATACAAGGCAAAAATCTTCAAAAGGGGTGGGGTATTGCATGATCCGTTCTACTATGTTCCGGTTTTGGAAAGTAAGTCTGACTCTGCTTTTTCTCGGTTTGATAACCACAAGCGGTTTTTCCCAAAAACCGGTTAACATCCTGTGCATCGTCACGGAGGATATCAGTCCGTATCTGGGTTGTTACGGTGACCCGGTTGCGAATACGCCGAACCTGGATCGGCTGGCGACCGAAAGCATCCGGTTTACGCGGATGTTTACGCCCGTGGGGGTTTGCGCCCCCAGCCGCGCGGCCCTGATTACGGGCCTGTATCCGACGGCCATCGGGGCCAACCAGATGCGGAATTTTGCGCCCAACGCCCCGGCTAATTACTTTCCGCCCGGTATTCAGCACTACGAAGTCGTGTTGCCGGAAGGGGTGAAGTGTTACACCGAATACTTCCGGGCTGCGGGCTATTTTTGCACCAACAACGCTAAAACCGACTATCAGTTTGCGCCCCCGCTGACGGCCTGGGATGAAAACGGCACCACGGCGCACTGGAAAAACCGGGCCGACGGCCAGCCGTTTCTGTCGATTTTCAACCTGGAAGTAACGCACGAATCCCAGATCTGGCGCCGGAATCGGGAGCCGCTGGTGATTGATCCGGACAAGGTGCCGCTGCCGCCGTACTTCCCCGACGATTCCACCGTGCGCCGGGACGTGGCCGTGCTATACAGTAACATCCACGAAATGGACAAGCAGGTGCAGAGGCTGATCGACGAACTGAAAACCGCCGGATTGCTCGACAACACCATCATCGTGTTTTACTCCGACAACGGCGGCCCGCTGCCCCGCCAGAAACGCGAACTCCGGGAGAGCGGAACGCTGGTGCCGTTCATGGTGCGCTTGCCGGACGGTTTTCGGCGCGGCCAGGTCGAAAACCGCCTGTGTTCGTTTGTAGACATTCCGGCCACCCTACTGTCGCTGGCGGGCCTTAAACCGCCTTCGTACCTGCACGGTAAAGCCTTTTTGGGGAAATACCAGACGGCCGCGCGCGCGTATGTCTTTGGGGGCCGAAACCGCATGGACGAGCAAATCGACAAACAGGGCTACGTGCGCGACCGGCGGTTTCGCTACATCCGCAATTATCAGCCCGAAAAACCGGGTTATCTGCCGGTCGGGTATCGATTACAGATTCCCATGATGCAGCGGATGTGGGCGTTGCACGAACAGGGGAAACTGAACCCCGCGCAGGAGCAGTGGTTCCAGGCGCCCCGGGCCGTCGAAGAGTTTTTTGAGGTCAGCAAAGACCCCCACGAACTAACGAATCTCATCAACGACCCGGCTTACCAGAAAGACATCGCCCGCTTGCGGCAGGCTTATAGCGATTGGGATAAAACGCACAACGAGCTGTGGACCTTATCGGAAGCGGAATGCCTGGAGCGGTTTTGGCCCAACCGCCAGCAACCCGTGGTGGCCACCCCGACGTTTAAAACCACCGCCGACGGGCTGGTCATCACTTCCGCGACGAAGGGCGCTTCGCTGGCGTACCGGGTAAACGGACCGGATAAAAAACACTGGAAACTGTATACCGGTCCCCTCAAAACCCGACCGGGTGAAGTGGTCACCGCGGTGGCGGTGCGGGTGGGGTATAAAAACAGTCCGGAAGCCGTATCCAGCGCCGATAATTCCAAATAACGTTACGTCACGTTCATGCAAAAAACCGTTCCTGCCCTCATCTTCCTGACGATCACCGCGGCCCTGGCATTTCGGATAACCGAACCGCCGACGGACTGGCCCGAATACAACGGCAATGGCGCCCGCAATCATTATTCCGCACTCGATCAGATCAACAAAACCAACGTTGGTCGGCTCAAAGTAGCCTGGACCTACGCTTCGGGCGGGGCCGACACGCTACAAAACCGCACCCAGATGCAGTGCAATCCCATCGTTATCGACGGGGTTCTGTACGGCGTTGCGGCCAATACCCAGGCGTTTGCCATTGACGCCACAACCGGAAAAGAACGCTGGAAAACCACCTTGACCGACAACAAAGGGACCTTGAGCCGGGGGGTAACCTACTGGTCGGATGGTGCCGACAAACGGATTTTCTTCGGAGCCGGCAGGTGGCTGTACGCGCTCGATGCCGCCACCGGAAAGCGCATCGACGGTTTCGGCGCGCAGGGGCGCATCGACCTGAAGGTGGGTATTGAGCGGCCCGGCGCGGATGATTACATTGTTTCCAATACGCCCAACACCATCTACAAAAACCTCATCATTGTGGGGGGGCGGGTGGCCGAAACCGAAACCGCCCTGCTGGGCGACGTTCGGGCGTATGATACCAAAACCGGCCGGCTTGTCTGGACTTTTCACACCATTCCGCAGAAAGGAGAACCGGGCTACGAAACCTGGCAGCCCGAAAACCCCCGGCAGCGGCTGGGGGGAGCCAACGCCTGGGCCGGTATGTCAATTGACCGGGAGCGGGGCATTGTGTACATCCCGCTGGGGTCGGCGGCTTACGATTTTTACGGTGGCAATCGGAAAGGAGACAATTTATATGCCAACTGCCTGCTGGCGCTGGATGCGGCCACGGGCAAAAAACGATGGCACTTTCAATTGGTTCACCACGATGTCTGGGACCGCGACCCGCCCGCTCCGCCGAACCTGCTGACCATCACGCAGAACGGACGGAAAATCGACGCGGTGGCCGTCGTTACCAAACAGGGGCAAACGTTTGTTTTTGACCGCGTAACCGGAAAACCGGTTTTTCCGATCCGGGAAGTGGCGTTTCCGCAGGAGGGCGTTCCGGGCGAAAAAGTTGCGGCAACCCAGCCGGTGCCGCAACGACCGGTGCCGTTTACCCGCCAGTCGTTCACCGAAAACGACCTGAGCCCGTTTGTGGCCGACCGCGATTCGCTGGCGGCCCTGATCCGCACGGCCCGCACCGGTTCGGCCTACATTCCCATTACCGAAAAACTGACCATTTTCTTTCCCGGTACCGACGGGGGCGCGCAATGGGGTGGGGCCGCTGCCGACCCCGAAGGCATTCTTTACATTCCGGCCAAGGAATTGCCGGTGTATACGAGCCTGATTCGCCGGGAACAAGCCCGCAGCAACGATCCGGCAACGGGCGGTAGCCAGTACAAACAGTATTGCTCGGCCTGCCACGGCCTCGACCGCAAAGGTAGTCACGATGGCTCGTATCCGTCGCTGGTGCAGCTGGGCGACCGGCTTTCGCGCGAACAGGTGCAGCAGGTGTTGGTGAGTGGGCGGGGCATGATGCCGTCGTTTTCGCACATTTCGGCGGCCGAGCGGGGCGCCATCATTGATTTTCTGTTCAACAAAACCGCCACTAAACCGGTGGTGACAAGCCAGAAAATGGTAATTCCGTACCAGCATACTGGCTACAATCGCTGGTACGATCGCAACGGCTATCCGGTCAGCAGGCCGCCCTGGGGTACGCTGACGGCCCTGGATCTGAATACCGGCGAGCGTCGCTGGCAGGTGCCCCTGGGCGAATATCCGGAATTGACGAAACGGGGTATCGCGCCGACCGGCACCGATAACTACGGCGGTCCGCTGGTGACGGCGGGCGGTTTACTGTTCATTGCGGCCAGCCGTGACGAAAAAATCCGGGCGTTTGACAAGCAAACCGGCCAACTGATCTGGGAAAGCCCGCTGCCCGCGGCCGGTTATGCCAGCCCGAGCACCTATACGGCCAACGGGCGGCAGTACGTGGTGATTGCCTGCGGGGGTGGTAAGCTCAAAACCAAATCAGGGGACCGGTACGTGGCGTTTTCACTGGGCGATTGAGCGCTGCTCCCTTTTTCTGCTGCGCTTTCCAACCTTTCGGGCTCCATACTGCACTTTAGCTTGTTTCAACGGTTTTTCGGTCCGTCCATGGCGATGGATACGGTTTACCGGGATGCAACTCTAAATGCGTGTTTATGAAATCCACTTCCGCGTTTTTTCTAGTATTCTTCCTGGTCCGGCTCGTGGGCAATGGGCAATCGCAGGAACCGGCTCCGGTCAGCTACTCGCAGGAGGGCCGCCAAATGACCACGAATGAACTTCAGCGGTTTTACCGGTACATTACCCGGGCCAGCGTACAGGAAAAAACGATGGTGAAACTGGGTATCTGGCCGGCATCGGATCGGGGAGAGCAGTCCGAACAGCGCAAATTCCGGGCGGGTTTTAACGCCGAATGGGTCGTTGAGCAGAAGCTGTCGCCCGCGTTCTCGTTTCTGGCCGGCTTCGACGCTTTTTGGCGGTATGCGACCTATCGCCAGCGTGACGGCGTTTCGCTGATCCCCAACCCAAACCCGGCTCAGGCCAATTTTCCCAAGAAAGAAAGCCGGTTTCAGGTGAACTGGAAAGCCGGTTTTCGGTACTATTATGCCATGCCCGCTCGAATCCGAAACGGGAAATCAGCCAACAATTTTTCGGGAAATTACGTGGCGGTTCAAGTCGCGGAGCCCCTGCGGAAGTACAGCCGGTACGAAACCTACAACCCGATTCTGAAGCGGGAAGAAAACCGCCGGTGGACGGATAATCTGCTGGCTAATCCGTCCCCACGACTGCTGCTTGCGTACGGCATTCAGCGCAGGCTGGGTTCGATGGGTTACGCCGACCTTCAGGCCGGACCGGAAATCCAGTTTTCAGACCTCCACGCCGGTCCCAGTTTTTCATTTCAATTGACCGCCCTGATTGGATTGGGTTGGTAGTCAACCCGAAAACAGGGGAACGGGGGATGATCCGGTAGCGCGCGGCACGTTGGTCGTGTCGGCGCTGGCCGAATTTTTTTGCTCCCTCCAGACCATCACCCGTTCATCAATCGCTACATAGACAGCCCCAGCCGAATGGCCTGTTCGACCGGGGTATACCCGGTTTCGGACCCCGCAATCCGCAGCGCGTTCCGGAGCAACAGGGGCGGATGGGCTAAAAACCGGGGTTCGGTGCCGTGGTGCGGCTGAGCCGCGTGCGCCAGAAAAGGGTGGCACAGAAAAACCGTACCCGCCGGCCAGGTGGCCAGAACGTCCGGCCGCTGGGGCAAGGACGACAGGTTCTGGGCCAGCTCCAGAAAAGAAAGGCCCGGTTCGCCCGCCGGAGCGAGCAAGCCGGCTACCTCCCGGTGGGAGCCAGACCGGATGCGGGTCGGGGCGTCTTTTTCGCCCACATCCGAAAACAGGAACAGCATCAGGAGCGCGCGGCCTTTCGAGTGCAGGTTAACCCGCCACTCGAAATAATTGGCCGGATCGTCGCCGGGAAAACCGGCATCGACGTGCCAGCCCGTATCACCGGGATCGTCGTCGGACGGAAAACGCACCGGGAACGTGCCCATGCTTCGGCAGGGAAGCCAGTTGCCAGGCCCCACCAGCTGGTCGAACGCCCGGTGCAGGATCGGCGTGTTGGCGGCCTGAATAAACGGTTCCTGCGCGTACATTCCCAGGCGAACCACCGGTTTGGTCCAGGTGGCCGGGTTGGTCGGGTCGCCGGCCAGGTCCTGCCAAAGAAGGGTTCGGGCTTCCCGGGCGGTTTCCGCCGAAAACGCCTGGTCGACGCGCACAAAACCGTCCGTAATGAATTGATCGATTTGATTTTTCGTTAAAGCATCCATGCTGGTGTTGTCAGGAGTATAAAAAAATGGGTCTTGCTCAGGAAGTAAGCCGGGTCGTGGGCCGAACGCGTTTGTATGCCGGGCCACGTTCTTTTCAGTGGGCCAATACGGATGATCCGCCCACGACTGCCGTAAAACCGAATGCAAAGACCATACGAAGACGGGCCTTCAAAAAGGCCGTTTGTCGGAGCGACAAGAGGAGGGAGCTTAAAGCATGGGTGCCATTCTCATACGGGCAAAATTAAGCGAATTGGACCAGTCAACCAAAGCATGGCCCGAAAGCGGCCTGTTTTTGGTACGCGTTCACAGCCGTTTGCAGGACTGAAAGGGGCATAATGAAGTGGCTTGGTAAAACAAGTATCCGGTTTTGAAAGCGTCAATAATTTACAAGCCGCTTTCCATCAGGTCTTTAAAGAAATACGTTGTATTAAAATGCGATTTCAATAAACTTTACCGCCGAAACGCCCAACCGCTAAAACAAAAGGTCATCGGTTCGGGTCATTAGACCGCAAGTCAGCGAATGAATCAGGCTAACTGATTGGCGTATAACCGTTAGGGTTAGACGGCATGATGATCTTTCGGGCCGGATGCGTACCAATCCGGGAGTTAAATGCACCAGCGAATGAAATAAGAAACAGGCCAAACCGTGGTAGCCATGCCAACCCAGACGCCGGTTTTTCAATTGCAGTCGTTCCCCCACTACGAACCCGACACTCTTTTTCACATGGTCCGGCTGGAGGAGGCCGAGGGTGAGTTGGCGGAAATTGGCCAGCCACACGCGCACACCTACTACCAGCTGATGTGGATCGGGGAGGGTGGTGGGACGCACACCATTGGCGCCAGATCGTATGCAATGGCCCCGGCTCAATTGTATTTTCTGGCGCCCGGCCTGGTGCATCGCTGGGACCTCTCGCCGGATTGCCAAGGGTATCAGCTGTTTTTTGATGCCGATTTCTGCCGCGACCGTTCGGGCCATTTTCTGTACCGGTATCCTTTTTTTAACGCCGACAGGCACCCTCCTTTTCTGGCTGTTCATGATCCGGATGCGCTGTTCAGCACCGTTCTGGATTTTATGTACCGCGAATACGCCAGCCAGCAGCCCAACCGGTTGGAAATGATCCTGTCGGCTTTGCACATCATTCTCGAGCTGACCGACCGCCAGTACCGGGCGCAGTGGGATGGCGTGGGTTCGTATCTCTACGATCGGATACGCCAGTACGAAGAATTGATTGAGCACCAGTTTCAGACGGTTCGGGAGGTCAGCGAGTACGCGGCCCAAATGAACCTGACCCCGCATTACCTGAATCAGCTCTGCAAAAAAATCATTGGCAAAACCGCCAGTCAGGTCTTTCAGGAGCGGGTCCTGCTCGAGGCAAAATTCCTGCTGCACCACACCTACGGTTCGGTCAAGGAAATCGGGTTTCAACTGGGCTTTCAGGATCCGTCGTATTTCGTGCGGTTTTTCAAAAAATGGACCGGCGAAACCCCCGCTTCGTTCCGCCACCGCCCCCGGTCGAAACGCTGATCTGTACCACAAAAGGTACGATTTGTCATTTTATTGAAACCGTTGTGCGCTTAGTTTTGCACGATATTTGAACGTACCATTGTCTGATAACAAAATCAGCCTGGTAATTTTTAGCACCAACTTCAAGTGGAATTCAAGTCGTGAGCGGAAGGAAGTGGCGTCCTGGAATGGGTAAAGTGGTTTATCTTCTGGTCAACTAAGGACGGGTCGTTCGCAACGTCCTGATCAAATTTCTACGGCCGGTTTTTCGCCGTTCGGGTGGTAACCCGCGCCAGGGTGATATGTTTGTACAATAAATTTAAATAGTGTCATATTTTAATTTAAATCAGCGTATGCAAAACCGTAACTTGACTCTTTTATGGCTCGTTTCTTTTTTGGGTTTCTGGTTTTCAGGCGGTTTCACCCGCGCGGCCGCCTTCCCGCCCCCGGCCGGCCACCCCATCACACGTTCCGGCGGGGCCGTACCCGTTAACCAGCAGCGGTACATTGGACTGACCATTTTCAACTTTGAAACCGATCCTGAGGTGGATGATGAACGGATCCGGCACTCGGCCGGCGCCGGGTGTAATGCCGTGGAAATCACCATCAACTGGGACCGGGTGTATCCGACCCGCCAAAGCTCGGCTAACTGGAAGGTGGTCGATTCGCACGTTCAGACGGCGCTGCGGCACGGTCTGAAAATTGCCCTGCGGATTCACATCGGCCGGGAGCTTTCGCGGCTGGGCGGTTTCTGGGGCGATGGCGAAACGATGTGGTCGGCCGACGGTTCCCGGATGGACGGCGGGGGCATCACGCAGTTTAGTTTTGCTCACCAGGCCACGCTGGAGCTGGCGAAGGATTTTGTGGAAGAAACCACCCGGCGTTACCGGTACCTGCAGCAGCAAAACCGCCTGCTGTTTATGTCGGTCGTGGCTTCGCCGGCGCTGGAATCGGAATACTCGCCGGTGCACCACAAACCCGACGGCACGAAGTACGTGGTGCCGTTCGATTACGGTGATCCGATGAAACAGGCGTTTCGGGACTGGCTGCGGGGGCGGTTTTCGCTGAGCGTGCTGAACAGCCGCTGGAGCACCGGTTTCGGCGACTGGAACGCCGTGACCCCGCCCACGGGCAACCTCAGCGATCCGTATAAACTGTTCACAACCAACCGCCAGGGGCAGGATTGGTACGTACTTCGGCACTGGATGCTGGAGCGTTATCTAAATGAAATCATGACCACCGTCCGCAGCGTCGATGGTTCGATTCGGGTGGTCAACCAGCACGGGGCGGTTTGGGACCGGCTGAGCGGGTTGCGCGGAACGTTCGCCTTTAAAAGCCTGAACCGGAACGCGGATGGACTGAAATTCAACGATGGACCGACCTACAACCACCGGTTTTCGATGGATGTGGTGCGCAGCAACCTGAAACCGGGCGCCTTTCTGATCAACGCGGTCGACGGCATGTTTTACACCACGGTCTCGGTCGATACCTATTTCGACCAGATTGAGCAATGTTTTGAACACGGCGCGTCGATGCTGACCCTGGCCAACTTCGGACCCAAAAACGCCCGCGCACCCCTCACGGAACTCATTCAGCGGGTCGTCAGTGCCGGCTTGCTCGACCAGCCGGTGACGGCGGTGCAAACCGGAGGCACCATCAGCTACAAAGTATCGGAAATTGCGAAAAGCAATTACGGCCCAATTGCGTCGCGCTGGAATGACCAGTACACGAAATCCGGCAAAAAACCGGTTCAGGTGCATTTGGTCGAAGACTGGCTGGACGATACGGACGAACCGGTTCAACCCGATGCCAACCAGGCTCCGCAGATCATCAAAGCGTTTCCGGACCAGACCGCAACGATTGGAAAACCGTTCAGCCTGGCCGTGGCCGAAAGCCACTTTAGAGATCCGGATGGCAGCATTGCCCGGGTAGACGTGAGCGGGTTGCAGGCCGGACTGAGCTACCATGCCGGAACCAACCTGATTTCGGGCACGCCCACCGCAGCCGTAACCCTGACCGTAACCGTGAAGGCGACGGATAACGACGGAGCTTCCGTGACCGCCAATTTTCGGATCAGAATCGGCGGAGAAACCACCGCTCCGCCCGCTGATCCCGAACCGGAAGAACCGGAAACCGGCGGCAACGTAACCGGCAATTTTGAAGGGTATCTGGACAAGGTGGAATGCGGCACGATGCGCGGCTGGGTCTGGGATCGGGACCGGCCCAATACGCCGGTGGTGCTCGAATTTTACGCCGATGGGCAGCGAATTGGTACCACGGAAGCGGATAGTTACCGGGCGGATCTGAAAAGCGCCGGCAAAGGCGACGGTAATCACGCCTACAGTTTCACGACGCCCGCGGGCATGAAAGACGGAAAAACGCGCGAAATCAGCGCCAAAGTGCTGAACTCGGAATACACCCTGAAATGGGCGCCCAAGGAGTTGACCTGTCCGTCGCCGGCCCGCCTGGCGGCCGAATCCGCCGAACGCGGTCTGGACGTAAAGGTGCTGGGCAACCCGGTGGGCAACCAGCTGGCGGTTGAACTCCGGGGCGCCGAAGGCAAGTCGGTACGTTTTCAGGTAACGGACCTTCAGGGCCGGGTGGTGATGGAACGGGTTATCGAAAGCGCAGGCGGCACCGAAACCCAGCGGTTCAGCCTGGCCGCCGAACCACCCGGTTTGCTCTTCTTGCGGGTTGCGACGCATTCGCAGGCCGTTACGCTAAAAGTGATCAAACAGTAAGTGTTTTGAAAAACCGCCCGGAACCCACGATTCGGGCGGTTTTTTCTGCCTATCGTTGAAAATTACCCCCTGTAAAAACCGGGTGCGCGACCAGAACCGGATGTGCTGTCCGGTTTTTCCTTTAAAAAACGTTCGACGTTTCCCCGCAGTTTCTGTACTTTTGCGAACCTGAAGCCTGCGCTCGGGCGCATCGCTTCCTTCATCGACTTCCTATTGCAATGACCGGCCCGCTTCTTTCAGGGGACGGTTTTTTTGTGTCACCAGGCCGCAATTACCAATTTCTCTTTTTTATAATGGATACTTTATCTCAACAGTTGAAGAGTTTGTTTCCGGCGGAAGACCAGATTCCGGCGGAGTATCGGATTGAACCCCTGCACCAGCGCGACTACCTCGTCGGTGGGGAGATCCGGTCGTGGGACGGACCGACGCAGGAAGTGTTGTCGCCGGTTTTTGTGCAAACGACCGATGGCCTGGTCCGGAAAGTTATTGGCAGTTACCCGCTTCCGATGGACGATAACGAAGCCCTGGACGCGCTCGATGCGGCCGTGCGGGCCTTCGACAACGGCCGGGGCGAATGGCCCACGATGGCGGTGGCCGACCGCATCGGCTGTATGGAGCGGTTTGTCGGGAAAATGATGGAGCAGAAAACCGCCGTAGTAAACCTGCTCATGTGGGAAATCGGCAAGACCCTCGGCGATTCAATCAAGGAATTCGACCGGACGGTGCAGTACATCTACGACACCATCGACGCCTTCAAGGACCTCGACCGGGCCAGCTCCCGGTTTCGGATCGAGGAAGGCATTATTGGCCAGATCCGGCGCTCACCCCTGGGCGTCGTGCTGTGCATGGGGCCGTTTAATTACCCGCTCAACGAAACCTATACGACGCTGATTCCGGCAATTCTGATGGGCAACACGGTTTTGTTCAAACCGCCGAAACACGGCACCTTGCTGCACCACCCGCTGCTGGAAGCCTTCCGGAGCTCGTTTCCGAAAGGGGTGGTCAATACGGTTTACGGCCGGGGAGCCACGGTGGTGCCGACGCTGATGAAATCGGGAAAAATCAACGTGCTGGCCTTGATCGGGTCGAGCCGGGTGGCCGACAGTCTCAAAAAAATGCACCCCAAAAGCAACCGCCTGCGGGCGGTGTTGAGTCTGGATGCCAAAAATGCCGCCGTGATTCTGCCCGATGCCGACATTGAGCTGACGGTTAAAGAGTGTATGCTCGGCACCATGTCATTCAACGGGCAACGCTGCACGGCCCTGAAAATTCTGTGGGTGCACCGCTCCATTGCCGACGCCTTTCTGCAACGCCTGGGCGAAGAGCTGAACAAACTAAAACCGGGTTTGCCCTGGAGCAAAGGCGCGCAGGTGACTCCGCTGCCGGAACCGGGCAAACCGGCTTACCTGGATGAGTGTCTGCGGGATGCGGAAGCGCAGGGGGCCCGCATCCTGAACGAAGGGGGCGGCACCACCGTCGAATCGTTCGTCTTTCCGGCGCTGGTTTATCCGGTGAAGGAAGGCATGAAATTATACCGGGAAGAACAATTCGGGCCGGTGGTTCCGGTGGTGCCTTTCGATAGCCTCGAGGAGCCGATTCAATACATCATCAATTCGGATCACGGGCAGCAGGTCAGCATTTTTGGCAGCGAAACCGGGCAGATTGCCCACCTGATCGACCCGCTGGTGAATCAGGTGAGCCGGGTGAATATCAACGCCCAGTGCCAGCGCGGACCGGATACGTTTCCGTTTACGGGCCGGAAAGACTCGGCGGAAGGTACGCTGTCGGTGGAGGATGCCCTGCGGTCGTTTTCCATCCGGACGGTGGTGGCCACCAAAGATACCGATCCCAACAAGCGGATTCTGAACACCATCGTCGAGCAGCAACAGTCCGAGTTCTTATCGACGAAGTTTATTTTTTAGCAATACGGTTTCGGTTTACGGGTTTCAGTATTCGGTTGTCGGTTTTCGGCATACGGTTTTCGGCATACGGTATACGATTTTGGTGCTGATGCTTACGCTTTCAGTGCTCTTTCTTTGTTATTCGTTATCGAGCAAGGAAGGCATCAGCCCACTGAAAACCGTATACCGTAAACCATAAACCAATAACCGGATACCGAATACTGTAAACCGAAAACCGTAAACTCTTTTTGTATATTATTAATCCGATTTTAATTTCCCGCTCCCTCAATTTCTCTTAATCGTATGAACCCATCCGCGCCGGTACGGTGTTAGGATCAGGATAATTTGGTCCGATAACAACAATCCCCGCTGGTATGGCTATTGAACTACTACCGATTGATCGCGTCAGCAAGGCCGACAAGACCCTTTTTAAAGAATCGTATTTTAAAAAACACCAACCCGCTATTATTCAGGATTTCTGCCACGACTGGCCGGCCTACAAAAACTGGTCGTTTGAAAAGTTGAAAGAACGGGCCGGGCACCTCACCGTCGATTTGTACAATAACAAGCCTGCGGATCCGGACAAAAGCACGATGTTCGTCGATGAGCGAATGAATTTCGGGGAATACCTGGACAAGATCGGTTCCAACGAGCAGGTTGAACTGCGGATTTTTCTTTTCAACATTTTCAAGCACATTCCCTCGCTGAAGAAAGACATTCTGAAACCGGATCTGGTCGACGGTTTTGCGATGAGTCTGCCGTTTATGTTCTACGGGGGGGCCGGGTCGGTGGTGCACATGCACTATGACATTGACCTGTCGCACGTTTTCCTGACCCAGTTTGTGGGCCGGAAGCGGGTGGTTTTGTTTGCGCCCGAATACACTCCGCTGCTGTACCGGCTGCCGTTTTCAGTCATTACCTACACCAACGTTAACAACCCGGATTACGAGAAATACCCGGGATTGCAGCACGTCAAAGGCTACGAATGCACGCTGGAATACGGCGAAACACTCTATATGCCAGCTGGTTACTGGCATTATATTGAATACATCGACGGCGGCTACGCCCTGGCGTTGCGGGTTCTGAACGAATCCTGGCTGAAACGGATTGAAGGCGCCTGGAACCTGCTGGGCGAAATGCGGATCGACAACTTCATGAAGAAGCATTTCACCAAATTGTGGTTTGAATACAAAAACCGCAAAGCCTTCGAGAACGCGGACGAAGCCATCAAACTGGTCCGCCGTTCAGCAGAACTGGTGGTGTGAAACCCTTTTTTTTCGCAACCCGGCCCGAAAATTGGTTTTCGGGCCGGGTTCTTTTTTGGCCTTCTTCGACGCCGTTTGGAAAGAAATAAGACACGGACAAGAACGAATCATGAATGGATTAGTGGTTTTCAATCCGAGCCCAATCCATTCGTTATTCATCGTTTTACCGGTCTTATTTTCCAATGAATCCGGAATCGGGCTGTAACTCGCCTGCGTTGTTACCTGGTAACCTTTTCTCTCTTTTTTATATTCATTTGAAAAATGATACCTTGCGTCTACCCTTACTGTACTCTACTTTACTATACTCCTAAATCATCCTCAACCGAAACCTTGATTTCCTATGATGAGACGAATGCTAGTGGTAGCCGGCCTGTTGATGCTGCAACTGGTGGCCTACGCCCAAACCCCGTTTACCCACGGCCGATTGCGGGTTTCGGACAACCAGCGGTTTTTGGTTCACCAGGACGGAACCCCGTTCTTCTGGCTGGGCGATACGGCCTGGGAGCTTTTCCACCGGCTCAATCGCGAGGAAGCCGACCGGTACCTGAAACGCCGGGCCGAGCAGGGCTTTACGGTGGTGCAGGCCGTGGCGCTGGCCGAACTTGACGGTCTGAACACGGCCAACGCGCTGGGCGACAAACCATTGGTGGACAACGATCCGGCGAAACCCAACGAAGCGTACTTTAAACACGTCGATTACATCATCGGAAAAGCCGCCGAGCAGGGCATCGTCGTGGCGCTGTTGCCCACCTGGGGGGATAAACTGGACAAATCCACCTGGGGCAAAGGGCCCGAGATTTTTAATTCACAAAACGCCCGGGCGTTTGGCAAATGGATCGGAAACCGCTACAAAAACCGGGAGAACATCGTCTGGGTGATGGGCGGTGACCGCACACCCCGCCAGGGTTCCGAGGATGTGGCCGTCTGGCGGGCTATGGCCGAGGGGGTAGCCGAGGGCGTGGGCGGACACGACAAGGCATTGATGAGCTTTCATCCGCAACCCAATTCGCTCGAAATGGGCGGTTCGTCTCACTGGTTTCACAATGACAAGTGGCTGGATTTTAATATGTTGCAAAACGGCCATTGTCGGGATACGCCCACGCACGACAAGATTGCCCACGTCTACAACCGGACGCCAGCAAAACCGGTGATGGATGCCGAGCCGATTTACGAAGACCACCCGGTTTGCTTCAATGTAAAGGATCTGGGCACGTCAAACGCCTACGACGTGCGGAAATATGCCTACCTGGACCTGTTTGCCGGGGCCCACGGCCACACCTACGGATGCCACGACATCTGGCAGATGTTTGCACCGGGCAAGGAGCCGACCAACGGCCCGCACTTTGCCTGGTACGACGCGCTGGAGTTGCCCGGCGCCAACCAGATGCAGTTGGTCCGCAGGCTGGTGGAATCGCGGCCGGTGTTGGACCGGGTGCCGGATCAGTCGCTGGTGGCGGAAAATAATCTCGTTCCGGCCGAGCGCATCCAGGCGACGCGGGGCAAGGATTACGCCTTTATTTACAGCGCAGCCGGTCGGCCGTTTACGGTTCAGCTCGGAAAAATTAGCGGAAAGGAGGTCAAAGCCACCTGGTTCGATCCGCGCAAGGGCGAGGTAAAACCGGCGGGGACGTTTGCCAACCAGGGCAGCCAGGCAATGAAACCGCCCACGACCGGCTACGGGCAGGATTGGGTGCTGATCGTGGACGATGCGTCCAAAAATTTCGCCATGCCGGTGGCCGCCCGCTAAGGCATTTTCAAAAACCGGGTGTTGAGCTCAACACCCGGTTTTTCATCACGACCGGATTTGGGCCGGGTTGCGACGGCCCCAGAAAACAAAAAGAAGGAAGGCCAGCAGGACCAAATTGAAGGGAGTGTTGGCGGCTTCCCCGCGGGCGAAATGGAACCCAATGGCGCAAACTTGAAGTGCCGCACACCCCAGAGCCGCCAGACCCCTCAGCCCCGGCCTGATTCGGGTGAACATGGGCAAAACCAGGCCGATGCCGCCCGCCAGATCCAGAACGCCCGTCAACCGGACCAGCCCCGGGTAGTCGCCCGCCCAGGGCCACATTCCGGCGAGCGTCAGAATAGGAGTAACGAGTTTGAAAAGGCCGGTGCCGTCAAAGAGGAGCGCCAGCAGAATCTGAACGGTCCATAAAGCGATGTGCAGCGGTTTTGAGGGGTGGCGGTGGCGGATCATGGGAATACGCAGTTGGTTGGTCCCGCAAAGGTCACTACTTTTGCCTTCAAAAAAGCGGGCGGTTACCTGCACGTAAGCACCATGATTTTAACGGAGGGCACAACCAAACAGCTCCATTGCCTGGACCAGATGCGGCCGATTCGCGATGCGCTGGAGGTGATCGGCGGGAAATGGAAAATTATCATTCTGACGGCCATCATGCAGGGAAACCGGCGGTTTACGGAAATTGAAACGAGCCTTCCCAACATCAATCCGAAGGTGCTGGCCAACGAATTGAAGGACCTGGAGGAGCATCTGTTGATCCAGCGCATCGTCCGGGACCATCTTCTGATTGAATACGTCGCCACGGAGTATTCCTATACGCTCAAAAAGGTGATGATGGAATTACACGCCTGGGGCACCAGCCACGGGGAGAAAATACGAGGCCAGTAACGAAACCGCCCATGAAAAAACCGGCAAAACCGTCCGAATCAGACCAAGTGGCCGCTTTCATGGCCGCGCTCGATTACCCGTTGAAGGCGGAGGTAGAAACGCTCCGGCAGCGCATTAAAGAGGCCAGTCCGGAGCTTAGCGAACGCATCAAATGGAACGCGCCGAGCTACTACACCGAAGCCGATCTGCTGACGTTCAACTTCCATTCGGCGAAGGAAATCCGCCTGATTTTCCACCACCCAGCCATCGTGGACATTGCATCGGACTGGCTGAAAGGCGACTACAAAGACCGGCGGATCATGTATTTCGCCAGCAGCGCCGAGGTGGAAGCGGGCCGGGAAGAACTCGGAAGAATCCTGAACGCTTACGTGGCACTTGCCAAAAAAAATAAGGCCTGATTCACCGGGTTTTACCAGAAAAACCGGGTTGCGAACCAGTAGTATTTGAAACCGGGTGACTCTTGCTGGGGAATTGAAGCCATTTCCTGCACACACGAATGAAACGACGCAACTTTGTGAAAGCCTCCCTGCTTACGGGCTCGGCGGCCGGTTTTCTGAATCCCCTGGATCCGGCAGCCACCCCGGAAAATTCTGCTCAAAATCCGGCTCCGGAATTTTATGAACTCCGGGTTTATACCTTAAAAAACGGTCGGCAGCAGAAGCTGGTCGAAACCTATTTCCAGCAGGCCGCCATTCCGGCCCTCAACCGGCTGGGCAGCCAGACGATCGGCGTCTTTACGGAGTATCTCGCGCAGGGTTTTACGAAACTGGTGGCCTTGATTCCGTATCCGTCGCTGGACGCTTACCTGAAAGCGCCCGATTTACTGGCCCGTGATGCCGCCTACCAGCAGGCCGGAGCCGATTACCTGAACGCAACGGCCACCGAACCCGCCTACGAACGCATTGAAAGTTCGTTGCTCAAGGCGTTTGCCTACATGCCGAAACTGGAAGCGCCGGCGAAAAAACCGCGTATTTTTGAACTGCGTCGCTACGAAAGCCCCACCGAGGTGACCGGGCAAAAGAAAATCGAAATGTTCAACGAGGGCGGTGAAATTGCCATTTTCAAACGGGTGGGCCTGACGCCGGTTTTTTTCGGCGAGACCCTGATTGGGCCCTTGCGCCCCAACCTGACGTACATGCTGACCTTCGACGACATGGCCGAACACGACCAGAACTGGAAGACCTTCGGGAGTGATCCGGAATGGAAGAAAATCAGCGCGAAACCGGAATACGCCAACGCCCGCATCCTGTCGAACATCACCCGGACGTTTCTGGTGCCGACGGCTTTTTCGCAAATCTAAACCGCTTACTTTCTCTTTCTACCGCAATGAGGGCAATGGATACCGGTTCGGTGCAACTGGGCTATGAATCGACGGAACCAAAGCGCCGGGGGCCGCACGAAATTCTGGGTTTTCGGTCGTCCAGACACCAGCCGGTTCCCGAGACGCCCGCGCCGGAGGGGATTTTTTACGATGGCACGGCGCACCTGATGACCATTGCCGCCACGGGTGCGGGCAAGGGGCGGGGCGTCGTGATTCCGACCCTGCTGACGTATCCCGGTTCGGTGGTGGTGCTCGACCCAAAAGGCGAAAATTACCAGGTGACGGCCCGGGCCCGGCGCGAAATGGGTCAGCGCGTAATCCGGCTGAATCCCTTCGACATCAACGGCCCGGAAACCGACGCCCTGAACATGCTGGACCTGTTCAAGCTGCCCAATACGGACGTGGAAACCGAAGCCCAGATGCTGGCTGAACTGTTTTCCAACGGCAGCCGGGGCACACGCGAACCCTTCTGGGATCTAACCGCCTGCATGCTGCTGGCCGGAGTGATTGGCTACGTCGTAACCATTCTGCCGCCCGAAGAACGCACGCTGCAATCCATTCGGAAAGTGCTGTTTTCCAACTCGGTCGACTACGACATTGCCGTCATTCTGGACACGCACGGGAAAAACCTGCCCCGGGCCACTTACCACCAGCTGGCGGCTTACCTGTCGATGCCCGAGCGCGAAACCCGCCCGAGTGTGCTGGCAACGGTGAACGCGTATCTGTCGCCTTTACTGAGCGAACAGGTTACCGAAGTGACCAGCCTTTCGAGTTTTTCGCTGCTGGATTTCCGGGCGGGTGAACCCATTTCCATCTACATCATTTTGCCGCCCGACAAGATCAAATCACACCGGGCGCTGATCAAGGTGTGGGTGGGGGTGCTGCTGCGGGCCGTCACCAGCCGGGAATCCATTCCGGAATTGCAAACCCTCTTTTTGCTGGACGAAGCCGGACAGTTGGGCAATTTTACGTATTTGCAGAGCATCATCACGCTTTGCCGGGGCTACGGCCTGAAGTGCTGGACGATCTGGCAGGACATGGCGCAACTGGTGGCGAATTATCCCGACGACTGGGAAACGCTGATGAATAACTGTGGGGTGCTGCAATTTTTCGGTTGTAAAAACTTCAAAGTAGCCCGGAAGATCGAGGATTTTACCGGCGTTCCCGCCAACGAAATCCGCCAGTTGACGGACACTGAACAGTTGGTCCTGATCGACAGCCAGCCGATTTTTTCGAAACGGATGGATTACCTGACTGACCCCCAGTTTGCCGGGCGGTTTGATGCCAATCCCCTGCACCTGCGTAGCCGGATGAATGGCAAATCGGCCGGTTCCGGGATGTAGCCGGTTTTTGTTGGATAACCGAACCGGAAGTCCCGGTTTTTTGGAAAAAGTAAATTCAAAATAGTTAGTAATGATATAAATAAGTGGGTTTTGGTTTCCTATTGTTAATTCTATAACATATATTTGCTAGGTATTATAGTATAACTAAAATATAATAGGACGATGCAACCAATCCAATCCCGCATCTGGGACGGCCAGAAAATGCTTTACCTGACCGGGCTGCCCATGACCCCGGAACCGTACTTATCCATCTGGCTCCAGGAAGCCATTGCAACGGTCAATCAAGAGCCGCCGACGGAGGAAGTAGCCGACCAGACGACGGTTTCCTGGCGGCTGATGCGCACCATTGGGCAGTCGGACCGGCAGGGAATTTTGCTGTACGAATGTGATCTGGTGGAGTGGGACGGTCGGATTTTCGAGATTGGCTGGTCGGGTCAACGCTGCGGGTATGCCTTGTTCCAACCCCTCGGTTCCGGTGAGTTTCCGGCGTTTTCGCTCAGCGCCCTCCACGCCCGGCAGCTGCGGGTGCTCGGCAACCGGTACGAAACTCCGCAACTGCTCGAACAGCGATTTCTGGTGCAGGCTGCGGCCTGAGCGGACGCCCAATTAATTGATAACCAAGAAGCTTGTACGTGCCCCTTCCAACCGAAGCCGGCGCCTGCAAGCTTTTTTGTTGGCTGCCGGGTCGAAAAAACCGGCTCGTCGCAACCGCCCGTCCGGCCGTCGTCCCGAAACCGGATCAGTTCATCAATTGCTGGCGTTTTTCGCGGTTCGACGACGCCGAATGCGTGAAAACGAGTTCCTTGGCGACGTCCGGTTTTGGACTGCCCAGAATCCTGGCCAGGGTGGCTTCCACCGTCGGTCGGTCGTCGTCAAAATCGCCGTGGTGACGGGCCGTCGAGCGTTTGCGGGGGTCTTTGGTTTCGGTGTTCGGCGACTGAATCCAGTCCACCTGTTTCGACTTGAAGAGTTTGTCCAGTTCGGGATCGAAAAAATCGCCGTCATTGGGATTCAGCGCCTTGTCGATGAACCGGGCCAGCCCCAGAATGGGTTCGCCGTTCGGACGCAACAACGGAATGCGGGGTTTGGCTTCAAAGGCATTCGACACTAGATACAGCAGTGATTTGTTGTAAATCCGGGCGCAATGATCGTCCTGTTCGGCTTCGTCGGTCAGGGTAAAAAGCGCAAACCGTTTGATTTTTTTGCTTTTAATCGCGGGCAGATACTTCTCTTTGAACAGGGAAACTGTGCAGGCCGGAGCCCACAGGGTGCAGGATTCGACCGTGAGCCCGAACGTATTGGTGAGCAGCTCAATAACCGGCCCCTGAAAAATGCTCCCGGCGCTGTGGCCCACCACGTGAATTTCGATCTCTTCCCGTTTCGCCAGTTGGGCAATCTGTTCCAGCGCCAGCAGCGCCCCACCGTTTTTTGCCGTCGCCAGCCGGGCATTTTCCTTCATTTCGTCCCACTGGAGCTTGCCCATCACGGCGCGGGCCACCGGTTCCAGCGCGTCATCCAGCCGGTCGAGCATAAAATCCTTGCTGGCGTCCAGAATCCCCTCGGGCCGACGGCGTTTCAAGGCATCCTGTAAAATATTGGTGGTAGTCGTCCAGAAATCCGTGTGCCAGATGAACGAAACCGGGTACACTTGGGCATCCAGCAGGGCGGGGCGGTAGTCGGCCAGCCGCTGCACGGCGGCATCTTCGCCCACCAGCCCACCGTGGGCGTACAGGAGTAAACGTTTCTTCGTCCAGTTTTTCGTCATCGCCGGAAAGTCGTCCTGAAAAATCGTTTCCACCTCGGCTTCGGAGGTGCCGAAACTGCCGCCTTCGTTCAACCGTCCGTCGTTGCCCAGGCTGATGATGTGGGGCCGCAGCGACGAAAAGGCGTAGGCGTTTGATTTGCCGGATGCGGCCGAATTGCTGATGGCAATGGACTGGGGTTCGGCCAGCGTCACCGGTGCGCCCAGCCGGGCCACCCAAACGTCGGTTCCGTTCACCAGCCAGTCGTCGTACGAAATCAGGGCAAAACCGTCTTTTCCCCAGGTTGGCCCCCACGAGTTCTGGATCCAGAAACCGGTCTGATTATACCCCACGATCGCAAAGGCGTGACCGCCCAGCACCTGCCCCGAATGGGCGATCAACCCGTCGGCCTGAACGTTCCGCCAGCCTTCGTGAACCGAGGCCGTCGCGTACAAAATACCGACTTCGGCCATGGCGCTGTGCATCGCCACCAAATCTTTGTGGTTCACCCGGTAATAGGCCCCCAGCGGCCGCAGCCGACCGTCGCGGGTCCGGGTTTCGGTGAGTCGCTCTTTTTTGCCGGTGGCCTGGTAGGGCCAGCAATCTTCCGCGCAAATACCGTGTTTATGCCAGCCTTTCATGGCCCCGCGCGCGCTCGAACCGCTGTAATCTTCGCCCGGCCACTCGTCGTAGCGCCGGGCCATTTCGTAGAGCATCCGCGGGCTGACGGGCTTGGGATCGGGCACCACTTTGCGCCGGAGCAGGAGGTAATTGGCGACGGTGGCGAGTCCAAAACCGGTGCAGGCCCCTTCCTGGCCCTGATCCAGAATCGGTACCTTCCAGCTTTTGTACTCGTCGAGGTCGATGCGAACCGGCACTTCGTACAGGTTGGAAACGTAAATTTTATCCCGAAAATCGAGCGTGTCGGGCCGGGCGTTGAATTCGCTTGTGCTAATTGGGGTAGGGGTCGCCATTTTTTTGATGCGTTAAAAGGTAAGCGGTAGAATGGAGGGGCTAGGGCGCTTTGCGGGCCTGGGCTTCGAGAATGAGCTGGATCTGCGCTTTTTCTTCCGTAACGTGTTCGTAACTACCTTGCCCTGCGGTGGACAATTTTCTTAAATTGGCTGAATTGATCACCGTTCGGCCAAACGTCAACACGCTTAGGTTGATGCTTTTCCGGGCAAACTGACCGACCGATTCAAACGTCTTTTCGCTGATGGGAAACTCGCCGTCGGTGGCCAGAATGATCCGGTTGTTGCCGGCCGGAATAAAATGGGTATCGGCCACCTTGTAGGCGGTCCGAATGCCTTCGTTGCCGTCGGTTTCACCGGTGGAGCGGAGTTGGTCGATGGCCTGGATGATGTCGGCGGTTTTGGCCCCGGAAGTCGGCGGCAGCACCACGTTGGCCTTGCCCGAATACACCACAATCGACACCTGATCTTCGGGGCGCAGCAGGGGGAGCAGGGATTTGATCGCTTTTTTGAGCAACGGAAGTTTGAACGGCGATTCCATCGAGGCCGAGACATCGAGCAGCAGCACCAGGTTGTTGGTTGCAAAACCGGTCAGCGTGGGTGCGGCCCCGGTGGGCGCCGGGGCCGGATTGGCGGGCATCGGCGCGGGCGGTTCCGTTTTTTCAAGGCGGGGTGCGGCTTCGCGCTCCGGTTTGACGGTGCTTGGTCGTTGAAACGCAAACAGATTGGGTTGGTTGACCATCTTCAGCACCCCGGTTCGGGCCAGCGCGCTGAATTGGTTGTAGAGATACACCAACTGTCCGTTGTAGAAATAATAAAACGATTCGTACGGATGCGCGCCGTACGACCGGTTTTTCGGAGAAATTGGCTGTATCTGGGCTACTTTTTCGGCAAACTGACCGGAGTTTTCGGCCACATCCTCGTACGGCGTATACGGACAAAGGCCGTTGCTGCGCCCGTAACGCGGGAGTCCTTTCAGGTTTTTGTATTCGTCCGTGATCAGGTTTCGCCTGTGAGTCAGGATCTTGTCGGTTTGGGGCAAGTCGGTGGTTTCTTCCTTCATGAAATCCCGCACCCCGAACAAAACCGCCCGGTCGTCGTCGATGGCTTTCAGCAGCGCCTGTCCGGCCACGTGCCACGAACTGGCCGGATTTGCCGGTTTATAACTTTCGTGAATCCGCCGGACATCGGTATACAACTGCTCCTTTTTCTGGTCAAACAGGTCAAACAAAACCGCATACCGGTCCAGAATTTCATCCGAACGGTTCAGCCGGTCCTGTTCATACCCTTTCTCCTGCGTGTACCCAATCAGCTCGATGCTCAGGCCATCCATTTCCTTCAGCATGTTCATCAGCACCTCGGCCTGGCTGTTGATCGGTGTCCGATAAGTAACCGGAATGGCCTTGCTGTTCGTCAGCAGAAGCTGGTAGTCGGCCGCCGGAACGTGGAAGGCGTTGTGGTCGTAGGTGAGTGGAGCCCGGCGCCGATTGGGGTCCGGATTGCGGCAATATTCCGCCGACGACTGGTAGTTCCGCACCTGAAGCTGGAGGAGGTTCATTTGCCGCAGCGATTCGTTGATGAAGTCGATGTAGGCATTCAGGGCGTGAAAGGTGGCGTCGCTGGCGGGCAGAACCGACGGTTTGGTGTTGAACACCACCAGCGGCAGGTCCCGAAACGGCTCCGTGCGCGTAGTTTTTGACGCACTGGCACCCACCGTCTCCAGGACGAAAACCGGGGCGAATTTGGGGTAATCGAGCAGGCGTTTGTGCGGGGCGCTGGACGTGACAAACGTCTGGTAAAACGCCCGCAAATCGTTGTTGTAATGATTGAGCAGGTTCCGGTAAACCGCGTTGCCGTGCCGCGCCGACTGCCGGGCCGCAAACGTGTAACCGTTCACCGCATTCTGTTTCAGGTCCTGAATGGATTGGAGCGCGCTGCGAAACGAGCCGATCATGCTGGAAGCCGGGTAGGCAATTTTCGACGCATTTTTTCCAAAACCGGCCAGCCATTCCACATCCTTCAGCATGCTTTCGCGCAGGCTGTCCACCGGCCAGGCCGACGGACTTTCTTCGTTGAGAACATACGGCCAGGCCGCCAGCGTTTGTTGCTCCCGGCTCAAAATCTGCACCATTTCGCGTTCCAGTTCAAGATACGGATCGCTGGGGTCGTAAGGCTGATACTGGCGGTAAATTCGCTGAATCTGGCGGTAAAAAGCCTCGCGTTTGCGGCTGATCTGGCCCGCCTGCTTTTGCAGATCGGCGAGCAGCGCATCCGATTTTTTCAAGCCGTCGCGTTGGTAGTCCTGTAGCCGGACGTAGGTTTCCAGCGCCTTCCCGGATGCATCGAGCGTTTCGAGCAGGTGCCAGAGGGCTTCGGCTTCGGCATTCAGGTGCTGGCTTTCGGCGGCACTGAGTCCCGAGTGGGTGAGGTCGACGGCTCTTCGGTAGTAAAATTCTTCCAGCGGTCCCGACGACGGAAGCCGCAGGAGCGTCGTGGGTTTGGTTCGGAACTGCCGGGTCGCTTCGTAGTACGGATGCAGCATCTGCATCCGGTCGGACACCAGCTCGGCCGATTGATCCAGAAACGCCACGTAGTGATTCAGGGATTGCGGGGCCGGATTGCGCTGGGCGTACGCCGATCCAAAAACCGTCAGAAAAAACAGGGCTAGCAAGCAGGTGGTGTGCATAATTGTTTCAGAATCAACCGGTCCGCAAGTTGGGCGCTTTGCGGCAAGATCGCGATACCGTTTACGAAAAACCGTATTTCTACGTCCGAAAACCGGGTGATTGACCGCGGGTGAAAATAAATCCTTCTGGAAAATTGATCAAATCTCCAAAATTCTGAAAACCGCCTTCCGGAACATATTTTCCGCCAAAAGCGGTAAGTCGGGGGCGGTTTTGTCTTATACCGGTAATTCAAAGGCTATTTCTTCGGTTTCCGATTTCCTGATCCATGATTCAAATCAACAACGCCCTTCAACCGGCTGACTTTTCCACCCGACTTCAGCAGTTCTGGGAGCTATCCGCCCAAAAGATCAACCTCATTGACCGCCAGTACGATACCGCCAAAGGATCCCCGGTTTTTACGGTGCAGGGCCAGTATACCACCCGCGGCTGGACCGAGTGGACCCAGGGCTTTCAGTTTGGCTCGTCCATTCTCCAGTTCGATGCCACCGGCGACACGCATTTTCTGGAAACGGGGCGGCAAAAGACCCTCACGGTGATGGCTCCGCACATCAGTCACACGGGGGTGCACGACCACGGCTTCAACAACGTGAGCACCTACGGCAACCTGCTGCGGCTCATGAACGAGGGTAAAATTGCCTTCAATGAGTGGGAAAAGAATTTTTACGAACTGGCGCTGAAGATATCCGGGGCCGTGCAGGCCAACCGCTGGACGGCCGTCAAAACCGGGGGCTTCATTCACTCGTTCAACGGGCCGCATTCGCTTTTTGTCGATACCATCCGGTCGTGCCGGGCGGTGGTGCTGAGCCACAGCCTGGGTCACGTTTTCCAGGGTGAAGGCGACGTGGTGATCAACCTGCTCGACCGCGGTTTGCAGCACATGAAAGCGACGGCCGACTACTCGGTTTTTTACGGCGAGGGGCGCGACACGTACGACCTCTGGGGCCGCACCGCCCACGAAAGCGTGTTCAACACCAAAGACGGCAATTTCCGCTGCCCCAACTCGCAGCAGGGTTATACCGGTTTTTCGACCTGGACGCGCGGACTGGCCTGGGCCATGTGCGGTTTTGCTGAACAGCTCGAATACCTGGATACGATCGACAAAACCGAGCTGGAACCGTTCGGCGGCTGGGCGGTCATCGAAGCGTACCTGCTGAAAGCCGCCCGCGCCACCTGCGATTTTTACATCGAACACACGCCCGTCAACGGAATTCCGTACTGGGACACCGGCGCGCCGGGTCTGGCCAACATGGGCGCCTACCTCGACAAACCCGCCGATCCGTACAACGATTTTGAGCCGGTAGACAGCTCGGCAGCCGCCATCGGTGCGCAGGGGCTGCTCCGTCTGGGAAGATACCTGTCCGAAAAAGGAGAACAGGAAAATGGGCTGCGGTACTGGCAAGCGGGGTTAACGGTGTTAGATACGCTGTTTCAGGAACCGTATCTGAGCACCGATCCGGACCACCAGGGCTTGCTGCTGCATTCGATCTACCACCGGCCCAACGGCTGGGACTACGTGCCCGAAGGTAGCAAAATTCCGTACGGCGAGTCGAGCATGTGGGGTGATTACCACGCCCGCGAAGCAGCCCTGTACCTCCAGCGGGTTCTGAACAACGAGAAGTACTATACCTTTTTCGGAGCGCTGTCATGAACGAGAATCCGCAAACCGCAGCTTCGGCCCGCGAACCCTCGTTCACGGACTTTTCCAAACTCTGCGTGCACACGATCACCACCAAACCCTGGTCGGTGGAGGAAGCGGCCGAGCATTTTGCCCGTTCGGGCATTGGCGGCATCACGGTCTGGCGGGACGCGCTGGCCAACCGAAACATTCAGCAAACCGGCCAGTTGCTTCGCGATCATAACCTGACGGTGGTTTCGCTCTGTCGGGGCGGTTTTTTTCCGCATCCGGATGCGGCCGGTCGCCAGGCGGCCATCGACGACAACCGCCGGGCCATCGACGAAGCCGCCGAATTGGGGGCTCCGCACGTTGTGCTGGTCTGCGGAGCCGCGCCGGGTCAGCCGCTGACCGAATCCCGCAAGCAGATCCGCGACGGAATTGCCGCCCTTTTGCCCCATGCCGAAGCTAGCAACGTCAGGCTGGCCATTGAGCCCCTGCATCCGATGTACGCCGATAACCGCTCGGCGGTCAATACCTTGGGGCAGGCCAACGACATGGCGGAGGAGCTGGATTCGCCGTTTGTGGGCGTAGCCGTCGATGTATACCACCTCTGGTGGGACCCGACGCTGGAACAGGAAATTGTCCGTTGCGGTAAAAACGGCCACTTGTTTGCTTTTCATATCTGTGACTGGAAAACGCCGACGCTCGACCTGCTCAACGACCGGGGATTGATGGGCGAAGGCTGCATCGACATCCGCCAGATCCGCTCCTGGGTCGAAAAAACCGGGTTTAGCGGGTTTAACGAAGTTGAAATCTTTTCCCATCACTACTGGGCGGAAGACCAGACCGAGTTTCTAGAGAAAATAAAATACGGGTATCGGTATCATTCCTGAAACCGGGTAACCACTAGCCAGTGAACCAATCCAACCATACAGCCATCTAACCATTCATTACAAGTGAAAGAACACAAAGTCGGTATTATCATGAACGGCGTTACGGGCCGAATGGGTACGAATCAGCACCTGTTGCGTTCCATAGCCGCCATTATAAAGCAGGGCGGGGTGAAAGTCGGAGCGGATGAGGTCATCATGCCGGACCCGATTCTGGTGGGCCGCGATGCTAATAAACTCGAAAAACTCTGCCAGCAGTCGGGCGTGACGAAAATGACGACCAACGTCGATGAAGCCCTGGCCGATCCGCATAACATCATTTATTTCGACGCCCAGACCACCGGGCGCCGGGCCGAGGGAGTCCGCAAAGCCGTCGAAGCCGGCAAGCACGTTTACTGCGAAAAACCGACGGCGGTGAGCACGGAGGTGGCCCTGGAACTGTACAATCTCTGCACCGCTGCCGGCCTGAAGAATGGCGTCGTGCAGGATAAACTGTGGCTACCCGGTTTGCTGAAACTGAAACGCCTGATTCAGAACGGCTTTTTCGGGGAAATCCTGTCCGTTCGGGGCGAATTTGGCTACTGGGTATTTGAAGGGCACACGATTCAGGCCCAGCGGCCTTCGTGGAACTACCGCAAGGAGGACGACGGCGGGATCATCGTCGATATGCTGTGCCACTGGCGCTATGTGCTTGACAATGTGTTTGGTAAGGTGAAATCCGTGTCCTGTCTGGGCGCCACGCACATTCCCGAACGCATCGATGAGCAGGGAAAACCGTATGCGGCCACGGCCGACGATGCCGCTTATGCGACCTTTGAACTGGAAGGGGGCGTGGTGGCGCAGTTCAACTCCTCCTGGACCACGCGGGTTCGGCGCGACGACCTGCTGACGCTGCACGTCGACGGTACGAAAGGCTCGGCGGTGGCCGGGTTGCGGGAGTGCTACATCCAGCACTACGGCAACACGCCCAAACCGGTCTGGAACCCCGATATTGAGCAGCCGATCAAGTTTTTCGAAGGCTGGGCCAAAGTGCCGGAGCAGGAAGTTTTTGATAATGCCTTCAAAGTGCAGTGGGAGCTGTTCCTGAAACACATCGTGAAAGATGAGCCGTTTCCCTGGGATTTGCGGGAGGGGGCCAAAGGCGTTCAACTGGCCGAAAAAGGCATTGAAAGCTGGGAAAAACGCTGCTGGGTTGATATTCCGGAATTATGAAAAAAGTAGCGTTTGTAACCGGCGGGAGCCGGGGCATTGGATACGGAATTGCGGAGCACCTGGCGAAAGCCGGTTTTGATCTGGCAATCAACGGCGTTCGGCCGGAAGAATCCGTTGGCGAGGCCCTCAGCGGCTTGCGGGAACTGGGGGCTGAGGTCATCTATTGCCAGGGCGATATTGCTTCCCGCTACGATCGTTCGCGCATGGTGGAGCAGATCCGGTCGCATTTCGGTCGGCTGAACGTGCTGGTCAACAATGCCGGGGTGGCACCGAAAGAGCGCCGGGATATTCTGGAAGCAACCGAGGAAAGTTTTGAGCACGTGGTATCGACCAACTTGCAGGGGGCGTATTTTCTGACGCAGGCAGCAGCCAACTGGATGGTGCAACAAAAGGCTGAACAGAAGGCATTTGCGGGTAGTATAATAAATGTATCCTCGATCTCCGCAACCGTCGCGTCCGTCAACCGGGGCGAGTATTGCATTGCGAAAGCCGGGTTAAGCATGGCAACCCAGTTGTTTGCCGCCCGGCTGGGGGAGTTCGATATTCCGGTTTTTGAAGTCCGGCCCGGCATCATCCGGACGGACATGACCTCCGGGGTGGTCGTAAAATACGATAAACTGATTGAGGAGGGATTGACGGTCCAGAAGCGCTGGGGCTTTCCCGACGATGTGGGCCGGGTGGTGGCCGCCCTGGCCCGGGGCGATTTCCCGTACTCGACCGGGCAGGTCATCATGGTCGATGGCGGCATGACGATTCCCCGGCTTTGAGTTGTTTCACAGCGGTAATCAGAGAACATCAGACCTTCTCTGATTACCGCTGGTTTCCACCGATCAACTCTGTGAACTAACAGGTAATAATTCTCCTAAACTCCCTAAAAAATGCAAAACGACTCCCGCAGAACCTTTCTGAAAACCGCAGCCACCGGCTCCCTGGCCGTGCTGGGCTTGCCGACCATCATTCCGGCCCACGCTTTCGGGGCCAACGACCGCGTCCGGGTCGCCGTCATCGGCGTCAACGGGCGCGGGCAAAGCCACATTTCCGGTTTTTCCGCCCTGCCCAACGTGGAAGTTGTCACGCTCTGCGATGTCGATAACGTCATTGCGGCTGAGCGGGCGGCCGAATTCGAGAAAAAATATTCCCGCAAGGTGAAAACCGAGCAGGATTTGCGCAAGGTGTACGAAGACAAAAACATCGACGCGGTGAGCATTGCCACGCCCAACCACTGGCACGCGCTGGCGGCCATCTGGGCGTGTCAGGCCGGCAAGGATGTGTACGTCGAAAAACCGGGTACGCACAACCTGCGCGAAGGCCGGAAACTGATCGAAGCCGCGTCGAAATACAACCGTATGGTGCAGCACGGCGTGCAGTTGCGCAGCTCCACGGCCATTCAGGAAGCCATCAAGCACCTGCGCGACGGCCTGATCGGAAAGGTGTACATGGCGCGGGGACTGGTCTACAAATGGCGGCCCGACATTGGAAACAAGGGCAACGGACCGGTTCCTGAGGGACTGAACTGGGATTTGTGGCAGGGACCGGCCAAAACCCGGGACTTCAGCAAAAATTACGTGCACTACAACTGGCACTGGTTCTGGGATTACGGCAACGGCGACATCGGCAACCAGGGCATTCACGAAACCGATCTGGCGATGTGGGGACTGGACGTGGGCCTGCCGGAAGAGATCAGCTCGACGGGCGGCAAATACCTCTGGAAAGACTGCAAAGAAACGCCGGAGGTGCTGACATCGACCTACAATTATCCGAAAGAAGGAAAGGTGATTCAGTTTGAAGTGCGCCCCTGGATGACCAACAAGGAAGACGGCGTGGAAGTGGGCAACCTGTTCTACGGCGACAAAGGCTACATGGTCATCAACGGCTACAACGATTACAAAACATTTCTGGGCAAGGAGCGCACCCCCGGACCGGCGGGCCACGCGGGCGGGGATCACTACCTGAACTTTATCGAAGCGGTTCGGTCGCGGGATAAAGCGAAGCTGAACGGCCCGGTCGAAACCGCCCACCTGTCGTCGGGTCTGGCGCACCTGGGCAACATCGCCTACCGCCTGGGTCGCCAGTTGAAGTTTGACCCGAAAAAAGAAGAATTCATCAGCGATTCAGAGGCCAATTCGCACCTGAGCCGCCAATACCGGTCGCCCTACGCGCTGCCGAAGCAAGTATAACGTTCGGTTTACGGTATACGGTTTTCGGTGGGCTGACCAGCAGAAAAGGACGAATGAATCCAATGCGTAAGCAACCGAAAACCGTATACCGTAAACTGTAAACCTTAACCGAAAAAATGATTGAGCAACCCAAAACCGAGAAAAGCCTGAGTAGTCAATTGCTTCAATTGCCGGTGATTGTGGCCGCGCTGGGGTACCTGGTGGACATGTATGATTTGTTTCTGTTCAGCGTGGTTCGGGTGCCGAGCCTGAAAGCGATGGGCGTGGAGGGGGACCAGCTTTTGCCCGAAGGCATTGCGCTACTGAACTGGCAAATGGCCGGGATGCTGCTGGGCGGTATTTTCTGGGGTGTGATGGGCGACAAACGCGGTCGGCTTTCGGTCCTGTTCGGGTCGATCCTGATTTATTCGCTGGCCAATATCGGAAACGGCCTGGTGACCACCCTGCCCATGTACGCGGCCCTGCGGTTTGTGGCCGGCGTGGGGCTGGCGGGCGAACTGGGCGCCGGGGTGACGCTGGTGACCGAAGTCCTGCCCCGACAAATTCGGGGGTACGGCACCACCATTGTCGCCACAATGGGCGTTTTGGGGGCCATCATGGCGTATTTTGTGGCCGACCTGTTCCAGTGGCGGATTTCGTATTTCGTGGGCGGTGGCCTGGGCCTGCTGCTGCTGGTGCTGCGCATCAACATCTTCGAATCCCGGGTTTTTGAAGCCGTCAAGGAGCGGCAGGTGAAACGGGGGGATCTGGCCATGCTGTTTACCAATTCGAAGCGGTTCTGGAAATACATTCAGTGCATTCTGGTGGGCCTGCCCATCTGGTTTGTGGTCGGGATTCTGGTAACGTTTTCGCCGGAATTCGGCCAGGCCATCGGCTTATCGGAGCCGGTGGTGGCGGGCAAGGCCGTCATGCTGACTTTTACCGGACAGGTTTTTGGCGACATTGCCAGCGGGCTGCTGAGCCAGTACCTGAAAAGCCGCAAGAAAGTAATTGGCAGCTTTATCGCCCTCTCGCTGGTGTTCGTGCTGGTGTATTTGCTGATTCCGATGAAGGATCTGAATGCGTTTTACCTGGTGTGTATTCTGCTGGGCGTCGCCAACGGGTATTGGGCGTTGTTCGTGACCATTGCCGCCGAGCTTTTCGGTACCAACCTGCGGGCCACGGTGGCCACCACGGTTCCGAACTTTGTGCGCGGGGCCGTCATTCCGCTGACCTCCCTGTTTGTATACGGAAAAGCGCAGATCGGTACGCTGCAAAGCGCGCTCTGGGTGGGCCTGTTAACGGCCGTCCTGGCGTTCACGGCGCTGTATTTCATGGAAGAAACCTTTAAGAAGGAGCTGAATTATGTGGAAACGGACTAGGCTTTTGGGTCTGTTGGTGGCCGGGCTGCTGGTTTCAAAACCGGCCGTCCGGGCGCAAAAGGCGGGGGGCGGTTTTCGGCTGCACCCGCAGAATCCCCATTATTTTCAGTACCAGAATAAACCGATCCTGCTCATTGGCTCGGGCGAACATTACGGTTCGGTGGTCAACCTGGACTTCGATTACAGCCGGTATTTGCGGGCCACGGCGGCCGACGGCATGAACACGACCCGCTTGTTCGCGGGCGCGTACGTGGAAAAACTGGGCGATTTCGGCATTATGAAAAATACGCTGGCTCCGGCGGAAGGGCGTCTGGTCTTGCCCTGGCGCCGGAGCAGCGAAGCCGGGTATGCGCTGGGCGGAGCCCGGTTCGATCTGAATCAGTGGGACCCGGCGTATTTCGAGCGGCTGAAAAATTTCATGACCGAGGCCCGCCGGAACGGGGTCATTGTGGAAATCAATTTGTTTTCGGCGCATTACGCCGATGGCTGGAATTACAGCGCCCTGAATCCCCGAAACAACGTCAACCAAACCGACAGCATTCGCTCGCAATGGGTCAACACGCTGGAAAACGGCAATTTGCTGGCCCATCAGGAGACCTACGTCCGGAAACTTGTGCGGGAGCTGAACGGGTTCGATAACCTGTATTTCGAAATTCAGAACGAACCCTGGGCCGACCAGACCGACATCACGCGGATGCGCAACGAGTACGGCCCCGACAATGACTGGCGTTCCACCCTGCAGGTGGTGTCGCAGCGCTCGAATGCCTGGCACCGGCGGGTTGCGCAGTGGATCAGGGACGAAGAAAGCAGGCTGCCGAACCGGCACCTGATATCGCAGAACGTCAGCAATTTTCATTACCCGATTGCGGATGCCGATCCGAACATTTCCATTTTTACCTTTCACTACGCCCTGCCGGAAGCGGTCACGGAAAATTACCACCTGAACCGGGTCATTGGCTTCAACGAAACCGGGTTTGCCGGCCGCGCGGATGCCACCTACCGCCGGCAGGCCTGGCGGTTTCTGATGGCCGGGGGCGGTTTGTTCAACCAGCTCGATTATTCGTATTCCGTCGGTTCCGAAACCGGGCAGGATACGATCTACAAAGCTCCCGGCGGGGGCAGTCCGACCCTGCGCGCCCAGTTTAAAATCCTGAAGAATTTTTTCGAAACGCTCGATTTTGTGCAATTAAAACCGGACCCGGCCGTCGTGGCGGTGGCCCCGGGCGCCACGACCCAGGCGCTTGGCAACGGCAAATCGGAATGGCTGATCTACTACGAACCGCTGGCCGTGAAGCCCTATGACCTGCAGTTGAGGTTGAAAAGTGGTTCGTACCGGGCCGAGTGGACGGATGTGGTGACCGGACAAAAACTGAAAACCGCAACCGTAACCAACGGGCGGCTGGCGGTTCCGGAAGGGCCCAACGAGAAAGTAGTCGTGATTCGAGCGGCCGGCGGGAAAGCCCGTTAAGAGTTCGGGATGGCCGCCGGAATCAGCAGCGGAAGCGTGACGATGAAAAAACCGTCCTGCTCCGTAATCCGCGGTTCCGATTCGTCCAACAGCCGGTATTTGGCCGCGATGTTGTTCAACCCGACCTGATTCGACAGCACTTTGGTGGTTTTCCGCTGCACGTTATTGCGCACCCGCAGCCAGCCGTCGGGCGTCAGTTCGATGCGGATTTGCAGCGGATTCGTGGCCTGAACCCGGTTGTGCTTAACGGCGTTCTCGACCAGCAACTGCAGGGTCAGGGGCGGTAATTGCCGGGGGAGAAAATCCCCCGGAACATCGATGGTGAGCAGCACCCCGGCGCCGTAGCGCATTTTCAGCAGGTGGTAATAGGATTGGATAAAATCCAGCTCATTTTCGAGGGAAGTCAGGGTGTTTTCGTTGGTTTGCAGCAAATACCGGTACACCCGCGCCATCTCGTCCACGTACTGTTCCGCCTGCCGGGCGTCTTCACTGATCAGGCTGGACAGGGCGTTGAGGCTATTGAACAGAAAGTGCGGATTGATCTGGTTTTTAAGCACATCCAGCTGGTTCAGCAGCACCTCGCGCTTGTAGATTTCGGCCTGCAAACTGTTTTCCTTCCACTTCGTCAGCGAGTAAAGTCCTTCGTACAATCCGATGAAAAGAATAATGGTACAGGCCGCCAGCCAGAGGTTATTGGTCGCGATCTGTTCGGGGTGAAAATTCAGGAATTCGACGTGCTGATAGGTGTAGAAAGGAATTAGGGTGGATGCGCTGATGGTGGCAAGAAACACCAGAAATTCGAGGACAATGCGCGTGAGCGTCTGCCGGATTTCGGGAAACCGCTTCATGATCCGGAAGATCAGGTTTTCCTGAACAACCAGCAGCGTCAGGCACACCACGTAGGCAAAAACCGTGGTGGAAAGCCAGATGCGCCAGTCGGAAAAAAACCGGTCGCCAAACCAGTTGTAAATCCCGAGCGGGGCTGACCAGGAAACCAGGGCCACAAATATCCAGATGCGTCGCTTGGAGAACCGAAGCAAAGGATGCTGAAAGATCCGGCGAAATTGCATTAATGAGTCAGAAGAGCGATCCAATAAACGGCAAGCAACAGAGAACGCGATTTGAATGGCTAATATATGAAATAAAATGGAGGCATTCAACCGGTTCTCCGTCGCTGATTGGCCTGGCGCTTACCGCTTCGCCTGCGAGAAAGAATAGGGGAAAGCCGCGGGCTGCGTGCCGCGTTGCTGGTTGGGCGTGGGCCGCAGCGTAAACTCCACGGTTCCGCCCCGCAGCAGCGCCTGGTGACTCAGCCAGTTTTGAGCGTGCGGTTTTCCGTTCAGGTTCACCGCGTCCACGTAGCGGTTTTTGTCCGAGTTGGTCGGCGCGCTGATCACCAGTTGTTTGCCGTTTTCGAGTTGCAGCGTGGCCTTTTTAAACAGGGGCGCACCCAGCACGTACTGATCCGTTCCGGGACAAACCGGGTAAAAGCCCAGCGCCGAGAACACGTACCAGGCCGAGGTCTGGCCGTTGTCTTCGTCGCCACAGTAGCCGTCGGGCGTGGGCAAATAGAGCCGGTTCAGGGCTTCGCGGACCCAATACTGCGTTTTCCAGGGCGCTCCGGCGTAATTGTACAGGTAAATCATGTGCTGGATTGGCTGGTTGCCGTGGGCGTAATTGCCCATGTCGGCGATCTGCATTTCGCGGATTTCGTGAATTACGCTGCCGTAGTAGCTCTCGTCAAAAACCGGTGGGAGCGTGAACACCGAATCCAGTTTGGCGACAAAATTTCGGGGTCCACCCATCAGCCCGATCAGGCCCTGCACATCGTGAAAAACCGACCAGGTGTAGTGCCAGCTATTGCCCTCCGTGAAGGCGTCCCCCCATTTGAACGGGTTGAACGGTTTCTGAAACGAACCGTCCTTGTTCTTGCCGCGCATCAGCCCCGTAGCCGGGTCGAACAGGTTGCGGTAGTTCTGGCTGCGTTTGGCAAACCGGTCGATTTCGGCCTGCGGTCGTTTCAGGGCTTTGGCGAGTTGGTAAATCGTAAAGTCGGCGTAGGCGTATTCGAGCGTCCGGGCGGCATTTTCGTTGATCTTCACATCGTACGGCACGTACCCCAACTCGTTGTAATACTGAACGCCCCGCCGACCCACGGCGTCCATGGGGCCTTCGTTTTCGGAGTTTTTCAAAACCGCTTCGTAGAGCGTGTTGATGTCGTAACCGCGCAGGCCTTTGAGGTACGCATCGGCCACGATGGAGGCCGAATTGGACCCGATCATGGTGTTGCGCAGGCCCGGACTGGCCCATTCGGGCAGCCAGCCGCCTTCCCGGTAGGCATTCGCCAGCCCTTCCTGCATCTGGGCGTTGAGCGACGGATACATCAGGTTGAGGAACGGAAACAGCGAACGGAAGGTATCCCAGAAACCGGTGTCGGTGAACAGATACCCGGGTAGAACCTGGCCGTTGTAGGGGCTGTAATGAACGACTTTCCGGTTGGCGTCGAGTTCGTAGAACTTGCGCGGAAACAGCAGCGAGCGGTACAGGCAGGAGTAGAACGTCCGGGTTTGATCGACCGTGCCGCCTTCGATTTTGATCCGGCTCAGTTCCTTATTCCAGGCGGTTTTGGCTTTCTGCGCGACGGTTTCGAACGAATCGCTGCCGATCTCCCGCAAATTCAGTTCGGCCTGTTCGGGGCTGATGAACGACGATGCCACGCGGACGTTGACCACCTCACCCTTTTTCGTTTGAAAACCGACCACCGCGCCGACGTGATCGGCCTGGCGTTCGAGAACCTGGCTTACCGCCTGTTTACCCTGAAAAACCGTGCGGTACGTGAACGGTTTGTCGAAAATCAGGACGAAATAATTCTTGAAATTGGCCGGAACACCCCCGCTGTTTTTGGTCGTGTAGCCGATGATCTTGTTTTCACCGGGAATGATTTTGATGAACGAACTCTTGTCCAGCGCGTCGATCACCACCGAGGCACTGTCGGTTTGCGGAAACGTAAACCGGAAGCGGGCGGCCCGTTCGGTGGGGGCAATTTCGGTGGTTACGTTATGGTCGGCCAGGTACACCCGGTAGTAATACGGTTTGGCAATTTCGGATTTGTGCGAAAACCAGCTCGCGCGTTCGTTCTCGTCGAAACGGACGTTGCCGGTGACGGGCATGATGGCAAACTGGCCGTAGTCGTTCATCCAGGGCGAGGGCTGGTGCGTCTGTTTGAAGCCCCGGATTTTATCGGCCGCGTACGTATACGCCCAGCCGTCACCCATGCGACCGGTTTGCGGCATCCAGAAATTCATGCCCCAGGGCAGGGCGATGGCCGGGTAGGTGTTGCCATTCGACAAGCTCGGCTTGGAGTCCGTGCCCATCAGCACGTTAACGTACTCCACCGGGTCGGCCACCCGGCTGACGGTTTGGGCGGGGGCGGTTTTGAAAAGGAGGCAGGCTAAAAGCAGCAGGAAAAGGTTGCGCATGGGGCTAGTGGATAAACCGGACGTTTAGACGCAAAGGTAAAGCCCCGCGGGCTCAATTTCCTATTTTGCCGTCGCCGGTTTTAGCGGATCACCGTTTTCGTCGACTTGGGTGGACTGGGATGAAAACCGGATGGCAACCGCCTGCAGAGTGCTGCCTTCAATCATCAAACCGCCATCCTGCCAGGGGGCATTGAATGAGTCGTTCGGCGGGACCGAACCCTGATTGAAATGAACAAAGTGCAGTTCATAAAAACCGTTCGGCATTTTAAAAACCCGGTCGTCCGAACCGGGTTGCCAGCGGGCGCCCCATACGTAGATTCGAGGTTGTGATCTCCGGGGAATTGCCAGGTTTTCCAGGAGATTGGCGGGGGCCAGCGCCCGGTTTTCGTGAAAGGGTTGCCCGGCGCCGTCAGTAGAAAAGTGGTCGCGGATTCGGGCGAACTGCCGGCGCAGCAACTCGTAAAAATGGGCCTCGGTCAGCTCGAATTGCTGCACAAAAAGCATCAGTTTCCGCAGGTCCGGAACCGCCATCTTGTCAACGACCTTAAAATCCTGGTACGAATCGCCCGTCCGCACGTAATCCAGTGCCCCCGCCGTCCCGTTTTTTTCGACCGGATAAAAACCGGGGGCCGCCGAACTAAATTTCTGGTAAGCCGGAATTTTTCGAACCGCAGCACCCTGGGCAATGGCGATAATGGCCTGACTGGTAGGCGCATTGGGCTGTCTGGCGTCAATTTTCACCCGGTAGTCCGCTTTTCCGACCCTGACCTTCAGATAAAGGTCGTCGTTCACTACGCTGGATTGCGTCAGGGTTCCCACCAAAACCCCGTACTCGCCCGGAATGCCCCGTTGAACGGTGGTTGCCGGCCGATCCGGTTGTTTTACGCGGGCGGTCGTGTCGGTGGGTACGTTGGTGGCCGGCGTCTGCTGCTGGGGAGTCGCCGTTGGCGGTACTTGTTCGGGTCGGGTTTGCGCGGGTGCCTGATACACTGGATTTTTCGACCGAACCGGGCCTTTTTTGTTCGTCCGAACCGGCTGTTTGCGCGCCGGGGTGCGCCGGGAAGTCACGGTGCTGGAGACGGGCGGTGCACTTTCCACCGGCTCGTTTGCCAGGGATGGGCGGTAATTCAATTGGATCCAGGCGGCATTGAGCCGGGCCAGCGAATCGATTTGGGAAGCCGAAAGCGGGAGCCGGGAGATGGTCAGCGTAAGCAGGCTTTTGTCCGTCGGCGCATCCGGCAGAACGAGTTGCACCCGGTTGAATTGAGCCGCCTGCCTGGCCGTACGGATGGTCTGAATTTCCAGATTGTCGTTTCGGTAGTAACTAATGGGCCGATGGCTGTCACCGGCCAAATCCCGCAGCTGAGTTCGGATGGTGTCGATGGGGCGATCCAGATTCAAGATTTTCAGGTACTGCGCCAGGGTCGAATCCGGCGGAATCCGGTCGGCGGATAAAAACCAGGCGGTGGGGGCCATGATCGCTTTGATATTCCGCAACGCAACGACCTTTTCCTGAGAAACGAGTTGGCGGGCGGTATCGAGTTCAGCTCCCCGTTGGTAGCGCAGCGCGTGGAGGTTGTACAGGGCCTCAAAGGTGGGGCGGTAACGGCCCGAAGCCCTTAAAAAGACAATTCGTAACGCATACAACTCAGCCTCCGGCAACGAACGGAGGGCAGTGGTTTGAAAGGGCGACGGAAACCGGAATCCCAGCGCCTGACCGCTGCGCAGCACCCGGAAGGCCGTCGCGCTGTCTTTGAGGCTGTCCTGCGAAACCGCAGTCGCCAGGTTGTTGTAAATCACCGCGCTGTCGGAACCAACCCGGGCCGTTTCGGAATACAAAAACCGGCCCAGCCCGCCCGCCGATTCCTGCTGGCCGGGCGGCTGGGTCTGATAACCGGCCGCCAACAGAAAAACCGCAACGGCCGCCAGCAGTCCCCAGTACACCCGGTTTTGGCGCTGGCTGCGGGCTTTCACGCGGTGTGCCACCCGTTTGTCGGCAATCAGTCCGGCTTTCTGGAACGGCGCCAGTTGCTGCAGGGCTTCCCGTTTCCGGTTTTCGTCGGTGAGCCAGATTTCGTACGTGTGCACGTCGCGTTCTTCTGCGGCCCCGCTGCCCGGCACCACCGGCACCGATTGCAGCAAATCCAGCACGGCACTGCGAACGGCAGTTTTTAGCTTTTCCGGTAATTCCGAAAACCGCTCCAGCAACTCCTGCCGCAGTTTTTCCGGTATTTTTTGCTGTTGAAGCCAGGGTAAGGCGGTTATTTTCAGGAGATTGGTGGTCGTGACGATCGCCATAGTCTCGTAATATCCCTCAAGGGCTTTTCCAATGATCAGCGTCATTTCCCAGGTCGGGGTGGGGTAGAGGGCGGTCGCGTACGCCCATTGCTTCAACACTGTAAACCCTTGTAAGGTCGGCTGTTCGGTCCGAAACGGCTTTTCCAGAAACCGATCCACGTCGGCAAGGCTGAGTTTTTCGGCGGCTACGCCAAAGATGCCACGGTCGGGGGCGGGGTCCGGATCGACCTGAAAGCGTTCCCGCAATTCCGAAAAAGTTGGTCGGTCCTGCGCCAGAAAATAGTCCCGCAGCGCCAGCTGACCCTCGGGCGTGGTCGGGAGCAGGATGAAAAACGGAACAAGCAGTTGCTCGACGGCCTGCCAGTTGTCGGGATATACCGGGGTCAGTATCGCGCGTTTTTCCCACGGGCCGAACAGCCTAGCGACCCAGGACGCCAGCGCGCCGGTGTTGAAATCAATGAGTCGGATGCCGTCCGTCATCAGCACCAGGTAGGAAGTGCGGTGAAACCGGTACAGGTCTTCCGGGCCAATGCCATTCGGGTATTTTTCGCTCCAGCAAATGCGCGGATCGGCGTTGAAAAAAAACGTCTCTAATTCCACTTCCCCCGCGGCCAAAACCGTTCCCAGGTAACTGTAAAGCCGGGCCTGCTGGTGAAACGTCGAGCGGTTGTCGATCAGAACGAGGTAACGCGGACGCACTTTAATGGGCCGGTAATGAATCGTGGGATACCCGCCGGCACGGGCCGTAGCCCGGATGCTCCGACCAATATCCATCGTTCGCCGTTGGCTTTCGTCGCGCTGGTTGAGCTGACGCGCCCAGGTGTCCAGCGACTCGGTTTGTTGGATGGTTTTTTCCTGATCGGGGAAAGTTAAAAAATAAGGCGGGCGGTTGCTGGGCCTGATTTTTCGCAGCGGATAAAAAAACCGGTAGGCGATTGCCCCGACGGCGCCCGTGCCGAAGAGAACCGCCAGCAACAGGGTCCAGGGATTAAGCTGGTAGGTCGTCAGAACGGTTTCTGCGGCTCTGATTAGCGGAAACGATTCGACGGGCGCGGCCGGGGACGTGGTGGGCGTTGCGGGTAAACCGGAGTCCAAAACCACGGAACGGTTGGTGTCGGCGGGGGTTGGAACGGGGTCGGGTAAAACCGGACTGGGTGTCAGGATTTTATAAAGGACGATACCGGCCAGCACCAGGACCGCTGCCAGCAGAAGGGCCCCAATCAGGCGGTAATTTGGGCGGGGCGGTTTTTCTTCCGTCTCCGGTGAGGTGCTCTGGTCCTGGGGATCAGCCGGCTCCGAACGGTCGGTGGTCAGTTCAGGATTGGCCAGGACCCGGTCGAAAATAAGCCCGAAATTTTCCAGCTCGCTTTCGGAGCGGGCCACCACCGGACCCAGCAATTCGCGGAGCTGCTGGTGTTGCCGGTCTTCTTCGGCTTGGGTCAGCCCATTCGGAAAATACGCACTGCTCACCCGAAAACACCGGTCGTAGATCTCTGGCGTAATCGCGAAGCCTACCTGGCGAAGCTGTTCAAGCAATTCGCCGAGGGGCAACAGTCGATAGGCGGGCGGGGGCGTCATGGGTTTTCGGAACCAACCGTTAGGGCGTCATTTTCCGAATGATTTCGAGGTCTTCCGCGTGTTTGGCCAGAATGCTGAAACTGGCCTGGCGCGTCGCTTCCGGAACTTCGCGGAGGCTTTGCCCGTTCAGAATCGCGTGCCGCAGGAAATAAATCCAGCTGATGAGTTCGGCCGTTGCCGGTTTTTTCTTCGATACGCTGGTTTTCACGTCGTCGAAAAAGGTGATGTATTCTGCGATGCGCTGCTCCACGGCCTGGCGTTTTGCGTCGCTGGCCGTCAGGTCCGGAAATTTATTGAAAATCTGGTTCCAGACGATTTTCTGTAATTCCTGCTTTTCCGGAAACTTGATGTGGTAAAAAATACACCGGCGCAGAAAGGCGTCCGGCAGGTTGTTCTCCGAATTGCTGGTCAGAATCACAAACACGTTCCGGTCGCCGATTTTGTACTCGGCGTTGCCATCTTCCCGCACCTGAAACTGGAAGCGGTCCAGTTCATTGAGCAGATCGTTCGTGAAATCCCGGGGGGCTTTATCCACTTCGTCAATCAACACCACCGAACTGCGGGGTTTCGACGCGTCGATGTCCTTCACGGGCAGGTAAGGGCATTTGTCGAGCATTTCCTGGCTGCTCAGCACGATGGCCTGCCCCAGCGCCTGAAGCCGGATGTGTTTAGTCACTTCCGGAACGGACGGTTTTTCCGGAACCGACAAAACCGGGGCGGTTTTCCGGTTGGGTCCGTCGGATTGGGCCGCGTCGAAATGGGTGGCGTGGAAATGGCCCAGTGCGTCGTAGAGGTAAAATAAATCGGTGGATGCCGACACGGTTTTGGTGTTGAACACCAGCGGTCTTTCGAGGTATTCCTCCGGGAACGCAGCGTGCAGGTCGGCGGCAAGTTTTTCGGCCAGTCGGGTTTTTCCGGTTCCGGGTTCGCCGGTCAGCAACAAGGGCTGCTTGAGCAGAATCGCCACGCGAACGGCATTCGCCAGCGCCGTGTCGAGGATGTAATCCGACGGATTTTTTGCCATCCGGGGCGCATCCAGTTCGTTTTGTTTGTCAAACGTAAATTTTTCGACCAGAGCCATATTCCTAACGGGTTTGAGAAAGCCTGAGGTGGGCGATAAGCGTCAACAACTTGTCTTCCAGCACTTCCACATCGATCTTTTTGGATCTGAAAACCTCGCCGGCCACTTTTTCCCGCTCGGTTTCGGGCACCGACTGGAGGTAATTCCGAAACCAGCGGTGCAGCTCGTTTTCGCCCTTCGGTACCGACAGGAACTGCTCGTCCTGATTGAGAATGATCAGCGCACTTTTCTCCGGCTCCTGCGGATTGACCAGGTCCGATTCCTGAAACGGCCTGAGAATTTTCCGGACCGGGTTGCCCTCAAAAAAAGCCGAAAACCAGTTTTCTTTCGGGGTGTAGATGATGTTCCAGAAAAATAAAAAATAAGGTGGTTTGGCGGGCTGGGCCGCCGGTTCGGCCGGGCGGAACTGGTCCATAAACTGGCGAATGGCCTGCCGTACGCTTCCGTTTAAATCGTCGGCGCTGATTTTCAACGCCACCAGCGTGTACTCGTTGTGCTGAACTTCCGGGATTTTCAGGAAATCCGGGAACGAATAACTGCTGGTTTTCGTCCGGCCTTTCAAGACTTCATAAATGGCAAAACTGATTTTGTTTACGTTTTTGTGGGAGCCGTTGAGGTAAACCGTCCGGTTATCCTCCGGGTGAAAAGGGTAGTTGTAGTGGTTTTCGGGTTTGTTGGTAATCTTTTCGTACACCAGTTTGCGCGCCAGTCCGAGCGGAGACTGGCAATCCTCGCCCACCAGCAGGTAGTGCTGAACGGGCCGGTTCATGGCGTCCAGACTGAAACTGGCGTCGAAGGCCGTGCGGTATTCGTCGCGGCCGCACAGGTAGGCAAGCTGCTTATCGGCCAGTCCTTTTTCGGCGGGGAGCAGCGAGCGGTCGTTGAGCAGACACCAGGTCAAAACCGCATCATTCCGGCAGTACAACCCCCAGGCGCAGGGGGTTTCCGGCGGGCCGGTCGGGATGGCGCCCCGCAGGTAGAGGGACTGGCGGCCGGTCAGGGAGGGCAGGGTGGAAACCGCTTCATCAAAGGCCTGCTGCAACGACCGGCGGGGGCGCGTAAACGATTCGTAGAACTTGATGGCAAACTGGCTGGCCGGCCCGTCGGGAACGGCGGTTGAGGTGGCAATGACGGCTTCGACCCCGTGGTCGAGCAGGGCTTCGACGTAGCCGTAGGTGGAGCAGCCGTTCAAAAACACCAGCTTCGGTTTTTTGCCACTCAGCAATTTCAGGAAACGATCCTGGTGGTAGCTGCCGTCGGTCAGCGTAAAATGGGTCTGGCTGGCGTGGCCGCAATAATGAAAAACCGCCAGATTTTTATCGATGCTGATCACCGCATTGTGAATGTCGTCGGCGTCGGTTTCGGTGGCGTAGGCCGTAAAGGTGAGAAGGTCTTTAAGCTCCAGGTCGTTGAGAAGCCGGCTGATGGCCTTGATTTCAATTTTTAATTCGCCCAGATACGCTTCGTATTCTTTCGCTAACGTCGTCGGATTTGCGCTGGCAAGGTAAACAACCGGTTTGTCCATTCTCCTATTCAGATTCAGCCTGGAAAGTAAGGTACTGAAAATAGTCAGAAACCGGAAATGGCGACTTATCCAACGGTCAGCCGGTCGTTAAAAACCGGTTTTTCCCTAGTTCGGAAGGTGGAGGTGTTTTAAAATGACCCGGGTGAGAAGGGCCGGGTTGTAGGGTTTGACCAGAATTTCGTTTAGTCCGGCGGTTTGGGCGCGGTCGCCGACCTCCTGCGCCAGGCTGGCGGTCAGGGCGATGATCGGCAGGGTTTCGTTGCGTTCCCGGATGATCCGCGTGGCTTCGTACCCGTCCATGACCGGCATCTGCAAATCCATTAAAATCAGGTTGTGCCGGGAGGAATCGAGCCGGTCGACGGCTTCCTGGCCGTTGGTGGCCACATCGACCGACGCCCCGAGCCGGTTCAGAATGGTTTTGGCCAGCATGATGTTCATGGCGTTGTCATCGACCACCAAAATGATCATGCCTTCCAGCGGTTTTTCCTTGAGTACGGGATTGGGTTCTTCCTGATTTTCGGACGGTTGGGCCATGATCGGAAAGGTCTGCGTGAAATAAAACCGGGAACCCTGGCCCGGTTCGCTCTGCAACCGGAGGTCCACGTGCTGCAACTCCAGAATTCGCCGGCAGATGGTCAGACCGAGGCCGGTGCCGCCGTAGCTGCGGGACATCGACGAATCGGCCTGCGTGAAGCGGTTGAAAACGAGTTCCTGCTTTTCGGGGGCAATCCCGATGCCGGTATCTTCAATGGAAAAGGTGAGGGTGATGGTTTGGTCCGTTCGTCCGTTGACGGCCAGACTGACCAATACGTGGCCTTTTTCCGTGAACTTGATGGCGTTGTGGACGAGGTTGGAAATCACCTGCGCCAGCCGGGTGGGATCACCGCCGATTTTGCCGGAATAGTCCGGATCGACCACCAGCCGCAACTCCAGCGCCTTCTCTTTCGCGGCCACCTGATAGCTCGACACCACATTTTGCAGAATGCCGACCGGGTCCATCGGAATGGTTTCGAGGATGGTTTTGCCCGCTTCAATCCGGTTGAAATCCAGAATATCGTTGACGATGTGGAGCAGGTTTTTGGCCGAGAACAACATCACGTCCAGGTGCTGTTTCTGGTCCTGACGCGGTTTGTCCTGAAGCAGCAGGTGCGTCATGCCGATCACGGCGTTGAGCGGGGTGCGGATTTCGTGGCTCATCGTGCTCAGAAATTCGCTTTTGATCCGCAGGCCCTCTTCCGCCTGTTCCTTGGCCCGCTGCAGGGTATTGGCAAACCGAAACGACAGCACAAGCGATTGCAGAAAGAAAAAACCGACGTAGCCGACGAACAACACCAGGTCTTCGGGAAATGCCACCTGAAAATACTTCAGGATGATGACAACAAAAACCGCCAGCAACACGCCCGTGCTTAGCAGCGAGTAGGTCGCCCCCGGGCGGTTCCGGCGGGCCGCCAGCCAGTATATATAAAAGGCGTAGGCGATGTAGACGACCATCAGCCCCAGAAAAGGCGAAATCAGCTGGGTAAAAACCGGGGGCGGAAACACGATCGTCACCCCGGCAAACAGCAGACTGATGGAGGCCATCGCCCGGATAAACCATCGGCTGACATCTTCCGGATACAGCGACCCGGTATACAGCGCAAACGTGGCCACGCTCAAAAAGAGCGACAGGTATTCGAGGTGCAGCGTCAGTGACCATCCCGTATCCTGAAAGAGCGTATGGAGGGCGTAGAGGTCGGTGCCGACGATGCGGTAACTGTAGAGCAGGCAGAAAACCGAAAAGTAAAGAATTGAAATCTCGTGCCGACCAAAAAGGAACAGGCCCAGAAAAAACAGCCCCCCCATAAACAGACAGCCGGTCAGGAAAAAAACCAGCATTTGCTCGCGGTTGAAATCAATCAGCAGAACGTCGGCCGGGCCCAGCTCCAGCGGTTTGTAAACGCCCCCTTTGGAGTGGTGAAAATTAGCGACCTGGAGCAGCAGCCGGAGGGTATCGGAGGTGGGCGGCAGCGGTTTGACCTGGGTGGACCAGAATGGAGTGGTGGTTTCGCGGGTCGTTCCGGGAAAACCGCTGTGGGTAAATTCCTGCCCGTTTACAAACAGGCGGTACGACGTAAACGCATCGGGTAGTTTGAGGGCCAGCGGGGGCGTTTGGGCGGGCAGCAAAACCGTCAGCGCATAGGTGGCATATCCGTAGGAGGGAAGGGGCTGATTTTTCCAGGTTTGCTGGTCCCAGCGTAGGGGAAACGGGGTAAATTCGGCGGGGATTTCCGGATCACCCGGTTTTCGGAGCGCCTGCCAGTACCATTTCCAGCTTCCGGTTAATGCCACGGTTTGCAACTTAAAATCGACGGTGCGGAGGTCCTGAACGCCCAGTCGGGCCTGAGGCAGGGCCGGATCGGTGGACTCCAGTTCGATTGGGGAACAACCCGTTAGCAGCAAAGCCAGCAGCATCAGGTAACCACGGAAAATGGGGTTGCTCTTTCCGCCCGAAAAAAACCAGCTTTTCATGTCGTGCATCCAACGTCCGGTAATGATGGGACTAACATACTAATTAACAGACAATATGTTTTCATCGGTTCGCGTAATTTTTGCGCAGAAAACCGGGGGAGAGGCCGGAAGGTCAGTGATTGGCCGGAATGCGGGCCGCGTGGATCCAGAAGGTCCGGGTCTGGTCGATGAGGTAACTAAGCTGCTGGTAGCTAGACGGTTTTATCAGGTACGAGTTCGCCCCCAGCTCATAACAGCGGGTGATGTGTTCGGGCAGCGAAGAGGTGGTCAGGACAAGAACCGGAATGGCGCGGTAGGCCGGGTTGGCGCGGAGTTCGTTCAGGGTCGTAAAACCATCCATGCGGGGCATGTTCAGATCCAGAAAGATCAGGGCCGGTAATTGCCGGGGATTGGCGTTCAGATGTTCCAGAAGTTCAACACCATCACTCGCAAAAAGGACCTCGCAATCCAGCCAGCTTTTATCCACTACGGACTTAAACAGAAGCCGGTCGTCATCGTCGTCGTCGGTAATGATAATGCGGTATTTGGGATTCATTGAACAGGAATGGCGGCAGGTCGTTTCTCAAAGATAACGAATGCCGGTCAAATCCAATTTATCCCCGCTTAAACTTTTTGAAAACCAAATCCGTCCTTCCTTCAGTACATTACTTACCATTTTGTAGGAATTGGATAGTGACCGGAAAAGAGTAGCGGATGGAGGATACGTGCGAACCAACGGATGACCTGGAGCCAACCCATATAGGTGGCCTTAAGCAGGAGGGAAGCGTTGGATCGGAAGATTCGTTTGAGATGCCGGGCAGGCGGCCGAAAGCAAGCGGATTCAGGGGTGGAGAAATTGCACTACCTGTGGCAAATACTTTTATTTGTGGCGATTTTTTTGCATATTTGTATGATAGGCCAATCGTTGAATGGGCCTCCAGCCGTCCGATGATTTTCTACGGTTTGGTTCCACTTTTTTAACCATCGCTTCGTTCGTATTACCGGACAAAGAATTGACTTCTTATGGCAGAAGAGACAGAAGAACAAAACAACTCCACCAACATTATCCCCATCAACATTGAAGACGAAATGCGCGGTGCCTACATCGATTATTCGATGTCGGTTATCATCTCGCGTGCTCTGCCCGACGTGCGGGACGGTCTGAAGCCGGTGCACCGGCGGGTTTTGTTTGGCATGGCGGAGTTGGGGGTCAATTATAACAAACCCTTTAAAAAGTCGGCCCGGATTGTCGGGGAGGTGTTGGGAAAATATCACCCCCACGGCGACTCCTCGGTGTACAGCACCATGGTGCGGATGGCCCAGGACTGGTCGCTGCGGTATCCGCTGGTGGATGGGCAGGGCAACTTCGGTTCCATCGACGGCGACGCTCCGGCGGCTATGCGGTACACCGAAGCCCGTTTGAAGCGGATTGCGGAAGAAATACTGACGGATATATACAAGGAAACGGTTGATTTCCAGCCCAACTTCGACGATTCGCTGGAAGAACCGAGCGTAATGCCGGCCAAACTGCCGAACCTGTTGCTGAACGGCTCGTCGGGAATTGCCGTCGGGATGGCCACCAACATGGCACCCCACAACCTGACCGAAGTGGTGAACGGGATTGTGGCCTACATTGAAAACCACGACATCACCGTCGATGAACTGATGGAGCACATCAGCGCTCCGGATTTTCCGACGGGGGCCACGATTTACGGAATGGAAGGCGTCAAGAATGCCTTCCGGACGGGTCAGGGCCGGGTGGTGTTGCGGGCCCACGCCACCATTGAGGAAAATAAAGGGAAGACGCAGATTATTGTGACGGATGTTCCCTATATGGTCAACAAGGCGATGATGCTGGAAAAAACCGCGGAGTTGATCAATGACAAGAAAATTGAGGGTATTTCGGCCTTTCGGGATGAGTCGGACCGCGACGGTCTGCGCGTGGTGTATGACATCAAACGCGATGCCGTGCCGAACGTGGTGCTGAACAACCTCTATAAGTACACCCAGCTGCAGTCGTCTTTCAATATCAACAATGTCGCGCTGGTGAAAGGCCGGCCGGTTTTGCTGAACCTGAAAGACATGATCCGGTATTACGTGGAGCACCGCCAGGAGGTGATTACCCGCCGGACGCTGTACGAACTGCGGGAAGCCGAAAAGCGGGCGCATATTTTGGAAGGTTTGCTGATCGCCCTGGATAACCTGGATGCGGTGATCGAACTGATCCGGAGTTCGCGCGACCCGGACGTGGCCAAGAACGGCTTGATCGAGCGGTTCCAGTTGTCGGAAGTTCAGGCCAAGGCGATTCTCGAACTGCGGCTGCAACGGTTGACCGGACTGGAGCGCGATAAGATTGTTGCCGAATACGAAGAACTGGCCCGGCTGATTGCCGATTTGAAAGGCATTCTGGCCAGCGAAGAACGCAAGCTGGAAATTATCCGCGAAGAACTGCTTGAACTCAAGGCCCGCTACGGCGATGCCCGCCGGACGGAAATCAACATGCTGGGTGATGGTAACATCAGCGATCTGTCGCTGATTGCCGACGAGGAAATGCTCATCACCATTTCGCACCAGGGATACATCAAACGGACGCCGTTGACCGAATACCGGACGCAAAGCCGGGGTGGCGTTGGCTCACGGGCCGCTAAAACCAAGGAGGACGACTTCACGGAGCATTTGTTCATGGCCACCATGCACAATACGCTGCTGATTTTTACCCAGAAAGGACGATTGTACTGGTTGCCGGTTTATGAACTGCCCGAAGGCGCGCGCGATTCGAAAGGACGGCCCCTGGCGAACTTCATCAACATCGAATCGGATGATAAGGTCCGGGCGGTGATCAATGTGAAGGATCTCAAAAATACCGACTACATCAACAACAATTACATTGTGATGTGTACGGAGCAGGGAACCATCAAGAAAACCTTGCTGGAAGCTTATTCCCGTCCGCGGCAGAACGGGATCATCGCCATCACGATCAACGAAGAGGAGGGAGACCGGCTGCTGAATGTGTGTATGACCAATGGACAGAACGATATCATCATTGCATCGAGCGAAGGAAAAGCCGTTCGGTTCAACGAAAGCCGGGTTCGTCCGATGGGTCGGACGGCCGCCGGGGTTCGGGGGATTGATCTGGAAGAAGGCGTAAAAGCCGTCGGTATGGTTTGCATCGGTCGCGAGGATGCCCAGTTGCTGGTGGTTTCGCAGAAAGGGTTCGGCAAACGCTCCCCGCTGGACGAATACCGGGTAACCAACCGGGGTGCCAAAGGCGTTGGTACGCTGAAGGTAACCGATAAAGTCGGCAATCTGGTCGGGATTTTGGAGGTTACGGATTCCGATGATCTGATGATCATTACGAAATCGGGAACCGCCATCCGGATGCACGTGGAGGAGGTTCGGGTCATTGGCCGGAACACCCAGGGCGTGCGGCTGATCAACCTGCGGGACGGGGACGAAATTTCGTCGGTAACCCGAATTGCGCGCGAAGAAGATGAGGAAACCGAACCGGCGACCGGGGAAGCGGGGGTGTCAGGCGATGGGTTGGAGGAAACCGCGTCTGAGTAAATGGCTTGATAATCCCATATTTTATTCGGTACTTTCCAAAATTAATTCTGAATGAAACGTTCAACCACAAATTTTAGTCCCATGAAACGACTCTCGTTCTTTCTACTGGCGGGATTTTTATCAGTAGGAGCCTATGCTCAACAAGGCCTTGATGCTCTGACTGAAAAAACCTTCCAGAGCGAGAAAGAAAAAAGCGACAAGGCCATCACGGATGAAAAATCGTCGGCCAAGCCCAAAACCTGGATGGATCGCGCCAAAACGTATGAGAACATCGCCACGCAGGCTATCAAGCTGGACTCGAATGCCGCAAACGTTGCTTATGAAGCGTACAAAAAAGTAGTCGAGTTAGACAAAGATAAGAAGTCGGGTGGGCCGGGTAAAATGGCCAAAGAAGCCGAAGAAGCCCTGAAAGGGCAGACGATGTTCCAGGCTTTCATGAACTCGGGGATCTACAAGTACCAGGCTAAAAATCTGAAGGATGCTGCGGCCCTGATGGCAAAAGCGGGTGAGATCAACCCGAAGGATACGACGGCGGCCTTGTACGGCGGAATATTTGCGCAGGGAGCGAATAACAACGCCGATGCCAAAACGAATTTTGAGCGGTACATCGCCAATGGTGGAAAAGACGTCTCGGTTTACACTACGCTGGTGAGTCTGTACTACCAGGACAAGGAAATTGAGAAGGCGCTGGCCACAATCGACAAAGGCATTGCGAATTTGCCAAACAGCAAAGACCTGAGCACGCAGAAGGTAAGCATTCTGGTTTCGACGGGTAAAGAAGAGGATGCGATCAAAAACCTGAAAGACATTCTGGCGAAAGACCCCAACAACCTGACTAATTTGTTGACGATGGCGGGCCTGTACGATAACATTCAGCGTTCGCAGTCGGATGAGTTGAACAAAATGTCCGGTAGCGCCAAGAAAGGCCCTGGTGCCGCCAAGCAGCTGGAAGAGGAAAAAATGGTGCTGAAAGAATCGCAGGCCGAATTGACCCGGCTGAGTGCCCGGGCCAAGCGGGAGCCGAAAAACGTTGATGTGAAAAACCAGATTACGCGCGTAAAGCAGATGATCACGGATTCGCAAACGAAAATGTCCGGTTTGGAGAAGGACGTACAAACTCAGGCGCAACAGGCGCAGGCCGCTGGTGATCAGACGCAGAAGATTGCTGACCTGACGAAGAACCTGGAAAGCAATCGCGTGTCAATGAAAGAGTACTACCAAAAAGCATTGCAGGTGGATGCCAACAGCTTTGACGCCAATTTCAACCTGGGTGCGGCTTACTTTAACGAAGCTATTCAGATCCGGAAACAACTGGAGTCGATGGACATGAAAGAATACCAGGCACGCGGCAAAGAAATCGAAGGTCAGGTTTGCGGTAAGTTCAAACAAGCGCTGCCGTATTTCGAGAAAGCAAAATCCGTGAAAGATTCGGATCAGGATTTGAACGACAACCTGACAAACCTTCAGAATATTCTGAAGCAGTTTGAAGAGAAGAAGGTTCCCTGTGTCGAAGTAAAAGGATAAGGATAGAGGACAGCTTGAAACGGCTGTCCTCTATTTTTAAAAAGTCTAGTTAACATAATATAAATTATACAACAACTATTTCGGGTGCTTTATAAGCGATAAGTATACTCGTAATAGCTTACTAGATAGAGGGTTATATAAGACCGTATCGATCAATGATTTATGGATTCACGTGGAACAATTGTCAGCGAGTTAGCTTTCTGGAGATTGGCCGAACGGAAAATAAGAAGGCCGTTTACGTACGATTGATCAGTTTTCAGCAGGTACCAAATCCAGAAAAATAAATTGGGAATCCCACTGATTCGATTTGGCGTACGAACGCCGAACGATTTCGCCTTTTTTAAATGCTACCGGTTTTTTGAAAATCGGCCCGTCGTACACAAAGGAATGATACTCGCCGTTTTCACCACACGGATCAACATTGAGCGGTAATTCATTTACCATGGTATCGTCTACGGCGCGGCCCACCCAGCGTTCGGATAAACGATTTTCGTTCAGGCAAACCAGCAACGCTTTAAAACCGCATTGGTGAAACGTTCGCACTAGCGAAACCGTGTTCTGGTCCCACAACGGAAAAACGCCGTGCAGACCGAGTTCGTGCAATTGCTTATCGCGGAACTGTCGTAAATCTTCCAGGAAAATATCGCCGTAGATGACGTGGGTAATTCCTTCATGTTTTAATTCAGTCAGGCGTTGTTTGACGAGTTCGTTGTAGCGTTCCATGGAGACGTCTCCCGAAAAATTCAGGCGGTACAGCGGCAGGCCGATCGCCTGGGCCTGCGCTTCGACGAGTTCCGTGCGGACACCGTGCATGCTCACCCGGTTCAATTCTTCATTGACGTTCGTCAGCAAACCAACGATGTCATACTGGCCCGACTGGCGGCAAAAAAAGAGAGCGAGGGCCGAATCCTTGCCCCCGCTCCAGCTCACAATAGCTTTATGCATTAAATCGGGTGGATAATGTTAAAACAAGCGAGTGAATCCCTTCCTGATAAGAATTGTAGGCTTTACCCGCTTGTCTCCCTTTATTTAAAATAAAAACCGGACGGTCCGATTTCGGCCTTGACGGAATCAATCAGCGTTCCGTTGGGCTGATACCGGAAAACATACCCCGCCTGTTTGAGGGAGGGCGTAACTCCGCCGTAAAGTATGCCGGAAGTAGGCTCAATGGCCAGACCACTGAACAGTCGTTTGATAAACGGGGCCGTGGCTGGCACGCTGGTGTCCGTTACCGAAAACCGGTAGAGTTCCCCGATCTGGGTGTAATTGGCGTCGTAATAACTGTTCGTGAAATAAAACGTCTGTTTGTCGGCGCTGAGCCGGAACATGCTCGGCGATTTGCCCGAAGCGCTGCCAATTTTCAGGCGTGTTTCGATGGCTTTGCTCTGCGGGTTGATCCGAATCAGCTCGCTGCCGGACGACACCCATAATTTTCCGTTGGCGTCGACCGCAACCGGATTCGGATTGGCACCGATTTCAATACTGGTTTTGACCTGTTCCGTTGTTACATCGATCACCGTCAGTTTGGTGGCGCCACCGGCCGATCCGGCAAACACCTCGGTGCCTACCAGCAACAGGGACTCCACTCCTTTTACCGCCGGAATTTTCTTAGTTACCGTGTTGGTGGTTAACTCAACCACGGCAATGTAACCCGGATCTTTGTAGAACGTACCGTTGGAGAAATCACCGGAAACATCCCAGCAACTGACGTACACTTTATTGGCACTTACGCGCACGACCGAACGGGGGTTTTCGATTTCGGGTGTTTTCAGGGTGGCTAACGACTTAAAGGTATTGGCGTCAACAATTTCCACCTTGTCCTGCGCGGAAGTCATGTTGTCCACCAGAATCACCCCCTTGCCGTCGGATTCCGTGTAGCCCTGCACACTCCCGGTCAGGGAGCGCTGGTTTACCTGGTTGAAAATATCGTAGGAAGCCGTTGTGCCGGTGGGCGGAAAATAAGTGATCGTACCGTTGTTGTCGGAGAAGTTACCCTGGTTGACGACCAGTACGCCCGAACCGTATGGCACCGCTTGCGGATCGTCGGTATCCGTGTTACAGGACCAGTTCAGCGCGACCAGCAGGCCCAGCGCCAGTTTCAAGTGGATTGACAAGTGGATTTTGGTTTTTTTCATTGGTTTGTGGTATGCAGATTACAGATTAATTGAAGACTAAAATGACGCCCCGGCATGGCGTTGCGTTTCACATTGAGGTAAAGCGTGTCGAATACGTTGTTGATCTGCCCCTGAAGCCGGGCTTGCACCGGTCCTAGCCGAACGGCCGTTTCGAGCAAAATATTGGTGAGGATAAAACCGCGCAGGAACTGAATGTTGTCGAAGGTGATGTATTGCCGGGAGTTGAGCTGGTTCTGGATGGTCAGGCGGTTTTTTCCGCGAGCCACGTAGGCTGAAATCCGCCCGACGTGTTTGGGCACGTAAACGAGCTGTTTCCCAATGATATCCTGGGCGTACGTATTATAGACCCGTTCCTGGCTCGAGCGGGTCAGGGCGTAGCTTAGCTGCAAACCCGATTGCCAGTTGGCGGTTTGGTAGGTCAGTGTTCCCGACCATTCCAGCCCCCGCGAAACCACCAGTTGCAGGTTCTCGACCCGGTATCCGGACTCGGGGTTCCAGTAAGACCAGTCGTCGATGCGGTTTCGGAACACGGTCGCTTCGGTGGACCAATTCAGGCGGTCGGACGGTGCCCAGCGGGCGGCCAGGCCGGTTTCCAGGTTAAAACCGCTTTCGGGTCGCAGGTCGAGATTACCCAGTTCCCGCCAGTACCGCTCATTCAGGGTCGGGACCCGGTAGCTGCGTCCGGCCGAGGCTTTGGCGGTCAGGCTGAATTCTTTGCCCTGATAAAGCGCATATTCGGCGCCGACCGATGGCGTAATGGGCGGATCAAACCGGGTGACAAAAGCCTGCCGCAGATTCGCCGAAATCAACCATTTAGCCCATTGAATCCGGAGCAGCGCAAACAGATCGGCCCGATCTTCCTGGATCAGCTGGGTGCCGTAACCATCGACCCGCGTCCAGTAGTGCGACCATTCACCTCCTACCCGCAGGTTCCATTGACTGTTTTGACCCTGATGCGTAAACTCCCGTTCAAATCGACTGATTAGTCGGTCGGTTTCGGAATGACTGGGATTCCTGAAATTGCCGCGGGCGTAATCAATGATGTCGCGAATGAAGCCGACCCGGGCGGTCAGTTTAGCGGTTTCGAAGGTGGTCAGAAACCGGTACGATTGGGACCGGGTTCGCTCCCGAACCGTGGTATCGAAGGGCGAAACAATGAGGTCATTATCCGTGAGCCAGATGTTGGCCGAAACCTGTTGATTCTTCTGGTTGCGGAAATAAAGATCCTGAATAAAGCCCCGCTGGTTAGTCGTCGAGCGTTCGACAAAATAGTTTCCACGCTCGCGGTACGGAAAATCGTTGTTGAACGCGGTCCGGTTTACGAAGGTTTTTCCGGCGAGTTGCCAGCGTTTTCCGGGGGAAGTAACAAATCGCACACCCGCCTGGGTGCCCGAATTCCGGAAGCTGCCCAACTGCTGGCCGAGGGTGGCCGAAAAACCGGGTTGTTGCCATTTCGGATTGCTCATCAGCAGAACGCTGCCACCGACGGCATCCGAACCCACGCAGCTGGCGGAGGAACCGTACTGCACGGCGAGTTGATCAAATCCCGTGACGGGCAGCGTTGAAAAGTCGGTTTGACCTAGAGTCGGCTGGTTGATGTTAATGCCGTTCCAGAGAACCGCCGTGTGGTTGGCCGATGTCCCCCGAAACGAAACCGTAGCCAATTGACCGGCACCGTAGACTTTAAACGCAATTGGGGAGTTGTAGGTCAGCAGATCCGTCAAGGTCTGAAACCGGAACTGCTCGAGCGCAAGGGAATCGATCCGTTGAATTTTCTGACCCGCCAAAAACCATTCGGGCGTCGTGCCCCGAATCGTTACCGCAGGCAACGTTTGGTCAGGACCCCTGCTCTGCCCGTTTCCGTTTAAAAACGAACCGACCAGCATGGACAGGAAAATCCCGTCTCTATACCGCATAAGATAAGTCGTAAGAATGCAATCGAAAAACCGACCGGTTTTAATACGTTCGATCGGACCCGGTTTTTTTCACCCGAAAAAAACAGGCAACACATGGCAGAGGCAGGTCTCCTGACTTACCCACTGATTTCGGCCTTCCCATCCGGAACCATCCGGACAGTGGCAAGAAGAGGAAATCAGTCGCTACGGGTTTACAGTTGCGGGGACAGCGTCGGTTTTTCACCGACTTCCCTATTAAGCCATCGCTGACAAACATCAGGCGGCACCTTTACGGAGCAAAGGTAACAGGATGAAAAGGAATATCAAATGGAGGACGGCAGGAAAGCGAAAACCCATGGCGGCTAACGGCGTCCGGGTGTAGGAAGCAAGGATGGATGACTTCAAATATGGTCACCTGGAACGGGTTGAAATTAGACCCGGGAGGTTCACCGATTACCTGTTTATTATCCTTGCCATGGACACCGAAGCCATTAAGGCCATCTTTCAGGAGGGTGAATATTCCCGAAAGGTCCCATCGGTGTAGAAAACGAGAATTCGCTCTATGCTTTTTTCATCTTTATTTTTTCCTACAGCCGATTGTACGGGCGCAGGATAAGCCGGTTTTTCATCCAGAATTTCGGGTGGCTGAACGGTTTTCCGACCAGCCGTATACAACGTCTCCGGTTGCCGTTGATTTACATTTGTTACGGGGTGTTGATCATCTTCCAGAATCCAGTCGTACCCCAGTTCCGGGAAACGGCGAATAATTTTCTGAATGATGTCGAAACTGGGTCGGTTCCGTCCCGATAAGATGTGGGAGATGCTGGACCGCTGAACACCAATTTCATCCGCAAAATACGAAGGAGTTAAATTCTTATCCTTCAATACCTGTTTAATTTTGTCATTTACATTCATAACCAAGTACTTTTTACAAAAGTATACAATTCACAAAAATAAACAATGGGTGGTAGTTGTATTTTGTGAACTACAAACATTTGTAAACTGATTGAGAATGAAAATGGCTAGCTTACAATTGTAAACCAGCCATTTTCACGGATAAAATGAGGTTGCTATTTACACCGTCACATTGTTGTCGCGGAGCGCATCATTAAGCGAAGTTTTTAAATCAGTGGATTCTTTGCGCTGACCAATAATTAGCGCACAAGGAACCTGATAAGTTCCGGCTGCAAATTCTTTAGCAATACTACCGGGGATCACGACGGAATTAGCAGGAACAAACCCCCGATGTTCGACCGCGGTTGGTCCGGTTACGTCGATGATTTTGGAGCTGCCGGTTATGGTAACTCCCGCTCCCAAAACCGCTCTTTTTCCAATGTGAGCACCTTCCACTACGATACAACGGGAGCCGATAAAAGCGCCGTCTTCGACAATAACCGGAGAAGCCTGGGGCGGCTCGAGAACTCCGCCGATACCTACTCCCCCACTAAGGTGAACATCTTTTCCAATCTGTGCGCAACTCCCCACTGTCGCCCAGGTATCGACCATCGTGCGCTCATCAACATAGGCACCAACGTTCACGTACGACGGCATCAGAATTGCCCCGGCCGCAATGAACGAACCATAGCGGGCAACGGCTGGCGGAACGACACGCACTCCCCTGCTTTTATAAGCGGTCTTGAGTGGAATCTTGTCGTGGAACTCAAAAATGCCGACCTCCTGAGTCTGCATGGTCTGGGAAATAAAATAGAGTAATATAGCTTTCTTGACCCATTCATTAACGGTCCATTTTTCTCCATCAGCACCTGGTTCAGCAACTCGCAATTGACCGCTGTCCAGTTCGTCGATGATATTCCTAATGGTCTGTAAAGTCTCCGGGTCGCTCAATAAAGAGCGATTTGACCAGCAATCTTCAATACGTAACTTGTACTCCATAATCCAATAAATTGATTGTTTCAACAGTTTAATTTAGAGAATATAAATTGCTGATTATGAGCTACATAAACAACGTGTTCTTTAGATATTTTTATCGTATAAATTATATTTTTCGTATCGCATACGACCCATCTTGTGGTTGTCAGTCTCAAATAAATAATCTATTATTTTCGCTTCAACCTCCCCCATTTTTTGATTCAACTCTTTAATTATTACTTACAAATTTATATGTTGTCGTAGAAATATAATATAGCTGTATTATAAGATTTTAAAGTGTTATCTATTTAAATCTGCATTAAACAATTCTTCAATCTCGTCACCTTCTCTGGTAATTTTATTTTTAAGGCCAAATTCATAAGTTCAATCAAATCTTTATAATCCACTAGTCAAAGTAGATTGTATACTCTAATAACAAAAAAAAGATGGAATTTGATTTAATAAAATATCTTCTTGCATTGGCCCGTATGAGCTGATGGGAAAGCTAAAATGATAAGCCTGGTAGCGAATGTCATAAGGCGTTTCCAAAGGATGTTTCCTCATTGTAAGTGAGTCAAAAGAATGATCAGGTTAAGTGGTAAGCAACAAGTTTAGAAGTAAAAGAATCGACGAATTTTATAAAACCAGATGTGCTACGGCTACCTTTTCGATGAGGATCCCTTTATCTTAAACTAGGGAAACAATACCTAAAAATAATAAGTATTTGGCCCTGCTCAAATGAAAAAGGATAAATAGATACAGCCACTAATAAACAACTAAAAACAAGAACTATATACCATTTAAATTAGTAAATTTTCGGAGCAGAATTAGCAAATTACTAAATTTGATATCCGATTTAGGTTTTATTATTGGCAAAAGAACTACTAAACCTACCCTGAATACTAAATTGTTTACTTAACCATTTATTCCGGTTACTTTCTTAAGTGTATCTATATGAATGAAGTTCTCTCTTCCTCACATTCATTTTATAAGGATGATTCTAGACACAACCTTTTCGTTTCAATCAGGAATACTATCTTTGCACCGTTATTGCAAACTAATACAAACACACATGGGCAAAATTAAAGTCGCCATCAATGGTTTTGGCCGGATTGGCCGGTTGTCTTTTAGAAGGCTGCTTGAAAAAGACAATGTTGAAATTGTTGCTATTAATGATTTAACTGATAATGCAACACTGGCTCATTTATTAAAATACGATTCAGTACACGGTAAATTCCAGGGTGAAATTACCTCTGATGCTGATAGCTTGACCATCAATGGGGTCCGTATCCATGCGTATGCCGAACGCGATCCTAAAGCACTCCCCTGGGCTAACTTAGGGGTTGATGTTGTCCTGGAATCAACGGGTCGGTTTGTTGATGAAGCCGGAGCTGGACAACATTTAACGGCCGGTGCTAAAAAAGTGGTCATTTCTGCACCCGCTAAAGGAAATATCCCGACGATCGTATTGGGCGTAAATGAAGATACGCTGACGGGAACGGAAACCATTCTGTCAAACGCTTCCTGTACGACCAACTGTCTGGCCCCAATGGCCAAGGTCCTGGATGATGTTTTTGGCATCGAAAAAGGCTACATGACCACAATTCACGCCTACACTGCCGACCAGAATCTTCAGGATGCACCCCACTCCGACCTCCGTCGCGCCCGGGCAGCTGCTTTGTCGATCGTACCCACATCAACCGGCGCTGCTAAAGCAGTTGGTTTGGTTCTGCCCCAGTTGAAAGGAAAACTTGACGGTTACGCGTTGCGGGTACCCATTCCGGATGGTTCGGTAACGGATTTGACGGCTATTTTGAAGCGCGAAGCCACCAAAGAAGAAATCAACGCTGCCATGAAAGCTGCTGCTGAAGGTCCATTGCAGGGAATTCTGGAATATTGCGAAGACGAAATCGTATCAACCGATATCGTAGGCAATGCCAGCTCTTGTATTTTCGACTCCAAGCTCACCTCCGCCAACGGCACGCTGGTGAAGATTGTCGGCTGGTACGATAACGAATTTGGCTACTCCAGCCGTATCGCTGACCTGATTGCAAAATTGTAATATTAGTAGGTCGAGAAACAAAAAAGGCGGGAAATCATCCCGCCTTTTTGCATTTTAAGTATTTTATCGAAAATCCTTTCCTGGTAAAAATCTCCTCGTATTTCGTTTTAATCCCCAGGTGAAGGTCGTTCATTTCGGAAGCGTACAAATCACGCGTGGTGATAAGCTCCTGAAAACCGTGGCCGGTGAGGGTTTTAATACTAAAGTCAAAGAAATCGTCATGATCGGTTTTAAGATGCAGTGTCCCCTCAACCGCTAGGATTTGCCGATACAGATCTAAATAACGCGCATCGGTCAGACGGTTTTTGATCTGGCTAATCCTCGGCTGCGGGTCCGGAAAAGTAATCCAGATTTCGTTGACTTCCTGATGGCCAAAGAAATCCGGTAACCGAAACGCATCGGTGCGCAGAAAAGCTACATTTTGCAGGCCTAACTGGATGGCCTGCTGACTGCCCTGCGCAATCCGGTCGCCTTTCCGATCAATTCCAATAAAATTTAATTGGGGATAATGCCGGGCCAGACCCACCGTATATTCTCCTCGCCCACAGCCTAACTCAATCACAAGCGGATGATCATTCCCGAAATAAACGTCACGCCACCGGCCCTTGATGGTTTCAAACAATTCTTTTCCCGGCTCCAACACATTATCACTCAGTCGATTGTGTTCAAATCGAGCTAATTTATTCCGACTCACGCTTCTAATTGATTTAATTCGGCAACAACGTAGGTGCTCCCCGTCACGAGGATACAATCTTCCGGCTGGGCGCGGTTCAAAGCAGCCCGCAATGCTTCATTGACATCTTGATGAACTTCCCCCGACAAACCGTACCGACCAAATTCCTCCGCCAGGGCGTCAGCATCCAGGGCGCGCGGGATATCCGGCTGGCAAAAATAATAAACCGCATCGGGCGGAAACAATTGAATTACTTTCGATAAATCTTTGTCCTTTACAAAGCCAACCACCAGATAAAGTTGCCGATACGAAACCGTTTGCAACGATTCCAGGACACTCCGTATTCCGGGTTCATTATGGCCCGTATCGCAGATTACAGTTGGATTTCGTTGCAAATACTGCCAGCGCCCCTGCAAACCAGTCAGCTTAATTACGTTGGCAAAACCGTATTGAATGTCGGAATCCAACCATTTCGCCTTAAATTCTTTTGATTTTTCCAGCACGTCCAGAACCGTCAGCACACCGGCCACATTTTTTAATTGATAGGTACCGAGCAATTCGAGAGTCGCCTGAAAAGCATCTTCTCTCCAGGGCTCAATGGAAAAATGGCGGCCCTCCGCATCAACACCCCGGTCCGTAACCGCAAAACGATCCGATCCGACAAAAATTTCACTGCCGCACGCCTTTGCCCGGGCCTCAAAAACCGGATACGTTTCCGGGTCGTATTCACTGATCACGACCGGAACTCCGGGCTTTATAATCCCGGCTTTTTCTGCCGCAATTTGTTGGAGACTATTGCCCAGAATATCGCTGTGATCCCAGCCAATGTTCGTGATCAATGAAATCAGCGGGGTAATCATGTTCGTTGAATCGAGCCGCCCCCCTAGTCCTACCTCTATAACAGCTATATCGACGTTCTGACGGGCGAAGTAGTCAAAAGCCAGGGCAACGGTCACTTCAAAGAATGAAGGCTTTAAATCCTCAATAAACGCCCGGTGCCGAACTACGAACGCGGCAACCTCCTCCTCCGGAATAGGCAGGCCGCCAATCCGGATTCGCTCAGTAAACGATTTAAGGTGGGGCGAGGTGTACAAGGCGGTTTTGTAGCCCGCAGACTGGAGAACTGCCGCCAGCAGATGCGACGAGCTGCCCTTCCCGTTGGTACCGCCGACGTGAAGGCTTCGAAACTGCTCCTGAGGATTCCCCAAATGGGCGCAGAATTCTAAAATATTAGTCAGACCCGGTTTGAGGGCCTTCGGTCCTATCCGATGAAAAACCGGTAATTGCGCATAGAGATAAGCAAGCGCTTCCGAATACGTCATTCGGTACTAATTTGATCGAATATTGATGGTATAAATTCCCGTGGAAATGGGCGGTGCCGCCGAGCCTTTCGGGACCAACTGCAATTTATATACCTGCTGTTTGTAAAACTCGGTCACAGTCGGACTCAGCCGCGTTTCCTTCACCCGAACGAAAGTCACATCGCCTTTATCATCCACTTTGATCTCAAATACGATCTTTCCGCTTTCGCCCGAATTATCCTGCGCAATCCGGCTGCTGGCCAGCCGCCAGCCCGCCATATTCAGCGAAACGCCCGAACCCGTGCCGCCCGGCGTACCGTAGAATTGCTTGGCATTAATGTTCCCGTCCGGATTTCCCTTATCGCCCACACCCGAAGCATCATCACCATTGTTGTTCCCTCCTACGCCGGCTGCTTTGCCCACCGTACCGTTCGAGCCTCCCGAACTTGATTTTTTGTACAACGCGTTGGCATCCACCTTTTTAGGCTCGGCAACGGGCTCGGCTTTGGGAGGTGCGGGCGTCGGTTTGGGCGTCGTGGCCTCCACTTTTTTCGGTTCAGCTTTTTCAGGAACCGTCACCGGGCTTTCGATCTTGCTGGCGATATCCGGTTTTTCAGTAATTACCTTACTCGGTTTGGCATCAACAATTTTCGGAACCGGTGCCGTTGGCGTTTTTTCCACCCGGGGGGTGGTCGTAATTTTCGAATTGGGTTTATCCTCTTCCTTTTTTACATCCTCCGTATTTTTCGAATCGCTGGCTTTGTTGTACGTCTGCACCGAACCGCTACCGATCAGGTCCGTACCGAAATTAACGTCTACGTACTGAATCGGTGGAGGATCGGGAATCGATTGCCACAGCCGTATGTACAGAAGCAGGAAAAACAACAGAGCGCAAATGGCAAACGAACTGGCCAAAGCCGTTACCCGGTATTCGTTCTCATTTTCCAGCGTGACACGATTCATGGAAACAGGTTTTTAGGCATTAAACGGAATAACTGGTCTAAACTATTGTTCTCCTTCGGCAAAAATAAAACGATTTCGCGAATACTTCGGTTCACCAACGCAAAAAGGCAACCTTTGGGCTGCCTGTTGAAAACCATAATTGAACCGAATTATTCCTTGATTTTATGAACCCAGGCTCTGGAACCGGACAGGCGGCTCACTTTATCGAGGGTAGCGAGCACCTCATTCTTGTCCGTTGATCCGGAAGCCGCTACTTTCACCAATTCCTTTTGTTTGGTCTGGGGCATGATGTAAGCCGTTTCAAAACCGCCCTGACGCAGTCGGCGCAACAGCCGTTTGGCATTGACCTTGCTAGCAAAACTGCCGGCAATGGCCAGGTAATACGTCGCCGGTTTTTTAACCGCAACAACCGCAGCCACGGGCTCGGCAACCACGGCCGGTTTTTCCGGTTCCGCTACGGGCATTTCAACCGCTTTAGCACCCGGAATCGGGGCCGTTGCGGTTTTTGGAGCAACTTCAACCGTTGGACTTTCAATCGAAGTGCTCGGCGCAACGACCGTTTCACGCGCACCAGCCGCCGGCGCTTCATCCTCGCTCACAAATGAATCGAAAGGATTCAGGCTGCTCAACACCAGCGATGGCGATTTCTTTACCGTGAAGAAACCCAGCGAGCAGACCAGCAATACCGCTGCCGCCCAGGCCAGGTACGGCCGACGGTGGTTGGTTACCGGCATTTCTACCAGAGTCGCCGGAACTTCCTCCGCTTCCACGGCAATCGCCGTTTCTTTCGGCTGAGGCAGCAACGCTACGGGCGCTTCCACTTCCGCAACGACGTTCACCAACCGGGCCGAAACCGGTTGAAAACCGTATGACTCCCCCTGAAAATTATGCCGAATTTCGGGATCAAACTGCAGTTTCCCCTCCTCATTTTCCGAGAACAAACCCAGGCCTTCAATTGCAAAGATTCGTCCCTGCCGGACCTCCTGCTTCAACTCATCCACAAACTGCCGAATCACCTGCAAAGCCTCATCCCGCGAACAGCCTTCGTGCAGCACCATGTAGTTGACGAGTAGGCCGTCATCCAGTTTCAGGGCTTCGTTAAAGGCAATTTTCTTCCGGGGTGGCATATACAAGCCGTTGGCCGCGATAAACGTGGCCGGAATAAAGTGTAAAATGAAGCCTCCAAGTTCGGGAACAACGATACAATCGTACTGAAAAAGCAGTTTTTTGAGGTAATCCGCTACTGGTTTCATGGGCTTACGGTTTGGGAACTGTCAGAAGCTGTACGACAATCCTCCGAGAAAGTTAAGCCCTTGTTGCGGATAATACAAATACCGCTGATAATTACCGCCTATAATGTTATTCAACGAAACAAACGCTGAAACCTGTTTTCCCAGGAAATAGTCAATTTTAAAGTTCAGATCCCAGATCGGTTTGAGGGTGAAAATCTGGTTGGTAACAAAGTTTTTGCCTTTCATTCCCTGATAATGGTACAAATCCATCGTGATGAACAATTTTTTATTCACAATAAACGAATTCGACCACGACCCCGAAATCGTCGGCCGGTGCCAGGCTTCTTCCATCCGGCTCAGGCTATAATCAAAAAAATCGGTTCGCAGAGTCGAACGAAAAACTTCCTTGTAGGTATAGCCAACCTGGGCCGAGACGGTCAGCACGTGGGTGCGGTTCCCGTCGTAAACCACAAAAAACTTGGAGGTGTCCGGCCAGGTGTTGTTGAAACCGTAGAAGTTCCGGTAGCGGGCGTACGAGACTTTTCCTTCGTACGAAAGGCCACCCCCAAGCTCTCCCTTGCTCCCGCCGTATATATCCCAGGTTTTTTCGGTGTTGGCCAGCACAACCTGGGGCGCCAGCCAGCGGTTTTCACCCAACAGACTCCGTAATGTATTGCGGTTAATATCACCATCAACGCCCGCGAAAAAGTGAATATTTCCAGCCGGAACTACATCCAGGTCAATGACCGGAAAAGCCCGGGTCCGGTTGACTGCCAGGCGCATATCGGATTCGTTAACAGCGTTAACCCCAAATGTTGCCGTCAGAAAAGAATTAGAATATTTAAAGGTCGGCTTCACCCGGAACAGATTCCGGTTATCCACCGGTCCGTCGGTCCGCTGGGTCACAAAAGCATCCGCGGCCAAAAGTGCAACGAAGTTGTCGGAAATCCCCACCGAGCCTTTCAGGTTGGTTCCCCAGTCAAACTCGTTCACATCGTAGTTGTCCGACAGGGTAATGATCCCGGTTTTCAACGAGTAGTCAATGTTCCGGTCCGGATCCACGTTTTCAATGCCGACCCGAATCTGCGAAGTCTTCAGAACCTGCCGAATCGTCTGCCGGTCGATTTCGCGGGGACGCTGGTACCCGTAAAAATAAAATGCCTCGCGGTCATAGCCCAGGTTCGCCGAGAGTTTAAACGCATCCGTCTGGTAGTTGCCGTTGAGTTTGATCCGGTTTTCGCCCGTCGCGGAATTTTTGCCATCCACCGGCCCCATGGACGATGAAAGATGCTTGAACGAGCCATCCACCGAAATATTTTCCATCACCTGCCCGCTGCCGAAGGCTTCCCCGTAGAACGAGCCATAATTTCCCGCTCCGGCTTTCACGTAATTATTGAACAGGTCCTGCTGTTCGGCCTGGGCTGCCGGTAAGGGCAGGGCCGAAGGTGAAAGGCGCGGATCACCAACGGACAGCGCCCGGTCGTTGAATTCGTAAGTCAGTTTTCGCTGCTCGGAGGACGGTTTTACCGATGGGATTTTGTTGAAAAGCCGGTTGGCGGGGGGCATTTCAATTTTCCGGTTTTTCTCAATCGTAATTTCCTGGTTATCCACCTCACCTTCCCGCACGGGGGCAGGTGCAGGCCGTTGCTGCGCGTTTACGGCAATCGAGGTGTGGAACAGACTCCCCGTTACCAGCAAAAGAAAAGCGACGTGACGGATGGAAGTTTTTGGTAAAAACATGCAGCTATTCTGTTGAAACCGAATGGATTCGGATGAATGATTAGGGTTCGTTGCGTACGAAAACCGGGCTACCGGTTGAAGCTTAATTTTTCGCATCGATGGCGGCCAGTTTCTGTTTGGCTTCCGCAATGATTTCTTCGTTCTCGGCATTTTCAATGATGGAATTGAGGACTGCCTTAGCCTGCGCCACTTCGTTCTGGGCCACGTTGTTATCGGCCACCAGAATAAATCCTTTTCCTTTCCAGTAATCGTACTGGGCGAAATCAGAATTAAATCGCAGCAGGGCGTCGATGGATTCCTTGTGCTTTTTGGTACGGAACAGGATATCGGCAATCCAATAATTGGCCTCCGCGCCCTGTTCGTCTTTCGCCAGGGTAATGGTTTTCTCAAATTCCGTAGTCGCCTGTTTGAAATCACCTTTGGCATATGCAACTTTGCCAAGCATCAACTGCGCCCGGTTTTGCGCGCCCGGCACCACGTTCCCCATCGACAGCACTTCGCGGGCCATTACCTGCGTCGAATCGTTGTTGCCGGTCGCATAATAGGTATCCATCAGGCCCAAAACCGCCTGCGACTGTTCGTTCTTACTCTTCGACTGGGCCAGCACCGTGCGGTAATTCCGGATGGCGCGCGGATAATTCTTCTGCTGGCGTTCAATATCGGCCGCCCGGGCCGCAGCGCGGGTAACAAAATCGGACTTGTTGTCGCTGATCACCGTGTAATAATACCTGAGCGCATTTGGCTGATCATTCGAACGGGAATACGAATCGGCCAGGTAGTAACGGGCTTCGTAGGCCAGCGGGCTGTTGGGATTATCGTCGATAAATGCCTGTAAAGTGGTGATAGCCTGCTGATATTTCTCATTGAAATATAAGCCTTTAGCATTTTCAAACTCAACCTTTTGTAGATCCGTGCTGCCGGGGTTATTTTTCTTGTAGCTCGACAGCGTACTGCCAAATTCGTCAGCCCGTCCGGCATCACTCAGGGCATTCTGCAAACCGAGCAGCGCGCCTGAAGCCGAAGGGCTACCGCCATACTGATCGAGAATCCGCCGGTAGTCCTGAATCGCCGGTTCGTACAGTTGAAGGTTGGTATTCGCCGTCGCCCGTTTCAGCAAAGCAGCCGGAATCAGATAACTTTTGGGTTTGTCGGTGATTAAGCGGGTAAATGAACGAATGGAAGCCTGATAAGCGCCCTTCTCAAAATCCACGTTGGCCGCCTGAAACAAGGCATCGTCGGCGTAGCGTGAATTTGGGAATTGCTTCAGCACGGTTTCAAACTGCGCTTTTGCTTCCACATCCCGTTCCATGAACGCCAGAATCATGCCCTTCTGGTATGCCGCGTAATCCCGGTCGATGCGGCCCTGCGCAATGGCATTGTCGTAATACCGCATGGCCTCGTTGTAATTCTTGGTCGCAAAGTAACTGTCGGCCACCCGCACAGTGGCGTCTTCCAGCGCCTGTTTGTCCGAACTTCCCGACTTGGCAATGAAATCGCGGAAATAGGTAACGGCCTGCGAATAGTTTTTCTTGTTGTAAGCGGCATACCCGAGGGCGTACAAACTTTTGCCCTGCAAATCGGCGCTGGCATTGCCGCCCCGCAACGCCTGCTGGTACAGGGGGATTGCGTCGTCGTATTTGCGCTGGGCCGAGAACGTTTCCGCCTTCCAGAAAAGGGCGTTGTTCCGCAGATCGGGATCCACCGGATTTTTCAGGGATTTGTCGAAGTTCGCAATGGCCTGATCGTAGCGTTCGGCGTTGAAGTCGTTCACCGCCTGGTTATAGGTGATCCGCTGGTACGATGCGTTAATACGGGGTGTCCGCCGTCGCAGCCCTTCGATGTACGAAATGGCCGCACTATAATTATTGGAGGAGAAATAGGCTTCGCTGAGCAGTTCGTTCGACTCGTTTTCAAATTTGCTATCCGGGTAGCGTTTCAGAAAATCCGTAAATTCCTTCACCGCGTCGCCCCCGTTGTTCAGGTCGAGTTGCAGCTTGGCGTGGTTAAACGCCGATTCCTGCTGAATATCTTTGTTGAAGCTGAGCCGCGCCGACTGGTCAAACGCATTCAGGGCAAAGCTCGGGTTGGCAGTTTGCAGGTAACTGATTCCCAACCGGTAGGCTGAATACTGGGCTATGGTGTCTTTGCCGGCCGAAACATTTTTCAAAGCCGCAATGGCGCCCGCGTAATCACCGGTTTTGAACAGGGCATCGCCGTAGCGGAACTGCACCGCCGGCGGAACCGCACGTCCCTTAATGTTACTATATTGTTTATAAAACGGAATAGCCTTGGCATAATCCCCTTTTTTGTACAGGACTTCCGCCGTAAACAGGGCCACCTCCGCCAGTTGGGTCGCATTACCCCGGTTTCGTTGCAGCAAGGGTTGGGCGTAGGCCAGCAACTGGTCGTATTGCCCGGCCTTATACATCGACTGCACAATCCAGTTCGGCACCTCGTTCTGGTAGGTCGGGTTTTGCTCGATTCGTTTGAAATCAGCCACCGCTTCCCGGAAATTTCCCTGGCGGAAGTTGATCACCCCGGCATAATAGGAGGCCGATTGCGCCTGTTCCAGACCGGGATCCTGTTTGATCTGGTTCAACAAGGGCAAAGCCTGCCGAAAATCCTGCTTTGAATAGTAGGCCATCGCCAGCAGGTATTTGCTTTCCGCCTGACCGTTGGCATTCTGATTATTTTTAATGGCCTTCTCCAGGAAGGTGATCGCCCGGTCGTAATCGCCTTTGTCAAAATAGTATTTTCCCAAATCGCCGTACAATAAACCGGCTTTCGGGTGTTCCCGGTGGTTTTTCACGAAGCGGTCAACCTGCACCTCCGCTTCCGGAATGTCCAGGTACAGGCCCGTCAGGGCAATATAGTATTCGGCCGAAACCGCATTCTGGTCGCTGATGTTCGTGATCGGTTTTTTCCGATCGAGGTATTGCAGAAACTCCTGCCGCGCAGCCGCGTAATTATTTTTTTCAAACCATTCCAGTCCATTCCGGAACAGAACGTCGGGTTCGGTGTAGCTTAGCGTTCGCTGGGCTGATACCGTAGTTGACAGCACCGAGCAGGTTATTAAAACCGATAATTGGAATGCCTTTCCAAACAGGTTCGGACGCATAGGTTGGAGTTAAACAGATTTTCTTTATCGTTTGTACGTTATACTTTTGCAGGTAGTACGAACGGGTTTTCACCATCTGAAAACGAAAGTACACGCATTTCCGTATGAAAAAAAATCATTGGCTTTTCTTTTTCCTTGCCTTGCCGCTCTGGGTCGCCGGAGCAAATCCAACGCTTCCTTGGCCCGAAACATCCCCTTTCGTTGCGGTTCCGGCCATTTCCTATATTCTGTCGATGCCCGAACCCCAAACGCACTATTTCGAAGTTGAAATGCGGGTGAACGGCGCAAATGCCGGTTTGTCAGCCGGATCTCCAAACGGATCAAAAACCGCCCCGAATGGGTACATCGATGTTAAAATGCCGGTCTGGACCCCCGGTTCCTACCTGATTCGCGAATACGCCAAAAACGTGGAAGGGTTTCGGGCTTCGGCGGGTGGGCAGGCCGTTCGCTCGGAAAAAATCCGGAAAAACACCTGGCGGGTTTATTCCACGGCAGAATCCCTCACGATTCGCTACAAAGTTTACGCGTATGAATTGAGCGTGCGGACCAGTTTTCTGGATGCCACGCACGGTTACCTGAACGGGGCCAGCATTTTTCTCTACGTGGATCAGCTCCGCAATCAACCGCACCGCTTACTTATTCAGCCTTTTAAAGACTGGAAAAAAATCAGCACCGGTTTAGCGGCCGTTCCCGCTCAGACCAACACCTACGAAGCCGCCGATTATGACGTGCTGGTCGACAGTCCGATTGAAATTGGCAATCACCACACCTTCTCGTTCACGGCTGCGGGAGTGCCGCATACCGTCGCGATGGTGGGCGATAAACTATACGACGATGCCAAACTGGCCGACGACCTGAAACGGGTGTGCGAAGAAACCTTCCGGGTGATTGGCGAACATCCCTGCAAAGAGTACACTTTTATTATCCACCAGACTCCCACGGGCGGGGGCGGTTTGGAGCACGCCAATTCCTCCACGCTGCAAATTACCCGGAATGCGTTTTTGAACGGGAAATTGTACCAGGATCTGCTAAGCCTGGTGGCTCATGAATACTTTCATTTGTGGAACGTGAAGCGAATTCGCCCCAAAGCCCTCGGACCGTTCGATTATGAAAACGAAAATTACACGCACCTGCTCTGGGTGGCCGAAGGCATCACGAGTTTTTACCAGACCGCCATTTTGCAGCGGTGCGGTTTCATGGGCTCGGAAGCCTATTTGCGGTCGTTTGCGGGCGAAATTACGGGTATAGAAAATTTGCCGGGAAATCAGGTACAGTCGGTGGCGGAATCAAGTCTGGACGCCTGGATCAAGTACTACCGCCCGAACGAAAACTCGGTGAACAGCACGGTTTCGTACTACAGCAAAGGCAGCGTGCTGGGCGGTTTGCTAAATCTGACCATTGTATCGAGTACCAACGGGCAGAAAAACCTGGACGATGTGCTGCGCCTGTTGTATTCGAATTATTACAAGAAACTGCAACGCGGTTTTACCGACGATGAATTTCAGGAAGCGGTTGCAAAGGTGGCCGGTCGAAACCTGGATACCTTTTTCCAGAATTACGTCTTCGGTACCGAAAAAATTGATTTCAACAGTTTTCTGGCTCCGGTCGGTTTGCAACTCGTTGACGCAAGCGCCAGCAAGCAGGATGCTTACCTGGGAGCCATGACGAAATACACCGACGGAAAACTGACGGTTTCGTCGGTCCGGCGCGACTCACCGGCCTGGATCAGCGGGTTAAACGTCAACGACGAAATTCTTTCGGTGGATAACCTGCGGGTGAGCAACGATCTGGAACGTATTCTGGACACGCATCATCCCGGAACTACCGTTTCGGTCGTAGTGAATCGCGCTGGCAAACTAAAAACCCTGTCAATTTCCCTGACTGGCAACCCACTGGCCGCTTTCCGGATTCAGCCCGTGGCCAGTCCGACGCAGGAACAGCGGGATCTGTACAAAAAGTGGCTTTCGATCACAAATACTTAATCGAGTTCGTGGCGCCCGATGGTGCTCATGAAATCGTCGTGCATCTGGGCAAACCGCTCGTTGACCCGTTGTAGGAAAAGATCATCGACTAAGGCGATCACCTCGTCTTCGGAACCGACGTCCATTTCGCTGATCTTATAGGTCTGTTCGTACATCCCTGCTTCTATTTTGATCAGGTATTTATTGTTCCAGACATATAGGCCAACCCGGAACGCTGGATGCAAAATTTCTTTAATATAGCGCATATTGTTGCGACTTAACACTGTTAGACTGTCAAATTTACAGCATTTTCATATTTAAATGACCCCCTTCATTCGCTTTCATCTCTTGTATCGCTCGTTAGTCGTTGTTCATTGCTGCCTCTTTTTCGGCTGTTCCAATCCGGAGAACAGTGAAGCGGTGGTGTTTTTTCAACGGGCAAATTTAGCGTTCAAATCGGGCGAATACCGTCAGGCTATAAAATTTTACAATGAAGCCATCGAAAAAAAACCGGACTTTGCCGATGCCTACAACAACCGGGGATTAGCCCAGTACCGAATTGGTGATTTTCAGAAAGCCCTGGACGATTACAACCTGGCCGTTGAAAAAGACCCGGAATTTTGGCAGGCCTATTTTAACCGCGCCGAAATTCGGGCGGATCTGAATGATCTGAAAGGCAGTGCTGATGATATGGCTAAAATTCAGGCCGTTTATAAAGACTCATCGTACTTTTACGTTCGGCTGGGAAATCTTCAGGTAAAGCAGGACCAGAGTTCGGCGGCTCAGGCGTCATACGAAAAAGCGCTCGCATTGAACCCTAAAAATGCCGAAGCCCTGACCAACCGGGGCGTGTTGTATTTCAATCAAAAACAGTACAATCTGGCCAAAACCGACTTTCAGCAGGCGACCCGCCTGGATTCAAAACAGCATTTTGCCTTCAATAACCTGGGTTTGCTGCTGGGTCGGGAAAAAAAATACGCCGAAGCGCTGCAACTTACCGACCAGGCTTTGGCGCTTCAACCGTCGCAACCCTATTACCTTAATAACAAAGGGTATCTGCTGTTGCAATCCAACCGGCCGGATGAAGCCTTGAAATTGATTCAGCAATCGATCAAGCTCGACGATCAGAATGGATGGGCACACCGGAACCTGGGCTTGTATTACCTCACGAAACAGCAGGCCGCTCAGGCCATTTCGTCGTTTCAGGTGGCCGAGAAGCTCGATCCGTCCGTCGAAAATGTATACGCTTATCTGGGGCAAGCCTATCAACTAGCCAACGATCCGACCCGGGCGTGTCAGGCCTGGAAAACCGGCGCCAAGATTAGCGATGAGCTGGCGCAGGAGTCCCTAAAGCGTTACTGCCGTTAAGTTATTCTAATCCTTTATCAATCAGATTTTTATACTCTTTAAACCGATCCGCATTGATGCGTCGGTCGGTTTCAATTTCCAGCAATTTGGCGCGGTGACTTTCGCTAAAAAAGTCCGCCAGGACAGTTCTTAAATCCCCGTAATTGGATGCTTTTATATAGAGCAACCCGGCATCTTTGGCCGTATTTTCGGCCGAAAGCGGCTGACTTGTTTCAAAAAAATCGTCCAGTTCGAGTTGTTTGGATGGTCCGTCAATGATTCGGAAAATGTTACCACCGTGATTGTTAAGAACGATGATCCGCAGGTTGGGTGGCACCAGATTGTTCCAAAGGGCATTGCGGTCGTAAAAGAACGCGACGTCGCCAATGAGCGCGGTAACGGTTTTGGGGGTCGTCAAAGCCGCACCCACCGCCGTGCTTAAACAGCCGTCGATGCCGCTGGTTCCGCGGTTGGCGAACACCTCGACCTGTTGCTTTTCGTCCAAACCGCACAAATTCACGTACCGAACCGGCATGCTGTTCGCTACATGAAGCTGACTATTTACCGGGAATGCGTCCAGCAGCCGCTGCACCACCGCCCATTCGTGAAAAACCGCTTCGTCGTTCAAAAAATGGCTCACCAGCCGGGCGGCTTTCCGGTCGAGCGTTTGCCATTGTACCTGAAAATCCGCATCCAACACGTCATCGTCGTTGCTGACAAAGCGCTGATAGTCAATATCGTAAAACAGTTTTTCAAAGAAAGCCGTGGGTTCGTAGGGAATCAAACGGGTCATTGACTGAAACGGGTCCGCCAACCGGTGGTGCGCTTGAATGTGCCAGTGTTGCCGGGGCGGCTGTTTACGCAGGAAAAGCTTAAACTGCTTGGAAATAAACGACTGGCCGCAGGTCAGCACCAAATCCGGTGCCAGATTTCCCCGGAGGGTTTCATCCGTCAGATTCAAAAAAACATCCTGCTGCGTCACGAATTCGCCATTTTTCGGCAGATTGGAAATCACATCGCCAACGACCGGCACCCGCCATTCGTCACTGATTTTTTTTAGAATGGCCAGCAAAGCCGGATCGTGGGGGCCCTGGCCAATGGCAATCAGTTTCCGTTCCGCCGACTCCCACTCATCCTGCAAACGGTGCCAGGTTTCCGCAGACAGCGCCGAAGCCGTCGCCAGTTGTTCAATGACCCGCACCGGACCAAACTGAAACGGTTCGTCGGTAGTCGGGTACAAGGGTTCGCGCAGGGGAATGTTTATGTGAATGGGGCCAAACGCTGCCGTACGTGCCAGATCGACCGCTTCATTCACGATCCGTTCGGCAAACCAGTGGGCATCCGGATGAACAAAGTCGGCGGGCAGCTCAAACGACTCCTTCACGTTTTTGCCAAAAATACCGGTTTGGTAAATGGTTTGCCCGTCGAGCTGGTGCGTCCACTCCTTTGGTCGGTCGGCCGTCAGAATCAAAAGCGGGATTTCCTGAAAGTAGGCTTCGGCCACTGCCGGCGCCAGGTTGTAAACCGCACTACCGGACGTGCAAACGAGAATAACCGGCTGCCGAATTTGCTGGGCAATGCCCAGGGCGATAAAACCGGCGGATCGTTCATCGGCTAAAACCCAGGTCGTAATTTCCGGGTGGCGGGCCAGCGCCAGCGTAAGCGGAGCACTGCGCGAGCCGGGCGAAATAACCGCCTGCCGGATGCCTTTGCGCGCACACAGCTCGACCAGATTCAGAATGGGTTGGTGAATAGCCACAACGTGTCTTGCTAAAAAACGGAACTGCAACAAAAAAGCCGGAACCGCAAAGTAACTCTGCGATTCCGGCTAAGGTTCTGGGTTGATCCGGCAAAGGGCCGAAAACCGCTTATCCTAAATACGTCTTCAACGCTTTGGAACGCGAGGTGTGACGCAGGCGCCGAATGGCTTTTTCTTTAATCTGCCGAACCCGTTCGCGCGTCAGGTTAAATTTCTCGCCAATTTCCTCCAGCGTCATCGCGTGTTCGCCGTTTAATCCGAAATACAGGGTGATCACGTCAGCTTCCCGTTGGGTCAGCGTCGATAGGGCGCGTTGTACTTCTTTACGCAGCGAATCGTTGATCAGGCCCGAATCCGGTTTGTCTTCGCCATCATTTTCGAGAACGTCGAGCAAACTGTTTTCTTCGCCCTGCACAAACGGAGCATCCATGGAAACGTGGCGACCCGAAATTTTCAGCGTGTCAACCACTTCGGCGGCCGAAATCTCGAGCACGGCCGCCAATTCCTCCGGCGACGGTTCGCGCTCAAACTTCTGCTCCAGATCGGAGAACGTTTTCGAAATCTTGTTCAGGGAACCCACCCGGTTGAGCGGCAGACGAACAATCCGTGACTGTTCGGCCAGGGCCTGCAGAATCGACTGGCGAATCCACCAAACGGCATAGGAAATAAATTTAAACCCCCGGGTTTCGTCAAACCGTTGGGCGGCTTTGATCAAACCCAGGTTTCCCTCGTTGATCAGGTCACCCAAGGACAACCCCTGGTTCTGGTACTGTTTTGCGACGGAGACAACAAACCGCAGGTTGGCTTTGGTCAGCCGCTCGAGCGACAACTGGTCGCCTTCGCGGATTTTCTGGGCCAACTGTACTTCTTCGTCCGGCGTCAGCAGATCCACTTTACCAATCTCTTGCAAATACTTATCAAGCGACTGGCTCTCGCGGTTGGTAATCTGTTTGGAAATTTTTAGCTGTCTCATGTACGGAATACTGCCTTCCGGCGGTCCGGTTTTATTACTACTTCATCAGGCTATATGCCATTGCAAGTCCAAATGGTAACGAAATCGTAAACTGATCTTGTACACTAAAAACAACAAATCAGGCTGGATTTTTGTTCACTGGCTTGGGCAGCAGGATTTTCCGCGAAAGACGGTATTTTCCGGTTTTTTTGTCGATGTCGATCAGCTTCACGCGGACCTCTTCGCCAACTTCCAGAACGCCTTCCATGGTTCCCAAACGATCCCACTTGATCTCCGAAATATGCAATAAACCGTCTTTACCCGGCAGGAACTCGACGAACGCACCGAACGGCATAATGGTCTTTACTTTTCCATCATAAATTTCACCAATCTCCGGCACCGTAGCAATGCCTTTGATGCGGGAAACGGCTTTATCCATGCTGGTTTGGTTCGTCGCAAAAATATTAACGAAACCGGCATTGTCTTTTTCTTCGATAACGATGGTCGCTCCGGACTCCTTCTGGATTTCCTGGACCACCTTACCGCCCGGCCCGATAACGGCCCCGATAAATTCGCGGTCAATTTTAATTGTAACGGCCCGGGGAGCGTGCGGTTTCAGATCCGGTCGGGGAGCCGACAACGTCTTATTCATCTCGCCCAGAATGTGCAGACGTCCCGCCCGCGCTTGTTGCAGCGCCTGCGTCAGTACGTCATACGACAAACCGTCGACTTTAATATCCATCTGGCAGGCCGTGATGCCCGCTTCGGTACCCGTCACTTTAAAATCCATGTCACCCAGGTGATCTTCATCGCCCAGAATGTCGGACAAAACCGCGTATTTTCCGGAGTCGTCCGTAATCAGACCCATCGCAATACCGGCCACGGGAGCTTTGATCTTCACCCCAGCGTCCATCAGCGCCAGCGTACCGGCGCAAACCGTCGCCATCGAAGACGATCCGTTGGATTCCAGAATATCGGAAACGATCCGGATGGTGTACGGATTATCGGCGTCCGGCGGCATCACTTTTTTCAATGCCCGGTGCGCCAGATTTCCGTGCCCGATTTCCCGGCGACCCGCCCCGCGATTCGGTTTTACTTCGCCCGTTGAAAAACCGGGAAAGTTGTAGTGCAGCAGGAATTTTGCGTAGCCCTGAACCATGGCCTGGTCGACAATCTGCTCGTCCATTTTCGTTCCGAGCGTCACGGTGGTCAGCGACTGGGTTTCGCCCCGCGTAAAAACCGCTGAGCCGTGGGCCGACGGCAGGTAATCCACATCCGTGGTGATCTGCCGGATTTCGTCCAGCTGCCGACCGTCCAGTCGATAGCGTTCGTCCAGCACCAGGCGACGCGACGCTTCCCACTGAACATCGTGGAAATACTGTTTCGCCAGCGTCAGTTTCAGCGGATCTGTTTCGCCATCCGGGAACAGGACGGTTTTGAATTCTTCAAAAACCGCCTTGAACGATTCGCTGCGGACCTTTTTGTTTTTATTGGCCTGCCGGGCTACGGCGTATACTTTATCGTAAGTTTGCTGATGCACCAACTGACGCAATTCTTCGTCGTGCGTTTCGTGGCTGTACACCCGCTTTTCCTGCTTGCCAACGGACGCTTCCAGTTCTTTCTGGGCGGCACACTGGAGTTTGATCACTTCGTGGGCGGCTTTCAGCGCTTCGACCACTTCTTCCTCGGAACATTCGTTCATCTGGCCTTCCACCATACAAATGTCTTTGGCCGTTGCGGCCACGATCAGATCGAGCGTTGCCCGTTCCAGATCGGAGGTTTTGGGGTTGATCTGGTATTCGCCGTCGATTTTAGCGACCCGAACCTCCGAAATAGGACCGTTGAACGGAATGTCGGAAACGGCCAGGGCCGACGAAGCCGCCAGGGCCGCCAGCGCATCGGGCTGCACCTCGGCATCCGCCGAAATCAGGGTAATCATCACCTGAGTATCAGCGTGGTAGTCTTCCGGAAAGATCGGACGCAGGGCCCGGTCAACCAGCCGACTGATTAATACTTCGTGATCGCCCAACCGACCTTCCCGGCGCTGAAAGCTGCCCGGAATCCGTCCGGCTGACGCGAACTTCTCTTGATAATCAACGGAAAGCGGCAGAAAGTCGGCCCCTTCTTTTCCTTCTTTGTTCGATACCACCGTTGCCAGCAACATGGTATCACCCAGCCGGACGACTACGGCCCCATCGGCCTGCCGGGCCAGTTTGCCCGTTTCGATGGTGATCGTTCGTCCGTCAGGAAGGTTAATGGATTGCGTGATGATTTGTGACATACCTATATAATAATACCCTCTACAGCCGCATTTTAAACCGATTGCTTCTTAACCAAGACCGCAATATCTAGATACTCGCCGACCGCTCGTTCGGACCATCCGAACGGAAAGAAATTAAAAGAAAAAATCTACCTGATCAGGTAAACATGAAATCAGGGAACCTGTTTACCGATTCCCTGATTCAATGATGATTTTACTTCCGCAGCCCTAATTCAGCAATAATGGCCCGGTAACGACTAATGTCTTTTTGGTGCAGGTAGTCCAGCAACCGACGGCGCTTCCCAACCAGTTTAAGCAGACCCAGGCGGGTGCCGTAATCGTGCTTGTGTTTTTTCAGATGCTCTGTCAGGTGGTTAATCCGGAATGTAAACAGAGCGATCTGAGATTCAGCCGACCCAGAGTCTTCCGTGGTTCTTTTGAACCCCTGGGCAGCAAAGATTTCTTGCTTTTTTTCGGTGTTTAAATACATCGTCAGACAGCTAAAACTATTGAATAAAGTGAATGAAACGCAAAGGTACGGCTTTTTTCCTGAAATGGTTTAAAACCAGCGCATAATATTTCAGGCCAGATCGGTCTGTACGCGCCCCGACCGCCAGTTGGCATAGCGCTTTTTCAGCCGCTCAAACCCGATGACGTACACGTCTTTATCAAACAACCGCGAATCATTACGCGCCTGTTTCATCAGGTAAAGGCCAATCGGCAGCAGGATCACGTTGGCCATCCAGGCTCCGGCGGGCACCCACACCAGTCCGTCTTTGGCGTACTTGTCGCCCGTCAGGGTCAGCACATACAGGAGGATAAAGAAAATAATGGAAACCAGAACCGGAATCCCAAAACCGCCTTTCTTAATGATGGCCCCCAGCGGAGCACCGATCAGAAACATAATGAAACAGGAAATGGCCTGGGTGAACTTGTGATGACTTTCCAGTTCGTAGCGATTGACGGTTTTGGCCTTTTCTTTCAGGTAGGTCTGGTTCGATTCGGCATAAGAAAGCATGTTGCGGGCCTGCGACAGGGCCATATCGGTCGTTTCACCCTGTATCCGGGCCGCCACGGGCTGCTTCAGCAGCGAATCGATCCACTTCCCGGCCCGAACCACGGGCGGCCCAACCACAGTCGCGGTTGTGGCCGTTGGAGATGATGGAATGGGCGGAGCCGGGAGCTTGAACTGGTAACTGTAGTACTGCCGCGAGGTGGTAGCGGTGCTGGCCAGGGTAGTCCGCAGTTCCTTCTTGAGCGAATCAGTCAGCATCGCCAGTTCGCTCAGATTCTTCATGTATTCGTGGTATTCAAACTGCTGCTCGTCCGTTCGTTTCAGTCCGTACGAATCCAGGCTGATCCGCAGTTTATAGTGCTGAAAACCGTTACGGAGAAATTTGGCCAGTTGGTTCGGTGAACCGTTGCTGGCGTACGACATGGTCGAGTTGTCGGTATATTCGGTGTAATCGTTGCCGTTGTACAACTCAAAAATCAGGTACTGTTTGTCCGGCGTAGTAAACATCCGGCCCGAATCGGCCAGGATGATCTCGCGGTTGCCGGTTTCCAATCCGCTTTCCTGATGTTTGTAAATGACCATGCCGCGGAGCAGGTCGCCCTCTTTCCGGTCCGCTTTAATGCTGTAGCCGGGCAGGTCGTTGTAGAAAATCCCTTCCTTGATGCTCAGGGTAGCCTTGGAGGATTTAATGTCCCACAATAAACTGTAGCCCTTGAGATTGGCCCAGGGTGCCACTTTGTTGTTAAACCAGAAAGAAAATAGGGCGATGCCGGTGGCGACAATCAGAAGCGGACGCATGGCCCGGGTCAGGGAGATGCCGGCGCTTTTCATCGCCGTCAGCTCAAAAAATTCACCCAGATTGCCGTAGGTCATCAACGACGACAGCAAAATCGCCAGCGGCAGGGCAATCGGAACCGTAATGAGACTGAAATAAATAAGAATTTTACCAAAAACCGCCAGTTCCACATCTTTTGATACAAACTGATCGATGTAAAACATCATCAACCGCATCAGAAAGATGAAAACCACCACACAAAGCGTCAATACGAACGGTCCCCAGAATGACTTCAGTACGAGCTTATCAATTTTTTTCATCGCGCCCTAACTCCCCACAATTTCTTTTAACTTATCGATTAAACTGTTCCAGAGCGATTTAAGTTCATCAGCATCGGTGTTAGAGGAGTAGTCGGTGATGCGCAAAAACGTGGATTGGGTCAGTTCACTGACATCAACCCGAAAGTCGATGTAATTATGTTCTTCGGGCGCCGTGCCGGTTCCGTTCAGAAACTCGAAACGCACGCTTTTATTCTGACGAATGGAAACTTGCCGGGCCAAATGGCTTTCATTATCCCAGAAAAAATCAAACTGATGATCCGGGCGGGTGTTGACTTTGTTGGCAAACCATTGAGAAAGTCCGGAAGCGGTGCTGATATAGGGAAAAAGGACTTTCGGAGAGGCCCGAAGCTCGTATTCCGCAATGAATTTGTATTTTTCCATATCAGTGAATTTTAAAGGGTAATGTGGCAAAGTTAGCAGAATTTTAACACGGTACTCAAAAAGGTGATTTGGAGTAGATTATTTTTTTCTTACTTTTGTGGCACGAAATCTGGCGGGGTAGCTCAGTTGGTTAGAGCACAGGATTCATAACCCTGAGGTCACGAGTTCAACTCTCGTCCCCGCTACAGGAAGCTGCAAAAATCGTGCAGATAGCGAAACCGCCCTCTACCCAGGCGGTTTTTTGCGTTTAGCACTTTACCTTTTGGGGTGATGGCTCACCAGCATATTAATTCCGGAACGAAAGAGGCCCCTCCGACGTATTTCAGGGCTTAATGCAGAATTTCAAACACCAGTTGCCGCAGGATTGCGCCTTCGTTGATGGTAGGAGCCTCTACCCCTTTTGAAGTGGCGTCGGCCTGCCGGATGGAATGAATGATTCCGGCAACTTTCCACAGCGGATACGCCCGGGCCGTTTGCAGATAATCCTTGACGAAAAAGGTGTGCACGCCCAGTAAAGTCGCCAGCGCTTTTTCCGACTGGTCCCGGGATGCCTGCACCATCAGCACTTTGGTGAAAAACTGGTAGAGAATGATCAGCATCGGCGGCAACGGATTGTCTTTGGGATTGCGGCTGAAATAATCAACGATGCGGTTGGCTTTCAGCACGTCCCGCAGCGTCAGGGCTTTCTGCAGCTCAAAAACGTTGTATTCTTTACTGATCCCAACCAGTCGCTCAACAGTTTCGGCACTGACTTCCTCGCCGGTTTTCAGGTTGATCATGATCTTGTCAATTTCCCCGGCCAGCCGTTTCAAATCGTTACCGATGTAATCGAACAGCATCTGGATGGCTTTCAGGCTGATCTTCACCTGCTGCTGGCGGCAATACTCGCCGATCCAGTCCGGCACTTTGTTGTCGTACAGCTTTTTCGAGTTCAGCAAAACGCCCTTTTGACCGATGGCTTTCGCCAGGGCTTTGCGCTCATCAAACGGGCCGGTGTGGCACAACACCAGCACCGTCGACGGCAGGGGTGCCTTGGCGTAGTCTTCGAGCAGCGACTGATTCGCTTTTTCGCCCAAACCGCCCAGTTGCTGCGCTTCTTTGACCAGCACCAATTGCCGATCGGCCATGAACGGATACCTGCGGGCCATGTTCATCACCGCCCCCACCTGCGCGTCTTTTCCAAACACCACAAATTGATTGAAACCCTTCTCGTGTTCCGGAACGACGGTTTTCTCGAGTTCGTCCGCAATCATCTCCACGAAGAACGATTCATCGCCGTGCAGCAAATACACGGGAGCAAAATTTTTCTTTCGAATGTCTTTCAAGAGCTGATCAACGGCGGGTGTCATAACGATAACCTATATACGTAATTAAGTATCCATTTAGTTAATTAGTCAGCAGGTCTGGCGGACGCAAGAAAATCGCGCACATGGTGCTGCAAATCAGGAAAAAATCGGTCGAAGCCCTGGTCAAAAATGGCATAATTTTCCTTTAAATCCTCGATGGCGGTGTCCAGATTCGAAACAAAAGCCGTCCGCCGGGCAATGCCTTTCAGGCTGCGGTCAATGCCCTCCAGGTACTGGTAATTCGTCAGCCAATCCTGTTGGATCATGTACCCGCTCATCCGGCGGGCGGCATCGGGCAACTGATTCTGGTGGGTTTGCAGAAACCGGTACAGCCGGGGGACAAAAACCGCCAGCGGCTGCTGCGCAATCTCCGAAAAATGCCGGGCCAGGAAATGGTCCAGAAACACATCGATGGCGGCACCGGCGTATTTGTGACAGCGCGGCCGCACCAGGACCCGCATTTCCTCAATCAGGGGATGATGATCCGTGAATGAATCGATCTGCCGGTGCAACCAGATGCCGCGCTGCACACGCACCGACAACCCATGCCGCGGGTGTTCGGGATTTCCCTTGATAAAATCCGCGATAAAATTGCCAATGATCAGGCCATCGTCGTGGCCCGACAAAAATGCGTGTGCTAAAATATTCATCCCAAAAACCGCCTACAGATGCGGGTCGCCCTGCACAAATGCCGCTTCAAACCCTGCCGTTGGCTGGTACTGCACGGCTTCAACACCGAATTTACGCAAAAATTCAACACCCTCGTCGGTGGGGATACCTTTATACTGCGCGTAGGAATGCAGAAAAACTACTTTGTTGATTTTCATGCTGTAGATGATCCGCGCGCACGCAATGCAGGGCGACAGGGTGACAAAGATCGTGGCTCCCTCAACGGTAGAACCGTTTTTTGCCGCGTACAGAATGGCATTTTGCTCGGCGTGCAGCGCCAGTGAACAGCTCCCTTTTGAATCGCGCGGGCAGCCGACCCCCGGAAATTCTTCATCGCAATTATGGGTCCCGGAGGGCGGGCCGTTGTAGCCAATGGAAATAATCCGGGTATCTTTGGCCAAAACCGCCCCCACCTGGGCCTTAATGCAATGTGACCGTCGGGAAAGATTGACGGCCAATTCCATAAATATATCGTCAAAGCGCGGTTTAATCATCTGACATCAGTCATAGCGGATCCGGTTTCAAAGTAACGGAAAATACCGCAGTATCCGCGCCGGTCAGACCGCGTTTTGGAGGGTTTGCCGAAGTTTTCCGGAAATCAGCCAGTCCGGCTTGTGCGTAATGACGTTGGCGTTCAGTTCGTTGAGCATCGAATAGAGTCCAAAGTACGTCCGGTTAATGTACAACCCGTGTTGCGAGCCGCGCGCAATTTTCGAGTTTTTCAGCTCCTGCACAGTACCGAGTTCTTCCGCAAAAGCGTAAACCGTGTCGAAATAGGAGTTATCGCCAAAATCAAACGTAGGCGCGGCAAACGGTTTTCCAAGCAACACAATCATCTTTTTGAACAGATCGGCAAAAAAAGCCACTTCTTTCGGCGAATCTTCGGGCACGATAAACTCCAGATTTCGGAAAATCTCCATCGTGGCGGGTTCGTCGTCGAGCGTATCGAAGTTGATGAGCCGAAAATAATTATCGTAGAAGAATTCCGGAATTACTTTCACGCAGCCGAAATCAATGACGCCCATCGTTCCGTCGGTCCGCATCAAAAAATTACCGGGATGCGGGTCGGCGTGAACCTGTCGGAGGTCATGGATCTGGAAGTTGTAAAAATCCCACAAGGCCTGACCGATGCGGTTTCGGAGTTCCTGCGAGGGGTTGGTTCGCAGAAAGTCGCGCAGGTGAAAACCGTCCAGCCAGTCCATGGTCAGGATGCGCCGGCTCGATAATTCCGGGTAATAAGTCGGAAAAATCAGGTTCGGAATCGCTGCACACTGCGTTGAAATGTAGATGGAGCGCTTTAATTCCAGTTCGTAATCGGTTTCTTCGAGCAGCTTCGACTCCACCTCGCCCATGTAGCGGTTGATCTCCTTCTCGTTCAGATTCAAAAGCCGGATGGCGAGGGGTTTGGCAATCCGCAAATCGGAACTCACGCTGTCGGCCACGCCCGGATACTGCACCTTCACGGCCAGTTTTTTTCCGTCTTTCCAGGCCTGGTGGACCTGCCCAATCGAGGCTGCATTGACCGCGTTCATATCGAAGCGGTCGTAAATCTGCTGGGGTGTTTTGCCGAAATAGGTACGAAACAGCTTAACGACCAGCGGGCCCGACAAGGGGGGGGCCGAATACTGCGACATGGCAAACTGATCGACATACGCGCGCGGCAAGATATTCCGATCCATACTCAGCATCTGAGCCATTTTCAACGCACTGCCTTTCAGTTCACTCAGCGCTTTGTATATATCGGTGGCATTGTCCTGGTGAAGTTCCTCTTTGGTGAGCGCCGGATCCAGTAACTTCTTGCCGTAATGCTTTAAATAATTTCCACCAACCTTCACCCCCGCTTTCATAAACTGGCTGGCCCGGGCAACTTTAGAGGTCGGAATATGATTTTGCGTCTTCATGGAATGGGAATAATGAGGTAGTAAGGAAGAACAATGAATTGCGGTGCGTTAGCTCATTCATCGTTCATCACCGCGCGGGCGGCCCCGTCCTAACTCATCATTTGTTTTGGTAAATAAACTTAGCCAGGTCGAAAAGGGAATCCAGCGGAGAGCGGCCGATCAGATCAAAGGCCGTGTTGACGGATTTCTCGATGGCCGTGTCGGTTTTTTCAAAATTCCGACTCACGTCATTGACCCAGAAATGGAGAATAAACAGCGTTTGGGTCCACAAACCGTTGGCGTAGCGTTCCGATAGAAACGGCCGGGGTTCCACCTCCTTGCTTTCGCGGCCTTCGGCCAGCAAGTCCCGCACATACTCAGAATAAGCATCCCGGAACGGATAAAGCACCCGCGAGACCGGGTTTCCCATCCGGGCTTTGGCCAATGGCGAACTCGGAACGGCGGTTTCCCGCATTCGCTGGTAACTGAAAACCACAAAGCTCCGCTGGGCTTTCAGCGCTTCGATCCAGGTATAATAAAATGCCAGGAGTTTCTCCCGTACGGAATACGTCGGATAAACCGGGTCAGCCTCAATGGATTGCCGGGTTTGGCTGAAGAATTCGAGCCAGACGGCGGCTTCAATGGACTCAAATGAGGTGTACTCCTGATAAAATTCCGCTTCGGTCAGCGCTAGTTTTTTCGCAAACTGAAAAACGCTTGGTGGTGGGGTTCCGTGTTCCAGTACATAGTCGATGTAGGTTTTCCGGATTTCTTCCTGTTTCTCCATACTGAGCAAACGAAGCGTTTTGCAAAAAAGTTTAGCTTTTCATGTTCACAAATTGCAACGAAACGTCCAGTTCAGTCCGGCGAAGCAGGGCGATAACGGCCTGCAGTTCATCAATCTTTTTGCTCGTTACGCGCACCTGGTCGTCCATGGCCTGGGCGGTTAGTTTCGGGAACTGTTCTTTGATCAGTTTCAGGATTTTCCGCTGCTGATCTTTGTCGAGCCCCTGCCGAATTTTCAAATCACGTTTGAGCCGAAAACCGGACTGTTGCGGTTCCGCCGAAAAATCCAGACTTCGCCCGTCGACACCCTGTTTGACCATTCGGCTCAGCAAAATATCTTCCACTGATTTCAGACTCATATCGTTATCGGTTTCGATCCGGACATTCAGGTCTTTTTTATTCAGTTCCACACTGGTTTTGCTGTTCCGCAGATCATAGCGGTTGGCAATTTCCTTAATGGCCACATTAATGGCGTTATCCAGCGTCTGAAGATCCACTTTACTCACAATGTCAAAAGAAGCCATGGCGTCAACGGTTAAAACGAAGCAAAAAACGATACCCGCAAAAGTACAGGCAATTCCCCTTCCCTCCAACCCCGAATCCAAGGCCGGCTCCCGTTCCACCTTCCAATCCGTATCAGCCGTTCCACCTTTCATAATTTGTTTGTATATACATTTTTATCTATTTTCGAGCCGTACTCTGTCTCTCTGTTACAATGAAAAGAATCCTTTACTTACTTGGTGTCACCTTCCTGTTCCTGCCGGAATTCGTTTTTGGGCAATGTGCCCCGCCCTCGCCCAGTTGCGCCGGCTGCACCAATCTAACCGGTAACAATCAAAACCTGAGCACCGGAACCTACTGCGTCGCGTCGGCGCTCAGCAACATCAACATTCAGGCGGGTGCAACGGTCTGCCTATCCGCCACTGGATCGCTCACCAACTCCAATCTCAACGGAGGAACGCTGATCTTCAATGGCGGTACACTCACCAATTTCAACGCCAATTCCGGTGATCTCCGAATCCACGGCATCCTTTCCAACCCGGTCAACACCAGTTTCAACGGTGCCCGGGTGATTGTGGAAAACGGGGGCGTATTGAACATGGGTAACATGGATGTCAACGGGGCCGTGGTGGTCGATGGCGGCACAATCAACACCACCGGTTTGTTCCGGATCAACGGCAATGGCATTGTCTGCCTGGCGAATATGGGGCAAATCATCACCAATACGTTTGAAAATAACCGGAACAACAGCACCACCGCCCAGGTGACCCGGGGTTGCATTCGGATTGCGCAACCCGGAAACATCAACCAGCCCCTGACCACCACACCGAATGTGCTGGTTTGTTTGCCCGGAACAACGGTACCGCCCAATCTGGGATCCGCCACCGTGAACACGACCTGTTCGGGCTGTGCGGTGGCCCTGCCGGTTACGTATGCCTTTTTCCGGGCGCAACCCTTGCCGCAGGGCGTTCGGCTGGAGTGGCAAACCTCGGCCGAATCCCACCACAGCCATTTTATTGTGGAACGGTCAGCGGATGCAATGGATTTTGCCCCCATCAGCGGCAAGGTTATCGATCCGTTCGGCTCCGAAAAGGGCACCTACCAATACCGCTACACCGATCAGGCGGTGACGCAGGGCACCTTCTACTACCGGCTCAGGCAGGTTGACACCGACGGCACCGTTGCCCATTCGAAGCTCCTGGCGGTTAGCCTGGGCGATCAGAACCTGGCGATCCGCTTATTCCCGAATCCAATTACCAATGAATTAACCGTGAATCTGGAAACGGCCGAAACGGGGAACGTCGGCATCGAAGTCCTGGACGTAAACGGCCGGCCGTTGCTCCGTCAAAGCGGCCAGAAACTGGGCAGCAGTCACGTCCAGAAGCTGAACGTGGACCCATTACCACCCGGTATATACCTCGTTGCGATCCGGCTGGGCGATCGGTATTTTATCAGGAACATTGTCAAGTAATTTTTAGAATCCTGCGACAAAAGCGCCCTGCTGGCGGACCGAATGGCACGAAATTCCCCGTTCGCGGGCTTCGGCCAGCAAGCGGTCGGTCAGCGGGGTTTTATTTGAATCGTCGAAAATAATGTGCCGGGCCGCCACCCGGTTTTTCAGTTGGGCCCACTCCTGCACTGCGTTTCGGCTAATGATCAGGTAATCAACGGGAACCGGCAATCGCCACGGGTCGGATCGGCGCAGGCGGTTGATGATCAGGATTCGCTTGCACTGCCAGTGAATCAACTCGAGGGAGCGGTTTTGGAAAACCGGTACCGGCTTATTTATCCGATCCGGTTGCGCATACCTCACCCGGCTTACGCCTAGACTGTCCCAGGTATTTCGAACGTAAAACCGGACTTCCCGGCTTTGGTCCGTCAGGGCTTCTCTGGTCAACAAAACCGCCGAACGTCCCCACACCAAACTGAGGGCCGACTGGTGCGGTACAAAATGAACAAGGAGTAACCGCTGGTTTTTCTGACGCACCGTCGTCCAGCCCACCGATCCGGCCAGTACCACCGAGCAAGCGGCCAGCAGCCAGCCAAACCGTTTTTCCCGCCGGGTTAGCAGCGCAACTCCCGACAAAATGACGGCATACAGCAACCCCAATTCCCAGGGAGTCGTCATCAGCGGTTTCAGAATCGATTGCGGCAGGGTTTCGGTCAGCACAATGCTCTGGTTGAGGAGCCACATCGCCCAAAACAGAGTTTTTCCCACCAGCAGACCAACGTACGGAACCCAGCCCACCACCAGCAGACCCACTGCCAGAATCAAAACGAGGGAGGAAAGTGGAATCACCACGGGGTTCGCCAGCCAGAAATACGTCGGAAACTGGTGGAAATAAAAAATGCCGAGCGGAAAGGTCACCAGCTGGGCAACCAGCGAAACCGCCGTGAGCTTCCACAACCAATCGGCCCATCGGTGGCGTAACGTAAAGCTTTGGTACAGGCCCCGGTGCCACAGAATCAATCCACCCACGGCCAGATACGACAACTGAAAACCGGCGGTGGTAACCGCGTACGGATCGAAAAGCAGAATCAGAAAAGCCGAAGTCGCCAGCGTATTCAGCGGATTATTCGCCCGCCCAATCGTCTGCCCGATCAACAGCAGCGAAAACATAAAAGCCGAGCGCAAAACCGGGGCCGAAAACCCGGTCATCAGGGCGTAGAACCAGAGCAGGGCGAGCATAATGGCGGCAAAGGCATACTGACCCGCTTTACTGCGCTTCAGAAAGGCCAGCACAAAACTTAAGGCAGTGAACAACACCCCCACGTGCAGACCCGACACCGAAAGGATATGCACCGCTCCGGCCGCCGAATAGGCCTGCTGCAAGTCGGTATCGATGCCATCACGCACGCCCAGAATCATGGCTTTCACAATGGCGAATTCCTGCCCGTTGCCCAGGTGACTCGTAAAAACACTGTCGGCCCAAGCATTCAAGGTGTAAGCCTGCGCCTTGAGCCAGTGGGGTGGTTGGCGGCCCATCACCACGCGATCCGTTGGACGCAGGTATTGCTGGTGGTAAATGCCGCGGTGCGCCAGAAACCGCTTGTAATTAAATTCCCCCGGATTAAGCGGTGGATCAATTGGACGGGGCTCCCCCCGAACCAGCCAAACATCGCCGTAACGCGGTTTTTCGGACACGGTTTTATCCAGGTACACAATCAGCCGGCCACTGGCCGGGCGCCAGCTGCGGTCCGTTAACACCTTCCGCACGCTCAGCTCCAGCCGGAACGTTTTCGCCCGGTTTTCGGCCTGACCATCCACTACGGCCTCATAGGCCCGAATGGGACGTTTAAGATGGCTAATGTTCTCCGGATCATTCGCAGCGGTATGCCAGCCGGTGAGGATCCAGCCCAGGCAACCCAATGCCCCTAAACCACTTAATCCTTTCAATACGGCCAGCAAAGAACGATTGCCAATCAATGTTGCGACCAGAATACTTGTATTGACCAACAACAATGCACCACCGATAATCGGATTTCCCGGAAGAAACAGGTAAGCGACAATTCCGGCAATCAAGGCCAGCGTATAGCGTACGAACGGAAAAGCATTCCAGAAAAGCATCAGGCGGGAAAGGATGAAGCGGGCAAAACCATCTTATAATGCTGAATACCACACTCTTCGAAGAGTGGCCCCACCGGCTTGAAGCCAAATTTGGCGTATAAGGGCATGGCGGTTACCTGGGCATTCAGGTAAACCGATTCAATGGGTTCCGGCTGCTGGCTGAACACATCGTCGAGTACGGTTTTTACCAACGCCTGCCCCACACCCCTGCCCCGAAATGAAGCCAGAACGGCAAACCGCTCCAGTTTGATACCGTTCGACGTTTTCCGCCAGCGCGCGGTTCCGCAGGGCTTTCCATCGCACAGCGCGAGAAAATGCCGGCTGCTTTCCTCAAATTCATCGTATTCTTCATCCGCCCGCACCCCCTGTTCGTTCACAAACACCGCTTCGCGAATGGAAAAGGCCTGCTGCATTTCGTCCGGACGGTTAATCTGTAGTACGTTAATCATACGTCGGGAGGTTATACGGTTTTCGTTTGTCAGGATGCGGTTTCTGGTAGTGATGCACGGCTTGCAATAGTAAGTCGCCCGCCAACCGTATCCTGAAAACCGTATACCGTAAACTAAATAACCGAATCAATGAATCAACAACCGCTGAGAAGCGGTTTCCTTATCCGTTTGCACTTTTACGAAATAGATGCCCCGTTCCAGGGTATCGACGGCAATACTGATCGTAGAACTGGGGTAATCAGGGTAATTCTGGGTGCGAATGACGCGCCCGGACAGATCAACTAAATCAACCCGGAACGTTTGAAACCCCGTGAACAAGACTTCCAGTGAGGACTGCTTCTGCGCCGGATTGGGAAAAACAGTGACCGTCAGCATTTCCGTCTGGGGCAGGGGGTCCGCCGACCGAATGATCCGCTGACGCCGGGGACTGGCCTCCAAAACCGCGCGCATCCGCGCCCGCTGGTCCTGCGTGAACAGATTCATGCAGGCATCGGGCGTGTAATCCAGGTAATTCTCGATCTGGTTGCGGGTCCGGACGCCGTTGCAATTGGACGACAGCTCCGGGCAACTCGTCGACTGGTTCGCGCCTTCGGTCGGGGGCGTATCGTTGCAGTAATCATCGCCACAGACCGAATCGCCCCAGGTATGAATCAGGCCCAGCCAGTGGCCCACTTCGTGGGTCGTCGTGCGTCCGTATTTGTAGACCGAGCTCGTGACGGCGCCGATGTCGCTGCCAAAATACCGGTAATCAATGAACACGCCATCCGTTCGCTCGTTTTCCAGCGATGACAAACCGGGAATTCCTTCCGCTTCCGGAAATTGGGCGTATCCCAGGTATTCATTCCGCAGGGTGGTTACCCAGATGTTGAGGTATTGATCACTGGGCCAGTAGGCCAGTTGGGACAACTGGACATCATCCCCGCTGTTGCCGTTATAAACATCAAAATTGGGCTTTGACGAATAATGGCGGGTGATTCCGGTGGAAAGCCCTCCGTCGGGATCGGTACGGGCCAGAAAAAATTCAATGCCGGTATCGGCCCCGATCGGGTTGGTGTTGAATCCCCGCGTGTCGGGCATCCGGCGGTAATCTTCGTTCAGCACCCGGATTTGGGACGCAATCTGCTCATCCGAAATGTTGGAGTTGCCCGCGCCCCCGACAAAACCGGAAGAGTTGTTATGAACGACATGCACCACCACCGGAATCCGGTAAACGACCTCGCCGACCCGGGCATTACCAGGCTGACTCGCCCGTTGCCGGATGATCTCTTCGATCTGTTCGTTCAGCTTCAGGCGTTTATCCCGTCGCTGGGCATCCCGTTTCTGTAAAACCTCTTCCCGAAAAACGATCCCGCAACGTTGAAAAACTTCGGGCGCCTGCGCCCGAAGTTCCGATAATCCAATACTGAGGAGGAGTCCCAGCGCAGCCAGCAGCGGTTTACTTTTCAGCCCGTTCATACGCCGTAATGATTTCTTTCACCAGCCGGTGCCGAACCACGTCGCTGCCGTCCAGTTCAACAAAGGCAATTCCTTTGATATCCCGCAGCAGATCAACCGCGTCGATCAACCCCGAACGCTGGTTTTTCGGCAAGTCAATCTGCGACCGGTCGCCGGTGATAATGGCTTTCGAGCTTGGCCCCATCCGCGTCAGAAACATCTTCATCTGCATAGGAGTCGTGTTCTGCGCTTCGTCCAGCAGAATAAAGGCGTTGTTCAGCGTCCGTCCGCGCATGTAAGCGAGTGGCGCAATTTCAATGGTCCGGTTTTCGATGTAGGTTTTCAGCTTTTCGCCCGCAATCATATCGTCCAGCGCGTCGTAAATGGGCCGCAGGTACGGGTCGATTTTTTCTTTCAGATCGCCGGGCAGAAAACCTAAATTCTCACCGGCTTCCACCGCCGGACGGGTTATAATGATCTTTTTAACCTCTTTGTTTTTCAGAGCCCGAACCGCAATGGCGACGGCGGTGTACGTTTTTCCGGTACCGGCCGGGCCGACGGCAAACACCAGGTCGTACTTTTCCGACACATCCACCAGCCGCTGCTGGTTGGCCGTTTTGGCCCGGACAATTACGCCTTTGGTTCCGTAAACCAGCACATTGTCATCCGGCTGCAAAGCCGCAACTGAGTCCCGTTCGTTGTTCTGTAAAAAACTGCGAACGTTTTCGTGGGTGAGTTTACCGTACCGCTGGTAGTGTTCGAGCAGCGAGTCGAGAATATCGGTGATGCGTGAAATCTCCGGACTGGTACCTTTGATCCGGATTTCGTTTCCACGGGAAATAATTTTGCTCATCGGGAAGGCAGCCGCTACCTCTTTGATGTTGTTGTTTTCGACCCCCAGAAAGTCGATGAGCGATACGTTGTCAAGGGTAATTACTTTTTCTACCAAATCCGGATTCATATTATCAGTGTGACCATTACTAATTTCTCTTCTAAATTTAAAGGTTCGTACGTACTAAACAACAAAATTCGTCAATTATTATCTCCCAATCGTACCAAATTTGTGCAAATCCTTCACGATTAAACAGTTGCAGATATCAGGAACGGTGATCTTATTTCCGGACGTAACCGGACAAAATCGATCTGTTAAGGGGGTTGCAACCGTACGCTAAATTGGAATCTTTTTTTCATTTTTTTTTCAGCCGGACTGGAAAGAATATGTACTTTAGAGACAAGAACTTAGTGGTCCAGTTTACGCTTAAAAACCGCCCGAGTACCCACCCGCCGGCTTTTCAAATTACCACCGATTGGCTATACTTGCAGTGTAATGGAGAACGATCGACCCACCAATTCAAACTTTCGGAAGACCCCGTACGTGGGCAACCGGCGCAGCATGTCCGATGGTGTCAACCACATGTTAACACCGACGGGGCTGGGCAAATTACCACCGCAAGCCATTGATCTGGAGGAAGCCGTGCTCGGGGCGCTGATGATTGAAAAAGATGCCCTGTCGGCGGTGATCGACATTCTGAAACCGGAGAGTTTTTATAAAGAAGCCAATCAACGCGTTTACAAAGCCATCGTCACCCTGTTTGGCAATGCCGAACCGGTTGACATGCTGACCGTTACGCAACAGCTGCGAAAAAACGGCGATATTGAAATGGTTGGGGGCGGTGGCTACATCACCGACCTGACCACCCGCGTCACCTCAGCCGCCAACATCGAATACCACTCGCGCGTCATTGCCGAAGCCGCCATCAAACGGGAACTGATTACGGTTGCCAATGAAATTCAGCGGGATGCGTACGAAGATACGACCGACGTATTCAACCTCCTGGACCGCATTGAGCAGGCCATGTTCCGGATTTCGGAATCGAACATCCGGAAAAATTACGCCGACATGGGCACCATCATGCGGCAGGCACTGGACGAGCTGGAGCAGAAAAAAAACATGAAAGACGGCCTGACGGGGGTTCCGTCGGGTTTCAGTGCGCTCGACCGCCTGACGTCCGGCTGGCAGCGTTCGGAACTCATCATTCTGGCCGCCCGGCCGGGGATGGGAAAAACCGCCTTCGTTGTCAGCGCCCTGCGCAATGCCTCCGTTGATTTTGGGCAGGCGGTGGCCATTTTCTCACTGGAAATGTCGTCGGTGCAATTGGTGAACCGGCTTATTTCGGCGGAAGCCGAGATTGACAGTGAAAAAATTAAGAAAGGAAATCTGGCCCCGCACGAGTGGGCGCAGCTCCACCATAAAATTCAACGGCTGACCGAAGCGCCGATTTTTATCGACGACACGCCCGCGCTGTCGATTCTGGAAATGCGGGCCAAATGCCGGCGGTTAAAAGCGCAGCACGATATTCAACTGATTGTAATTGACTACCTCCAATTGATGTCGGGTGACTCGTCGGGCAAACCGGGTGGAAACCGGGAGCAGGAAATTGCGTCGATTTCGCGGGCCATGAAAAACCTGGCGAAAGAACTGAACGTGCCGGTGATTGCGCTTTCGCAGTTAAGCCGGGCCGTGGAAACCCGGGGTGGCGACAAAAAACCGCAGCTTTCCGATCTTCGGGAATCCGGTTCGATTGAGCAGGATGCCGACATGGTAATCTTTCTCTATCGCCCTGAATATTACGGCATTACGGCCGATGAGCAGGGCAATTCGGTTTCCGGAATCGGGGAAGTGATCATCGCCAAAAACCGGTCTGGTTCGCTCGATACCGTGCAATTGCGGTTTGTGGGCAAATACACCAAATTCGCAGATCTTGACGCCTTCTTCATGCCGCAAACCCCTCCCCCATTCGGCGGTCCGTCGGCCGGTTTTGATCCGAAGCTTTCCGGGGCGCAGTCCTTCGAGAACCAGGGCGGCATTGTCAAGAGCAAAGCCAACAACCTCAACTCGCCCAACCCGGGCGGCTTCACCAACTTCGGCCACGTTGATCCCAGCCAGCAGGAAACACCGTTTTAAAGGAGCCAGGGGAATAAGGGAGGAATGGTAACCAAGATTTTCCCTTATTCCTTTCTTCCCTTATTCCCCTTGCTCCTTTTCTCCTGTTCTTTCAACCCCTCTTTTCCAATTTCACGACATTCTCGACGTGGTGCGTGTGCGGGAACATATCGACCGGCTGCACGGCTTTCACTTCGTAGTGTGGGTCTAAAATGGCCAGATCGCGGGCCTGCGTGGCGGTATTGCAACTCACGTACACAATGCGCTGGGGAGCGGCCAGCAACAGGTTGCGCGTTACGGCTTCGTCCATCCCGGCCCGGGGCGGATCGGTGATGATCACATCCGGTTTTCCGTGGGTCGAGAAAAGCTCCGGTGTCAGAATTTTCCCCATATCACCCGCCAAAAACTCGGCGTTGCCAATTCCGTTGATGGACGCGTTAATGCGGGCATCTTCCACCGCCGATTCCACGTATTCGATACCGACCACCTGCCGCGCCTGCCGGGCCACGAACAGCGCAATGGTCCCGGTTCCGGTGTAAAGATCATACACTCGCTCCGAACCCGTTAATTCCGCCCAGTCGCGCGTAATTTTATACAGTTCAAATGCCTGGCTCGCATTGGTCTGGTAAAATGATTTGGGACCCACCCGAAACGTCAGCGGCTGGCCGCTGCCATCGTCCATCTGTTCCTCGATGTACGGTTTTCCCCAGTACGGAATAACCGCCTGATCCTGGTACGAATCATTCAGTTTCTGGTTCAGGATGTAATTGAGGGACGTAATCTGCGGAAATGACGTTTTCAGCATTTCCATTAAACCGGCCAGTTCTGCGGGCCGGTCTTCCGCGACCTGAACCACCACCATCACCTGGCCCGTCGATGCCGTGCGAATGATCACCGTCCTGAGAAAACCGACGTGCGTATTCAGGTTGTACATGCTCAGGCCGTGCTGAAAGGCATGCGCACCGACCGCCAGGCGGATCGCATTGGAGGGATCGGGCTGGAGGTAGCAATGTACAATCGGGAGGATCTTGTCAAACCGTTTCGGAATGTGAAAACCGACCGCCCGTTTGTCCATCGTCACACCCGACCGAACTTCTTCCTCGGTCATCCAGCGCCCGTCGGCGCAGGTAAATTCGAGTTTGTTGCGGTAATACCGGGTTTGCGCCGACGGAAACGTGGGCTGCACCTCCGGCAATTTCACCTTGCCGATCCGGGTCAGGTGATCGACGGCCTGCTGGCCTTTAAACCGCAACTGTTCGTCGTACCGGATATGCTGCCATTTGCAGCCGCCACACGTGCCAAAATGCGGGCAGAACGGCTCCGCCCGGCTGGGACCCAACGAGTGCACTTTTTCGACCACCGCTTCCCGGTACTGCTTTTTACGGTTCACAATCCGGATATCGACCACATCACCGGGCGCAGCAACCGGGCCTCCCGTACGACCTTCCACAAATATGACACCTTCGTCCGTGCGAATTAAACATTTTCCTTCGGCTGCAACATCATCTATTCGAACGGCTTGCAACCGATGCACCATCTTTTGGGTCTTTCCTGACATACTTTACTGTAATAAATTCTGTAAATTAAGCACCGTATTTTGGTTTCAACAACCCTTATCGATTTGGAATGAAACAGTTTTACCGGATTATTGCCTGGTGTGGTTGGGTATTAGGGGGATGGCTGGCGCTCGGTTCGCCGGCATTGGCAACCCATATTGTGGGCGGAGAACTGGAGCTGAAAAGGCTCACCAATCAAAATCCGTATACGCATCAGATCAACCTCAATCTGTATTTTGACGAACTCAACGGAAACCCGCAGGCCGAAGACCCCACCGTGGGCATTTTCATTTACCGAAAAGGCGACAACGCCTTCATTGGATCCGTCGAAATCCCGCAGGTTGGTTCGCAACGAGTTGATTACACCAAACCGGAATGCGCCCTTCCTTCCTTGCGCACCCGCTTATTGCGCTACAGTGGCAACGTGGTCTTCAACCTGAATGCGTTCAACGATCCGCGCGGTTATTACATGGTCTGGGAGCGGTGTTGCCGCAACAATTCCATCAACAACATTCAAAATCCCGGGGCTGCCGGCTCAACCTTCTACCTCGAATTTCCGGCACAGCGCCTGAGCAGCGGCTCGGATTTCATAAATTCCTCGCCTACTTTCCGGCCGGTTCAGGGCGATTACATCTGCATCAACCAGCCGTTTGCGTTCGATTTTGGCGCCACGGATCCGGACGGCGACAGTCTGGCCTACCGACTGGTAACGCCCTATAACGGATTCAGCACGGCGTCCAATCCGCGTCCGCAGGTGTCTCAAGGCAGTTCGGCCTACCCCGAAGTTCGGTGGATCAACGGACTGAATCAGGACCGCGCCATTCCGGGACCCGCGCCGTTACGGGTCAACAACCGCACGGGTTTGCTCACGGTAACGGCGGGGCAGGTGGGCCTGTTCGTTTTTTGCGTTCAGGTGGAGGAATACCGGAAAAACTCATCCGGCGTCTGGCAGCGGGTCGGGCTGGTCCGTCGGGATTTCCAGTTGAAAGTCATTGACTGTCAGAAAAATAATCCCCCGGCATTGGCGATGCGGCCGGCGGGGCAAACGGCTTTTTACCAGGAAGGGACGGTTTTGAAAATCACCGAAAAAGATGCCAATTGCCTGGATCTGTACATAACCGACCTTGATCCCAACCAGCGGGTCAGAATGTCGGTGCTCAACGGCCCGGCGCAGGGCATCACCTTTTCGCCGGAAGAAGTGCTGATCCGGATGCCCGGCGACACGGTTCGCACCCGGGTGTGCTTCGACAAATGCCTGGCGGAAGGAAAACCGCTCCGACTGGCGCTGCTGGCCACGGATGAAGGTTGTCCGCAGGGATTGAAAGACACCCTGGTCATCACGCTCGAAATGGCGCCTGAACTGAATCGAAAACCGGATGTGGTCACCACCCTACCCGGCAACCAGACCAGCGTGCAGGCCGGTAAAACCCTCCGGTTTCTGGTGAACGGCACCGATCTCGACCTGGATCAGCTCACGCTCACCGCCGTCGGACGCGGTTTTAATCTGGCCCAGGTGGGAATGAGCTTTGCCGCCGTTGCGGGACAGGGCACGGTTAGTCAGACGTTCAACTGGACTCCGCAGTGCGGACAGGTCCGAAACGCCGAATACGTAGTTGATTTTATTGTGACCGATTTGCGCTGTAACCGCAACCAGCGCGACACGGTGACAGTTCGCCTGAAAGCCACGCCCGAAACCAGCCGTCCGCCCACTGTTCGAACCACCCTGGATAACCCCGTGGTCGAACTGGTTGTTACGCACGATGACTCGATTCCGGCCGCCGTCCGTTTCAATGCCATTGGCGAAGACCCCGATCCGGATGTGCTGAAACTAACGGCCGTTGGCAACAACTTCGACTGGAAACGGATGGGGATGCAGTTTGAAGAAAAAACCGGTCCGGGGCCGCTTATTTCGCCGTTTACCTGGCAACCTGGCTGCCTGGTTTTGCAAGGAAAAGAGGAAGCCACGTACGAACTGGACTTTATTTCGGAGGACAGCAGCTGCCCGAGTCAGTACGATACCACGCGCGTCACGTTTATTGTTAAGGACATTCCCGTCGATTACAACATTACCATCACCAACGTCATCACGCCTAACGGCGACGGCAAAAACGAGGTGTTCAGCGTACCGAATTTACCCCAGGACAACTGCGCCGATCAGTTCCGGAAAGTCGAGATTGTCAACCGCTGGGGCAAGGCGGTTTTCTCGTCCACCGATCGAAATTTTCAATGGACCGGCGACGAGTACCCGCCGGGCTTGTACTATTATCTGATTCAGTACACGCACCGCTCCTACAAGGGAAACGTGACGCTGCTGCGTTAGGCGAGCAAAAAAAAAGCTACTCGTCGGAGTAGCTTTTTTTACGAGAAAATACGATTTTTAAAATTCTACCCGCTTGATGTCGGCCCGAATCTCACCACCGGGATACGCCGTGGTGTGCAGGTTTACGTACAGCCGTCCTTCCATCAGGGCATTCTCCTGTTCCTGCCGCAGTGTGCTGCGACCGCTGATTGGCGAGGTCAGGGTGCTGAAGGGAATGATCACCGCTCCGTTCGTTCCCGGACCGCCCGGTGCCAGGTGAATGTGGCCGGCAATGGGCGTAATTCCGGTGTAATTGACGGTATAACTCAACTCTTTTGTTGTCTTATTGTAAGTACCTGTCATTGTGCCGGTTGCAGAAGAAGCGGTGGAAGGTACCTCCTGAGCACCGTTCAATGTTCCTTCGAATTCAACCGTATCTTTCTTGTCAGGGGCATCTTTAATGGGTGAGCAGGATGTGACCGACAGTGCTGTTGCCACGAGGGCAGTCATCAGATACGCAAATGTTTTTTTCATAAATCGTGAATGTTGAATGGTCCAGATTGCACCGCAATAATACTAACTTTGCCGTAATTCTCTACAACCTTAGGCGGGCAATACCAATATAACTTTTTTCGAAGCGAAGTTTCTTCCGGAAAAGTAACAATTATTCAAGGGCCCGCCTTTTCTGATGTTACGACGAGTTACCAGATTTTCATGAAAGACAAAGTGGTGGTGATAACCGGGGCTTCCTCCGGCATTGGCAAGGCGCTGGCGTTTGCGTTCGGCCGCGAGCAGGCCCGAATTGTGATTTGCGCCCGTCGCCCCGAATCCCTCGAAACCGTCAGCGCCGAACTCCGCCAGAGCGGCATCGAAAACCTGTGTCTGCAGGCCGATGTCAGCGTAGAAGCGGACGTAGAGCAGCTAATTGAAAAAACCGTTCAGCGCTACGGCCGGCTGGATATTTTGATCAACAATGCCGGCATTACGATGCGTTCGATGCTGCTGGATCTGGACCCCAGCGTGATCCGGAAAGTGATGGACATCAATTTTATGGGCACAGTGTATGCCACGCGCTACGCCCTACCCCACCTGCTGAAAAGCCAGGGTTCCATTGTCGGCATCTCCTCCATTGCGGGGTATCGGGGCCTGCCGGTTCGCAGCGGGTATTCGGCCTCGAAATTTGCCATGAACGGTTTTTTAGAAGCCGTCCGGACCGAATTACTGGACACGGGCGTGCATGTCCTGGTGGCGTGTCCCGGTTTTACGAGCTCCAACATACGCTACTCGGCATTGAATCAGGAAGGCCAGGTTGCGGGCGAAACCGTACGTGACGAAAGCAACATGATGAGTGCTGAAGAATGCGCCGATCACATTCTGAAAGCCGTCAAACGCCGGAAACGCGATCTGGTCCTGACCGGCCAGGGCAAGCTGACGGTTTTTCTCAACAAATGGCTGCCCGGCCTCATGGACCGCCTGGTTTACAACACCCTCGCCAAAGAAAAAGACTCGCCTTTGAAGAAAGGGAGGTAAAGGTTTACGGTTTTCAGTTTACGGTTTTCGGTATACGGTTTTCGAAAAGGCTGGGTTCCAGTGGGCAAACGGAGCGGTTTTCGCAAAGAATTTTCCATTCTGGTTGCAGGCTGTAATAGCAACTGATGCAACAACCTACCGCAAACCGTAAACAGAAAACCGTAAACAGAAAACCGAAAACTCAAATCTGCCAGACGTTATCCTTTCGAACGTAGTACAGCCCGTCGTTCCAGAACACGTACAACCAGACGTCTTCGCTGCCCAGAATGTTGACCTTGTGGCCGCGATTGATGACATCGGCGACCGGAGCAGCCGCCGATGGATCGCGCCGGAGCAGCACCCGGTCGCGGTTGATGATGCCGGATTGGTAGCGTTCGGGCAGATTGACCAGCAACAGCAGGCCCGTCAGGTAGGCCAGCACAATGAGTTTGTGCGTCCGCCGGGTGGGCTCCTGGTTCCGGAATTTGATCCAGAAAATGCCGAACGCATACGTGCCGAGCAGCACCAGCGCCAGCGTTATGTACAAACCGTATTGTTTGTAGAAAAGGTAAAAGTAGTTCAGGTCGTCGGTTTCGTAGCCCCTCAGGTTGTATTGGGTGGCAATGTCGTGCATCTTTTTCAGCACGGCTTCATCGGGCCGGCGGTCGAAATACACCTGGAGGTAATACAGCATTTTTGCCACATCGCCCTGCTTTTCCCACACAAACGCCAACTTTAGCAGCATCGGATCAGTCGGTTTTTGACCTGAATTCAGGTAATTTTCGTAGGCTTCAACGGCGGCCGGATACAGCCCGGCAGCAAACAGAGAATCAGCCTGATAGAGTGGTGTTCCGGCCGTTTCTGCCCCTGCTTTTCCGCCCAGAAGCAGAAACATCAGAGAAAAAAAATAGACCAATTTCAAAGGGGAGCCTTGCATTTCCGTCTCAAAAAAGATACTTTTGCATCGCAATTTTGGGAAGCAACTCAAAATTACAAAAGGTAAAAGTAGGAAGGTTACGATACGCATCATTTCTTTTCGTCTGCTCCTTTTCGATCTGGTAGCTCAGCTGGTAGAGCAATACACTTTTAATGTATGGGTCCTGGGTTCGAATCCCAGCCGGATCACCTAGAAAAATGAATAATTACCAGACAATTTTTAATTGGGTTGTTCATTTTTAATTGTTAAATCTTCTTCCGATCTGGTAGCTCAGCTGGTAGAGCAATACACTTTTAATGTATGGGTCCTGGGTTCGAATCCCAGCCGGATCACTTGATTTTTTTCTCCGCCCGCTTTCGGCCCCGAAGCGGGATTTTTATTGCATTCCATTCAATTTACCAACATTCATCCGCCTTTCCGGTTAGAACAAAACCGCCTTACCAAACCGGCGGTTTTTAGCACTATTCCGTATCGGCATGAAAACAAGCCTGACGTATAGCTTCCTGCTTTTAATAACCCTCCTTGCGGCCTGCAGCACGGTCCGGGTAGTCAAAACCGAGCCCGCAGCCAATTTTTCGCTTGCGAAATATAAAACCTACGCGTTTGCCGACATTGAATCGACGGGCGATATTCCCCAAAGCGGCTTTTACCGCTCACAGGTCGATGCCCTGAAGAAATCCATCGAAAATCAGCTGACCCGAAAAGGCCTGCGCCGGGTCGAATCGCAGCCCGATCTGATGATGAATATCGGCATCGCCGTCGATGAAAAGACGCAAACCCGGCAAACGGATATCCGGACCGATCCGCCCTACTACATCGGGCAACGGCGCTACAGCTGGCGGAGTCGGGAAGTGGAAGTGGGAAAATACCGGCAGGGAACCATTGATGTTCACCTGATTGATCCCAGACAGAATGAAATGGTCTGGCGGGGCATCGTCGAAGGGATTGTTCCGAAAAAACCGGAGAAGCTGCAGCAACAGATCGACGAAAGCATGGAGAAGTTGTTTGCCAACCTATGATCCGGGCGGTTTTCGGTCACCTGAAAACCGCCCGAAAGCAGGTTCACAAATCAAAAAGGTAGGCCGTTGTCGTCTTCTTCAAATGAGGTCAGCGGACGGTCGTTAGCGGGCCGCGATTCCGACCGGCGGGGAGCGGCTGCCGGGGCCGATGCCGGTTGCTGTTCGGCGCCTTCGGCCGATTCGATCCGCCAGGCGCGCACATCGGTGTACCAGCGATCGTTGTACTCCCGCGATTCGATGCTGATGGCAAGCCGCATGGTATCGCCGGGTGCAAATTGGGCCAGTTCGCCGGTTTTATCGCCCCAGGCCATCAGGCAGACTTGTTTGGGAAACTGGTCGATCGTTTCGATCACAAATTGTTGTTTCGTCCAGGTTCCATTCTTTCCCTGCCCGCTTTGTTCGGGTAACACTTTGACCAGTTTACCGGTTAATTCCATTGCCATATTGAATGTCGTATTTACTGTTGGTTCGCTGACAGAACGGTTTCTTTTCTGCCAAACGAAGGTGAAAACGAAACCTTGAAGTTACAACTTTTTGGCTTAATTTTCCCGAATAAATCACCTCAATCACCCCCCGGTTTATGAAAATTGGCGTCTTGTTACACGGAAACGGTGTTTACGACGGAACGGAAATTCACGAAGCGGTTTTGACCCTGCTGGCCCTGGCCGAAGTGGGGGCCGAAGCCGTTTGTTTTGCACCGGACCTGGATCAATACCACGTTGTCAACCACCTGACGGGCGAAGAAATGCCGGAATCGCGGAATGTGCTGGTGGAGTCGGCCCGGATTGCGCGCGGCAACATCCGGAGCCTAGCTTCGCTGGCGGTCGATGAACTGGACGCGCTGGTGATACCCGGCGGTTTTGGAACGGCCAAGAACCTCACGAAATGGGCCTTTGAAGGTCCGGAAGGTCCCATTCTGGAGCCGGTCCGGCAGTTGATTCTGGATTTGATTTCGTTGAAAAAACCGATTGTCGGCTTGTGCATGAGTCCGACCACCATTGCCAAGGCACTGGAAGGCAGCGGCATTTCAGCTGAGCTGACGGTGGGTACCGACCAGGAAGACAGCCCTTACGAAATTAAGGGCATTGCCGACGGGCTAACTTCCCTGGGTCAGCAGGCCGTTTTGAAAACCGTGCGGGAAATTTCGGTCGATCAGACGTATAAAATCATTACGGCCCCCTGTTACATGATGGAAGCATCCATTCTGGACGTTCGGAACAACATCCGCGCAGCCATTGACGAATTAATGATTTTATTGGAGGAAAGGGAATAAAGAAGCAGAATAAAAGGAGTTGACCGTATTTCCCACCGAATGACGTTCTCCAAGGCGGAAAAAACACTGGCTCCTCTGTCGGGAGAAGAGCCAGGTTCGGTGCTAACCTATGATAAACGAATCAGACAGAAGCCATGCGTCCGCTGATAACGGGAATTTGCCGCTGAAAATCAGGCAACAAAATCCCTAAGACGTTTTGCATTAAAAAGAGATTAAACCATCATGTATACTCACCGGCTACCGAATTTTCGGGAATATAAATCGTAGCTTGGTTTTTTGAGGCCCAACTCCTACATTTGCATCCACAAAAATAAGGTTTTCCGGTCCATGTGGTGGAATTGGTAGACACGCCATCTTGAGGGGGTGGTGCCGTACTGGTGTGAGGGTTCGAATCCCTCCGTGGACACGTTTAGCGATTATTACCTCCGTTTTGACAACAGCAACCGCCCCACAAAGGCGGTTTTTGTGCTTATAGACAGCCTGCGATCACGGAACCTGTTCCTGCCGCCGGATCGAAGCCCGCTCCAGGGCGGTTTTCAACACATTGAGCAAAATGGGTTTGGAAATGTAATCATCCATACCGGCTTCGAGGCACTCCTGCTGATCTTCCTTCATGGCGTTGGCCGTCATCGCAATGATGATCGGCTGGTATCCCGTCTGCCGCCGAATCTGGCGGGTTGCGTCCAGTCCGTTCATTTCGGGCATCTGCACGTCCATCAGAACGGTGTCGTAGGGTTGTTTCTGCAGCATGGTCAATACCTCCAGGCCGTTCTGGGCGAGGTGGGGTTCATAACCCAGTTTATGCAGGATGTTCAGGATCAGCTTCTGATTGGCCAGATAATCCTCAGCGACCAGAATCGTCAGCGGATGCTCTTTGGCAAAACCGGCTGATAATAGTTGTTGTGAGGGTCGGGCGACCGGTACCGAAATCTCATCGGCCTGTTTGAGTTGCCGCTGCACGAGGTCGAAAAGCTGCTGCTGGTGAATGGGCTTGGTTAAAACCGCCGAGAACAGGTCCGAATAGGCTTTCCGCGTTTCTTCCCCCACGGAACTCAGGAGGATAATCGGCAGGCGGGGGTAATCGGCCCGGATGTTTTGGGCCAGCTGGACACCGTTCATGCCCGGCATCTGCATATCGGTAATGATCAGGTGAAAAGGCGTCTTATCGGCCAGTAATTCCAGCGCCTGAGCGCCCGAAGATGACACCACCGGCGTCAGTTTCCACTGCTCCAGTTTGGTTTTCAGAATGGTTAGATTCGTCTGGTTGTCATCGACGATCAGCACCCGCTTCCCGTTGTTTTCAATGGTATTGAACAAAATGTAATGCCGTTGCGCCTGCTGGCTGATCCGGCATTGAATGGTGAACGTAAAGGTGGTGCCCAGACCCTCCTGGCTATCCACGGAAATGGAACCGCCCATCAGTTTAACCAGGCGCTCGCTGATGGCCAGTCCCAGTCCGGTTCCGCCGTATTTCCGGGTCATGGACGAGTCAACCTGGGAAAACGCCTTGAAAAGCCGCTGCCGCTTGTCCTCCGGTATTCCGATGCCCGTATCCCGCACCTGAAACACCAGTTCCAACTCCTGATCGCTGATGCGCTGCCTCACATCAGCCCGGACGAATACTTCGCCTTTGTGGGTAAACTTAACGGCATTCCCGACGAGATTGATCAGAATCTGCCGCAGTCGCAAAGCATCGCCAATGATGTGCAGGGGCACATTATGCTCAAACTGATAAACCAGATCGAGCCCGGTTTCGGCGGCTTTTCCGGCAAACAGATCAAGCACTTCTTCCACGCAGTGCAGCAGGTCAATGTCGCCTTCCTCCAGATCCATACTGCCGGATTCGATTTTGGAAAAATCCAGAATGTCGTTGATGACGCCCAGCAGATTGGTGCCGCACTGGTAAATGGTATCGACGTACTCGTTTTGCTCCTCCGACAGCTCGGTTTCCTGCAACAGATAGGTCATGCCCAACACCCCGTTCATGGGCGTGCGGATTTCGTGGCTCATGGTTGCCAGGAAAACGCTTTTGGCCTGATTGGCTTTTTCGGCTTCTTCCCGCGCTTTCTGCTCCTGCAACCGCTGTTCGTGGATTTCCTCCACCAGCGTTTGCAGGTGTTCCGACTGCGTCTGGAGTTCTTCTTTCTGATACAGCACCTCCGCCGTCCGCTCGCTCACAATTTCTTCCAGTTTTTCTTTCTGGGCTTTCAGAGCGCGGGTTCGCCAGCGGTAGATAAAATTGGGACTAGCCAGAAAGGCAATGGCAATCAGGGCGCCAAACCACCACGTTTGCCAGAACGGATGTTTGATGACGACCCGAAAGCTGGCCGGATTTTCGTTCCAGACCCCGTCATTGTTCGACGCCTTCACCAGAAACGTGTACAAGCCGGGGTCCAGGTTGGTGTAGGTAACGACCCGTTTGTTTTTGTAATTCCAGTCCTTGTCAAAACCGTCCAGTTTGTACGCATACTGGTTTTTTTCGGGCAGCGAGTAATTCAGGGCAGCAAATTCAAAGGTCACCGTGTTGTCCTCAGGCGACAATGACAGGCGGTTGGCCTGGTTTGAAACCGGCTCGTCGAATACCTGCACGTTGGTAATGTATACCGGGGGCACAAACGGATTGTCGCGCAGACTGTCCGGATTGAACTCGTTCAGCCCCTGAACACCCCCAAAATACATTTCGCCCTGGGGAGCTTTGAAAACCGCCATGCGATTAAAAGAGCTTTTCTGCAAACCGTCATTGGCATCAAAGTTCCGGAAGGTTTTGGTTTTCAGATCCAGTTTCGACAGGCCTTTATTTGTACTGACCCAGATGTTACCCTTCCGGTCGCTGGTGATGGCCTGAATAATTTCATTGGCGAGTCCCTGCTTTTTGCGATACGCTACAAAGGTTTTTTTCTGCGGATCAAACTGGTTTAGGCCACCGTTGGTGCCCACCCACAATTGTCCCCGTACATCTTCGTAGAGGCTATTGATCAGGTTGTGACTCAGACTCCCGGGCGCATCGCGCTGGTGCCGGTAGGCCGTAAAGGTACCGGTGGCGGGGTGAAACAGGTTTAGCCCCCCGCCCTCAGTGCCAACCCATAAATTACCCTTGCGGTCGTAGCAAAGGGAACTGATGTAACCCTGGCTGATGCTTCCGGGTCGGGATGGGTCAGGGCGAAAATGGGTAAACGTTCCGCTCGTTTTATCATACCGGCTGATTCCGGCGCCAATGGTGCCCAACCAGATCTCTCCTTTTTTTCCTTCGATGATGGTGCTGACGGTTTCGTGGCTGAGTCCTTTCGCGTCGGCCCGCGGCCCGATCGTTACGAATGTGCCCGTCGATTTCTGCCACCGGCTTAATCCGCCTTTGTAACTTCCCACCCAGATATCCCGGTCGCTGTCCTGAAACACACTCATGATGAAATTACTGCCCACACTGCCCGCGTCGGCGCGGTCGTAGCGGTACCGGACAATCCGGTTTCCGGCACTCATCCGGACATTCAGTCCTCCGCCGTCCGTGCCCATCCACAAATTGCCTTCATGGTCCTTCAAAACCGCCATAACGTTGTTGTTATTCAGGCTATTGGGATTGTTCTTATTTTTCTGGTAGAGAATAAATTTGACCGGTTCGTGATCGAAAAAGTTGATACCCCCGCTGTACGTTCCAATCCACATGTTGTTACTCCGATCGCGGCAAATGGCATACACCGACCCATTGTTGAGTCCGCCCTCGTCGTTTTCGTCATAGGGATAGTGAATAAAGTCGGTGCGGTTTTTAGGCAGTACGCTGATGCCCCCGTTTTCGGTACCGACCCAAAGATTACCCCGGTTGTCCTCACCCAGCGAATTCAGGTCATTGTGGCTGATTGAAGTCGGAACCGCCGGATAGTGCAAAAACCGGGTAAATGATTGTTGATCAGGATTGAGCCGGTTCAGCCCCCCGCCTTCCGTGGCGATCCAAAGCCGCCCCTGAGAGTCCTGAAACAATTTTTTAAGGTTATCGTGACTCAGGGACTGCTGATTTGCCGGCCGGTGCCGATAGTGATGAAAAGTGCCGGTGTCTTTCTCCAGCCGGTCTAAACCGCCCCCAAACGTCGCAATCCAGACCTGGTCGTTTCGGTCGACCAACACATCCCGAATAAAGTCACTGCTCAGGCTACCGGCGACAGCCGGTTGGTGGGTATACCGGGTGAACGTGCGGTTTTCGGGGTTAAACCGGTTTAATCCCCCGTCCGTACCCAACCAGAGATTGCCCTGCCGATCTTCCGAAATAGCCGTCACCCGGTTATGACTCAAACTGTTCGAATTGTTTTTTTGATGGCGATAGAGGGTAAAATTGTCCGTTTCTGTATCGAACATGGACAGGCCACCATCGTCGGTGCCAATCCAGAGTCGCCCTTTCCGGTCAACATACAGCGCCCGGACATAATTATCACTCAGGCTGGTGGGCTGATTGGGGTCGTTCCGGTAGACGGTAAAGGAATACCCATCGTAGCGATTGAGTCCATCCTGCGTGCCAAACCACATAAACCCTCTTTTATCCTGCACAATGGCAGTAACATTGCTTTGCGAAAGTCCTTCGTTGGTCGTGATATGCTTAAACCGCACGGTTTCCGTCTGGGCCTCACCCCACTGTAAAAACACCAGCAAGGCCAGCAGCGTGCAAAGAAATCGTTTCATGAAAGGTGCAGAACTTCTAAATGGTTAAATTTAGATTATTTCGTGTGAATATATACCAATGTCTGATAATTAAGTATACCTAACAAAAATTGATCCTAAAATTTTAGTTGGTTCAACGTAATTTTCCTCACCAGAAATTCAGGTTAATTTCAATCAGATTTAAATGTGAGGCAGGAAATTAGGCGAAGTCCTGGGCAAATTTTCGCAAACTAAAACCCCAGAACATTCTGATTTCCAAATAATTTTTCAGAAAAAACTTTGCCAGACTGAAAAACTCGCCAAAGCGTTCTAAGGCATTGCGGTAAAAAGCGAATACAGCCTTCAGGAAAAAAGTTACGGTTTTTTCCATCCGGAACTGCCGGTTATTACTCAGGATAATTCCGTTTTTAACGTTGGCTGATTTTGAGGTGAGCGAAAGAAGGCATCGTGGAATAACCCTTATTAATGCCCTATCATGCCCGTGTCGATACGCTTTTTGAAAACCGCCTTTATGAAAGCGAAAGAAAATGATAGTCTGGACACCTGACCAGCAGGCATCGGTTTTGTAAGCATTGGGATACAGCGGTGCGGTTTTTACCCCCCAGCGAACCGGATCTGGCTGCTATAGGCTGTTCAAGACGCGGTCCACCTTCCCGATTACGAAGGCCAAGTCCGCCTGATTTTTTACATAATCTAAATCATCGACGTCGATCACCAGCAACTGACCAGCTGAATACTCCGCCACGAACGATTCATACAACCGGTTGAGGCTGGCCAGGTAGTCGGGACTGATGGATTTTTCATACGCCCGGCCCCGCATCCGGATGCGTTCCTGAAGTTTTGGGAGGCCCGCGCGCAGGTAGATCATCAGGTCCGGCGGGTGCACCAGCGCCAGCATGTTTTCAAAAACCCGGCGATACGTCTGGTAATCGCGCGGACTCATGAAACCGCTTTCGTGCAGGTTTCGGGCAAAAATGTGGGCATCTTCATAAATGGTCCGGTCCTGCACGACCGACTGCCCACCGGCATTGATGGTGAGCATCTGTTCAAACCGGCTATTCAGAAAATAGATTTGTAGATTGAACGACCAGCGCTTCATATCATCGTAGAAATCAACCAGATACGGATTCCCTTCCACCGCTTCGTTCAGAATGTTCCAGCCGTAATGATCCGCCAGCAACGTAGCTAAAGTTGTTTTTCCGGCTCCAATGTTTCCGGTAATGGCAATGTGCATGATCGATCGCTTTTATGCCCAACGTAATCGTCAGGGATACTTTTTGTATCTTTGTGTGTTAACCGATTACAGGTCCTGTTGTGTTATGAAGCCCTATCGCGTTTTATTATATTACTGTTATACAACCTTAGAAGACCCCGCGCAGTTTCGCGACGAACATCATCAGTTGTGCATTCGGCTGAATTTGCTGGGTCGAATTATCGTAGCGGCCGAAGGGTTGAACGGGACAGTTTCGGGTTCACCAGCCGACTGTGACGAATACATGCGGACGGTGAGAGCCGATTCTCGCTTCGCCAGCCTGGAGTTCAAGGTGGACGAATCCGACGAACACGCCTTTCAGAAACTGAACGTCCGGCTGAAAAACGAGATCGTGAATTCGGACCTGCCCGTTGATCCGCTGGTGAAAACCGGCATTCACCTGGAACCGGATGCGTTCAAAAAAATGAAGGACGAGGACGACGTGGTGCTGATCGATATGCGGTCGAACTACGAACATTCGGTTGGCAAGTTCAAGGGCGCCATTACCTTCGACATGGAGAATCTGCGGGAATTGCCGCAGCACATGGCCGAAATTGACCACCTGAAAAAGAAAAAGGTCATTACCTACTGCACGGGCGGCATCAAGTGCGAGAAGGCCAGTGCTTATCTGCTCGATCAGGGTTTTGAAAACGTCTACCAGCTCCACGGTGGCATCATCAAGTACGGTCTTGAAGCCGGCGGGGAAGATTTCGACGGGAAGTGTTACGTTTTCGACAACCGGGTGGCGGTGGACGTTAACCAGGTGAATCCGGCGGTTATTTCCAGCTGCTACCGCTGCGGATCACCCTCCGACCGGATGATTAACTGCGCGAGCCCGGCCTGCAACAACCACGTAACCCTCTGCGAAGCCTGTGGTGCCGAACACCAGGGAACCTGCCGCGACGAATGCAAAACGGATCCGGAGTTGCGAGCCTACGACGGAAGTGGGTATTACGCCAAAGAAACCCGGGGCTATTCGCCCCTGCAGGGGTACCGGAGTCAGGCATCGTCAATAAGTCACTAATTCTTTTTCGAGCACAAAATCATTCATCCAGTACGGTCCAATCGGAATGTCTTCTTCCCGGACCACCCGAAAGCCCAGCCGTTCGTAGAACTGCCGGGCTTTATTGTAGCGGTTTACATTGAGGTACAGGCGGTTTCCCCCCAACGCCAGGCACCGCCGGACAACTTCCTGCAACAATAGCCTACCGGTTCCCCGGCCCTGTTCGGTTGGCAACACGTAGATTTTGTGCAATTTAAACCGTTCCCCATCGGCCGCATTCCGGGAATACGACGCAAAACCGACCAGTTGCCGATCCGAATAGGCCAGAATAAAAATCTGATTTTCGGCGGTCATTTGCTCCTCCAGCGCTTCCTGCGAGTAAATGGCCTGAAACATATACGTGATCTGTTCCTGATCGAGAATGGCGCGGTACGTCGGTTCCCAAATCTGCTCCTGGAGCGCTATTATAGAGGCTATATCGGCAATGGTGGCGGTTTTAAATTCGAGTGACATGCGGCTGAATGGGTTTGAACGTCAAAAATAGGCGAAAAGAGGATGGATGAAAAACTACCGGTGTCCGACTTAAATCGGTTTTCTCATTTCATTATTCCGTACCTTTGGCCACCAGTAAACAAGAAAACGAAGAAGTATGTCGGATCAAAAACCGTTAATTTTAGTCACGAATGACGATGGCATTACCGCCCAAGGCATTCGAACGCTCGTTTCTTTAATGAACCAACTGGGTGAGGTCGTGGTGGTTGCGCCCAACAGCCCGCAGTCCGGAATGGGCCACGCCATTACGATTGCCTCGCCCCTCCGCTTATTCGAAAGCGATCTGTTTCCGGGCATTCCCGCTTACGAATGTTCCGGCACACCCGCCGATTGCGTCAAACTCGCCAAACATTTTGTGCTGAAAGACCGGAATCCGGATCTGGTGGTGAGCGGAATCAACCACGGCAGCAACACCTCGATCAGCGTATTGTATTCGGGCACGATGTCGGCGGCCATTGAAGCGGCCATAGAAGGAATTCCGGCCATCGGTTTTTCCCTTTGTGATTACAGCCACGACCCGGATTTTACGCACACGCACGATCACATTTTAAAAATTGCCGGACACGCGCTGGAAAACGGCATTCCGAAAGGAGTTGCCCTGAACGTCAACTTCCCGGCTAAATCTGAAAAACCGCTGGGCGAAATCCGGATTTGCCGCCAGGCCGACGCCCGCTGGCAGGAAGAGTTCGACCAGCGCAAAGATCCGTATGGCCGCAGCTATTTCTGGATGTCGGGCAAATTTGTCAACGACGATACCGGCGAGGACACTGACGAATATGCCCTGTCGCAAAACTGTACGGCGGTGGTGCCCTGTCAGCTCGATCTGACCGATTATAAAATTCTGGCCGATATGAAAGCCTGGAACATCAACGAACGCACGGGTTCCATTCCGAAACCGGAGTCCACGGAGATCATCCAAGCCATCGAACCTGTCCGCCAACCCTCATAAACGCTCTGACTGTATGGCCTTATTGGGAAGCTTACTTAAAGGAGGAATTTCGCTGACGAACATTGTCAGACGAAAAAAGCTGAATGCGCTTAAATTACAGAAGAAAACGTTTGTCAAATTGGTCGGCAAAGCCCGCTACACACAATTTGGGCAGGCTTTTCAGTTTGAAGACATCGAAAATTCGGCCTTTTTTGACGACGAAAAAGAGTTCTACACCAAGTTTAAGGAATTTGTTCCGATTTACGATTACAACAAAATTCACAAAGACTGGTGGCAGCGCTCGGTGAACGGGGAAAAAAACGTTTGCTGGCCGGGCCGCGTGAAGTATTTTGCGCTGAGTTCGGGCACCTCGGAAGCCGCGACCAAATACATTCCGGTGACCAAAACCATGTCGAAAGCGATTCAGAAAACCAGCATCCGACAGATTTTGAGTTTGAGTCGCTACCAGCACCTGCCGTCACAACTTTACGAAAAGGGCTTCCTGATGCTGGGCGGCAGCACCACCCTCAATTACCGGGGCAACCATTTCGAAGGCGATTTGAGCGGGATTACGGCCAGCCAAATTCCGTTTTGGTTCCAGCAATTTTATAAACCGGGGAAAGATATTGCGCAGGAACGGGACTGGGCGCTGAAACTGGATGAAATTACCGAACAGGCGTCGCAGTGGGACATCGGTTTTGTGGTGGGCGTTCCGGCCTGGATTCAGCTCCTGATGGAAAAAATCATTGCGCACTACAAGGTCAAAACTATTCACGACATCTGGCCGAATCTGATGGTGTTCTGCCACGGCGGAGTGTCCTTTGAACCGTATAAAAAAGGCTTTGAGCACCTCCTGGGTCGCCCCATCACCTACATTGAAACGTACCTGGCCTCGGAGGGTTTCATTGCCTACCAGACGCATCCGAACGCCGTGGGCATGCAACTGGTGCTCGACAACGGTATTTTCTTTGAGTTTATCCCGTTCAACGATGATAATTTCAATGCCGACGGTGAGGTGGTTGAAAAACCGCAGACGCTGATGATCGACGAGGTGGAAGAAGGTAAGGAATACGCCCTGCTAATTTCAACTTGTTCAGGTGCCTGGCGGTATTTGATTGGTGACACGATCCGGTTTGTCTCCAAAAAACGTTGCGAAATTGTCATCACTGGTCGGACGAAACATTTTCTGAGCCTGTGCGGGGAGCACCTTTCGGTCGATAACATGAACAAAGCCGTTGAACTGGCTTCCCGTGATCTGAAAATTAATGTTCGCGAATTTACGGTGGCCGGGATTTCCCACGAAACTTTGTTTGCCCACCACTGGTACATCGGCACGGACGATCCGGTGGACGAAGCGGTTTTGAAAAATTTGATTGACACCAAATTAAAGGAATTGAATGACGATTACGCCGTTGAACGAAAACACGCCCTCAAGGATGTTTTCGTGACGGCCTTGCCCACGGCTACCTTTTACAAATGGATGGAAACCAAGGGGAAGCTGGGCGGTCAGCACAAATTTCCGCGGGTCTTAAAAAAGAATCTGATTGCGGATTGGGAAGGCTTCCTGAAAACGCAGGGCATCGAAGCGGATTCCATCCGGGAGCCCAGACAAGTCTGACCAAAATCTTTTAGAACGAAATCCAACCCCCCGATGGAGCTTAACAAAGGCAAATCCATCGGGGGTTCTTGTGTCAACGGATGACTTGATACCCGATGTGGGCATTCAGGAAATAATTGCTATTTCAGCATGGCAATCAGCGGATCATACAACCGCGTCCAGGCCAGTTGCAGGGCGATGAAAATGAAAACGATGCCCGTGGTTCGGTTGAAAATCAACACCACTTTGGGGGTAAAAAACCGCTTGAGTTTGTGGGCAAAAACCGCCAGCGCTGATTCGGTCGCAAAAATCCCCACCAAGGAAGACGCCATAAAGACGTACCGCTCGACCGGGCTGTAATGCAGCGAATTGGTGAGATAAGCCGCCAGCGTTACCCAGGTAATAAAATTGATGGGATTAATCGCATTTAAGACAAAACCGGTGGTAAAATAGTATAGAAAGTTACCAAACCGGGTTTTAGGGTAGGCCAGTCGCGGGGTACCTTTAAAAAGATTGGCAACCCCCATCGCCAGCAGCAATAAAACCCCAAACAAGGTCAGGTAGACTTCAAAACCGTCAATTTTAGGCAGGAAAGCCGTACCAAACAGGGCACAAACGACAAATATGGCGTCACAAACCACCACCCCGAACGCAATCTTGATGCCGGACCGATAGCCGTTATCGACGCTATTCTGCATCAAAGAGAAAAATACGGTTCCGAAAGTTAGACAAAGTAAGATTCCCGCTACTAAACCGTATAAAATGGCTACTATCATTGTACTCAAATCTGTTTCAACCGCGCCACTTTCAGCAGGGCGCAGACACTGAGCGCATCGGTGATCTCGCTGTTCATCACCATTTCAACCGCATCACTCAGTAAAACCCGTCGGATTTGTAATTGTTCGGTTTCTTCCGGTTCATGCGCGCCCTGCGACAGGTCTTCGGCGATGTACAGAAAGCCTTCCTCGTCGGTGGCCGAATTTGAGGTGTGAATGCGGCCTATCATGGTCCAGGTGGCGGCTTCGAGGCCAGTTTCTTCCTTCAGTTCACGGCGGGCCGATTCGAGCAGGTCGGTGCCGATGGGCGCACCACCTTCCGGAACTTCCCACGAATACTCATTGAGGGGGTAGCGGTATTGCCCTACCAGGTAGGTGTAGCCTTCCTGGTCAATCGGAACCACCACGACGGCTTTATTCTTGAAACTGACGACGCCGTAAATACCCGGCGTATTTGAGGGCGTTAAAACATCTTCATGCCTGATTCTCAGCCAATTGTTTTCGTAGGCAACCGTTGACGTAAGCGTTTTCCAGGGATTATCGGTGAACTCCATGTTGGCAAAGGTAAAGAGAAATCCTTAACAGTTTGCTACCTTTGCAGGCTATAACCAGCCCCCGGTTTCATGCTGCCCAGTCAACGAATTAAATACAAGTGGATGTCAATCTCACTCGGATTAAGCGTTACGCTGGTGCTGATCAAGTTTGCCGCCTGGTGGCTGACGTCGTCAACGTCCATTTTAACGGACGCGCTGGAATCAATCATTAACGTAATTGCCAGCGGTTTTGCGCTTTACAGCATTTACCTGTCCGGTTTGCCGCGCGACCGGAATCACCCGTACGGCCACGGCAAAATTGAGTTTTTTTCATCGGGGTTTGAGGGCGCCTTAATTTTATCAGCCGGTTTTTTCATCATCGCGCAGGCCATACAGTCTTTTATAGAACCGCAGTCGATTTCGAATCTTGGCTGGGGCGTCGGGCTCATTACGCTTACAACCGTTGCCAACGCCCTGGTCGGCTGGTTGCTGGTGCGCAACGGGCGGGCGACCAATTCCATTACGCTCATTGCCGACGGTCGCCATTTGCTGACCGATAGTTTGAGCAGTCTGATCGTGGTGGCGGGCATCGGGGCCATTCTGCTGACCGGCTTGACCTGGCTCGACGGTGTGATTTCACTGGTGCTGTCGGGGCTGATCATCTGGAACGGTTTTGGGCTTATCCGGCAGTCCGTAGCCGGGTTGATGGACGAAACCGATCTGGCCCTGCTGCAGCGCATCCTCGACATTCTGAACCAGCACAAAAGCAGCAACTGGATTGACATTCACAACCTGCGGGTGCAACGATACGGCGCTGATTTACACATCGATTGCCACCTGACCCTGCCCTATTACTGGAGTCTGGCGCAGGTTCACCAGGAAGTCCACGAATTTGAGGAAATCATCAAGCGGGAAATCAACACCGAAGTCGAAATTTTCATCCATACCGATCCGTGTTTACCCGAATGCTGCCATTATTGCCGGATTGCGGATTGTCCGGTGCGGGCGCAGCCGTTTTCGGGTGATGTAAAGTGGACCATCTCCAATATTTCGACCAATCAAAAGCATTTTATGACGAATGATGACTAGGGTTTATCGCCCATAATTGCAAAACTTTTTCTTAAAAATCCTTGAAAAAAAGTTGACCATTATGAAGTTTTTTGTAATTTTCGGTGAGAATTTAGTGCTCAAATGAGATACTTAATTCAGGTTGTATTCATATCCCGGTTAAAAAGGCCCTCGTACACGCTGCAGAGGGCCTTTTTCCTTCTCAGGGTAAGTCCAGGGTAAGTTGCCCCTAAAAACGGATTGTTATTAAGCGGCCTTTTTGGGGGGATTATCAGACTGTAATTTTCGGATTTTGCCCGTCATCAAGTTATTTTTCACCTCAGTAACCGGTAATTTATGGGTGCAACTAAAGGCGAGAATTATTTCAATGATCCCTATTCCATTCTATTTCAGGCGCTTTCAAATGCTCGTTTGGGAGCAGCTTTTTGACGACGTGGGACAGGATTTACTGCGTAAAACTTATAAAATTTTCATTACCAATCACATACGAATTCGGTACCAAACCGGCAGCCGGCAACCCAAGCTTTTTCGTTATCTTGCCGTAATAGTCCACCCGGTTTTCGGGAATCACTAACCTAACAAGTATTTCTATGTTTTCACGTCGCCACTTTTTAAAGCAAATCGGCGCCCTGTCGGCTGCATCGGCCGCCCTTCCGGCCTGGGCCGAATTTGCAGCGAAAAAACCGTTCTTCGAGATTTCACTGGCCGAATGGTCGCTCCATAAAGCGCTGTTCAACGAGAAAAAAATTACAAACCTCGATTTTCCGGCGCTCGCCAAAAATGAATTCGGGATTGAAATTGTCGAGTACGTCAACCAGTTTTTCAAGGACAAAGCCAAAGATGCAACCTACCTGAAAGAATTGATGATGCGCTGTAAAGACAATGGCGTGCGGAATCACCTGATTATGATCGACGGCGAAGGTTTCCTGGGCGAAACCGACGCGGCCAAACGCAACGACGCCGTTGAAAAACACAAACCGTGGGTCGAATGCGCCAAAACGCTGGGCTGTAAAACCATCCGGGTAAACGCGTTTGGCAAAGGTACGGAGGATGAAGTAGCCAAAGCCGCCGTCGAGGGCCTGGGGAAACTGGGGGAATTTGCCAAAACCATGAACATCAACGTGATCGTGGAAAACCACGGCAGTTATTCGTCCAATGGACAGTGGCTCACGGGGGTGATGAAGCAGGTGAATATGAAAAATGTCGGTATTCTGCCGGATTTTGGCAATTTCTGCATCAAACGCAGTGACGGATCGGAATGGGGCGGCAAGTGTGTTGAAGAATACGACCGCTACAAAGGCGTCTCGGAAATGATGCCATTTGCCAAAGGGGTCAGCGCCAAAGCCCACGATTTCGATGCCAGCGGCAACTGCACCGATACGGACTACATGCGCATGATGAAAATTGTGAAAGACAGCGGCTTCAAAGGCATCGTCGGCATCGAATACGAAGGATCAACATTGAGCGAATACGAAGGCATTAAAAAAACAAAAGCGCTCCTCGACCGCGTAGGAACACTTGTTTAAAAAACGATACTGTATGCATGATGGACGATGAATGGGTTGCTTCGCGCTAGCTCATTCATCGTCCGTCGTTCTTACTACTTCCTTATAAAGCTGCTGTTGGTTCGCTGACGTGCCGGAGAAACTCCTGACGGGTTGCATCGTCGTCCTTGAATTTGCCGCCGTAGTGGGCGGTTACGGTAGAACTGTTGACATCCTGCACCCCGCGCATCGACACGCACAAATGCCGGGCGTCGATCACGACGGCTACATCCTCGGTCTCCAGCACTTTTTTTAATTCGTCCGCAATCTGCACCGTCAGTCGTTCCTGAACCTGTGGCCGTTTGGCGAAATATTGCACAATGCGGTTTAGTTTCGACAAACCGATCACCTTCCCGCTCGATATGTAGGCTACGTGCGCCCGGCCCAGGATCGGCACAAAATGGTGTTCACAGTGCGATTGAACGGTTATGTTCTTTTCGACCAGCATTTCCTTGTACTGGTACTTATTCTCAAACAAAGCTGCCTTCGGTTTTTTGGCCGGATTCAGTCCGCTGAAAATTTCCTTCACGTACATTTTGGCCACGCGCCGGGGCGTTCCTTTCAGGCTGTCGTCATTCAGGTCGAGGCCCAGAATGTTCATGATTTCGCGAAAATGCCCTTGAATTAGCTCCACTTTCGCGTCATCAGTCAGGTCAAAGGCACCCTCCCGCATGGGCGTTTCCAGGGAAGTGGTCATGTGATCATCACCGATTTCATCGACCGACACATCATTCAGCAGGTCATAATTGAGGTGATGGCCGTTAGACCGGGTATTCAACGAAGTTCCGTTCGGTTTCATAGAGTCTAATTTTCAATTCCAGAGATGAGTCAAGCTGGCTGCGCAGCGAATCGTATATAACAATCGCAATGTTTTCGGCGGAGGGGTTCAGGGTCTTGAATTCGTCGGTATCCAGATTCAGGTTTTTGTGATCAAATTTATCCGTAACCCGGTTTTTGATCAAATCCCCGAGGACTTTCATGTCCATCACATAGCCCGAATCCGGATTCACTTCGCCCGTAACCTGAACAATCAGTTCGTAATTATGACCGTGGTAATTCGGATTGTTGCATTTGCCAAAAAACCGCTGATTCTCTTCCTCCGACCACGCCGGATTGTGGAGACGGTGAGCCGCATTGAAATGCTCCTTTCGGAACACCGCTACCCGTTTTTTATCCATTCTGTCAGCGCCGGAAAACCGGCATTACGATTAGCAATTATCTCGACCAAAATGTCGTCAGAAAGGTTGTCTGCAACACATTTAAGCCGTCAAGCGGTGAGACAATCCGCTTTCAGGAGATATTTTAGTGAGTTCTGATGGGTTAACAGCCCGGTACTCGTTTTGGTTCATACGAAACGTGCAGTAGTCCAAATTATCCGAAAACCGTATATTGTACGGATTGTCCAGGGCCCGCGAAGGCCTTCACCCTCAACTATTCGGGTCAATTTTTGGCTCTACCGATATTTTCTTATTTTTTTACGGTGAAGTCACCCGAACTTCCTAAACCACGACACCCTTTGAAAACCAATCGACGTCTATTTCTGCGGTCGGCAGCCGCCACGGTTTCCTCCGCGCACCTGTTTCCGGCCATTTTAACGGGCGCACCCGCCCAGGATGCCAACGTACGGCTGGCGTTTATTGGCGTGGGGGGTCGCGGGCGCAGCCACGTCGAACAGGCGCTCTACCGTAACGATGTAGCGATCACGGCCATTTGCGACATCGACCCCGAAGCCATCCGGCACACCAAGGCCATGATCACCAAAGCGGGCCGGGCCGAACCGGCGGTTTTTGGCAAGAATGACGAAGATTTCCAGAACATGCTCAAACGCGACGACATTGATGGCGTCGTGATTGCCACGCCATGGGAATGGCACGTTCCGATGGCCGTCGCCACCATGAAAGCCGGGAAATACGCGGGCGTGGAAGTGTCGGCCACGGTCACGCTGAAGGAATCCTGGGATCTGATCGACGCGTCGGAAAAAAGTGGAAAACCGTGCATGATTCTGGAAAACGTCTGCTACCGGCGCGACGTCATGGCGGTTCTGAACATGATTCGGCAGGGCATGTTCGGCGAAATGCTATACGCCCATTGCGGCTATCAGCACGATTTGCGCAACATCAAATTCAATGACGGAACGGTTAAACAGGGCATTGGGGCCGAATTTGGTGCCAAAGGATACTCGGAAGCCCGCTGGCGCACCCAGCATTCCGTTGATCGCAACGGCGATTTGTACCCCACGCACGGTTTGGGACCGGTCGCCCACTGGCTCGATATCAACCGGGGAAACCGGTTTTTGCACCTGACCTCCACGGCCACCAAAGCGCGCGGTTTGCACAACTATGTGGTCGATAAGGGCGGCCCGAACCACCCGAATGCGAAAGTCAACTTCAAACTGGGCGATATAGTCACGACCGTAATTCAGTGCGCCAACGGCGAAAACATCGTCATCATGCACGACACCAACTCGCCCCGTCCCTATTCACTGGGCTTCCGGGCGCAGGGCACAAAAGGTGTCTGGATGGACGATGGCAAAACGATTTACCTGGAAGGTACGAGTCAAAAACCGCACCAGTGGGAGCCATTCAAGGAATACCAGGAAAAATACGATCACCCGCTCTGGAAACGCCACGCCCAGACCGCCGAAAATGCCGGCCACGGCGGCATCGATTTTTTCGTGATCCGCGCCTTTATCGAATCGGTCAAACGGAAGGTGCCGCCCCCAATCGATGTTTACGACGCTGCGGTTTGGAGCGCCATCAGCCCGCTCTCCGAAGAATCCATTGCCAAAGGCAGCAAACCCATTGAAATCCCGGATTTTACACGGGGTAAATGGAAAACAAACAAGCCCATTTTTGCCCTCAACGATGCCTATTAATTTGGTTAATTTTCAGCGAATGCGAATAAATCCTTACTTATTAAAATAATTCAAAATATATTGGACGTTCGTTTTCATTCAACGCACAACCGCTCGCGCATTTTTAAACTTCAAAAAAATGATCCCGACTGCAACCCGGAATTCAACGAACAGTAATTTTTTCCCGTTGGTGATTATTGGCGTCTTGTTTTCCATATTCGGATTTACTACCTGGGTAAACGGGGTTCTGATTGCGTTTTTCAAACAGGCTTTTCAACTCAGTACGGTCGGTTCCAATTTAGTAGCCTTTGCCTTTTTCATCTCCTACACGCTCATGGCCATTCCGTCGGCCTGGCTGCTCCGAAAAACCGGGTTTAAAAATGGGATGTCGCTGGGTTTGATCGTCATGGCGATCGGAACGCTTATTTTTATTCCGGCGGCCAAGGCGGTTTCTTACCCCTTATTTCTGACGGGATTATTCCTGATCGGCATTGGCTTAACGGTTCTCCAAACGGCTTCCAACCCGTACGTAACGATTCTGGGACCGCGTAAAAGTGCCGCCCAGCGAATCAGCATCATGGGCGTTGCCAATAAGCTGGCCGGAATTTTCAGCCAGTTTATTTTTGGCAGCATTTTATTTTCCGGGGGTAATGCCCTATCGGCGTCGCAGTCGCTGGAAAAACTGGTGACTCCCTACCTGATCTTGACGGCCGTTCTGATTGTTTTCGCCCTGCTCATCCGGTTTTCTTCCTTACCGGAAGCTTCCGAAGAGCAGGAAGATGACGAAACCGGACCCGTCAAAACGCACTCCGAATCAACGAACAGCATCTGGCAACACGCCAACCTGGTGCTGGGCGTTATCGCCATTTTTTGCTACGTCGGGGTCGAAGTTATTTCGGGTGACACGATCATCAACTACGGAACGTCCATCGGTTTTTCCAACAACGAGGCTAAATACTTTACCGCTTACACCCTCTACGGGATGCTGGGGGGGTACATTCTGGGCATTGTGCTGATTCCGCGCTTTGTTTCCCAGCAAAAATCCCTGCTTTACGGCACGAGCCTGGGCCTGGTTCTGACGGTTGGCGCGCTGTTAACCGACGGTTTCACCTCCGTATTGTGCATTGCACTGCTCGGTTTTGCCATCGCTCCCATCTGGCCGGCGATGTGGCCGCTGGCGCTCAACCGCCTGGGACGGTTTACTAAATTAGGGTCGGCCCTGCTGATTATGGGCATTTCGGGGGGAGCCATCCTGCCGCTGCTACACGGTTACCTCACCGATGCGGTAAGTCCGAAACTGGCCTACGCGCTGATTCTGCCGTTGTTAAGCTATATCTTGTATTACGCCCTCGTTGGTAGCAAAAAAACAAATTGGTGATGAGCGAAATCAGTGTTTCCACACCCGGTCGTATCTGCCTATTCGGCGAACATCTGGATTATCTGGGTCTGCCCGTTATTGCGGCCGCCATTAACCGGCGCATTCGGATCACCGGCCGGCAGCGGAACGACAACAGGATCATCATTAACCTTCCGGACATTAACGCGCGCGAAGAATTCGAATTGTCGGGTTCCAGCCTGGTCTACACCAAACCGCGCGATTACTTTCGGAGCAGTTACAATGTCCTGGTGCGGCACGGATTCCGGTTTTCAAAAGGGGTGGAATGCGAAGTGCGTGGCACCATTCCGATCAATTCGGGCACTTCAAGCTCATCGGCGCTGGTCGCTTCCTGGCTCCATTTTCTAATGCGGTTGAGCAACCGACCGCGGCTGCTGAGCCGCCAGCAGATCGGAAATCTGGCCAACGAAGCCGAAACCCGCGAGTTTGGCGAACCCGGCGGCATGATGGATCATTATTCCACCGCCATCGGGGATGTTATTTACCTGGAGTCGGAACCGGAAATCGAAATTGAAGAATTGCGGCCCAAACTGGGCGCTTTCGTGCTCGGCGATTCGCAGGAGCCTAAAGATACGCTGAACATCCTGGGGCGGTTGCGGAACGGCGTCAACGAAATTGTCGGGAAAATTGAAGCCGTTAACCCGGAATTTTCGCTGCACACGGCAGATATGCTGGAAATCGACGATTACCGGTCTTATTTGTCGGGTGGTGAGAATACCCTGCTGGAAGGCACCCTATCGAATCGCGATCTGCTGCGTGAGGCCCGGCAGGTGCTGGAATCGGCCGATCTGGATCACATTCGGCTGGGCAATTTACTCAACCGGCACCACGCGAACCTGCGCGACGCCCAACGCATCTCGACTCCCAAAATTGACCGCATGCTCGAAGCCGCCCTGAATGCCGGGGCGCTGGGTGGCAAAATCAACGGTTCGGGGGGCGGTGGCTGTATGTTTGCCTACGCACCCGGCCATGCCGGGGCTGTTGCCGAAGCCATCGAACGCCAGGGCGGTTCGGCTTACATCATTCGGGTCGATGAAGGAACAAAAGTTGAAGAATAAGGCAATTCACTGTCTTTCAGTAGTTTGCGACCATATTTTCGTTACCTCTTTGTGAACATATTTGGTCAAAAATCGGTTCTATAATTAGCTTCTGCGCGGAAAACAATTCGGTTTCGTACCTTTGTTTACTCTTCCGTACTCGCTGTTTAGGCTATGCTTGACTTCGCAACACCGTCTTCTGTACAACCAGCCGAAAAACCGGCTCTCTATTGCAACTCGTTAACCGAATACTCGCGCCGAAAAACCATCACTGTTCCCATCGGGGCGGTTCCGCTGGGTTCCGACTTTCCCATTCGGGTGCAATCCATGACCACCATCGACACGATGGATACCCTGGGTTCGGTGGAACAATCGATCAAGATGATTGAAGCGGGTTGTGAATACATCCGGATTACGGCCCCGAGCGTCAAGGAAGCACAAAATCTCGAAAACATTCGCAAGGAATTGCGGGCCCGCGGTTATACCACGCCCCTGGTGGCCGATATTCACTTTACTCCCAATGCCGCCGAACTAGCCGCCCGCATCGTTGAGAAAGTCCGGATCAATCCCGGCAACTACGCCGACCGGAAACGGTTTGAGGTAATTGAGTACACGGATGCCTCCTATGCGGCTGAACTGGACCGCATTCGGGCTAAGTTTTTGCCTCTCGTTTCGATTTGCAAGGAATACGGCACCGCCATGCGCATTGGCACCAACCACGGCTCGCTCTCCGACCGGATTTTGAGTCGGTACGGCGATACCCCGCTCGGCATGGTGGAATCGGCGCTGGAATTTCTCCGAATTTGCGAAGACGAGCACTACTACAGCATTGTGCTTTCGATGAAATCCAGCAACCCGCAGGTGATGGTCGAAGCGTACCGCTTGCTGGTGCAACGCCTTGACGAAGAGGGCTTAAAACCGTATCCGCTGCACCTCGGGGTAACCGAAGCGGGCGAAGCGGAAGACGGGCGGATCAAATCGGCGGTCGGGATTGGCACCTTACTGGAAGATGGGCTGGGTGATACCGTACGCGTTTCGCTGACTGAAGATCCGGAACTGGAAGCTCCCGTGGCACAAGCTCTGATCGACCGGTATACCAACCGTGCCGGACACGCGCCGATTCCTCCCATTAAATCGTACCCCATCGATCCCTTTCAATATACGCGCCGGAAAACGCACGAAGTGGCTAATTTGGGCGGCATCAACGTTCCGCGCGTTATTGCCGATTTTGCCCAAATTCCGGTAACCGAGCACGAGCAATTACGGCCCATCGGTCATTTTTACCTGCCGGTTCCCGATAAATGGCGGATGAACGATCTGGGTGCGGATTACATTTATACCGCTTCCCGGCCCGCTTCGTTTATGTTGCCAAACGGCCTGAAAGAAATCCAGGACTACGCCACCTGGCTTTCCCATTCAGACACGGTTCACAAATTTCCGTTGCTGAACGCGGCTGATTACCTGGAAAACCGGACGCAGCCCCAAAAGCTGCACCCGGTTTTGAACTTTTTGAAAATTCGACTGAACGACTGGTCGGAGTCGCTGGCTGACGCATTGACGGAAGATTCTCGGATGGTATTGGTGATCCGGACCGAAAACGACCACGCGATGGCTGAACTCCGGCGGATTTACGTTGAGCTGATCAATCGTGGCATCACCTGTCCGGTGGTCACGCTCCGCAGTTATCCGGATCGCCAGGGGGACTCCCTGCAGTTGTATGCAGCGACCGATCTGGGTGGTTTACTGGTCGATGGGCTGGGCGACGGGGTCTGGCTGGCGACGGACCGTTTGCCCGAAATGCCGGACAAGGAGCGCGTGCAAACCGCCAGCCGATACAATTCCCTTGCTTTTGGGATTTTGCAGGCGGCCCGCACCCGGATGTCGAAAACCGAGTACATTTCCTGTCCGTCCTGCGGCCGCACGCTGTTCGACTTACAGGAAACGACCGCCATGATTCGGAAGCGCACCGACCACCTGAAAGGCATCAAAATTGGCATTATGGGATGCATCGTCAACGGTCCGGGCGAAATGGCCGACGCCGATTATGGCTACGTTGGAATCGGAAAAGATAAAATTTCGTTGTACCGGGGCCAGCAAGTCATTAAAAAATCCGTTCACTCCGACAACGCCGTGGATGAGCTCATCGAACTCATCAAAGAAGATGGTCGCTGGAACGAACCCGAACTTGAAGTATGAATGATAAAGGATGCTCAATGATTCGGCTTAGTCTGCTTTCTAATCCAAGAGGATCTAATTCATTGTGCATCATTGGTCATCCATCCTTATTAACTACGCATTCTATGTCTCGAATAGGTGACTATTTCAAATTAGGCGATGTGTTCCGGTATTTTTACCGGGTTTTCCAGAAACCGGATCCCAGCCGCCCGACGAACACGAACATCCGTATGATGCACGGTATCAACCGGATTTCCATCATCATGTTTCTGTTTTGTCTTATCGTTATGATCGTTCGCGCCATTCTCCGATGAACATCGAAACCCTGCGTACGTATTGCCTGAGCAAGCCCGGCGCGACCGAGTCCTTACCGTTTGGGGAAGAAACGCTGGTGTTTAAAGTCGGTGGTAAAATATTTGCCCTCACGTCTCTGGATGCCAACCCGTTGTCGGTTAATTTAAAGTGCGATCCGGAACTGGCGGCAGAGCTGCGGGAGCAATACGATGCGGTTCGGCCCGGCTATCACATGAATAAACGGCACTGGAACACGGTCCTCATCAACGGTTCGGTCCGGGAAAATGACCTTCGGTGCTGGATCGATCATTCGTATGAATTGATTGTGAGCAGTTTGCCAAAAACCGTTCGGCAAACGCTCGAAAAATAGGAATATAGTTGCTAAAGCCGGGTTTTTCCGGTATTTTCGATGGTTGCGTGACTATTTCAGCACATGGAAGTTGCATTAATTGGACTCTTTTTCATCTTCTATCTTTTCGTCCGGTATTTCGTCATTGACCACGAAACGCCGGCGGAAAAAGATCGCCGGCGTTTCGCCACGGGTCTTCAGCTGGTTCAGCAACACCGGAACGACGAAGCCTTTCGTTTTTTCGATGATGCCGTTAAAGCGTATCCCAAATCGTCCATCGCGTTTGCGTACCGGGGTAAATGCCACCTCCGGAATGAAAATGTCTACTCCGCGCTCTTCGACCTGACGTATGCGTTAAGTCTGGATAACACCGTTCCGGATTCTTACCTGGACCGCGGGATTGCGCTGTACCAGTTGAATCAGTTCGGCGATGCGTTCAAGGAATTTGATAAAGCGGTCTGGTATTTTCGGGGGCAGCAACCGGACGCGATCCGCTGGCGGGCCATGGCCCGGATGAAGCTGGAACAGTTCAAGCAGGCCGAAAAAGACCTGATTCGGGCCATTGAACTGGGCGACGAAAATTCGGCGTATCTGCTGAAACTGCCGCCCTTCTCCAATGTCATTTACTCTTGAAATTACTTAAAACGACTCAGTTGGGCCGTATTCCGCCGGGTGTCCTGTTTGGCGGTTTTGGCCAGTTCCAGCGACTTCTGGGCGGCTTTCAGCCCATCTCCGGTTTTCCCGCCCCGCCGGTAAATTTCCGCTAACTCGAAATACAAATCGGCTTGTTCCGCGGGGGTTTTGGCCTGAGGAATGGCTTTGTTGGCCCATCGTGCCACCGTCGGAGCGTCACTGGCATCGGGACTTTTCCGGTTGAACAGGCGGATAACGTACAAATATTCGGGCGTCGAAAACTGACTTTGGGCAATGTGGTCATCCATGCGGGAAGCCGCTTTCTGGGCCTGTCCCGCCCGAAAATAAGCGTTTACTTCGGGCAGTAAGGTGCGGTTGCTGGCGACGCGCCCATCAATTCCGACCTGCTGGAGCTGGTTGCGGATCGTGATGATTTTCGCGGCCGGATACTGGTTGCCCCGGCTGCTGTAAAGCGATGACATCAGGATGTTTTCCCCAACCGTTTTGACTTGCTCGGCGGTATACGGTTTTACGAATTGGTCGAGGTGACCGATCATGTACTGAAAAAGAGGATTGTCAACGTCTAAGATTAATTTTTGCAGCACCAGCCAGTTGGTGGAATTTGCGTACGTTCCGGCGGTTTGCCGGGCGGCATACTCGTTCATAACCCGGATGTTGGTTGCCGTATCCCGGGTTACCCGGGCGTACATTCCGTAATCAATCAGAAAATTTACCGAGCGTTCCCCTTCTTCAAAGCGTTTGTGCATCGCCGAGGAGCGGTTTTCCGGACTCAGAGCCGTCGAGCCGTGCCGAATGACTTCTTCCGCCGAATTGTTGCTCATTGCCATGTGCACCAGTTTCCCCTGCGGATCGAAGTACAGAAACAAGGGCAGGGATGGCACAAACAGGCGGTTTTTTTCCAGAAAGGCCACGGTTTCTTTGGTCCCAATGTCGATTTTGGTGTTGATAAACCGGCTGTTATAAAATTTTCCGACGTTTTTTTCCTGAAACGTGGGAATAAAACTCTGACAGACGTGGCAAGTCGCCGAATAAACCTCAATAAAAACCGGCTTTCTGGCTTTGCGGGCGGCATCAAAAACCGTACTTAGCGCACCGGTCCGAAATTGTACGCCCTGCGCACCGACCGAACCCATCGTCAGCCAAACAACCGTCAATACGATACTGAGAAATCTCATAGAATAAAATGAGGGGTATACGGTTTTCGGTGTACGGTTTACAGGGACTGAATTATATCCGAAAACCGTACACCGAAAACCGTCTTTATGACTGCTGCTGTTGCGCCCGGTATTCTTCCTCCACTTTCTTGCTCAGATTCCGGCACAAATTATCAATTTCGTCGGCCATCGGCTGATCGCCCGTTGCCGTAACGATGGTGTCGGCCAGACTGCCCAGCACTTCAATGCAAAACCGCTTCATGTCCGTAACGGCCATGTCTTTGGTCCAAAGATTCAGCCGAAGCGTTCCCTGGTTGTAGTGATCCCAAACCGAAACGACGACCGCTTTGGTATCGCTCAGCCCCTCGTTGGGGTTATCGGTGGCATTCCAGAAAATCTTTTCCGGGATATTTTGATTGTCTAACTCTACTGAAAAATTGATTTCTGATTTTTTCATCGCTTTCGGTACAAGGCATTAAAAACTCCGCTGTCCCACCGGAGTCGCCCGGGGGCAGACCCCGGCTTTTGCGGAGTTTACGAGCTCAAAGGTAACCAATTGTCAAACGGATTTCCAATCCGGCTGGCGGGATTCCAGGACAAAAACCAACGGGGCAATCGGTTTACTGCTGACTAAACACTTTTTTGAGCAAATCATTCACCCGGGCCGCCGGGTTTTCACGAATCCGCTTTTCTTCCTGCTCAACGAGGGTAAAAATACCGTCAACCGCCTTGGTTGCGGCATAGTTGGTCAAATCCGGATTGACTTTCTGGGTCGCGATGGGCAGTTTGTTGTACGTCCGGACCAAATCGCTGTAGTAGCGGGTGGCCTGGTTTTTTTTCAGGGTGCTATCAATCACCGGCGTAAAAGCGGCCATCAGTTCAGCCGAAGTCGTGCGCTTAAGGTATTGAGTGGCCGCGTTTTTGTCTCCGCGCAGAATTCCGACCGCATCCTGAATGGTCATTGAGGTCAGCGCATTCAGAAAAATCGGTTTGGCCTTTTTGGCGGCATCTTCCGCCGAGCGGTTCAGTGACAGGACGAACTGATCGACCTGCTTGCCCAAACCGAATTTCCGCAGGGCGGACTCCACCTTCTGGGCTTCGGGCGGCATCAAAATTTTGATCAGGGCATTTTTGTAGTAACCGTCCGTGGCCGACGCCTGGTCCGATCCTTTGCTGATGCCGATCCGGAGGGCTTCTTTCAAACCGCTGGCAATCTCGTCGCTCGATAAAGACCCGCCCCCGACCGACTCGCCTACTTTTTCGAGGATCTGACCGAATACGGTTTTCTTTTTCGGCTGGGTGGAATCGGATTGGGCCATCACCGATCCGGATAAAGTGGTGAACAGCAGACCCAGTAAGCATGATTTTTTCATAAGAATTTCAGGTTGGTACTATATAGGTAACGCTCGTCCGAAGATTGTCGGGACAAGGAAAACCGTTTTTTTGCGTATTTTTGGCTCGAAACGGGTCGGTCAATTGTTCTTCGGTCAACGGGCCTTTTTCTTAAGACAAGAAAGTGGACCAAAAGTATAAAACCGACCTAAAAAAATTAGCGAATCTCTCCATGAAACCCATTCTGGCCGAAGTCATAACGATTGGTGATGAAATACTGTTTGGACAAATTACCGACACAAATACGCAGTGGATTGGCGCAGAATTGACCAAGATTGGCATCCGAACGATCCGAAAGTCGTCGGTTGGGGACACTAAAGAGGCCATTCTGGGTATATTGGAGGAAGCCACCCGTCGTGTTGACCTGGTGATTCTGACGGGTGGTTTAGGCCCCACGAAAGACGATATTACCAAAGTAACCCTTTGCGACTACTTCAACACGACCCTCGAACGAAATCCGGAAGCACTGGCTTTTGTGACGAAGTTTTTTGAAAGCCGGGGCCGCCAGATCACCGAGATAAACGCCCGTCAGGCCGATTTACCGCTTAACTGCACCTACATTCCGAACGACTGGGGAACCGCGCCAGGCATGTGGTTTTACGAAAACGATACGGTTTACGTGTCACTGCCCGGCGTCCCTTTTGAAATGAAAAACCTAATGCAATACCGGATTATTCCGAAGTTGCAGCAGCATTTTGAAACGCCGGTAATCGTTCATAAAATGATCCGGACCATCGGCATTGGCGAGTCGTTTCTGGCAGAAACCATCGCCGATTGGGAAAACAACCTTCCTCCGCACATTAAACTAGCCTATTTGCCGAGTTTTGGGCAGGTTAGGCTGCGGCTGACCGGCACGGGAACCGACACCTTGCAGGTGCAGCAGGAAATCGAAGAGCAACTTCAAGCCGTTCTGCCGCTGATTCAGCCTTATGTTTTTGGCTATGACAGCGACGAATTGGAAACCAAAGTGGCGCAACTGCTCGCCGAGAAAAGCTGGATGCTGGCGACTGCCGAAAGCTGTACCGGCGGTTTTGTAGCCAGCCAGATCACCAAATATTCCGGCTCCTCCGCTTATTTCGTCGGTGGTGTGGTGGCCTATAGCAACACGGTGAAAATAAGTCAATTGGGCGTAAATCCCGAAACCATCCATCAATTTGGCGCCGTGAGCGAGGAAACCGTCCGCGAGATGGCCGAAGGCGTCCGGAAAACCCTGGGCGCGAACGTCGGGATTGCCACCAGCGGCATTGCCGGACCCGATGGCGGAACCCCCGAAAAACCGGTCGGCACCATCTGGATTGCCTGCTCGACCGAAAAACAGACGGTAGCTCGTTTGCTGAAGCTGGGGCCCCACCGGGAGCAGAACATTCAGCTTACCTCCGTTTATGTCCTGAATCTTCTCCGGCAAACGCTGCTGGACGAACTATAAACCACTCCCCAATGGCACTAGTTGACATGGTGATGCCCAAAATGGGCGAAAGTATTATTGAATGCACGGTAATTTCGTGGATCAAAAAACCGGGTGACCGCATTGAAGCCGACGATTCGATTCTGGAGGTGGCCACCGACAAAGTTGATACCGAAGTTCCGGCGTCGCATTCCGGCATCCTGAAAGAAATACTGGTCAACGATGGCGATGTTGTGGCCATTGGCAGCCCGGTCGCCCGGATTGAACTTGAGCAGGAAGACGCTGTTACTGCCGCCGAATCATCACCGCCCGACCCGATCAACGTGGGCGAAACCGCCGAACAGGATGTGGCGAGTGTCGCGGCTCAACTGGAAGCCGATGTCTCCACGCTGTCGTCCCGCAATCCGGAGTTTCCGGCGCAGACCGAAACCGCCCATTCAGAAACCGCCCCTTCCGGAGCCGCCAACCGGTTTTATTCACCGCTGGTGTTGAGCATCATCAAGGCCGAGGGAATTTCGGAGAATGAACTGGCCACCATTGCCGGCACCGGGGCCGAACAACGGGTGACGAAGCAGGATATTCTGGCGTACCTGGAAAAACGAACGACCCAACCGGCAGAAGCGCCCAAGCCCTCTCTTCCCAAAGCGGCTTCCGTGAACGGCCAGACGGACATCATTCAGATGGACCGGATGCGGAAGATGATTGCCGAGCGGATGGTGGAATCGAAGCGCATTGCGCCCCACGTTTCCTCGTTCGTCGAAACCGACATGACGGTGCTGGTGCAATGGCGCGAGCGGAATAAAAAGGCCTTTCAACAGCAGTACGGTGAGAATATCACGTTTACCCCCCTGCTCATCGAAGCGGTCGTGAAAGCCATTGGCGATTTTCCGATGATCAATGTTTCGGTGGATGGCGACTCAATTATCGTCAAAAAATCGATCAACATTGGCATGGCCGTTGCGCTGCCGAGCGGCAACCTAATTGTCCCGGTTATTCACAATGCGGACCAGTACAACCTGGTCGGGCTCACCAAAAAAGTAAACGATCTCAGTCGGCGCGCCCGCGAAAACAAGCTCACCGCCGACGATCTGGCGAACGGCACGTACACGGTTTCCAACATCGGTACGTTTGGGAACGTAATGGGAACGCCCATCATTGTGCAACCCCAGGTGGCCATTATGGCGTTCGGGACCATCGAGAAAAAACCGGCCGTCATTGAAACGCCCCAGGGTGATCTGATCGGCGTTCGGCAGAAAATGTTTATTTCCCACAGCTACGATCACCGGGTGGTGGATGGCTCGCTGGGAGGGCAGTTCGTCAAGCGCGTATCCGACTACCTCGAGCGGTTTGATCCGGATCGGAAACTGGTTTGAAATCCGGCACGGCGATTCAGTCATGCATTCGTGCGTTTCATGACGGGAAAGAAACCGTTCACCGTGATTGGCTGAAAAAATCGGTTTTGATCGCTTAGTTTTAGGCGGTTTTACGATTTAACAACTACTACAATAATGAACTTGAAATGGACAGTGACCGGTTTGGGTTGCGTTTTGTTATCGCTCACGACGGTTTTTGCGCAAACGAATGCGCGGGTGGAAAAAATTCAGGGCGTCCAGACGTACGTCATGTGTGAGCCTTTGCAGGCTTACGAAACCGTATTTGAAGTGACTTCAGGAGCCAAGGCGGCCTCGCTGCTGACCGGTGGTGTGGTCAACGAAGGCGTTTCCGCCAAAGTGTCGCAGTTTGTGCGCCGGGCCACCAAAGACGCGAAAGCGAACGACAAGGCGTTTGATGCGGTAGTGATTTCCGGTTCGAAAACGGCAATTGCCATTAAGTTTAAAGGCGCAGGCGGTTCGGACAAGGCGCTGGCGCGCGTCCGGAAGATTGACGGTCTGGCGGTTTATGTGATGAACGAGCCGGTGAAGGATTACGAAACCGTCGTCGATGCCTCCGGCGGAGTGAAGGCTAAATCATATTTCACGGGGGGTATTGTAAATAATTCCGTAGAAGAAGATATAGAACAATTTGTCCGGCGGGTGAAAAAAGAAGCCCAGGAAGCCAAAAAGCCAATTGACGCCGTTGTATATTCAAGCGGAAAAAGAGCTATTGGTGTAAAATTCAAAGAATGAAACCTCGCATTGCAATTGACATGGATGATGTGCTGGCGGATACCGTCGGCAAATTTATCGACATCTACCGCCGTGATTTCGACACGACTGCCCTGCCCGACGTATTTCGAACGGAATCTTTTCACGAAATTCTGGAAGAGGACGTTTCGCAGCGGCTATCGGATTACGTGCACGAACCCGGTTTTTTTGCTGACATTGCCGTGATGCCGGGCGCTCAGGAATTTACCCGGGCGTTATCGGAGAAATATGACCTGTTTGTTACCTCGGCGGCAATGGAATTCCGAAATTCGCTGGCGGAGAAGTACGACTGGCTGGACGAGCATTTCCCGCACATTCACTGGAAAAACCGGGTTTTCTGCGGAGACAAAAGCATCATTCGGGCCGACGTCATGATTGACGATATGCCGTATAACCTGGTTAGTTTTGAAGGGAAAGGGTTGTTGTTCGACGCTCCCCACAACCGCGACAATTCACTGTTTCAGCGGGTCCATTCCTGGGAGCAGATCGCGGGTATTTTATTGTAAGAAATGAGCTTGTAAGCCCAACAAAAAACCGGGACTGGTCCAGTCCCGGTTTTTTGTTGGTTTACGTTCAGGCTCCGATTAGGCCGACACCTGCTCGTTTTTCTCGACCAGACGATCGTGGCCGGTTTCAAATTCGGCACTGGTCGCTTTAACAGGACGCATTTTGATGATGCCGGTCGCCGACAACAGCTTGATGACGGGATAAGTCGGATCAATTTCCCACCATTTGGCACCGAAATTTGCGGCATTCGGACGTTTGTGGTGGTTGTTCTGGAACAATTCGCCCATCATCAGCCAATCGAAGAACAGCGAATTTTTTGATCTGTCGTGGTTATCGAAGTTGGCATATCCGTATTTGTGCCCACTCCAGTTTACGATGGCACCGTGGATAGGCCCCATCAGGAAGTGAATCGGCAGCAGGAAGAAAAACGCCCAGTGCATGTCCAGGTAAACAAAAGCGAAGATGTAAAACAGCGAGTACGCCGTTCCCCAGGCCACGCGTGAAATCCAGGAATCCCCGATTCTTTCCAGCGCGTACCATTCCGGATAATTACGATCAAATTTAGCTTCAATGGGCCGAACCCGGTTCAGGACGGCATTATAAATGTCTTTCGTCTTCCACATCATCGTGAATACATTTTTCGTATGATGCGGTGAGTGCGGGTCTTTGGGTGTATCACTAAAGGCGTGGTGCATCCGGTGCAGCACGGCATAAGCACGGGGGCTCAGGTACGACGAACCTTGTGAAGCGTAGGTCAGGAAAAAGAAAAACCGCTCCCACACCTTACTCATCGTAAACATTTTATGAGCAGAATACCGGTGCAGAAAGAAGGTCTGGCAGAAGAGTGATACGTACCAGTGAACAACAAAGGCAATAAGGACTATTACCACAGGCTTGATTTTGTTAAAGGTGAATGGCTAAAAACCAACTTCAGTGCAATTAGATTATACAAATTTATAACAATAACGCCGATAGTTAACCGAATAAGACAAATTTTTTGTATTTATTTTTTGGTCAGAATACGGTTGTCGAATACTGTAAAAGGTTGGCTCCCATTCGCAAAGCCTGCTGACGGGACTCCTCTGGATCATTATAAACGGATTGATCTTCCCATCCGTTCCCCAAATCGCACTCGTAACTGTAAAAACACACCAAACGCCCTTCCCAGATTAATCCAAATCCCTGCGGTGCCTTCCCATCGTGTTCGTGGACTTTCGGCAAGCCACTGGTGAAATTAAATTTTTGGTGATACACCGGATGATTGTACGGTAGTTCAATAAATGACAGTTCCGGGAACACTTTTTTCATTTCCCGCCGGATGAATTTGTCCAGCCCGTAATTGTCGTCAACGTGCAGAAAACCGCCCGACATCAAGTACCGACGCATATTCTGCGCTTCGGCATCCGTGAAAACGACGTTGCCGTGGCCGGTCATGTGCACGAAAGGGTAGGAAAATAATTCCGGACTCCCGACCTCCACAATGTCCTCCTCGGGAAAAATGTTCATGCGCAGGTTGGAATTACAAAACTTGATCAGGTTCGGAATCGACGTCTTGTTGGCGTACCAATCGCCCCCGCCATTGTATTTCAGTTTGGCAATTTTATACGAGTACTGAGCCCAAACCGTCGTCGCCTGAAGTGTTGAAACTACCAGAACTGCCACCCAAATTGCCGTAATTCGTTTCATCAGATTAAGGTTGTATTGATCAAATGAATGGTATGGCAGGCCGCTAAAGCCGCCGTTTCGGTTCGCAAGCGGGTAGCGCCCAGCGTCACCATAGTAAATCCGTTTTCCCGCGCCTGGGCCAACTCCGAGCCGGAAAAATCCCCTTCAGGACCAATCAGCACCAGGGTCGTACCGCCGGGTTGGGCCGATTTACCCAACGGCACAGCCGGTTCATTTTCAGGAAGATGGGCAATAAACCGTTGATCAGCTAACAGTGTTAGGACCTCATTTAATTCCCGGAGTGGATCAATTTGCGGCAAAAATAACTGCAGGGACTGCTTCATGGCCGCAATGGCAATTTTTTCCAGTCGTTCCGGTTTCAACGACCGGCGCTCGGAATGCTGACTGGTGAAAAAACTAAAGCGATCGACGCCCAGCTCCACCGCTTTTTCCACCAGCCACTCGATTCGATCCGTATTCTTGGTCGGCGCCACGGCCAGGTGAACCCGGTAGGGTCGTGGCAGTTCTTCCAGCGTCTCAACAATCCGAAAACCGCACCGGCGTGGGTCCGCAGATTCAATTACCGCTTGATACCGGCGGCCTTTTCCGTCGGTCACATCGATGACCTGACCTTTGGCCAACCGCAGCGTTTTGACACAATGACGAGATTCTTCTTCGCTCAGAAACGGATTCGACTCCGCTTCCGGTTGATAAAACAAATGCATAAAAACGGTTCACCCGGTGCGGCCGGTTCTGGCACTCCCGGTTTTTATTCTTCCGGCTCGTCGTTTGAAAATGAATACATGGTTTTATCCAGCTTCAACGCGTCCTTGTTAAAGTTAGCAATAAACTCTTCAATTACCTCCTCCGAAATTTCTTCGACGTTCAGGCACACATCCAGGCTGATCCCGTACTCAAAATCGGTGTCGACGTCAATATGCTCCTGTACTTTTACGGCTTCCGTTTCTTCAATTTCCTCGATAAGCTCGGTCAGAAACAACTCAATTTCTTCTTCCAGTTCGGCATCGATCCGGTAATTGGGCTTCCGGTCCTCCACCGGAACGTACTCCGGAAACGACTTTTTGACTTTTTCCATCGCCATTTCGTACACCAGACTGCTGTGGTGAAGGCGCAGGGTATAAATGATGGCGTCGTAAATGACCTCATCCCCTTCGTGTTTACCAACAAACTGAATGTGAACGCATTCGCCAGAATTCAGCACGTCCAGATCGTCGTCCTCATCCTCAACATAGACAAACGAGCTCCCCTCCTGTTTGCATTCTTCTTTCAGTTGTTGAATTGCAGCCGGATCAAATCCTTCGTTTTTAATCGTTCCCATATGGTGCTAGTAAATAAATCGTTGTTCTCGATACCAAAAATACAAATCAACCCCCGGTTTTCCACACGTTGCGGGTAGCGTTTCCCCTGGTCATATCCGCTCAGCGGTAATTTCGTGGGACTGGTAATGCCGCACAATGGTCTGAATCGCAAAGTCAACCGCCGTTGGAATCGCCGACAAATCCGTCACCAGCAATTGATCTTCCGGGCGGTGAATATTAATCATGCGGCCTTTTTCGTCCATTGCGGAAAGGCTCATGACCGGTATTTTCCGACGCACAAACCACACGCTATCAAAATCGGCCGTGTGCCAGCGTCCGGGCGTCACCACCCCCTGAAACGGTTTTTCGTCCAGCAAGCTTTCGGCCGATTTCATCAGTCCGTTCGTGTATTCAATAACTTCAATGGTGCCGGTATGTTTGATCAGCCGGAGCGTTCCGTTGCCCAGGGTATCGAAATTAACGACAGCGGTCCGGTCTTTGGGCCAGCTCCCGCCGTTTTTTTCGATGTAAGCCCGCGACCCGTGCATGCCCGCTTCTTTAGCTCCCGTTAGCACCAGTTCAATTTCCATGCCGGGCAGGTACAATTGCCGCAGCCGGTCCGCCGTTGCAATGGCGGCCACGACACCCGTGGCATTGTCGCTGGCCCCGTTGGAAAACCCGTAGAGCCAGTAGCCAAGCGAACCCAGCAGCGCCTGAAGGAAAAAATAGGCGATCATACCGTATCGAATCCAGGGAAACCAGTGGCTGTTGAGGCCCACCTGTTGCAGCAAAAGCAGCAGCCCACCACCCAGCATCAACAACAGGGAAACGACCAAAGTGGCATGAAAGGTATGAACGCGGTCGGCCCGGTACAGAAGCGATATGGGAGCCGTGTCGTAGTGCGCCATCAGAATCACCTTCATAACCGGTTTTTCCTGATCTCCGGCGTACCCAAATCCGGTTTCGCGCCAGCGACCGATTAGATTATAGGCGGTTACCTGGGGGGGCAGTTTGGTAGCGGGTGAATACCGCCAGTTGAAAAACAACCAGGCCAGCACAATCCACGTCCAGGTCCAGCCCACCGCCAGCCAGCCCAGCGCCGGAAAAACCGCCAGTCCGGAAACCAATCCCGCCATTAGCCAGAAGATAATTGATACGTACGTTTTGGGGGTTCGGAACGATTCAAGGGTTACCGTTGCCTGTAGTTCACGCAGCGTTGAGGTGAGCAGTTCAATGGCCGATGCTTCGGAGCTGGTAGCGACCCCGCGGTGCGGAAGACGGCTCAGATCGCGCATCAGCGTTTCAACGGTAAAGGGCATAAAAGTTCAGGCTAACGGATGGGTCGGTACTCAGTCACTAAACATCATGGCCGGTGTTTACCTCAACGGTCGATTACCGGCCAGAACGGCGGTTTTTTGCCCGAAACCGCGCGGGTATACGCTTCAACGGATAAACCGTAAATAAACACAAATTTGTATATAAAACCGTATTGGGAAGCTCAAAAATAGTTTTTGGCCCAAAACAAAAGCCTGCACCAATCGGCGCAGGCTTTATGTGGAAATTATGGTTGGAAAAATAAATTACTTTACGAAGAGCATTTCCCGGTATTTCACCAAAGGCCAGTCTTCGTCGTCGATAATCAATTCAAGTTTATCTACTTCGTACCGGATCACTTCGAAGAAGTCTTTTACCTCCGTGGCGTACACTTTCGCCATTTCGGCGGCTGTCGGCAGCGCATTGGCTTTTTTCCGGGTTTCGGTCATTTCTTCCACCCCCTTCTTGATGGCGATGATACGGCTCGAAATTTCGGAGATCATGGCTTTGATCGGTTCGGCTTCGCTGTTCATGCCCAGGTCAACGAGCGACTTGGCGGTTTCGGCCAGTTTGTTGAGGTATTTCAAGGCCGTGGAAACAATGTGGTTCATGGCCAGATCACCAATCACGCGCGACTCGATCTGTACTTTCTTGACGTATTTCTCCAGCTCGATTTCGTAGCGGGATTCGGCCTCCGAATGATTCAGAACGCCCGTGCGCTCGAACAATTCCAGCGACTCCGGTCTCAGGTACACACCCAGGGCTTCCGGCGACGATTTGATGTTGGACAGGCCCCGCTGAGCGGCTTCTTCCACCCACTCATCCGAATACCCGTTTCCTTCAAACAGAATGCGTTTTGAATCCGCGTAATACGCTTTCAGAATGTCGACAATGGCGAGTTCTTTTTTCTCCCCACTGGCCAGACGGGCATCAAGGTCAGCTTTGAATTTGGTCAGCTGATCGGCAACAATGGCGTTCAAAACCGTCATGGTTGACGCCGAGTTGGCACCACCACCCACGGCCCGGAATTCAAACTTATTACCCGTAAAGGCAAACGGCGACGTCCGGTTGCGGTCGGTGTTGTCCCGGAGCAACGACGGAATCCGGTTGATGCCCAGTTTATAATAAACGTTATCGCCTTTGTTGACAATCACTTCCGACTTTGTTTCGAGGTCTTCCAGCGCTTTCGTCAGCGACTCACCCAGGAAGACGGAAACGATGGCCGGGGGGGCTTCGTTGGCACCCAGGCGGTATTCGTTACCGGCCGACGCGATGCTGGCGCGCAGCAGATCGGCATGATCGTGCACGGCTTTGACGACGTTCACTAAAAACGTCAGGAAGCGCAGGCTTTCTTTCGGTTTTGAACTGGGTGCCAGTAAGTTAACCCCAGTGTTGGTACCGAGCGACCAGTTGTTGTGCTTGCCGCTACCGTTGATTCCGGCAAACGGTTTTTCGTGGAACAGGATTTTGAGGTTGTGTTTCTCGGCCACTTTTTCCATTAAATCCATCAACAGGGCGTTGTGATCGATGGCCAGGTTCACTTCTTCAAAAGTCGGAGCTACCTCGAACTGGCCGGGTGCCACCTCGTTGTGACGGGTCCGAACCGGCATGCCCAGTTTCATGGCTTCGAACTCAAAATCCACCATGAACGCATTGACGCGCGGAGGAATCGAACCAAAATAATGGTCTTCCAATTGCTGACCACGGGCGGGCGAGTGCCCAAAAACCGTACGACCGGACATCACCAGGTCCGGACGGGCGTAGAACAGCGCCTTGTCAACCACGAAGTACTCCTGCTCGGCTCCGAGCGTCGGGGTTACTTTCGAAACGTTCCGATCAAAATACTGGCAAACGGCCGTCGCTGCCTTGTCAACCGCCGACAGGGCTTTCAGCAAAGGTGTTTTATAGTCAAGTGCTTCACCCGTGTACGAAATGAAGACGGAAGGAATACAAAGCGTTTTACCACCCGCACCGTTGTCCATCAGGAACGCTGGTGAGCTGGGATCCCAACCCGTGTAGCCGCGGGCTTCAAACGTATTCCGCAGACCGCCGTTGGGGAACGAAGAAGCATCGGGCTCCTGCTGAACCAGGGCGCTTCCCTTAAATTTCTCAATGGCTTTCCCTTCAATCGTTACATCGAAGAATGCATCATGTTTTTCGGCGGTGTCGCCCGTCAGGGGCTGAAACCAGTGGGTGTAGTGAGTCGCTCCTTTGGACAGTGCCCACGATTTCATGGCATTCGCCACCTCGTCCGCAATATCCCGATCGATTCTACCGCCGGTTTCAATCGCCTGGGTGATTTTGAGGTAGGCTTCCGGCGACAGCAGGGAGCGCATTACTTCATTATTAAAGGTATAGGAACCGTAGTATTCCGTTACACGATCAGCGGGTGGCGGCACAATCAGGGCTTGCCGACTTTGTGCAATTTCGAGGGCTTTAAACCGAAAGTTAGACATATGAGGATTGAGGTGGTTTTTGGATTAAAAACATCCAAAAATAAGAACAACTCAACATCATTTCCAAAAAATAACATTCATTTTAACCCTTTTTTCACGAAAAAATGTCAAAATTCACAAAAACTGGTTTCAAAACTTTGAAAATACGAGTTCTAGGAAAATAACTATTTCACAACAGTTTTGCACATACCATAGAACAAATTGCACGTACGGTAGACAGACGTTTCCCTCCTCAGCCTAACCGTTTATATAATAAGCATTTATCCCTAGTAAAAATCCTGTTATTTTTGCCGTAGGTTTTTATAACAGCAATCTAATGAAGCGTCGATTTGTTGTCCTGATTCTTTATCTATTGGGCTGGACCCTCTGGCTCCTGCTGGGTCGTATTCTATTCCTGGTTTATCAGCCTCAAACTGCCCAACTGGATGCCTCGACCGTGTTTGGTGTATTTGCCCACGGCCTCCGAATGGATCTCTCGACAGCCGGTTACCTGACGATTCTACCCGCCCTGCTGTTTGCCCTGCTTCCCAAATGGTCGCCAGCAAAAACGGCCCGGACCCTACGTATTCTAACGTTTCTGGAGCTGCTACTCGTTGCGACCATCACGGTTGCCGACCTGGAAGTGTTCCGAACCTGGGGCTTTCACCTGGACATTACGCCCCTGCATTACCTGAAATCCCCGCGCGAAGCGGCTGCGTCGGTCGGTGCATCACCCCTGCTCCTGCTGGCAAGCCTGTTTTTTGCCATGCTTTTTCTGGGCGATTTCTTTTTTCGTCAACTGGCTCAACGGTCCATTACCGGTTTTCGTCCGGTGACCGGATGGCTGGCCAGTCCGGTGCTTTTCCTGGCGTCGGCGTCGTTGATACTACCGATCCGGGGCGGTTTCCAACTGGCGCCGATGAACGTCAGTACTGTTTTTTTCTCCCCAATTGCCTTTGCAAACTACGCATCGGTCAGCCCACCCTGGAATTTTATGCAGTCCGTTCTGGAACGGAATAAATACGGGTCGAACCCATTCGCCTTTTTTCCAAAAGGGCGGGCCAACCGCACGGTCAAAACGCTCTTTCAGCCCGCTTCCAACAACCAGACCCTACTGACAACGCCAACGCCCAACGTGATCGTGATCGTTTGGGAAAGTTTTACGGCAAAATCTGTAGCTTCGCTGGGCGGACGAACGGGCATTACGCCCCAATTCGAAAAACTGGCACACGAAGGTCTGTATTTCAACCAGTTTTTCGCCAGTGGCGACCGGAGCGAAAAAGGATTGATTGCCTTGCTGAGTGGTTTTCCGGCCCAGGCAACGGCTTCGATCATGACCCTGCCGGCCAAAGCCGCCAAACTTCCCACCTTGGGCCAGAAATTTAAAAAAGCCGGTTATGAAACCTCCTTTTATTACGGCGGTGAAACGGAGTTTGCCAACATTAAATCGTACCTCTACCACAACCAGTTCGACCGGATTGTTTCCAAAACCGACTTTTCGCCCGGTGACTGGAATTCGAAATGGGGCGCTCACGATCATGTGGTTTACAACCGGATTCTGTCGGATCTGGACACTTCCCAAAAACCGTTCTTCGTTTCGTTATTTACGTTGAGCAGCCACGAGCCGTTTGAAGTGCCAATGCCGACGATTTTCCCCGGCACAGACGAAGAAGCTCTGTTTCTCAACTCCTTATATTACGCCGACCGGAGTTTGGGCGAATTTATTGCCCAGGCGAAAAAACAAGACTGGTGGTCGAACACGCTGGTGATTATTACCGCCGACCACGGCCACCGCTTACCGGTTTTGTCGTCCGACCGCGCGCGTGATTTTCACATTCCCATGCTTTGGCTGGGTGGAGCGCTGAAAGCAAAACCGCAGGTAATTGACCGAATCGGCTCACAAACCGATCTGGCTGCCACCTTGCTGCATCAATTGCGACTGGATTCGTCGGAGTTTAAATGGAGCCGCGATTTGTTGAATCCCCAAAACCGCCCCTTTGCTTATTTTGCGTTCAACAACGGTTTTGGCATCGTCCAAACCAATCGGCATCTGCTGTACGATAACACTAGCCGCCAGCTCATTTCCTCCACCGGAGCCATCGAAAAGCAGGACATCGAACTGGGTGAAGCGTACGAAGAGGAATCGTATCAGGATTTTTTGGATAAGTAGCTGCATTCATGACCAGAAGCTTGTGCGTTCTATATAATGTACGAGGAAAAGCCCTGCCCAAGCAGGTCCATCCGGTAGTCCGTGGGTGCTGTTCGGGAAAGTTTTTGTAATTTTGCGATCCATGAAAAAGATTGCCTTTTATACCCTCGGCTGCAAACTGAATTTCTCCGAAACCTCAACCCTGGCCCGAATACTGGAACAAAAGGGCTATGAGCGCGTGGAATTCAACCAAAAGCCGGATATTTTCATCATTAATACCTGCTCCGTTACCGACAATGCCGACAAGAAATGCCGGAAAATTGTGCGGGAAGCGCAACAGATCAATGCCGACGGGTACGTAGCCATTGTGGGCTGTTACGCCCAATTAAAACCGGACGAAATTGCCGGCATTCCCGGTGTCGATGCGGTTTTGGGAGCGGCCGAAAAATTCCGCCTGGCCGAACTACTGGGTGATTTCGTGAAAGAACCTACTGGCAAAGCCACAGTTTATAATTCGCCGATTGAAGAAGCCATTGAGTACCACGCTTCGTATTCGCTTAATGACCGCACGCGCACGTTCCTAAAAGTGCAGGACGGTTGTGATTATCCCTGCGCGTATTGCACGATTCCGCTGGCGCGCGGTAACAGCCGGAGCGACACCATTGCTAATGTGCTGCGGGCCGCCCGCGAAATTGCGGCCCGGGGCGTGAAAGAAATTGTGCTGACGGGCGTCAACATCGGTGATTTTGGCGCCAATCCGAAAACCGGCCCGGAAAATGAAACGTTTTTGGAACTGATTCAGGCGCTGGACGAAATTGAGGGAATTGAACGCTTCCGGATTTCATCGATCGAGCCCAATTTACTGACCGACGCCATTATTGAATTTGTTGCACAATCCCAGCGGTTCGTTCCCCATTTTCACGTTCCGCTGCAATCGGGCTCCAACCGGGTACTGGCGCTGATGCGCCGTCGGTACAAGCGCGAACTGTACGTCGATCGGGTCAATAAAATTAAGGCACTGATGCCGCATGCCTGCATCGGAGTCGATGTGATCGTTGGCCATCCGGGAGAAACCGACGAAGCTTTTCTGGAAACCTACGAATTTCTAAACCAATTGCCGGTGTCTTACCTGCACGTCTTTACGTATTCCGAACGTCCGAACACCCACGCGCTGACCATTCAGCCGGTTGTGTCCCCGGCGAAGCGGGCCGAACGCTCCAGGATGCTGCATAGTCTGTCCGATAAGAAAAGGCGGTTTTTCTACGAACAGCAGGTGGGTCGGGAAGCCAGCGTTTTGTTTGAAGAAGCGGTTGAAAACGGCCAGATGCTGGGCTTCACCGAAAATTACGTGCGTGTTACGGCCGTCTACGATCCCCTTCTGATCAACGAAACCAAACCGGTGCGGCTGACGGGCCTGAACGCAGCCGGTTTAATGGAAGCGACTGAACAAGAGCCGACCCCGGCGCTTCTTCATCACTAACATGTGTTAATTTTAAATGTAGAATGCTGAATGACGAATGTAAAAGGGGAATATTACACCACCTTTTACATTCAATATTCAGCGCTTGACATGTAAAATTCCCTTCAAAAAAGAAGGTATCCGTCAAAGACAGATACCTTCATCGAGTACAACAAAACCACAGGCAACCCCTGTGGCTCTGTCATAATATCTTGAGCCTAGGCATCAACCAGGTATTCATCGTGCTGGCTGACATCCAGACCAACTTTCTCATCTTCAAGGCTCACCCGCAGCGGCAGGATAGCGTTGGTAACAATCAGAAGGACGTACGAAGCAACAAAAGCGAAAACCGATACGATCACCAGCGCCATCATGTGCGTCAGGAACAGTTTGGTGTCACCAAAAGCCAGCCCTTCGTCAACTACGGCGGAATTAACGCCTTTGGAAGCGAAAATACCCGTCATGACCATGCCGACCATACCACCAACCCCGTGGCAGGGAAATACGTCCAGCGTATCATCCAGCGTTGATTTTGTGCGCAGGTGGGCCACAAAGTTGCTGATGATGGCCGCTATGGTTCCGATGAAAATGGAAGTCGGGATCGTAACAAAACCGGCGGCTGGCGTAATGGCCACCAGACCGACAACCGCCCCGATTGCGAAGCCCAGACCGGAGACTTTCTTGCCTTTCGCAGCATCAAACAACACCCAGCTCAAACCGGCCGCAGCAGCCGCCGTGTTCGTGGTTGCAAAAGCCGAAGCCGCCAGCGGAGTGGCACCAACTGCCGAACCGGCGTTGAAACCGAACCAGCCAAACCACAGCAGACCCGTGCCCAACAGCACGAAAGGAATGTTGGCCGGGGGGAAATAATTTGATTCAGCGTGTGATTTACGACGTTTCAGGTAGAGTGCGCCCGCCAGAGCCGCCCAGCCCGCCGACATGTGAACGACCGTTCCACCGGCGAAGTCCAGAACCCCCAGTTTGAACAGGAAGCCATCCGGGTGCCAGGTCATGTGCGCCAGCGGAGTGTATACCACCAGGCTGAACAGAATCATAAAAAGAACGTACGATTTAAAGTTAACCCGTTCGGCCATCGAACCCGTTACCAGGGCGGGGGTAATCATGGCAAATTTCAGTTGAAAGAAAGCGAACACAACCAGGGGAACCGTAGCCGCCAGCGGCCAGGGTTTACCATCGAGTACGCCATTGAACATGAAGAACGTGGCGGGGTTACCGATAAACCCGCCAATATCGTCACCAAAGGCCAGGCTGAAACCAACAACAACCCAAAGGATACTGATCACTCCCATCGCGATGAAACTTTGCAGCATCGTCGAGATCACGTTTTTGTTGTTCACCATGCCTCCGTAGAAGTAGGCCAAACCAGGCGTCATCAACAAGACCAGAGCCGCGGAAACCAGCATCCAGGCGGTATCGCCAGAGTCGATTCCTTCGGTTACGATGGTGGTCGGAACCGATGGAAAAACAACTCCCAACACACTGACAATCAGCAATAGGATAAGCGGTAAGTAAGACGGTTTTTGCATGATACCAAAATGGTTTTAGTTGTACATTAAGTCGGGTACGGTCCGGGGTAGACCGGTGTGGGGTTGCGTATTAAAACTTGTAAATAAAGGCCAGGCCAAGCGTTGACTGCGAAGATTTGGTGAAACCGCCATCGCTGTCTTCAAATTGTTGGGCTTCGGCACCACCCGAAGCGGGTTTGGCGTAGCTGTCGATCCGGAATTCCGGTTTAATCAGCAGGTTTCCGTCGGCCGCCGTGATGTTACCCGTCAGCGTGATCGAGTTAACACTCGTTCCACTGCCCAGTGAATTGCGCAGAGCCCGTGCGCCGTCGCTGTTGTCGAAGTATTCGTAGCGGGCTCCCAGACCAAATTTGCCGGTAAAGGCGTAATTGGTATACAGTGCAAAACCGCTCCAGGTAGACGTGCCGGTTTTGACCGGTGCATAGCCCTGAAAATCGGCTTTCTGCGAGCCGATCGCGGCATTCAGTCCCAGATAAAATTTCTCGGTGATTTGGTAGGTTGTCGTCAGGTCGAACACCGAATACATGCCCTTCACTTTGTTGCCCAGTGAATCCGGGTTGGCTTCGTTGCTTACAATCCCGTTCAGGTACACATTCCAGCCCGATGCGGGTGCGAAAAACAACTGACCGATGATGCCTTTGGATTTGTTGTTATCTCTCCAGCTATCCACGTTGTTGACGATCCCGAGCATCAACGAAGCTTTATCGCTGAAGGCGTAGGTGCCTTTAATTCCCGTGTGGTAGAACGGGCCGTTGTTAAAGAGGTTTGAGAGCGAGTAGTTGTAGTTGACGGGAGCATCAATGACTTCATACCCGATGTGTGTTCCGAACTGTCCGACCATAATGGCGAATTTGTCCGACGTCTTCCAGTTGATATAAGCCTGCTTGATGGCGAGTGAAGTAGAACCGGGTCCCAGTGAACCCACCAGGTTTCCGTAGTTGCCTAGGTCGGCATTCGGACCGAAGGTCAAATCCAGAACGGCGTCAACTTTGTCGGTGCTGTAACCGATTTTCGTCTGGATGAGTCCCAATGAAATCTGTCCGGCGCGTTGATCGAATACCCGGGCGGTCCCGGCTACCCCCAAATTACTGCCCGAACGAGGGTTATTAAAATTACCGCTATAATACGTATCGATGTAACCAGAGAACGTGAATTTGCCTTTGTTCTCAGGTTCCGGCTCAGGGGTTGCACTCGCAACAACCTCTTGCGGCTTCGAGGTGCTCGGAGAGGTCTCCTGAGCTTTGGACAATAAAAAGGAAAACGAACAACATACCAGTAAAACAGTTTTCTTCATAATTTTCTTTGGTTTGTTCGAGGACAAATGAGATCGTTAAATTGTTTTACAAATATTATGTACGATCTGTTATTTTCCAAGTTATAAGTTAAAATTTATAGCATTTTTCTGAAAAAAGGAATTTATTTTATCAAAACAGGTTTAAAATTCTCCCATTTTTCTCATTTATTACGTATTTTCCATTTATATCATATTTTGAATTAGCCATAAAATGTAAAATATCATAAAGATTCCCCCTTGTATTCGACTTCAATTAATTGTAGGAATAATTCAATTTTCTTAATGCGGGGGCAAAAAAAATCCCGGATCGATGATCCGGGATTTTTCTGATGTATGTAGGGAGTCAATCAGACGGCTTCGGCGTGCAGCCAGGCTTTTTTCGCCAGTAAAGTTTCTTCGTCTTCCACGACATCCGGATCGGGGACACAGCAGTCGACCGGACAAACGGCAGCGCACTGGGGTTCTTCATGGAAACCAACGCATTCCGTGCATTTATCAGAAACGATGTAGTAAAATTCGTCGGACACCGGATTTTGCGGATCTTTACCGTTGACTACCGTACCATCACCGAAATCGACGACATCCAATTCCGTCCCTCCGCTCCAGGTCCATTCCACACCGCCTTCGTAAATAGCCGTGTTCGGACATTCGGGTTCGCAGGCACCGCAATTGATGCACTCATCTGTGATCATGATCGCCATTTGCAGGTAGAAATTTAATGATTCGTATGTTGTTCAATCTTCCGGCCCGAAGATCGTCGCCATACCAAACCGTTGCTTGTTAAAATGAAACGCTAATTGAATAACAAATATAATTATTTAAAGGTTGGCGACAAACTATAATTTATTTTTGCCGGTTCACTACTAGTATATGTCTTCTTTCAGCCGATGAATTTATCCGAGCGAGTTGCCACGTTTGTCCAGTTGGGAAACGATTTAAAAAACCCCGAAAATGCCGCAGAATGGCAGGAAATTGCCGAAAAAGCTTTTTATGCCAATCATTGGTTTACGCCCGAAAATACCCTTCGATCCCTGCAGGCCATTGCCGATGAGTACCTGAATGAAGAAAAGTTATCGGCATGGATTAAAGGTTATAACGTCAATGCGGAATCGCCTAAAAATGTGGGCGTTGTCATGGCGGGCAATATTCCGGCGGTTGGCTTTCACGATTTGCTGTGCGTTCTGTTGAGCGGTCACCGCCTGCTGGCCAAATTAAGTACCCCAGATTTTGTACTAATCAATTATTTTATTAAAAAAATCATTGAAATCAATCCTGAATTTGCCGAATTCATTCAGATCAGTGAACGGTTGAATCAGGCTGATGCCTTTATTGCAACCGGCAGTTCCAATTCGGCCCGGTATTTTGAGTACTACTTTTCCAAAAAACCGCACATTATTCGTCGCAACAGGTCGTCGGTGGCCGTTCTGACCAACCGCGAAAACCGGGAGGATCTGAATGCGCTGGGCCACGACATCCTCGATTATTTTGGCCTGGGGTGCCGGAACGTGTCTACTTTGCTGGTTCCGGACCACTATGATTTTATTCCGCTGTTGCAGGAACTGGAACCGTGGTTTCCCCAATTCACCAGCCACCATAAATACAATAACAATTACGACTACAACAAGTCCATTTATCTGATCAACAGCGTACCACACCTGGACAACGGTTTTTTGATGGTTACGGCCAACGAAAATCTGGTCTCTCCTATTTCGACGGTGTATTATCAAACGTATTCGGATTTGCCAGCGCTGGAAGAAAAGCTCCGTTCCGTATCGGCCAGTATCCAGTGCATTGCATCAAAAGACGGTTTTTATCCGGGTAGTGTGCCGCTGGGAACAACCCAGCACCCCGGCCTGAGCGATTACGCCGATGGGGTGGACACGATGGCGTTTTTAGTAACCTTAACATAAAGGAATGTAAAATAGAAAGTTCCGGGAGGCCAGTCTGGCTTCCCGGAAACTCAACTACTAACCTATAATGAAGGTCGATGGTGTGGATAATCCCGTTTATTTTGCCACTAAACCATTTGTATCTCCGGCCGTTTTGGATTTGGTGGTAATCAATACCTGTGAAGGCTGGTAGCTCAGTGTGATCAGGTCGCTAAAGGTTGGCTTTGTTTCCCAGACCTTGCTGATCTGCACCCGGTAATCCCCCATTGGCATGTTCCCCATTCTAAAGCGATACGTGCATTGGAGCCGGTTGTTGTATTCCTGAGCCACAACATACCCTTTTGAATTCAGCACTTCGATCCGCACCCGCTCCTGCTTCGGATTGTACAGAAAGAGCGTGATATAAGCATCAAAACCATCGGCGGCCGGAACAATTCGGGCCATTAAATCCGCGGGTGATGCCTTGCGTTCGGCGTCCATGACCCGTAATCGTTCCCGGGCGATGCGCGGGTTTTCAGTGTTAGCCGGCAACGAGACCGACCGAACATGGGATGGCTGCGGCTGATTCTGGGTTACTTTGACCAGGGCTTCGTCCAGCCGCCGAACATTCCGTTTCGTAAGCTTGACGAGTTGTTTCGGTAGCGTCTCCTGATACAGCAACTGCCGATCAGCATTGAAATACCGGATTGCCGTGCCGTTGGTCTTGTAATCCGTTGTTACCTCCCAGTACGCACGGCGGTCGCTGGGGTCCGCACGGTAGTACGCATTCGTTTGTGCCCGTAAAAAACCGGTCGAGAGCAGGCCGACAAGTGAAATACACAAAAATGTTTTCATGGTGTGGATAGAAGTTAGTACGACCTCTTAGTCGGGCAACTTTGTTTTTTGGTAACATCTGCACCTAAAAAATTGAAAACCAAGCATTTTTCGGCATATTTGGCTAGAGCTTCTCCTTCTCCAAATGGCGTTTTTCGGTCGTCACCCAACGGATTCAGATCTAATTGCCGGACTAAAAGCCGACGGTGTTCAACGTCGGCAAGCCGAAGATCGCCTGTACCTGAAATACCAGTACATGATTGGTGATGGCGTCCGTAAACACCGGTTGGACGAAGAGGACTGTGCCAGTGCGTATTCCGATACCATTTTAAGTGTTATTGACAATGTCCGCCGTGGCAAGTTTGAAGGCCGTTCGGAACTGAAAACCTATCTTTATCAGATCTTTACCAACAAGTGCATTGACCTGATTCGAAAAAAGTCAACCCAGCGGGACCGGGTTCATGACGCCGTTTCGCTGGATAATTCGTTGTTGCAACTGCCCGAAACGGCCCGCTCCATGATTGAGCAATTGATCGCGCAAAGTGATGTTGACCGGTTGCGGGCGCTCATCGGGCAATTGGGCGATAAATGCCGTGAAATCCTGTTGGCCTGGGGAGAAGGCTATTCCGACGAAGAGATAGCCTTGCAAATGCATTACAACACCGCTTCGGTTGCCAAAACCAGCCGCCTGAGGTGTATCGAACGATTACGGACCCTCTACCGATGAACGAGCTGGAACGCATCGACGATTATTTTTCCGGACGGTTGTCGTCCGAGGATCGGGCGCGTTTTGAGATGGAAATGCAAAGCGATCCGTCGCTGGCCGAAGCAGTCGCATTTTATACGATGACCCACCGGGCCGCCCAGGCCGAAGCCCGGACCCAGCGAAAAGCCGAACTGGATGCGCTTCGCAGCCGGTCCGCCCGTGTTCAACCCCTGCCCATTAGATCGCTGATTGCGCTGGCGGCAAGTGTCATTTTGATTGTAGGCTTAGGCGTTTACTGGTTGTTTCACCGGCAAGCCGCATCGCCCACGGAACTAGCCGATCAGTACATTACGGAAAAATACAGTCAGTTGTCGGGAACCCTCAGCGGACAGACCGATAGTTTGCAAACCGGAATTTCATTGTATAACCGGGGGGATTTCCAGGCGGCAGGGGCGGTTTTTAAAAGGCTATTGGTTAGCCAACCCGATAATGACCGGGTTCTGCAATTCGCCGGTTTGGCGGCTCTGCAAACCGGGCAGTACGATCAGGCCATCGAACTCTTTCACCGCCTGGGCACACGCACCGATTTATTCGCCAATCCGGGTCTTTTCCTCGAAGCGCTCTCCCGGCTGAAACGCGGTCAGCCGACGGATCAAATTCAGGCAGAGACGCTGTTAAAAACCGTCGTTCAACAGAATCTGGACGGAAAAGCGGAAGCGGAAAAACTGCTTAAGACGATGTAAAAGTTTTCGGTTTACGGTTTTCGATTTACAGTTTACGGTTTTCAGTTCACGGTTTACAGTTTACGGGTTTCCATTCTTGGTTTTGCCAGGTTTTCTGGCTTTCGGCCTGATTACTCCGCTGAAACCAAAAACCGTATACCGAAAACCGTAAACCGCATATCACCTGAATTTTCAGACACGCTGTTCGCGGAAACGGCGGCAATACCGACTAAGGCAGTATGCTTGGTGATGGGATGAATTATCGCCAAGCAAGCTTCTATCCACACTGCCCGTCATGAACGATCTTGAACACATCGAGGATTATTTCGCCGGGCGGTTACCATCCCCTAACCGGGCCCGCTTTGAAACCCGGTTACAGGACGACCCAGCCTTTGCAAAAACCGTAGCCTTCTACCTGCTGGCCCGCCAGGTCGCCCGGGCTGAAGCGCAACGCCGGATAAAACCGTTGCCCGTCCGTCGAACGCCAGCCTGGCGAGTGGTTGCCCTTGCCGCCAGCCTGGCGGTGATCATCGGGCTGAGTTTGTATGTGCGAATCTGGGAAAAACCGACCACGGTCGGCGACCTGGCCGACCAGTATGTAACCGAACAGGTCAGCCAGCTTCCGATCAACTTGGATGGCCAAACCGACAGCCTGAAAATTGGGGCCTCCTATTTTAATCACGGCGCGTTCAAAAAAGCTGAAGCGGTTTTTGAAGCAATCCTCCAGTGGACTCCCGCGCACCCGGAAGCGCTAAAATTTGCCGGTCTTGTATCCCTCCGTTTACAAAATTACGACCAAGCAATCAATCATTTTCACCAATTGGGTCGGCAAACGGATCTCTACGCCAATCCCGGTTTTTACCTGGAAGCGCTCGCTCGTTTGAAGCGCGGCCAACCGATGGATAAAAACCGGGCGAAAAAATTGTTACTGACTGTTATTCAGCACAATTTAGACGGAAAGGCGGAAGCGGAACAGTTAGTGAATCGATTGGAATCAACTTACTAACCACGTATCAATTATGCGCATCACCCATGCTTTGCTCTGCCTCGGTTTGGCGACTTCCTCCTTCCTTTCCTGCACTTCTAAAGCCTGGTTAGGCAATTATCCACAGGCTGATTTTAATCCCGACCAGAACATCATCCTGTTTCGCTCGGATTCTTCCGGTGCGGGGGTTCGTCCCATGCCGGTAGCGACCCAACTCGCCATGATTCGGAAGGCCAACCAGGTGCTGAAAGTTGCAGGAAAAGACACCATTCGGGTAAAAAGCTGGTGTCCGTGCGATAGCTCGCTCGTCCTGCTGGAAGGAAAAGACATCAGCAACCTGAACATCAATGGCAAAGAAATGGCTTCCAACACTCGCCCGAATGACCACGTGGAAGGCCGACCACCGTTCGACGATATAAAATTCAACAGGGCCAATAATACGCTGGATTGGCCGCAACTGATTGGCGACGGCTCTCCCAACTACGTCCTTTCCTTGCCGTACGATGCCAGTCGTGACACCCACAAACCGCCCTTCCTCAACTTTAGTTTACCCACCCGACCCGCCGACGGATCATTCATTATTGCCATTACCGATACCGGGATTCAACCGGAGCTTTATCCAGCCATTAAACCGTACATGTGGATTAATCCGAACGCGGGAGCCAGCGGAGATACGGATCGAAACGGGTTGACCGACGACCGGGTTGGCTGGGATTTTGTCAACAATTCCAGAATTCCCTACGACAGCAACGGCCACGGAACGCTTGTTACCTCGCTGGTTCATGAGCAATTGCTGAGCAACGAATGGGCCCGCCGGAACGTCCGGTTTATGTTTCTTAAAACGTACGATAAAGAAGGGAAAGGGCTGCTCTTCAACAACCTCTGCGCACTTTCCTACGCCGAACAGAAACGGGCGCGAATCGTAAATGCAAGCTGGGGCTTTTACGGACTTCAACCCAGCGCCTTGCTGGGCTATTTCCTCAACGAACTGAAAGCCAATCAGATCACTTTTGTTGCGGCCGCCGGCAATGAAGTCCCAAAGCTTGAAAAAAAGTTTTTAGGCATCATTCCGTACAACTACCGCGATTTGAAGGTAAATCCATTCTGGCCCGCCAATTACAGCAAAACCCACACCAATGTCGTGACGGTTACGACGGTGCATCCAACGGAAATGGGTTCACCAAAAAATCGAATCTATAAAGACTTTGAGACCTGCAAGGATCAGAATTATTCGGATCAGTACGTCAGCCTGGGGGTGTTCAATAATGGGAATCCCCCGGCCCTACTTAGTTTTTGCGAGGTGCAAGATATCACCTATCCCACCGGGGCAAAACCCAAAACCGGATCATCGTTTGCCACGCCGGTCGTCACCGGTCGGTTGGTCAGCAAGCTGGGTCAAACCTGGCGCACCAATGTCCGTGGTAAACTGATTCAGGATTTAGGCGGAACGGCCGCGAACGGTTTGGTGGCTGACCCGGGCTTAAAGGATAAAATCGATCAAAGCTTATACATTCTCCGAAAATGATTCAGTAAATGATGAGAATAACCCGGTCATCCTGCAAAGTCGTTACCCGGTTTTGCCAATCGTTTCGTTGGCAAGGGTGGCGGCTTTGCGTGGTTTGGGCAATCATCCTTGCGGTTTTATTCATTCCGCATTTCGTCAATGCCCAGTGCCCGTCTCCCGAAATCATTCGTTCTCAGTTCGAGAGCCTGATGACCTTGCCAAAGGAGCAGCAAGCCGGCGGTTTCTGGCAGCTTGCCCGAACCTGTGAGCGCTGCGGCCAAAACCGGGACTCCACGTACGCAAAAATCTGGCACCGGTTGGGGGTCCTGGCCAACGGCCGAAAAGAGTACGTAAAAGCCATTGCGTACACCCGGAAAGCGATTTCGGTCAACTCCCGACGGCGGGCCGATACCAGTCCTTTGGGACTGGCAAAAAGTATGTTTAACCTGGGTGAAATGTACCGAAATATTCAGGATGAACGGACGGCCCGCCTGATCCTTCAGAAGTACGTACAGCTGGGCAGTCGCTTTCCGGACCGGTATAAACAGGTGGCTACGGCCTATTGGGAACTGGCGAATTTGTTTTTTAAGGAATCAGATTACCAGAAAGCAATTCACCAGGCTGAATTAGGTGTCTCCTTTGCCGAACGGATTGGCGATTCTAACCTGGTTGCGGCCAATTTGACCGAAAAAGCCAACAGTTTGAAAGAACTGGGCGATTACCAGCAAGCCTTCCTCGTCGTCCGGCAGATCATCCGGGTTTTCGGCGATCAACCGGCGCCGTCGATTGAATTAGCCAATGCGTATTCCGCTCTAGCCAGCGTTTTGGGCCGTTTGAACCGCATTGAAGAAGCCCGGAAGGCGTACGAAAAAGCCTACGACGTCCATACTCAAATTGAAAATCCGCTGGGCCAGTCGGAGGTGACCTCCAACATCGGTTTTTTGTACGACAATTACCTGAAACAGTACGACAAGGCGCTTACGTTTTACCAGAAGGCGCTGCACCTCATCGGCAATGATCAATTTGGCCGGGTCCGGATTCTAAGCAACATCGGGGAGATTTACTGGCGCAAGCAGCACTACCCAACCGCTTTAACCTACTTTCGGGTTGCGCTGGACAGTCTGCATTTTAACGACCGGCAAAAACCGTCAACCCTCACCGAGGCCATTCGGCTGATTCCGTACAAAGAGTACCTGCTAAGCGTCATCCAAAATAAAGCGTATACCTGGCTTGATTACGCCAAAAGCCGCACCCAGCCCAACAAAAACCAGCTCCGGCAGGCGCTGAAAAGTTTCCAGCTGGCCGATCAGGTCATCGACGTCATGCGGTTTGAGCAGTCCGGTCAGCAATCCAAACTCTACTGGCGGCAAAATACGCACAGCATGTACGAGCGCGCCATTGAAGCGGCTTACCTGTCGAACAACAGCGAGCTGGCGTTCCATTTTTTCGAGAAAAGTCGGGCGGTTTTACTCAGCGACAAACTCAATGAACTCGGTGCGCGTCAGCAGTTGCCCCCCCAAAGAGCGCAGCAGGAACAGACCATGCGCCAGACGATCAGCGAATTACAAACAGCTCTGGCCGAACTGAAACCCGGTAATCGACCGTACGATTCAACCAAAACGGCCCTGCTGACCGAGCAGGAAAAACTGGACGCCTTCCTTAAACAAACGGAGCAGGAAAATCCAGCTTATTACCGGTACAAATACGACAATGCCGTTCCATCCCTGGACCGGGTTCAGCGCTGGCTCACCGACCGGAAATCCACGCTGGTGGCGTATTTTGTGGGCGATCGTGCACTCTATATTCTTTCCGTTGCGCCCACCGAAACCAGGCTGCTGCGTCAGCCGATCGACGCGTATCAAAAAACCGTCCAGGCGTTTCTGCCGCTTTGTGCCACCAGTCAGCAAAACCGCCATTTCGGGCAATTCGTCAGGCTCAGCAACCGGGTTTACAATCAGTTGATCAAACCGATTCATCTTTCAACCGAGCGCGTGGTTGTTTCCCCGGATTTTCACTTCATCCCATTTGAAACCCTCAGCCAGTCCGCCGACCAGCCCGATTTTCTTCTTTATCGTCACGCTTTTAGCTACGGCTATTCGGCTACGGTTTTGCTGAAAGAACCAGCGGTTTCCACCCCGAGCAGCGCCGAATTTCTGGGCATGGCGCCCGTCAGGTTCAACGCCCAGCTTCAGCAGGCAACGCTGCCGGGTTCCAATCAGGTGCTGGCAAACATCAGTAATTTATTCAGCCGACCAACCGTCCTGACCAACCAATTCGCCACCCGCCGGGCTTTCCGGACCCTGGCGCCGAACTTCCAGGTCGTGCAGTTGTTTACCCACGCCGACGCCGACAGCATTGGCCGGGAGCCCCTCCTCTATTTTGCCGATTCGACCCTGCGACTTTCGGAGCTGACCGATGACCATCCGTACCAAACCCAGCTCATTGCCTTGTCGGCCTGCAAAACCAACATTGGCATCAATCAACAGGGCGAGGGCATTTTTAGTCTGGCCCGCGGTTTTGCGTCGCTCGGTATTCCCAGCGTTTTGACCACCCTCTGGAGCGTTGAAGATCAGGCCACTTACCAGCTAACGGAGCGGTTTTACCGGCATTTAAGCGAAGGGCTTCCGAAAGATCTGGCGCTCCAGAAAGCCAAACGCGACTGGCTGCAAACGGCTTCCCGCACCGATCAGTTGCCTTACCGCTGGGCGGGGATGATTCTGGTCGGCAATACTGAACCGCTTCCCGTTTTTGGCCTTTCGCACTGGTGGCTGGTCGGTGGTGGGCTCGTGACGCTGGTACTCCTTGCGGGTTTCTGGCAATGGCGTAGGCGAAACCATCAACGCCCGCCGGTTTATTGATATACCCGCACGTAATCAATCGCCATGCGTTGCGGCCAGATCGACTCATCGACGCCTTTTTGTCCACCCCAGTCGCCACCAACGGCCACGTTCAGAATCAGGTAAAAAGGCTGGTCGAGCGGCCATTGCTCGTAACTGCTGCCGGTTTCCTGTTTGGTGATCGTAAAGTATTTTTCGTTATCAATCAGGAAGTCAATTTTGTCGGCCGTCCAGTCGATGGAATAAATGTGGAAATCCTGCGTGGCCCCCGGGAGTTTTTTGATGCCGGTTTTATGGGTGTTTTTGGTATGGTTGTAGGCTTCCGTGTGAATGGTGCCGTGAATCTGGTCTTCGTTGAAACCGACATGCTCCATGATGTCGATCTCACCGTCGAGGGGCCATTTTAGGGGCGTTTTGGTGCTCAGCATCCAGATGGCCGGCCACGTACCGCGCCCTTTCGGCAATTTGGCCCGGACGTCGATTCGGCCGTACTGCCACTCGCCCGTGCCTTTTGTGACTAATTTGGCCGAGGTGTAATCCCGGTTTTCGTGCTTCTCTTTCCGGGCTTCAAGAATCAGAAAGCCGTTTTCCACCCGGGCGTTTTCCGGGCGGGAACTCCGGTAGAACTGCAACTCATTGTTGCCAAAACCGCTGCCGCCCACCTCATAGTTCCACCGGGCCGGATCGGGCAAACCGGGTTTGTCAAACTCGTCGGACCAGACTAGTTTACGATCAGCGGTTTTTGCCACCGGTTCGGAAAATTGACAGGCGATCAAAACCGCCAGAATCAGGGTTGAAAAGAGGGTTTTCATGGGTTCAAAAGGTATAGGTCATCATCAGGAGTTGGCGGACGCCGGGTTCAGTGAAACGCCCAGGTCAGAAACTGCGGCATGATTTCGCCCCAGGTTTCGGGCTCGTGCCGGCCACCCGGCACTTCGACGTACTGAACCTCCCGGCCCCAGCGAAAGCCTTTGCGCTCCAGTTCCGCCACCAGATCAAGCGTATCGTCGATGGAATCGATCACCCCATCGTGGTCGCGGTCGTCGGTTTCGTCGAGCGTGCCGGTTTGCAACCAGAACTGCGCTTTTTTCGGTGGCCCGGTTTTTCGGACCTGGGCGTGCATGATCCGGTCGGCGTCCGAGTAGCCGTCATTAAGTCCCCTTTGCCGCCACCAGAATGAACCGGAGAAAACGCCCGCTTTCCGGAACAACGCCGGGTGGTTCCAGACCAGATCAAAAGCCGACAGACCGCCCAGCGAAAAACCGGCAAAAACCGCCTGCTCCGGATCGCTGGTCACCCGGTAATGCTTCTGGACGTAGGGCAGCAGTTCGTGCACCACAAAATCAGTGTACAAACCGGCTTTGGCGCCCCGGTGCAGGTAATCGGCCTGCGCGGCAACGCCATATTCCTGAATCCGGTCACCCGCGTGAATGGCCACCAGCACAAACGGCCGGATGGCCTGCCGGGCGTACAACGAGTCCAGACGCTGCACCATCCGCAACCGTTCCAGATCCTGACCGTCGTTCAGATACAAAACCGGCAGCGGCTGGCGGGCAGTTTCGTAGTTTTTTGGCAACACAATTTCCAACTGAACCGTCCGATTCAGATACACCGACACCAAACCCGTATCGATTCGGCTGACAACCCCTTCGGCAGCGGCAGAAATCATACTCAAGATACTCATCAGTAAATAGTTACAAACAAACCTCGTTCCATTCATTTTGAAAAGGCAGTCCAAATTTAATGGAATCGCAGAACCAAAATTACAAACTGTTTTCTTGGAAATTAGTAAATATGGTTATCTTTCCTCCTGAATCATCATCAAACAAACCGAACAATATTTTGCAGGAAGACTACAGAAAGTGGTATTCGCACCACCTGGGACGCGATATTGAAATGCTGGTTTACGGCAACTGGGGCTATCCGGTGCTGCTTTTTCCGACCACCATGGGCCGGTATTACGAAGCCAAAGATTTTAAACTGATCGAGTCCGCCCGCTGGTTTATTGAGAATCGGAAAATTAAATTGTATTGCATCGACAGCATCGACCGCGACAGCTGGTATGCCAAACACCTGCACCCTTCCGTCCGAATCCAAAACCACATGTGGTATGACCGGATGGTAAATGAGGAGCTGATTCCCTGGATTCAGCAGGAGTGTCACGTTGATAAAATTGCGGTGGGTGGTTGCAGTTTTGGCGGTTTTCAGGCTTTGAATTTCGCCTTCCGGCACCCCGAGCGCGTGGCCCACCTCTGGTCGATGGGCGCCAAATTCGACATCAAATCGTTCATGAACGGGTACTACGACGAGAATGTCTATTTTAACAATCCGCCCGATTACATCCCGAACGCCCACAACGACCAGTTTTACCAGATGAAAATCATTCTGGGCACCTCGGAACACGATTTCTGCAAACCGGAAAATTACCGGATGTCGGACATCCTGAACCACAAAGGCATTCACCACTGGCTCGATGTCCGGCCCTGGGGGGAACATGACTGGCCCGTCTGGCGGGAAATGTTTCCGCATTATTTGTCGACGGTTTGACGGGATACGGTTTACGGTATTCGGTTTTTGGTTCACGGTTTTCGGTTCACGGTTTTCGCTGGATGCCCTCCTAGGGATAGTTTCAAGCCGATCCTGAGGCATTCAATCCTGAAAACCGTAAACTGAAAACCGTAAACTGAGAACCGTAAACCGAAAACCGTATCCCAATTAAACAATTTTGGTCGAAATAGCTTTATCCACTCATTATTAAATCAATACCGCAGCCGTTAATCCAGTGTGATCTTTATGAAGAAAATTGGCATTCTTTTCGGACAGGAAAACTCGTTTCCGCAAGCTTTTGTGGACCGTATCAACAGTAAAAAAGAAAAAGACATTGTGGCCGAATTCGTGACGATCGATAAAGTCGTTCAGGGCGAAGCCACCGAATATGCGGTCATTATCGACCGGATTTCGCAGGATGTTCCTTTCTACCGGGCGTACCTCAAAAATGCAGCACTGACCGGTGCGGCCGTTATCAACAACCCGTTCTGGTGGAGCGCCGACGAGAAGTTTTTCAACAACTGTCTGGCAACCAAGCTCAACGTGCCGGTGCCGAATACGGTTTTGCTGCCCTCGAAAGAACGGCCCGACGATACGAATGAAAATTCGTTCCGGAATCTAAAAATGATGGATTGGGAGCTGATTTTCAAATACATCGGTTTTCCGGCGTACATGAAACCGCATTCGGGGGGCGGCTGGAAAAGTGTTTATAAAGTCTATAATTCCGACGACTTGTGGGAGAAGCTGGCCGAAACCGGTCAGTTGGTGATGATGTTGCAGGAAGAAATTGTTTTCGATGATTATTTTCGGTGCTACTGCATCGGCGGCACCGACGTCCGGATCATGCCCTACGAACCCCGCAACCCGCACCACCTGCGCTACGCGGCCGAACCGAAAACCGCCGGTGATGCCTACAAAAAATTGATGACCACAGTCAAAAATTACGTCATTGCCCTCAACCGAGCGCTCGGTTACGACTTTAATACCGTGGAATTTGCGGTGCGCGACGGCATTCCGTACGCCATTGATTTCTGCAACCCCGCGCCGGATGCCGACATTTATTCGGTGGGCCAGGAAAATTTTGACTGGGTGGTGGAAGCAGCCGCTACCATGGCCATCAACCGGGCGAAAGCGCAAAAACCAGGTGAAGACAACCTGACCTGGGGCTCCTACGTCCAGAGTTCGTCGCACGGGCGATTTTTTGTGCCGGAACTAACGCGCGGGGAAATCGTAGAAAAACCGGCGGCAAAGAAAGACCAAAAAGTGGCCGAAAAGCCGAAGAAGAAAGCCGATAGTGAAGCAGCCACAGCGGTGGAAGCGCCGAAAAAAAGTGCCAAAAAGGACAAAAAATCCAAATAACCGAATCTCATTCACCCCTATCCTGTTTCATGCCAGTTTTCACATTAGGAATCGAAGAAGAATTCCAGACCATCGATCCCGTCACCCGGGAACTGCGCTCGCACATGTCGAAAATTGTGGAGGGCGGTCAGATTCAGCTCCAGGAGCGCGTTAAAGCCGAGATGCATCAGGCGGTGGTGGAAGTAGGCACCAACATTTGCACCAACATCCACGAGGCCCGTGAGGAGGTAACGTACCTGCGCAAGATGGTTCTGGATCTGGCCAATAACCAGAACCTGAAAATCGCGGCCGCCGGAACCCACCCCATTTCCGACTGGCAGGATCAGCTCATCACCGATAACGAACGCTACGACAAACTCATTGATGAGATGCGCGACGTAGCCCGCTCGAACCTGATTTTCGGGCTCCACGTTCATGTCGGTATCGAAAACCGCAACGACGGACTGCACATCATGAACGCCGTGCGGTATTTTCTGCCCCACGTTTACGCCCTTTCGACCAACTCGCCGTTCTGGTGCGGTCGCAACACCGGTTTTAAATCGTACCGCTCGAAAGTGTTCGACAAGTTTCCAAGAACCGGTATTCCGGATTATTTTGCGTCGGCGGCCGAATACGACGATTACATCAACCTGCTGGTCAAAACCAACTGCATCGACAACGGCAAAAAAATCTGGTGGGACATCCGGCTGCACCCGTTTTTCAACACCATCGAGTTCCGGATCTGCGACGTTCCGATGCGGGTGGACGAAACCATCTGCCTGGCGGCCGTGATGCAGGCGCTGGTGGCCAAAATCCACAAACTGCACAGCCAGAACCTGAATTTTCGGCCCTACCGGAAAATCCTGATCAACGAAAACAAATGGCGGGCGGCCCGCTACGGCATCGAAGGCAAGCTGATCGACTTTGGCAAACAGGAGGAAGTTCCCTACCACACCCTGGCGCAGGAATTGCTTGAATTCATCGACGATGTGGTGGACGAACTGGGGAGCCGCAAGGAAATCGAGTACGTAAAAACCATCCTGGAAATGGGCACCGGCGCCGACCGGCAACTGGCGGTTTTTCGCCAAACGAATGATTTAAAACGGGTTGTCGATTACATTGTGGAGGAAACTTCTCACGGTCTGACGTAGTTATCCAGTAGACGAGCTGTCGTCCATTGCATCAACTGTAGCTTTGAACTTACCCAATGGAATCAATGAAAGTGGCCGTTCTGGACTTGTACAACAACGTTCCGAACGAAGGGATGCGCTGTATTCTGCAACTGATCCGGAATATCGGCGAAAAAGAAAATCTGGAATTGACGCATACGGTTTTTGACGTGCGCGGCAAAAATGAGGTACCCGGTCTGGATTACGACATCTATATTTCAAGCGGTGGCCCGGGCAGTCCGCTGCCCAGCGACGAACCCTGGGAAGCGCCCTATTTTCGGCTAATTGACCAGATTTTTGCGTTTAACCGCGCCCAGGAGCAAAAAAAATATTTATTTCTGATCTGTCATTCGTTTCAACTGGTTTCACGGCATTTAGGCATTGGCACCGTTAGCAAACGCAATTCACCCTCGTTCGGCATTTTTCCGATGCACAAAACCGACTCGGGCCAGACGGATCCGTTGTTTCAGGATCTGCCCGATCCCTTTTTTGCGGTCGATTCGCGGGATTACCAACTGACCAAGCCCAACTGGAAGCGGATCAGGGAGCTGGATGCCAGGGTGTTGTGTCTTGAAAAAATCCGGCCCCACGTTCAGTACGAGCGGGCGATCATGGCCGTCCGGTTTACGGACGAGGTTTTCGGAACGCAGTTTCACCCGGAAGCCGATGGCGAAGGAATGCTGCGGTATTTTATGAAAGACGAGAAAAAACAGCAAATTATCGACAATCACGGGGAAGCGAAATACAACGAAATGGTGGCTTCGCTTCAGGACCCGCAGAAAATCAGGCTTACCGAATCGGTCCTGATACCCGGTTTTCTAGGTCAAACCAGTGTGGTAAAACTTTAACCGGCACACGGTTTTTCAAAACCGTGTGCCGCCCCTTCCTATGATTGAATCTGTTCGTCAGGCCTACAATCAGGCATTCAGCCCGGAAAAATACCGGGCTTTTTTGGATCAAATTCAACGCGATTATCCCGGTAAACTGGATTTTCGGGTGGCCGAAACCCCGGTTTTTGTTCCGAGAACGTTGAAAAACCGCCTGGTAGACGCCTGCGAATCAATCATCGACACCTTGACGCTGGATAACTTTAAAGAGCTCTCGGAAGCGGCCATTCCGCCCCACCAGCGGGTTCCCAATGAAAATGATCACGCGTCTTTTCTGGCAATTGACTTTGCGATCTGCAAAGATGAAACCGGCAATTTGCTTCCCCAATTAATTGAATTACAGGGTTTTCCGTCCATATTCGGATTTCAGTCGTATCTCTCGGCCAATTTCCGCCGGCATTTTCCGATTCCGGACGGTTTTAGCCACCTGTTTAACGTTGATTCGGACGAAACCTACCGCCAGCACCTGCGCCGGCTCATTGTGGGGACCGAGCAACCGGAGCAGGTGATCCTGCTGGAAATCTATCCGGAAAAGCAGAAAACCCGGCTTGATTTTGCGATCACGCACGACATGCTGGGCATCGAGGCCGTTTGCCTGACCAGAATTCAGAAAGAAGGCCGTCAGCTTTTTTACGAGAAAAACGGTCAGCGGTACCCCATCAAACGCATTTACAACCGGCTGATCTTCGATGAGCTGGACCAGTACCCGGAGTTAAAAACCGCCTTTTCGCTAACCGACGATGTGGATGTGGAATGGATTGGGCACCCGAACTGGTTTTTTCGCATCAGCAAGCACACCTTGCCGCTGCTCAACAGCCCGTACGTGCCGGAAAGCTATTACCTCAATACGCTCGAAAGATACCCGGACGATCTGGAAAACTACGTTTTGAAACCGCTCTTTTCATTTGCCGGTAGCGGGGTCAAACTGAGCATCACGAAGGAAGATCTGGACGCGATTCCGGATAAACAGAATTACCTGCTGCAACGGAAAGTTAACTACGAACCCGTCATCCAGTCGCCGGACGGGCTGGTAAAGTGCGAAATCCGGATGTTATATATCTGGCACGAAAAAGATCCGCGTCCCACATTATTAACGAATCTGGCGCGCCTGAGCCGCGGGGCAATGATCGGCGTCAATTTCAACAAAGACTATGACTGGGTTGGCGGTACGGTTTGCTTTTTTGAAGAATAGGCACAATCGGTGAGCCTGGACACAAAAGTTTGAATATTCTCTTTTGTCCTTTGGCTCACCGATCGGGTCGGCCTTTTCACTTTCCAATCCGGACCATATAGCTCAGATACGGCAGTGGGCTGGGACGGATCAAACCGTTGTTGCTGTAAATCGGCATTAAAAGCGCCGTATCAAACGCATGCCGACGCCGGTTAAACCGCAAACCCGCAGACGTTAAACCGGTCAGGTACGTATACTGCGGTTCAATGGCTTCCCCGATCAGGATGTTATTCTGGCTGATGAACGTCAAATCCGGTGTGAGTTTCTGAACGTACCCGATGGTTACGACACCCGACGACGCGAGACCCTGGTGCGAAAACGTGACGCCCGCGCCAACGGTGATGTTGCGCTCCGCATTGCCGACCGTTACCAGTCCCTGCGCCAAACCGATTCGTGTTAACAGACGTTCGTTCAGCCGGATACCGATGTACTGAATGTTCAGCGCAATCTGGCTGCGGGGCGTTATCCGGGTGCCGACTTTGGTGGAGAACGTGTGAAAATTCTGCGGACTCAGGGTCTGAAACGTGGTGCCCACGCTCCAGTGCTTGGTTAACCCAACATCCAGGCGGCTAAACAACACATAACTGCTTTGGAAGTACAGGCTCTTTTTTTCGGCGGAATAAGCGGTCGGCATAAAAAACAGCCGGAACGGAAAACCGTTCGGATAGTCGGGGCCACTCCCCAGGGTGCCGCCGACCAGATCGGCCCGGACAATATCGTTCGCCGGCAACAACCGGTCGCCCTCTTTCTTGGTTCGAATCAGATACGACGCGCTGTCCCGCCGAACAAACTGTCCGCGAATGCTAGTGCCATTCTTCAGCACAAAATCGTAGGTTCCGGGAATGTGGGATTGACCGGGTTCATAGTAGACATCCTGCGCCTTCGCCCCTGAAACCATCAACATTCCCAGAAAAATAAGCAGGTAAAATAGCTTCATAGGCAGGCAAAATTGTCCAATTACGAAAGGTAATAAACAAACCGATTTCGCCCAACTGTTTAATCTGTGTATTTTTGTACCGGCTAATAACTATTTCGCTTGACTACCAACCCACTCCTGACGCATCGGCAGCTTTTTTTCCAGCACGTTGCCCAAACTTCCGACTTCCCGCTGGCTCTTGAAATTGATCGCGCCGAAGGCGTTTACCTGTACGGCAGAGGAAGCCGGTACCTGGATCTGATTTCCGGCATCGGCGTGAGTAACGTCGGCCATCGGCATCCCCGGGTGCTGGCCGCCATTCAGGAGCAGCTCGACAAGTACCTGCACCTGATGGTGTACGGCGAATTTGTGCAGTCTCCGCAGGTCGAACTGGCGCAGGCGCTGGCGCAAACCCTTCCGGAGCCTCTGACGAACGTTTATTTCACCAATTCGGGCACCGAGGCTATTGAGGGTACCATGAAACTGGCGAAGCGGTATACAAACCGGTCGGAAATTATTTCGTGCTTTAACGCCTACCACGGCGCGACGCAGGGCGCCCTATCGCTGTCGGGAAGTGAGAATTTCAAGCGGAATTTTCGCCCGCTGCTGCCCGGCATCCGCCACATTCAGCACGGCGACTGGCAGCACTTGGACCGGATCACCAACCAAACGGCCGCCGTGATTATGGAAGTGGTGCAGGGCGAAGCAGGCGTTCGCGTGCCGGAAACCGCTTATCTTCAGGCGGTTCGGCAGCGTTGCACGGAAGTGGGCGCGTTGCTGGTGTTCGACGAAATTCAGACCGGTTTTGGCCGTACCGGAACGTTCTGGGCGTTTGAAGACTTTGGCATCGTTCCGGATGTGGTGGTTTGTGCCAAAGGCATGGGGGGCGGAATGCCCATTGGTGCATTCATCAGTTCGCCCGAGATCATGGGCGTGTTTAAATCCAATCCGATTCTGGGCCACATTACCACGTTCGGCGGCCACCCGGTTTGCTCGGCGGCCTCCCTGGCCACCCTGCGCGTCATCCGGGATGAAAACTTGGCGGCTCAAGCCGAAGCCAAAGGGCAGTTATTCCGGCAATTGCTGGTGCACCCGGCCATCCGGGAGGTGCGGGGAAAAGGTTTGATGCTCGCGGCCGAGTTCGACTCGTTTGAGGTCCTGAAACCGGTCATTGACCGGGCCATTGGCGGGGGGGTCATCACGGACTGGTTCCTTTTCTGTGATAACTCCATGCGGATTGCTCCGCCTTTGATTATCACCGACGAACAAATCCGGGAAGCCTGTGCGGTTATTTTGAATGCAATTTAAGGTAAGTAATTTGGGCTGTTTGAGATCGGCACTTCCACTCAGCGCGTACAACTTTACGAAGACAGTTTCACGGCGCGAACGGGCGACCCATTACGCACTTCTTCCGTTGCCGTGGTCATGATCTGATCGCCCTCTTTCACCTCGCCAAATACCTCGACCTTGTCGCCATCTTCCAGCCCTTTCTGAATGGGTACCCATTCCGCTTTCCGGTTGACCACCTTCACGACAAAAACGCCAACTGAGGAATTGATGATGGCTGATTTGGGCACTACAAACGTCGTATTTTTGGTTGGCAGCGGAATGGTCACCTCGGCAATCATGCCCGGCAACAGCTTCCGGTCGCTGTTCGTTACGTCCACTTCGGTTCGTTCGGAACGCAGCCGTTTGTCCAGCGATCCGGCCAACCGTTTCACTTTACCACTGAATTTTTTGTCCGGAAAGGCTTTTACCGTAAAACTGACGTCATCATTCTGATCCACATACCCGGTGTACGCTTCCGGAACGGCTACCACCAGCCGCAAGCGTTTCTGCTCGGCCAGGACAAAAAGCGGCAGTTCCGAGCCTTTGCCCGACGGGCCAACGTAGGCGCCGGTGCTCACATTCCGCAAACTGATGATGCCGCTGAACGGGGCCCGGATTTCGAGGTATTTCCGCATGTCGGCTACTTCGCGGTAGGCCGCTTTGGCCGCTTCCAGTTGCGCAAAATCGGATTGTTTCTTGGCCAGCGTTTGCTCAATCATCGACTGGGCCACGGTTCCGGGTGTTTTGGCCGCGTCCAGGTACCGGTCGTAGTTGGATTTGCTGGCAATGTAGAGGGCTTCCTGCGACTTCAGCCGCGATTCGGCGGCCGACAGCTGGGCGTTCAGTTCGGGCGCTTCGGCCAATGCCAATAGCTGACCTTCTTTCACTTCCGTGCCCACGTCGGCGTGAATGGATTTGATAAAACCGGTCACCCGGGCGTAAATATCCACATCGCGGAAGGCCACCAGTTCACCGGGAATCTGCAAATTCGACGACAACGTTCCTTTTTGAAGCGCAAATACTTCAGTCGGTTCGGGCTCTTCCGCAACGGCAGCGGTTTCGGTTTTCCCCTCTGAAGAGTGACAACTATTCAGCACCGCAACGAGCAAAAAACCGATACCAACAGACTGTAGTAAGGGATTCTTAATTAACTGATTCATATACGCCGGATATATAATGTTTACTTTCTTTATCCTCAGGGTCTAACGAAACCGACTGTACCGATGCACTGCCCTGCACCCAGGCAAAAACAAGGGGCAAAATGTGCAGAGCGGCAAACGTGGAAGCGATCAGCCCACCAATCACGGCGCGGCCGAGCGGGGCGGTTTGCGATCCGCCCTCGCCGAAGCCCAGGGCCATCGGTAACATCCCGACCACCATCGCCACGCTGGTCATCAGAATGGGCCGCAACCGCAACGAAGCCGATTCCTTGGCCGCCAACAGGGCGTTGTGGTTTTTCATCCGCAGTTGTTCGGCGTTGGTCACCAGCAAAACCGCATTGGAAATGGACACCCCCACCGACATGATCATGCCCATGTACGATTGCAGATTCAGCGTCGATCCCGTCAGCAGCAGGAGCGCCAGCGATCCCGCCAAAACCGCCGGAACCGTACAGAGCACCACAAGGGAAACTTTAAATGACTGGAAATTAGCGGCCAGCATCAAGAAAATCACGATAATGGCCGTTAACAAACCGGTTTGCAGGCTATCCAGCGTTTCGGTCAACACCTGCGTAAGACCCCGGGTTTCGATGGTCAAACCGCGCGGCAGTTCGCCCAGATCAGCAATGGCCTTTTTCACGTCATTGGTAGCCGTACCCAGATCCATATCGTTCAGGTTGGCGGTAACCGACAAAACCGGCACCGCGCCAATGTTGTCGTTTTCGCCGTAAGTTCTTTCCTTTTTTATGGTCGCCACGTCGCTCAAAACCGGCCGGTTGCTGTTGGGTAACACCGGAATTTCCCCAAGGTCACTGATGTTCTTCATCTGGTTTTCGGGAATCTGAACCTGAACGCTGTACATCTGGGCACTTTTGGGATCAATCCAGACGCTTTTTTCCGTAAACCGGGACGACGACGTTGACGCCGTCAAGGAACGTGAAATCGCCGATACATCCGTTCCCAACTGGGCCGCCCGCACCCGGTCAATCTCAATGGAAATGGCCGGATAATTAACCGCCTGACCAACCTGCACATCGCGCAGATACGGAATCTGTTTTAATTTGGCAATGACCTTGTTGGCGTACTCCTCATTCTGTGGTTTATTCTTGCCAATTACCTTTACTTCAACGGGCGTCGGCGAACCCTGACTCAAAATCTTATCGGTCAATTCAATCGGTTCAAACGAGAGTTTTATGTTCGGCAGTGCCGCCTTCATTTTGTTCCGGTATTGATCTTTTAGTTGATCCAGGTCGGCATCAAAACCGTGTTTTAAACTCACCTGGAGAACCCCTTCGTGCGGCCCCGCCATGAACAGATAAATCGGGCTGGTCGAAAATTGGGAGCCATGCATCCCCACCATTGCCGAGGTAATGTCGACGTTTTCTTTCCCGACCAACTGGTGCAAAACGTCAATAGCCTTTACCATCGTGGTTTCGGTTTTTTCCAGGCGGGTTCCGTCCGGAGCCCGCAGTCTGACCTGAAACTGACCGCCATTGACCCGCGGCAGTACATCCCGGCCGATCATCGTCAGGAACAAAACCGTGCTGCCGATGGCCACGACGAAATACCCGAGGGTAATCAGCTTTTTATGCGGAATGGTCCACTCAATAAACTGAATAAACGCAATCCGTAGCCGCTCGAATACCCCGATCTTTCCGTCGTTGTTCAGGTCAGCGTGGCTGACTACCGGTGTTTTCCCATTTACTGATTTGCCGTTGGAACTTGCGCCGTTTCCGTTTAATTCTCCGGATTTATGAGTTACTATTTCGGGTTTCGACGCTTTGCCACTGGCTTTGTGGGCGTGGCTTTTCATCAACCAGTTGGCCAAAACCGGCACCAGGGTCTGCGCCATGATATAGGACGTAATCATGGAGAAGGCAATGGCCAGGGAGAGCGGTAAAAACAGCGCCCCCGGAATGCCCTTCATCGTAAAAGCCGGGGCAAAAACCGCCAGAATACAGAATAAAATCAGAAGTTTTGAAAACGCGATTTCTTTACAGGCGTCCCAGATCGCGAGGGCTTTCGGTTTGCCCATATCGAAATGCTGGTGAATATTTTCAATCGTAACCGTTGATTCATCCACCAGAATACCGATCGCCAGCGACAGACCGCTCAACGTCATAATGTTGATGGTCTGGCCGAATAACGATAGAAATAAAACGCCGGAAATGATACAGATCGGGATGGTGATAATTACGATTAGGGCCCCGCGTGGATCACCCAGAAAAAGCAGGACCATCAGACCGGTCAAAATCGCCCCAATGACTCCTTCGGTGATCAGACTTTCGACCGAATTGATGACATAAACCGACTGGTCAAATTCGTACGACAACTTAACATCTTCGGGTAGTAACGACTGAAACCGGGGCAACTCTTTTTTCAGATTCTGAACCACTTCCCAGGTCGAGGCATCGGCTGATTTGGTGATCGGCAAATACACGGACCGCCGGCCGTTCACCAACACGTAGCCCGACGTAATGTCGGCGCCATCTTCCACTTTAGCAACATCCCGCAGGTACAAATTCTGCACCGAACCGGTATAAATCGGGATGTTTTCAAAATCTTTGACATTTTTAATCGTCGTATTGGCCGGGGTAAAATAATTCAAATCCCCCACCCGCACATTTCCCGCCGGAGTAGCCTGATTATTGACCCGCAAAGCCGCCACCAGTTGATCGGGTGTGAGGTTGTGCGAACGCAGCAGCGCGGGATCGGCTTTGATAACAATCGTCCGCGAGTTTCCACCAAACGGCGCGGGGGCAACCAGCCCGGGAATAGAACTAAAACCGGCCCGTACATAGACGTTGGCCATGTCCTGCAACTCGTTATTCGTTCGAATGGGGCTACTCAACACCAATTGCCCGACCGGTAGCGTCGAGGCATCAAACCGTAAAATGAACGGTGGCTGCGATCCGGGCGGAAAAATGGCCTGCGCCCGGTTGGTATACGACGACACTTCAGCAGCCGCCTGGGCCATGTTCGTCCCTTCGTAAAACGATAATTTGATGAGCGTAAGACCCTGAATATTTCGGGTTTCGATGCTTTTCACCCCCGAAACATACAAGAGGAGATTGACATATTGCTTGCCGAAAAAAGACTCCATCTGGTTGGGCGTGAACCCGCCAAAGGGGTGGGAAATGTAAATAACCGGCAAATCCAGATTCGGGAAAATATCGATCTTAATGGTGCGGACCGCACCCACTCCAAAGTAAAATAGCCCCGCTACCAGCACCAGAACAGTAATGGGTTTGCGCAAGGCTGAACGGATTAATTCCATAACGTGATATCCGGTTTTTAATGGGTTCGATTACGGGGCAGGCAACGGGCTACTGAATTTGTCCCGTGATCTTGGCCGCCCAGTACCAGGCTTTTTTAGGATCGCGGTCGGCTACACTTTGCAGCAATGAAGTGTGCATACTTTGTTTGCTGAGCAAGGTTTCGGTCGTAATGAAAACCTCCATAAAGGATTTCTTCATTTTGTCAGCAATAATTTTGTACAAATCCGCCAGCACCTCATTTTTGGACGCCATTGCCAGCCGGATGTGAAACTGAATGTCGGCTTCAATGCAGGCTTCCGGCTTATTTCGCAGAGCAGCTTCGTGGCGTTTTTTCAGAAAAACCGTCATCACCTCGATGTCTTCCTGCGTCCGGTTGAGGGCGGCTTTTTCGGCAATTTTCAGTTCCAGCAATTGCCGCACTTCGTTTACTTCATCGCCCTCGGCCCGCGAAAGGCTTTGGTGAAACGGCTCAACGCTGTTCTGCTGAGCCTGCACAAAGGTCCCCAGTCCCTGCTGAACCCGAATCAGCCCTTTGTTGGCCAGAATCCGAATGGCTTCCCGAATCGTGGAGCGCCCGACCCCCAATTGCTGCATCAGTTCAGGCTCGGAAGGCAGCTTTGCCCCAATGGAATAACGGCCCGACAAAATTTGCTGTTGCAGTTTATTGACCACCACATCCGCCAGACTTTCGCGCTTGATTTGAACAATTTCTGTAGTCATCATATCATCTGATGAGTAAAGATAACAGAGTTTATCCGCATATGCGTAAAGCAGTCAAAATTTATATTTATTTTATTAATGATTCGAAGGCAGTAGAGTTCTCACGCAGTGGTGTTGAATTATTTTTATTTTAAAAGACAACCAATTAACCGGTGTCTTTAATTCATTCGATAATGGAAAACCGGTATTGGTCAAAAACCGCAACCTCCTTCACTCCTGCTGCCAGCATTTGTGACATCCTTTTTATTCTTTTTTCGATCAGCAAGCACGGTTCATTCCGAAAACTTTCTTCTTGCTGGCGATCCAGATTTATAGCTAAATCACTCCGATTTACACGCGCAACTCAAGTCGTTCACCAGGCTCGGAAGAGACCAGCCGTACGTCCTATTGTCGGCAAAATTCGGATGGGTAATCGTTCGTACAAATTAAGGAAACACTTTTCGGCATTGCTTTATGCAACGGTTCGGGTTCATGCGCTTGCAGATTCATCTGGCTCACGACCGTTTCTTTTCGTATCTTGATTTGTTTTTCCAAATCGAACGGAATTGCCAAAAAAACCGTATCCAATTACGGATTCTTGTATACTCATTGTTTCTGCTATGTCCACCCTTGTTAACGAAAAGCTTCAACTGGCTCACGACTTCATTCTGCATACCAACCGGAATGTGTTTCTGACGGGAAAAGCCGGAACGGGTAAAACAACGTTTCTTCATCAGGTCAAACACCAATCTTCCAAGCGGCTGGCGGTGGTTGCGCCGACGGGTGTAGCCGCCATCAATGCCGGTGGGGTTACGATTCACTCCCTGTTTCAGCTGCCGTTCGGGCCGCTGGTGCCGGGTGCCCTCAACCGGGAAACCCGGAAATTTACCCGGGAGAAAATCAATCTGCTCCGGACGCTCGACCTTCTGATTGTGGACGAAATCAGTATGGTGCGCGCCGACGTGCTCGACGGAATCGATGCGGTTTTGCGCCGGTTTCGCCACCGCCCCGAGCCCTTCGGCGGAGTGCAGTTGTTGTTGATTGGGGACATGCAGCAATTGCCGCCGATCATCCGGGATGAAGACTGGGCCTTGCTGAGATCGCAGTACGAAACCGGGTATTTTTTCGGTAGCCAGGCGCTCCAAAAAACAACGTACATTTCCATTGAGCTGGACCATATTTACCGACAGGCCGACCAGCGGTTTATTGAGATCCTGAACAGCGTACGGGAAAAACGGATTACGCGCGCCCAACTGGACACCTTAAACCAGCGGCACATCCCTCATTTTGCGCCCGACGACGAAGACGGGTACATTACCTTATCAACCCACAACCAGGCCGCCCTGCAAATCAACAGTCAGAAACTTCAGTCGCTGAGCGCCAGACTGCACACGTTCGAAGCCACGATTGAAGGGGAGTTTCCGGCACACGCTTATCCTACGGAAGCCAGTCTGGAGCTGAAAGTGGGCGCACAGGTGATGTTTAACAAGAACGATCTGTCCCGCGATAAACTGTTTTACAACGGCAAAATCGGGCAAATCACCGACATTGACGACGATGTAATTTATGTTAAATGCCCCAACGACCTGGACACGCTGGCCGTCAGTCCGATGGAATGGGTGAACGTTCGCTATTCGCTGGACCCGCAAACCAACGAAATCAAGGAGGAACCGATCGGCAAATTTGTGCAGTATCCCCTGAAACTGGCCTGGGCCATTACCATCCACAAAAGCCAGGGGCTGACGTTCGAAAAAGCCATCATTGATGCCGCGTCGGCTTTCGCCCACGGTCAGGTTTACGTTGCCCTAAGCCGGTGCAAAACGCTGGATGGTTTGGTCTTGCGGGAACCGATTCCGTCCCACAGCATCAAAACCGAGCTTTTGCTTGAAGCATTTCACGAACAGGTACAACAGCAAACGCCCGACGAGCAGGAACTGTGGCATTCAAAACAGCAGAATCAGGAATCGTTGGTGCTGGATCTGTTTTCCTTTGACCGAATCGACTACCTGCTCAACAAGTACCGGCGGCTGGTGGGCGAACATTCCGCCAGTCTCGACGAAGGACTCGAACCGACTCTGAGGCAAATCCACACGGTTTTTCGCGAAAAAGGCCAGGAAGTTAACCAGCGGTTTCGGCAGCAGCTCCTCTCCTATTTTGCCGAAAGTTTACTGCCCGAAGAAAATCAGCGTTTGCAGGAGCGGGTCAAAAAGGCCAGCGCCTACTACAAAGAATTGATCGGCAGCGAGTTGATTCCGTCGCTGGAAAGTTGCCCGACGGAAACGGATAACAAGCAGGTCAGGGATGCGGTGCGCGAAACCGCGGATGAACTCGGCAAAGAGCTGTTCGTAAAACTGCGGTGCTTTGAAACGGGCCTGACCGGTTTTGAAGCGCTGTCGTACTTGAAAATCCGCAATCATGCCGAATTGGAATTCCAATTCAGTCGGAAAAAAGAAAACCGCAAAACCGGCGAATCGGCCGAAAACGGCGGAAAAAATCCTTCCGGTTTGTATAAAGCTCTGGAAAAATGGCGCGACGATCTGGCGGGCGAAAACGATACCGAAGGCTACATGATCCTGCCCCGAAAAACCATTCTGGAACTGACCCGCATTCGTCCACTGACACCGGAAGAGTTGCTGACCGTCAAGGGTTTTGGTAAAACAAAAGTCAAAATGATTGGCGATGAGGTACTGGCCATTATTCAAGCCCATTCGGAGGATCAAGCGCCAACCAAAGTGGCAGCGCCAACGCCTGCTGCGAAGGAAAAACCGCCAAAAACGCCTTCACCCAACCTGAGTTTAGCGCTGTTTCGGGAGGGAAAAACCGTAGCCGAGATTGCGCAGGAGCGAAACATTACGGCTTCAACGGTGGAAGGACACCTGGTCCAATTCGTCAGCACCGGCCAGATCGCCGTTCACGAGTTGATGCCGGCCGAAAAAGCGAAGACGATTCGGGCCTATTTAGAAAAACATATGCCCAAAACCCTGACGGAAGCCAAAACCGGTCTGGGTGATGCGGTTTCGTACAGTGAAATCCGACTGGTCTACAGCTCCATTCTGGCGGGCGATGATGCGAATGCGGAATGAATGCTTCGGGCGGTTTTTTAGGATTCATCCGTTCTCATGGGATTACTTTGTGTAATCGGGCAATGCCCCAGTCGCGTTCCTGCTCCTTATTGGCCAGGCTGATAGGTTTTGGCGGCATGTTGCTGGACCTCTTCGGGGTAAAACCAGATTTCTTTAAATTTCCCGGCACTGAACAACGCAGCCTGGTCGTTGAAATGCGGAGAAGCCGGATCGCTGCTGTGTCCGCCGTTGACCACCGTGCGCGCCTTGACGCGGTCACCAAACTCGACCACGGCCACGAAGCTGTTGCCCACGTACCCGTACCGTTTTTTGGTATTGGGGTAGGTTCGTGCCCCGAATGACGCCAGCGATCCCCAGGTGGAGGGTGTAAATGCCACCGGAAAGCTCGGCTTGGTATCATCGAAAGTCTCCTGAATTTTGCCGGTCAATCGCTGAAACCGGTTGATTTCGCCCCAGGCGGTTTTCCAGGTTCCGAAATCCCGGTTTAACTCTTCAATCACTTCCGCCAGCAGCGCCACTTTTTCCGCTGCGGTTGTTTTTTCGATGACAAAAACCGTAAACGTCTGGAAATCAAACGGCTGATCGGGCGAAAACCGGGTTCGGGCCAGGCGCTGAATTTTCTCGCCCCAATGCACTGCCAGGGTCGTCGCCACCGAATTCACGCCGTAGGTTCTGTCCCACAATCGCAGAATTGCAATGGCTTCGGCAACGGACTGGCGTTGCGCTTCCGCCGGGTTGCCGACGGTTTCGTAGGCTTTCACCAGCGCCGGAATCAAATCGTCAAAACCGGGCAAATGCGGATCGTTGGCGGCAGCAATCAAAGTATCCAGCGTAAAATCGGATTTTTTACTCAGGGTCCGAACGGCATTGATGCCCCGATAATTCTCGCCGTCGGGCGCCATGTATGCGGGAAACCGGGCTCGGTCTGGACTATCGGCCCCCGAAACCGTAAACGGCGTTGAGTTGCAATTCTGAATCCAGCCCGGAGCGGGGTTTTTCACCTGCACAATTTCGTCAATGCTGTGTAACCCTTTCCAGTCGGTCTCCAGGTCACTACCGTCCACGGGATTGTTCCAGTCGAATTTTGGATTTCGCTTCGGGATGAAATTACCGTGCCAATACGCAATGGTGCCTTTCCGGTCGGCGTAAACCGTGTTGTTGGTCGCATTCCCGTTCAGCTTCATAACCTTTTTATAGCTCTCGTAATCCTTCGCTTTCGTCCGCCGATACGACTGGGCCAGGGCGTTTACCGGGTCATTCATCATGCTGATGGTGATCCACTTTTCGCCCACCTGACCCGCCACGGGGCCGTGGTGCGTGCGGTACAGCGTAAATTCCCGGTATTGAACACCGCTGGCGGTTTTGTATGGAAATTTGAGGGTCTCAGCCTGCACGGGTTTCCACGCGTTGCCGTGTTTGTAATAATAGGTTCCATCCCGTTTCTCCACCGTTTCCAGGTATTCGTCCACCGAATCGGCATTGCCGGACGTGTGCATCCAGCCGCAATTTTCGTTAAAACCCTGATACACAAAAAATTGCCCCCAGGTAACGGCTCCGTACGCATTCAGCCCTTTTCTGCTAACCATGTGCACCTCCGACCGAAAATAGAAGGACGTGTGCGGATTAATCAGCAGCATGGCATTTTTGCCGGCGGTTTTGGAGGGCGCAATGGCAAAACCGTTCGAGCCCGTGGGCTCCCGCTCGTGTTTTTCAAAATCGTACCGTTCGGCCGACCATTTCGAATTCGTATAGAACGCCTTGATCCGATCCTTAGAAATTACGCTGATGTTGCCACCAATGCTGCCTTCGCTGAACATCAGGGGCATCCAGGGCTGAAACCGGGTCAGCAAGCGCGGTTTAACGTTCGGATGCGTATGGAGAAAGTAGTTCGTGCCATCGGCAAAAGCATCCATCAGCTCCCGCATCCAGCCCGGGGATTTTTTGTACAGGGCAATGGCCTGCGTGGTGTCCATGAAAAGCCGGGCGCGAATGTCGTGGTACAAAGCCTCTTCGCCCTCCACTTCGGCCAGTCGACCGATGGCGTCGATGTAATTCTCTTCCACGCGCGCAAAATCATCTTCGCATTGGGTGTATAAAAGTCCAAAAACCACGTCGGCATCGGTTTTTCCGTAAATGTGCGGGATGTCCCAGGTGTCACGGGTAATGGTGATGGCTTTTGCCCGTTTTTGCCAGCGGGCAATTTCGTCGGTCGAAAAGGATTGAGCGATTCCTGAAAGAGTGGCAAACAACAAAAGCAGCAGGAAAACGTGTTTCATCGGTTGGGAGGGATCCGGTTGTACGGAAAGATAGATTAAAAGACAAAACCGGACAAGTTTCCTAGGCACCTTCCTGCCACATCACCGCCAAATAAAAACAAAAAAGCCCGGCTTTTCAGCCCGGCTTTCCTGCATTTGTTGAGTAAACCGTTCTTACAACTGCGCGACCAATTTTTGCTCCAGAACGGCTTTGGGAACTGCACCAATCACTTTATCAACCATTTTACCGTTTTTAAACACCATCAGCGTCGGAATGCTGCGGATGCCGAACTGGGCCGGAACCTGCGCGTTCATGTCCACGTCCATTTTCGCCACAACGGCTTTGCCTTCGTATTCACCGGCCAGTTGTTCCACAACGGGTCCGATCATCTTACAGGGTCCACACCATTCGGCCCAAAAATCCACTAACACAGGAATATCCGAATTGATTATTTCTGCAAAGTTAGCGTCGGTTATTTCAATTGCTTTTGCCATGACTAGTATCTCGATTTTATCTATTTGAACTCATCTGTACGTACAATGTTTTGGACGAAAAAAAAGTTCAAACCGTATGCTCATTCCAATCATTGAGTAATTGAACAATTTCAGCATTCAAAACAGGAAGATGCTTAATGACAATTGACCACACAACGGTATCATTGACGGCATCATAAGCATGAATAATCCGGTTACGCGTATCCACAATCCGACTGGCATTGGATATCGCTAATGTTGGTGCCAAGCGAAGGGCACTGTTGGTTGCTTCACCAATAATTTCCAGTTCGCGTTCGACTGCCCTTCGCAGCATTTTGTTGTTCTAATATACGTTGAACGAGCGATTATCTGCCAGGTAGCTGTCGATTGATTCGATCGATATTACTATATCAATCAGGGATTTACGCACCTATCCACTCATTCCAGAATCGGGATTTTGATGCGGTTTACGGAATATATAAAATACGGATTTTGGAGCGTTGCCTCTTCAACCAGTTCAACCGGCCGACCCAACAAGGTTTCCAGTTCTTCAGCTAGTTCAAAGTAATTATCGGCGTAATCTTCGATTGCAATCTTGTTTTGGTCGAAACTGAGCAACAAATCAATATCGCTTTCTGGTGAAAAATGATCTGTACAGGCGGAGCCAAATGCATACAGTCTTCTCACGCGGTGTCGAATTGCAATTTTCCTGATTGATTCCAGATTGCTGGTCAGAATGGATGCTAACATTAGTTCGGTTATTAATTCAATCGGTAGTCCACCCCGTCCATGGCATCCAGGGCTTTGAGTAATTCGTTGACGGGCGTAATTTTAAAAGGCCGCGACAGCATACTGACATTCATCCCATCTTCCTGGTCGGTCACCTTAAGGACCAGGTTGCACGAACCCGGATAGCCTTTGATCAAATCCGTAATCCGGGTCACAAACTCGTTGTTAATCAAGTTCAGATCCAGTTGAACGCAGAGCTCCTTGCTGTATTTCGTCCGCACGTCGGTCAGCAACTGGATGAAATTCGGGCGAAATTCAAAGGTATCGGAGTTCCAGCGGTTTTGCAGTTTTCCTTTCACGTGCAGAAACAGCCCTTCTTCAATGTAATTGCCCATCCGCACGTAATCTTCCCCGAACAAACTCATTTCGACGGTTCCATTGTAATCTTCCAGCTTGAAAATCACGAATGGGTTGCCATTTTTCGATTGCCGAAGCTGTTTGCTCGTCACGATGCCCCCCACGGTAATTTCCTTGCCCTGATTCACTTCGTCAAATAACCGGTCAAGCGTACAGGTACAAAAACTTTCCAGTTCAATCCGGAATTCATCCAGGGGGTGGCCGGAAATGTAAAACCCAACGACATCTTTCTCAAATTTCAGCCGTTCAATTTCACCCCAGAGCGGAACAATCGGCGCTTTCGGGCGCGGCAACGAAGGCTCCCCACCGATGCCACCGAACAGCGATTGCTGGGAAGCCGATTTCTCGGCGTGGTAGTTGTTGGCGTATTTGGTCAGTTTTTCAATGAACGCGCCGTTCTCCCCCACAGGAATATCGAAATACTGCGCCCGGTGAAAATCGTCGATGTTGTCGAACGCTCCGGCGTAGGCCAGCGATTCAAGCGTTTTCTTGTTGACCGTCCGCAGGTTAATCCGAATCACAAAATCGAACACGTCCTTGTACGGCCCGCCCTTTTTGCGCTCCTCAATGATGGATTCAACGGCGGCATCGCCGGTTCCCTTGATGGCACCCAATCCAAACCGGATTTCGCCTTTCTGGTTGACCCCGAAAAACCGCTCCGACTCGTTCACATCCGGCCCCAATACCGGAATACCAATGGCTTTACATTCCTCCATAAAGAAGGTAATTTTCTCAATGTTGCCCAAGCAGCTCGTCAAAACAGCCGCCATGTATTCCGACTTGTAATGCGTTTTCAGGAAAGCCGTCTGGTAGGCCACAAAGGCATAACAGGTCGAGTGGGATTTGTTGAAGGCGTAGGACGCAAAGGCTTCCCAGTCGGTCCAGACCTTCTCGCAGGTTTTGATAGTCAACTTATTAGCTGCGCAACCATCGATAAACTTGCCTTTCATTTTATCGAGCGTGGCGCGGTCTTTTTTCCCCATCGCCTTCCGCAGCACGTCAGCGTCGCCTTTGGTAAAATTGCCCAGCTTCTGCGAAAGCAGCATCAACTGTTCCTGGTACACCGTAATGCCGTATGTATCAGCCAGATACTCTTCCATTTCGGGCAAATCATACTTAACCTCTTCCCGACCATGCTTCCGGTTGATAAAGTTCGGAATGTAAGCAATCGGGCCGGGCCGGTACAGGGCGTTCATGGCAATCAGGTCCTCGAAGCGGTCGGGCTTGAGGTCCTTCATGTACTTTTTCATCCCGTCGGATTCGAACTGGAAGATGGCGTTCGTTTCCCCGCGCTGGAAGAGTTTATAGGTGTCCTCATCGTCCAGCGGAATGTCATCGATGTCGGTTTCAACGCCGTTGATGAAAAAACCGCCGTGGTTTTGCCGGATGAGCCGCAGGCATTCCTTGATGATGGTCAGGTTTCGCAGACCCAGGAAGTCCATCTTGATAACGCCTGCGTCCTCAATGACTTTCCCTTCGTACTGCGTAATGATCAGGTCCGATTCTTTGGAAGTCGAAACCGGCACGATGTTCGAGAGGTCTTCCGGCGCAATGATGATCCCGGCCGCGTGAATCCCCGTATTCCGGATGTTCCCTTCCAGCTTCCGGGCCTGTTTCAGCACTTTCGCCTGCAAATCGTTTCCGGATTCGATCTGCCGCATTCGCTTCACATTCTCGACTTCCTCCGGCTGGATCATCTGCCCCAACGTATCAATCGAATCCTCAAAAATCTTTTTGAGGGTCATGTTGTAAGTTGGTTTATCGGGCACGAGTTTCGCCAGTGCGTTCGACTCCGGCAGCGGCAATTCCATCACGCGGGCCACGTCCTTGATGGCCGATTTGGCCGCCATCGTACCGTAAGTAACAATCTGGGCCACCTGCTGCTTGCCGTATTTCTTCACCACGTAATCGATCACCTTCTGGCGGCCTTCATCGTCAAAATCCGTATCAATATCGGGCATGGACTTCCGGTCGGGGTTCAAAAACCGCTCGAACAGCAGGTTGTACTTGATGGGGTCGATGTTGGTGATGCCGATGCAATAGGCCACCGCCGATCCAGCCGCCGAACCCCGGCCCGGACCCACCATTACGCCCAGGTCGCGCCCGGCCTTGATGAAGTCGGAAACGATCAGGAAGTAACCGGCAAAGCCCATCTGGCGAATGACACCCAGCTCAAACCGCAGCCGTTCGTCGGCTTCCGGCGTCAACACCCGGTAGCGTTGCTTAGCGCCTTCAAACGTCAGAAATTCAAGGTAATCGTCCTGGGAGGCAAAACCGTCGGGAATCACGAAGTTCGGCAGCAGAATATCCCGCTTCAGCTTCAGCGTTTCTATCTTATCGACAATCTCGTTGGTGTTGTCAATGGCTTCCGGCAAATCCCGGAAGAGCGTCGACATCTCCTGGGTATTTTTGAAGTAAAACTGGTCGCTGAAAAACGCAAACCGGGTTCCCTTTTTAAAACCCTCTTCATCGTTGAATTCCTTCTCGGAAGGCGTACTCAGCTTTTCGTTCGTGTTGACGCACAGCAAAATATCGTGCGCGACCCAGTCTTCCCGATCCACATAATGGGAGTCGTTGGACGCGATGATCTTCACGTTGTATTTGCGGGCAAGCCGCACGAGCACTTCGTTGACCTTGATCTGGTCGGGAATCTCGTGGCGCTGTAATTCGACGTAATAATCTTCGCCAAACCGGTCGAGCCACCACTGAAACTCTTTCTCCCCGGCTTCCTCGCCTTTTTTCAGAATCGTTTTCGGCACCGACGCTCCAATGCAGCAGGTGGACGCAATCAGACCTTCCTTGTGCTGGTCGATCAATTCTTTGGTGATGCGGGGGTATTTCCCGTATAACCCCTCCATGTAACCCAGCGAGCAGAGTTTAATCAGGTTTTTATAACCCGTCGGATTCTTCGCCAGCAGCAGCTGGTGGTAGCGAATGTCCTTCTGTTCTTTGGTAAACTGCTTTTTGGTGTGATCTTCCACCACGTAAAACTCGCAGCCAACCACCGGTTTGATGCCCTGTTTGGCGGCTTCGGCCACAAACTCAAACACCCCGAACATGTTGCCGTGGTCGGTGATGGCGACGGCGGGCATGTTATCGGCTTTGGCCTTCTTAATCAGCTTCTTGATCTCAGCCTGCCCGTCGAGCAGCGAGTATTGCGTATGGCAGTGGAGGTGGGAAAATTGCATTGGTTCTTGTTTTCGGGAAGAATTCTTAAGCTAAAAATAAAGCTTTCGGGCGAGCTTCTTTCGATTTAGCCGGAGAATATTTACGCAATCCTGGTTGTCAGCGACTTAAAAAATACGCGTTGAATTCCACAAATTCTGCCCATTCCATTGCCCAAAATTTCCCAAATAACGTTTCACCTACCTGTGATTTCAACGCCGAAATTCCCACACCGGTCAACCGTATCCCCTTGTCGGTCAAAGAGTTTGTGTATTCGATTTCTTCCGTTTTTTCTCTTTCACCCACTCCTGCCGGAACGTCATCATCACGGATTCATGGTCCGAAACCGGGTAATTGACCAGCATGTGTTTGGCATCGCGGCTCATGGGCAGATACACCAGTCCCCGAACGGATTCGCCGGGTTGCAGCGTGGTCGGCTTTAAACACAGCTCTTTCCAGCGGTAGGTTTCGTAATCGTACCGCTGCATCCGGTCGGCGAACAAACCGTGGTCGATGATGCGCTTGGCCTGAATGGCCGTGTAAATATTGTCGTGCGTGATGCGGTTTTGCACCCAACGCTCGGAACGCTGGTTGGTGCGGTTGGACGAACTAGCAACGTCGCTGGCGACGGCGGCTACCAACAAAACCGTATTAATGACTTTAGCGGTTTTTATCCGCTTCACCTCGCGCTCCTGATTATAAACCGTCCGATCGGCTTCGCGCACCGGATCAGCCGCCGAAAACATGAGCGGTTTTTGGGGTGAACTGGTGGTGATGAAAACCGTCCGTTGGTCATTGTCCAGCGCCGTATACTCAAAATCCGCCGGATTGACCACAAACGGGCGATCGGATTTATTTTTCACTTCAATATCCAGGGCTACATATTGCAAATCCAGCCGCTCGTACGAAGCCACTACCACAATTCCGTCTTGTTCCGCTTTGGTTGTCGGGCGACCATCAATTTGCGCAACATCACCCGAAACCGGATTGAGTTGGTAGACTTTGGTGGCGCAACTGCTGAGGCCACCCAGTGTAAGAAAACAAACTACCGCGATCAGTACATTTTTTCCCGTTTTCATACCATCATTTGTTTGTTGATCGAATATACACTTCTTTGAAACCAATATCAATCGGTTTTGTGATAAAAGACCCCAAATGGGTATAAACCGTTTACATAAACAAATTCTGAAGGGCCAGCCACACGTTCCAGCCGCCAAAAAGCAGGGAAACGGCCACCACCAGCAGCATCGCCAGGTTCTGCCAGACCGAGTTGCGAAACGCTTCCGGAATCAGATTTCGGTCGTTGACGGCCAGAAACAGAAAAACCGCAACGACGGGCAGCAACACGCCATTGAGGGCCTGAACCACCACAATAATGGTCACCGGGTTGTAATCCGATAACCCGAAGGCCAGCCCAACGGCAATCACCAGAACCAGGATAAGGCGGTATTTCCAGGAATGGGCCGACCAACCCAGCAAGCTCCGGGCCGTCACGGCTGCCGCCAGCGGGGCCGTTAGCGAAGAAGCAAAACCGGCGGCAAACAAACCAACGGCAAACAGAACACCCCCCCACGCCCCGACCCGGTTGCTTAGCACCTGAGCCATGTTGACAAACGAAAAACCGCCCGTAACCAGTAAACCGGCGATCAGTAACACAACCGAAATTAGCCCGCCCAGCAGCACGGCAATCCAGAGGCCCAGCCGCATTTCGGACAGGGTCTGGCCCTGCGTGATGCCCGAACCGAAAAATAAATTGTACGGCACAATGGTCGTGCCGATCAGGCTGTTGATGAGCAACAGCGAACCCGCCGGATACGACGGAATGACCAGCGCTTTCAGGACGTCAACCGTGGGTGGAGACGCTCCGAAGGCCACGTAGGCAAAGGCGCCACCCATCACAAAGACGATGATTCCCAGAAAGTTAGCAATCCACTGGGTCGAACCGATGGCCAGCAGCACCAGACAAAGCAGCCCAATCCCCAGCGTCAACCACTTGGCCGACCAACCCGTGAGCAGCACCAGGCCGGAAACCGCCCCGAGCATGTTTCCGGCCTGGTAGGCGGCACACCCCAAAAAAACCGCCAGAAATAGCAGCAACGGCACGGTTTTGTTGCCACGTTGCCGGTTGGTCAGGGCAATGGTCTGGCCCAAATCCCGGCCGGTGGCAATCGTGATGCGCGAAGCCGCTTCCTGCAACCACACCGTTCCCAGGGTCGCGAAGGTCAAAACCCAGAGCAGACTCAGACCATACTGGGCCCCGGCCATCGTGCAGGCCGTGACCGAACCGGGACCAATGAAAGCCGCCGAAATAACGGACCAGAATAAAATACTGCCAAGTCCGGAACGAAAGGATAGCGTTTTGATGGATGAAGAGTTAAGACGTGTGAAATGTGAATCACCGGTTCAAGGGAAGCAATTTAAGAGAAAATCAATCCATTGGCTCCTAAAACTTTGGCGTAGGCCCGGACTGGAAAGGTACCGACCCCTTTGAACTTGGGCGGAACGGCATTAAACCAAAAACCGCTCGCGGGCAGGTGATCCAGGTTACACAAATGTTCAACGATCAGAATTTCCTCTTTGAGCAAAACCGTATGCACCGGTCTGGCATTCGTGCGGGTGTCGTCGATGTTGTGGCTATCGATTCCGACCAATCTGGCCCCACTATCAACCAGGAAGTTAGCGGCTTCTTCGGTCAGAAATGGGTGATTCTCATAATACAAATCCGTCCGCCAGTGCCGCGACCAGTCGGTAAAAACCAAAACCGCCTTTCCGGCAACGGGCTGATTCTGGAAGTATTCGATTCCAATTTCGAGCGTGTTGCGGGCGTCGATCCGCACGCCTTCCAGATCGACAAAGTGGTGGAGCAGCGTTTCGGATAAGTCTTTACCATCCGCGTAGCGATGAAACGGACAATCGATGTAAGTCCCGGTATTCGACACCATCTCGATTTTACCGATCTGAAACTCAGTCCCTTCAGCGTATTTGGTTCTGGAATCTTCCCGACTCAGATAGTCGCAGATCACCGGGGCCGGCAAGCCTTTGTAGGTAATCATGCCGTTTTCAATAACATGGCTCAGATCGATGAGATTCTCTGCTTTCATTTCCAGACCCATAAAACTGATTTTCAAGAATTTAATCCTTATCCTTCTTCTCCGGTTCCGGGGGTGCGCTGCGCCCAAAACCGCCCCCCCCCGGCGTTTCAATCCGGATTCGTTCACCCGGCTGCATGGCCCGAGTGAAAATGCCGGGCATTTTAGTTTCCGCACCGGTTTTGTCGATTAACGTTTGCTGACCGGTTTGGCCCGGTTCCCCGCCCTCTAGGCCATACGGAGACTCAACCCGGTGTTGACTCAGCAAGGTTGCCTGAACCGGTTCCAGAAATTCGATTTCCCGGACAATGCCGTCGCCCCCGCGCCACGCCCCCGCCCCGCCCGAACCGGGGCGAATGGCAAACCGATGCAACCGCACCGGATACCGCCGTTCCAGTTCTTCCGGGTCGGTCAGTTTGGTGTTGGTCATGTGCTGATGCACTGCCGAACGCCCGTCAAAACCGGGTCCGGCGCCCGTTCCTCCACCAATGGTTTCGTAATACCCAAACGGATTGGCCGATTCCGCCGGTTTTCCAAACAAAAAGTTGTTCATCGTTCCCTGGCTACAGGCCGCCAAGCCCAGGGCTTTCAGCAGGGCATCGACCAGCCGCTGACTGACTTCGGTATTGCCGCCCACCACCGCCGGGCATTCGGCCGGATCGTGGGAGAACGTTGGATTCAGGAAACCAACCGGCAACTGGAGCGAAACCGCAGCCATCAGCCCTTCATTGAGCGGAACGTCCTGCCCGCACCAAAGCCGCAGCACGTACAAAACCGCGCTGTTGAGAATCGATACATTCGCGTTGAGGTTGCGGGGATGAACCGGTGACGTACCCGAAAAATCAAACATAACCTGCTGATTTTTAACCGCAATTTCAACACAAATCCGGGACCCATCGTCCAGGGACTCCTGGGCCGAAAACGTCTGGCCGTCGTGCCGGGCCAGGATGGGAGTCAACGAATCGGTAGCGGCCTGTTGCAGGCGCTGCATGTAGCGCTGAACTGTCGAAAAACCGTGTTGCCGAACCAGGTCCTGAAAAGCGGTTTCGCCCGCCCGCAGGGAGGCCAGCGCAGCCTCGATGTCGGCCCGGTTTTCGGCCAGGGCGCGGGTCGGAAAAACCGCGTCTTCAAACCGCTTCTGAACATCTTCCCACAAAAACCGCCCGCTTTTCACAATGTACTGCGGTTCCAGCACCACGCCTTCCTCCAGCAGATTGGTGGCATCGGGCGGCATCGAACCGGGCACTTTTCCGCCAATTTCGGCGTGGTGGGCGCGGTTGATCACATAGCCGATCAGGTCAGCGGTTTCCGTAAAAACGCCAGCGAGCAAAGTGACATCGGGAAGGTGCGAACCGCCGTATTTGGGATGGTTGGTGATGATGACGTCGCCCGGACCCAGCGGCAGTTTCTCCAGCACCAGCCGCGCACAGACGCCCAAACTGCCCAGGTGCACCGGAATGTGCGGAGCATTGACCAGCAATTCGGCCTTTGAATTGAGCAGGGCGCACGAAAAATCGAGCCGCTCTTTTACGTTTACCGAAAACGCCGTTCGCTGGAGTTGAGCACCCATTTCTTCGGCAATGGCGACAAACCGCCGGGCAAACAATTCGGTCTGGGCGGCTTCCAGCACGGGTTTTTCGGCGGTGTGTGGCTCCCCGATATAGCGGGCGACGGCATTCCGGTTCGTTCCGATGGTTACCTGCCAGCCCGCTTCCAGAAAACCGGATGAAGTGGTGTTGAGCAACAAAGCCGGACCGTTAAAAACCGCCCCTTCCGGCAGCCTGGTCCATTCAAAAACCGGCACTTTACCAACCGAAAAAACCGGCTCCACCGCAAGGGAACTGCGATTTGACTCAGAAACCGGGCTAGCTGGCTGCCTGCTGCTGACTATGACGTGAACGCTTTCCAGTTCGATGCTCCGGTTGGCCGGGAAATGACCATAAAGCTGCTGGTAACGCTCCCGAAAGAGCTCCGGCAAGGATTCCACCGAATGGTTTCGGGAATACGGTATTTCAAGGCTGGTCTCCTGTCCCCGTAACCGCATGAATAACAACACGTTCTGTACGTCCGTCAGTGCCAAATTGCCCACGTCCTGACGGAGTTGCTCCGCTGCAGTCTTGATCAGGTCGTTTACACATTCCGCCAATGTTGGCCCAAATTCGGAGAGCGATTGCAGCACCTGCCGAACCGCCATCCGCTCAATTCGGGCCTGGCCGATTCCGTAGGCGCTGAGCAGACCGCCATCGAAGGGCAGCACCAGCGTTTGAATTCCCAGCAAAGTCGCCACCGCACAGCCATGCAATCCGCCGGCCCCCCCGAAAACCAGCAGGGCATATTTTTTCGGGTCAAAACCGCGTGCGACGGAGATCTTGCGGATCGCGCCCGCCATCGTTTCGTTGGCAATGCGTTCAAAACCAAGCAACAGGCTCTCAACCGCGACGGTTTTTCCGGTTTTGTATTCGACCTGTTCCCGAACCCGCTGCAAGGCTTCCTGCGCTTTTTCCATCTCGACGGGAAGGCCGAACAAGGCCGGATGCAGACGCCCCAGCAACAAATTCACATCCGTGATGGTCAGTGGTCCACCCGCGCCGTAGCAGGCCGGTCCGGGTGAAGCGCCCGCACTCTGCGGTCCCACCCGTAACTGCTGCCCGTCGAACCAGCAGACCGAGCCCCCCCCGGCGGCCACGGTTTCCACCGCCAGCGAAGGCGACTGCAACTCAAATGGCCCGATTCGGGTGGTAAACTGGTAATCGACCCGCCCATCGTAGCGGGCTACGTCCGTGCTGGTGCCGCCCATGTCAAGCGTCAGGGTTCGTTGAATGCCCAGTTCATGGGCGATCTGTCCGGCCCCGACAACGCCCCCCGCCGGACCACTCAACAGGCAATCTTTCGGTTGATACAGCTCCGCTTTCACCAGCCCGCCCCCGCTGGTCATCACCCGCACCGGATTGTCGCCCAACTGCCGGGTCAAATTCTGAAGGTAGGACGATAAAACCGGGCTCAGGTAGGCATCGACCACCGTGGTTTGGGTGCGGGGCAAATACTGAACCGAGGAGGATATTTCGGTGGAAAGAACCACGGAAAAACCGGCTTTCCGCAGGATTTCACCTATCTGGTGCTCATGCGCCGGATTTCGGTACGAATTCAATAACGAAACGGCAACGATATCCGGCTTTGTCGGCCTGATTAGTTCGGCCAGCGCCTGAATTTTATCATCGGAAACCGCGGTGATGACCTGCCCCCGCGCATCCATTCGTTCGTCCAGCTCCCAAACTGAATCGAAAAGCATTTCGGCGGGCGGAATGGCCAGTTGGAAAAGATCAGGACGTTGCTGGGTACCGATCGGGAGTAAATCCTTAAAACCGGCGGTTACGATAAGCGCCACCCGTCCCCCGTTGCGTTCCAGCAAGGCGTTGGTGCCTATGGTGGTGCCGAGTCGCATTTCCAGGGGAGGAAATGCATGATCTAACGGTGTAAGAGTCAGTAAACGCGCGGCTAAAACCGGGGCTTCTTCGCCCGTCGATAACTCAACGGTTCCTTGAGTTTCGGCCCGTATGTCTTTATCCAATACCAGTTTACCCGAGCTGTCCAGATTCAAAACCGTGGCTTCCTCGCCGGTTTCCAGGACTTTCAGCCGGTAGCCATTATAAATCGGGGTCTGAAGCCATTTTGCCTCCAGAACAAGCCCATTGCCAGACCGCATGATCCCCCGCAGGCAACTGCTGCTGAGAACTTTGGTCCGGTGGAGGTTACCGTCCGGATCAATCGCCATCCCGTCCGTAAAGGTGCCGCCCGTATCAATCCAGATTTGCCACATTATTTACCGACCGAAATCATGTTGGCAAACAAGCGGTAGGCCCCCGGCACACCGGCGGGCAGTTCGCGGAAGAAAACAAGGCCGGTGTACATAAAATGGCCTTTTCCGAATTGGCAATAAAGCAAGCTTCCTTTTTTCTCGGCTTCGTTGGCATCATGGGCCGAAAACAAGGGTACATACGCTTTGTCCCAGTCCTGCGCAAAATAAATTCCCCGCTCCTGAATCCAGCCATTGAAATCCTGATCCGTTATCTGGTTGGGGGTGTTCAGCAGGGGGTGCTGCGGATTCAGAAACGTCATTTTAGCCTCTTCTTCCGTAACGCGATCCCGGCCGATCGTGAACGGATACGGGCCGATCTGGTTGACTTTCAGCCCGTTCTGAATGAATGAACCGCCGGGGGTCACGTACTGGACAATCATCGTACCGCCGTTTTTTACGTAGTCCATCAGTTTGGGTTGGTAAAACCGTAGCCAGTCCTCCGTGTTGTAAGCCCGTACCCCAACCACAATGGCGTCAAAACCGGACAAACCGGCGTCAATTTCACGCGGCCCCAGGGGCGTTACCAGACAGCCGATTTGCTGCAAAGCCGCCGGAACCTCATCCCCCGCCCCGACAATGTAACCGATATTTTTACTTTTCACCTTGATATCCAGCTTTACCAGTTTGGCCTCTGCCGCCGGAAAAACGGTCTGCGTCGGAATGTGCTTGTAGGCGACAATCCGGAGGCTGCTGGCGTAGGCGGTTTTTGCAGGAGCCGCCGTACTGACCAGGGCCCGCAGTTTGCCCTCGCTGTAGGAAGCCGACGGAAAAACCCGGAACGTTACCCGCATTTCCTGCGCTTTATCGATTAGTTCAAAGGGCAATTGGGCCGGCTCGACCCGCCAGCCCGCGGGCACGTCCAGTTTGAGGGTTCCGGAAACTTTCGCGCGACCCGCTTTCAACACCACATCGACCGGCTTGGGAGAATTGTCGGCAAAAACGTAAACCCGTTCGGCCAGATTGGCGGTTACGGCCGGCTGGATTACAAACGGGCGATACACCTCCCCATCAACCGGATCGGTTGATTTGTAGACCCACGGGCTTTCAAACGTAAACTTCTGATTGTCAATTTCGAACGTATACCGCGTCACAAAAGCGGGCGGGTTTTCGGGCCGGCCGATCAACGTCTGGTCCGTAACCTGAAATAATCCCTTGTTGACCGGTTTTTCCAGCCAGTAGGGTTGCGAAATGGGTTGATTCGGCGGTATGGTCACGGTGGTCGTAACGGCCCCTAAATCGTTGGGCTTCAGCGCCAGGTTGATCACGGTGTCTTTTGCCACAGCGGGCATCTGCATGCTGATCCATTTAACCGGAAAATCGGCCCGGTTCACGACGCTGCTCGTCACCCGGATGCCTTCGCCCGGGGCGGCAGCGTAATCGGTCGGATTCGTTTCAAACCAAAGCCCAATGCATTGCCGAATCAGTGTTTCGACTTCCTGCCGCTTGGTTTTCACATAACTGTTGGCCGTATCGAGTTGATTTAGTGCTTTGTAAGTCTGCACCAAAACCGGCACCGATGCCGACGGTTTTTCCGGTTTGAAGGTCGCAATCGCCTGATTGATCAGTTGTTGTACTTTGCCGCTGCCTGCCACGCGCTTCCAGCTCAGGTCAATGCCGTCGAACGGATCGTTGGGGGCCGGTTCGCCCCCTTTCAGGGCCAGGTAATCCAGTTTGACGCCCCGGCTGGCCGGAACGCCAAAGCCCTGACTTTTGTGCTGGCTCCGGCTTTCGGCGGCAATTTCCCCGTACGATTTTCCCAGCAACGGATTATACAAGCCGGTTTCGACGGTAATCACGCCCGGTTCATCCGGTTTTTTGTTGCTCATAAAAGCGCCGGGAATAAACACGTTCCAGAAAATTCGCTTCGGCTGCCACGGTTTTACCCATTTGAGTTGCTCCGGGTATTTGGCCGGATCATTGGCGATTTTAAAGGCCTCTTCGGCCAGGTAGCCCGAGGCACTGTGGTGCCCATGCCCCGCGCGGCTGTCGGGCGGAAACCGGGTCATAATCACATCGGGGCGGTATTTTCGAATCAGCCAGACCACATCGCCCAGCACCTGCTCCTGCCCCCAGGTTTTGACGGCTTCGTCGGTTGATTTGGAAAAACCAAAATCGTAGGCCCGGCTGAAAAACTGCTCCGGACCGTCGATGCGCCGGGCGGCCAGCAATTCCTGCGTACGGATAATACCAATGTATTCGCCCTGCTCGGTTCCAATCAGGTTCTGACCGCCATCCCCGCGCGTCAGGGCCAGATAGCCGGTGCGTACCAGTCGCTCGTTAGCCAGGTAGGCCAGCAATTGCGTGTTTTCGTCGTCGGGGTGGGCGGCAATGTACAAAACCGTTCCGACGACATTCAGCTTCTTAAGACCCTGAAGAATCGAGCCGGCAGCGGCTGGTTTGGTCTGTGCGTGAACGGATTGTAAAACGAGCACACCTGCCATCAGGGCGAGGGCGGCAAAAAAACGGGAGGAATAACGGTTTATCATCGGCAGGAAATGATCACTTGGTCGGCAAAAATAGTCAGCTCAGGTGAACCAACTGCTGGTTAAACACCTGCATCTTGAATTAAATGCCCTTTTTTTTGAGATCATAAAAATAGCCACAGTTTTTCCCTTAAAAATCTAGAAAACTCTTTTCTTGATTTTGGAATGCTGCCAATCCAATTATATTTGCGACTTTGCAAAAATTAAACCTTTTAATCCTTCAGCATGAATTCGAGTATTTACCTAGTTCCCATTCTGGGCCTCATTGGCCTGGTGGTGATGTACACCAAGTTTATATGGGTTTCGCGCCAGGATGCTGGTAACGAACGGATGCAGGAAATCGCATCGTACATCGCCGACGGAGCCATTGCTTTTTTGAAAGCGGAGTGGCGAATTCTGATCGTGTTTGGGGTGGTCGTTGCCATTTTGCTGAGTTTTGCCGGAACCTTGGTTGAAAATTCGGACTGGCCAATCGGCATTGCCTTCGCCATCGGTGCCTTTACCTCCGCCCTCGCCGGTTACATTGGCATGAAAATCGCCACCAAAGCCAACGTCCGCACCGCCCAGGCCGGACGGACCAGCCTCACCCGCGCCCTGAACGTTTCGTTTACCGGCGGTTCGGTAATGGGAATTGGCGTTGCTAGTCTGGCGGTTATTGGCCTCAGCTTACTTTTTATCCTTTTCCACTCCATTTATGTGGGCGCCACCGGCGATGTGAACGGCATTGCGATGGAAAAAACGCTGGAAGTTCTGGCCGGTTTTTCGCTGGGTGCCGAGTCGATTGCCCTGTTTGCCCGGGTGGGCGGTGGCATTTACACCAAAGCGGCCGACGTGGGCGCTGACTTAGTGGGCAAAGTGGAAGCCGGTATTCCGGAAGATGATCCGCGTAACCCCGCCACCATTGCCGATAACGTGGGCGACAACGTGGGCGATGTTGCCGGTATGGGTGCCGATTTATTCGGTTCGTACGTGGCTACCATTCTGGCCACCATGGTTTTAGGCCGCGAAATCCGGATTCCGGAAGCGAGTAATATTTTTGGTCACGCCCCCATTGTCCTTCCGATGCTGATTGCGGGTTTGGGACTTATCTTTTCGATTGTTTCGACCTATTTTGTTCGGGTGAAAGACGATAAGGGCAATGTACAGGCCGCCCTGAACATGGGGAACTGGGCGTCCATCATCATGACGGTTGTTGCTTCCTATTTCCTGGTCAATGCGGTTTTGCCGACCGGAATCCTGGAAATTCGGGGGGTAGAATTTACGCGGCTGGATGTCTTTTACGCCATTTTTACCGGTTTGATTGTCGGTGCGCTGATGTCGATTATCACCGAATATTACACCGCCATGGGCCGACGCCCGGTTTTGACGATCGTGCGGCAATCGTCCACGGGCCACGCTACCAACATCATCGGTGGTCTATCGGTCGGAATGGAATCCACGGTTTTACCGATCCTGACGCTGGCCGCCGGTATTTTTATCTCCTATAAGTTTGCCGGTTTATATGGTGTGGCAATCTCGGCCGCCGGCATGATGGCCACCACCGCCATGCAACTCGCGATTGATGCGTTCGGTCCAATTGCCGACAACGCGGGCGGGATTGCCGAAATGAGTGAGTTGCCCGAAGAAGTGCGCGGTCGGACGGATATTCTGGATGCCGTCGGAAACACCACCGCAGCCACCGGAAAAGGTTTCGCCATTGCTTCGGCGGCACTGACGTCGCTGGCCCTGCTGGCGGCTTTCGTCGGCGTTTCCGGCATCACGGGAATTGATATTTACAAAGCGGATGTGTTGTCGGGATTGTTCGTCGGCGGCATGATTCCGTTCATCTTCTCATCCCTGGCCATTGCCGCCGTGGGTCGGGCTGCCATGAAAATGGTGGAGGAAGTGCGTCGCCAGTTCCGCGAAATACCGGGAATCCTGGAAGGAACCGGCAAACCGGAATACGAAAAATGCGTGGCTATTTCGACGCAGGCTTCCATCCGCGAGATGATTCTGCCGGGTGCCATTGCGCTGGTTTCTCCGGTGCTGGTCGGCTTTTTGTTTGGCCCCGAAGTGCTGGGCGGTTTTCTGGCGGGTGTTACGGTTTCCGGCGTGTTGATGGGAATTTTCCAGAGCAATGCCGGGGGAGCCTGGGATAACGCGAAAAAGTCATTCGAGAAAGGCGTTGAAATCAACGGCCAGATTTATTATAAAAAATCAGAGCCGCACAAAGCGTCGGTGACGGGCGATACCGTGGGCGATCCGTTCAAAGATACGTCCGGCCCCTCGATGAACATCCTGATTAAATTGATGTCGATTGTGTCGCTGGTCATTGCGCCCTACATTGCCGTTCATTCGCACGAAACTGCGGGGTACGCGCAGGAAGGCGTGGTGGCCGAAGGAAGTATGGAAGCGGTTGAACTGGAAAAATCGACGGCGGCTGATAACGAGTCGGTGAGCACTCCCAACCTGGGCGATTTCAAAGCCGTTAAACTGTTGAGTGGCATTGAACTGAGCCTGCCCGAACGCGGAGTCGAAAACAAACTGCTGGCGTTTATCAAAGACGAAGAAAAAGCCGTCGATAAAGAAACCTGGTTTGATTTTGACCGGCTGACGTTTGAAACCGGCAGTGCCACCTTAAAACCGGAATCGCAGGAACAATTGAAAAACATCGCCGAAATTCTGAAAGCGCATCCCGATGTTGCGGTCAAACTCGGTGGCTACACGGATAATACCGGGAATGCGAACGCCAATCTAAAGCTCTCGAACGACCGGGCCGCTTCGGTGGAAAAAGAACTGGTCAATCTAGGAATTGCCGAAAGCCGCCTGGAATCAGAAGGATACGGTCAGGAACACCCGGTGGCATCGAACGACACCGAAGAAGGCCGCGCTCAAAACCGGCGGATCTCCATCCGGGTGACGAAGAAGTGACGGTTTTCCGGATTTGGTAGCCTTATCACACTTTTTTGTTTCTTGTTGACCTTCTGAGGTCTATTCAACCAGAAAGCCCGCTCAACTGAGCGGGCTTTCTGGTTAATCTATTAGTTAATAAACCACAATTAGGCTGCGGTTTTTCCCCGCATTGCCCGCGGAATTTCGATGCTGGCAATCGGCAGCAGCGGACCGTCCAGAATCTGAACGCCTTCCAGCGTAACCGCGCCAACTTTGATGGTCTTGCCCAGATCCAGATCGACGACGTTCACATCCACGTAATCGGGAATGCGATCCACCGGTCCGCGCAGCTTCAGCTTGCGGAGTTTCTGAATCAGTTTTCCCCCTTTCTGAACGCCCGGAGCGGTTCCAACAAACCGGATCGGCACTTCAACTTTGATGTCTTTGCCTTCGACAATCTCCAGGAAATCGGCGTGCAGCAACTGGTCGTTGACCGGGTGGAACTGCGTATCCTGCAGAATGGCGACGTATTCGTCTCCTTCGATGTTCAGCGTTACTTCGTACGCTTCCGGCGAGGTCAGCAACTGACGGAACAGGATCGTCGGAGCGTAAAAATGCACCTGCGTTTTACCCCCATACAATACTCCGGGTACGTAGCCTTCGGCGCGCAGAGTTTTTGACTCCGTTTTACCGAGATTCGCTCTGTTATACCCTACAATCTCGTGTTTTTTCATGACTTTTGATTTTAAGGAGAAGCGAATAAAAGAGAAGGAAGACGGTAAACTTTTTCCTTTTTTCCTTTCATCCGGCTTCCTGATTTTTAGTAATTTATAAACAATGAACTAATAGATTCGTGATCGCGAATGCGGCCGATGGCTTTGGCAAAGAGATCGGCCACGGTCAGCACTCGTATTTTCGGACTCTGGAATTTCACCGGCAGCGTATCGGACACCACCAGTTCTTCCAGGACCGAGTTGGCAATGTTGTCGTACGCTTTCCCCGACATCACCGGGTGCGTACAAATGGCCCGAACCGACTTGGCGCCTTTATCCAGGATGATTTCGGCGGCTTTGCACAAGGTTCCACCCGTGTCCACCAGGTCATCGATCAGCACGACGTTGGCGCCTTCCACATCCCCGATGACCTGCATGGAGGCAATTTCGTTGGCGCGCTTGCGGTGTTTATCACACAAGACGATGTCGGCGTTGAAATGCTTGGCAAAGGCCCGGGCGCGGGCCGCTCCCCCCACATCCGGCGAAGCAATCAGCAGGTTGTCCAGGTTCAGGCTCCGGATGTAGGGAACGAAAACCGACGCGCCTTCCAGGTGGTCGACCGGGAAATCAAAGAACCCCTGAATCTGCCCGGCGTGCAGATCGATAGTCATTAACCGGTCGGCACCAGCGGCTGCCAGCATGTTGGCCACCAGTTTGGCGGCAATGGCCACCCGCGGTTTGTCTTTCCGATCCTGGCGGGCGTACCCAAAGTACGGAATCACGACCGTTACGTAGTGAGCCGATGCCCGACGGGCGGCATCAACCATCAGGAGCAACTCCATCAGGTTGTCGGCGGGAGGGTTTGTCGAGTGGATGAGAAACACATCACACCCCCGCACGGATTCTTCATAACTCGGCGATAATTCGCCGTCGCTGAATTTACGAAGGGTGTAGCCGCCCAGATCCTTGCCGTATTGACGGGCAATCTTCTCTGCCAGGTAGGTCGATTGACTTCCTGAAAAAATCTTAACCGTATTGAGGGATGCCATTCGGTGCCGAAAATTTGCGCAAAAATACGAATATTGTTCGACTGTTGGGGAGGATTGGTCAAAGTTTTCTTGCAGTCCGCTGCCAATTAAACTATTGCCTTATTTTATTGAATAATGCAGGCAGAAAAACCGCCCTATCCCGGTTTTGAAACCCGGTTTGTCAGTTTCCGGTAGACCCAAACACAAAAAAAAGCGATTCCTGCGCCCACGCCCGCACCCGCCAGCACATCCCCCGGGTAATGGGCGCCGACGTAAATCCGGCTGTAGGAAACCACAAAGGCCCACAGATACGCCCATTTTACCCACGAAAACCGCCCGCCCACCAACAGCCACAAGGCGGTGGCCAGCGCAAAGGTGTTGGCCGCGTGGGAAGAAGCAAAACCGTACGTTCCTCCGCATTCCAGAACCGGGTGGATCAGTTTTTGGAGCGCCGGCTCGTGGCAGGGGCGCAACCGCAGGGTGAGCGGCTTCAACACCGCCGACGCCATCTGATCGCTCAGGGCAACCGCCACAATCAGCGTCACGACCAAGCCCAGCGCCTGTTTCCGGTACTGAAAGACGAGCCAGGCAATCAGCAATCCATAAAACGGAATCCAGGTATTGCGCAGCGTCGCTCCCACCATCACCGCATCAAGCCAGGGCGCATACAAGCCGTTGAGCCAGAGAAACAGGTCGGTATCGAGTTGGTTAAGGGTCTCCAAATTGAATGAGTGAATGAGTGATTGACCGGGCCGCCGGAGCTGTGAATAGGATCAAAGATCACGCTGGAAGGCAGCTTCTCGCTCAATCGCTCATTCACAATTAGTTATAGCCCAACTTGGTCCGGACGCGCTGGATGGTTTTTGAGGCAATGGCGCGGGCTTTTTCTTCGCCCATCCGTAGTTCTTTTTCCAGCGCTTCGTTATTTTCCATGTAATACGAAAACCGCTCCCGGGCGTCGGCGAATTGACTGATGATCAGTTCGTACAGCTCTTTTTTGGCGTGCCCATACCCGTAGCCCCCGTTCTGATAGTTCTGGCGCATGGTCTCCACCTGCCCTTCATCGGCCAGCAAGGCGTAAAGTTTATAGGTAATATCGGTGTCCGGATTCTTTGGTTCTTCGAGGGGTGTTGAGTCCGACACGATTTTTTTGATGACCTTGTAGAGCTCGTTGGCGGGCAGGAAAATGTCGATGTAATTATTATACGACTTGCTCATTTTCTGCCCGTCAATGCCCGGAATGGTCATGATCCGCTCGTCGATCTGCGATTCGGGCAGCACAAAAATTTCTTCGCCCACCCGGTTGTTAAGCGCACTCGCCATATCCCGCGTCATCTCGACGTGCTGCTTCTGGTCTTTCCCCACCGGGACGATGTTGGCATCGTATAGCAGAATATCAGCCGCCATCAGACAGGGATACATAAACAAACCGGCATTCACATCCGATAAGCGCTCGGATTTGTCCTTGAACGAATGCGCATTGGCCAGCATTGGATACGGCGTAAAGCAGTTCAGGTACCAAGCCAGTTCGGTGTGCTCGGGTACGTGCGACTGTCGCCAGAACGTGTTTTTGATGGTATCCAGCCCAAACGCCAGCCAGGCCGACGCCACCGCGCGAATGTATTCCCGGCGCAGGTCGCCATCTTTGATGGAGGTCAGGGAATGCAGGTCGGCAATAAATAAAAAAGATTCGTTTTCGGGCTGCTCCGAAAGCTGAATGGCGGGTTTAATGGCCCCCAGGATATTCCCCAGATGCGGTCGCCCGCTGCTCTGAATACCGGTTAGAATGCGAGACATGGATTTTTTTAATGATGGAATGACTGAATGATAAAATGATTGAATTGGATCGAAGATCACGCGTTTTCCGGCGGCAGCTATTCACTCATTTTATCATTCACTCATTCAAAATTGATTTCGCAAACTTCGGCATTTCTGGTTAGCTTTGGAACTGTATGAAGACGAAAAAAGCGCCTGCTTCTCAGTTATCGGTTCAAACGCTTGACTTTCTGCGCGATCTGGTTCAAAACAACAACCGCGAGTGGTTTCAGACCAACCGGGCCCGCTACGATGCCGCTAAATCCGAGTTCGAAGGCTTGGTGGGGCGGCTGCTCCAGGGCATCGAAACGTTCCAGCCACTGCCGAACACGGCCGTAAAAGACTGCATTTTCCGGATCAACCGCGACATCCGGTTTTCAAAGGACAAAGCCCCGTACAAGAAACACTTGGCGGCTGCCGTCGGGCCCGGTGGCCGGCATTCGGGCCGGATCGACTATTACGTTCACCTCCAGCCCAACGGCGAATCGTTTCTGGGCGCGGGCATGTGGCAACCCACGGCGACGCACCTGGCCAAATTCCGGCAGGAAGTTGATTACAATGTCGACGAACTAAAGGCCATCATCGAAGCGCCCGGATTTCGGGCTTATTTTCCGGAAATTACCGGTGAAACGATGAAAACCGCCCCGAAAGGCTACAAGGCCGACCATCCGGAAATTGAGTTGCTCCGGCGAAAGGAGCTGTTTTTCATTCATCGCTATTCGGATCGGGACGTATTAAAACCGGATTTTGCCGACGAACTGGTGAAAGCCTGCCATTTGATTAAACCGTACTGCGATTACCTGAATTACCTGTTTTACGACGAACAGGATGAGACGGTCCGCATGTAACGGGAATTAAAAGGAAAGGGGTTTGTGTTACCCCAATGAACCTTTTAATCACCTTTGTTATGGCGAAAATTGCGTTGTATGGCTTCGGACGGATCGGGCGGCAATTCCTCCGGATTGGTCTGAGCAAAAATCTTTTTGTGCCGGTTTCGATTTCAGACATTCGGGATGAAGATACCCTGGCGGCTTTGTTTGCCGTCGATACCAATTATGGCCGCTGGCCCGAGCCGGTTTCCGGCCGAGAAGGCAAGCTGACCTTCGGCGAGCGGAAAATTCCTTATATCAATTCGGCCAAGGAAATCCCCGACTGGGCCGCCCTCGGCGTCGATCTGGTCGTCGATTGTACGGGTCGGGCCACGGTACGGGCGGGGGCGCAGGCTCACCTCGACCGGGGCGCCAAATATGTGCTGGTCAGCGCGCCCAGCAAATCGCTGGCCGATTGCGATGCGGTTTTGCTCAAGGGCATCAACCTGGAAACGTTCGACCCGGCCAACCACCACGTTGTCAGCATGGGCAGCTGCACCACAAACGCGCTGGCCGCGGTGGTCAAAGTTGTGCTGGAAAACTTCGGCATTCAGTACGGTTTATTTTCGACGGTTCACTCCTACACCAACACGCAATCGCTGACCGACCAGCCAATGAAAGACCGGCGCGACTCCTGGGCAGCCGCCGAAAACATCATTCCCTCATCGTCGGGAGCGGCCCGGGCGCTGCAATTTATCTGGAAGGACCTCAAAATCACCGGAAAAGCCTACCGGGTGCCGACCCGTACCGGCAGCATCGCCGAACTGAACCTCATTACGGAGAAAGATCCGACGGTTGAGGAAGTCAACGAAGCGTTCCGGAAGGCAGCCGCTGAAGGACCACTGAAAGGCGTGATGGACGTGCTGGAAGGCGAATGGGCCTCCTCCCGCATCGTGGCCGATCCGCACTCCTCAATCATCGATTTGCCGCTGACGGCCAAACAAGGCAACCTGCTGTCGGTAGCCGCCTGGTACGACAACGAATGGGGCTTCTCAAACCGGCTGGCCGAAGTAGCGGCTTACCTGGCCGACCGAATCGATTAAGCGGTTTTCGGTTGCTTAACGCTCTTTGGCCCAGATGTCTTCATACCGTTCCGGGTGACGCTTGAACTGAACGTGCACATAGGGACAAAGCGGCACAACTTTTAACTGATTCTGGCGGGCGTATTCCACCATCGCGGTGAGCAATTCGCCCGCTATTCCTTTGCCTTCCGCTTCGGGCACCACCTCGGTATGATACACCGTTAGGGTCGTATCGGACTGATCAAAAACCATCTCGGCAATCGTGCGTTCCTCTTCGCGGATGTAAAACATTCCCTTCCCCTTCAGAAGCTTCAATTGTACGTTCTCCATAACAAAATTTTTTGCCCTTAACCGGCGGAATTTCCACCGGATTAACTGGGCTACCACCGACAATGTTACCATAAATTCAGGAGTGCGCAACGAAACAGGCTAAGATTTTCGCGCATCCCGGCCGGGTCAGCCCGTTGGCGTTGCATTTTAGCAGGAATTAAACGTATTTCAGGAGTATTCCAATTCCAGCCTGCTTTACGGCCTGCCCAGCGATGAGAAGAACGTTTTTGGTAATGGTGCTGTATTCGCTGTTTTTCGGAGCCTGTCATGAGCGGCAGGAACTTCCTGCCCTGATTAAGATTCCGCTGGAGGTGCAGGAAGGATACGGCCCCTTTCGTCCGGGTTTTGGCATTCTTAGCGCAGAAACGGACGATTATCCCAAAGGCCCTCCTTCCCGAACCAGCAGCCTGCCCCTGCGCGGCATTCCGACCGCGTGGACCAACCGCGTTACGACTCGAATTGATCTGGACTCCCGCCAGTTTATTTATCAGAATTTCTGCGCGGGCAACGTTGATTCGGCCTGGTACAGCGGTTTTCTGGATTACTGGAACTGGGAACCGGACCGTACCCAACTTTCGGAGAAGCCGATCAAGTGCTACATCTACGTGGTGCGGGGCTATGACCCGCTGGCGGGCAAATGGGCCGTGCTGGTGGATACGAATAACAACCTCGATTTCGGTGACGAAACGGCGGTGTATCCGGAACCCCAGGACCCCACCGGTCAGAATTTTGCGTATCAAAAACCGCTGATCATCGCGCACGAAATGTACCGGAAGGGGCGTGTTATAAAAACCAAAACCCCGATGGTTATCAAAACGTTACGCGGTGACTTTGTTTATAATTTCCCCCAGTACGCCAGCGCCGTTCTGACCCAGGGCTCGAAAAAACACGAGTTACTGATCAGTTCCGGCGGGTTCAACCAACTGGATTATGAAAGCATCCGGATCGTTGAAAAACCGTCCTGGTTCTGGCAGAAAACCGTACCGGAAGATAAGCTGGTTGACATCGGGGAGTACATTACCCTGGACGGAATTTCCTATAAGAATTTGGGCGTTGATGTGTTCAACAACGAATTGCAACTGGAACGCGGCAGCCCGAATCCGGATGACTACGTGCTGCAAGCCGGACATCCGTTTCGGCCTTTCCGGGCCAGGGAGTTTACCACCGGAAAACCCATCACGCTGGCCGACTTCAAAGGGAAATACCTCTACATCGATTTCTGGGCTACCTGGTGTAAAGGCTGCGTCCAGGACATGCCCGAGCTAAAGCAAACGTACCGCGATCTTGATAAAAACCGCTTCGCGTTTTTGGGCGTGGTGGGCGACGATAAGCCCGAGCGCGTCCGGCAATTCCTCCGAAAAGAAGCCATCGACTGGCCACAGATCTTCTCGGATTCAACGGATAAAATTACCCGGTCGTATGCTATCAAGGGGTTGCCGGTCACGGTTTTGCTCGGCCCCGATGGCCGGGTAATTGCGAAGGATCTGCGGGGAAAAGCCCTGACTGATAAGTTGCGCGAACTGGCCGCCCGCTGAATCCGTTTGGTATCGAAACCGCTGCCGTTTGGTCATCAGGACCGGTTTTCGGCTTCGCGCAGCAGCAGATAAAAGGCCAGAACGTGAATAAGCTGGATGCTCACGATGTTCCACTCCTCGCGCAAGGCCGTGCCGAAAATCAGGGCAGCCATCGTAATGCCACCGAGCAAACCGCCCCAGACCAGAAATCGCCCGCCCACCAGCAACAAAACGCCAATCGCCAGTTCGACAAACGGCAAACTGAGCGCAAAACCCCGGACGAAAAAGTCCGGCAACAGGGTGCCCGCAAAATCCGCCACCATTTTATCCGCAAACTTAGTGAGCTTGGGCAGCCGCACCAGGCCATGCATCCCCAGATCGACGCCCAGTCCCAGCCGCAGAACGAGCAAGGCAAACGGACCGGTATTTCGGCTAAATCCACTTCGTGCCATTTTCATTTTGGTTTTCGGTATGCGGTTTACGGTTTTCGCCGGGCCGTCGGCACCGACACCTTCAGCGTTCGATATTGATTATTCGATATTAACTAATTGAAGGCGTCAGCCACCGTAAACCAAAAACCGGATACTGAAAACCGTTCTACCACCGTACGGCCAGTTTCAGCCCACCCGTCAGGTTCCGGCGCGGTGCGGCATTGTAAAACCGCCCCCCGAACGCGTTCAGGTCGTAGCCCAGGCTGTAGGTTTGATCCAGCAAATTATCGCCACTGAGGTAAGCCTCGACCGTCCAGCGCCGGCCAATGGCCTTGCGGTAACCCACCGTTGCATTCAGCAAACGGGCAATGTCGGATTGAACGGTATTGACATCATCCAGCGGGAATCTGTCGATGTATTGATGCGTGATATGGGCATACAGGCCGACCCCGGTTTCGGCATCCAGCCCGGTGACGAGCACCACCGGCGGAACGCCCGTTACACGGTTGCCGGACACATCGGCGGTGCCCTGCTGATAATTCCGGAACCGGTAATTGGTAATCGTCGTGCTGTTCCAGAGTCGGACGGATCGCCAGAAACGATCCGGTTTGGGCATTACCAAATTATAGGTCAACTGCGTTTCCAGCCCCTTCTGGTCGGTTTTACCGGCATTGATGAAATATTCGGCCCCACTTTCGACCGACCGTCGGACGATGGTTTGCCGCAGCCGGAATTGATAAACCGCCACGTCAAACTGAAACCGGTTTAACCGACCCCGCACGGCGGCTTCCAGGTTCGTGCCCTGTTCCGGATCGAGGGTGGGGTTGAACGTGCCTTCCGAGGGCCGGACCTCCTGAATGGTCGGTGCGGAATACCCGGTGCTGACGCTGGCAAAAACCGACACAAACTCGCCCAGTTTTTTCAGCAGGGCCACACGCGGCAACCAGACCGGCTGAAAACCGCGCGGCTGCCCCACAACCGGCAGCACCGAAAACCGGGTGAAGCGATAGGCTACTTCGTTGCGGCTCAAACCGGCAGTAGCAATGATGCCCCAGGGCAGCGTAGCTTCCACCTGGGCAAACAAAACCGACTGCGACGCCCGAAGTTCGTCGTCGGCCTGCAAGGTGTCGGGCTGGCCGGCCCGGTTTCCGTAATTCCGATCGACCGTAAAATTTTGCTGCCATTCGCCCCCAAACACCAGCTGCGTCGGAACGCCCTCCTCAATCATCTGCCAGCGCGTCACCGTTCGGCCGCCCACACCCTGATCGGCGCGTTTTTCGTAGTTGGTAATGAACGGATTGGCAAAATCAGTCAGCGAACCGTACAGCACCGTGGTGTTCTGGATGCGATTGTTCCAGCGGTACTGGTGCGAAAATCCGAGGTAACCGGTTTTTTGGTAAATGCCCGCCCGCTGGGCCACGCTTCCGGCCGCCACCGGCGTCGATGGCCGGGCCTGACGCGGGTTGGCCTTAAACTGGGATGCATTTAAACCGCCGGGCGTTTGGTACATGAGGTCGGAATACAAGCCAATGACCGAAATCGTCTGGTTGGGATTGACCGCAAACGTGGCATTCAGGTTGAGGTTATCGCGGTACATCCGGCTTTGATGGCGGTAGCCGTCGGATTGTAAATGTCCGTAATGAAGCGAAATGGCCGAATTATTTTTTCCCGTCTGAATGCTATAACTCTGTCCTGATAAACCGTAGGCTCCGGATAGCGCCCCCACTTCGGCGCGATTGGCCCACTCGCCCGCCGGACTGCTCTGACCGCTAAGCAGCACGGCTCCGCCGGTTCCGGCACCGTACAAACTCCCCGAAGGGCCTTTTATTACTTCCGCCCGTCCAATCGAGCGGACATCCAAGGCATTCAGGTAGGTCGTTCCACCGGCATCAGTGAGGGGCAATTCGTTCCAGTAAATCTTGACATTCCGAACCCCGAACGGCGAACGAATCAAACTGCCCCGAATGGAAAGCCGGTAGCTGCCGGGCGAACGTTCGTCCATGCGCACACCCGGCAGGGTGTTGAAGGCCGGTACGAGCGCCGGGGAGCCGAAGCGTTGCGTCAGTTCTTTCGGCGACAGCACGTTGACCGATGCGGCCGTTTCCAGCAGGGGCCGGTTCGTTTCGTAGCCGCGAACCGTGACCTCCGCCAGTTGAACGGAATCGGAAACCGCCCGCCCGGCTTGCGGTTGCTGCGCAAAAAGTGAAATGGGGACAAAGAATAACGCGTAACCGTATTTAAGCATGTTTTTACCGGTTTCCTGAATTTTCTGTAAAACTAAGCGATCACAAGGATGTTTTACTTTTTAGGGCGCACTAACCTCAATTCAACCCCCAAAGTCGGCGGTTCAAGCAGTCTGTCGTTCTGCATCGGAATTAAACCCTGTATTTTTACAAAAAAGTTAAATTTTAGTTGCAAAATAAGTGACTCCGCACGAACGACCGAACGACCGATGGCTCCGCTGGATTGGAATCCCGCTGGTGGTGCTATTGGGCAATCTGATCTACCTGAACGAACACCAGTACAATCCGGTTTTGTATTTCGGCTGGGTATTCATGGGCATGGCGTATATGACCCTGGCGTGGGAGGGTTCCGTGGTCTGGGTCCATTCCGTCCGCTCGCACTTTCCCGACGCCCGCCATTCGTTCCGGCGGATTGTCATCACGTTCACCGGTTATTTTCTGCTCGCCATCCTCGGTCAGTCGTTGTTTGTCTACCTAACCGACCTCAGCGGACTGGCCATTATTCCCATCACGGCCCACGTTTATCAGGCTTACATCGGAATCGGCCTGATTTGTTCCCTGTTGCTCGGAACAACCTATGAAATTATTTACTACCTCCAACAATACCGCCGGGCCATTGCCGAAGCCGAAGCCATTCAGAAATCCCGGATTCAGGGGCAATTCGACAGTCTGAAGAGCCAGGTCAATCCGCATTTTCTATTCAACAGCCTTAATTCGCTGTCGGCGTTGATTTCGGAAGACAAGCAGCAAGCCAATAAATTTCTGGAGGAAATGTCGAGCGTCTACCGGTATTTGCTGCAATCCAACGAACGGAAGATGGTGACGCTCCAGACCGAAATTAATTTTATTCAGTCGTTTTTTTACCTCCTGAAAGCCCGTTACGGCCCGGCCATCGACCTGCACCTGGCCATTGATCCGGATTTGATGGATTGCTTCCTGCCGCCGTTCAGTCTGCAAATGCTGATCGAAAACGCCATCCGCCACAACGTCATCCTGGCCGACCGTCCGCTGATTATTTACCTGCAGGCGAACCTCGAAATCCGGAACGAGCAACTGTCGTTGCAGGTGTCCAACAACATCCAGCGGAAAAACCTTCAGGTTAAGAAGCAACCGGGCGGTTTGCGGCAACTGACCGAGCGGTTTTTGCTGCTGCGGCTCCCCAGCCCGGTCATCACCGACGACGGCCAACACTTTCGGGTTTGTATGCCCCTGATCGTCAAAGGTGCCGATTTTTTGGTAAATTTACCCTGATTCTTCCTACCGATGTGAGCCTCAGACTAACCCGTTATACCCAAAGAGACAGTTGGATTGCGTTAGGCCTTTTGCCAGCCTATTATGTTTTCCTGAATTACATGCTGCTGGGGAAAGTTTATTTTCAACAGGCCGCCCTGTTTGTTCCGGCCACCCTGCTCTGGACGCCTTTATTTTTTCTCCACGCCATTCCGGCCTTATACCTGCGTCGGCAGTTTCCGCACATTCGCCAGACCTGGATGCGCCTGGCTTTTGCGCTGGTGATTCACATTCTGATGTCGGCGGTTTTTATTGCGTTCCTCTTTTTTTTCTACGACTGGATTCAATTTCCGGGCTATGTATTTAACGGCGAACGGCTCGGCTGGACCATCGTGCTCGGGATGATCGGTAATCTGGTCACCAACATCGTCCACGAAAGTGTCTTCACATTTGAGCGGTGGACGCAGACCATCGCCGAAACCGAGCGACTCAAAAAAGCCAATCTCCAGAGCCAGCTCGACAGCTTGAAGCAGCAGGTCAATCCGCATTTTCTGTTCAACAGCCTCAACACCCTTTCCTCCCTGATCGACGAGGATGCCGACAAAGCCGAGCTGTTCATTGAAGAATTGTCGAGCGTTTACCGGTATTTACTCCAGACGAACGAAAATGCGCTGACGACCCTGCGCGACGAATTAAGCTTTATCGACTCCTATTTTCACCTTCTGAAAACCCGCTACGGCAACGGCATCGACTTGCTGGTGAAGGTGGCTCCCGAATTCCAGACGGCCCAGCTTCCGCCCTTGACGCTGCAAATGCTGGTTGAAAATGCTGTCAAACACAACATCATCCTGGCCGATCAGCCGTTGCAGATTCGCATCGAGACTGTCGATCACGGGCGCCTGCTGGTAGCCAATAACGTGCAGCGAAAAAACGCCCGGGTTATTTCCAATGGAGTTGGTCTGGCCAACATTGCCACCAAATACCAGCTATTGGGTCACCAAAGTTTGGATATTCAAAATACGGAAAACAACTTTTCGGTTACTTTGCCCCTGCTGGTCAACAGCAACTGACATTTATGGAGATGAATGGTTTCCCCGAATTCCATGCCGCCTTTTAACGATACCCGTCTTCGGTTGGTCGGACCGCTGGTGCTGTTTCTGTTCGGTTCGTTATTCTTCCGGATTAAAATGCTGCTGGGCTACACTTCGGTGGAGTTGGGCCGGTATTGCCTGGTTGGCATCACGGCCGGCTACGTCTGCTGGAATCTGACCCGCTGGCTCACCCGGTTCATTCAGCGGAATTACCCGGGTCTGTCGCACACCCGCCACCGGCTGGGTCTGCTGCTGCTGGCGCTCCCTTTTCTGATCAATTTCGGGTATTTTATCCGGCAATTCGGCCACAGCCTGTTCACCTCGCAGCCCGGTATTTCGCAATCGTATCTGGATTCGGCGGTTTTCATTACCTACATCGAAACCATTGGGATTCAGATCTTTTATCACTTTGTTTACCTGGGCATCTACGAAGGGTCTTATCTTTTCAACCAATGGCAGAAAACTAACCTGGAGAAAGAATCGTTGCTGCGGACCCAGTGGCAGGGGCGGTTTGAAGTTTTGAAAAATCAGGTCAATCCGCATTTTTTGTTCAACAGCCTCAACACCCTTTCCTCCCTGATTTCCGAAAACCCGGATCTGGCCGAAGCGTTCGTGGATGACATGGCCAGCGTGTACCGCTATCTGCTGCAAAGCAACGACCGCGAACTCACCACCCTGCGCCGGGAACTGGAGTTTATCGATTCGTATTACCACCTCCTGAAAACCCGCTACGGTTCGGCGCTATTTTTGGAAGTATCGGTCAGCGAGGACGACCAAGAAGCCCAGTTGCCGCCCCTGACGCTGCAAATGCTGGTAGAAAACGCCGTCAAACACAACCTGATGCTGCCGGAACAACCACTGCGGATTACGATTGACGTTATGGACGGTTTTTTGCGGATCCGGAACGGGTTGCAACGGAAAAATGTGCGGGTCGAATCCAACCACGTCGGCTTGTCGAACATTGCGTCCAAATACAAACTGCTGGCCCTGCCCAGCCCCTCTATCGAGGAAAAAGACGGTTTTTTCGAGGTCAGTTTACCCCTACTTGACACGAAGATTGGCGTTAAGTAACACCCAACGGTTCAAGGACAGACTCTACCGCTTCGACCGTCCTTTGTGCGGGTTCAACGGAATGAAATTTGGAAAAAACGCGGTTCGGGTGCTATTTGTAAGAAAGATTGGAATTGTAAACCGCCAACAATCATTAACCCAGAAACTATCACCCGTTGTATGGATGTACTGGTAATTGAAGACGAAGAACTGGCCGTGCGAAAGTTGACGAAACTTTTGCAGGACGTGGATCATTCCATCCGTATCGTTGGAACGGCCGCCAGTGTGCGCGCATCGGTGCAGTGGTTACAAAACAACACGACGCCCGACCTGATCCTGATGGACATTGAACTGGCCGACGGGCAAAGTTTCGAGATTTTCGAACAAACCCCGGTGGAGTCACCCGTTATCTTTACGACTTCGTACGACGAATACGCGCTTCGGGCCTTCAAAGTCAACAGCATCGACTATTTGCTGAAGCCCATCAAACGCCACGAACTGGAAGCCAGCCTGGAAAAACATCGGAAACTGCGTAACCCCGCCGAGCCCGAAACCGGGGGCAGGATGGCCATCGACGCGCTGGTTCAGCAACTTCGGCAGCAGATTCAGCCGACCGAATACCGGAAGCGGTTTTTGGTGAAACACCTCTCGCAGTGGATGCCCATCGAGGTCGCCGACATTGCGTATTTTTATTCGGAAGAAGGGGTCAGCCTGTTCCGGACCCGCACCAACCAGAAATTTTCGGTGGACTATACGCTCGACGAACTCGAAGCCATGCTCGATCCGGTGCAGTTTTTCCGGGCCAACCGGCAGTTCATTGTCGACATCAATAGCGTCCAGCAAATTCATCCGTACTTCAATAACAAGCTCAAACTGACGCTTAAACCGGCGCCCGAGGAAGAGGTGCTGGTCAGCCGCGAGCGCGCCACCGAGTTCAAAAAATGGATGGGAAAATAATCGGCCGCGCTAAAGCAGCCGTTTGGGCAACTCAATCAGGGGATTGGGCGTTTCTTCCAGCAATTGTTTAACCCGCAGCAGGTCGTTGCGGAACTGGCGTTGCAACTGGTGAATCAAGAGGGGCGCCATGAGCCGTTGCCAGCCTTTCAGTTCCAGACTCATTTCGTAGGTAACGCGGGTTTCTTTTTCGACCCGCTCAAACAACCGCTGTTCCCACAGCTCGACGGGGCTTCCGACGGTTTCGTGGGCGGTTCGGCGGTTGGGGGCAGCCGCGGTCACTTCCGCAAAAATCGTCATTTCCTGGTCAAAAAGCCGGACGACCTGCCGGAGTTTCATGCCGGAACGGGCCAAACCGGGGGCGTCCTGCCGAATGGAAAACAGGTTGCTGCGCCACAACAGATCGTATTCGTAACACCCCAGCAATCCGTAGACTTCCGTTAGCGGCAATCGAATCAATTCGGAGTGACGAACGGTAATCATGAATGGGGGTTTAATTTTACCTGTACGGACGGAAGAGAAAAGCGGGTTGGGCGGTATCCATTGTTCCTACACCGTGCTCGCTTTCCTGGACTCCTCCGCTATAAATTGTTCGGCTGCGTTTAGCGTTTCAAATAAATAAGTAGGAATCACCGGGTTACTCCGCTCAAAGAGGGCCTCAGACGACAATTTTGAAAACAAGTCCGGCGACAGAATGCTGATGTTGTAGCGCACCCCAACTGCGTGCGCTTTCGGGAAATACTCCTGCACGATCCAATCGACGGAACCCGCCCAGGCCACATCGAACTCCTTGGTGTCATGAACGTGGAACCGGCAGCCCCGACTCTGTCCGACGCTTTTTTGCCAGTCCAGCATGTGCAAGGTAGCCTGCGCCAATTCTTCGTCGGTGCAGAAGCCAATCCATTTCATCAACAGGTAATTCTTGGCGGGCTCATCGCTTAAGACAGCATAAACGATACCTTCCTTATTTTCAATTCTGACTATTTCATTCACGGCAGATCGTACCTTCGTTAGCGGTAATCAGGTCAATTCATTCACGCATCCAAGAAACCGGATACATTACAAATATACGTCAAACCCCAATACCAGCCTGATACCGTTGGAGGGTTTCGGGGGTAACTCCTAAATAACTGGCGACAAATTCGGGCGGGATGCGGTTCAGCACTTTCGGATGTTCGTCCAGCAACCGCCGGTAGCGGTCTTCCGGCGCGTCTTTCAGTAGCGAAGCTTCCCGCCGTTCCACCCGCATCAACTGGTCCTGTAGCAGCAGCGTGGCAAACCGCTGCCAGATCGGAAACGTACGGCACAGCTGCATCACCTCCTCGTACTTCATTTCCAGAATGTGCGTTTCTTCCAGGGTGGCCACGTTGACATTGGACGGTTTTTGCGTAAAAAAACCGACAAATGAACCTAGGAGCGAATTCTCGAACACAAACTCTTTCGATACCTCCCAACCGTCGATTTCGTAAAACAACCGTCCGCATCCTTTTTCAATGAAAGCGATGGTGGGACACGGATCACCGGCCCGGACGTAAACCGTATCGGGAGCTAAAATCCGGGGATGCACGATGCGTTCGAGCGCAGCCTTTTCTTCCGCAGTGGGTTTGGTTATTCGTTCAATGTTGAATAGGACGCGCTGCATACGGATACAATCTTTCAATTCAGGGCTAAAATGGGGAAAATACTACGGAAAAGCAAACCGCTGCCCGGCGTACAGCTTCGGCAGAAACGACTCAAAATTGCCCACCTCTTCGACATTGTGTTTGAGCCAGGCCCAGCCCATCGCCCGCGTGAACACAAATTGGTGCAGGTACGGATTGATCAGCCACCGACCGAGCCGACTTTCAACCCCCACCTGCATCCGGGAGAGGTACTGCGTTCCCCCTTCAACGGCAATGAACCGGTGGGCCAGCCGGTAAACCTCCAGCCCCGCAAACCGGATGACCAGCGTGATGCCATCAACGTCTAGCTGAATGACGTCTTCGGTGCTGTCAATGAGGTGTTTCAGGTTGCCACCAAAGGCTTCGACAATCCGGAATTTGGCGCCTGCCCCACCCCGGCCGTCAGCCGCCGGCCGGACCAGCTCCCAATGAATGTGGTCGATGGGATGCCACACCAGGTAGCGGGGGTAGGTTTTCCCGTTGACCACGATGGTTCCACCGATGTTTTGAAACCACCACTGCAACATTTCCGGCGTTACGTCCTGAACAACAGAATGTTCAATGGCCAACTCGTAACTGCCGTACGGCAACGTATTAAAATGGGTGCGGGCGCTGTCAAGCGGTTTTTGAATCCAGTTGATGACCCGTTTCGGAGGCAGCTTCCAAGCCATGAGAATCGCGCGGTTTAAAAATCAACCTTGTATAAAGTTTCCAGTTGTCGTTCGTTGATGCGGGCCGGCAATAGCCGGAACAAGCCGTTGCGCAACGTTGCCAGCATCGCACTTTGGGTCTGGGCCAGTTGTCCGATCCGCCGGGAGTTTTCCACGATGTACTGGGTTCGTTTCAGCCGTCGTTGTTCAAACCGCCTGAAGGCATTCACCGTTGGGCCGTCTTTGGCCAGTTCATCGGCCAGCACAACGGCATCTTCGATGGCCTGACAAGCGCCCTGGCCCATGTTGGGTGTGGTGGCATGGGCCGCATCGCCCAGCAATACCACGTTATCGAAAGCAAACCGGGACAGCGGTTTCAGGTCGCTGATATCATTCCAGAGGAGATTTTCGTCGCGGGTTCTGGCCAGAATTTCGGGAATGGGTCCGTGATAATCCGCAAAGTGCGCCTGCAAATCCCGGACTTTGAACGCCCGCAACCTCGGATCGTTCGCCGGCGCATTGACCGTGGCAAACCAGTAAATCTGCTTGTTGGCCAGCGGAACAATGCCAAACCGGCCACGCAGCCCCCAGGTTTCGGTGGCTTCGTTCAGATTCAGGCCGGTGCCGTCCACCACCGAACGCCAGGCCGTATACCCGGCATAGCGGGGTTGGGAATCGGGGATCAACTGCTGCCGAATGGCGGAATGAATTCCGTCGGCTACCAGCAGAAAATCCGTCTGGTGCAACGTCCCATCATCGAACCGCACAATCACGCCGTCACGGCTCTGGTCCACCGAAATGGCCCGTTTGCCGAGCACAATGGGGTTGCCAACCAGCTGGTTGAGAAAGGCCTGGTGCAGCGCGGCCCGGTGGATGGTGAAATTGTCGATGCCGTATTTCCGACTGACCGCCCGGCTGTCGGTGCGGGTAATTTCCCGCCCGCGTTCATCCAGAATCACGAACGCATCCAATTGACGCCCAGCCGGTAAGATGGCATCGGCCAGATCCAGTTTCTGAATAGCTTTCACGGCATTGGCCGCCAGCGCCAGCCCGGCCCCCAGCGGCTTGATGGCCGGTGCCGATTCAAAAAGCGTGGCCCGGATGCCTACTTTCCGGAGGGCAATGGCGGTGGTCAAACCGGCGATGCCTCCGCCTATGATTGTAAACCGGTGAAGATGGTTCATATGGTTTCGTAAATTAGTCCTTTTAACGGCTCAGCGAGCACCCGAGTTACTGAAACCGGGGGGCGCCGATTGCATTTCTTCGGGATTGCATTCATTATCCGGTCGTACATCCGGTTCGGATTTGTGGCACCTATTCCGTCGGAACAGGGCAAGGTCGGCAAACGTGTTATTGGCTTTCTCATCGGGAATAAAACCGGTGTGGAATGCGGTTTTGGTGTTGAATACCCAAAATTGAACTGCAAGGGCAACCGAAACTACGCCAAATTCAATGAAACGGAAAAAGTCCGATGTGAAGCGGTCGACTTATCGGATCAGGGGAAGGGTCACTACAAATTCGTCCACGGTTTCCTCAACGGTGGGCGTCAACTGATCGAGCATTTTGTACTTAGTCAGGATATTGAGCAAGCCTTTCTTGGTTGATTTCACCCGCTCCAGCGATTTTCGCTGAAGCGTATTCCGCACGATAAGCCAGCCCGGATCAGTCGTTGAGATATAAATTTTCAGGGGCTGTTCGCTGGAGACCACGTTGTGTTTGACAGCGTTCTCAATCAGGAGTTGCAGCGTTAAGGGTGGTAATTGGGCGGTCTTAAATTCTTCCGCTACCGCGATGTCCAGCGAGATTCCTCGTCCATACCGGGTTTGCAGCAGGTGAAAGTACGAGTGAAGGAATTGCAGTTCGCGGCCCAGGGTCGTCAGTTCATAATCGCCGGTTTGCAGAATATACCGGTACACACTGGCCATTTCATCGACAAACTGCTCGGCTTTAACGGGTTCGTCGCTGATCAGGGATGACAGGGAGTTGAGCGAATTGAACAGAAAATGCGGATTCAGTTGCGATTGCAGCGCCCGCATCTGTACCTCCGACATCTCCTGCCGGAGCTGCTGCACGTTGAGTTCCGCTTCGAGCTGGCTGCGCTGGTGGGCTTCCTGTTGCCGGGCAATCCGTTGTTCCAGCACCGCCGACCGGATGGCGGCATGGCGCTGCCGATAGCCCAATCCAAGCGAAAAGCAAACCAATTCTAAAATGATTCCGACCTGGATGGGCGTTAATGGCGCCTGCCAGAAATAAATCGACGGCGAAAAATCGTCCATCAGAAAGGTCAGCACCATGGAACTCACCGCGCCCACCAGCAGGCAGGCCGACCCAATGACAAAATACCGGGCGACCGTATCCTGCAACTGAAAAATCTTAATAACGCCGTAGACACCCAGCACCGCCATCCCCACCCGAACCACCGTATGGGCGGCATTATACAGGACGGAATCGCTGTCACCAGTCAGGTAGCACAGTGTAAACTGAAGCGCAATGTACAGCAGCAGGCACAGCCGGGTGTACTGAAAAATCCGAAATAAACCGGGCAACTGTTTTCGCAGACTAATGAACGCGTCGGTAAAACCGAAGTAGATGAAATAGGCGATCATAGGCATGCAGGCTTTCACAAAAAACCAGTCGTTGCTGCTCAGCCCCAGCCCGGTCCGGATGGGCCGAATGCGCACGACGAAGTAGGCCAGCCAGGCCAGCATATACAGGGTGTAGAGCCCGTATATGCGTTCCCGGTACGTTATCCATTGGACAACATTCAACAGCAGGATGGAAATTACCATGCCGGTGAACATGGGTTGCCAGACTTCAAACGTCATCGATTGCGCAAAGCTTTTACGGTTTAAGGTACCGGTTACAGACCAACTCCCCGCTCAATTTCCCGATGAAACGGTAAAAATGGGCGGTGAAACGGTACAAGTTATTTCGCCGAGTTAAGCGGAGAAAAAGTAGAGTTGATCAGAGAAAAAACTCAGTTTACCTCCTTCTTCTCTGCTAACCTATGCGATATACCTTTTCTCAAAACATAAAAAAGCCCCCAAAACACGGCGATTTTGGGGGCTGATAGGAAAAACCGCCTTTTAAGCGTCTTGCCGCTGTTTGATCAGGTTCAGGGCCGAACCGGCTTTGAACCACTCGATCTGCGTTTCGTTGTAGGTGTGATTCACCTGGAATTCTTCGCTTGTTCCGTCCGTATGGTTCAGGCGAATCGTCAGCTGACCGTTCGGGCTGAATTCCGTCAGACCCAGGATGTCGATCGTGTCATCTTCGCGGATATCATCGTAATCGTCCGGATCGGCAAACGTCAAGGCCAGCATACCCTGCTTTTTCAGGTTGGTTTCGTGAATCCGGGCGAATGACTTCACCAGAATGGCCCGAACGCCCAAAAACCGGGGTTCCATGGCCGCGTGTTCCCGGGATGATCCTTCGCCGTAGTTTTCATCGCCCACAACAATGGATCCGATACCGGCCGCCTTGTAGGCCCGTTGCACCGCCGGTACTTCCCCGTATTCTTCCGTCAGCTGATTCTTTACGGTATTGGTCTTTTCATTGTAGTAATTGACCGCGCCGATCAGCATGTTGTTGGAAATATTGTCGAGGTGACCCCGGTATTTCAGCCACGGTCCCGCCATCGAAATGTGGTCGGTCGTGCATTTGCCTTTGGCTTTGATCAGCAGTTTCAGGCCGGTCAGGTCAGTGCCCTCCCACGCCTTGAACGATTCGAGCAGTTGCAGTCGATCCGAGGTCGGGCTCACCACCACCTGAACCCCGCTGCCGTCTTCGGCCGGAGCCTGATACCCCGCGTCATCCACGGCAAAACCGTTCACCGGCAATTCGATACCCGCCGGTTCGTCCAGCATCACTTCGTCGCCGGTTTCGTTGGTCAGCTTGTCAGTCATCGGGTTGAACGTCAGGCTACCGGCAATGGCCATCGCCGTTACCAGTTCCGGTGACGCCACAAACGCGTGGGTGGTTGCCAGGCCGTCGTTCCGTTTCGCAAAGTTCCGGTTGAAGGACGTAATAATCGAGTTTTTACGGTTCGGATCATCGATGTGCCGCGCCCACTGGCCGATGCAGGGTCCGCAGGCATTCGCCAGCACCACACCGCCAATTTTTTCAAACGTATCCAGCAACCCATCGCGTTCGGTAGTAAACCGCACCAGTTCGGAACCTGGTGTTACGGTGTACTCCGAATGCGTTTTGAGGTTTTTAGTAATCGCCTGCTGGGCCACGGAAGCCGCCCGGGTCAAATCTTCGTACGAAGAATTCGTGCAAGAACCGATCAGGCCGACATCCAGTTTTTCGGGCCAGCCGTTTTCTTTCACCGCCTGCGCAAATTTCGACAGCGGCCACGCCAGATCCGGCGTGTAGGGGCCATTGACGTGCGGTTCGAGTTCGGACAGATTAATTTCGATCACCTGATCGTAGTACGTTGCCGGATCGGCATAAACCTCATCATCCGACCGCAGGTGCTGCTTCACGGCATTGGCCGCATCCGCCACATCCGCCCGGTCGGTCGCCCGCAGGTAATCGCCCATTTTCTCGTCGTAGGCAAAAATTGAGGTCGTAGCACCGATTTCGGCACCCATGTTACAGATGGTGCCTTTTCCGGTGGCCGACAGGCTGTCTGCGCCTTCGCCGAAATACTCCACGATGCAACCCGTACCGCCTTTAACGGTCAGAATACCGGCCACGCGCAGAATGATGTCTTTGGCTGATGCCCAGCCCGACAATTTGCCGACCAGTTTAATGCCGATGAGTTTCGGCATTTTCAGTTCCCAGGGCAAGCCGGCCATCACATCACAGGCATCGGCTCCACCGACCCCGATGGCGATCATTCCCAGGCCACCGGCGTTCGGTGTGTGCGAATCCGTGCCGATCATCAAACCGCCCGGAAACGCGTAGTTTTCAATTACGACCTGGTGAATAATTCCGGCACCCGGTTTCCAGAAACCAATCCCGTATTTGTCCGAAATGGACGCCAGGAAGGCGTAAACCTCCCGGTTTTTATTATTTGCATTTTCCAGATCCTCCGTGGCACCCACTTCCGCCTGGATCAGGTGATCGCAGTGTACCGTAGACGGCACTGCCACTTGCGGACGACCGGCCTGCATAAACTGCAACAGGGCCATCTGGGCCGTTGCATCCTGCATCGCCACGCGGTCAGGGGCAAAATCAACGTAGTCTTTGCCCCGGTTATACGCCTTCTGGGCAATACCACCACTTAAGTGGGCATATAATATTTTTTCCGACAAGGTGAGCGGGTGACCCGTAATTTGCCGGGCTGCTTCGACACGTTCGCCAAAACCGTCGTATACGCGCTGAATCATGTCAAAATCAAAAGCCATAGACTGGAGGAATTAAGCTGTGAATAGTAATAAGTATCTGTATAGACAACTTTACTACCGGAAAATGAGTTTCCGGAATGGTGTGCCAAAATTAGATGATTTTTAACATTAAAATAAAACCACCCCCCATTTTACCCATAATTTGGAAACGTTATCAATATTTTCCCAGACTTTCGAGTACCGGTAAGGGGTTAACAGCCAGTTCATACCGTTGCGGGCGAATAAAAGGACCATGCGTAATGGCCCGGAAACAGCAAGTAACCGGGCGGATTAAATAGTACGATCTGTTCATTTTTACCCCCGCTTTCCGGAACGTTTAGGCCGTAAAATTGGTTATTAAGGCATATACAGTACCCACCCGACCATCTTTCCCGCCCCGGGATTTGTAAGTATTACGTCTTTTGCTTCTATATTTGGCACGAGACGTGGAGTCCGATTGTCGGCACAATTTTAACATTCAACCTGAATTCATATGTCAAAAAACCTGGTTATCGTGGAATCACCCGCGAAGGCGAGGACCATTGAAGGGTATCTGGGTAAAGATTTCGTGGTGAAATCGAGTTATGGCCACGTCCGGGATTTGCCGAAAGATGATATGGCAATCGACATCCCGAACGGTTTTCGTCCCGCCTACGAAATCTCTCCGGATAAGCGACAGGTTATCAGCGAGTTGAAGAAGCTCGCCAAAGAAGCCGAAGAAATCTGGCTGGCAACGGACGACGACCGTGAAGGGGAAGCCATCTCCTGGCACCTGAAGGAAGCACTGGGTTTGAAGGACAATACCAAGCGGATTGTATTTCACGAAATCACCAAGAAAGCCATTCAGAACGCCATTCAGTCGCCCCGTCAGATTGACATCGACCTGGTGAATGCGCAGCAGGCCCGGCGCGTGCTCGACCGGCTGGTCGGTTTCGAGCTCTCCCCGGTTTTGTGGAAAAAAATCAAATCGGGTAGCTCGATGGCTCTCTCGGCCGGTCGCGTGCAGTCGGTCGCGGTTCGGCTCATCGTGGAGCGTGAACGCGAAATTGACAGCCACAACACTAAATCCAGCTACAAAGTAACCGCCCAGTTTATCGTCGACGGTGGCAAGGTGCTGAACGCCGAGCTCCCGAAAAACTTTCCGCCCCTCGACGAAGCGCGGGCGTTTCTGGACAAATGCCGGGCCGCCATTTTTACGATTAAAAATCTCGAAACCAAACCCGCTAAAAAATCCCCCGCTCCCCCCTTTACGACCTCTACGCTGCAACAGGAAGCTTCCCGCAAGCTATCGTTTTCGGTTTTGCAAACCATGACGCTGGCGCAGAAACTGTATGAAAGCGGCAAAATATCGTACATGCGGACCGACTCGACCAACCTTTCGCAGGAAGCCATCGACAAGGCCAAGCAGGCGATTACGACGGAATTTGGGGAGAAATACGTGCACACCCGTCAATACAAAACCAAATCGGAATCGGCGCAGGAAGCCCACGAAGCCATCCGGCCCACTGATTTTTCGGTAAAAACCGCCGGGGGTGATCGCAACGAACAGCGGCTGTACGACCTGATCTGGAAACGCTCGATTGCCTCACAAATGGCCGATGCCCAGCTCGAACGCACCACGGCCACCATCGGTATTTCGACCACGCCGGAGGAGCTGATTGCCCAGGGCGAAGTCATCAAATTCGACGGTTTTCTGAAGGTTTACATGGAGTCGACCGATGATGAAGACGAAGAAAGCAAAGGTATGCTGCCACCGCTTTCCATCGGCCAGGTGCTGAATCTCGATCAGATGAAAGCCACCCAAAAGTTCAGCCGACCGGCCCCGCGCTATACGGAAGCCAGTCTGGTTAAAAAGCTGGAAGAAATGGGCATCGGCCGGCCGTCCACCTACGCACCGACGATTTCAACAATCATCAAGCGGCAATACGTTATTAAAGAAGACCGCCCGGGCAAAGAGCGTGAATTCAAGGAACTGACGCTGAAGCAAGGCGATATTCAGGAAAAAACCGGGAAGGAAAACTACGGTTCCGAAAAGGCCAAACTGTTCCCGACCAACATGGGACTGGTGGTCAACGACTTTCTGGTGGAATACTTCGAGGGCATCGTCGATTACAAGTTTACGGCGTCGGTCGAAAAAGAGTTTGATGAAATTGCCAACGGGAAAATGGGTTGGCAACAGATGATTGAGAATTTTTACGGCGATTTTCACCGGACGGTCGAAACCGTGCAGGGCGCAGCGCTGACGGGCGGAAAACCGGGTAGCCGGGATCTGGGCCTTGATCCGCGTTCGGGCAAAAAAGTGTCGGCCCGTTTGGGGAAATACGGCGCTTACGTGCAGATTGGTGAAGCCACCGACGAGGATAAACCGGTATTTGCCAACCTCAAGAAAGATCAGCTGATCGAATCCATTTCGCTCGAAGAAGCGCTCGACCTGTTCTCGCTGCCCCGCGAAGTCGGTTTTTTTGAGGACAAATCCATGATCATCGGCATCGGGAAATTTGGGCCGTACGTCAAACATGACGATAAATACGTTTCGTTATCGAAAGACGATGATCCGTATACAGTAACGGCGGAACGCGCCATCGAGCTGATTCAGCAGAAACGGGTCGAGAACATCAGCGAATCCATCGGTGAGTTCGAGGGTAAGCTGATAACGACCGGCAAAGGCCGTTTTGGACCGTATGTCAAACACGATGATAAATACGTTTCGCTCCCGAAAGGCCAGTCACCGGCCGGATTGACGCTGGAACGCGCCATTGAGCTGATTTTGCAGAAACGGCAGGCCGAAAGCAACAAATACATCAAGGAGTTTCCGGAAAATCCGACGGTAAAAGTGGTCAATGGCATGTACGGACCGTACATTTCCATCGGCAAACGGAATGTTAAAATTCCCAAGGATGTGGAACCGGCTACGCTGACGCTGGAAGACTGTCTGAAACTGGCGGGCGACACGGCCACGGAGGAAAAGCCAAAGGCGAAAAAAGCCGCATCCAAAGCACCCGCAGCGCGTCCCTCTGCGGCTAAAAAAACCGTTGCCAAGAAAAAATAGCCCCGATATTATTTTCTGCGTTCAAAACCGCCCTTCACTTCCGGGGCGGTTTTTTCATTTCAGGAGTTTCTGAACTTGAATCATTACCTTGTCATTCAGCTACTTGTTCAGCTGGAACCATCCTTTGCTTCACTTTCATTGATAAAACTGGATTACCAATCAATGCGCACGGCTCTGGCAAAAAGTCCATAAGATGTACCAAACCTTGCTGGCGGAACGACTCAACAGCGGTTTTGCGTTGTACGGTCTGACGCAGCCTGCCCGGCAGAGGGCCACGCCGAAGTGACCCAAGCCTGCATAACTTTTCTGACGACCTGTTGCAAAGCCCATTAATGCGCGAGAAAAGATTGCAAAAGAATCGTTAAAAACCCTGAATAACCGACCAGCGAAAAGAGAAATGAAAAAAATTGTGGTATTAACGGGAGCGGGCATAAGCGCGGAAAGCGGGTTACGCACCTTTCGGGATTCGAACGGTTTGTGGGAAAACCACCGGGTGGAGGATGTTGCCACTCCCGAAGCCTGGAACCGGAACCCAAATTTGGTACTTGATTTTTACAACCAGCGCCGGAAGCAGGCCCTTGACGCCCAACCCAACGCCGGGCATCGGGCCCTAAAGGAGCTGGAACGGTATTTTGAGGTGACAATTATTACCCAAAATGTCGATAATCTGCACGAAAAAGCCGGATCATCGACCGTAGTTCACCTCCACGGTGAATTGTTCAAATCCCGCAGTACCCGCGATGAAAACCTGGTGTATGACCTCAAAGGCTGGGCATTAAACATGGGCGACCACTGCGAAAAAGGTTCGCAGCTTCGCCCGCATATTGTCTGGTTTGGTGAGGCTGTGCCAATGATGGATACCGCCGTCGAAATAGTGAATCAGGCGGATATTTTGATCATCGTTGGCACGTCAATGGCCGTGTATCCGGCCGCCGGTCTGATCGATTATACCCGGCCGGGGGTTCCGATTTACGTGGTCGATCCGACTATTCCAAAAATCCGGCCCCGCAAAAACCTAACCTTCATCGCCGAACCAGCCACGACGGGTTTGTCGCGGCTGGCGGAACAATTGGTGGTTAGTGCAACGGGCGGGGTTTAATCATCCCACCTTTCACGTCGGCAATGCTGTGTTCAATGAGAAACGCCTTCTCATCAACTTCGCCGATTTTATCCTTTAACCGGGTGATTTCCAGACGGGTGACGACTGCGTACAGAATATTGATATCGTTATCCCGCATACCGCGCTTGCCAAACCCTTTTTCGCCCTTCAAAACCGTAACGCCCCGTTCCAGTTCTTCCGTAATCAACTGCCGCACTTCTTCGTGCCGGTCCGACACGATCATCACGGCGATGTATTCTTCAATACCGTGGATGATAAAGTCAACGGTTTTCGATGCCGCCAGGTAGGTTAACATCGCGTACAAGGCGGTTTCTACGTTAATAAAAATGGCGGCAGACCCGAAAATCAGGACGTTGATGACCATGATTACGTCACCCACCGATAAAAACGACCGGCGGCTAACGTAGATCGCCAGCACCTCCGTTCCGTCGAGTACTCCGCCCCCCCGCATGGCCAGCCCGATGCCGGCCCCGAGGAAAAAACCGCCAAAAACGGCAATCAGTAGTTTATCGGTAGTCACAATCGGGTACGGAATAAAGGCCAGACACAAAGCCAACAGCCCGATTCCCACGGCGGTTTTAAGGGCAAACGCCCAGGAAACCTGGCGATAGCCCATCAAAATAAACGGAATGTTGACGATCACCACGAGGATCGCCAGATCGATGCCGGTTTTGATTTGCAGCAACAGGGAAATACCGATGACACCTCCGTCCAGAAAGTCGTTGGGCAGCAGGAAGCCTTTCAGGCCCATACCCGCACAAAGCACCCCCAGAACAATAAAAAAGCCTTCTTTTATTTCCCGAAAAATGGCGGAGTTCCTGGCTCTTTGGATACGTTTCTTGACCATAATATTAGCGATGGTTTGTGGATAAATGACTTGTTGACAACTAATTAGAGAGACGCAGCCCGTCGAATGTATCGAAATGGCTGGTTATGGCAATGCCGCAGTCCATCACCAGATGAATTCAATCGAACCTACCGACGGAACGATAGCGGGAGAAGGCAGCAGGGAGGACAAAAAAAAGCAGGTATTGGCTTAAAAACGACTCAGGGAGCGTTGATGGCAATGTGGTGGCCGAATAAACGCCGGAAATAGGCAAAGAAATAATACGAAATCCGCCCGAGCCGGATCTGTTTTGGACAATGAATCAGCACCCAGATAGCCGGGATAATGGCAATAAGGGCATGGGGAAACTGGTGGGAAACCGGCGGAGCAACAATGGCTTCGTTGACAAACGAACCCGGCGCCCAATCCGTCAGATGATCCGTGTAATCGAAATCCGTCGTGGTACCGATTGTCGCCACTTTCAGGACCGTTGCCTTCACCGAACGAGCCGACGGCCCGGCCAGCCAGCCAAGCGCCCATCCCGTCAGAAGGATGCCTAAAAGTGGATATATCAATCGATAAAACTTCATTAATTTGTCTCTCGGTTTCCGGTAGTGATTTGGCGGTTTTTACAAGTATACTAAATTTTGCGCTAAAAATCCAGTCTTCTTTTAAATAATGGCCCGCAAAACCGGAAACACGTCCGGATAAAACCGCTACCTTTGCCTTTTTATTGAACCGACGCATGCAACTCCTCGACGGAAAACTCCTCTCCCAACAAATCAAGCAGGAACTGGCGGCCGAAGTGGCCGAAATCAAATCCCAAAACGGCAAAATTCCGCACCTGGTCGCCATTCTGGTGGGCACGGCGGGCCGCAGCGAAACGTACGTCGCCAGCAAAATGAAAAGCTGCGAAGAGATCGGCATGAACTCGACGCTGATCCGGTTTGATGACGCCGTAACGGAAGAAGAACTCATCAAGGCCGTTCAGGACGTCAATACCAATCCGGACATGGATGGGCTGATTGTGCAGTTGCCGCTGCCCGCCCACGTTTCGGCCGATAAAGTCATGGAAACCATCGACCCCGCCAAAGACGTGGACGGTTTTCACCCGATCAATATTGGCCGCATGGCGAAAGGCTTGCCGGCCTACATTTCGGCCACACCGCAGGGAATTCTGGAAATGCTGAACCGGTATAACATCGAAACCGCCGGTAAACATTGCGTGGTGGTGGGTCGTAGCCAGATTGTCGGTTTACCGATGAGCATTCTGATGCAGCGCAACACGAACCCCGGAAATTGTACGGTAACGCTCACGCACAGCCGGACGCAGAACCTGCCCGAGATTTGCCGCTCGGCCGATATTCTGATTGCCGCCCTGGGCCGACCGGAGTTCATCACCGCCGATATGGTCAAAGAAGGTGCCGTGGTGATCGACGTGGGACTCGAGCGCGTGCCGGATGCAAGCAAGAAAAGCGGTTTTGCGCTGAAAGGTGACGTAAAATTCGATGAAGTCGCCCCCAAAACCAGCTTCATCACCCCCGTGCCCGGTGGTGTCGGCCTGATGACCATCTGCTCGCTCATGCAAAATACGCTGAAAGCCGCCAGAAAAGAGATTTATCAATAGAAAGACAGGAAGAAGGGATGAAGGGAATAAAGAAGGAAGAATCGGCAATCGACCTTTTTTTCTCCTTTCATCTCTTTTTTCTTTTGTTTTTCTACCTTTTCCCCGCCTTCAAAATCCGATCCCAATTACCAGCGGCTGCACTAGCCACGCGTTGGTATTGAGGTTGTAAATCGTGCGGACACCGGCTTCAAATGGCGTTCGGAGCCGCATGACGTTGAAGACAAATGACAAATCGAGGCCCGTCGTAGCGTAGGAATCAGTAATCCGTTGTGACTGTCCGTTCACCCGGACCAGACTTTGGCCCTGGGCAGCATCGTAAAAACCGACGGCTTTCACGCGCTGGACGTAAAGCCAGCGGCCAATTGACCAATGGGGATTCAGCAGCGGCAGGCGATATTCGGCACTCCCGACCGTTAACTGATTGTGACTGACGTAGGATTGCCCGCGCGGAAAGAAAACCGCGGCCGCAAACCGGTAATTTCCCGCCATCTGCTCCTGATAGCCCGCGCGCAGCCGCAGGGAATGGTGCTTGCCAAGTCCCGGAATATACAAACTGCCCTGCACCCCCCAAACTTCACCCTTGAGTCGACCGCCGAAGGGTGTCGTGCGCCAAACCGCCGAAACCGCCTGGCCCCAGCGGGGGCCCACATCCCGTTTGCTTTGTTTCAACGTCCGGGAATACGACAATCCGTAGGACAGGGAGTTGAGCGATTGGGCGAAACCCACTTCCGTGATCGGGCGGACCGGTAAATCATACCCACTAACTTGCTGAAAACCGTAATAGGCCGACAGCAAAGCGTTTTGAATGTATTTCGAGCGGGTCAATTGCAGCGGTATACGAAAACCGGCCGTGAGCTGGTTGTAGCTCCAGCTGTCGCTCCGCAGCGAGTCGAGCGGGGTCCGTTGGTCTATATAAACCGAGGTTGACCGACGACCCCGCTGAAAACCGACATCCAGGATTGGAAACAATCCCTGGTAACTCAGGTTGCCGTAATAATTGACCGTCCGCTCGGTTTGGTCATAGCCAACGCCCACGTCAATCTGGGTGGTGCTCAGCAAATCCTGCGACTGGAGGCCCACCGTTCCACTCTGGCCGTCGGAGCTCACCACCGGCCCCCAGCTATGAATGTTAAGGGCGTGTTGCAGCCGACGAAACCGGCTTATCGGAAAAACCGGGTTGGCGGGCAACGAATCGGCCAGCGCAGAACGAACGGCAGCCCCGCCGGGCTCCTGCGGAACGAACGGGCCAAAATACCGCACCGACCGGTCCTGTATCTGCTGGACGGAAACCCACTTCGCGGGCTCGATTGGCATCGTGGCAATGCGGTGGCCACTGGCCCGGAAATCGTGAAAACCCAGGGTTTTACCATCGGGTGAAACCGTCGCGTGGTAGGCCCCCAGCGGCCGGGAAGTTACTTGAAAACGCTGACCGGTTTCGGTGTTCAGGGCGTAGATATTATCAATCCCCGACTGGGGCGAGTTGTAGAAAATATACTGTTTCCAGGGTTGCGGGTGACTGATGTTCTGATCCTGAACGGGCATCAGGTCGCGCCGGGCATTGGTTTCAGAATCAATGCTCTGAATTGTTTTCCCTTCTTTTTTCCGGACGACGGCCACCAGCGTCCGGTTGTCGGCCCGCCAGCGGGGCTGAACGTACAGATCGTTTTCCGGATTGTCCAGCGCCCGCACGACCTGACCGGTTTCGGCGTTCAGAATGACCAGCTTCGTCTGGTAGGTTTCGTCGTTTTGCACGGCGGCCACCTTCGATCCGTCGGGCGAAAGAACCGCCACTGCAAAGCGCCCGTTCAGGGTCAGGCGGTTTAATTTCCGGGTTTTTAAATCGAAGACTTTAATTTCGGAATTGATTTTCTGACTAAACCGTACGTCATACCGAAACTCGGTCCAGCAAATTTTTCCGCCTGCGACCGAAAGCATCTCCGGGTTATTCAGTAATCCGGGCACGAACACCTTTCGTTCGGTTCCGTTCGGGTTGAGGGATACGAACTGAACAATGTCACCCAGGCCGGATTTCAGGGCAATGACTTCCTGCTCAGAACTATACTGCGGGTACTGGTAGTTGGTATAGACGGTTTCCGGGGCTTTCGCGGGAAAGGTAACGGCTTCTGTCAACCGAAGATCTTGTTGTTGTTTTTGCCAGCTTTCCCGAACATCCTCCATCGACCGGCGATAAAGTTCTTCAACCCGGTATTTCGTCGTTTTTTTGATGCTGTTGGAAAAGGAAAACGGATACAAGGGAAACCGGTAATACCGATTCAGCACGCTGCTCCAGGCATCGGCCCCGTGAGCGCGTTTCAGGTAGGTTGACATAAAGTAGCCCAAAACGTAATGATTGGGAACGTTATCGCGGTAGGAACCGGCCACGGCTTTGGGGTAGCGGAAGGGTCGGCCCGCCAGCAAATTAGCCCGCATTCCCAGGTCGAAATTCGGAATCCGCCCGCGCCCGGCCCGGGTCAGCGCCGACTCGGTTCCAACCGCATCGCCCTCCCAAAACCAGTCGGGCACACCCAATGTCAGGGCCGACAGGGCCGAATTTCCGAACAGGTAATAGGCTACGCCCGTAAATCCCTGCAAGGCTTTATCGTATTGAACAACGTGCCTGAACTCGTGAACCGCCAGCAAATCGAGCCATTCGAGGTTCCCGGCCAGGAAGGGGTCCTGGGGCGGCACGGCAAAAAATTCGGATCGCCGGGGCAGCATCGTCACAAATCCATTGCTGATCATGGTCTGGTTCTGCAAAATGACCGACAACCGGCGGGGCGTTTTTTTCAGCGAAGCACTCACCGGTTCGTAAACCTGTTCCAGCCGCCGGGCGGTTTTTTGGGCGGTCTGCTCAAAATTGGCGGGATAGATCACCCGGAAATGCGGTGTCTGGAGCTGATACCACCGGAAGCCGGGCGGATTTTGATCAAGAATGGGAAGCGTCTGAGCAGCACCGGAAACCGTCACTAGGCAAAATACCAACAACCAATAGCGCATAAGCTGGAAAGAGCAATCAAAAAAATGTTTACCCAATAAGGTATGAAAAAGCAGGAAAAAATCTAATTTGGCCAACATTATGATTGTACAAGTTGCCAATCATTCAGAAAACCGTTACCTTCATTCGCTCATTTCGAGCCATCTGTCCAGTACCCTTGATTGTGTATGTTGCCCAACCGCCCATTTACCATCCTAGTTGCCGAAGACGATGAGGAAGATCGCCTGTTGCTCGACGAAGCCTTTATGCAAAATGGATTGTTCGATTGCGGACGGTTTGTCGAAGATGGGGATCAGGTAATTGACTACCTCCGGAACTGCATTGGCCCTGATGCTTCCAATCCGCTTCCCTCCCTGATCATCATGGACATTAACATGCCGCTCCGCAACGGACTGGAAACTTTGCTGGCGATTCGGTCGGACAACCAATTGAAAAATATTCCGGTTCTGATTTTGACTTCATCGCGCCAGGAAGTTGAAAAAGCCTACCGCATGGGCGCCAATTCCTACCTGGTCAAACCCGTCCAGTTTACCGACCTGATTCAAATGATCGGCGACGTCGCCACCTACTGGCGGGACACGGTTAATCTGCCCTACAGCGAGAACTGATCACGATTTTACCATGTGATACAACACCGAGGCCCGAAAACGCAGCTCCCGGTAGACCTTGTTGTCGAGCAAACCTTTTCCCGTGTAATACCGGTGAATGATGTTTTTACTGTTGCCCTGAAAATGCAGGGTATGTAACGTAATCTCCTGCTTCAGGAATTTATTGTAGGCCACCGGAGAACCGTTTTTCATGACGATCTTTTTACGGCCCAACCCAAATTCGTATTCATTCAGGTTGTAATTCGTCGCCATGCAGATGTTGTGGTCGAAAGCGGACCCGTTCCGGCATTCCGATAAACTCTGAATGCGGGACCGATGCTCTTCGTAAAAAACGTACAAAGCCGTCATATCCGACACGCCCGCACTGTCATTTTTGATGATCTTTTCGGCCCGAATCTGATCCATGAACGCCATCAGCCGTGGTTCCGAATAAAGGTTGATCGCCATCTCACAAAACAGGTTGATGCCTTCCCAGGTCCAGTACGACGAATGGCCCGAAGCCGAGCGAACCCACTGATGATCAACCCCGATGTTATAGGCAGCCAGGCAGGTGTCCAGATTGCTCCGGTTCACGAAAGCCGTGATGTCGGAATAAATCATCACGTCCGAATCGGCCACAAAAACCCGGCTGAACCCTTCCCGTTTCATTAATTCCTTCACCACATACCAGCGCACGAAACAGAACAATTCGTAATCAAATTGGTTGGGCGAGGTGTGCTGATAAACCTGGGTAAAATGGTCGGCTTCTTCGTTTAAATACTCACTGATGTGGTGATGGATGACGAAAGGAAACCGGTTATTGGTCGAATCCCCCAGAAAGTGGATCGGACTGTTGGGATTGGAATGAACAACCTGGCGCAGCGTGAACTCCAGATAAGGACTGTACCCTTTGTGAATAAAAATAATGGGGATGCCGGAGCGATGACCGGGGTTTTCCGTCTGTTTGTGTGAGATTCCGGGAACGGTAATTGAGGACTCAGATTGTACGGCAGAAGTATCGACCATATTTCTTGTTGAGTATAAACTTGGCACTAAGATAGGTATTCCTGCTGATCGACCCAATAGTGCGGCCAAACGTTTAAATGCGTTTCACAAAAAAATCAATGAGCCGGTTTATTTTGTCTGAATATGGCGGGTAAATGTACTGAGTAATCCCGAATTGCCGCTTCACAATTCCCCGCGCATTGGAGAATTCCTGGAAACCGAAAAAACCGTTTGCTTTCCCGATTCCGCTCTGGTTGACCCCCCCAACGGGCAGTTCGGTATGGGCAAAATGAATCATCGTATCGTTGACAACCGTGTTGCCGGCGGTGGTGCGGCTGATCCAGAATTGAACATCGGACTCCCTCCGGCTAAAAATGTACAGGGCCAGCGGTTTTGCCTGGCTGCTCAAAAACCGGACCACTTCTTCCCGCGTATCGTAGGGAATTACAACCAGAATCGGGCCAAAAATCTCCTGCTGCATCACCGCCATTTTTCCCGTAACATTTTCCAGCAACGTGGGTTCGATAAACCGATCGGCAGGGTCCATGCCGCCACCCATGGAAAGCGTGGCTCCTTTTTCCCGCGCGTCTTTCAAAAGGGACTCCAGCCGCTCAAAATGCGGGTCATTGATGATCCGGGCGTAGCTTTCAGACGCCTGAACGCCCCTCCCGTTTTCATCATACATGCTCCGGACGGCTTCCCTGACGGCTTTGACAAACCGACCCGCCACCGACCGCTGAACCATCACAAAATCCGGCGCGACGCAGGTTTGCCCGTTGTTCACCCATTTGCCCCAGGCAACCCGCTGAGCCGCAGCTTCGATGTCGGCGGTTTCGTCGATGATGCAGGGCGATTTGCCACCCAGTTCCAGCGTTACCGAACTGAGGTGCTGGGCCGCAGCCGCCATTACTTTTTTCCCAACGGCGGTGCTGCCCGTAAAGAAAATATGATCGAAAGGCAATTCCAACAAGTTTTGAGCCAACGCAGCATCTCCTTCCAAAACCGCCACTTCGTCCTCCTGAAACAGACTTTCAATCATCTGCCGGATAAAACCGGAGGTGTGCGAACTGACCTCCGACGGTTTGATCAGGGCGGTATTTCCGGCGGCAATGGCCGAAATTAACGGTTTAATACTCAGGTAGAACGGATAATTCCAGGGAGAAATAATGAGCGTGACGCCTTTGGGTTCGTACCGAACGGAACTGCTGGTGCCCAGCAGCGGCATGGGGGTGGAAACCGGCTGCGGTTTCATCCATTGCCGAAGGTTCCGAATGGCTTCCTTGAGCTCGTTGTTGGTCGCAAAAATTTCGGTAAGTAGGGTTTCCGTGGGTGGTTTTCGAAAATCGTCATGCAGTGCCTGAATGATTCCCGCCCGGTTTGCTAGAATGTAGGCCCCCATCTTTTTCAGTTTCGCAATGCGCTCGGCCGCTGTAGTGGCCGCGACAAAGGCCGAATGCTGCCGTTGCGCATCAAAAATTTCCCGAATCCGTGTTCTGTTTTCCCGATCAAAAACCGCGCTGTTCATGCCCTGAGTACGTTTTCATTAAAAAGATCGAAATAATACAGAAATACTAATATTTTTGTCAAAACGCCACCCCATGAGTATTGTCAGTAATAACATCAAGTACCTCCGCCGACTGAACGGGTTGACGCAGGAGCAGTTTGCCCGCCGGATCGGCATCAAGCGATCGCTGCTGGGGGCTTATGAAGAAGCCCGCGCCAACCCCAACCTGGACAACCTGATGTCCATTGCCCGGGCGTTCAACACCACGGTCGATAATTTACTGAAAAGTGATTTACGGAAAATTCGGGAAACGCCGGATTTGTCCCTCCCCCTGGATCGTTCATCGTCTGATAACCACCCTAAAATCCCGGCTTCATTTCCGGCATCCCCCCTGCCCAAAGATATTCAGGAAACCGATCATCCGGCTACCGCACCCAAATCATTATCGGCGGTTCTGGAAAAATATTACCAGCAACCCGCCACCAAACCAGCGGCCGGTTTTCAAAAACCGGTCGACCCTACACCGCGGATCAAACTGGTGTCGCAACGGATCATTCCGCGACCGGTTTCGCACCGCGAGGGCTTTTCGCCGTTTACCCTGCCCCGCCCAGAGCCAGTCGCCCCGCCGTTGTCGTTCAACAATGCCTACGAAAATGCCCGGACCGGTTCCAAACCGGAGAGCGAACGCCATACTCACCCGGTTCAGGAAGCGACCAACACCATCCAGTGGGTGCAGAAACGCCAGTATTCGGATTATATGCAGCGTTACCAGCAACCCGAATTCCTGAACCGGCTGGCTGTTTTACAACTGCCCCTGTTACCCCCTGACACCTACCGGGCTTTCGAAGCGGGCGACGAGTTTGTGTATCCCGGTGCGATGCTCATTGGAAAATTCGTCCGGAACTGGTACGATATTGCCGATGGAAAACTGTACATTCTGCTGGTGCAAAGCCAGGGAATCCTGTGCCGCCGGGTTTTCAATCAGGTTAAAACGAAGGGCATGTTGCTGTTGTCTTCCGAAAATGCATCGGTCAGCACCCGCGAAGTGCCCATCCGTGAGGTGCTGGAAGTCTGGGAAGTGGCCGCTTTCATCAGCCAGCAAATGCCCGAAGTCCCGCCGTCCCTCGACGGAATCAGAAGTCTGGTGGAAGATTTACAGTATGAGCTGGATCGGATTCAGAAAAAATAATTCCTATTTTAACGCCCGATTTTTGTACAGGCTTTCGTAAAGCCGGTCCCAATAACGTCCTATCTACAAGGCTGTGAACACCTTATCACTTTCCAGAAAAAAAATTCCCAAACCGCTTGGCGCAAAAATTTTCAATGGGTTTACCAGCGTAGTGTGCGGCTCTGTCATTCTTTTTTTTATCTATTACGTTGCCACATATTCCCTTAATTTCCCTTTTCAGGATGACAACAGTTTGTTGTCAGTGATAACCGAGGTACGAAAAGGCCTCGGCTGGAAGCACAACCTGTACGCTTTTTTCCGGGCCGAAAATGACCACCGGCTGTTTCTCCCCCGCCTGATCGCGTACCTGGATTACGTCCTGTTTGGCTACCTGAATTTCAAAAATTACATCCTGATCGCCACGATCAACCTGGTACTGGTTACCGGTTTTATCTATCAGCTATTCCGGCAAACCAAACTGCCTTTCTACTATTTTCTTCCGATTCCGTTCTTTATCTTTCAGCCTCAGTATCACGAGGTTAGCTTCTGGGCGCTGACCGGTCTGCAACACACCTTCCTGCTTCTGCTGCTCAGTGTGTGCCTGACGCTGCTCAAAAAACCGGCTTCGTCCCTTCGCCTGGGTCTGGCCATCGGACTGGCCGGACTGGCAACCTTCACCCACGGAAACGGCATTCTGGTTTTTGCCACCGGCGGCTATTTTCTGTTGATTGAACGGCACTACAAAACCGTGGTGATCTGGCTTCTGGCCATGCTGGCGGCCCTGGGATTTTACCTGATCGGGTACACGCCCGGCAGTGGAGTTCGCAGCAGCGTCAACTGGGCGTATCTTCCGGCGTCTTTTTTTGCGAAAATCGGAGCAATCTTTTCGGTATGGCACCAGCTTTCGTTCGCCGGACCCATCATCTGGGGGCTGCTTATTAGCGGGATGGTCATTCCGGCAATGATCTCCCGCTTGGTGGATTCGGTCAAAAATCCCCATTCGCGGCATCCGCTGACCAATCCGCTGTATGCCTATTTCTGTTTTATCTTCCTGACGATTGCGTTGATCACGGTTTTTCGGGCCGGCTCCGAAATTATTCTGGAAAACCGCTTTAAGGTTTACGCAGCGTTCAGTTCCGTCTTTTTTTACCTGTTTCTGCTGCTGCGTTTTGACGATTGGCGCAAACCGATCCTGGTTTCTTTCGGTGGATTTGCCGCCCTTTTCTATCTAAATTCCTTCTACCACTACACCCCCGAAGTGGCGGATAAATACAGCCGGGCCGTAGCAGACACGTATAACTGGCCCCAAAACCAGACGGAACTGTGTAATTTCTATCCAATCGACAACAGCCTGCATTTCCTGCTACCGGCCTACCGGGAAGGCTACTGGCGGGTGCCCAACGTCCTCGGAAATGTTGATCAACTGGTGGATCGTGCGCTTCACCCGTCCTTTAAATCCTTTCCCTTCCTGACGCAGTACTTCCTGCATCCGGCCGGCGGCCATCCCCAGCTTTTTATCGAGATCAACCAATTCCCCTTCCAACGGCGTAGCCTGAGCGACAACCTATTTATTATCCTGCGGGATGAGGGTCAGCAGAAAACGTACCTGACCGGAACCGTGCCCAAGGTAGCGGGCTGGCGTCGTTTGCTCACCGAAGGCTCGTATTTCGGCCCCGGTTTTTCAACGACGATTCCGCTGGAAGCCATGCAGGCTGGTAAGTATACGCTGGGTTCCATGCTCATCAGGGCCAACCGGCAACCCGAAATCATTATGACCCATCAAACTGTCAGCGTGAAGCAGTAATCAGATCAGCCGGGCCAGCGCTTTCCGAAGTTTGTTGACGGCAGCCTCTTCGCCCGTCACCGCCGTGCCGAGCTCGTACCATTCGGGAGTGCCAAGGTTCAGAAACCGGCCGGTTTTCCGGGGCAAATTAGGCAGCGCTTCCTCGCTGTTGTATTCAACCCCATACACGATTTCCATAAGTCCCTTGAGTTCGGGCCAGGGTAGGCTGGTGGCCTGATTCTGGTTGTCGCGCCGGTTTTCCAGCCGGGCTTCCCGCCGACTAAAGGAAGCCGTCAGATGGGCCTCTGCGCGATTTCCCCCATCAATTTCAACGTACGTTATTTCGAACGGTTTTTCTTTTTCCGAAACCTCGTAAATCGCCTGAATCAATTCCTGACTTAAAAACTGCCATTCCGAACGATGTGAGGGGGCGCCGGAAAGGGTGTTCTGGTCTTTTTGTTCAATGGCGACCAGAAAATAATCCTGATCGTCACTCAGTTTCTCTTCATCGAACGGTTTGATTTGGGTCTTTTGAACCAGATTTTCCACAGTTTGCCGCCAGACAGCCGGTAGCTCACCCGTCCACTGGTAATCATCGTTGCTGGTGAATCCTTCGCCGATAATTTCGTCCTCCTCCAGTTCATCCCGTTCGGTGTACGTCAGGGTCAGGTCAATAGCCAGCCGGTTTTCAGCCGACGAACGCAGGGTAATGGTAAAAAAATGGGCGTACGGGGGCGGCACGACCAGGGCGGTCTGATACCGTATTTCCAGGCTTTTAAAACGATGATCAATCATGGTAGGCGGTTTGTTAAGGGACAAAGATACGCCGGAAAACCGTACTCATTTCGTATACTCCAGAATATCGGCGGGCTGACAATCGAGCACGTCGCATAGCTTTTCGAGCGTGGAAAACCGGATCGCTTTGGCTTTCCCGGTTTTCAGAATTGAGAGGTTGGAAAGCGTAATGTCAACGTGTTCGGCCAGTTCCGACAGTGACATTTTGCGACGGGCCAGCATGACATCCAGATTAACAACAATCGGCATGGGTTAAACGGTTAAGGCGTTTTCTTCCTGAATCGACAGGCCGCGCTGGTAAATGATAGCAATCGCGTAGACAATCAGACCGGTAATAAAACCGCTTCCGATTTCGGTCATCAGGTCAAAACCGGGATTTGAAAGGTGCTGCTCAACCAATCGATTGAAAACAAGGTAATGAATCAGTTTCAATCCATCGGAAACCGCAAATAATAGCGCCAGCCGCACCAGGTTATTCGAAATACCCGCCTTGAATGGCTCGCGGACGCTGGCTTCGCTGAATATTCTTCTGAATAACCCCAAAATACCTATGACCAGCAGGCAGTTCAGCATGACTACGGCGAATGAATAATAACCCAGCACCGATTTCGGCTTAATTTCCAGGCGGTACCGGTTGACGATGGGATGAAATTGAAGCAGACTGTCCGCCGAAAAGGCAGTCCCGGGCTCCCGACCATCCATTCGCATCCGGATGGGGCCTCCGCTGTCGAATAGAAACGCGCCGGAACCGGTTCCGGTCACCTTATGGGCTACCACCTCGTGACTAAACTGGGCACTGCGATCCGGGGTGGGATTGCCAAAAAAACCCAATACACCCTTCGCAAATACCAGTACCGTAATGGCAATCATGGCGTAATACAGAAAGCTGGTGCCGATCCGGAGAAAAGAAAAAATGAATTGAGGTTTCATACGATTTGCGTTTATGTCATGGGGCAAAGATAGCATTGACATAGTTGATGAACAATAATTATTTATCGTTTTTCAACAAATAATTATTGTTCATCAACTACCCTATTCATACCCGTACGCAATCTTATGAAGAGCGGATTGCCGTGACAATGGCCTTTTTATCAATTTTGCCAGTGGGCGTTTCGCTAAAAACCGGGTAGTATAAAACGTGTCTCGGCACTGCGTAAGGGCCAAGTTTTTCCCGAATAGCGGTTTTAACGGCTTCAAGCCGGTTTTCGGCCCAATGCGATTCGGCTTCCAGAAACAAGGCGACCTGCTGGCCCAGGCGCTCGTCCGGAAGGCCATAAATAAAAAACCGGGTGGCCTTCAGGTCCGGCGGCAGGACTCCCAAAATCACGTCTTCGATTTGTTCCGGCAGTAGTTTCACGCCCCCGCTGTTGATGATCGAATCGGCCCGACCCAGCAGGTGAAACCGGCGCGCATCCAGCAATTCCACAACGTCGTTGGTCTGTACGGTTTCGAAATCCGTCGCTTCGGCTCGGATATACAAACAACTCCGTTCATCGACGCCGATTTCCACACCCTCCAGCGCCCGGAAAACCGCCGTTTGATCGGGGCCGTTGATCCGCCGGATGGCAATGTGCGAGACGGTTTCGGTCATCCCGTAGGTGCTGAAAACCGGAGCCTCAATGCGTTGTAATCGATCGGCCAGCGCCCGGTCCACACTGGCACCACCCACCAGAATGGCCTTCATTTGGTTCAAAATCGGGAGGGCCTGAGCGGGATTCTCAAGCATGGTTTGCATCTGGAGCGGAACAAAAGCCGCGAAGGCAAAGTGATCGGTTTCGGGATTGAACTGGTGAATGGGATTCGACGAAGGCTCCACCACCGTCAGCTCCAGACCCAGTTCCAGACCCCGCACCAGCATCATCAGCCCGGCAATGTAGCGGACATTTAAACAAACCAGCGCCCGGTCGCCCGGTTTCAGGCCAAACGTCTGGCCGGTCAGCCGGGCACTGGCCTGCATCTGGCGACGGCTCAGGGAAATGGGTTTGGGCGTGCCGGTCGAGCCGGAGGTGTGCAGCACAAAGCGCGACTGACCGGAAAGCCATTCACGACAAAATTCAACAGCCCGGGCTTCGGATTCGGTTTGGGGTTCGGGCAAATAACCGGGAGCGATTCGCATGCGTTGTACGGAATGAATCGCAAAAATACGCTACTTTTGCCCCGATTTTGTTACTCCGGCGAGGTTAAAGAAATAATCCCGAAAACCGTAAACCCTGGGTAATTCATGAAGAACGCCTTTCCGGTCGAAAATTACGGCTCCTTTTTAAGGCGCGCTGACAACGATAAACCGGTTTTGCTGTCTTACCAGGTAAACGAAAGCCAGCCCACACGCTATGATTGATGAAGAGTTTGAAAATCCGATTTCGGTCGATAAAGTAACGGACAAACCGGGTCTGCTCGAGTACGCCCATTCGGTGGGCAGCGCCCTGATCAAACCGGAGGACAAAGGCAAAATGAAGGGCCGGGCCGTCACGGCCATGCGCGAACAAACCGACCTGCAATTGTCGCAATTGTACCGCCAGATGCAGCTCCTGGCCGAGCAGGCAACGGCCATCCGCAACCGCGTAGAAGTGTCGGAACGGATTTACGACGCGCAGATGGGTTTCGAGCCCATTGTCGGACATACGTATTATTTTTACGAGAAAAAAGACGGTACCGATGTGCTGTCGATGATTGCACCCAACGAGTGGGGACGGGTGTATCCGTTCCGGCGGTGCGTGGCCACCGTGCGCATGATGGCCGATCATACGTGGGATGTTCAGTATCACGACAGCGAATTTTCGGAAGAATAATCAAACCGGACCGGCTTTCAGCGCAGTCAGCCAGTTAACCCTTTAAATTTCAACCCCATGCAGCGTCAATATTCCTGGGAAACCATCAAAGAATACCGTGAGATTTTATTTCAGTATTACGAGGGAGTCGCCAAAATCAGCATCAACCGACCCGAAAAACACAACGCCTTTACGCCCCTGACCGTCAAGGAGATGAGCGAAGCGATGGAACTGGCCCGCCAGGATGACCGGGTCGGGGTTGTCATCCTGACCGGCGAAGGCGGAAAAGCGTTTTGCAGCGGTGGTGACCAGTCGATTCGCGGGCACGGCGGCTACGTCGGTGAAGACAGCGTGCCGCGCCTGAACGTTCTCGATTTGCAAATGCAGATCCGGCGCATTCCCAAACCAGTGGTAGCGATGGTGGCTGGTTGGGCCATTGGCGGAGGGCACGTCCTGCACGTGGTCTGCGACCTGACCGTTGCCGCCGATAATGCCCGGTTTGGCCAAACCGGCCCGAAAGTGGGCAGCTTCGACGGCGGTTTTGGCGCTTCGTACCTGGCCCGGATTGTCGGACAGAAAAAAGCCCGTGAAATCTGGTACCTCTGTGATCAGTACGACGCGCAGGAAGCCCTGCAAATGGGGCTGGTCAACAAAGTTGTGCCCCTCGACCAACTGGAAGAAACGACGATGGAATGGTGCCGTAAAATGCTGGAGAAAAGCCCGATTGCCCTGCGGATGCTGAAGGCGTCTTTCAACGCCGAACTGGATGGCCAGGCGGGTATTCAGCAACTGGCGGGTGATGCCACCCTATTATATTATCTATCGGATGAAGCGAAAGAAGGCAAAGACTCGTTTTTAGAAAAACGCAAGCCTGATTTCAGCAAGTTTCCAAAATTCCCCTAAGCCTAACCCATGATTGATCTGCATATTGAATCGCAGTCGAGTGTTCCGAAATACCGCCAGATTGTCAACGCGGTGATCAACGGCATTGAAATAGGGACCCTCAAACGGGACCAGCAACTGCCGTCGATCAACGAACTGAGCGAAGAATATTACCTGGCCCGCGACACCGTCGAGAAAGCTTATAACTACCTGAAAAAAGAAGGCATTATTCAGGCCGTGCAGGGCAAGGGTTTTTTCATCCGGCGCGAGGGACCGGGTCAGGTGCGGGTTCTGCTGCTGATCAACAAGTTTAGTGCCTACAAAAAAATCATTTACTATTCGCTGGTGAACGCACTGGGCCACAATGCGGTCGTTGATTTACGCATTCACCACCACAGCGCCCAGCGGTTTAAGAAATTGCTGGAAGAAAACCTCGGGCAATACCATTACTACGTGGTGATGCCGCATTTTTACGAAGAAACCGAGCAGGTTAACGTCGTGAAGTTGCTGGAACAGATTCCGGCCAACGAACTGATTATTCTGGACCGCGAAATTTCGGAATTACACGGCCCGTATTCGGTGGTCTACCAACAATTTGACCGCGACATTTATGAAGCGCTGGAATCCGGTCTGGATGTGCTGGCCAAATACCAGAAGCTGATTCTCGTCTTCCCCAAAGAGGTTTATTACCCGCGCGAGATCGTCCGCGGTTTTCGCAATTTCTGCGTGCATTACCACAAAGAATTTGAGTTGCTGGATACCCTAACGGGCCGCGAACTTCAGCCGGGCACGGCTTACATAGTGCTGGAAGACGGCGATCTGGTCGAGCTGGTCCGGCAAGTCAAGCAGCGGGGCCTGCAACTGGGGCAGGACATTGGCGTGCTGGCGTTTAACGAAACACCCCTGAAGGAAGTGCTGGCCGACGGAATTGCCGTGCTTTCGACCGACCACGAGAAAATGGGCGAAACAGCCGCCCGCTTAATTTTGGAAAAGCGGCACGAAAAAGTAAAAAATCCGTTTCAATTGATTCGGCGGGCTTCACTGTAGGCCATCTGCTGCCAGGCGGTTTCGTTCAACCGCGCCACCCGAATCCCCGAAAACTGGCGGTTCCACTGCACATACTCGGCCAGCGGTTCCTCAGAAATCATCACTTCGCCATACTGCGACGAAGCGTGCAGCAGGTGCGCTCTCGGTACGCCATCCAGTCCGGTTTTCCAGACCACGAAACCGACGTGTTTCATGTCCAATCCGGGCCGCGAAGCAGTCAGCATGATGATATCCCCTTCTTTCAGGCTGCATTCAATGTCTTTGATCTGTTTTTTGGGAATAAACCAGAAGCTTTGCTGACTGATGGCCGATTCGACCAGGGCAATCTGCTGACGGGTTGGCGGATCCGAAAGTTGCGGATACTTCCAGGTGGACTGGGTCATGTACGACACCGGTTTGGATACCTGCATCCCGCCAATCCGGCGCGTCACATCCTGAAGAATGCCTTTCTGTTCGTTGTCGGCCAGCCATTCGGAAAAGTAGTGCAGGCGGCTGGCAAAACCTGCGATTCGGCCGTTGCGGTAGCGAATCTGGGTCAGGTTCCGACGGTACAGCTGATCAAACCGGGCCGAGTCCCTTTCGTTCGTCAGCTGGTGCCGCGACAAGGCCAGCGCCAGGGTGGTTTCCAGAAAAGTAGTGCAGTCGAACGTTTTGAAATTGATTACCAGCTGCTCCGTTTCGTAGCCTTCGAGGGTGTGAGCGACGTAGGGCCGGCTCAGAAACGACTTCCCGATGGCTACGGCCGTTTCGGCTGGGTGGCTTCGGGATGCGGTTTTTGCGTGCCGGAGCGCAAAATCAGGCGTAAGCTCCTGAGCAAAGGATGGGGTCAATAGCAAAATCGCTACCAGGCCGGTAAACAATTTCTTCATGCAGTTACGGTGATTAAGAAAGCCGGTAAGGTCTGGCGTGAAAATACAAAAAAACCGCAAAACAATATGCTGGCTTCCCAATCCAGGCCCATTCGCGCCGAATAATTTTAAATCAATAACTTATTTGCCGAAACGGCCAAAGAATCTATTTTTTAGCCTCAGCAACTCTACTGGTATGACCTACTTGATTTCCAGCACCAGCACGCCCAGGGGCGGCACTTCGACGGGCACCCCGGCACTGGCGGCCGCTTTCAACCGGGTTTTGGTCCGGAAAATATCCGCAAACGAATAGGTTTTGGCCCCGTCCAGCTTCATGGCTTTCCAGGCTTCCGCCGGAATCCGAACCGTGGTTTTAGCCGGTTTTTCTTTGTCGAAATTACAAACAATCAGCAGCTTTTGCTGCGACGAATGCCGCAGGTAACCATACAGCCGGTGCGGATCGTAGCCACCGGTTGAATTGGCGTACTGAAGATCGTAAAAACCGCCGGTACGGATGGCGTGGCTGCCGTTGACCAACTGGTTGAGCTGCTGATAAAACTTTCGCAATTCCTTCTGGTTAGCATTCAGTTTCCCCCCATCAAACCGGGCCGATTCTCCCCCACTCGCATTCGTCCAGGCCTGGTATTCCGGGATGCCCCAGTAATCGAAAATCGTCGTGCGGCCATCTTCCCCCTGAAAACCCTCGGCCTGAGTGGGATTCACGCCCAGCTCCTGCCCGAAATAAATCATCAGGGGACCGGTGTGCAGGGTGGCCGACAAGGTCATGGCCGGCACCGCCGTCCACGGATCATGGGCAAAAAACCGGGATGCAATGCGCTGCTCGTCGTGGTTTTCCAAAAACCGCAGCATATGATTCGCGTAGTCGCCCGACTCCTGTTGCCAGACCCGGGTAATCTTCTCCACCGAACCGCGGCCTTCCATCAGTTCGCGCAGGGCATCGTACAACCCCACTTTGTCGTACAGGTAATCGAACTTGCCGGTGAAAATGTAATTACGGTATTGCTGCGGATTGTAAATCTCGGCAATGAAAATAATCCCCGGTTTGGCGGCTTTCACCTGCGGAATGGCCCACCCCCAAAACTCGACCGGCACCATCTCGGCCATGTCGCACCGAAAACCGTCGACGCCCTTTCCGGCCCAGAATAGCAGAATATCCCGCATTTTTGTCCAGGTTGACGGAACCGGGTCGAAGTGCGTCTGGCGATTGTTTTGGTAATCGACCCCGTAGTTGAGTTTGGTGGTTTCAAACCAGTCGTTAATGTCGGGCTGGGCCCTGAACACATCGTTGCCCGTCGCCCGGGCGGGATGTTCCGAATAAGCGACCGGGGGCGTTTCGGGGATCACGACCCCATCCGGAACGTGAAACGACTGTTCGGGCAGGTAATAAAAGTTATTCTGGGGATGAAACGCCCGGCTGGTGTCATCTCCTTCGCCCAGATCCTGCACCCCCGCCGGTTTAGCGTCCGAATCATACTGGCGCGCAACGTGGTTGGGAATAAAATCAATGATGACTTTCAGATCGTTGGCGTGCGAACGCTTCAGCAAATCCTCGAATTCCCGCATCCGGTTTTTGACGTCAACGGCCAGATCGGGATTGACATCGTAATAATCCTTGACGGCATACGGCGAACCGGCCCGCCCTTTGACCACCGCCGGATGATCTTTCCGGATGCCAAATTCCGAATAATCGGTCATCAGCGCGTGTTCAATGATTCCGGTGTACCAGACATGCGACACTCCGAATTTTTTCAGCTCCTGCAGGGCTTTCGCCGTGATGTCATTGAACTTCCCGACGCCGTTTTCGTCGCGGCTTCCCCAGGGTTTGTTGGTGGTGTTCTCATTCCCGAACAGACGGGTAAAAATTTGGTAGATTATGAGCTTGTCCGATTTCTCTTCCTGCGGTTCCGAGGTATCCATGCGTAACTGAATGGGTTCATGAGCAAGGCCCGCAACGGTGTGCAGCAGGCCCGTGGCAACCAGCGCGGCCGTAAAGGTCCGGCGGTTCAGGGTTGCTGTTTGGGTGACCGATTTGCGGGTTTCCATGGTCAAGTTACAAATTTACAAATGCTGACCAGACCCGTCTGGTCGGATTCGGGCGCAAATTCGAAAACTACTGGCAAAATGAAAAGAAATCCTTTATTTTGACATATATTGAAACCGCGCCAATCCCTGTTATCCGTATGAATCGTGTCGTTCCCGCCCTTTTTCTGCTTGTCCAACTAATTCTGATTGCCTCCATCGACGCCCGGTCCCAAACCGCAGCCATTCAGCGCATCGACCCAAGCAACTGGTGGGTCGGTATGAAAAACCAGAATCTGCAATTGATGGTGTACGGCCCCAAAGCCGGTTCGATGACGTATTCGATTGCGTACCCGGGTGTAAAACTCATAAAAACTCACAAAGCCGAAAATGCCGATTTTGCGTTTCTGGACCTGAGCATTTCGCCCGCGGCCAAACCGGGGACCTTCCGGCTGGTCGGCAGAAACGGCGCAAAAACCGTATCCCGGCCTTACGAACTCAAACCCCGCACCACCGGCCCCAAAGGCCAGGGGGTTTCGTCCGCCGATTTCATTTACCTGATCATGCCCGACCGCTTTGCGAACGGCGACCCGGCCAACGATGCCTTTCCGGACCTACTCGACACCAAAGCCGACCGCTCGATTCAGCACTTGCGGCACGGGGGCGATCTCCAGGGCATCACCCACCACCTCGATTATTTGCAGGATCTGGGCGTCACGGCGATCTGGATGACCCCGGTGCTGGTCAATGACGAGACGTTGAAGCAGGAAGCCCCCGACCGGATGCAGGCGGGGTACCACGGGTATCATTTTACCGATCATTACCAGATTGACAAGCGGTTTGGCGGCAACGACGGCTACCGTAAATTTGCGCAGACGCTGCACCAGCGCGGCCTGAAACTGGTGCAGGATGCCGTTTACAACCACGTCAGCGACGACCACTGGCTGTATAAAAATCAACCCTTCAAAGACTGGTTCAACCAGTGGCCGGGCTACACCGGCAGCTCGCACAAGGAGCAGGCGCTGTACGATCCGTATTCGTCCGCTTCGGACCGGAAAGTGCTGCTCGATGGCTGGTTTACGCCGTTTCTGCCCGACCTCAACCTGCGCAATCCGTTTCTGGCCACTTACCTGATTCAGCACGCAGTTTGGTGCACGGAGCTGTTTTCACTGGATGCCTGGCGGGTGGATACCTATAAATACAACGACCTGAACTTCCTGAACCGCTGCAATCAGGCGCTGCTGACCGAGTTTCCCAACCTTCATATTTTCGGCGAAGCCTGGGTGGGTAATCCGGTCGCGCAGGCGTTTTTTGTCAAAAATAAAATCGACCAGCCGTTTAAATCGAATCAGCCGGGCGGACTGGATTTTGTGCTGTACGATGCCACGAACGCGGCCCTGCGCGAGGAGTTCGGCTGGGATACGGGCGTCAACCGGTTTTATCAGGCCCTGACCACCGACGGTTTGTATACTGATCCGCAAAAACTGGTTACGTTTCTGGAAAACCACGACACCGACCGGTTTTTGTCGGTGATCGGTGATGATTTTGCCAAATACAAAATGGGCGTTACCTGGCTGCTGACGACGCGCGGCATTCCCTCCTGGTATTACGGCACCGAAGTTCTGATGAAAAACACCAAAAATCCGTCCGATGCCGAGGTGCGCCGGGATTTTCCGGGCGGTTTTCCGGGCGACCGGGAAGATAAATTTACCGCAGACGGACGGAGCAAAAAGGAAAATGAAGCCTTCGATTTTGTCCGAAAACTGGCAAATTACCGAAAAAACACGCCCACCTTGCAATCCGGCAAGCTGATGCAGTACGTTCCGCAGTTGGGCACCTACGTGTACTTTCGTTACGACAACGCCAAAACCGTCATGGTGGCAACCAACTCGACCGCGGCCGATATTGACCTGGACATGAGCCGGTTTACCGAACGGACCAAAGGGTTTACGAAAGCCCGGAATATGCTCACCGACGAAACCCTGGACCAACTCACTACCGTGAATTTGCCCGCGAAAACCGCCGTTGTTTTGGAACTTATAAAGTAATTTTTTGGCCTTGAAAACTGGGGATGGTTGGCGGACAAGTGCATTTTTATTGCTTTCTTGCAGAAAACAACCTGACTGAACTGACAGCCAATGCCCATTAAAGCTCTGCTATTTGACCTCGACGGGGTCATTGTCGATACCGCCATTTTCCACTACCAGGCCTGGCGACGCATGGCCAACACCCTCGGTTTTGACATTTCGGAGGAATTCAACGAACAACTCAAAGGCATCAGCCGAACCGAATCGCTGGACCTGATTCTGGCGCACGGCGAACTGACCCTTTCCGACGAAAGGAAAGCGGAACTGGCCACGCAGAAAAACGACTGGTACCTCGAACTGGTTTCGCAGATGACGCCCGCCAACATCCTGCCGGGGGTGACAGACTTCTTTGCCCAGGTAAAAACCGCCCGGCTGAAAACCGCCCTGGGATCGGTCAGTAAAAACGCCCGGCTGATTCTGGAACGCATCGGAATGCTCGATGATTTCGACGCCATCATCGACGGCACGAAAATCAGTCGGGGCAAACCCGATCCGGAAGTGTTTTTGAAGGGAGCCGCCGAGCTGGGCGCGCAAGCGGACGAATGCCTGGTGTTTGAAGATGCCGTGGCCGGCATTGAAGCCGCCAAACGGGGTGGGATGCTGGCCGTGGGCATTGGCGACCCCGCGGTTTTAACGCGGGCCGATCTGGTGGCTGGTTCTCTGGCGGACCTGACGCTGGCCCGGGTTCTGGCTTTATCGGCGGTGAATCGCTAACGGTTTCTCAATCCATCCAACCCATGCAGAAACTTGAAACGGCACAACAGCTTCAGGAGCGGATCAGGGCGGTGCTGGCCATCGTCGAGCGCGAATTCCGGCCCCTGACCGACGAGCAACTGAACTGGAAACCAGACACCCGGCAGTGGAGCATCACGCAGTGTTTGCAGCATTTGAACCTGGCCGAGCGGTTTTACATCCGGAATCTCCAGAAGAAAGTCGATGACCTGGGCCTGATCCAAACCCAGCCAACCGACCAGACCCTGGAATCGGGTCTGGCCGGGCGACTGCTGCGGTACCTGGTGGATCCGCAAACGAAATTGAAACAGCCGGCTCTGTCGTTCATGAAACCGCGAAACGACCTGAATGGCCGGGACGTGATGCACCAGTTCATGGAGTTACAGCAGCTTTTGCTCGAGTTGCTCGACAAGGCCCTTTACCTCGACTGGAATCACGAAAAGATGATGACGCTGTTTGGCAACTGGCTCAAAATCAACGTGGGCGATGCGATGCAGATGCTGGTCGCGCACACGGAACGGCACATCAATCAGGCGCTGCGGGTGAAGCAGCAGGCCGGCGGTTTTTTAAAAATTACTTAATCTAAATGCGGTTTTATCACACTTAGCTTTCTATAAATCCTGTACCGAATGAAACAATACCTCAAACACGACCCCTGGCTGATTGTTGAAGAGGAGTTCCACCGTAGCTACAACGAAATTACCGAAAGCGTCATGAGTCTGGGAAACGGGCGCATGGGCCAACGGGGCAATTTTGAAGAAAACTTTTCAGGCAAAACGCTCCAGGGCAACTACATTGCCGGCGTGTATTATCCCGACAAAACCCGGGTGGGCTGGTGGAAAAACGGCTATCCCGATTACTTCGCCAAGGTGCTGAATGCGGCCAACTGGATCGGCATCGACATTACCATCGAATACGAAACCCTCGACCTGAACACCTGCGAGGTCCGCGATTTTCGGCGGGTGCTGAACATGCGGGAAGGCTACCTGGAACGCTCGTTTGTGGCGGTTTTGAAAAGCGGCAAAGAACTCCGGGTCATTACCCAGCGGTTTTGCTCCATTGTTGACGACGAAGCCGGGGCCATTCGCTACAGCCTGACACCCCTGAATTTTGACGCTAAAATTACCGTAGAACCGTACATCGACGGCAACATCCGCAACCGGGATTCCAACTACGATGAAACCTTCTGGGACGAGGTGCGGAAAGAAACCGGCTATGGCGAAGGCTACATCGAGCTGCGGACCCGAAAAACCGGTTTTCACGTCTGTTCGGGCATGTGCGTGGAGATTGAGCAGGACGGCGTCCGGGTTGATTTCCAGTCGCAGCCCATCCGGCGGGAAAAATACGTGGCCAACCGCATGACCCTGGATTGCCAGCAGGGGCAGAAAACCGTCGTTTATAAATACGCGGCCAATCTGTCGTCGCTCAATTACGACTCGGATTCGCTGGTATCGGAAACCCACAAATACATCCAGCGCATCACCCGCAAAGGCTTCGACCGGATGTTGCTCGATCAGCAGCAGGCCTGGGCCGACAAATGGAAAACCAACGATATTACCATTGAAGGCGATGCGGCCGCCCAGCAGGGAATCCGGTTTTGCATTTTTCAGCTCAATCAAACTTATACTGGTGAGGACGAACGGCTGAACATTGGGCCGAAAGGCTTCACCGGCGAAAAATACGGCGGTTCTACGTACTGGGACACCGAAGCCTACTGTTTGCCGTTTTATTTGTCCACCGCCGATCAGAAGGTGGGCCGGAATCTGCTCCGGTACCGGTATAAACACCTCGAAAAAGCCATCGAAAACGCGCGAAAACTCGGTTTTAAAGCCGGGGCCGCGCTCTACCCGATGGTGACCATGAACGGCGAGGAGTGCCACAACGAGTGGGAAATCACGTTCGAGGAAATTCACCGCAACGGGGCCATCGCCTACGCCATTTACGACTACGTGCGGTATACGGGGGATGAAACGTATCTGGTCGACTACGGCCTGGAGGTGTTAATCGCCATCAGCCGGTTCTGGAGCCAGCGCGTCAACTGGTCGGAAGCCAAACTACAGTACGTGATGCTGGGCGTGACGGGCCCGAATGAATACGAAAATAATGTCAACAACAACTGGTACACCAACTACCTGGCCGTCTGGACGCTGCGTTACACCGTTGAAGCCGTTGGCCGGGTGAAGGCGCTGAATCCCGAAAAGTTTACGGAACTGTGCGATCGGATTCACTTCCGGGAAGAAAAGGAAATCGCGACGGCGACGCACATTATTGATAACATTCACCTCCCCTACGACGAAAACCGGCGGGTATTTTTGCAGCAGGAGTCGTTTCTGGACAAGGAACTGATGCCGGTTAGCGACATTCCGAAGGGCCAGCGTCCGTTGAACCAGCATTGGTCGTGGGACCGGATTCTGCGCTCGTGTTTCATCAAACAGGCCGACGTTTTGCAGGGCATTTATTTTTTTGAGGACGAGTTCGATGCGGAGACTATTCGCCGGAATTTCGACTTTTACGAACCGATGACCGTCCACGAATCCTCCTTGTCGCCTTGTGTTCACTCGGTGCTGGCCTCGAAGCTGGGCATGAAAGCGAAAGCCTGCGAAATGTACCTGCGCACGGCCCGGCTGGATCTCGACGATTACAACAATGACACGGAAGACGGCTGCCACATTACGTCGATGGCCGGAAGCTGGCTGGCGGTGGTCAAAGGCTTCGGCGGTTTTCGGATTCAGAACGATAAGGTGGTGCTGAGCCCGAATTGCCCCGACAACTGGGAATCGCTGGCCTTCAAAATCCGGTTCCGGGGTGCGCTGCTGGAGGTAAAAGTGACCCAAACCGAGGTGTCGGTGGAGAACTTTTCGGATCAGCCGGTTAAAGTGATTCTGCTGGAAAAACCGCTGGTCCTGAATGGCAAAAGTCTTCAAACGGTCCGGAAAACCGCTGCTGCGGGAGCCCGTTCCGAAACGGAAGAAACCGCTGCGCTTTCCGACGAAACGGGAACGAAATAAGGGATTGGGCCAAAACCAAATGGTTGGGAATGCGTTAAGAAAATACCGGCACACATCCGGTATTTTCTTTTTGAACGTATGCTGACATCCGGAATCAACGCGCAAAAAAGTGAAATTGGACCCGAGCTGGCCTCATTTAGACCGAACAAAACCATTCCGTCGGTGATCGAAAAAAACGTGCTGACGGCCTTGTCGTTCTACCCCGAATTACGGAATACGGAGATCCGGTTTTGTTTCAAGCAAAAAATCCGCTCGTCCGTCATGCAGGCCCAGCCGGTTTTTCGCAGTCTGCTCAACCGCCGGGAACTCCGCGCCTACCGCATCAACATCAGCGCGATGTTTAAGCTGACGCACACAGCCATTCCGATACACCAGATTCCCGACGCGATCATGATTGGCTGGATTGGCCACGAACTGGGGCACATCATGGATTACGAAGCCCGCAGCAACATCGGTCTGGTCGGTTTTGGCATCTCCTACGTCACCTCACCCGACTACGTGAAAAAAGTCGAACGCATTGCCGATGCGTACGCCGTTAGCCACGGTTTGGGCCATTACCTGATCGAAACCAAGCGGTTTATCTTGGACCATGCCGAGCTGCCGCAGGCGTATAAAGACAAAATCGCCCGGCTGTATGTTTCGCCGGAAGAGATTGTGGAACAGGTAAAAAAGCTGGAAGAAGAAAAACTTCAGAAACAGAAACGGGAGTTATGACAGCTGCGTGATGTACTGTTCAAACTCCCGGAAATCCTCCTCTTTCATCACGCGCGGAATCTTCGTCTGCCCGCCGAGTTTCTTGAATTCTTCACTCCACCGGTAAAATTTTTCGACCGGCACCACCTCGGCTTCCACGCCTTTTAACGATTTGCTTCGGGCTACTTTGTAGTTCTTGTTGGTTTCGCACAATTCCTGATCCAGCAAAACCGCAAGCTGCTGATTATCAACCGTTCGGTCGGACCCAATAAACCATTTATTGATGTATTCGCCGTCCTTTCGGATGGCGGCCACCACAAATTCCTTGATTTCCACGTCAAAATGCTGCTGAATTTTCTGCATTGCCTGGTTCATTTGAAAAACCGACAATTGCTCGCCCACGACGTTCAGGAAATGCTTGGTCCGGCCCGTAATTTTAACCTCGGAACGTTGTTTGTCGGTAATCATCACCGTATCGCCGATCATGTAGCGCCAGGCGCCCGAAACCGTCGAAATCAGCAGGACGTAGTCGGTATTTTCCTCCGCATCGGCCAGCGACAGAATGGTGGCATCCGGTTTTACGCGGCCCTCCTCATCCATGTTCTCGTCGGTAAACGGCACAAATTCAAAGAAAATACCGTTGTCGAGAATCAACGCCAGCGACGAAGTATCCGGTCTTTTCTGCGTGGCCAGGTAGCCTTCCGAGGTTAAATACGTGTCGATATACGTCAGCGGCCGGGCAAACAGTTTTTCCAGACTTTTGCGGTACGGTTCAAACGCCACCCCGCCCGTTGTGTATACGTGCAGATTCGGCCAGATGTCGTGAATCGTGTTCAGTTTATTGTACGAAACGACTTCCTTCAGCATCATTTCAACCCAGGAGGGAATGCCGCTTAAACTGCCAATGTCCCACTTCGGGGCTTCAATCGCGATTCTTCGTACTTTTTCGTCCCAGTCTTTGATGGAAGCAATCTCCGCCCCGGGTTTGTAAAACGTCCGAAACCAGGCCGGGAGGTTGGCTGCACTGATGCCGCTGATTTCCCCCGCCTGGTGATCGTCGGCTTCAATCAGGCTGACGCTGCTGCCGAGCATCATGATTTGTTTCTGGAAAAAATCGGCGGGCAAATCGAAATTTTTCAGGCTCATGATCTGCTGAATGCCCGATTTACGGATCGAATCCAGCATATCGTCCGTCACCGGGATGGATTTGCTGTTGCTGGTGGTGCCGCTGCTCAGGGCGAAGTAATCCTGCCCCCCGGGCCAGGTCACATTCTGGTGTCCTTCAAGCAAATAATGCCACCAGTCCCCGTACATTTTGTCGTAGTCGTGCACCGGAACCGCCTGCTGAAAAGCCCGGACTACCTCATCGCTTTTCAGAATTTCCGTAAAGTTGTGTTTTTTGCCAAAAGCTGTCAGCCGTGCTTTCGTCAGCATCGTTTGCAACACCTCGCGTTGGGCCTTCGCCGGGTCGGGCTCCGACGTAATAAAACCATAAACATCAATCGCTTTGCGGATGAATTCGCCAATAACTGCCATCGGTATTTTTGTTCGGATAGGATCTACCGGAATAACCTGAATCTGGGCGGTTTGTTCCTGAATTTACCCCGGGAACTGATTCAAGGTCCGGATCCGGGTCCAGGGAACCAGTATCGGGTCACCGATCACAAAACTTCGTTTTGTTCCCGCAGGACCAGTTCCGGTTCGAGAATCACCTTCTGGAAATCGGTCGGAGCAATTTTGCCGCTGATAACTTTCAGCAGAATGTCAGCCGCCATGAAACCGATCTGGTAAGGATGCTGCTCCACCGAAGCGAGGGGTGGGTGTTCCAGGTACGTATTGAGGGGTAAATTGGCAAAACTGACAAACGAAATATCCTGATTGACCACCAGACCAAACGTCCGGCAAACCTGCATGGCATCCAGCGCCACGTAATCATTGAAGGCCAAAACCGCATCCGGCCGGGTGGGCGACGACAGCAACTGATTCATTTTCAGCACGGTTTCGGGCGTCGTCAGATCGCTTCGTTTGATCAGCGCATTTTCGACGGGCAAACCTTCTTCAATCAGGGCCGTGATATACCCCCGATACCGCTCTTCGCTGGCTACCAGCGCGTGGGGACCATTCAGCAGCGCGATGCGTCGGTGCCCCCGCCGGGCCAGCCACTTGGTTGCTTCGTAGGCCCCTTTCTCCATGTTGCACTCCACCTGATGAGCGGCAATGTGGGGCGGAATGCGGTCAAACAAAACCAGCGGAATCTGCCGGTCCATCAACTCTTGAATGTGGTGATTCTGCTGCGTTTCTTTGGCAACGGACAGCAAAACGCCATCGACGCGGTTGGACGCCAGCACGGTCAGAATCTGTTTCTCGCGGTCGAAGCGGTCGTGGGACTGGTAAAGCGCCACCGTCATCTGATGGTCGAAGGCCAGTTCTTCAACGCCGTTGATGACCTCCGAAAAGAAATTCTCGCGGATTTCGGGCAGCACCATCCCGATCACCCCCGTCCGGCCCCGTTGCAGGTTGCGCGCCGTCGTGCTGGGCAGGTATTTTAATTCGCCGGCCAGGGCATGTACGGCATTGCGGGTGTGGGCACTGATGCGGGGATGATTTTGCAACGCCCGCGACACGGTGGATGGCGACACATGCAATTGCCGGGCAATTTCCTTTATGGTAATAACATCCTTCATGTGTGTCGTATTCCGCCTTACAATTTACGCTATTGGACGAAAATCGCAAAATTTTCTTTGGTTTTGCACAAACGTTTGCGCACCCGCGAACAAACGTTTGCGCAGATCAAAACCGTCAGAATCAGGTCGCTATAGGCCCGGTTTTGGTTGTTCGTTTATTACCTTTTCTTCAATTTTCGGAATCAACTAACTCAAATTCCTTAACACAAGGAACCTTAACGTAAGTGCACCGCCCTATGCCGCTATCCTCTCGCCGATCCTTCCTGCGCACCGCTGCCCTAAGTACGGCTGCCGCGCCCCTGATTCCCTCGTTGTTCGAACCGGTGGCCGCTTTTCCAAAACCGGCGGCTTTGTCGCAGGTTCGGCTGGCCTTTATTGGCGTTGGATCGCGCGGCCGTAGCCACGTTCGGCAGGCGCTCTTCCGCGACGATGTGGTCATCACCGCCATTTGCGATCCGGACCCGGAAGCCATCAGCCGCACCAATTCCATGATCGAAAAAAGTGGCAAAAAAGCGCCGGCTACCTACATCAAAGGCGGTGAGGATTTCCTGAACATGCTCAAACGCGACGACATCGACGGTGTCGTAATCGCTACCCCCTGGGAATGGCACGTTCCGATGGCCGTTGCCACCATGAAAGCCGGAAAATACGCGGGCGTGGAAGTGTCGGCCACGGTCACGCTGAAAGAATCCTGGGATCTGGTCAACACCTTTGAAAAAACCGGGTCGCACTGCATGATTCTGGAAAACGTCTGCTACCAGCGCGATGTGCTGGCGGTTTTGAACATGATCCGGCAGGGCATGTTCGGCGAAATGCTGTACGCCCATTGCGGCTACCAGCACGATTTGCGCAACATCAAATTCAACGATGGCAAAGGCGGAGTTGGGGCCGAATTTGGCGCCAAAGGCTACTCGGAAGCCCGCTGGCGCACCCAGCATTCCGTTGATCGCAACGGCGATTTGTACCCCACGCACGGATTAGGTCCCGTCGCCCACTGGCTCAACATCAACCGGGGAAACCAGTTTATCCGCTTGACCTCAATGGCAACCCAGCCGCGTGGCTTGCACAAATACATCGTCGACAAAGGCGGTACCAACCACCCGAACGCGAAGGTCAATTTTAAGCTCGGCGACGTGGTGACGACGATGGTTCAGTGCGCCAACGGCGAAAACATCGTCATCATGCACGACACCAACTCGCCCCGCCCCTATTCACTGGGTTTCCGGGCGCAGGGCACCCAGGGCATCTGGATGGATGATGGCAAAACGATTTACCTGGAAGGAACCAGCCCAAAACCACACCAGTGGGAGCCATTCGCGGCTTACCAGGAAAAATACGATCACCCGCTCTGGAAACAGCACGGCCAGACCGCCCAGAGTGGTGGCCACGGCGGCATTGATTTCTTCGTGATGCGGGCCTTCATCGAATCCATCAAGGCGCAAACCGCCCCGCCGATCGACGTGTACGACGCTGCGGTTTGGAGCGCCATCAGCCCGCTGTCCGAACAATCCATTGCCCAGGGCAGCAAACCAGTTGATATTCCGGATTTTACGCGGGGAAAATGGAAAACGAACAAGCCGGTTTTCGGCCTGAATGAGATTTATTAAGCCTATTTCTATCGTACTGAATGCTCCGGGTTTGTAACGGGCCGAAACCACCGGGTTTCGGCCCGAAAGCCCACCGTTTGCCTTTCTTACAACAACTCACTTTATCCATTCAACAACATGAAACAGCTTTCCGTAAGTTTATTGCTGTGGCTGTCGGTAACCGTTTGCAGCGTTGCGCAGTCGGTTTTACGGGGAACAGTCCGCGACGACGCCGGGCAGCCCTTACCGGGTGCCACCATCATCGTGCGGGGAACCACGCAGGGCACGACCACCGACGATCAAGGCGTTTTTTCCGTCCGCACGACCCCGGCGGATGTGCTGGAAATCAGCTCCATCGGGTACCAGGGAACCACCGTCACCGTTGGCAACCGCTCGACCGTCGACGTGTTGCTCAAAAAGGCGGACACCATGCTGGACGAGGTGGTTGTGATGGGTTACACCACCACCAACCAGCGCAACCTGACCGGTTCGGCGCAGGTCGTCACGGCCAAAGAACTGAAAGATGTAACGGCCAACAACGTCGGCCAGCTCTTGCAGGGAAAAGCCGCCGGGGTGTTTGTCGGCAACAGTTCCGGCGATCCGCGGACGCCCCCCAAAGTGCTGATCCGGGGTGTGGGAACCCTGACCGCCAGCTCCAACCCGCTGTACGTCGTTGACGGGGTGATCGGCGGCATTCCGAACCCCAGCGACATCGAATCCATGACGGTTTTGAAAGATGCCTCGGCCACGGCTTTGTACGGTGCGCGGGCGTCCAACGGCGTGATTGTCATCACCACCCGCCGGGGTGCCTCCGGCAAAACCCGGTTGACGGCCCGCTTGAATCAGGGCATTGGGACCCTGAGCCTGGGAAATTTCCGCCTGCTGGACGGCCCGGAACTTTACGATTTGCAAAGAAAAGTGTTCCAGCGCGACCGGCCCACGGGCATCCTGAACGACTACCTGCCCACGCCGGAAGCGAATGCCAACACCAACTGGTTCGACCAGGCTTTTCGGACCGCGAGCAACACACTGGCGGAGCTGAGCGCGTCGGGCGGCAGCGACAAAACCCGGTTTTTTCTGAGCGGTAATTACTACAAAGAGCAGGGCATTTTGCAGGGAACCGGTTTGGACCGGTTCGGCGGACGGCTTAATTTCAGCCACAACATCAGCGACAAATTCCGGGTGAGCGTCAATGGGGCCGGGCTTTTCACGCGCGGTTACGACGACAGCAACGGCGCGCTCTATGCGGCCTACACCTATCTGCCGTACGATGATCCGAATTACAACGGCCAGCCGTACAACCCGGTTACGGGCGCGAAAAAATGGTACGGCCGCGACAACGCCAACTTCATTTACAACCGCCAGTTCAACACGTTCCGGGAGAACACCCTGTCGGGCGATCTGCTCTTTAAAGCCGAATACGACCTGCTGCCCTGGCTCACACTGACAACCACCAACCGGGCTCAAACCAGCTATTACGGCAGCCAGAGCAGCCAGGATATGCGCGGCCCCAGCGCCCTGGACGTGCAGGGACGGCTTTCGAACACCACCACCCGCGACTACACCTTGCTGACCTCCAATCTGTTGCGGTTTCGGCACAGCTTCAACGGCGGCCACAGCCTGGACGGCTTGGCCGGTTACGAATACCAGAACTATTACTACGAATCGCTGGGGGCCACGGGCAAAGGAATTTTCTCCGGGCTGAGCATTCTGGATGCCACTTCGCAGCCGGAAACGATTACCGGCACCAAAACCGACAACGCCTTCTCGTCGTACCTGTTCCAGGCCAATTACGGTTATCAGGACAAGTACCTCTTCACCACCTCGTTCCGTCGGGATGGCTCATCGAAGTTTGGCCGTGACCGGAAATACGGTAATTTTTACGCTTTCGGTCTGACCTGGAATGCCTCGAACGAAGCGTTTCTGCGCAGCAATCCGCTGTTGACTAACCTTAAATTCCGGTTGAGCTACGGAACTACCGGAAATGCCGACGGCATCAACGACTATGCCGCCCAGGGGCTGTACAACCTGACGGGCCAGTACGCCGGGATTCCGTCAGCCTACCCCACCCGCATCGAAAACCCGAACCTGTCGTGGGAGGTGTCCAACAACACCAACCTGGGCATCGACGCCAGTTTGTGGAACCGGCTTTCGATCACCGTTGATTTGTATAACCGGCTGACGAACAATCTGTTGTTCAACCGTCCACTTCAGGCTACCAGCGGGTATTCGTTCATCACCGAAAACGTCGGTGCGGTTCGGAACAAAGGGCTCGAAGTCGTGTTGTCGGCGGAGATTCTGCAAAAAACCGCCCTGAAATGGCGGATGGATCTTAACGCCGGAATCAACCGAAACCGGGTGACGGCCCTGTACGGCGACCGCAGCTTCGTCGCCAACGGCCAGCGGCCCTACGCGCTGGATCAACCGCTGAACAGCTGGTACCTGCGCCGGTGGATGGGCGTCGATCCGCAAACCGGCGGGCCCCTCTGGGAAAAAGTCGGCACGGACGGCACCAGCACCACGACCAACAACTACAACGATGCGACGATCCAGTTCATTGGCAGCAACGCGAATCCCAAACTGTTCGGCGGTTTTCGGCAGGTGCTGAGCTGGAATGGTCTGGAACTGAACGCGTTCTTCACCTACAGCACGGGCTCCATCCTGTACAACGGGGACCGGAACCTGTTCGACAACGACGGCGCGTACGACCGCTACAACCTGATGGCCTTGCAGGAGGGTTGGAGTCGGTGGGAACAGCCCGGCGACGTGGCCACCCATCCGAAGTACGTCATCGGCGGGAACAACAACGCCCAGCGCCCCTCCTCGCGCTTCCTGGAAAACGGCAACTACCTGCGCCTGCGCAACGTCAGCCTAACCTATGATCTGCCGACGGCCCTGGTGAACCGGGCCAAACTGGATGGCGTGCGCCTGTCGGTTTCGGCGGATAACGTGTTCACGATCACGAAGTTTTCCGGTATTGATCCGGATGTAACCGAAACCGGCGAAGTTGGCACGAAATACCCGTTCAGCCGGAAATTGGTTTTTGGTCTCCAGTTTAACTTTTAAGCCTCAACCCCATGAAACTCTCCATATCGCGCATTTTGCTGCTGAGTTGTGTGGTGGCGACCACCGCCTGCGAAATTGATACCACGCCCTACAACGGTTTGTCGGAATCGGCCATTCTGCAGGGTGAGCAGGGACTCCGGGCGGCCACCGACGGAAACTACACCTTTCTGAAGGAGTTGGATTATACCCGTAACCTGTTCATTATGAACGAATATCCGGGCGATAACCTGACCCTCAGCGGAACAACCACCGATGCGCTTTTTCTGACGTACACCTACCGACACACTTCCGACCAGGCCAATGCGCTCCAGCTGTACCGCAAAGCCTACCAGATTATTGTGGGCTGCAACAAGGTCATTGGCGCCCTTCAGCCCGGCACCTCGAAGGAGATGGATCAGATTCTGGGCGAGAATATCTTTCTGCGCGCCAGCGTTCATTTCGACCTGGTGCGCCTGTTCGGACGGCCTTACAACCAGAGCCCGGAAACGAATTTGGGCGTAATCATCAAAACCGACACCAAGGCCGACGACAATGCCGCCCGCGCGACGGTAAAAGACGTTTACGCATTCATCGTCAGCGAATTGCAGAAGTCTGCTACGCTGATGACGGTTCCGCGTACCAGCAGTTACGCCAGCGCCACGGCGGCCAACGCGCTCCTGTCGCGGGTGTATCTGTACATGAACGATAACACCAACGCCATCAAATACGCCGATCTGGTGATTACCGAAAACCGCTTTGCGCTGGCGACGCCGGATCAGGTTCCTACCTTTTTCACGCTGGAGAACGAGCAGAATAAGGAAGTTATTCTGGCAATCAAACACACGCTGAAAGACGACCGCGCCTGGAGTTCGCTGGGTTCGATGCTCTATACGTCTCCCGGTGGGGTTGGCTGGGGCGAGGTTTACGCATCGCAGGATTACCAGGATCTGGTCAACAAATACCCGAACGACAAACGGCGGACCTTTCTGGTGCGGAAGCTGACGGCCCAGGGCGCGCAGGAAAAACGGAACGGCATCGACAAGGTGTACGTTACGAAATTTTCCAACCAGGGCGGTATTGCCACGCTCAGCTCCCCCATTCTGCTGCGTCTGTCGGAGGTTTACCTGAACCGGGCTGAAGCCTACGCCAAAACCGGCGCCCCGGACAAAGCCATCGCCGATGTGAACCTGATCCGTCGGCGGGCGGGCCTGGCCGGCGCCGAACTGTATACCGGAACTGATCTAAAAGGACTGGCAACGGTGCTGGACGTGGTGTTGCAGGAACGGCGGCTCGAACTGGCCTTTGAAGGACACCGAGCCTACGATCTGTACCGCAACGGGCGGAGTCTGGTACGGAATTACCCCGGTTACCACAACACGGCGACCGGCCAGCAAACCGTCCCGGCCGACGACAAACAAGTGGTTCATTTGATTCCGGAAGCAGAAATTGTCTTAAATTCCAACCTGAAACAGAATCCTCTGTAAGTTTTTTTCGAATGGCTTTCCTAACCCAATTCCTTTTTTGGATCTGTACCGGATGGGTGATGCCGACGGGTGGTTCGCACGACGCGAATCGCCTGTCGGTACCCATCGGCGGCAACGCCTGGGTGAGTAAATCGGCGGAGGGTACCGGAAAAATTACCAACGACGGACTCACAGGCTGGACGAGTTCCGAAACCGAAGTCTCGGTGTACATCCGGCTGGCTAAAACCGGCACGCTCAAACTGTCGGCAATGCTGGATGTTCCGGAAGGGACCAGTAAAATCCGCGTCACGGTTTTGGGAAAACCGGTCGAGTTTTCGGCCCGCTGCAAGGCCGAAAAGGAATATTTTCTGGGTGAATGGGCGGTTCAAAAACCGGGTTACCTCCGGATTGCTATTCAGGGTTTGGCCCGGTCGGGGGAGAGTTTCGGGCGCCTTCGGGCATTGGGCGTGAGCGGCAGCGCCATCGATGAAAAGGCGGTTTTTGTCCGTACCAACGAAGGCAATTATTTTTACTGGGGTCGGCGCGGGCCGTCGGTTCACCTCAAATACGCGCTTCCGGAAACTACGGATTTCGAGTGGTTTTACAACGAAATTACCGTGCCCGAAGGCAGCGACGTCATCGGTTCCTACTTCATGGCGACCGGTTTTGCCGAGGGCTATTTCGGAATGCAGGTCAATTCGCCCACCGAGCGCCGGATTCTGTTTTCGGTCTGGAGTCCGTTCAAAACCGACAACCCGAAAGCAATTCCCGACGATCAGAAAATCCTGCTGGAGAAAAAAGGCGAGGGCGTTACGACCAACGATTTTGGCAACGAAGGTTCGGGCGGACAAAGCTATAAGCGATACAATTGGAAAGCGGGCCGAACCTACCGCTTTTTGCTCCGTGGCCGACCGACGGATGCGAACGTCACCACCTATACCGCCTATTTCTCGGCAGCCGACGAGACCGACTGGCAGTTGATCGCCAGCTTTAAGCGCCCGAAAACCACGACCTATCTAAAGTCTTTTCACTCGTTTTTAGAGAATTTCATTCTCGATTCCGGCCCCATTACCCGGCAGGTTGCCTTTGGTAATCAGTGGGTTCGGACCAAAGACGGCGACTGGCAGGAAGTGGTCTCGGCCCGCTTTACTGGCGACGCCACTGCCCGGGCCGGGTATCGGCAGGATTACGCGGGCGGTTTAACGTCCAAACACCAGTTCTTCCTTAAAAACTGCGGCTTTTTCGACGAATCCGTGCCCCTCAATTCTGACTTTACCCGCCAACCCCAAAAGAAAGCGCCGTCCGTTGATTTTTCCCGCTTACCGTAATTAAACGCTTATGTCCTTCCCTACCTCACTCGCTATATCCACACCCGGGCGCATTTGTTTGTTCGGAGAACACCAGGATTACCTGGGTTTGCCGGTAATTGCCGCGGCCATTTCCCAACGAATCCGGATCACCGCCGAACCGATTGCGCAACCGGAAATTCGCCTTTCGCTCCCCGATCTTTCGGCCGAAGAGCGGTTTTCGCTCGAAATGCTGCCCTTGTCCTACCAGCACGACCGGGATTATTTCCGCTCCGCGGTCAACATCCTGGTGCGCGAAGGCTTCCGGTTTTCCGGCGGAATTCGGGGCGAAGTGCGTGGGGAAATTCCGATCAATGCGGGCACTTCAAGCTCCTCGGCCCTCCTGATTACCTGGCTGGCCATTCTGAGTCAGCTGGCCGACAACCCACAGACGCTAGCCCCCCGGCGGCTGGCCGAACTGGCCTATTCGGCGGAGGTGCTGGAGTTTGGCGAACCCGGTGGCATGATGGACCACTACGCAACCGCTGTCGGCGGGGTAATTTACCTGGAATCCAAGCCGGACATTCATCTGGAGTCGTTTCAGCCGCACCTGGGCGCTTTTGTGCTGGGCGACTCCCGCCAGCCGAAAGACACCATCGGGGTGTTGAAGCACGTCAAGTTCGGCATGCTGGGGGCAATTGAAAAAATCCGTCAGTACGATCCCGGTTTTTCGCTCCACACCTGTCCTTTCGAAAAAGCGGACGAATACCGCCCTTTGCTGACGCCCGACGAAATGATTCTCCTGAAAGGCAACCTGTCGGACCGGAACGTATTGCAGGAAGCGCTGGCGATGTTCCGACAGGGTGTTATCAATCACCAGCGACTGGGGGATTTGCTGACGATTCACCACAGCAGCCTGCGGGATGCCAAGCGGGTTTCGACGCCCAAAATTGACCGGATGATCGACGAAGCATTGAAAGCCGGGGCTTACGGCGGCAAAATCAACGGTTCCGGCGGGGGCGGCTGCATGTTTGCCTACGCGCCCGAGAATCCGGAAGCCGTGGCCGAAGCGATCGAGCGGGCGGGCGGAAAACCGTACCTCATCCGGGTCGATCAGGGCGTTTCCCAACGTCCCAGCGCGGTGTCCATCGCAGAGTAGTTGGGTCGTTAATGAGCACTTTTTAATTTCAAATGGAGGGCACTGTCAGGTTAATTTAGCCTGACACTTAACCCTTTCCGCTCAGGACAGCAGTAAAAACCGTTCCCAGGGAGTTGGCGCCCCTAATTCGGCAAGGAGGCACAGGCCGATGCTGCTTTCACCATCCAGCAGGCCCAGATTGGGTTCGAAGCCTCCGCTGCCGTGCGAGAGAAACACATTTTCCTGGCCTTCAACCAGAGCGTAATGGCCCGTTTCCTCTGCCCAGGCGTCAGCCGCTTCGGTCAACACCGGATGGGGGAAGAACCGCGCAAACCGCCGAAACAGAAACGCCACCCCCGCAGACCCGTGGCAAAGACCGGCATCCTTCACGAACGTATCCGTCGGCTCCCGGCGATGGGCGGCTTTCAGCATCGTTTCGCAGGCAATTGACTTCCACTGCGCATTTTGTAGGGTTTGACCCGCCAGCCAGAAGGCATTCGCAATCCCCAAATCACCGTAGCACCAGCCCAGGCGACTGTCCTGATCGACCCGGTTTTCCGGCACCATCGACGGAAAAACACTCCTCCCCGAACGGTTGCGCTGGTCCCAAAGCCCTTGCAGCGTCCTGTCCAGCAGTTCGGCGCAAAGGGCCCGGGCGTACCCCCGTTCGTAAAACAGACTCAGGATTGAAACAATGCCGGCCGTACCGTGGGCCAATCCGGGATTGTAGCGCAACGGATGCGCCGGTTTTCGGGGACCGGACCCGTAGAACGGCCAGCTAATGCCGCCCCCCGGAAACCGGGTTGCGGTGGCCACCAACGTTTCGATTAGGTGGGTGATGTACCGACCGATTTCCGGCGTGGGGGTTCGTTCCAGAAAATAGAGAGCCGCGCTCAGGCCACCATACAGATAATCATAATCGCCTTCCCGCAGCAACTCCCGTGACAACTCAAAAAGCGGCTCATCCAGATCGGCGACAACGTCCTGAGCGTCAAAACCGTCAGCCAGAACCAAACCGTGATTAAACAGGTGCAGAAACGCCCAGGCCACCCCCGCCATGCCGGTTGCGAACGAAGGCGTCAGCTCACCGTTCTGGATTGCCGCCAGACTCGCCGACACCCGCTCCCAAATCCGGTTGTCGTCCGGTTGACCGGAAAACCGCTGGGCATACGCTTCGAGCAGGGCGTAGCCCATCTGCCCGGTGAGCAGGCCAACTTCGGCATCAACCGGCTGGCGGTGAACGTGGCCGTAAATGCGGTCCAATAGGGCGCGGTTTGTTTGCGTTGGTAAGTCGGTGAAAGTGTTCATTAGGTTGTTCTCCCGCCGTGTGGTGGTGGTTGTTTTCAGGAATTGATGAACTAAAACTAGCGCCGTACCTTCCTGTTCACCAGCCGCACTCAACAGCCGGCGGTTTTAACTGAATAACCGGCTGGAAAAAAACCGTAGGAGGTGGTAATCGAAAATGCGGTTTTCAGAGGGATTTTCGCAGGGTTAACCCGCCGGGATTCGCGATTTTCTCCCGACGGCGGTGGGTCAGCAACCACCCGGCGGTTTGGCCCATCAGCGCAAAATCGGTGGAAATGACGCTGATCCCCCCCGCCAGAATTTCTTTCATCGGGGTATCATCGTATGACAGCAGCCCAATCTGCCGGCCCAACGTCAGACCCTGCCGGTCAATGTCTTTCAGAAAAGCCACCAGATCGTGGTCGGCAAAAAGCAGCAGCACTTCGCCGGGCTGAACCAGGGCGTCGGAATACGTATCGACCACCTGAGAAGGAAACCCAGTCTCCTGACCGAACCGGCGAAAACCGGCCAGCAGCGCGGGGGGGACGTATTGAAACCGGTCTTTGGACAGCACCAGCGTCAGCCTTCGGTACGCTTTCAGGCGCTCCCGGGCGGCCGAAAGTGCGTTATACATATCCTGCTCGAAATTCTGGTAAACGGCGGCATAATCACCCGGCAAACCGGGAAGGTTCTGGTCCAGCAGCAACAGTTTTTCGGGAGGGATCAGGCTCACCACCTCCGACACATCCTGCTCAAAATGAGGCATCAAGACGTAGGCGCCGAAACGGCCCAGGTTGTTGCGCACCAGCGTTTCAAAGATGACGGGATCGTAATGGTGGAAGAACACGCTCAGCACCGCATCATCCGGCAAAGCCGACTTCAGGGCGTCATACAGCGCTTCCTTGTAGGCATTCAGGGTGTCGAAAATCAGCAGCACATTCAGCGACAACCGCACATTGGTGCTGGCGACGTAAAACCCTTTGCCGTGCTGCGACCGAATCACACCCCGCTGCCTTAAATCCTCGTACGCCTTCGCCACCGTCACCTTGGCAATGCCCAGCGAACTCGCCCATTCATTAATCGACGGCAGCTGCTGACCCAACACCAGTGTCCCCTGCTCAATATGGGTCAGAACGGTTTCGATCAACTGCTGGTATTTGGGTTGATTCGTTGACAGGTCCAGGGGCGTATCCAGCATATCCGCGTCGGTTCATTCAATGGGTTGAGCTTGTAAAAATAGGAAAACCGGGGCAGTATTCGATGCCAGCCGGGGCTTCGGCGGGTCGGGTTGGCATTAGCGACCCAGCATTAGCTCCTCGATCCGGCGCTGAATCTGCTCGACGGGGGCTTTGATCGCGACATACGAATGCCGGGGATTCGCCGGTTTTTTCCATTCATTACGCCCATCCGGAAACACAACACATTGGCCTTCTTTTACTTCGGTAAAATAGGCGCTGGCACCTTCTATGGCTTCCAGAACCGCCACCTGATCCCAGCTGGCCCGGCCTTTAAAATCATTGTAATGGTGGTAAGCCTGATAAACCGGACTGGCAGACCGACACCGGGACTTGAAGTCGATCCCACCCGTGATTAACTGATTGCCCACCTCCCAACCCGCAAACGTCACCGATTTTGGCCATTTTGCCAGACAATCGACTGTTGAAGCCGGATCGGGCCGGTAGAAATTGGCTTCTTTTCCGCCCGGAAACTGACCGCCCATGCACGACCATTTTTTGGCTTTTCGGGCCACTAGTTCCCGTCCGTTCAGCGGGCTAATGGCATCCGGTTTGGAGTTCAGCAGGCGGCTTAAACTCGTCAGGTGTCCAATCGTCAGGATAACGACGCTGTTGTCCGGTTCTTTCGCCAGCAGCCGGCGGTAAACGCTCGTACTCTCTTCCGCATCTGCGTTGGTCGAAAACCGGTGCGGAAACTCCTGGGCAATTTTTTGGGTATAGCGGGAAAAACTTTTTAAGGAATCGCGCTGGCTGACGCCAACCGGCAACCCGTTTCGGCCAAAATAGGTGTTAATGGCATCGGTGCAGGGCGCGCTGTGGGCTTCGTCACTGGTCACAATTACGCCCAGAATCCTTGCCTGACCCGCCCGCTCGTAGGCATGGAGCATCGCCAGCGCGCCCACATCGTCAACATCCGAATCCATGTCCGTATCCAGAATCACCGCTGTCGGTTTTTGGGCAGTCGGCGGCCTGGTGAAAACCGGTTCACTCAGCAAAACCGCCAGCATCAGGGCAATAAGATGTACGTTCACCATCCTTTTTCTTTTTTTAACCAATGACCCAAACCCGACTGGCCAACCCGGTTTTTCGGGCGGCAGGCAAACCGGTGGTGGAATTCCCGGGTTTTTCTGCGGAAAGGTAAAAAACTTTTAGGTCCAATTGCCCCGGCGACTTGTAACCTCGGCCAACAGCGGCTTTTCCGATCATCGCAGTGGGTGCTTCCAACAAGCCGGATGCTGGCATTTTTGACCCAAATCCGAATCCAATTTTAAGCCCATTTCCTCACTTCCGCGGCTGTTTTTCCAAACTTTTCGGGTTACAGGCGGTTAAAATGGCATCCGGGCAGGCACTGGCTTCAACCGCAAAATGCCTGTTCGGGAATCCTTATTTTTCGTTTATTCCAGTTAGTGCCACGTATTGAGCAATCCCTATGAATCACCCCATTACCAGCTACCGGATCCAGTTTCATGCCGGTTTTACGTTTCGTGATTTTGAGAAAATCCTTCCATATCTGCAAAAACTAGGGGTCGATACCGTCTATGCCTCGCCTATTTTTGAGTCGGTTCCCGGCAGTCAGCACGGCTACGACGGGGTCAACCCGCACCGGATCGACCCGGAAATTGGCACCGAAGAACAATTTAAGAGCCTGAGTAAAAAATGCCGGAACCTGGGAATTAGCTGGCTACAGGATATCGTTCCGAACCACATGGCGTTCCATCCCAACAATCCGTGGCTGATGGATGTGCTGGAAAAAGGGCCCCTGTCGCGCTACGTTCCTTTTTTTGATACGGTCTGGACCAGCCAGCTTTTTCACGGGCGACTGACCGTACCGTTTCTGGGGGCACCACTCGAAGACGTGATTCAAAACCGGGAACTGAAAGTCGTCTACCAGGATGGCCGGTTTGCCTTGCAGTATTTTGAATCGGTGTATCCCATCCGGTTGCGCTCCTACCCAACGATTTTGCAGGCCAGCGACCAGCCGTTGCCCGAATCGGTCCAGCAGGTGATCGACCAGATTCGGCAGACCCAGTTGGTCGAAGAACCCGAAGCCTACGCCCTGGCGATGAACGAACTCCGCCAGCAACTGATTGCGCTCCAGAAAAACCGCCCGACCCGTACGTACCTCAACGCCTGTCTGAAGGCGCTCAACCGCCAGCCGGGTCTGATCCGCCAATTGGCCGACGAACAGGTATACCGCCTGAGTTTTCATCAGGAAACCGACCAGCGCATCAACTTCCGGCGGTTTTTCACGGTCACCAGCCTAATTGGGGTCAACATGCAGAACGATGCGGTTTTTTCTCATTTTCACCAGCGCCTGAAAGCTCTGCTGGACGAGGGCGTCATCAGTGGGGTGCGGGTCGACCACATCGACGGTTTGTACGACCCCAACCGGTATTTGCAAAAACTCCGGGACCTGGTGGGAGAAAAAGGCTACATCGTAGTGGAGAAAATTCTGGAAGCCGGGGAAGACCTGCCCACCACCTGGCCTATTCAGGGCACCAGCGGGTACGAATTTCTGGCGCAGGTAAACAATGTGTTTACGCAATCGGCCAGCGAAGAACCATTCACCCGGTTTTATCAGCAGCTCATCGACGATAATACCCCCATTTCCCGGCAGATTCTGGACAAAAAAGCCCATATTCTTTACCAGTCGATGGGGGGAGAACTGACCAACCTGTACCGGTTTTTCCTGGAACTGAACCTGATCGAGGAGAAGTCCCTGGCCGATTTGCCGCCGGAAAGCCTGCAAACGGCCATTGGCGCGTTGCTGATTTATTGTCCCGTTTACCGGTATTACGGCACAGCCTTTCCACTCGTTGAAGCGGAAGCCTCGGCCATTCAAAGCATTCTGAACCAGGTTCGCAGCGATCAGCCCGAATTAAAAGCCGCCCTCGATTTGCTGGAAGAAGCGTTGCTGGAAAAACCGCAGCAGGGCGATGACGACTACAACGCCCGACTGAGCCGGTTTTACCAGCGCTGTATGCAGGTAACCGGCCCGCTCATGGCCAAGGGAGTGGAAGACACGCTGATGTATACCTACAACCGGTTTCTTGCGCATAATGAGGTGGGCGATGCGCCGGAAGCCTTCGGGGCTACGCCGGATGAATTTCACCGGATGATGCAGGAGCGTCGGCAACACTGGCCGCTTTCGCTCAACGCCACCTCCACCCATGACACCAAGCGCGGGGAAGACGTGCGCGCGCGGCTAAACGTGCTGTCGGATTTACCCGATGAATGGATGGCCACCGTCCGGGAATGGCAGCGACTCAATGCCGATTTAAAAACCCAGGGCGCGCCGGATGCCAACGACGAATACTTTATTTATCAGACCCTTCTTGGCGCCTACCCGATGCCCGGTCAGGACGCCGACGGTTTTGAAAACCGCCTGCACGAATACCTGGAAAAAGCCCTGCGGGAAGCCAAACGGCACTCCAACTGGAACGAACCGGATGCTGAATACGAAGCAGCCGCCCAGGCCTTTGCCAGCGGCTTGCTGAACCCGAAAAGGCCGTTCTGGAAAAGCTTCCGGAAATTCCACCAGAAAGTCGCGGATCACGGCATTCTGAATTCGCTGGCGCAACTCGTGCTCAAAACCACCTGCCCCGGCATTCCCGACATTTATCAGGGCTGCGACCTGTGGGACCTGAGCCTGGTGGACCCCGACAACCGCCGACCCGTTGATTATAAACTACGTCAACAGGCGCTTGATGCACTAACTGCGGATGATTCGGCGGAGCCGGTAACCCTGTTGCAGGAACTCTGGCAAAACCGCTACGACGCCCGGATCAAGCTCTGGCTCACGCACGCGTTGCTGCAGCTGCGAAAACAGCAGCCCGCGCTATTCAGTGAGGGACTTTATCTACCGCTTTCCGTGGAAGGCCGCTGCAAGGATAATGTGCTTGCTTTTGCCCGGCGACATGGGCAGAACTGGCTCGTTGTGGCCATTCCGCTTCATCTGGCGGCCTTAAGCCAGCGACAAAACCGCCCGGTTACGGGTCTGGACTGGAAAGACACCCGGATTTTGTTGCCGCCGGATGCGCCCACGCAGTGGCACCACGGTTTTCTGAAAACCAGCGGGCAGGTAGAAAACGAACTGCCCGTTAAAGACCTGTTCGCGGGCTTTCCGATGGCTATTCTGCAACTGGCGCAACCGGCCAACGACCGGAGCGCCGGGGTGTTGCTGCCCATCACCTCCCTGCCGTCGGCTTTTGGCGTCGGTGACCTGGGGCCCGAAGCGCGAATATTTGCCGATTTTTTGAGTCGCAGCCGCCAGCAGCACTGGCAAATTCTGCCGCTCAATCCCACAGAACCGGGAACGGGCCATTCCCCGTACAGCACCTATTCGAGCATGGCCGGAAACACCCTACTCATCAGTCCGGAAGTGCTGGTGCAGGAAGGGTTGCTGGACACCGCCGAGCTGGAAACCTACCGGCTTCCGGTTACCGACCAGGTAGACTATCCGGAAGCGGAGCGGATTCGGAACGACTTGTTCGAGAAAGCGTACCGGGCGTTTGGCGAAAACCGCACCTCACCGCTGCACGAACCGTTTCAGGCGTTTTGCCAGCGGGAAGCCTACTGGCTTAACGACTTTGCGCTGTACATGGGACTGAAACACAAACACAACGGAAAACCGTGGTTTTCGTGGGCAGAAAGCTACCGGCTACGCGATCCGGATGCGTTGAAAACGTTTTCAGAAACCGAGCAGGAGGTGCTGAATAAGGTAAAATGGCTTCAATTTCTGTTCAGCCGGCAGTGGCAGCAGTTGCGAACCTACTGCAACGACCGAAACATTCAGTTGTTGGGCGATTTGCCGTTTTACGTCAGTTATGATTCGGCGGATGTGTGGTCGCACCCGGATCTGTTCAGCCTGGATGAAGCAGGTCAGCTAACGGCCGTGGCCGGCGTTCCGCCCGATTATTTCAACGCCAACGGGCAATTGTGGGGAATGCCGGTTTTTCGTTGGGAACGGCTGAAAGAGCGCAACTACGATTGGTGGATTCAGCGCATCCGGAAAAACGTGGAATTGTACGACCGGGTACGCATCGATCACTTCCGGGCGCTGGCCGATTATTGGGCGGTGCCGGCGGGCGAGACTACGGCCATCCGGGGTGAATGGAAACTGGGTCCCGGCCCGGAATTCTTCCACGTCCTGGAAAAGGAACTGGGCGCTTTGCCCTTCGTTGCCGAAGACCTGGGCGATATCAGCCCGGAGGTTTACCAGCTCCGGGATGCGTTTCACCTGCCCGGCATGAAGGTCGTTCAGTTTGCGTTTCATCAGGATTTGCCGATTTCACCGCACAGCCCCCACAATTATACCCCCGAGTTTATTGCCTACACCGGAACGCACGACAACAATACGACGCGGGGCTGGTATCGGCAAAACATGACGCAGGCCGATCGGAGAAAATTGCGGCAATACGTCGGAAAACCGGTTTCTGAGACTAATGTGCACCAGGTGCTGAGTCAGTTGGTGTACGCGTCCGTTGCTAAAACCGTCATTTTGCCGATGCAGGATGTGCTGGGTCTGGACGAAACCGCCCGAATCAACACCCCGGCTGCCACTGAAAACAACTGGCTCTGGCGGCTGGTGCCGAATCAGGTTACGCCCGAAGCGGAAATGCAGCTCCGCGAGTGGACAACATTGTACAATCGGTGGTAACTTGCGTCCCCACGGCCGGAATTCCGGATAAGCATATTTCACGGTTTTCAGTCCGTGGGGACGTTTATGAAAAAAACCGTATTGATTACCGGCAGCACCAGCGGCATCGGTCTGGCGATTGCGCGCGCCTTTGCCCGTGAGGGCCACCACTTGATTTTGAACGGACTGGAAGCAGACGGTGAAAAAACCGCAGCCGAAATTGCGACGGAATTCCGGGTTGATCATCTGTTCGATCCGGCCAACCTGCTGCAACCCGAAGCCTTGCGGGCGATGGTGCGAAAGGCCGAACAGCGGTTTGGAGCCATCGATATTCTGGTCAACAATGCGGGCATCCAGCACGTTGCGGCCGTCGAGGATTTTCCGGACGACAAATGGGATGCCATTATCGGTCTGAATCTGACGGCGGCTTTTCACCTGACGAAAGCCGTCTGGCCGGGCATGAAACAGCGGCAGTTCGGTCGGATTATCAACATCGCGTCCGCCCATGGGCTGGTGGCTTCCGAACACAAAAGTGCTTACGTGGCCGCCAAACACGGCCTGGTCGGTTTTACGAAAACCATTGCGCTGGAGGGTGCCCGTTGCGGCATTACGGCCAACGCCATCTGTCCCGGTTTTGTCCGGACGCCCCTGGTCGAAAAACAGATCAGCGATCTGGCCACGGCCCAGCAGCTTCCGGAACCCGAGGTGGCCGAAAAAATCCTGCTGGCCAAACACGCGATCAAGCAGTTTATTCCGGCCGAGGCCATTGCCGATCTGTGCCTTTTTCTGGCTTCCGAAAGTGCCGCCACGCTGACCGGCGCATCGCTGCCCATCGACGGCGGCTGGGTAGCGCAGTGATCGTAGCGGTTTTTAGTTGGTCAGGCGATACCAGTTGTAGCCATATCCGCGCAGTTGAATTGGATTTTTACCGTCGTTCTCGGCCTTCAGGCTAGTTTTATCCAAAAGGCTCGTCAGTGTCCGACCGGTTTTGGCCTGGGTGTCCAGCCGGAACTGCTGCGGGTTGGGACTGAAATTATGGAGCATCAACAGCGAGCGGCCTTCCCAGTCGTACCGAATCGCCAGCACGTGCGGGGAGCCGGTTTCCAGTATTTCCCACGTTCCCCAGCCAATTTCCGGGCACGTTTTCCGCAGCCGGGACAAGGTAGTTATGCGGTTTAGGAGCGAGCTGGAGTCGGCCAGTTGCCGGGCCACATTCACCGTCGGAAAACCGTAGGGGCCCTGACTGATCACCGGACGCACGGTTTTGGCGGTGGTTGAAAAACCGGCATTCGAGGCATTTGACCACTGCATGGGCGTCCGGATCGACTCCCGCTCTTTCAGACTTAAATCATCGCCCATCCCGATCTCCTCCCCGTACCGAATGACGGGCATCCCGGGCAGCGAAAACAACAGGCTGTAGGACAGATCGAGTAACTGCCGATTTCCGAGCATGGGCGCCAACCGACGCCGGATGCCCCGGTCGTAGAGCTGCATTGACGTATCCGGCCCCATTTTGGCGTAAACCTTGTCCCGCTCCGTGTCACTCAGCCGCCCCAGATCGATTTCGTCGTGGTTGCGCAGAAAATGCGCCCACTGCGCCGTCGGCGGGATGTCTTTGGTATCGTTCAGGGCTTTTTTCAGCAGGTCCACTTCACTGGTTGCCAGGGCGTAAAACAGGTGTTGATTCGCAAAAAAATTAAACATCGTCTGCATACCCTGGGCGTCTTTGCCAAAATACGGTTCCTGTTCCTTCGGATCCACGTTTGCTTCCCCGAGCAGAATGGCGTCTTTCTTGTTCCACTGAATAAACTGGTGGAGTTGGGCAATCATGTCGTACTGGTGCTCGGGGTTCTCCGGATTAAATTCTGCATTGGCAATTTCGATCAGAAATGGCACCGCGTCCAGTCGAAACCCGGCGATCCCCTTGTCGAGCCAGTAGCGCACAATTTTCCGCATTTCCCGCTGAACCGCCGGATTCTGCATGTTCAGGTCGGGCTGAAAATCGTAAAACCGGTGGTAATAATACGCTCCGGCTTGTTTATTGAATGTCCAGACCGCTTTCTGAACGCCCGGAAAAACCATGCCTTTGTCCCAAATTTTTGGACGCTCCTTCGACCAGACGTACCACGACCGGTACGGGGATGTCGGACTCTGCACGGCCTGCCGGAACCACGGGTGCTGATCGGAGGTGTGGTTGGTCACCAGATCCATCATGACGCGAATGCCGCGCCGGTTTGCCTGCCGCATGAATTCGTCAAAATCCGGCTGCGTTCCCAGATTGGGGTCGACGCCGTAAAAATTCGAGATATCATAGCCGTCGTCGCCGTTCGGGGTGGGCTGAAAGGGCGCCAGCCAGATCGCATCAACGCCCAGATTTTTCAGGTAATCAAGTTGTTGGGTGAGCCCGTTGAAATCGCCGTACCCGTTGCCGTCGGAGTCTTTAAAGACCTCCACATCCACGCTGTAAATCAGGCTGTTTTTATACCATAATTCCTCAATAAAATCGGTCGGAAGCGGGGCCGGTGGCGTTTTCTCGGCAGCCTCTTCCGGTTTAGTATTCTGACAGGCCGCCAGAAAAAGGAGGGCAAGCAGCAGCGTAAGTTTTTTCATGAACCGAACCAGCTAGTATTAAATCAGGATTTGTTCATGGGATAACACCTCAACTTGCCCGATGGCTTAATCTTTTTCGATTTCCCGATTCACTGGTCTAGCCAGGCACTTTCGCTCACCTATTTTAATTTTTTTTTCAAAATGCGAATCAAATGCGTTTAGCAGAAAGTTAACCGGATATGAAAAAAGACGAAATCTTTCTGGATGACTGGCAACGCATTTTGATTGGGAACGCCCCGGCCGAATTTTTGCTGGAAGTTTTCATCCGGACCACCACTATTTACATCGTACTTATCATCGTCCTGCGGTTTTTGGGAAAGCGAATGAACGGGCAGGTTACCAACCTGGAGATGGCTGTTATGCTAACGCTGGGCGCCATTGTTTCGCCCGCCATGCAATTGCCCGACCGGGGTTTGTTGTCCGGTATTGTCGCCCTTTTATGCGCCCTGACGTTCCTGCGGCTGACCAATCTTTTGGGTTTTAAAAGCAACAAAGCCGAACAGCTCATTCAGGGAACGGAAACGCTGCTGGTTAAGGATGGCATCATTCAACTGGACGCCATGGCGGACAACCGGCTTTCGCACCAGCAGATTTATGCCGCTTTACGAAGTTGTAATGTCTATAACCTGAGTAAGGTAAAACGCCTGTATCTGGAGCCATACGGCATGTTCAGCCTGTTCTCCGAAGCTCAGGAAAAACCGGGTTTGTCGGTCCTGCCCCCGAACGATGACGAAATTCATTCAATTCACCAGCGCCCCGAAGTAAAATCCGTGGCCTGCACCAGATGCGGGTATACGGTTTCGATCAACTCCAAACCGGATTCCTGCCCTAATTGTCAGGCCGATCACTGGGCAAATGCGGTTATTTAAGTACCCATGGAAAAAGACGCAATCCATTTATACGACTGGCAACGAATTCTGGTCGGTGAGGTTCCCCTCCTGTTTTACCTTGAAATTCTAATCCGTGCCGCGGCTGTTTACCTGATTCTGGTAAGTTCGATGCGGCTGATGGGTCGCCGGATGTCCTCTCAACTGAGCCGGAATGAGATGGCGGCCACCATTTCACTGGCTGCGGCCATCGGGGTACCGATTCTGGACCCCAGCCGGGGCATTCTTCCGGCGGTAATCATTGCGCTGGTCGTCATTTTCGTTCAACGGCTAATTTCCTACTGGGCTTCCAAAAACGAGCACTTCGAGGGCGTTTCGCAGGATATCGCCAGCACGCTGGTGGAGAATTCGGTGATGCAGCTGACGAACATGAAGGGCTCCGGCATCTCCCGCGAACTTCTGTTTGCCCAATTGCGCTCGAAAGGCATGGCGCACCTGGGCAGCGTCAAACGCTTATACATGGAAGCCAACGGAGCTTTCACGCTGATTGAACAATCGGAGTCCCAGCCGGGTTTGTCCATTTTGCCGGAATGGGATGCCGAGTTTCTGGCGCAGCAAAACTACCCCGCCGATCAATTGGTTTGTTACCACTGCGGCAATCCGTTGCCAGCGAACGCGCAAAAAAACGCAACCTGCCCGAACTGCGGAGAGCAGCGCTGGGTTCCGGCCATTCAGTAAATCCGGTTCAGCCCGCTTATTTTTTCCGTTCGTCCTGCCAGATCAGGACCCGGTTTTGGGCATTGCCGGCAAAATCCGGGCAACGGCCGTCGCCGTTGCCCGTAAAACCGCCATCGGGCGCGCAGAGCGTATCGCAGCCGGCGATGACCAGGCTGGGAAGGTCGCAGCAGCGCGCCGGAATGTAATAAACCTCCTGGCCCTTAAAGTCGTAGCGGTAAACACTGGCGGGTGGATTCCAGACCACCTCCTGTCTGAGCTGTTCGATCACCCGTTGAATGCAGTCCGGTCTGGTTGCTGGCGCCGGATCGTTCTCCCGGCAACTGAGAATGAACAAAAGAAGGCCCAGACTTCCCACGGTTTTCATAGCTTTGTCGTTTTCTGTACGGAATCCTGATGCACCCAACTGGCTGGATTTTCGCCGGATGCCTGACGCTGTCTCTGCTGGCTTCCTGCACCAAACCGGAGCCCAAACAACTGAGCCCCGCTTTTTATTACTGGCAAACCACCTACCGAGCCAATCCGTCGGAGCAACAACTCCTCGACCGGCTGCACATCCGGAAGCTGTACATCCGGTATTTCGATGTGGACTGGGATGAGCCGACGCAATCGCCGGCTCCCAAAGCTGTAATCCGGTTTGCCGACCAGCCCGCCCACCGAGCCGTCGTGCCGGTGATCTTTATAACCAATCAAACGCTCATTCGTTGTCCGGAATCGGCAGTTTCTCCGCTGGCCGAAAATCTGGTGCGAAAAATTGGCCAAATCAGCGCCCGACACGGCATTCGGCCGCAGGAAATTCAACTGGACTGCGATTGGACCGCCCGCAGCCGGGAGAAATACTTCCAGTTGATTCGGGAAGTGAAAACCCGGTTTTCGGGACTGGTGTCGGCGACGATTCGACTTCACCAGATCAAGTATCCCGAGCAAACCGGTATTCCGCCCGTCGAGCGGGGTATGCTGATGTTTTACAACATGGCCGACTGGAAACTTCCGGCTACCCGAAATTCCATTTACGATCTGGAGGTAGCGGGCCGGTATTTGAACCGCCTGGAACACTATTCGCTGCCCCTGGACGTTGTCCTTCCGTTGTTCCGCTGGACGGTCGTGTACCGGAATAGCCGGTTTTTAACGCTTTTGAATCAAATCGATCAGCAGACGCTGGAGCGGCAACCCTTTCTGAAACCGGAGGGCGAAAACCGGCTGGTGGCGGTGCGCGATACGACGGCGTTTGGCCTTTCGGTTCGGCGGGGCGATTTGTTCAGGGCCGAAGCCTGCCAACCGGACGATTTGCTGGCTGGCCGGCAGGTTTTGCTATCGAAAATTAGGAATCAAAAACTTACTTTTGCCCTCTATCATCTCGATTCTACTGTCATTTCTTCCTATACCGATGCGTTTCTTCAATCCCTTGTCCGGCCGTCTCCGTAGTATTTTGCTGTCCCTGGCGATTCTAATCGGTTTTGCCTGCGGACCGAGCACGTACGACCTCAACGAGTTCGTGAGTTTTTTCATGCCGGAAAGTAGCCAGGCGTCGGCCCGCGACCAGATTTACCATTTCACTCCGCAACTGTACCGGTACGACGATACGTACGACACGGACGAAGACCCAATTCAAACGGATGAAAATACGCTGGCGTGGGGGGCTTACACTGGCGGGAAGGTAGCGCAAACCGAGATCGGGGCCGCTTTGTACAACCGGGATGAGAAGGCCACGAATGGGTTGGTTCGCTGGGCTTCCAGGGCTAATCCATCGGCGTTGTCGTATCTCCAATTCGCCTGGCGGGCCGAAGCAGCCGCCCCGCGACCCATAAATCGCTGGGAAGCCGACACGGCGCGGGGGGACACCTCAACGGTCCCTTTAACGACCTTGGTGGCCGAAGCCCGGACGGCATACTCGGCCAGCGCAGACCAATTCCTGAAAGAGCGATACGGTTTTCAGGCGGTAAAACTAGCGGCCATGGCCAAAAAATACGAGCAGAGCCGGTCGCTTTATGACGAATTGATTCGGCCGCTGGCCCGGAAAACGTTTATCAGCGACTGGGCGTATTGCCGACACGCGGGGGCAACGATGGCGGTGGGTGACACGGCCCGGGCTATTTATGAATTTGCGCAGGTGTTCGACCGCTGCCCTTCCCGCCGACGTGAAGCCGAAACCAGCCTGCGGATTTATGGCATCCGGTTTCGGGAAAAAGCGCTGGACTTTTGTGCTAATGACCACGAAAAAGCGGCTGTTTATGCGCTCTGCGCCCTACAACCCAAACAGGACGCCCTACCGTTTTTGAAAGAAATGGTTCGGCTGAATCCTAAAAATCCACTGATTGAACTGGTGATGGCGCGGGAAATTAACCGCAACGAATTTTTCTTTTTTCAAACGGCTTCGCCCATCTATGCCTATGATGAAACAAGCCGGGCTGACTCGGTCCGGTTTATCGACCGCAAACAGGACGCACCCAATTATTTTCAACAATTACGGGCGTTTGCCCTGGAGTCGGCCACCAATAAAACCCTCAACAACCCGGCTTTCTGGTACACGGCCACGGCCTACCTGGATTACCTTGGCAAAGCGTATTCCGATGCCAAAGCGAACCTGGATCTGGCCAGCCAGCAAACGACCGCCAACCCGGTTTTGAAAAAACAGATGGCCCTGCAACAGATGCTACTGCTGACCGCCCAAACGGAAACACTCACGCCGGAAATTGAAAATCAGCTCATTGGCTACCTGGAGCAATTTGGCAACTCGCTGAATTTTTACATGACGAATGCGTTTGTGGAAACCTGCAAACAGTTGGCGAAAAAATACGGATATGGACAGCCCCCCGAAAAGGCATCGGGGGGGTGGTTAACGGGCTGTTTTCGTTCCAAAGTTTCGGATTCCAATGGACCCAGCACGGCGAAAGCGTTTTTGCTCACCGCCCTAACGTCTTCCCAACTCAACCGAAACGAAATTTATTTTGATAGTCATTCGGATTTGTACGACATTGAGGACACTACCTCGGTGGCCACGGTTCAGCAGGTTGTTGCTTACGCGACGAATCCGAATCCTACGGAATTCGACAAACGGTTGTTGAAATTAAGCGGTTTCGACGCCAATTCGCTCAACATTTTACTAGGAAGACGCTTGTTGACGGAGAACAAAATTCCGGAAGCCGCCGAAGCCTACGCCAGGGTCGATCCCAAAATCTGGAAAACCGAACCGTATAAACTGTATTTCAATTCTAATCCATTTATCGTCAGTTTGCTAGGCAGTCAGCACCAGCCGAAAAATGAAAACAGCTTCTCTCCGGCTACTTTTTTAAAGAAAATGGCGGAGCTGGAAATTCTGGCCAAGACCGCGTCGGGCGATCAGGCGGCCGAACTTTATTACCAACTGGGCAGCGGAGCCTTCAACCTGAGTTGGTTTGGAAATTCCTGGATATTGGTGCGTCCCCGCTGGAGTGGTGGCGAGCCCGTTTTCAACCGGTTTTCGTATCGTCAGGTCCAGCAGTCGGAGCAACATCAGGAGTTGGAGCAGGTCAGCCAGCAGGATTATTACACGACGGCAATTGCCAAATCGTATTTCGAAAAAGCAATTTCGTCGGCCCAAAACCCGGAATTAGCCGCCAAAGCCTGCTTCATGGCCGCCCGTTGCGAACAAAATGCCTTTCACACCCGGCAGGAAGCGGAATTTGCTAGGCGAAATTACCCGGCTGATAACGAACCGTTTAACGCCGAAATGAAAAAACTTCGCCGGGAACACTACTCAACCAACTTTTCAAAACTAGCGGGACAATACGGTCAAACCCGGTTTCAAAAGGACATGATCCGGGAGTGTGCGTCGTATTCCGATTTTGTAACCGGGAAATGATTGGCGGGTCGCGACCGGACACCTAGTTCTTTTTAAACCGTTCGCCAAAATAAAAATTCAGACCGACGGCGGCATATCCCCATTTATCATGGGTGTTTTTGCCGTAATGATTGCCCTCCGTAAAAGCCGGGGTGCCGGGCTGCATCACCTGGTTGTTATTGTCCAGCGTAGCGTCCAATTTGTCCGTCCGAACGAGATTAAACCGAACATCCCCAAAGACACTGATCCGGCGCGCCAAGGCCGTCGATCCACGAAGACCCAGCACCCCCACCAGCTCATGCGTGCGTTTGACGCCCGGTTTTCCCCGGGTTTCGATTCCGTCGCGCGTTCGGTGGCTGTTTTCATTGTTGGTCAATCGTTGCAGTTTTCCGGTAATTAGGTCCAGGGCTTCCGCCCGGAAAAACAAGAGTCCCGCCCCCGCGTAGGGCCTGATCTCCACCAGCTTGTTGTCTTTTCTAAACCACTCCACTAGGTTGACGGAACCGACAACTGCACCCTGGATAAATCGGGCTTTGGAGGCAGAATGGTAGAACTCGTCCTGCTGTGCCTGGAGCATCCCAACATCAACCGGCAGCTCCACTGAGACGGTTTTCGTAATTGGAATCATTAGGGAAGCCCCGGCGAACGGAGTGGAAACCTGATCGTTTAGATCACCGAACAATTGTGTCAATCCGGCTCTGATAGCCAGGCTGGCGGGAGGTGAGTCTTTGAATCGGTTCGGGGCTTTTTGTTGCGCAAAAACCGCCAGGCTGGCGACTTTTAACAGCATACAAACTAAAACCGGGTAAAATTTCTTTCTCATTTGTGGCGGATTACGTTTAATCATTAGACTCTCCGCTCTTGAAAAAGTCATCAAAGGCAGTAAGAATTGCCGGTTTCTGACTTACGGCACAACACTGGGCCTTTGATTCGATTACTTTATGGCGTGTACACTGCTCAATAATTAACCTTTTATGGTTTCTAAAACTGCATCCAGTTAAGTATGAAATCGAAATGCTTATTGACTTGATGATGAAATCCAACCCTTCAGCGGATCGTGGCTTTGATAGGATTGCGCCGGTTTATGATGGACTTGCCCGGCTGGTTTTCGGCAATGCCCAGCGAAACGCACAAACGCACTGGCTTCCAACCCTTCCACCGAATTCGGACTTCCTGATTTTCGGGGGCGGCTCGGGTTGGTTGCTGGCGCGCGTTCTCACCGTTTGCCAGCCCCGCACCGTCACTTATATCGATGCCTCCCCGGTCATGGTCGCCCTGGCACGCCAAAGGGTAAAAAACGATCAACGGGTTGATTTCCGAATCGGTACCGAAACCGCCATCCGGCTAAATGACCAGGTTGATGTCATCATCACGCCCTTTGTGCTGGACCTGTTTACGGACGAGCGTTTAGAAAACCGGATTGTTCCGGACTTGTTGCGGGCATTGCGCCCAGGCGGTTTTTGGTTATGCTGTGATTTTACGTTGCCAACGCGCTGGTGGCACCGCATCCTTCTCTGGAGTCAATACCGGTTTTTTCGACTGATCAGCGGAATCGAGGCCCGTCAACTTCCGAATTGGTACGAAATACTCAACTCGCTTTCGGCTACCACGCACCGACAAACGGCAACGTTCTTCGGAGAAATGATAGCCAGTGGCTATTGGGAAAAAAGTAAGTCAACCGGTTGACATAAAAAAGCCAGCCTGTGATGCAGGCTGGCTCGAATCGGTATTACTTATTGCTTATTTCACTTCTTCAAACGGAACGTCTGAAACGTTGTCCTGCTGACCCGCCGACTGACCGCTCTGGCCGTCGGAAGGACCGCCCTGACCGGCAAAACCGTCTGCGGGATTCGGACCTTGCTGACCGCCCGTCGCATTGTACAGTTCCTGCGAAGCGGCTGCCCAGGCTGCGTTCAGTTTTTCCACACCGGCTTCAATAGCGGCTGCATCGCGGCTGCCGTGGGCCGTGCGGAGTTCGCTCAACGCTCCTTCGATGGCGGTTTTGTTGCCTTCCGACAATTTCTCGCCGTATTCTTTCAATTGTTTCTCCGTCTGGAAAATCAGCGAGTCCGCCTGATTGACTTTCTCAATCGTCTCCCGCTCGGCTTTATCGGCCGCTTCGTTGGCCTTGGCTTCTTCGCGCATCCGGTTGATTTCCTCGTCGCTCAAACCGCTCGACGCTTCAATCCGGATTTTTTGTTCTTTCCCCGTTCCTTTGTCGCGGGCCGTTACGTGCAGAATCCCGTTGGCATCGATATCGAACGTTACTTCGACCTGCGGGATACCGCGCGGTGCGGGCGGAATACCGTCGAGGTGGAAGCGACCGAGGGAGCGGTTTTGGGCCGCCATCGGCCGTTCGCCCTGCAAAATATGGATTTCCACGCTCGGCTGATTGTCCGAAGCCGTTGAGAAGGTTTCTGATTTTTTGGTCGGAATTGTCGTGTTGGCGTCGATCAGGCGAGTCAAAACACCACCCATCGTTTCGATACCCAGCGACAACGGGATCACATCGAGCAGCAGAACGTCTTTTACTTCACCCGTCAAAACACCACCCTGAATCGCAGCACCTACGGCAACGGCCTCATCGGGGTTAACACTTTTCGACGGCTTGCGGCCGAACAGTTTCTCCACTTCATCCTGCACTTTCGGAATCCGGGTTGATCCACCGACCAGAATCACTTCGTCGATCTGGCTGGCCGATAAACCGGAATTTTTCAGGGCCCGGCGGCACGGTTCCAGACTGCGTTGAATCAGCGAGTCGGCCAGTTGCTCAAATTTGGCACGGGTCAATGTCCGAACCAAGTGTTTCGGAATCCCGTTTACCGGCATGATATACGGCAGGTTAATCTCCGTCGAGCTGGAACTTGACAGTTCAACTTTGGCTTTTTCAGCGGCTTCTTTCAAGCGCTGCAACGCCATCGGGTCTTGCCGCAGATCAATATTTTCGTCGTTTTTGAATTCCTGTGCCAACCAGTCGATGATCACTTGGTCGAAGTCATCACCTCCCAGGTGCGTATCACCGTCGGTTGATTTTACTTCAAACACCCCATCACCCAGTTCCAGAATTGAAATATCGAACGTACCGCCCCCTAAGTCGAACACGGCGATTTTCATGTCGTGGTGCTTCTTATCCAGACCGTAAGCCAGCGCAGCCGCCGTTGGTTCGTTGATAATCCGCTTCACATCCAGACCGGCAATCTGACCCGCTTCTTTCGTGGCCTGACGTTCGGCGTCGTTAAAATAGGCCGGAACCGTGATAACGGCTTCCGTAACGGTTTGTCCCAGGTAATCCTCGGCGGTCTGCTTCATTTTTTGCAGAATCAGAGCCGAGATTTCCTGAGGAGTATATTGCCGGTCACCAATCCGGACGCGGGGCGTATCGTTTGGCCCCCGTTCGACCGTATAGGCAATCGTTTTGATTTCATTCTGAACTTCATTGAACCGCTTCCCCATGAACCGCTTGATCGACGAGATCGTGTTCTTCGGGTTCGTGATGGCTTGCCGTTTGGCCGGATCACCGACCTTCCGTTCGCCATTGCCATTATCCATGAAGGCGACAACGGACGGTGTGGTCCGACGACCCTCGCTGTTGGCGATCACCACCGGCTCGTTGCCTTCCATGACAGCTACACACGAGTTTGTTGTTCCTAAGTCAATTCCTATAATCTTTCCCATGATACGTTTACGAATGTCTTGCTTTAGTCGTTTGACAAACTACAATTGCCTAATGAACAAGTTCGGTGCCAGCCCACAAAAACATTCTGAAATGTGACAGATTGACAGCCTAAGCTGACTGAATGGCTATAAAATGATATTGCAGTAGGTTCATTTCTGACAGGATGGATTAATGTTCCGTTACCTCACCAGTTGGTTGAAAAATTCAATTTTCTTCCAATCAGGATAAAAAACAAAAAGGCGGATTTTCCAAACCGCCTTTTTGTTTTTCGATTTATTTCCCAAATAATCCGCCCAGCAAGCCGCCCAAACCTCCACTACTGGATTGGTCTGGTTTCGACGTATTGCCTCCACCCATAAAACCGCCCGCAACGCGCATCAGATCGCCCATATCCAGCTTCCCGTCGGCCATGGCCGCGCTGGCTGCTCCCATCCAGTCGACGCCCTGGTTGCCGGTTGCTGCCCCCAGAATTTGATTTCCATCTACGCTGGAATCATTCGGATCCCGGGATTTATTCATCAGTTTACTCAATACCATCGGCACCACCACGGAAGCAATCGACATGGCCGTCTGCGACGAAATACCCAGCCGTTCAATCAGGCTTTGCTGCACATTTTGCTGCACGCCCTGCGTCACCGGACTGGAGTTGACATTGGCACCACTGCCCTGTCCGGTGACCATACTCAGGAGGTCGCTGAGATTACCGCCCTGCGCCTGTTGCTGTAAACCGCCGAGAATGCCGCTTGAAATGGCCTGCACCGCATCCTCGTTTTGATTATTCGGAATAGCCGGATTGTTAACAACCGCATCGCCGGATTGCTGACGAATCAGGTTCATGAGGGTTTCCATCATGATTGAAATAGAGTTTGGTTGGTAAAAAATACTGTGAATTAGGTTGACAAACTGTTTCTTTGTAGATAACTCTGCGTCGGAGAATCAGTTTTTATTAAGACGCATTTATTTCCGGATTGTAACACATGCCACACGAAGAATTGACGCCAGAACCCGCGATTACCGACTGGCTGAACGACCTGTATTATCCCAGCGAATCCGACAAACCGGTTGAATACGTGGAATATACCATTGATTTTGAAGCGCCCTTAACGACGACTCAGGTTCGGGATTGGTTACTGATTACCACGGAAGTTTATATTGAGGAAATTCCCGAAGAAGCATTCTGGGAACCGGTGACAACTGATCAGGAGTGGTATGACGACGAGGAGAAGCAGCGAACCGCCCGGTTTATCGCCTTGCGGCAGAAGATCGACCAATTCTTAACGAGTCGCCAGGTATTTCGGGTTGGAGATGGGGAAGTCGGTTTGTACCTGCTGGGCCGAAAAACCGATGGCTGCTGGGCGGGCCTGAAAACACTGGTCGTTGAGACCTAAAAAAAACAGGCAGCTCGCTCGAGCTGCCTGCCAGGACTTTATTTCACAGTTTCAACAACGGCTTTAAAAGCCTCGGGATGGTTCATGGCCAAATCGGCCAATACCTTTCTGTTCAATTCGATACCGGAAGCGTTGATTTTTCCCATCAACGCTGAGTATGAAACACCGTGCAGACGCGCACCGGCGTTGATCCGCTGAATCCAGAGGGCGCGGAAGTCCCGTTTTTTCTGGCGACGATCGCGGAATGAATAAACGAGGCCTTTCTCAACCGCATTTTTCGCAACCGTCCAAACATTTTTACGACGACCAAAGTACCCTTTGGCCAATTTCATTACTTTTTTGCGACGTGCCCGGGAGGCAACGTGGTTCACTGAACGTGGCATTTTTTACTGGTTAGTTTTTGACGACAGGCGGCAGGAAAGAAAGGATTACTGAAAATCAGAGATCACTGTCCATTTTTTACTGCTCTTAAAGAGCCTGCAATCGGGTTGAACATGAAACCGTGCGGAATTTCCGCATGTTGCCGGCCTTTAGGCCAGGCCGAGCATTACCTGAATCCGACGTTCATCGCCTTTGAAAACCAGGGCGTCATGCACCAGGTTCCGCTTGCGTTTGGTCGACTTTTTCGTCAGGATGTGGCTGTGGAAGGCGTGCTTCCGTTTGATCTTGCCGGTGCCGGTCAGCTTGAACCGCTTCTTGGCGCCCGAGTTGGTTTTAATTTTTGGCATTGGATGAAACAGAAATGTTGCTGATTGTGAAACAGGCCGCAAAGATAGAAAAAAAGAAGGAGAAAGGAAAAAAATAAAGGAGGAAGGGATGAAAGGAATAGAGAAAGATCCGAGGCAATCAATTGCCTTCCTTCTTTATTCCACTCCTCCTTTCCTCCTCTCCTTCCTTGTGTATTATTTTTTCAGCTGCACAACTTTCGGAGCCAGGAACATGCTCATTCGTTTGCCTTCCAGTTTGGGTTCGGCTTCGACTTTACCGATGTCTTCCAGGCCTTTGGCGAACCGCTGAAGCAGTTCAACACCGCGTTCCTTAAAGACAATGGACCGGCCCACGAACTGAACATAGGCTTTGACTTTGGAGCCCTCTTTCAGAAAGTTGATGGCGTGTTTGAGTTTGAATTCAAAATCGTGATCGTCGGTGTTCGGTCCGAACCGGATTTCCTTAATAACGACTTTCTGAGCCTTCGCCTTGATTTCCTTTTGTTTCTTCTTCTGTTCATATTTGAACTTCGAATAGTCGACGATGCGACAAACAGGTGGTACGGCATTCGGAGAAATTTCGACAAGGTCTAGATTCTGCGCCTGGGCCATTGCCTGCGCCTGCTGAATGTCGTAAATGCCCTGTTCAACATTTTCACCAACTACCCGAACCTGGCGGGCTAGAATACGGCCGTTGATCCGGTAAGGTTCTTCGACCACACGCGGGGGGCGCATGGGTCTGCGCTGTAATGCCATAGATTGTATTTAGGGTTGAAAAATAATCCGCTAGTGCGGTTGATTACCTGCGTATAACGCAAGGCGGTTTATAAAGTTTCCGGTAAAATAAAGATTTTGATTGTTTGGAACAAGATTTTTGGTGAGAATGAAGAATTAAATCTGAATGACCAAAGAACCAACCGGCGGTTCTTTGGTCATTCTCCCGCTAAACCGGCTGCGCCGTGGCTGGTTTGATTTCATTCTGGAAGAGATCGACAAACTCGTTCAGTGCCATCGACCCCAGATCCCCTTCGCCTTTCCGACGCACCGAAACCCGACCCTCGGCCTGTTCTTTTTCGCCCAGAATCAGCATGAACGGCACTTTACTGATTTCCGAATCGCGGATTTTACGGCCAATCTTTTCGTCGCGGTGGTCAACGTAACCCCGAATGTCGTGTTCCTGCAACGCCAGAAATACCTCGTTGGCGTAGTCTTCGTACTTTTCCGAAATCGGCAAAACCGCAATCTGATCGGGCGACAGCCAGAGCGGAAAATGACCCGCCGTGTTCTCAATCAGAATCGCAATAAACCGCTCCATCGACCCGAAAGGCGCCCGGTGGATCATCACCGGACGGTATTTCTGGTTGTCGGAACCGGTGTATTCAAGTTCAAACCGATCCGGCAAATTATAATCCACCTGAACAGTTCCCAGCTGCCATTTCCGGCCCAACGCATCTTTCACCATAAAGTCGAGCTTAGGTCCGTAAAATGCCGCTTCACCCAGTTCCGTTACGGTTCGCAGGCCTTTTTCGGCGGCAGCCTCCACGATGGCGGCTTCGGCTTTTTCCCAAACTTCATCCGAACCGATGTATTTTTGTTTGTTTTCCGGATCCCGCAGGGAAATCTGGGCGCTATAGTCCTCAAAGCCAAGCGATCGGAAAACGTAAAGCACCAGGTCGATTACCTTCTTGAATTCATCCTTCACCTGATCCGGGCGGCAGAAAATGTGCGCGTCGTCCTGCGTAAAACCGCGAACGCGCGTCAACCCGTGCAACTCCCCACTCTGCTCATAGCGGTAAACCGTCCCGAATTCGGCCAGCCGCAGGGGCAGGTCGCGGTAGGAACGCGGTTTGGTTTTATAAATTTCGCAGTGGTGCGGGCAGTTCATCGGTTTAAGCAGAAACTCCTCGCCCGCTTCCGGGGTCAGAATGGGCTTGAACGAATCCTGGCCGTATTTTTCCCAGTGACCGGAGGTCACGTACAATTGCTTGGCGCCAATGTGCGGGGTCACCACCGGCGAATACCCCGCCCGAACCTGGGCTTTCCGCAGGAAATTTTCCAGCCGTTCGCGCAGCATGGTGCCTTTCGGCAACCAAAGCGGTAAACCGGCGCCCACCTTCTCCGAAAAAGCAAACAATTCGAGTTCCTTGCCCAATTTCCGGTGGTCGCGCTTTTTGGCTTCTTCCAGCAGGTGGAGGTAATCGTCCAGTTCCTTCTGTTTTGGAAAGGTCACGGCGTAAACCCGGGTCAGCATCTTGCTCTTTTCGTCACCCCGCCAGTAAGCCCCGGCCACGTTCATGATCTTGACCGCTTTGACAAAACCGGTATTCGGGATGTGGGGGCCGCGGCACAAATCCGTAAAATTGCCCTGGGTATAAAACGTAATCGTACCGTCGTCGAGCCGTTCCAGCAGGTCCAGTTTATAGGGATCGCCTTTTTTCTCAAAATAAGCAACCGCTTCGGCCTTGCTGATCGGCTGGCGCACAAATTCCTGCTTCTGCCGCGCCAGTTCGAGCATTTTGTCTTCCACTTTCTTGAAGTCTTCCTGCGAGAAATGCTGGCCGTTCAGATCAACATCGTAATAAAAGCCTTTTTCAATGGGCGGGCCAATGCCAAATTTGATACCCGGATACAATTCTTCCAGGGCTTCGGCCAGCAAGTGGGCCGACGAGTGCCAGAATGTCGCTTTCCCTTCGGTATCGTTCCACGTCAACAGCGTAACCGTTGCATCCGTTGTAAGGGGGCGCGTGGCATCCTGTACCGTGCCGTTGACTTTGGCCGCCAATACGTTCCGCGCCAGCCCTTCACTGATGCTCGTAGCAATTTCCAGACTGGTTACTCTGTTGGGATACTCCCGGACACTGCCATCGGGCAGCGTAATGCGAATTTGGTCACTCATTTTCGTTTTAATTTAGTCATTGGTATTCAAGCGGCAATTATCCACAAAAAGAATCCTGAAAGCAAAGGAAGCGGTTTAATTTCTCGTCGAATCCCGGGGAAACCGCGTTCGGGGCTGGATCATCCGTATACGAACCCGCGTCGTGTCCAGAATGGAACCGGGGCGGGTGGGCTGGATGGGGCGGTTTTCGTACGACATATCGGTTTCTTCACCGTACTCTTTTCGTTTTTGCACCCGCCAGTAGCCGTAATAAGCCTGCTGGTCGGCGGAGTTCTGCTGCATGGCTAACGCATAAAACCGGATGGCTTGTTCCCACTGCCGGGATTGTTCGTAACAAATGGCTTTGTAATAATTGATGCGCGGATACGCGGGGTCCTGCTTCAGAATCTGGTCGAAGTGCCAGAGCGCCCGCTCCGTGTTGTGCAGTTTCATCATAACCAGACCCGATTGCAAATGCGCCCGCGCCATCGACGGGTCCAGTCGCAGGGCTTTCTGGTAAAAGAAATAAGCGCTGTCGGGCCGGGCGGTTTGCTGAAAGATATGACCCAATGCATACAGCAAACCGGGATCATTCGGAAAATAAGCGGTTCCGCGTTTGTTGAACGCAATCGCCGATGCATAGTCTCCCCGAACGGAGTGAATGATCGACAGCTGAACGTACGGTTCCAGCAGACGGGGTTTCAGAGCCAACGCCCGGTTGTAATACAGGACCGCCCGGCTGGTGTCCCCCGATTTGGCCGCAACCACGCCATTCAGGTAAAAGGCCACTCCTTCATACGGCGCCATTTGCAGGGCCTTCACCAAATAAAACCGGGCGCGATCCAGCTGTTTCTGCTGCTGGAGCAAATCACCGATCACAATGTATAATTCGGGCGTGTTAACCCCCAACCCCTCGGCGCGCAGGGCGCTTTCCAGACCGTCTTCGTACGCTTTCCGTTTCCAGAGCACCTGCGCCCGCACAAAATGGTAGCGCCCTTCGTTGTTTTCCTTTTCAAGCGCTTCATTGATATCGGAGAGTGCTTCGTCGGTTTTGCCCAGGTCCATATAAACCGCAGCCCGTTTGGCGTAGGCTGATGCCGGGCTGCTCTGGTTGATGGCGCGGGTCAGGGCTTCCAGCGCGGCCTGATTCCGGGTTTCGGCCGAATTTTCCGGGACAGCCGGAATCCGGGCCTGCCGACGATCGTCATCGGAACAAGCCATTAGAACTCCCCCAATTATCAGACACCAAAGGCTCCAGAATCTGCCCATCCTTTTTCACAAAACCGCCCCCGACTGCCGGTTTTCCCGCTGGCAGCCCGACCGGCTTTCCGGGCAAATATACGGTTTTTAGACGGAAGCAAACCGATAAAATACGCCGAGAGGCAGGCGTTTGGCAAAACCGTCGGTCAGGTAAAGCTCGCCGAATTCGGAATTGGCCCGACTGCCGAAGTACGCTTGCATCAGGTTATCGAGGATCAGCGCCGAAAATCCCAGCGAATACAGATTGATGATCAGAAAAAAATGCTCCCGGTCCAGCAATTCCGAACAGGATTGCAACAATTCGCCCAGGTGTTCTTCCAGCAGCCACTTCTCTCCTTCCGGCCCGCGTCCGTAGGCGGGTGGGTCCAGAATCAAGCCGTGGTAGGTGTTACCGCGCCGAGCCTCCCGCCGAACAAATTTCAGGGCATCTTCCACCACCCAGCGGATGTTGTCGAGTCCGCTGGCTTCCATGTTTTCGCGCGACCAGGTAATCACCTGACGAACCGCATCGACGTGCGTTACATCGGCACCGGCCTGTCGGGCGGCCAGCGAGGCCGCACCCGTGTAGGCAAACAAATTCAGAATGCGCGGGTTGGCAACCGGCAGGGCTGCCACTTTTTGCCGGATATACGACCAGTTAACGGCCTGTTCCGGAAAAATCCCGACGTGTTTAAACGACGAAAGTGATAATTTAAAATTCAGCTCCAGGTTAGACTGCCGGTACGGAATAAACCATTTCTCGTCCATTTTCTGGCGCACCGCCCACTCGCCCTTCTCCTGTGACCCTTTATCCCGCTTGAAAACCGCATGGGCGAGCCGGTCCCACTCGGTATTGGCGAGCGATTTGGGCCAGATGGCCTGCGGTTCCGGGCGACTAAGAATAAATGACCCGAAGCGTTCGAGTTTCTCAAAACCGCCGGTATCAATTAGTTCGTACGATGGCCAGCTTTCGGGGGTCAGAAGGTCCAGACGGTTATTGTGCATGCGCCAGGGATAAAATATACTCAAAATCGGTGGCGGTAATGGGAACCACCGACAAACGGGAATGCCGGAACAAAGGCAGGTTTTGCAACAGCGGGTCGGTTTTCATCCGTTTCAGCGAAACCGGTGCTGAAAACCGGGTGACCGGCTCCAGTTCCACCGCCACCCAGCGGGGATCTTCCGGAATGGTAGGATCGGGATAGGCTTCGTGAATGACCCTCGCCAGTCCAACAATTTCCTTCCCGGTTACACTGTGGTAGAAAAGCACCTGATCCTCCAGACGCATCGAGGCCAGGTTATTGCGGGCCTGGTAATTTCGTACACCGTCCCAGACGGCTTTTCCTTGCGTCACAAAATCATTCCACGAAAAAGCGTCGGGTTCTGATTTAACGAGCCAGTAATTCAATGGACTGAAAGGTAAAAAAGGTGAATAGGACTAATAATCGCCGAAATCATCGCCGTAGCTCGGCCCAAATTCATCACGGGAATGATCCTCGTCCAAGCCTTTGAACTTCAGTCCCTTCTTGATGATTGAAATCTGACCGGAATGGTACGTATCGTGGTTTATGACGCCGTGCAGCATATCGTAGTACGTATAGTCCCGACCGGGAACAATATCCTCCAGGAATTCGTCATCGTCGCGTTTATCGAGTTCGTTGACGAGTTCCTCCTGGCTGAGACTCAGTTCCATCTGCAGGGCTTCCCACTCAAAATCGTCGATCACCTGAAAAGAGCCAAAATTTTTCTCGGGCGTTTTGATATCGAAATCTTTGTCGCCCTGCATTTTTTTCACGCAGAAAATGCGCCAGCTCGTCATGTGAAAAACCAGCTCGGCAATCGAATGGGTATTTGGGGTCAACCGGTGGCCGGCCATTTCGGGCGAAACGCCACTTAACACCTCGACCAATGAAGGTCCATGCCAGGCTTCTTCTCCTTCATAGGTTGTGTTGAGTAAATCAATAATTCGTATCAGTTCGTCGTTCTGTACCATTTTGAATCAAGTTGTCCTTTGGCGATGGAATATAACCTCTTTCTATTCGTTCGGCAAAGGTAAGAGGGATTGTTGTTTTTTCATCGTGTAACTTTCTTCATCGAATAACCGATTCGCAATATCAATTATTAAAGAATCTGCATCAGATTCAAACCCGGTATTTACTGTCCAAAATCCAAATTATTTCAAAAAATTCCGTAGAAATACTCAGTCAAATGCAAAAATTCCGGAGCCCTCCCCATTTATAAATTTAGCGAGATTATCGGACAAATTTTAAACAAACGCTTGACATTTGTATAGACAAGCATTAGTTTTGAATCACCGAGCATCTGCTCAACTAGTCGTACTCAAAGGGTCAGCCTCCTCTTTGTGTTCAATACGTAGTTAACAATTTCTCTGTAACTATCAACTTTATGAACACCTGTCGTTACACCGACGAGGAGCTGGTAAAATATTACCTTGCTACCCAAAAAAGCGACTATTTCGGTCAGCTTTACAAGCGCTATTCAAACAAGGTTTACCGCCGATGTTTGACCATTACCAAAGATCCGGTTGATGCGGAAGATTTCATGCACGACATCTTCATGCGGGTTTTGTCGAATCTCCACAACTTTAAGGAGAAATCCACCTTTTCAACCTGGCTGTACACGGTTTCGACCAATTACTGCATGGACCGGATGAAGGCAGGTCGGCGACGGAGTGACTGTGTGCAACTGGATAGCGAAATGATCAAAACCCTGCCGGAATCCAACGATTATGCGGGGCTGGAGGAACGCTACCAGATGGTCGACCTGATTTTGGAAAAAATTGATCCCAGTGAATCCATGTACCTGCGGATGAAATACGAAGAAAACATGAACATTCGCGAAATGGCCGTCATGCTCCAGGTAAAAGACAGCGCCGTCAAGATGCGGCTGAAACGCGTTCGGGACAAAGTAAAAGACATTCTGATTATCTGCCAATACCATTGATTATCGAAACACCAATACTTTCACCCTAATTAAGGCTTCTTAAAAGTACGAACGACCAAATCCGTTTGGTCGTTCGTATATACCATGACGTGCCGTAAAAAACCGCCTATCCACACCAATTTTTTAAAGGCATCAATACCCCTCTGACTACCAGGTCGGGCATTTTCGCGTGGGTCGTATAAAAAGGTATTCCTTAAAAATGCCGACCAACTCAGATTCCGTAGATGTTCAGCTATCAAAATCTGTCACGTAGCTTGTCCATCTTAAAGGAGCAAAACCGGGTCGGATTCAGCAACTACTTTTTGTTCATCGGTCGGCACGATGTCAGGCAGGAAAAACGCTTGGAACAATCACTGCCTATCAGGGCCGATTTTAGCCTGACGGTTACGATTTTCCAGAACTGCATTCCCACGACCGATGCGCTGAGAATTAAAGCCAAGATGTACTATTCACCAAGTACCTTCCATAGCGTAGAAAAAACACGGTCACTGGAAAAAGAAGGTTGATAGGACCGTTTTGCCGTCCAAATGAAATCAGATTTTGCCTGTTTTTAAATTTCGACGTACCTTCACGTCATGAAGCGTATTCACATTCGTACGGTGTCGTTGGCCACCATCATTCTGCTGACCGCTCTAAGCCGGTTGCTTCCACATCCGCCTAACTTTGCCCCGATTGCAGCCCTGGCCTTGTTTGGCGCAGCTACGTTCGATCGCAAATGGATTGGCCTGATCATTCCATTGGCAGCCATGCTGGTCAGCGATCTTATCATCGGATTCCACGGCAATATGGCTGCCGTCTACGGCTCATTTGTGCTGATCTGGATTCTGGGGCTACTGATGCTGCAAAAAATCACCATAAGTCGGGTCGGTTTTGTGACCGTTTTGTCCTCGATCTTGTTTTTCCTGATTACCAACTTTGCGGTTTGGTTTGGAAGTCCGTATTATCCGCAAACTCCGCAGGGGCTGCTGGCTTGCTATGCAGCCGGTTTAGCCTTTTTCAATGGGCAATCCTTTTTTCTGAACGGCGTCATCGGCGACCTGACTTTCAGCACGGTTTTGTTCGGTAGTTATGCTTTGCTCCAACGCCAATTCCCGGTGCTTAAGCTAGCCCGATAGCGATTATTTTTGAATTCTGTTCTTTCTTAAAGACCGGTCAGCGATCCAGCAGCCGGTCTTTTTTTTTCGTAAAGTCCTCAGGCTCACGAACGCGTAGAATGAAAGCCGAAAGGGTTACAATAAACGATCGGGCATTTCAGTTTTATCGTGGAAATGTGAAAGATTATGTGTAGCCGATTCCTGCCCATCGTACTCGTTCTGGTTTTTTGTCTTGGCTTGAAGCCTGCATCGGAAGTATCACCCGCTGACCACTACAGCCGGATTGACTACTACGCCCGCAATGCGCCCGATTCGTACACCCGCAGCATCAGCAGCCTGTCGGATTATTTAACGGCTCCGGCGCGGACCGATATGGATAAAGTCCGGGTCATTTATGCCTGGATGGTTTCGCACATCCGCTATGATCTGGCGGCTGTTCAAAACCGCAGTTCCCAGAAATACTATTCGGAAATAGAATACGCCAATCGGGTGCTTCGGCAGCGGAAAGGACTTTGCACCGGTTATGCTTTGCTGTTTAAATATTTGCTGCAACGGGCCGGTGTCCAATCGGTGACGATTCGGGGTTATGCCCGAACGGAAGACAAAGAAGCGGGGCATCCCATTCGCCTGGTCGATCACGAATGGAATGCAGTCAACATCGAAAATGAATGGTACTTACTGGATCTGGCCTGGGCTGTAACCACTGTTTCCGGTCAAGAGGGCAGCAATGACTTCTATTTTCTGACGCCCCCCGAACTGTTTGTTTCCCAACACTTTCCCAGCGATTCGCGTTGGCAGTTGCTCAGTCAACCACTCAGTAAAACTGATTTCGACCGGTTTCCAAAACTGTACGATCCGTATTTTCAGTTGGGATTTGGGCCTGATTTTCCGCGCGAAGGCCAGATCCGGACGCAGGGATACGCCGAATTGATGCTTCAGAATGAGCAATCGGTCGATTACCTCTGCACGATCAGCCGGTTTGGGCAATCCAAAGGGGCCGAAGTCCCGGTGGCTGTTTCCCGGTCTGGTAATCTGCATCAACTCCGGTTCAAGGTTCCGATCCGTGGCTGGTCCACGCTCCACATTTATGCCCGCTCCCGGGGTAACTCCCGAATCCGAAAATACGATTGCATTGCATCGTATTCAGTCTTCAACTCGTGAACTAGACAAGCGAAACAAAGGCGCATTTAAAACCGCCTATCTACATTCTTTTGCCTCAACATTTCACTCCACTCTATCTCAAAAAGATTTGCAGATTGCGGTTTAAATCCATTCGGGCGTGGCTTTTTTCGCGCATTACGACCGTCGATTCCGGTCCTTCGATAATTGCGGGGCCAGACAGCGTGTCTTCCGCCCGAATCCCTGCCCGGTCGTAAATGGGACACCCGCAGGGCGTCAGGTCTTTTTCGTAATACACCGACCGATACCCCTTCAAGGCATGAAAATCACCCGACCGCTGGGTCGGGTTGTAATAACCCGCCCGTTGAATGGTTGGCGGTATTTTCCATTCCGGATCGTTTTCGGCCAACACCAGCAAATACCCCAGCGCCGAGGAGACACCGGCCCCAACCGGAACCACCACCCGGGAAATCCCCAATTGCCGCGCAATTTCACAGGCATGAACGGGTCCGGCACCACCAAACGCCAGCAGGCTATACGATTCGAGTTTGGCAGAATGCGCGCCGGTCAGCTCCCGAATGTGGTTTGAAATGGTCGTTTCGACACCATCCGACACCCGCATGGCGGCTTCCACAACTGAAATATTCAGGGGAGTCGCCAGGTATTTTAAAATGGCCTTTTTGGCCAGTTCAACTTTCAATGGAATCGCACCGTACAAGAAATAATCCTTGTTTAAATACCCCATAACCAGATCGGCATCGGTCAGAGTTGGATATTCTCCCCCGCGACCAAAACAGGCCGGTCCCGGCCCCGGTGTGGCGTGTTCGGGCAGCAAAACGGGTTCGCTGTTCTCATTGATTCCAACGTAACTGTTCCCACCAATGGGTAAACTTTTCACCTGGCTTTCCAGGGATTGGTCCAGGGTGCCCAGTGAGCGGGATGACAATTCGGTTTGCAGCGATACAAAAGCCGAAGACCCGCCGATTCGCAGAATAATCAGGTTTTTCTGCCCGATCTGTTCGCCAAAATACCGCCCGGTCATCAATCCCCCGATGCCCGGATGCATGATGGCTTCCGGATTTTCGGCGGCTTCACCAACCGGTACCAACTGCCCGTGGCTCGTCACCAGCCGAATGGGACAGATCCAGCCGTTTGCCTGGAGTTTCTCTTCAAGATCACGGGCGCATTGAATGGCCAGGGCGGGTGGCATCTGGACGTTTAATCCAACCACCATCATTTCTACGCCCACGGGTTCTACGTTGCATTCGGCCAAGAAAAACCCCAAATCCTCAACCAGGCTCACGGTGGAATCATGAATGGTTGTTGGTATTTTCTTAATTGACAACCGTCCGGTATCGTCCATCAATACGAAATCCGTGAAGGTTTCTCCTAAATCAATGCTAAAACGGTAACGACTCATGCTGATTCGTTAAATGATGAGAAGCTGGGTTATTTGGAAGAAACCCGCATTTCGGTAATGCGCCACCGCCCATCCGGGTCTTTTCGGAGCTGGCTCGTTGCCGTTGCGGTCTGCGGACTGGCGGTTGCGGTGCCGGGAGTACTGGCTGGAACGTACGAATACACCTCAACGGCCTGGGCCGTATTTTCGTTGATTTCCAATTTCCGAACCCGGTAATTTCGGTAGGTCTGGTTGGCATGGGAAGCCTGGAATTCCGCGGGCGTTTTGGAGCTGCCGTCGTTATCGGTAATGCGCGCTTCCTCCGTAAACCAGCCCGTCAGGCTCCCTCCGGTGCCGGCTCCGGGATTCAAAACCGCCATTCGGTTTTTGAGCAGGGCCAAAATCGAGTCTCGTTCCGCGTACAGGGTGGGCGTGGTCGTCCGGGTTTCGGTGCGCCGAAGCCGTCGTTGCGTTTCTTCGGTTGGCGATGTCGGTTGCTGGGCCTTTATCGATGCCGACAGGGTGAGCAGAAACACCAGCATCCAATACGGTTTTTTCATGACTTCGTTCGTTTAAATCTTTATTATCCACCTTTCGGGTTGCTGAAAGGTGGGTCGATTCGGTTGCTCAATTAGCAATCAAAATTTCCAAAAACCGCAAGGCGCGTCCACTTTGTATTCGGCCCAAGCCTAAAAATAAAGCTTTTCGGCCAGCCGAAACGTGTTGCAATGCGCTTCCACAATGTCAGCCAACCGGGGTGAATAACCTCCTCCCATTGAAACGACAAGCGGCAATTTGTGCTTAATCGCCTGATTAAAAACAAATTCGTCGCGCTGTTTACATCCTTCCCGGCTGATATCTAATTTGCCTAATCGGTCAGATTTCAGAATATCAACGCCGGAAATATAAAACAGAAAATCCGGCTTTTGTTCTTTTATCAACGTCGGCAAACGATCGTACAAGGTATTCAGATAGCTCTCATCGGTCATTCCAGTCGGTAACTCAATGTCCAGATCCGACTGTTCCTTGTGCAACGGATAGTTGTCCTTCCCGTGCATACTGAACGTAAAAACGCGCGGTTCGTTTCGAAAAATAACCGCCGTGCCGTTGCCCTGATGCACATCCAGATCAATAATGAGGATCTTTTTAATCGGTTGGGTATCCAGCAAATAATGAGCCGCAACGGCAACGTCGTTCAAAAGACAAAACCCTTCGCCCCGATCCGGAAAAGCATGGTGGGTCCCGCCGGCAATGTTCATGGCCACCCCCGCCGTTTGGGCGATCCGGCAACAGTCGATCGTGCCCTGCGTAATCGTCCACTCCCGCCGAACCAGGCCAGCGGACACGGGAAAACCGATCCGGCGCTCCATCTCGGGCGGAATTGTCAAGGTTTGGAGTTGCCGGACGTATTCGGCGGTATGGACCCGCAGCACCCAACGGTCATCCACCAAATCAGGTGAAAAAAAGTTTTCCGGACGGCAGGTTCCTTCGTACAGCAACTGGTCATGAATCAATTCATACTTTGCCATCGGAAACCGATGCCCCTCAGGCAATGGGTGTCGGTAAATAGAATTATAAGCAATTTTCAACATCCGTCGGTAAGTTAGCGGACAATACCATTTACTTATCCGCTTATGCAAACTGTAATTGTGACTGGAGGAGCGCAGGGGATCGGGCGCGTAACGACACAGTATCTGTTAACCCACGGTTATCGGGTCGCTGTTTGGGAAAACGACGTCGAGGCCCTTGAGGAGTTTAGTGAGACCATGAAATCGTCCAATTCCAAAGCTTTGATTCTTAATTGTGACATCAGTTCCGAAACGGCCGTTAAAAATGCGGTTCGGGCCACCCTCGACCGGTTTGGCCAGATCAACCACCTGATCAACAATGCCGCCATGATGATTGACAAACCGCTCGATCGGTTCTCGCTCGAAGATTGGAATAAAGTCATCAGTACCAACCTGACCGGCACCTTCCTCTGCGCCAAATATACCGCCCCCCACCTCGCCGAACAACAGGGCAGCATTGTCAATTTGTGCTCGACCCGCGCTTTTCAATCCGAACCGGATACGTTTGCCTACTCCGCGTCGAAGGGCGGTATTTTTGCCCTTACGCATTCGCTGGCCGTTAGTCTCGGCCCCGATGTCCGGGTCAATTGCATCAGTCCGGGCTGGATCGATGTGGCTGCCCTGAAGAAAAAAGGGAAGGCGCGAAATGAGCAGCTCAAACCCGAAGACCACACCCAGCACCCCTCCGGTCGGGTCGGACAAGCTGATGACATTGCCCGGATGATTCTCTTTTTAATCAACGATTCCAACTCGTTCATAACCGGACAAAATTTCACCGTAGATGGCGGTATTTCGCGCAAAATGATCTATATATAGATGCTGACAATCAATAGCTTAAAAACTAGTTCAGATTTTTTCGGCCATAATTTTTATATGTAGAAATACTTATGTATTTTTACGCAGCGATTTAGAATTTAAAGTCAAATCGATCAAACGTTAGTGGTTCGAATGTCACTTTATGAGGATAACAATTTGCCCAACCATGCGACAATCGAAACCCGATGGTTAAAGCTGGTAAATGAGATCCAGCAGAAACACAATGTATTGATTGACCTGATCGAAAAGTTTGAGCAAAATCCAGTAATGAATCAGGTCAATGTCTTTTATCTGACCCGTTTGCAGCAACATGTCCTGGATACTCTAAATAATTTAATTGCCGAATCGCTGACGGATAGTGAATCCGTTAGTCCGGTCCAGTTTTCGGAAGAATTGCATAAAAAAGATGCCCACAGCGAAGTCCTGATTCAACTGCGGCAGCAAATTGATCTGGAACTGGATAAGCTTAGTTTGTAGAAAATACCGGGTTTCAGCCCGATGCCAATTTCTCTGTCCTCCTTTCCATTTTCTCTGTCTTATTTAACCAGCAAACCCCAACTAGTTGGGGTTTGCTATTTTGCCAGGATCAGACCCAACCCCCTTACTATCTTTTCACCCACTGGTCAGAACAAAGGTGTACTCAATTCCTGTTCGCTTGCGAAGTCCCACTTATTTCATGAGGCTACTCAAACCCAAATCAGGCTTCTTCACTTTAAACAGAAAACTCGGAATTCTTACCAATTAAGAATACGCTTAAACCAGTTTGCAGATACGGTACTCCTTTCATTTTTTAACCAGCTCGATGTGAATGCGGTCCGGATCGTAAATGGATTCTGCGTGAACATCCAGCCACTCTTCCAATTGCATACGGGCTCCTTCCTGGTCAAAAGCGTTGTAAACACGGCTTGCTAATTGAGTGCCATCCTTGGCATAAACCGTACAAATGAATTTTTTTCGGCCGGACCGGCTCGACAGGGTAAACATGTTCATGGTTCTCACGGTGATTTGGTAGCGTTAATGAACAGAGAAAAATTTAATGGGAATCGTTTTTAACAGGCGCAATGATTTTGAACACTCCCAGCTATACCGCTTTGGGAATACTCATGAATTGCAAATTACGTTTCCGTCGGTTTTGAAAGATTTACCTGATTAAACCTGAGCCAGGAAGCCCAGATCAATTTCACGTTACAAAATTAGTATACAATTGATTATCAGCATTTTAAATAAATATATGCCTAAGTATTTTAATGAATTACAAGGTAGCTTCCATACTCAGTTCATTCGCTACTTGCCATAAATGTAGCAAAAACTGCTCCAAATTACCATTGAAATTTATATAATTCCTCTTTTATTTACCATTTTCAAAATAACGGTGATCTGCTATACGCAAATATTTAGCTTCACTCAACAAGATATGCTGCTCAGTCTGGGAGTTACCAATGTGGTACCGAATCTCATTTGGTAAACGGTTCCTATAATATGGAGTATGCGAGAATAGGGCTTCACCGAATTTTCCAGTAAAATTTAAGCATTCAAACCTTCTGGAGGTCGATAGGTCCTGATCGAAAGGGGTTAAAGCAAAAAAGCGTTACAAGGAATTCCTTGCAACGCTTTATGCACAGTTGGCTGTGACCGATACGGGAATCGAACCCGTGTTTCAGCCGTGAAAGGGCCGCGTCCTAACCGCTAGACGAATCGGCCAAATCCCCATTTCAGACGCGTCAGCCGTGTTTTGCTAACCCTGATTCTGAAATCGTGGTGCAAAGATACGGGGAATATTGATTGCTGCAAATCTACCATTAAAAAAAATCGAATTTTCTTCAATTGAGCGGGTTTTGACGCTTTCGGATTATTTTTGTTGTTTGCCCGATAAATCCAATATTTGCCCGCATGAATCGACTCCTTTTCTTTGGTTTTTGTCTGTTAACGACATTTACCTCCCTTGCCCAGAATGCGTTACAACATCCAGATCAATTTCTGGGGTATACCGTCGGCAAACGCTTTTCGCCCCAACACCGGGTTTTGGCCTACGCCGAATATGTTGCTCGTCAAAATCCTACCCGTGTCAAGGTATTGCCGTATGGTACTACGTTCGAGGGGCGCCAGCTTCTGGCGGTGGTAGTAGCCTCCGAAAAAAACCTAAACCGGCTCGAAGAAATCCGGACGACCCACCTCCAACAGATCGGCCTAGGCAGTGCGGGAGGTTCTGTTTCAAAAACCGCCCCTTCGTCTCAACCACCCATCGCCTGGCTTAGTTACAATGTGCACGGCAACGAAGCGATCAGCTCCGAAGCGTTTATGCTGGTTTTATACGACCTCATGAATACTGCCAATCCGGTTTCCCAGAAAATCCTGTCGAATACGGTGGTAATTCTGGATCCCTGCCTGAATCCCGACGGTCACGACCGGTATGTAAACTGGTACAACCAGATGAGCGGAACAAGCCCCGACCCCACCCCGTTGGCCCGCGAACACAGCGAGCCCTGGCCCAGCGGGCGGTATACGCATTATCTGTTCGACCCCAACCGCGACTGGGCCTGGCAAACGCAGGAAATTACGCAGCAACGAATGGCCCTCTACCAGCAGTGGATGCCCCACCTCCACGGCGATTTTCACGAAATGGGTCCCGAAAGCCCGTATTATTTTGCCCCTTCCGCCCGGCCCTACCACGAAGATATCACGCCCTGGCAACGGCAATTCCAGCAAATTATCGGACAGTACAATACCCGGTATTTCGACCAGAACGGCTGGCTGTATTTTACCCGGGAAAGCTTTGACCTGTTCTATCCGAGCTACGGGGATACCTGGCCGACGTACAACGGCGCCATCGGAATGACCTTTGAACAGGGCGGTGGTGGCCGGGCCGGGCTCGCCTATCGGAAAAATGACGGCGATACGCTCACCCTGCGCGAACGCATCGACCACCACCACGCAGCCAGCTTTGCCACGCTCGAATCGGTTGCCGACCGGCCCGACGAAGTGGTTAAAAATTTCAACAGCTTTTTTGAAAAATCGCAGACCAATCCGGTGGGTGACTTCAAAAGTTACGTCATTAAAACCGCCAACGATGAGGGTCGGATTAAAGCTCTGCGCAAACTGCTCGATAACAACCAGATTCGCTACGGTCTGGCCGGAAAATCCCAGAAGCTGAGCGGCTTTAATTACCAGTCGCAAAAAAACGAATCCTTAACAACCGAAAATAATGATCTGGTGATCAGCGCTTACCAACCCAAATCGACTTTATTAAAAATCCTGTTTGAACCGAAATCAACGCTGGAAGATTCGGTTACCTACGACATCACCTCCTGGTGTATCCCCTATGCCTATGGCCTGAAAGCCTACGGTTTAAAAGAAAAACTGACCCCCACGGCCTACCCCGGCGCACCGGCGCTTTCGGCGACCACCTCACCCGCTTCCGGCCCCAAACCGTATGCGTATCTGATACGCTGGCAGTCGGCGCAGGACGTTCAGTTTCTGGCGGGTTTACTGAAAAATAAAGTACGGGTCCGGGTGGCCGAACGGACCTTCCGGCAGGATAATCAAAGTTTTGAGGCCGGTACCCTGATTGTGACCCGTGCCGGAAACGAACGGCTGGGCGAACGTTTTCACCAGATCATTCAGCAGGAAGCTACCAAACACGACATCCGGCTGATTCCGGCTACGACCGGTTTTGTAACGGAAGGGGCCGATTTTGGATCAGGCAGTGTGTTTTCACTTAAAAATCCTCGGGTGGCGGTGATTGCCGGCGACGTGACCTCACCAACATCTCTGGGTGAAGTCTGGCATTATTTCGACCAGGATCTCCAATATCCGTTGACCTTGATCGATGCCAATGCTTTTCCGTCGGCCTCGCTCGACGGCATCGATGTGCTGATCATGCCCCAGGGCTATAACTACGGTAAAATCCTGACGGACCGGACCTTCACCAAATTGAAAGAATGGGTCCAGGCGGGCGGAAAACTGATTGTGATGGAACGGGTCACCAGTTTTTTTGCCGACAAAGCGGATTTTGGCTTGAAACGGAAAGAGGACAAAACCGAAGCCCGGAAAGAAAGAACCGATAAAAAACCGGAAGTTGACGAAACCCTGCGCCAATATGGCGAACGCGAACGCGAAGCGGTTTCGGAAGAAACGCCGGGCAGCGTCTACCGGGTGGACCTGGATCGCACGCACCCGCTCGCCTTTGGCTACCCCAACGGCTATCATGCGCTGGTGCAAAATGTTTACGATTACGATTTTCTGAAAGACGGCTGGAACGTCGGCTATTTGCGGAAAGGCAATTACGTAGCCGGTTTTGTGGGTAAAAATGCCAAATCAAAACTCAACAATACCCTGCTGTACGGGGTGCAGGATCTGGGCCGGGGAAGCATCGTTTACATGATGGACAATCCGCTGTTCCGCGGATTCTGGTACAACGGTAAACTGCTGTTTGGCAATGCGGTTTTTATGGTGGGAAATTAGCTTTTTAGTAAAAAGGGTGGGACAAAAGTGACTAGAAAAAGGACAGACGATTACTTCTTTTAAGCGATTGTCCCACCTTTCAAATCCTACGTTCCAGGTCTAGCCGACCAGTTCGGCCATTAAGGCCAGTAATCGTTCGGCGGTTTCGGGCGTTCGGCGCCCCAGGCCACAGGAAGTGGCCACATCCACCGGTTTGCCAACGGCCGCTTCAATGCTGTGCAAGATATACTCGTTTTCGGCCAGGGTGCGGTCTTCGTGCACAAAACCGGCCACAAACCGGGTGGAGGGTGGCAATTTAATATTTTTGAGCGGCAGGTAATATCCGGAGTCCGTCGAGGGCGGCACCCGTCCTTCGGCAAATGGGTAATGAACGTAGACAAGTGTGTGTTGCGACGGCCATTCTTCCACCAGCCGGTTCGAAAATGCCACCATTTTACCGAGCGTTTTGGGATGAACCAGCGCGTGATTGTGAAAGTCGCCCAGGCATAAATGCATACCAATCTGCGCGCCGGGATTAATTTTGGACAACAAATCCTTGATCGGTTTCAGCGCCCAGCCCATCAGCGCCGTGGGCAGCATATAAGCCGCGTACAATTCGGGCGGCACTTCAATCTGAACAATCACGTCCTGGCCGGCTTCATCCAAAACCGCATTGATTTCGCGGGCGATTACGGTATTGAAGGCGTAGGTATACCGAATCCACTGGAGCTGGCTGGCAAAAGCAAATCCCATGGCAAAACCGGTGGGAACACCCAGCTGAAATTTCAAATCGGGGCGGTTTCGCTCCGTCCGCAATCGTTTAAAAACCGGGTAGCTACTCCGAAAAAAATCATCGTATCCCAGCCGGACGTGGTGCGGCATGTCGGCGGGTGAGCGGAGCGGTTTTAGTTTTTGAAACGATTCGTAACTGGCCGCCATACCGTCCTCTCCCCGAACGGGTTGTTTGACGATTTTCCAGTTCGTTTGATCGGCCGTAATTTTTTCGATGGCATACACAACCCAGGCAATGCGGTTTCCTTTCGGAAAAGCCGCCGATTTTTCCCCTACTTCGCCGTCGGGCAGGCAAAACAAGACCGGGGCCAGCGCATCCAGGGCGCGGGTCATGCATTCTTCTTCGTCTGAAAAGGGCAGACTCCCGACCAGCAGTGCCGAACGTTCAGGGGGCTGCGTGCGGGATGTATTCTCCGGCAATGGAGCGTCGGCGGGTGATTTCAAAGTAGATTAGGATAGAGTTAGGGAGCATTAAATTACAAATAATATAGTATCTTTCTTCCTAATACAGGAGCTATATTTGTTATTTCTACTCAAAAGCGCACTAAAATTATTCCTATTTGTGAAACTTCTCCCTTTTCTTTTCTTTCTGGTAGTTTGTTGCACCCCTCTTTTTGCCCAAAAGAAAAACGAAGCCTATCAATACCACATCCGGCAAACCCAGCCGACCGATCGGACACCCCACCTGAAAATCGACGGGGTGATGGACGAACAGGCCTGGCTGGAAGCCGAAACCGCCACTGATTTTTTCATGGTGCTGCCGATGGACACCAGTTTTGCCAAGCTTCGGACGGACGTAAAGATGACGTACGACCAGCAGAACCTTTACATCATCGCCATTTGCTATTACGCCCGCAACCCGGACAGTTCCTGGGCAAACCGCCCGTTCGTGCAATCACTCCGGCGCGATTGGGAGTTTGGCAAAAATGATAATTTCATTTTTTTCATGGACCCCTTCGACGACCAGACCAACGGTTTTACGTTCGGTGCCAACGCGGTGGGCGCGCAGTGGGACGGTTTGCTGTATGAAGGCGGAAAAGCCAATCTGAGCTGGGACAATAAATGGTATTCGGCGGTGAAAAATTACGAGGACCGTTACGTGTTCGAAGCCGCCATTCCGTTCAAAACCATCCGGTACAAAAAAGGCATTACGCGCTGGGGCATCAACTTCAGCCGGCAGGATTTGCGAACCACCGAAAAATCGAGCTGGGCGCCCGTTCCCCGGCAATTTCCGACGGCTTCGCTGGCGTACACTGGTTCCATCATCTGGGATCAGGCTCCTCCGCAGGTGGGTCCCAACATTTCCGTCATTCCGTACGCGCTCGGAGGCTTGACCCGCGATTATCAGAACCGAAAACCGACCGACTTTCGGGGCGATGCGGGACTCGATGCCAAAGTAGCCATTACCTCGTCGCTCAACCTGGATTTGACCGTCAATCCGGATTTTTCGCAGGTTGATGTGGATCGTCAGGTCACCAACCTCGACCGGTTTGAGTTGTTTTTTCCGGAACGACGCCAGTTTTTTCTGGAGAATGGTGATCAGTTTTCCAACTTCGGCTATGCCAACATCCGGCCGTTTTTCTCCCGCCGGATTGGACTCGGCGTTCCCATCCGGTTTGGCGCCCGGCTCAGCGGCAAACTCAACAAGGACTGGCGCATCGGTCTCATGGATATGCAAACCGGCAAGGTCGACGAAACCGGGTTACCCGCCCAGAATTTTGCGGTGGTGGCCCTCCAGCGCCGGGTTTTCTCGCGCTCGAACATTGGGGCCATTTTCATCAACAAAGAATCGCTGAATTACGAGCCGGGCGAGGTTGGAGCGGGCCGGCCGGTTTATTCGAAATACAACCGCAATCTCGGATTTGAGTATAACCTGGCCTCTTCCAACAACACATGGACCGGCAAGGCGATTGTTCTCAAATCGTTTGATCCGCAAAACGCCAACCGCAGTCTGGTTCACGCAGCCAATCTGCTGTACAGTACCCGCAAGTGGATTGTCGGCTGGCAACACGAATACGTTGGGCGGAATTACTCGGCGGAAGTGGGCTACGTGCCGCGCCGGGGCTACATTAAAATCAACCCGACCGCCAGTTACCTGATGTTTCCGAAAGGTGGTTCGGTGCTGAGTCACGGCCCGCAGATTACCTCTTTTTACATCTACAACGAATCCTTCAAACAGACGGACAATGAAACCGTGGCGATGTACCTGACCACCTTCCGGACCAAAAGTATATTCGCGGTCTGGGCGGGCAGTTCCTACATCCGGCTGCTGCAACCGTTCGATCCGACGAATACTGGTCGTGACACCCTGGGGCGGGGTACGGAACACCGCTGGAAAGCCGTGGGCGTCGATTATATTTCAAAACCGCAAAGTCTGTTTACGTACTCATTTTCAGGACGATACGGCGGCTATTACGCCAACGGAACCCGGCTGAACCTGATCACCGAATTAGGGTACCGGTTTCAGCCCTACGTGAGTCTGGCGCTCAGTGCCAACTACAACGACATCCGTCTCCCCGAACCCTTGTCGATGGCGAAGTTCTGGCTGGTTGGCCCCCGCGTCGATCTGACCATGACCAATACCTTATTTTTTACAACCTTTCTGCAATACAACGAACAGGCCCGAAACGTGAACCTCAACACCCGGTTTCAGTGGCGCTACGCTCCCGCGTCCGATCTGTTCATTGTCTACACGGATAATTACCTACCCGGCTCGCTGACGGTGAAAAACCGCGCCCTTGTCCTGAAACTAACCTATTGGTGGAATGTGTAAATAGACTTCAAAAAACAAATAAACACCGTTGGCAGTTGTTTAGGGGAACATTAACAACCAACGATATGCGTAATTTCACTCATTTCCTATACAGCCTGTCGATCGCTCTGTTTTTACTGGTTGGGATGACCAGCTGCGAATTGGTCGGCGATATTTTCAAAGCGGGAGCCTGGACCGGTGGTCTGCTGGTCATTGGCGTGATTGTGCTGGTCATCTGGGGGTTCGCCCGTTTGTTTGGCGGCCGCAGGTAGCACTTGTTTTCCGTCTTGCTTAAAAAAGCCCCGGGAAAAACCGGGGCTTTTTTAAGGAGGCAACTCGAATATTAGGCCACCAGCTCCACCAGCTTGTCGCGTTGCAGCACGGCCCGCATTCGTTCGCCCAGTTCGTCGGCTGCGGGGTAAAGCGGCAAGCGCACCTGCGAAGAAATTAGTCCCAGAATTTCCAGAATTTTCTTGATTCCCACCGGATTACCCTCTTCATACAACAGCGGGTCGATGCGCAGGAAATGCCCCAGTTCCTGCTGAGCAAACGCAAAATCACCGCGCAAAGCCGCGTGAATCATGGTCGTAAACTTCGCCGGGAACGCATTGGCAATCACCGACATAACGCCCACGCCACCAATGCTGATGATGGGAACGCCCTGAACGTCATCGCCCGAAATCAACAGAAAATCAGCCGGTTTGTCCCGCGCAATTTCCATGCACTGCTCAATGATGCAGGAGGCTTCTTTTACGCCAATAATATTCGGATGTTCGGCCAGCGTACAAATCGTTTCGGCCGATATATTGATCCCCGTCCGGGGCGGAATGTTGTACAGAATGACCGGCACCGGGCTGGCATCCGCGATGCGGCTGAAGTGCTCGATCACCCCGCGTTTGCCCGGTTTGTTGTAATACGGGCAAACCGACAGAATGGCATCAACGCCTTCAAAATCAGTGTCTTTGATCGTCGCCAGCACCTCCGGCGTTACATTACCGCCAACGCCGTATACGATCGGTAATTTCTTCGGATTGTTTTCCTTTACGTACTGAAGTAGCTGTTTCTTTTCCGATTTGGTCACCGTGGGCGATTCGCCGGTGGTACCTTGCAGCACAATATAATCGACACCGCCGTCGGTTATGTGCTGAACGACGCGGCCAAAACCGTCGAAATCAACAGTCAGGTCGTCGTTGAACGGGGTTACAATGGCGACCCCAACGCCGTGGAAACGAGCATTCATCTACTTATTTTCTGGATTAGAAGGAATATGCAAACCGAAAAGTAGGACAAAGGTACGGTTTTTCGGTATGAAACCGTATAGAGGTTGTATTTTAAACCAGTATCATGGCCTGAAATTCATCTTCTCCAATCAGCGATACGCCCATTTTCTGGGCCTTTTCAACTTTCGATGGGCCGGGACTTTCGCCCACAATCAGGAAATTGAGTTTTTTGGAAACCCCGCTCAGCAGCTTTCCGCCGTGGGCTTCAATTTCGCTTTCCAGTTCTTCCCGCGAAAAATTGGCAAACGTACCGGTGTACAGAAACGTCTTGCCGACCAGGGATTCGCCTTTCTTCTCCACCGCCACCCGGTCGGTTTCCATCTGCAAACCCGCCAGCCGCAGGCGCTCCACAAATACCTGATTATCCGAGTCGGTAAACCAGGCCACCACACTTTGGGCAATCCGGTCGCCTACTTCTGGCACCCCCAGCAGTGCCTCGTGCGAAGCCGTCCGCAGCGCGTCCATGTTGCCAAAATAGTCCGCTAATTTCTCTGCCGTGGTGTTTCCGACGTACCGGATTCCGATGGCAAACAGGACGTTGGAAAACGGCTGGGCCTTCGAGCGTTCGATGGCGTTCAGGATATTTTCGACGGATTTTTCCCGCAAACTGACCACCCGCGTCTTCCCGGTTTCTTCCGGACCGCCGGTGCGATCCGTGTACGTCTTTTCCAGCCCCAGCAATTTTTCGGTCGTCAGTTCGTAGAGGTCGGCGGGGCTGCGCACCAGACCGCGTTCGATCAGCAATTCAATTTTTCCTTCCCCTAGGCTCTCGATGTTCATCGCCCGGCGCTGGATAAAATGTTCGAATCGGGCCTGTTGCTGCGGAGGACAGCCTTTTTCGTTCGGACAATAAAAATGCGCTTCGCCCTCCTTCCGAATCAGCGGAGTCTGGCAGGCCGGACAAACCGTCGGATACACAATGGGTTGGCTGGCATCGGTGCGCTGACTTAAATCGACACCGGTTATTTTGGGAATGATCTCCCCTCCTTTTTCGATAAAAACCGTATCGTTCAGCATGACGCCCAACCGCTGAATTTCATTGGAATTGTGCAACGACGCCCGCCGGACCACGGTCCCCGCCAGCAAAACCGGCTTCAGGTTGGCAACGGGGGTCACGGCGCCGGTCCGGCCCACCTGGTACGAAACGCTGTTCAGGATCGTGCTGGCGGCCAAAGCTTTGTATTTAAAGGCAATCGCCCAGCGCGGACTTTTGGCCGTAAAGCCCAGTTCGCGCTGCTGGTCGTACCGATTGATCTTGATGACAATTCCATCCGTAGCCAGCGGCAATTCAAACCGCCGGGTTTCCCATTCGTTGATAAAGGCAAAAACCGCCTGTATGGTGGCACATTTCCGCCACGTTGGCGATACGTTAAAACCCCACTCCTTCATTGCCAGCAGGCTCTCTTCGTGAGTCTGAAACACTTCGGGCTCCGACAGAAACGAGTAGAGGTAACAATTTAGCCGCCGTTTGGCCACGGCCCCGGAATCCTGCTGTTTGAACGTGCCGGAAGCGGCATTACGCGGATTGGCCAGCAAGGCTTCACCAATGTCTTCGCGTTCGCGGTTAATGCGCTCAAATTCAGCCAGGGGCAAAAACCCCTCCCCCCGAACTTCAAACAAAGCGGGAATGGCGGACCCGTTGATTTTCAGCGGCAAAGTCCGGATCGTCCGGATATTCGGCGTAATATCGTCGCCCCGAACGCCATCCCCCCGCGTAACGCCCCGCGTCAGAATGCCATTTTCGTAGGTCAGACTCAGGGCTACACCGTCAAATTTCAGTTCGCAGATGTATTCATAAGGCGCGCCGTTCAGTCCTTTCTGAACCCGGTTGTCAAATTCGGTCAAATCGGCTTCGGAATAGGTATTCCCGAGGGAAAGCATCGGAAACCGGTGGTAAACCGTCGCAAATTCCTTGCTGATGGTGCCGCCCACCCGGTGCGTCGGCGAATCGGGCCGGCTGAATTCCGGGTGTTGCCGCTCCAGCGCCGAAAGTTCTTCCAGCAATTGGTCGAACGTAAAATCGTCGACTACCGAGACGCTGTTTTGGTAGTATTGATAATTGTATTCATTCAGCCGATCAGTTAGTTCGGCAATTCTTTCCTGTGGATTCATTCTATTTTTGACCGGTATTTACAAACGAGTTATCCAAACCCTAACGAACTGCAATCATAACAAATCCTGCTCTGACTCTAACAACAGTTCAGAAATGTTCCGACAAAAGAATTAATTTTGGTGTCACCTTTGACAGATCGGACCTATAAATTCGATAGAACGTATTTTTCATGATCCCACCTTTGATTGCTCCTTCCATACTGGCGGCTGATTTTGCGAACCTGCAACACGATGTTGAATTACTCAACCGGAGCGAAGCCGACTGGATTCATGTGGACATTATGGATGGGGTTTTTGTACCGAATATTTCGTTCGGCCTCCCGGTTTGCGAAGCCGTAAACCGCCACGCGGCCAAACCGCTGGATGTTCACCTGATGATTACCCAGCCGGAGCGCTACCTCGACGCGTTTGCCAAAGCCGGAGCGGCCCATCCGGAGCGGCCGGGTTGCCTGACCGTCCATCTGGAAGCCTGCACGCACCTCCACCGCACGCTGACCCACATCCGGGAACTGGGTTGCCGGGCCGGGGTTGCCCTCAATCCGCATTCGCCGGTGGAACTGCTCACGGATGTCCTGGACGACATCGACCTGGTTTTGATCATGTCGGTTAATCCCGGTTTTGGTGGACAATCATTTATTCCTCATACCTTGCAGAAGATTCGGAAGTTGCGCAAACTCCTGGCGAGTACGAGCCACCCGGTTTTGATTGAAGTCGATGGCGGAGTGGGCGCGGACAACGTGGCGGATTTGGTGGAGGCCGGTGCCGATGTGCTGGTGGCCGGTAGCTCGGTTTTTCGGGCCAGTGACCCTACGGAAGCCATTCGTACGTTGAAATATTTCAACCCAACACCCCGGCAGGAAACCCGGCTGGCATAAAACGGCGGTCTAGACATTCATACGAGCTTACCCATTAAGCATGCATACGAAGATAATCTGTAGTTTACTCGCGGGCGGTTTTTTCTTTTTTTCCGTACTATCCTGTACGAAAACCCCCACGGCGGGCAACGATCCGACGAATACCAGTGATTCTACCGTGGTGCAGTCAACCATTCCAACCATCGACTGGGCCAAAAATGCAACGATCTACGAAGTTAATCTGCGGCAATTTTCGGAGGAAGGTACCTTCCGGGCCGTTGAACAGCAACTCACCCGGCTAAAGGAACTGGGCGTCGATATCCTCTGGTTCATGCCGATTCATCCTATCAGCAAAGAAAACATGCAGGGATCGCTCGGCAATCCCTACGCGGTAGAAGATTACAAAGCCGTAGATTCTTCGTACGGCACGCTGGCCGATTTCAAGGCCCTCGTTAAGCAGGCCCACGATTTGGGGATGCACGTCATCCTCGACTGGGTGCCCAACCACACCGGCCGGGGGCATTCGTGGGTGAAGCTGCACCCCGACTGGTACACCAAGATCAACGGCAAACTGAGCCCGCCGATTGATGACCGGGGCAAGGTAACCGAACGACCGGACGTGGTGGACCTGGATTACAAAAACCCGCAATTACGGGCCGCCATGATCGACGCCATGCAGTTCTGGATCCGGGAATGCGATATTGACGGGTATCGCTGCGAGGTGGCCGGTTATGTGCCGGACGATTTCTGGACCGAAGCACGCCCGAAGCTCGATGCGATCAAACCGATTTTCATGCTGGCAGAGTGGGAAGACAAACCGGCGTATTTTCAGGAGTGTTTTAACATGAACTACGGCTGGAGCATGCACCAGTTGATGAAGCAGATTGCCAAAAACAAGCGGCCGGCCACGGCCATCGACTCGCTGCTGGAATACAACAAAAAGCGGTTTCCACCCTGGTATTATCAGATGCACTTTGTTCAAACGCACGACGAAAATGCCTGGACCGGAACCGCTACGGAATTGTTTGGCAATGGCGCGGATGCGTTCACGGTGCTGGCGTTCACCTTCGACGGGATGCCGCTGTTGTACAACGGCATGGAATCCAACCTGAACAAGCGGCTGAAGTTTTTCGAAAAAGATCCGATCTACTGGGGCAACTACGCAAAAACCGACTTTTTCAAAACCCTCTTGACCCTCAAACACCGCAACCGGGCTCTCTGGAACGGCCGGGCGGGTGGGCCACTCATCAAAATTCCGACCGAGAAAGACGACAAAGTGTATGCCTTCTACCGGCAGCACGAAAACGATCAGGTGGTGGTCATTGTCAACCTGAGCCCCACGCCCCAGACCATCCGCCTGAACGGCGACGGCTTTGAGGGCGTTTATACGGAAATTTTCACCCGCGAACCCGCCGAACTGCGCAACTCCCTGACCTTCGCCCTCAAACCGTGGGAATACAAGGTCTATACAAATTGAGCGTTAAGAAAGATGAGGTAGGGCGGGGTTGCCCGCACGCTGAGGAACGATGAATTGTAGCCATTTTTTTATAACTTATCACCGGCACAGGCGGCAGTGCCCTCATTCATCGTTCCTTCATTATAATTCATCGTTCAATACCATGACACGGGGAGTGCTCTTACTGCTTGGATGCCTGATTTTTGGTCAGACTGCCGCTTTGGCGCAACAGGTGCTGTGGGCGAGTTCAGTGGTCGGTTTTTCGTCGGAAGGACGCGGTGAAGCCTACACGCAGCAGTACCGCGCCAGCCAGATTCTGGGTAAACCAAACCGGCTTCCCCAGGTTGGCGACAGTCCCTGCGCCTGGTCACCGCTTTATCCCGACGGCCCAAACGACGAGTGGATCACCGTCCGGTTTTCGGAGTCGATTCCCATCCGGCAAATCGCCATCTTTCAAAGTGGCAACCCCGGCGCCATCAGCCAGGTTTTTGTCATCGATGGTTCGGGCCGCGAAACACCGGTGTATTCGGTTCTCAAAACCGCAGCCTCCGTTTCCACCTCCGAACCAGCCACCGCCCCCCTGCTGCACATTCTCCCAGCGCAGTCGGCGCTGACGGCCAACACCCTGAAAATCGTGGTCAGTCCCAACCGGGTCAAAGGTCCCAACCAGATCGACGCCATCGGGATTTCCAGCGAAACCCAACCCATCACCATCGCCATCAATGTTTCCAAGGATGCTCCCAAGGATCTGGTGAAGGAAAACCTCGGAACCCGGGTAAACTCGCGGGGACAGGAAGTCGCGCCCGTGATTTCGCCCGACGGTAAAACCCTGTATTTCACCCGCGGCCAGCACGAACGGAATACCGGCGACCCCAAAAGCCAGGATGTCTGGTATTCGACCCTCCAGCCCAACGGCGAATGGAGCAATGCCGTCAATCTGGGGCCGCCCATCAACAATGTGTCCGACAACGCCATTAGCGGAATGTCGCCCGACGGTCGAACCGTTTATTTGATCAACGTTTACAAACCCGATGGTTCAGTTACCTACGGTTTATCCAAATCGACGCTTGGTAAAAACGGCTGGTCGTTTCCGGTTGAATGCGTGATCGCCAACAACCACAACCTGCACAAAAACTCCTACACCGAGTACGCCATTGTGCCCGATGGCAAAACCATTGTGCTGTCCGTCCAACGGCGAAATTCACTGGGAAATAAGGACTTGTACGTTTCGTTTTTGCAACCTAACCAAACCTGGAGCGAACCCGTCAGCATGGGGCCGGTGCTGAATACCGCCGATTATGAGGGCGCGCCGTTTGTGGCTTCCGATTCCCGGACCCTGTATTTTACCTCAGCCGGTCATCCGGAATACGGCAACGGCGATATTTTTGTCAGCCGCCGACTCGACGACACCTGGACGCAATGGTCGGAACCCGAAAACCTCGGGCCGGTTATCAACACCACGGAATGGGACGGTTATTTCACCATTCCGGCCACCGGCGATTATGCCTACCTGAGTTCGATCCAGAATTCGATGGGTGGCGAAGACATTTTCCGGCTGAAGCTGTATCCAACCATTAAGCCCGACCCGGTTGCCATCGTGTCCGGCCAGGTCATCGATGGGTTCACCAAAAAACCGGTTTCGGCCGAGATCGTGTCAGCCAGCACCCCCGGTGACAAAGAGCAAACCCGCGTGACGTACGAACCCGAAACCGGCGATTATAAGCTGCTTTTGCCCATGCAGCATAGCTATACCCTGACCGCCAAGCGCGACGGGTATTTTCCAACAACGGAACTGCTCGACCTCAGCAAAGACAAGCGTTTCCGCGAAATCCGCAAGAACATTATCCTGATGCCGATCAAAACCGGCCAGCGCGTCATTTTGCACGAAGTGCTGTTTGAGCAGAGCAAGGCCATCCTGCTGGCCGGTTCCAATGCCGAACTCGACCGGGTGGCGCAGATGCTCAACGACTACCCGACGATGGAAATCCAGGTGGAAGGCCATACTGATAATCAGGGGGTTTGGGACCTCAACATGAAACTCTCGCAGGACCGGGTCCGGGTGGTTAAAGACTACCTGCTGGAAAAAGGAATCGCCGACGCCCGCATCCAGACCAAAGCTTGGGGACCCAGCAAACCCATCGCCAGCAACGAAACGGAGGAAAAGCGCCGGCTTAACCGAAGAGTAGAATTTACAATTCTGAAAATGTAAAGTCTCGGAAATCAGTTTAATTTTGCTCCGCAGAAACGCTTTTTCCTGGTTAATGTCCGTATCACCGCACCGTCGAACGTATTATTTACTCTTTGCCGGAATTCTCCTTCTGGCTTTTGTACTCCGAATTTACCGACTGGACACTTACGGTATTTGGTTCGATGAAAAATCCACGCTGCTGGTCAGTCAGGGGGTGGTGCTGGAGGGTTCCAATCAAAAAGACGTTTTCGACAAAGCCGACACCGCGTATTTTACTCCGCAGCAATTCTGGAAACCCAAAACCTTCGCCGATTTCATTGAAGCCAACATCAAAGGCGATATTGGCAACAGCCCGGTTTACTACGGGATCATTTGGGTCTGGATCAGGCTATTGGGTCCGGGTGATTTTTCGATCCGGTTTTTATCCGTCGTATTCAGCCTCTTAACGCTCCCCCTGCTCTACCGGTTTGTCACCCGCCACTTCAGGCTGGACCCGGATCAGGCATCCCGGCTCGCCCTGACAACCTGCTTTCTGGCCGCGATCGAACCGTATTTCGTGGCGCAAAGCCACATTGCCCGCAATTATACGATGACGTTTTTTTTCACCTTGCTGGCTACCCACCTTTTCCTGCTGATTCTGGAGAAAGACAACACGGGCAAACGGCAGTCGTCCGCGCGTCTTTATGTACTATACGGTTTTCTGGTGGCGGTTTCGCTGCTTTCGCATTACCTGGCGCTGGCGGTTTTTCTGGGGCACGGCTTATTCGCCCTGCTGTCTGTTCGCAGGCTCCGGACCTGGCTTCGACTGGCGCTTTCCGTCAGCGCGGGCGTGGGCGTCGTTTCGCTCTGGTTTATCTACGGCGGGGGAAAATACACGTTTTTTAGCCTGAACAACCAGGCGAAGCTGTACCTCAGCCTGGCCCTGACCAATCCCTATAACAACGGATTCGGGCTGATTCTGCCCGCGACGGTGCCCAATGTGTTCTGGCGCTCGCTCCCGGTTTTCAGCGATCTGGTCCTGTTTACCAACGGGCTGGCAACGGCGGTGGTCGGGTACCGGAATTTCGCGCTGGCTACGCTGATTGGCCTCATCGCAACGGTTTTACTGGTACGGTACCGCAGCCAGCGGCAACCGCCGGTTTGGGTCAAAATTGGATTTCCACTGGTATTTGCCGCCGGTTTACCGATTTACAGCATCAACCCCGCCCAGCATCTGGTGTTGTCAGCGGTGCTGCCGCTGGCTTACCTGCTTCTGTCCGCCATGCTGGAAGATGTAGACCGGCAGAATCGGCCATTGCTGGTTTTTCTGGTCATCCTGGCGCTGGTTCCCACCCTTTTCCTGCTGGTGATGGCGTTCCGGTCCGGCCATACCTACGGCATTACGCAGCGGTATTCGGGCTTTTCGTTTCCGTACGTCCTGATCCTGCTGGCGCTGATTTTGCTCAAAATTGCTTCGTTACGAAACTGGTTCCGGTTTCCACTGGCCCTCATTCTGGTGGTTCAGGCGGTTTTTGTCATCCTGCTCACCCAACGCATTTTCAACGACACCGAACCAAAGTATTCGGCAGCCCCCTTAAACCGGCTCCCAAATCCGTTCCGGGAATCGGCCCAAAAAATCAAGGCGATGTATGCCGAAGGCGATACGGTTTTGTATCCCTCGCTGCGCCGGCACGAATATTCGGAAATCGACCGGATTGGTCGTCCCTTTTCGGTCATCGACGCCCAACTCGTGAATGTTTATTTACCCAAAGACGCCACGTATTACCAGCGCATCGACACGACCGAACCGGACAAGATTGTACTGGTCAAAGGCCGGACCGGCCAGAAAATCACTATCTTTGACTTCGAAGGAATGAAATACCGGTATTAAAAATGACGTCAACAGCCACCACCACCGATATAATGACTTTCAGCGGGCAACTGCGGCTGAAAGTTCTGGAATTGTATCATCAGGCCAATGCGGGTCACATTGGATGCTCGCTGAGCTGCCTCGATCTGATGATTGCCAGCCTGATCCTCCGGAAGCAGGCCGACGATACGTTTATTCTGTCGAAAGGCCATGCCGCAGCGGCTTTGTACGTTTGCCTCAACCATTTGGGCGAAATTTCGGACGAGCAGCTGAGCACCTTCTATAAAAACGGAACCACCTTGCCCGCCCACCCCGCTCCCAACAAACACCAAGGCATTCCGTTTGCCACCGGCTCGCTCGGGCACGGTTTGCCCATCGCGGCCGGCATTGCCCACGCCAACAAATTGCAGGGAAACGATAATGCGGTTTACGTACTGATGTCCGACGGCGAAACCAATGAAGGCACCACCTGGGAAGCCGCGCATTATGCGTTGCAGCAGGGGCTGGATAACCTGACGGTGCTCATCGATAAAAATGGTTTGCAGGGATTTGGCTCTACCGCCGATGTTTTTGGGGATACGGCCGATGTAGCCAAGTGGCAGGCCATTGGTTTTGAAGTCGTGGAAGCCGACGGGCACGATGTGGAAGCGCTGATGGCCCAACTGGACACGCTGCGGCTGCAAACCAACGGCAAACCCAAAGTCATCATTGCGCACACCGTGAAAGGCAAGGGCGTTTCGTACATGGAAAACCGGCTTGAGTGGCATTATTTGCCGATGAACCCCGACCTTTACGAGCAGGCCCGCACCGATATCCAAGACCGGTATTTCACTGCGTAGTGTTGCAGACCTGCACGGATTTCAAACCCGGAGGGTTTTCAAAAACCCCTAAGTCTGAAAACCGGCCTGATTCCGATCCATACTAGTTAACCACGAATGTCTGACCAGATCCTACCATACCGGGATAAAATCCTTCAACTCAAAGGTCCCATTTTCGTATTCGGAGCCAGCGGCTTCATCGGCGCCAATCTCTTCGACCAGCTATTTCAACTTCGCAAGGATTGCTACGCCCTCACGCACGACGCTACCAAAGCCTGGCGGCTCAAACTGCTGAATGTTCCGGCCGAAAACGTCATCCACTGTGATATTTTATCTTATAAATCGGTTCAGGAAATCTTTGACCGCTACAAGCCCCAAACCATTTTCAACCTGGCGGCTTATGGGGCCTACAGCAAGCAGAAAAACGTCAACCTGACGTACGAAACCAACGTTAACGGCACGGTTAATATTCTGGAAAACTGCACGCCCGAAACGGTTTACATTCACGCCGGCAGCAGTTCGGAGTACGGTTTTAACTGCACCGCTCCCAAAGAAACCGACCGCGTCGAACCCAACAGCCACTACGCGGTTTCGAAGGTTTCGGCGGCTTACATGCTCGAATTTTACGCCCGCGTTCACGGCCTGAAAACCCTGAACCTGCGGCTGTATTCAATCTACGGCGGCTGGGAAGAACCCGACCGCCTGATTCCACGGTTGGTGGAAGAAGCCCGGAAAAACACCCTGCCCCCGCTGGTGTCGCCCGACATCAGCCGCGACTTTGTTTACATCGACGATTGCGTGGAAGCTTTCGTTGATGCGGCTTTAAAAGTCGACAAAACCATCAGCGGGCGCTCCTACAACGTGGCTACGGGGCAGAAAACCACCATGCGTGAACTGGTCGACGAAACCCGCCAGACGTTTGGGCTGTCGGTCGAGCCCGTTTGGGGCAGCATGGGAAACCGGCAGTGGGACCTGAGCGACTGGTACGGCGATCCGGCTGCGGCCCAGACCGACCTCGGCTGGCAAGCCCGCACGCCCCTGGGCGAAGGACTCCGAAAAACCGCCAACTGGCAGGTGCAGCAACAGTATGCCGAGCGTGTGCTTCCGGCCTTTGCCAACCCCACCCTCAACCCGGTTCTGACGGCCATCATTGCCTGTTACAAGGATGCGCAGGCCATTCCGTTCATGTACGAACGGCTGGTCAAAACATTCAACGAACTGAAGGTCCGTTACGAAATTATTTTTGTTAACGACAATTCACCGGACAACCAGGAGGAAGTCATCGACGCCATTTGTGCCAACGATCCGAACGTGATCGGCATCACGCACTCCCGTAATTTCGGGTCGCAGTCGGCCTTTTTGAGCGGCATGGAAATCTCGACGGGTGACGCGGTGGTGCTGATGGACGGCGACTTGCAGGACCCGCCCGAAATCATTCCGAAGTTTTACGAAAAGTGGCAGCAGGGCTTCGACGTCACCTACGGCGTTCGGGTGCAGCGCGAGATGCCGCCCCACGTGCACTTCTTCTACCGGACGTTCTACCGGCTGTTCAAGAAAATGTCGTACATCAACATTCCGGTCGATGCGGGTGATTTTTCGATGATCGACCAGAAAGTGGTGCGCGAACTGGTGGCCCTGCCCGAAACCGAGCAGTTCCTGCGGGGTCTGCGGGCCTGGGTGGGTTTCAAACAAACCGGCGTCGATTACGTCCGGCCCGAACGGATGTTTGGCGTTTCGACCAACAACTGGACCAAGAATATCTGGTGGGCCAAGAAAGCGATCTTCTCGTTTAGTTTCGCCCCGCTGGAAGCCATGTCCTACGCTGGTTTTATTCTGACGGGCCTTTCGCTGCTGGGCATTGTCTGGCAGATCCTTGCCAAGTTCCTGATTTTCCCCAACACACCCGCCGGTTTATCGACGGTCATTGTGCTGGTCATGTTGTTTGGTGGAATCAACCTGCTCGGCATTTCGTTTTTGGGTGAGTACATCAGCAAGATTTTTGAGGAAACGAAAAAACGGCCCAAATTCATCCGGACGAAGGTTCGGAAAGGCGGACAACTGTATAAAACCGCATCCGAAATCCGGGCGCTGGTGGAAGCCAGAAAGACAAAATGAGGTTGAAAGATACGGTTTTTTTGACCTGAAAAATAACGTTGGGAATACCGCTGATTTTAACGTCAAAACCGCACCTTAAAAACCGCAAATTCACACACATGCGTAAAGAATTTTCAGCCGCCATTGAGCGCATTGCCGCGAATGACGAGCAAATTATCTTCATCACGGGCGATCTGGGTTACAATGCCCTCGAACCTGTAGCCACCATCATGGGACCGCGTTTCATCAACGCAGGTGTGGCCGAACAGAACATGGTCGGTGTGGCTGCGGGCATGGCTTACAAAGGCTATAAAGTATTCTGTTACAGCATCGCGCCGTTTGCGGTGTACCGCTGTCTGGAACAGTTCCGCAACGACGTATGCCTGCACAATCTGCCGGTTTTTATGGTGGGCAACGGCGGAGGCTACGGCTACGGCATCATGGGCTCCACCCACCACGCCATCGAAGACCTGGCCTGTCTGAGCGGATTGCAAAACGTCAAAACCTGGATTCCGGCCTTTGCCGACGAACTGGATTCCGTGGTTGACTCCATCGTGGCCGAGGGCCGACCCGCCTATTTGCGACTTGGCGCCGGACCGAAAACGCCCGAAGGCAGCGAAACCGCCGGTTCGTTCAAGAAAGTAGTCAGCAGCGAAAACCCGAAAGGAACCGTCGTCGCCCTGGGTCCGGTGGCGGCCAATGTGCTCAAAGCCCTCCAGACGTCCGACGCCCTGGGCAACCAGTTTGATGTGTACACCGCCCTGAACCTGCCGCTCGATCTGCCCGCCGGTTTGGGCCGGCAGTGGGCCGAAACCCAGAACCTGCTCATTGTTGAAGAGCACGTCAGCATCGGCGGACTGGCCCAGCAGCTTTCCGTTAAACTGCTCGAAAACGGTTTGTCGTTCCGGCAGTTTGTCAGCCTTTCGGCGCAGGGGTATCCCGATGGCTTGTACGGCGACCAGAGCTACCACCAGCAGCAATCCGGTTTGGACGCGGCAAACATTCAGGAAAAACTGGCGGCTTTTTTGTAAGACGCCAGTTTCAGGCTTTCCCTGAAAGTATTTGAGTTAACCCGAATTTATTGAAGAGTCGAATGGACTCAAAAACGCAATCCTTTTCAGCGACCGAAATTCGCCCCCGGCCCACTTCCCGACTCCATGCGGTTTGGGGGAGTCTGGTGCTGGCCCTGCCGGCTTTCCTGTACGGCTGGATTTTTAGCCGCTATGCGATCAACATTCCGAAATACGACGACCATGCCCTGAAGGCGTTTCTGCTCAATCTGGACAAGGCCGATTCGGTCCGTGATGCCATATACGAATTCTTTCGACAGCACAACGAACACCGTATCGTCTACGACCGGCTGATTGCCTGGCTCGATTTCCACCTGACCGGCAAACTGAATTTCGTGCACCTGATGGTGGTCGGTAATCTGAGTCTGGTGCTGCTGCTGGCGGTTTTTGTCCGGGCGTTGCGGCAGGTAAAGGCGCCGGTCTGGATGGCGCTGCCCGTTTCGCTGCTGCTGTTCAACCTTTCGCACTGGGAAAATATGTTCTGGGGCATGGCGGCCCTGCAAAATTTTACTGTGGTGGCGCTGTCCGTTGCCACGTTCTACGAGCTTTCGTTTAAAAACCGGGTGGGCTGGCTGGCGATTGCGCTGGCGGTGGCCGCTACAATCACGAGTGGGAACGGTTTGCTAATCTGGCCGGTGGGTCTGGTTCTAATTTTTCTGCGCCAGGATTATGCGGGTGTGGTGCGCTGGCTACTGGCTACCGCGATTACCTTCCGGCTGTATTTTCTGGGTTACGAAAAACCGGAAGGCAACCCGCCCGACCGGGGTTCGCTGCTCGACTGGGGGCAGGGTTGGTGGCTCTTCAACGGGGCTGCGGGCGAGGCTTTCCCGGTTCAGAATTTTCTGCTGAGCTGTCTGATTCTGGGCGGTGTAATGGTTGTGGTGACGGCCGTGATCGGTTTTTCGTCGCTGGGACAGCGATTTCGCGGAAAACCCCTCAGCAGCTGGCAACTGTTCTTTCTGGGTGGGGCCGCGTTTGTAGTCGGAACCGGGTTAACGGTGGCGTTCAACCGCGTGGGTTTCGGCATGGGAACCCTCACCACGAGTCGGTACAAAATCTATTCGCTGACCTTACTGGCCTTTCTGTTCAGTTACGGAATTGCCCAAACCGGCCCAAAACGGCGCTGGCTGATCACGGGGCTGGCTACGGTTTTCAGTTTGGCCATCGCTTTTTTTTCGTACAGCACGTACCTGGACAAAACCGTCTTTCAGCGTCAGTTTGAAACGACTTACCAATTCAATTTCACCTACACGACCAACTCGACAACACCTGCCATTGATTCCATTACCCAGCGGTACGTCAGCAATGCCCCGGCTTTTTACGACAATCACCTGCCCGCATTGCTAACCGATCTGCGGCCCGGTTCTCCCCTGCTGCTGAATTCGGTTTACCAAACCGGATCGATGTTTACCGTAGTTCAATTCACGCAGCCGCCCCTGGGTTTGCGCGACGAAGGAAGTTACCTGATGGCGCGCTCGGCCCAACGAACGTATCTGTTTCCGGTGAAACAAAACCGGAGTCGCAGCCCCCGGGGCTGGTTCTGGCCGCTTCGCGTTTTTTCGCCCGGGTTTGTGGCCGAAATTCCGGAGATGGAACTCGAACGGGGCCGGTATCAACTCTTTATGGTGATGGTTGAGTCGGATCAATCCCTGGAAATTCACCCCACCGGCCAGCGGATTTTCGCTTCGGGCGTTCGGTATAAACGCCCAAAATCAAACTGGTAGGGGTTCCGCCTAAGCTTCTTGATTTGTTATTTCAACCGTCGAGATTCGACATTCACCAGGTGATATTTTCCATTCTTCGCTTCGACAATCACCATTTGAATATTTTGATACACAAAGAGGAAAGTAATCTGGTTTCGTTTGGTCCCTGGATGAGTTTGAGTCGGTTTAATAGCGAATATCCAATGGTGAATGTCGAATAACAAGGTGAATATGGGCATGAAAAACTACTTCGGACAACTGGACGGCCTGCGGTTTGTGGCGGTTTCGCTGGTCATGGTCGATCACTGGCTGAGCGATCAGATTGTGGTGCCGATTGGTTATTTCGGCGTTAACCTGTTCTTTGTCTTAAGCGGTTTTTTGATCACCCGGATTCTCATTACCAGCAAACAACGCGATGAACAGCTGAATCGCTCACCCGGTTTTTCGCTGCGGCAGTTCTACATCCGGCGCAGTCTGCGGATTTTCCCGGTCTACTACCTGACCATTTTCGTCCTGGCGGGGATCGGTTACTCCGCCGTTCGCGAGCACCTGGGCTGGTTTCTGACCTACACCCCCAACATCTGGATGATGCTCCACCACACCTGGTTCGGGGCCGTCGATCACCTCTGGTCGCTGGCGGTCGAGGAGCAATATTACCTGTTTTCCCCGTTTCTGATCCTGTTTACGCCCTTCCGGTTTCTGCCGCACTTGCTCATCGGCCTCATCGGTTTTTCGGTTTCACTCCGGATAGGCCTGTTTGCCGCCGGGACTTCCTGGATGGTCCAGTTCATGCTGATGCCCACCTGCCTCGACGCCTTCGGGTTGGGCGGGGTGCTGGCGTATCTGATGGTTTTCCGGCGCGAGCAGTTTGAGCGGGTGGCCGGCAACCCGGTTTTGCTGGGCATCAGCTTCGCCCTATACGCCCAGAACCTCTACCTGATGACGGTGACAACGCCCGCGCGCAACGTGTTTACGGACATTACCGACCGGTTTTTTACTTCCTTTTTCTGCTTTTTCATCATCGGAAAAGGTGTCATCGGCTACGCGGGAATTACCCGGCGGTTTCTCGAGCATCCCATCAGCAATTACCTCGGCCGGATCAGCTACGGATTGTATCTTTTTCATAATCTGGTTTTTAATTTTTACCACACGCTCCCTGATTTCATCACCGTTCGGGCCTGGAACCGCCTGCTCCGCGAACTGCCCGTCCTCACTTCCTTTGGCCTGGAAAGCATTGCCAAAGTGCTGTTTTTCTACGCGATTACGGTTGTTATTGCCACGGTATCCTGGTTTTTGCTCGAAAAACCATTCAACGACCTGAAAGATCGCTTCGCTTACAGCCGTTCCTGAACAATTCGGGCATTAGCTGGCAAATCTGGGGGCTTATTTGTACTTTTGGCACTTTCCATCAAGCTATTCACACGTGGACGCAGGGCAATTGGGTTGGTTCAAAAAAGAATCGAAAGAGACCGTTTCACCGACCACTCCAACCGGAGCAACGGAACACCCGCCCCTTTCCGGTTCCAAACCGGCCGCGACCATTTCGTACCTGACGCAGTTGGATGGCGTGCGGTTCATCGCCGTGGCGCTGGTGCTCTACGATCACTGGATGGCCGAGCGGAACAGTCTGCCGCTGGGGCCGCTGGGGGTTACCATTTTCTTTGTCCTGAGCGGTTTTCTGATTACCCGGATTTTGCTCAGCAGCAAGGAAAAGCTGGCCGACCGGCCCGATGGCCTGAGTTTTTACCTCAAGACGTTTTACATTCGGCGGACCATTCGAATCTTTCCATTATACTATTTTTCGCTGTTTCTCCTGTTTATATTCAACGTGCCGCCGGTTCGCGAAAAACTGGCCTGGTGCGTTCTCTACGCAACCAACATTTACATTGCCTATTACCAGCAGTGGCTCGGCGTCATCGACCATTTCTGGTCGCTGGCGGTCGAGGAGCAAGTTTACCTGATTTTTCCGCTGCTGCTGTTTTTCGTTCCGCGCAAACACGTTCCGTTGACGATGTGGCTGCTGATTGCCGGTAGTGTCCTGTTTCGGTATTACCTGTACGAACAGCAGTATTCGTGGGTGGTGGCCTACGTTTTCACCCCCGCCTGTCTGGATTCGTTCGGTTTGGGAGCGCTGCTGGCGTATCTATGGCTGTATCGAAAAGAGTGGATTGAGCGAATGTTTGCCAGTTCGGCCGGGGTTGTTGCCAGCCTGGCTGTTTATGTGGCGCTGGTCGTGCTTTCCAAAACGTACACGGAACCCCATAACGTGGTTTCGGAAGTCTGGGATCGCCTGGCCGGTTCCGTACTCGGTTTTTTTCTGATCGGTCGGGCCGCCGTCGGTTTCAAAGGCTGGATGCGCTGGTTTCTGGAAAATCCGGTGAGCCGGTATCTGGGGCAAATCAGTTACGGTTTGTATATTTTTCACAACCTGGTCTACAACTACTACCATACGCCCCCCAGCCACCCCACGATCCGGATCTGGAATAAGCTGGCAACGTTCGTACCGGGCATCGACGACTTCTTTGTCTTAAAATTTTTCTATTTTGTTCTGCTCACGGTTTTCGTGGCTTCGCTGTCGTGGTTTCTGCTCGAAAAACCGATCAATGCCCTGAAAGACCGGTTTTCGTACTGATGAAATCATAAAGGACCGATTGAATGGCCATTCCCTAAATGTTCGGTGGTGTGCAGCACAATATATATGTCCTATTTCCCTATCTTTGTTTCCATTAACCATCATGGCAGTATTTGTTGAAATTCACCGAAATGTTCAACGCGACTGTTAACCTGTTTGCTACCAGCTAATGAGTCTACACCTGTCAATTGTAATGCCGGCCTACAACGAGGAAGAATGTATCCACGAGGTTGTAGACATGTGGGTTGACCTGCTCACCCGGCAATTCCCGACTGAAAATACGCGACTGATTGTCATCAATGACGGTTCGAAAGACCGTACCGGTGCCATCCTGGATTCGCTTAAACCGAAGTACCCGACCAAACTGGAAGTGGTGCATACGCCCAATGGCGGCCACGGAAATGCCGTGGTTCGGGGCTACCATCACGCCGTGGCGATGGGCTCAGAATACGTTTTTCAAACTGACAGCGACGATCAGTTCATCACCGACGACTTCGCCAAATTGTGGGCAAAACGCCATGAGTCCCACTTTATTCTCGGCTACCGGCAGGTTCGTTTCGACGCCTTTGCCCGGCTGATCATCACCCGGATACTGAAATTTAGCCTGTTCCTCATCTACGGAACCTACATCAACGACAGCAACATTCCATTCCGGCTGATCAACGGGGCTTACCTGAAAAAGCTGCTGGAACAACTGCCCAAACCGACACCGTTTGCGCCGAACATCTTTCTGGCGGTAATGGCCCGGAAAGCCGGGCAGAAAACGTTTGACATTCCCATCACCCACAAGGAGCGCCTGACCGGAACGGTGTCGATCCTGAAGTGGAAACTACTAAAAGTCTGTATGCAAAGCTTCCGGGAGCTGGCGGCTTTCCGCATGGATTTGGGCGACAAAGTCAAAGCCCTGAAAGCGGTTGATGTGAAGCAGCCCGTTAAACTGTAAGCCGAGCAACCCGGTGGGGTGCTCCCTGCGATGACGCCGATTGAACGGATTCCGGCAGATTTTATCTGCAAAAATCCGCCCGGTCGGCGTCATCGGCATTTTATTTTTGCAGATATTACGGGATCGAATACACGTACATGACTAAAAAACAGCTCTGGATTGGCCTGACGGTTTTAGCGCTTATTCTCGGCGGCTATTTTGCGTACCGCTGGTGGAAAGCCCCCGCCCGTTCGGCCTGGATGCTGATTCCGTCGGATGCGCTGCTGGTGCTGGAAAGTTCGGCTTTGCAGGATACGATCTCCAAGCAGGCCCGGCTCAACGAAATGGCCCTGCGCACCACGCCGGTTTTTCAGGAAGCCATCCGGAACCTGGAACGGTTTGCCTGGGCCCCGCTCGACACGCCCAGCGCCATTGCGTTTCTGCGCGAAAAACCGATCTGGTATTCGCTGCACCCGACCTCCAAAGACCGACTCGGTTTTATTTTTTACATTCCGATAAACTCCCTTCGGGATCAACCGTTTGTCAACCGGATTCTGAACCCGAACGCCGACCGGTTTCGCGTGCTTAGCCATCCCTACGAAGACACCCGGATTCATGAATTGCTGACCGTGCGGAATGAATCCCTGGGCTCGTTCGTTGTGCTGGACGATTACCTGATTGCCAGTCCGTCAACGATTCTGATGGAAAGCGTCATCCGGCGCATCAAACAACGGTTTTCCGAAACGCCCCTGCAACGCGCCGATGTTTCGCTCGTCCGGCCGGGCACGATGGCCGGCATTTACGTCCGCAGTTCGGTGTTATCGGCCATCCTGTCCCCCACCGAAGCAAGCAGCGATTACCAGACCAAATACATCAAAGCGCTTTTGCCCACGGAGTTGCTAACCCGGTTTCGGCAATCGCCTTCGCGTTCGCACCTGATTGGCCTTTCGACGGATAACATTGGTGCCAAAGGGGCGCTCGCCAACCTGTTCGACCAGCAGACTCCCTTTCGGATCAGCTGCGGCAACCTGATCCCCGACCAGACCACCACCCTTTTTCATTTCAGTTTGAGCAATGGCCCGCGTTTTGGGAAAGCGCTGACGGCCTTCATCAATGCCGAGGACGAATCCGATACGCGGGAGGGTCGCCGGAAACTCCGGCCCTTGCTTCAAAACGAGGAAAACGGCATTTACAAATACGTGGGCAATGAAATTGCGCTGCTTCGGCTTGATGCGCCGACGGCCGACCGGCGGCTGGTGATGCTGATTCACTCGACCAACATCGAGCGGCTGTGGGACCGTTACCAACTGGCGGCTTTGCTGGCATCGGGCACCGACCGGCTTTCGAGTTCAAAGCCGTATTTGCGTTACCGGATTTCGGCCATCAACGCGCCCAACCTGCCCGCCTTTCTGTTTGGTGGACTGTTTCGGGGTTTTGAGCAAAACTGGCTCGCGCAGGTCGGTGATTATCTGGTGATTGCCAACGGGCAAAGCGTTTTGCAGGAATATTTACAGGCAGTTGAACAGCGTACGGTCTGGTCGGAATCGTACCGCCAGCGGGACCTCCTGACTCAAACCTTGCGACCGGCTAATTTTACGGCTTACACCCGGTTTAGTCGGGCGGGTGAATCGGTCACGGCCAATTGGCCCCAGTCGTGGCAATACCTGCTCAATCATGATGAAACCGCCCTCGATAACGTTGAAAATCTGATTTACCAAAGCACCTACGGCCGCGAACGGATTTATTCGTCGCTTATATTGGGGCACTCGACCCGCCGGGCCAGCGAAGCCGTGCTGAACCGGGTTTTTCTGCAACGGAAAATAGCCCTCAACGCGCCTTTGCTGAGCCAGCCCATGCCGCTGGGTGATTTTGTGGGTGGTTCCGGAGCCATCTGGGCCGTGGACAACGCGCAGCAATTTCTGCTGATAACGCCCGAAGGTGAAAAGCATCCGATGGGCTCGGTCAATGGTCCGGTGCAGACGTCACTAATTCCCGTCGATTTTCTGAGCAATGGGCGTTTGCAGTATGCTTTCGCCACCTCCCGTTCACTGTACATTGCCGATCCGGTCAACGGTTTGGCGAAACTGCAATCCATTCCCCTGCCGGACGGTGCCGAACCGACCACCCTGATGGCGCCCCGGCGCGATCAAAACCGGAACCTCATTTTGCTGGTTTCGCACCGCAACGGCAGTGTTTACGGCTATGATCGTCAGCAAAAACGGTTCGTGCGCCAATTTTCCGTCAGCAATGGTGCCGGGGAAAGCGTATCGGCTTTTCATGCGCCGGTCCGGAATCAGTCGCTCTCGGTGGTTTCCGTTCAAAAAGACGGGAAGTTATCATTCTGGAACGAAAACGGCGGTTTAGCACCCGGTTTTCCGCTGGATCTGAAAGCCGAAATGACCGGACCGGCCTGGCTCGAAACCGGCAATCCTCCGACCATTACCACCCTGACCAAACAGGGCGAACTCATTCATGTAGGATCAGACGGCCAAAACATGGAACGCAACCAGTTGTACCGTCCCATCCGCCGGGGGTCGTTCCGGCTGTTGCCCGATGTCAACCAGAACGGGTATTTGCTCCTCCGGACGTCGGACACGGAAGCGGCTGTTCTGGATCGGAATGGAAAATCCCTGTTTGAAGTGCGGGGGCTGCGACCGGGGCAAACCCTGATTCGCTACCACATTTTGGGTTCGGGGGTTAATCTGATCAGCGTAAAATCCGGTAATTTTACGACGCTGTATAATTTGACGGGACGCCCCGTCGGCGACCGGCCCATTCCCGGTCAGTATCCGGTCGAGTTGCAGTTTTCGCCCACCCGGAATAAATTATTTGTGTATAGTACCGACAGCAAAGCCGTTCAGATCTGGTCGGTCAAGTTGCGTTAAAAGGAGAAGTATGAAAATTGGCGTCATTGCCCGCTACCTGGTTCTGCTCGTTGCAATTCTCGTTTACATCGGAAGTTGTTCCTCGGAGGTCATGTATTCGGCGCAACGAAAAGGACTGATTCCGGACGATTACCGGTTTGGCGATTTGTACCGGATGGCCAATTTGCCGCAATTCAAAGCCCGGCAAATTCCCTGCCCGCCCGCTCTTCCCGCCCATGCTCCGCGCAAACCCATTCATTTGTACATCATTGGCGACAGCTTTTCCGAACCTCCGCGCGTCACCCGGAATGATTTGCCGGTCGAACTTTTTCACCGGACCAAGTGGGCGTTTGACCGGCGCGTTCAGTTGGATTCATCCAAAACCAACATTCTGATCATTGAAACGGTCGAACGGCATTTTCGGGATCAGTTCGGCAAACACATTCAGGATCTGCACGTTGTAGCCGACACGACCAAACCCGTTGCCAGTCCCCAAAACCGCCTGACCTGGTTCGCATTTACGAAGGAACTGGAGGAGTTGTTTTCCCGGGATGCCGTGGAGGGCCGTCTGGAAACCATTCTGTTTTTTTCCGACTGGGCCTTGTGGTTCAAGGATTTGAAAGGTTGGCTCACCTACAGCTGGTTCGACCGCGTCAATCCCAAAACGTCACTTTCCCCCGATCGGCAGCATTTGCTGTATTATTACGATACCGATACCTCCCTGCACAATTCATCCTTTCGGCCCCTTCCCGATACGCTGCTGAATCGCTACATCGATACGATTAACGTGACGGCGGATCGGTATCAAAAAGCCGGTTTTGACCAGGTCGTGTTGTCAATTATTCCGAACAAAACCAGCATTTACGCGCCTGACATGGGACCGCTGCCGTATAACCACCTCATCGAGCGGGTACAGCAGAGCCCCCGGCTCCGGGTTCCGACGATTGATATTTATACGCCTTACAAAGCCAGCCGCATTCCGCTGTACGAAATCAGCGATGCGCACTGGAACTGCGACGGACGGGCCATCTGGATGCGGGAAGTGACGAAAATGTTGAATGAAACCGACAAGGTGAAACCAGTGAAGTAAGCGTGGCGGTTTTCCTTTTTCGCTTGCTAATGCAGTAAATCCTTTCGGATAAAACTGTATTCGCCGGGCTTTAAGCCTTCTTTTTTAAGGAATGTTGGGGGCGGATTTTGAATAAACCGTTGCAGGCTGCTATCCCCTTTGTAATAGTCCAGAAGGATGGGCCGGAAGACCAAGAGATTAATATCTTTCTGCCGCACAAAAGCGTAAAAATCCGTATTGCGTTGGTATTCGGCGTACGATATTGCATTCCCACCTACGTAGGTAATTAGCTGATCTTTGTTGTCAAAGATACGAATGCGGTTTTTGTCTTTGACGGGTTCCGTTAATTGTTTAACGTATTCAACTAATTCATTTTCGCCGAGCGGTTTTGGCACTTGCTGCTTCCAGTTCCAACCCAGAAATAAACCCATTCCCGCTAAAAAAACAGAGCCCAATCCCCACTGAACGCTTCGGCTTTTTAGAGTAGTATTTTCAATACTCTTTTGAAGCCACGGCCGAACCTGAATGCTGCTGGCCAGCAATCCAATAAAAACCGGAAAGAAGAAATAAAAAGGTGGCAGATACCGCGGTTTTGTTCCCATCGAATACAAGGAACTAACAATTGGTGCCAGAATCGCCAGGCTTGCCATCAGAAAAGGCAGCGGTTGTTCAACAACCGTTGAGGCCAGTTTACGCCCGGTTTTCCGCAATGACACAACAGTTATGGCAACCATTAAGAGTAATAACCAGACTAATTTACTCGAATAGAGTCGTGCGGTAAATGAGAACCCAGGCAGTTTACTCACTGGCTCCACGTAGGTGAAAAGCAATTTCGCCAGTTGGTCAGCAAAGTTGCGGGCATTGAACAAAAGGTGATTTTCAATCACCAGCGCCGGATGCTTGATCAGTGCATCACCGAATCCTTTCACCGGTTCTCCGAAAATGATGCGGGACATGGTTTCGTAATCCACCCAGTTATTGTAGGGTTTCAGCCGCTCATCATCCAGATGCTGCATATTATAATTATAGGAAAAATCCTGCTTGAAGGCACTCTCCCCTTTGTCAGACAGCGGACTCCCCACTCCGAAGAATATAATAAGAATGCCCACCGCGATCCCACTCAGTGCTACCGGCGATTTTCGGATGCGAATGGTTGCGCCGATTAAAACCGCCATGCACAATCCGAATGAAACAATAACCTCAGGACGGATGTAGGTAAAACCGTAATAACAAAACGTGGTGATCAGCAGGGATTTGTACAGATCATGCTTCAAAAACCGAGCACAACCGATGAACAACAGCAGCGTGGAAAGAAATAAAAAAATGGAAACTTTAACGCCTTCCGGAAAATTAATCGCCGAAAAATGAAAGACTAACGTAGCGTATAAGGCCCACCACCAGCGGAAACCCGCCAGTCGAATCGCCCCGTACAAAGCCAGCGTTGGCAACGACGATAGCAACACCATGTTGAGGTAATACAGCCGGACGGTATCGCTTTCAAAAAAGGAAAGAAATTTATACCAGAGTGAATAAACCGGGCCCCAGTCGGTTTGCAGGCCCAGTCGAAAATTGGAAATACCCTGGTACATGTAGAAGCCTTCATCGCCCATCTGAATGTTGGAGATGGCCGTGATCTGGTGATTTAATACGTAGCAGGCAAGGACAATCAGGAGCAGGCTTATTCCGTCAAGATATCGGTTTTTCATCAGGATTGGTCTGGATTGGATGCAACGGGATCAGAAAGCAAAAAAGCTTTTTATCAGGGCGATAAAAAGCTTTGAATTGGAGTAGGATGTAGCGGGCTCGAACCGCTGACCTCCGCCCTGTCAAGACGGCGCTCTGAACCAACTGAGCTAACATCCTGTCGTGGTTTCAGGGTCACAAAATTAGGAGATTTCTTCGGTTTCCAAACGAACTTTATAAACTTTTTGCGACGGAATCCGCCACAGGAGCAGCAGACCGGCAATGAATAGCACCAGCAGGGCCAGTACGCTGTTGCGCATACTGCCCGTAACCTGCTCAATCAGACCGTAAATAAGCGTACCAATTACAATGGAGAGTTTTTCGGTAACATCGTAAAAACTAAAATACGAAGCCGTGTCCTGCGTCCCGTCCGGGATCAGCTTGGAGTAGGTGGCCCGCGACAGCGCCTGAATACCGCCCATCACCAGTCCCACCAAAACCGCCAGCGCGTAAAATTGATTTTCGGTCATGACGTAATAGGCCCCGACGCAAATGCCGACCCAGATCGTGACGGCAATCATCAGGGCGTAGATGTTCCCGAATCGTCCCGACAATCGGGCGAAAAGAATGGCCCCCGGAATGGCGATTAACTGAATCAGTAAAATGGTGATGATCAGGCTTTGGGCCGGGAGTTTGAGTTCGTCGCTGCCGAAAATGGTGGCGATGTACATCACCGTCTGCACGGCCATGTTGTAGATAAAAAAGGCCAGCAAAAACTTTTTCAGCAGCTTTTGTTGCTGCACCTGCCCATACACCTTTTTCAATTCGCGGAAACCGTTGAAAATCCAGTTGCCGCCGGTTTCGACCCGGATTCGGCGCTCGGGGGCGGGTAAAGAGCGGAACGAGAGCAGGGCAAACCCAATCCACCAGACGCCGACGGTCAAAAATGATATCCGGGAGGCCATGGCACTCGACAGGCCGCCGTACCACTGCGGAAACAAAATCATGGTCAGGTTGAAAACCATCAGCAGCACACTCCCGATGTAGCCCATCGTAAAACCGCGCGCACTCACCCGGTCGATCTGGTCTTCGGTAACAATTTCGGGCAGGTAAGAATTGTAGAAAACGATGCTGCCCCCCCAGCCTACCAGACTCAGGATAAAGCAGAAAACCGCAAAGGTTGTCGTTTCCTGCGTAAAAAAGTACAGCAGCGAACAGCTGATGGCGCCCAGAAAACAGAAAAATTTCATAAAACTTTTCTTCTGCCCGCTGTAGTCGGCCAGCGCCGAAGAAAAAGGACTCAGGAGGGCGATGAGCAGAAACGAAGCCGAAACCGCGTAGGAAAACAAAACCGAGTTTTTGACCGAAAAGCCCAGAAAATCAATCACATTGCCGCCCGCATCGTTCAAAGCCGTGGCGCTGAAATAAACCGGAAAAATACTGGAAACGATCACCAGCGAATGCACGGAATTTGCCCAGTCGTAAAGACACCATGCATTGATGACACGGGGGTTATTTTTCATGGAAAAGAGGAAGAGAAAAGGCGTAAAGATGGAGAGCAGGCAGGGAGCATGGAGGAGGCAGTGCTCCTCCTTTCCGGCTTTCTACCACTATTCCTTTTTGTAATACCGTACGTAATCGATCGTAAAAATAAAAGGAAATTTCGAGGAATCGATTGTTCCTCCGCTGCTCCCTCCCATGGCCAGGTTCAGGAGCAGGTAATGCGGTTTGGTAAAGGGTGCCCAACCCACGGCCGCCATGTCGCTGGCTTTGTAAATGGCGTAATTAAAATCGTCGAGGTACATGCGGATTTCGGTTTCGTCCCATTCAAGCGCATAGACATGAAAGGCATCCGATAAATCCGCCGTAGCCGGTGAAATGCTGAGCAGGGGCGCATCCTGCCCGGCGGCATCCGGTTTGTGTAGACTCCCAAAAACAAACTGGGGAGCCAGCCCGAGCCACTCCATGATGTCGATTTCCCCGCAGGTCGGCCAGCCAACCGTATCCTCATTAATCCCCTTCATCCAGATGGCCGGCCAGGTTCCTTTACCCGTCGGCATTTTGGCGCGAACCTCGACGCGACCGTACAAAAAGTCGGTTTTTCCTTTGGTAATGATACTGGCGGAACTGATGGGATTCGACGGCAGGCTGTCGTTGAGGGCCGTAATGATCAGATTTCCGTTTTCGACCCGGCTGTTGACCAAACGCTTAGCCCGGTAATATTGCGCTTCGCTGTTCCGTCGTTTGCCTGTTTCGTAGGTCCAGCGCGTCGAATCGGGCAAACCGGTATAATTGAACTCTTCCGACCAAACCAGCTTGTACGTCGGTTCAGGCTCCGGTTTATGCTTACACGAAAGAAAAAAGGCACTGAAAATTCCGGTAATCAAAAAAAGTTTATTCATCGAAATCATCACTTCAGCAAATCCAACAAGAGTTCCGGTTCATCCGTCGTGATGAAATCCACGTTTTGGTCCAGAAACCACTTCATACTCATTTGATCGTTAACCGTCCAGACATTGACGGTCAGTTTTTTCTGCTGGGCTTCCCCAATCCAGTCCGGCTTCAGCATCAGAATTCCGTAGTGGTAATCCAATCCGGTCAATCGGTCGGCGGCCAGTTGTGCGGGCGGTTGATCGCCGTTCAGATACGCCACGCGGGCGCCGGGAACCAGTTCAAGCATGTAGTTACAAACCGCATAATCAAAACTAAGGTATTCGACGAGCTGTTCAGTGCGCATCGTTTTGACCAGTTGAACCACTTTGCGGGCCGTGGCCAACGAACGCTCCCGGCTGATTCGGGACCCCTTGAGTTCGAGCACCAACCGGGTCTTCGATTGTTTAACGCCTTCAGTCAAAAAGGCCTCCAGGGTGGGTAGCGACTCGCCATTGCTCAGTTTTAGGGCTGAAAGCTGACTGGATGGGGTGTTTTCAAGGGAAAAACCCTGAACCGCGTTATCGTGGAAAATAAACAAAACCGAGTCCGACGACATCTGCACATCAAATTCGCTGCCATAACAACCTAGTCGTATAGCTTGCTGAAGCGACGCCAGCGAGTTTTCGGGAACCCCGGCGGTTTTCCAGGCGCCCCGGTGGGCAATCACATTCGTCTGGTACGGACTCGTTAAAACTGGCTCTTTTTTGCAACTACTTAAAAACAGGGAAACGGCAACACTGAACACTACGCACCCCTTCATAAACCAAGAGAATTTCATTCAAAAGCTTTTTGGAACGTTGTACGGTTTTCGTTCCCCGTAGAATTGAAAGATACGTCAAAAACTGACGGCAAACCAAACTTCTCCGGATTATTCGCGGTTAAACCGGAAGTCCGTTAGTCCGCATCAATCACCCGATACCATGAACCGACTTGCCCGCGAAAGTAGTCCCTATTTGTTGCAACACGCCCATAATCCGGTCGACTGGTTTCCGTGGGGTGCTGATGCGCTGCAGAAAGCACAGTTGGAAAACAAGCCGATTCTGGTCAGCATTGGCTATTCGGCCTGCCACTGGTGCCATGTTATGGAACGGGAATCGTTTGAAAATGAATCCATTGCGGAAATCATGAACGCGCATTTCGTGTGCATCAAAGTGGACCGGGAGGAACGGCCCGATGTGGATGCAATTTACATGGATGCCGTGCAGGCCATGGGCGTTCAGGGTGGCTGGCCCCTGAATGTTTTTCTGATGCCCGATGCCAAACCCTTCTACGGCCTGACCTACCTGCCCCCCCGGCAGTGGGCCAACCTGCTCCAAAGCGTTCGCTCCGCGTTTGACGAACAGCCCGATAAGCTGGCCGATTCGGCGGAGGGTTTTGCGCGTCATCTGAACATGAGCGTCACGGAGCAATATTACCTGACCGACGCGGCCCCGGCTTTTTCGCGCGAGTTACTCGATGCCATGTACCAGAAACTGGCGGCATCGTTTGATCCGGCCAAAGGAGGACCGCGCCGGGCGCCTAAGTTTCCGATGCCCAGTATTTACGGTTTTCTGCTGCGGTATTACCAGGTTACCCAACACGAAGAAACCTTGCAACACCTTCGCCGAACCCTCGATTTTATGGCATTGGGTGGTATTTACGACCAGATCGGGGGCGGTTTTGCCCGCTATTCGGTGGACGATCAGTGGTTTGCTCCGCACTTTGAAAAAATGCTGTACGACAATGGGCAGTTGGTTACGCTCTACAGCGAAGCCTACAGCCTGACCCAACGTTCGTTATACCGCAACACGGTTTTTCAAACCATTGATTTTCTGAAACGGGAATTGACAAGTCCCGAAGGCGGTTTTTATTCGGCGCTGGATGCGGACAGCGAAGGTGTGGAAGGCAAATTTTACACCTGGACCACGGCAGACTTAAGGACCATTCTGGATGACGACTTCAACTGGTTCAGTGAATTGTACCACATCGCTCCGGACGGTAACTGGGAGGAACACGAGGGCGTGGGCCGGAACATCCTGCACCGGGTGGTTTCGGACGAAGATTTTGCCCGAATGCAGGGCTTATCGCTCGACGAATTAAGCGGTAAGCTTGCGACGGCTCACCAAAAATTGATGACTGTTCGTAACCAGCGCATTCGGCCCGGACTGGACGACAAAATTCTGTGCTCCTGGAATGGACTGATGTTGAAGGGGTTGGTGACCGCTTACCGGGTTTTCGACGAGCCATCTTTTCTGGAACTGGCCGAACGCAACGCCGGTTTTATTCACCAGAAACTGACGCATTCCGAAACTGGCCAACTCTGGCACAGTTACAAATCCGGCGGTAATGATGCACCGGGGACGGCCACGCTGACGGCCTACCTGGAAGATTATGCTGCCGTGATCGACGGTTATCTGGCACTCTATCAGGCTACTTTTAAAGAGTCTTATTTGCAGGAAGCGGATCGGCTGGCGCGCTACACGCTCGATCATTTCTGGGATGAAGAAGACCACCTGTTCTACTTTACGGACCAGACCGGCGAGGCCCTGATTGCCCGAAAAAAGGAAGTTTTCGATAATGTGATTCCGGCTTCCAATTCGATGATGGCGCACAACCTGTATACCCTCAGTTTGCTCCTGGAAAAACCGGTCGAAGGGGCACCGGCGTATGCTGATTTGGTAAACGCGATGCTGGGCCGGGTGCAACCGTTGCTTCAGCAAAATGCGGAATACCTGACCCACTGGGCTGCGTTGTACGCGATGCGGGTTGAACCGACGGCCGAAATTGCAATTGTTGGTCCGGATGCCGGCTTATTTCGGCGGGAAATCGATCAGCGGTTTTACCCGAATAAAGTCCTAGCCGGAACCGAAAGTGAAAGTGACCTGCCGTTGCTGGAAAACCGGACGACGATCAATGGGCAGACGGCGATTTACGTCTGCTACAACCGCGCCTGCCAACTGCCCGTAAACCGGGTGGAAGACGCTTTTAAAAGTCTGGAGAGGGATTAACGGGCCAGAGAACTGAAATTTTGCACCACCAGCATTCGGAAAGCGGAGCGAATTTCCTGATCGATGACGGTCCGGGCATCCTGCCCGTGCTGAATTTTGACGCAAACCTGGCTGCGGCCTAAAATCGTCAACCCCAGACCGATAATCAGGTAGACACCTGCCAGGGTTAATCGGCTTCCTACTAACTTTTTCATGGTGTTACGGCTTTACGCAAAGATTCTGTTGAACCGATGCACAAAAGTAGCGGGCGCCAACGAAATAAGTATGCGTAGTTTCCCCTGTTTTGAGGTGCGTCTTATACCCTTTTTAAAGAAGGATTACGAAACCCGTCCGGGGTTTTCGCTCGCAAAAGCCGACCAGGCGCCTTTCTTTGATTTTTTCCCGGTCGATTTGGCACCGGGCAGGGCGTCTTTGTGAAAGTGGTGACAAATCGCAATGGCCAGCGCGTCGGTGGCATCGAAAAATTCGGGGTCCAGATCAACTTTCAGCAAATGGCCTACCATGTGAGACACCTGTTCTTTGGACGCATTGCCGTTACCCGTCACCGATTGCTTGACTTTTCGAGGAGCATACTCGACGATGGGAATGCTGCGCGACAGGGCTGCCGCCATGACAACCCCCTGCGCCCGGCCCAATTTGAGCATGGCCTGAACGTTTTTACCAAAAAAAGGATCTTCGATGGCCATTTCATCGGGCAAATGCTCTTCAATGAGCTGAAACATCCGGTCAAAGAGTTTCTTAAGTTTCAGTTCGTGGGTGCTATATTTGCTCAGATGAATGACACCATATTGCAGCATGGTCATCTGATCTTTCCGAATGCCGATCACCCCATACCCCGCAATCTGGGTGCCGGGGTCGACGCCCAGAATGATTTTGTCGTACGACTCGGGAATAGAGGCATTAACTGAATTAGGCATGGAGGTGTCGTACGGTGTTTTAGCTTTAAGTTATGCAAAATAACGGGTTCGTCCCTCAAAGAACGCGATCTTCGACTAAAAAAATCGTTTTTTGGTCGAAGATCGCCATTCTGACGCTCATCATCAGCTACATTCTGTATTCGCTCAATCGCCAGCAGCACGATTTTCAATCCGTCTGGCGGTATTGGCAAGCGGCCAACTGGATCAGTTTTCCGGTTTTTCTTCTGCTGGCGTTAACCCCCGTTAACTGGCTGCTGGAAGCGTTGAAATGGCAGATTCTGGTTCGGCGCGTCGAAGCGATTTCGTTGCGGCAAGCGACCCAGGGTGTTCTGGCCGGACTGGCGATGGGGTTTGCCTTACCGGCTCAGTTGGGCGACACGGCCGGCCGGCTGCTTTCACTGCGCTCCGATCAACGCTGGCAGGGCATCGGAGCAGCGCTGGTTTCGGGCGGAATGCAGTTTTTTGCGGCCCTTTTGTTTGGAACCCTGGCGTTATACGTCCAGCTGCAAAACAATAATCAAACCGCCCCGCTGGTGCAATGGCTCCTGTTCTGGGCGTTAATCCTAACACTTTTTCTGGGTTTGCTGGCCGCGTGGCAGCGACACTATTTTGCAAACATCCGGTTTCGATGGGCACACCGCTGGGAAAAATACTGGTCCGTCGCCACCTATTACACCGCTGCTGAACTGCTTCAGTCCTTCGGGGCAGCCTCAGCCCGCTACCTGGTGTTCTCGCTGCAATTTTACCTGGCGCTGCTAGTTTTTGGCATTCAGTTGCCGTTTCGTGAAATGGCCACGGGCATCGGCCTGGTTTATCTCGGCAAAACCATCATTCCGGCCTTTAATCTGCTAAGCGATCTGGGCGTGCGGGAAGCAACTTCCCTGTGGGTATTTGGACAATGGCAGGTACCGGCCCCGCAAATACTGTCGGCCACGTTGACCCTCTGGCTGTTTAATATTTTAGCCCCGGTTTTAATCGGCCTTTTCTGGGTCTGGAAATTGAAATTTTCAACGAATTGATTGATAATGTATTATATACTCCTAAGTATACTAATCATGTATGCGGTTTTTACACTCACCATGGTCCTAACCTGGTGGCGAATGCCGGTTTTTAAGACGTCTGCCCATTCCCGATCAGGGCATTCTCCCACCATCAGCGTAATTATTCCGGTGCGTAATGAAGAGCATACCCTGCCCCTTTTGTTGCAGGATTTAGCCCGCCAGACGTATGACCCGGCCAACTTCGAAGTCATCGTGGCCGACGACTCCTCTACGGATCATACGCTGAGCGTCACTCACTCGCTGATAAAAAGTGTTCCTTATTCCCTGCGTCCGCTACCCCTCGCCAACGAACCAACAACCTCACCCAAAAAACGCGCCATTCGCCAGAGCATTGCCATCGCCACCGGTGATTTAATTGTTACTACCGACGGCGATTGCCGGGTGGGGGCGCGCTGGCTGGAAACCATTGCGGGCTATTACGAACAAACCGGAGCGCAACTCATCAGCGGCCCCATCAGTTTCCATCCCGACCACACGGTTTTTGGCAACCTTCAACTGGTTGAAAGCAGCAGCCTGATCGGAGCGGGTGCCTGCACGATGTGGTGGGGCTTTCCGACGATGTGCAACGGGGCTAATCTTACCTACGAAAAACGGGTTTTTGATGAAGTAGGGGGTTTTGAAGGAATTGACCACGTAGCGTCGGGGGATGACGAATTGCTCTTGCACAAGATTGCCAGCAAGTACCCTAACGGTGTTAGATTCCTGAAAAGTCCGGATGCCATCGTCCACACCAGCCCCCAGCCCAACTGGCAGGCCTTCTATCACCAACGAAAGCGCTGGGCCAGTAAATGGCGCGCCTACCAGAGCAAATTGCCGTCGTTGCTGGCGGTTTTTATTTTTCTCAGCAATCTGGCCCTGCCTTTAACCGTTGCCGTTTTTTTTGGAAACATCCTCTCCGGTAATCAACTTATCGGGCTGCTGAGCTTGAAAGCTGTTCCGGAGTGGCTATTTTTAGGGTCGGTTTTGGGATTTCTGAAAAAGAAACGAATCATTCCCTGGATCCTGCTGACGCAGATGGTGTATCCTTTCTACGTCGTTTTTTTTGGTCTGGCGGCCCAACAAAAAGGTTTTCAATGGAAAGGGCGGTCGCTTCACTAATCACTTTCAAACAGCCCGTCGCTATGTTTTTGCATAAAACTAACTTTCTGCTGCGAACCCTCTTTCCGCGTTACCAGTGGCGCGTCCGTACGCCGGAAAAAATTATCTACCTGACGTTCGACGACGGCCCGATTCCGGAAGTAACCGAATTTGTCCTGGAGACCCTGCAAAACCACCAGGCGAAAGCAACTTTTTTTTGCATCGGTGACAATATCCGGAAACATCCGGCGGTTTTTCAAGCCGTGAAAATGGGCGGTCATTCCATTGGAAATCATACCTTTAATCACCTGAATGGCTGGAAAACCGCCGACGAACCTTACCTGGAAAATTTCCGCCAGTGCCAACAGCAGTTAGGTGTCCCTACCCGGCTTTTTCGACCGCCCTATGGCCGGATGAAACGCAGCCAGGGCTCCGAAATCCTGAAAACCCACGATGTCATCATGTGGGATGTGCTGACGGGCGACTTTTCGTCCGAATTGACCCCGGAAGTGATTTTGCAAAAAACCCTGAAACACATCGAACCGGGTTCCATTGTGCTTTTCCACGACAGCCTCAAAGCCTGGCCCCGGATGAATTACGTTTTACCCCGCGTTTTATCCCATTTTTCGGAAAAGGGCTACCGATTCGACGGTCTGCCCCAAATCTCGCCGGTTTCGTGAGCGTTGACGTCAGCATTCTGATTGCCGCCCGCAACGAGGAAGCCAATATTGTACGCTGCCTGCAAGCCCTCGACCGACTCAACTATCCGGCCGATCGCTTCGAAGTATTGATCGGCAATGATCAATCAGACGACCAAACCGGGTGGCTGATCGCTGATTTCATTCAGGAAAAGTCCCAGTATCGTTTGTTTTCAATTTCAGAACGAGTTGGAAATCAGGCCGGGAAGGCCAATGTGCTGGCGCAGCTAGCCCGTCAGGCCCGGGGGCGGTTTTTGCTATTTACCGACGCCGATTGTGCAGTACCGCCCGACTGGATCAGCGGCATGCTCGAACCGTTTGAACGAAAAAAAACCGGCATTCTGACCGGCTGTACGCAGATTGTGGGAAAAACCGCCTTTCAAAAATTGCAGGCCGTGGATTGGTTTTACGGGCAATTCCTAATCAAGCAATTCACTAATTGGAAGATTCCGGTCACGGCGATGGGCAACAACATGGCGGTGCGCCGGACGGCTTATGACGCGGTGGGCGGGTACGAAAACCTGCCGTTTTCGGTGGTGGAAGATTATCAGCTGTTCAACGAGATAATTCATCAGGGGTTCAGCTTCGCCCATCGCTTCGATCCGATCGTCCTGGCAACGACCCAACCGTTACCAAATTGGAAAACGTGGCTACAGCAACGAAAACGCTGGATGGTGGGTGCGCTGCAATTACCGGTTTATTTTGTGTTTCTGTTTCTGCTTCAATTGCTATTTTACCCGGTTCTTATCGTCCTCGCATTCGGCAATCCAGCGCTGGCGGCAACCATCTGGGGTATTAAATGGGGGATTCAGACGGTCCAGTTGCTCTGGATTCTGAACCGGTTTCGCCGGTGGGATTTGGTACCGTATCTGGTGGGGTTTGAATTTTACCTGCACATGGGTTATTTTATTTCGTTTGTTTACTATTTGTTACCGACTCAAGTGGTCTGGAAAGGCCGAACCTATTCATGATTGACACCCACGCTCATATTTACGACCCGCAGTTCGACGACCCGGAAGCCATGCTACGCGCAGCCGCAACGCAGGGTATTACCCAAATCTGGATGCCAAATTGTGCGAACGAAACCATCGGGGGCATGATGGCACTGGCCGAAACCTATCCGGAGCGCTGTTTGCCGATGATGGGTCTGCATCCGTGCTATGTTTGCGAAACCGTGGAGGACGAACTGGCCACCGTCGAAAGCTGGCTGAACCGGTATCCTTTTTTTGCCATTGGCGAAATTGGCCTGGATTTTTACTGGGACCTAACCCATATCGACCGTCAGGTTGACGCTTTTACCATTCAGTTGCAGTGGGCTTCCCAGCGTAAGCTGCCGGTTTCCATCCACAGCCGGTCTTCGAAAGATGGCAATCGAAATGCTTTTACGGAAGCGGCCAACCTCATCGAAAAGCTCGCATTACCGAATCTGACCGGCATTTTCCACTGTTTTGTCGGCACGGTTGACGAGGCTCATCGCGCCATCGACCTGGGGTTCAAGCTGGGCATTGGGGGCGTTTCGACCTTCAAAAATGGCGGCTTGGATCAGGTGTTGCCCCGCGTTGACCTTGCCCACCTGGTGCTCGAAACCGACGCGCCTTACCTGGCTCCGGTTCCGTACCGCGGGAAACGCAATGAACCGGCTTACCTGAACCTGATTGCCCAGCGGGTGGCCGACCTGAAGCACGTCTCCCTTGAACACGTGGCTGAACAAACGACAAAAACCGCCCAACAGCTTTTAAACCGCTAACCATGTACCGAACCATTCACATCAACCCGGTTTTGCCCGGCCAGTCGCGGACCTCGGTGCTTGTTATTTACACCGGTGGAACGCTGGGCATGGTCTATGATCGAACGAACGACCAGTTGGTGCCCTTTGATTTTGAACAGGTGCTGGATCGCGTTCCTGAAATCCGGCGTTTGGATTTTGCATTGACGGTGATTGTTCTGAATGAATTGCTGGATTCCTCAAACATGAAACCGGCGAACTGGATTCAGTTGAGTAAAATCATTGGGGAAAATTACGCAGCCTACGACAGTTTTGTGATTCTGCACGGTACCGATACCATGGCCTACACGGCTTCGGCGCTCAGTTTTTTACTGGAGGGACTGAATAAACCCGTGATTTTGACCGGGGCGCAGCTGCCGATTGGCGTGGCCCGCTCGGACGCCCGCGAGAATTTCATTACTGCGATGGAAATTGCAGCTGCTCAGGAAAATGGCCGACCGCTGGTGCCAGAAGTTTGTATTTATTTTAACTCGCTGTTACTTCGCGGCAATCGTGCCAAGAAGAAAGAAAGCGTTCATTTCAACGCTTTTCACTCCGAAAATTACCCGCATCTGGCGATGGCCGGGGTCAATATAGAATACAATACGCCCTTCATCCGTTCGTTTACGGCCGACTCGCAACTGATTGTGCACAAAGAAATGGATACGCAGGTGATCGTTCTGCCGTTGTTTCCAGGCATCAATCAGTCGGTTATTCGTGCCGTTCTGGGCATTCCGGGTTTGCGCGGCCTGGTGCTGGAAAGTTACGGAGCGGGCAATGCGCCAACGGAATCCTGGTTTCTGAACGCCCTACTGAGCGCCACCGAGCGCGGGCTGGTCATTTTCAACGTTTCCCAGTGTGACGGCGGCCGGGTGAAGCAGGGGCAATACCAAACCAGTAAACAACTGGGTGCCATTGGGGTATTGAGTGGCAGCGATATCACGGTGGAGGCCGCTGTGACGAAACTGATGTTTCTGCTGGTTAACGAACCCCACCCGGCGTTGTTGAAAAAACGGCTTATTGAACCGCTTTGTGGCGAAATGAGTCGATGAACTTCCTGATCGGATTGTAATTATCAGGAATTACCGACATCTTTGCATCCCGTTTCAACCCAGAGAGGTGTCCGAGTGGTTGAAGGAGCACGCCTGGAAAGTGTGTATACGTCTCAAGCGTATCGAGGGTTCGAATCCCTTCCTCTCTGCTATGTTGTTGTTTAGACCGCGTAAACCGCCCACTAAGGCGGTTTTTTGCGTTTCTGCCCCCTGCTGATCATCCCTGACGTAACCGCACCCCAGATTTCGGATTCGGCAACGGCGTTATGCTAACGGTTACGTAAGGATTACTCAGAATAAATACTCTGTTTTTTTATCATAATATATTTGACTTATATTATACTATTTTGGTATGTTGGGACCCCGATCATCCTGTCCCCTACCATTATGGAAAATTTGTTTTACCGCATGGATGTTTTATTCTGGTTTCGAAAGTCAGAGAGTCAGCCGCCCGTTCCCCCTTACCTGTCCCGCTCCGATGTCTTTGGTTCGATCTCCTGCCGGATCACTATCAACGGTGAGCGTTGTGAGGTTGGCAGTACCAAGGCGGCCTGCTGGAAATCGGAATGGGGTACTGATAGTGAGAAGATTAAGCGGAAAGACAAGGATTACGGCCGTGAGATGCTGGACAATGCCCGCATCAACGATATGCGCTCGGCCCTGCATTCGGTGCATATGCTGCTGGTATCAATGACCAAGGCGGAGGGCGGCCCGGTGTCTGATATTACCTGTTACGATGTCAAGCGAAACTTTCAGGAGAAACAGAACGGCTACTCCATCAAGGCGGGGGTTCGGGTCCGTGAAGTGCTATCCGCCTGGATCGATTACGAGCTCCGGCGCCTGTTCGGCAAAGAAATTTCACAAGCCAGCTACGATATACGTTCCAACTACGTGGGCAACATCAAAGACTTTCTGCAATCCACCCGGCGCGATGTTCAGGCCAAGGATTTTGACGGGGGCTGGATGGATGAACTAAGAATCTATTTAACAGGGGCTAAAGGCTTTAAAATCACCCACGCAGCCAAACACCTGCAAGCCATGAAGCAGGCTTTCATCTGGGCCCGGCGCCGAAAGTTAATCAGGGACAATACCATCAGCGATTACATCATTACCGGCAAGGATGTCCGGCCCGACACGACGCACTTGGAAGAAGACCATCTAAGGATCCTGTTTCATTTTGACCCCTATAAGCTTATTGCCGAGGGTAAACTTACACCGATGCTGGCTAAAATAATGGATCAGGAACGCGACGCGCTTTTGTTTACCTGCGTAACCGGGATGCACGACGGAGACTATAAACGCCAGGAATACAAATTGATCGAAGATGAATACGGGGTTTGGGTGTTCGGTAAACGCCAGAAAACCGGGGAAAAATTCAGGGTGCCGCTGGATCCCATTGGCCTGTCGATCCTAAAAAAATACGGGGGCATCGGCAATTTGCCCAAGCGGCCTAACCAGAAACGAAACGGCTACTTAAAAATGTTATCGGTGCTGACCGGGATCCCGGTACACCTGACAACCAAGATCGGCCGGAAAACCTTTGCGAACCGGACGCTGAACGAGTTGGACTTTGATCCCATTGATGTAGCGTCGATGCTGGGGCAGCGTGATCTGAAAAGCCTGAAGCATTACGCCAGGGTGCAGCCGCAGCGCCTGGCGAAGAAATTTAAACCACTTAATCTTGATGACAATGAAGAAGCTGCTTGATTGGCTGAATGCAACGCAGTTCTGGATCTTCCCCCTGCTGCTGGTGGCCGTGGTGGGGGCGATTTGGGGGCTGGGGGGTTGAAACGTAAGGCTGTATCCATTACCT